>NC_022198.1:0-1200000 GCF_000590555.1 Corynebacterium argentoratense DSM 44202
GTGACAACAAACAATGAGGACCTGCGCGCCACCTGGACGCAGGCGCTCGACAACCTTGTCGCACTCGGCAACAACCCCCAATCCGGAATACCGCCACTGAGCGCACAACTGCGCGCCATCGCCTCCATCGCAACACCCGTCGCCGTCATCCCCGGATTCTTCATCGTCTCCGTCCCCCATGCCTATGCACGCGACCAGCTCGAAGGACAACTATCCCCCCACCTCGAAACAGTCCTCAGCCAACGCATGGGGCAACCCTGCGGACTCATCGTTCAAATCGCAGCAGCCGCCCAACCCACCGAGGGCTACCACCCACAACCCACCGCACAGCCACACACCCAACACCCCGCAGCGCCAGTAGCGCCCACTGAACCTGCCCAACAACCCCAACCAACCCCCACCCCACAACCCTCAGACGCAACAGTTAACCCCGCATACTGGGACAACCTCCCGCTGCCCAACAACGGCGCACCAGCACAATCAACCCTCACCCCCGCACCAGAACCCACACCTGAACCCGAACAACCAACCACCCCAGACACACCCACCATCTCCACCGTCACACAAGCAACAACCCCAACCCCCGCGGCGTCAACAAGCGAAAACACACTTAACCCCAAATACACCTTTGACTCCTTCGTCAAAGGTCCCTCCAACGAATTCGCCCAAGCCGCAGCCTTCGCCGTAGCCGAAAGCCCCGCAATCAACTACAACCCCCTATTCATCTGGGGCGGCTCCGGCCTCGGCAAAACCCACCTGCTGCACGCCGCCGGAAACTACGCCCAAGTGCTCCAACCCGGCCTACGCATCCGCTACGTATCCAGCGAAGAATTCACCAACGACTACATCAACTCCGTCCGCGACGACCGCCAAGAAAGCTTCAAACGGCGCTACCGCAACCTCGACATCCTGATGGTTGACGACATCCAATTCCTCCAGGGTAAAGAGGGAACCCAGGAGGAATTTTTCCACACCTTCAACGCACTCCACCAGGCAAACAAACAAATCATCCTCTCCTCCGACCGACCCCCCAAGCAGCTCACCACCCTGACTGATCGCCTGCGCACTCGCTTCGAAGGTGGCCTGATCACCGACATTCAGCCACCAGACCTCGAAACACGCATCGCCATCCTGATGAAAAAAGCGGCCATCGACAACACCGTCGTTGGGCGCGACGTCCTGGAATTTATCGCCAGCTGTTTCGCCTCCTCCATTCGCGAACTCGAAGGCGCTTTGATCCGCATAGCCGCGTACTCTTCGCTGATCAACAAGCCCATCGACGTGGAACTGGCAAAAATCGCTCTGCGCGATATGATTCCCGGCGTCCGCAACGTTAAACCTGACGCCGCGACCATCATGGAAGCAACAGCCACCTACTTCAAGATTTCCCCTGATGCCCTCCGCGGCACAGGTAAAACACGTGCTGTTGCGCATGCGCGACAAATCGCCATGTACCTGTGCCGCGAGCTGACCGACCTTAGCCTGCCGAAGATTGGTGAAAACTTCGGAGGTAAAGACCACACCACCGTCATGTACGCCGATCGGAAAATCCGCAAAGAGATGACCGAGAAGCGCGACACCTACGACGAAATCCAGGAAATCACCCAACAGATCATGAATCACGCGCCCTTGGGCTAGGACCACTTGAAGCCACGAGCGCCAGTAGGACACCGCTTCCTGCTGGCGTTTTGTGCTGCAATGTGCATGTTTTCACAGTTTCCACAGAGTTATCCACAGGATTGTAACTACAGCTGTGTAATTAAGAGACCTTGATAACTTTCCTTGATTTTTCGAGTAACCATGGCGGCTGTTGATAAACCACGCAAAAAGGTGGATAAAACGCTCAGTGGCTGGGGAAGAAATGTGTGAAAAACAGCAGGTCAGAAAGTTATCCACAGATGAGCAGAATTATCCACAAACAATTCACAGCCCTACGCACAGCACGACACGCCGCAATACGCTGGGCAAACAGGCCTACATCCACAACACTCACAGGACTTACTGCTACTACCAACTAAATTTCCCTAAAAACCTTAAGAGAAACGGGGTGTGTGTAATTCTCGCCCCAGATTCGCAAGGGAGCCGCTTTTTGAGATCACCGAAATGACAACAATCGCTTCACTGAGGTTGTCAGCCGCTGGCTGCAAACCTGTACACTTTTGTTGTTTACAAACCCATCTACGAGGAGCACGCCACACTATGGACGCACAGGCAGTCGCGTTTCGAGTCTCTAAAGACGACCTGACCAGCGCAGTTTCTTGGGTTGCACGCAACCTGCCCTCGAAGCCCGCTCAGCCCGTGCTTCGCGCCATGGTAATTACAGCAACCGACGATGGACTCGAGCTTGCAGGTTTCGATTATGAGGTTTCCACCCAGGTAGCCATCCCTGCAGAGGTCTCTACCCCGGGCCGAATTGCGGTTGCCGGCAAGCTCATTGCTGAAATTACATCCACCCTGCCCAACAAGCCCGTTGACCTGCATGTTGAGGGCAGCACTGCCTACATCACATGTGGTTCTTCGCGCTTCGAATTGCCCACCATCCCGCTGGACGACTACCCGAAACTTCCAGACCTTCCAGAAGAAACAGGGCAGCTTGATTCCAAGTTGTTCACCCGTGCTGTCAACCAAGTAGCACTCGCAGCGGGCCGCGATGAGACACTGCCCATGCTTACAGGCGTGCACATCGAAATCGATGGAAACAGCGTTTTGATGGCAGCAACTGACCGTTTCCGTCTTGCAGTCCGCCGCTTTGAATGGTCGCCGACCAACAGCTTCGTTAAAGCTAAACTCCTGGTGCCTGCAAAGACCCTCCAAGAGCACGCCCGCACGCTGGACAACGCGGACACCATCCACCTCGCGGTGGGCAACGGTGAGGAAATCTCCAGCGAAGGATTGTTCGGTATCGAGGCCGAAAGTCGTAAAACGACAACCCGCATGCTCAGCGCAGAATTTCCCAATTTTCAGCCGCTGCTCCCTAAGACCCACACGGCGATGGCCAGCGTTGAAATCGCACCTTTGGTGGACGCAATCCGCCGCGTGTCCTTGGTGACCGACCGCAATGCGCAGATCCGCATGGAGTTCTCCGAAGGACAGGTTATTTTGTCCGCGGGAGCCAGTGATTCCGGCCATGCCGAAGAAGTCGTGCCCTGCGCCTTTTCTGGCGAACCGCTGTTGATCGCCTTCAACCCTGGATACCTGAAGGAAGGTCTCGGCGTCATCAACACTGATCGTGTTGTTTTTGGTTTCACCCAGCCGTCGCGCCCTGCAATCCTCATCCCCGAGCCCGAGGAATTCCCCGTCGCTGGCGACGATGGTGTGTTTGCTACTCCGGACACTGATTTCACCTACCTGCTGATGCCCGTGCGCCTGCCGGGCTAGGCCCGAAACCCGCATGCACCTGCGCAAACTCGAGCTAAGAAACTATCGGTCCTGGAGGGAGCTCAACCTAGAGCTCGCCCCAGGCGTCACCGTGCTCGTAGGCCGTAATGGTTTCGGCAAGACCAACGTGGTCGAAGCCATCGGCTATCTTGCTCACCTGTCTTCACATCGCGTTCACAATGACGCCCCCTTGGTTCACGCGGGACACACTGCCGCCCGAGTGTCAGCAACAGCTGTCAATGGGGATCGAGAACTAACTGCGCATTTGCTCATCAAGGCGCAGGGGGCGAACAAAGCGCAGATCAATAGGACAAAAGTGGGCTCGCCCAGGGAAATCCTGGGAATTGTGAAGTCTATTTTGTTCGCGCCTGAGGACCTCGCCTTGGTTCGCGGCGAGCCCGAGCAGAGGAGACGCTACCTAGACGAGGTTATTGCAACCCGATCGCCCAGGTTAGCTGGGGTGAAAGCTGACTACGATAAGGTTCTGCGCCAACGAAATGCACTTTTGCGCAACGCCTCCTATGCGTTGCGGCGTGGCTATGAGGATGCCGATGGTCAGGCTGCTTTGACTACCCTCGACGCGTGGGATTCCAGGTTGGCCCAGCTAGGTGCCCAGGTGATAGCTGCGCGACTGAATGTGTTGAGTGAGCTTGAACCCCACATTCATTCGAGCTATGCCCGTTTGGCACCGGAATCGCGGCCGGCAAGGGTTCAATACAGTTCGAGTGTGCCGCTGGATGATGCGACCGATGCGGCGTTGATCGAGGCTGGGATGCTTACAGAATTATCTAAGCAACGACGTCGCGACATCGAAAGGGGGATGAGCACTGTCGGGCCCCATCGCGATGACGTTGTTCTTTTGCTGGGTGATCACCCGGCTAAGGGTTTCGCAAGCCATGGGGAAACGTGGAGTTATGCGTTGGCCTTGCGCCTAGCGGTGTTTTTCCTGCTTCGCTCGGAGGGGACAGACCCCATTTTGATTCTCGATGATGTGTTCGCAGAGCTCGATGCTCAACGCCGCCGCAAACTTGTAGACATTGCGCTGGAGGCAGAGCAGGTCATCATCACCGCCGCAGTGGGGGAAGACATTCCCGATACATTGAACCCCACCGTGCACACGGTGCTGACGGAAACTGACAATGATGGCCGTTTTTCACTTCTTGGTGACCAAGTAGAAACCTCGGTTGAAGCTCAACCGGAAGAAGGTGCTGCTGATGAGTAGTGACACCGGCAGCGTGGATAACAACCAACAACCTGATCAAGATGGTGTGTCTGCTGCGTTCGCGCGTCTGATGCAGCAGGCCCAAGCGAAGCGCACAACGGATAGTAAGTCAGTTGGTGGAGCGCAACAGTCTTCCACACCTTGCGCAATGAAGGCGATGAAGGCGAGGAACGCAATGGATGCGGCAGCGGGTCGGTCGAGGCGCAGGCCCACGGGTAAAGATGGTCGAGCGTTGCCGTATCGACGTGATCCCCTGGCATTTGGTGTGACCCTTGAGCGGGAGATTAAGCGTCGGGGATGGAAAAAAGACATAGCGGGTGGTTGGGTGCATGCCCACTGGGATGAGTTGGTGGGGGAGAAAATAGCCCAACACACGCGCGTGGAGATGCTTAAAGATAAGCAATTATTTATCACCTGTGACAGCACCTCGTGGGCCAGTAACCTGCGGCTTATGCAGCGTCAGATTCTCCAGGTGATCGCTGAAAAAGTCGGCTCGGATGTGATTGTGGAATTGAAAATTTTCGGCCCTAAGGCTCCTAGTTGGCGCAAAGGTCCGTTGCACGTTAAAGGGCGTGGCCCGCGGGATACTTATGGATAGGCGACCTGGGACAATCCACGAGATCCCCTATGAGAGGCCCGCAGACGCGTTCAAGTGCCTACCATGTGGGGGGTTATAGGGCGTGTACTATGGAGGGGTCTATAAACACTTAAGATTAGGAGTGCTGCTTCAATCGTGGCTGCAGAAAATTCTGAACACGCATATGACGCCTCATCGATCACAATCCTCGAGGGCCTCGAAGCTGTCCGTAAACGTCCGGGCATGTACATCGGCTCAACCGGTGAGCGTGGTTTACACCACCTCATTTGGGAGGTCGTCGACAACTCGGTTGACGAAGCGATGGCGGGTTATGCGACCAAGGTTGACGTCACTCTACTAGAAGACGGCGGCGTCGAAGTTGTCGACAACGGTCGTGGTATCCCCGTGGAGATGCACCCCAGTGGTGCACCTACCGTGCAGGTGGTCATGACTCAGCTGCATGCCGGCGGCAAGTTCGATTCTGAGTCTTATGCAGTGTCTGGTGGCCTCCACGGTGTGGGTATTTCCGTGGTTAACGCGCTGTCTACTCGCGTTGAGGCAGACATTAAGCGCGATGGTCACCACTGGCTGCAGAACTTCACTATGGCTGTTCCGGATGAACTGATCAAGGGTGGAAATGCCCGGGGAACAGGCACGACGGTGCGTTTTTGGCCGGATGGCGACATTTTTGAAACCACTACTTTCAAGTTCGACACGATTGCGCGTCGTCTGCAGGAAATGGCGTTCCTTAACAAGGGCCTGACCATCACCTTGACGGACAAGCGTGTCACCGATGAGGAGCTTGAGCTTGAGGCTTTGGCTGAAGCAGGGGAGTCCGCCGAGCTGATCGGTGGGGATTCTTTTGATGACGCCGCGTTGGATGCTGCCGACACTGACGCTGAGGCTACCGAGGTGGCCGAGGCTGATACTAAGAAGGCTGCCAAGCGGGAAAAGAAGAAGGTCTTCTACTACCCGGATGGTTTGAAGGATTATGTCCGCTCGCTAAATAAGTCTAAGCAGGCAATTCACCCGACCATCATTTCTTTCGACGACAAGCGTGATGTCGAAGAGGTCGAGGTGGCAATGCAGTGGAATTCTGGCTATAGCCAGTCCATGCATACCTTTGCTAACACGATTGCGACGATTGAGGGCGGTACGCACGAGGAAGGTTTCCGCGCTGCGCTGACTTCTTTGATGAACCGCTACGCACGCGACCACAAGTTGCTGAAGGAAAAAGAGCCCAACTTGACCGGTGATGATTGCCGCGAGGGTTTAGCTGCTGTTATTTCGGTGCGTGTGCGTGAGCCTCAGTTTGAGGGTCAGACCAAGACCAAGCTCGGAAACACCGAGGTCAAGGGTTTTGTTCAGAAGGCTGTTAATGAGCACGTGGGTGCATGGTTTGATGCTAATCCCGCGGAAGCTAAGGCCATTATCAATAAGGCTGTGTCTTCTGCTCAGGCTCGCCAGGCTGCGCGTAAAGCACGTGATTTGGTCCGACGTAAGTCGGCTACTGACTTGGGTGGTTTGCCGGGTAAGCTCGCTGATTGCCGTTCCAAGGATCCTTTGAAGTCTGAGCTTTACATCGTGGAGGGTGACTCTGCGGGTGGTTCCGCAAAGTCCGGCCGTGATTCCATGTACCAGGCTATTTTGCCGTTGCGTGGCAAGATCCTTAACGTGGAAAAGGCACGCTTGGACAAGGTGTTGAAGAACAATGAGGTCCAGGCGATCATCACTGCCCTGGGTACCGGTATTCATGACGAGTTCGATATCGACAAGCTGCGGTACCACAAGATTGTGCTCATGGCCGACGCTGACGTTGACGGTCAGCACATCGCAACGCTGCTGTTGACGCTGCTGTTCCGCTTCATGCCGCAGCTCATTGAAGACGGTTACGTCTACTTGGCTCAGCCGCCGCTATACAAGTTGAAGTGGCAGAAGGGCACCCCTGGGTTTGCTTATTCCGACCGCGAGCGCGATGAGCAACTTGAAGAAGGCTTGGCTGCTGGCCGCCGCATCAACAAGGATGATGGCATTCAGCGTTACAAGGGTCTGGGCGAGATGAACGCTAAGGAATTGTGGGAGACCACAATGGACCCGAGCCACCGAGTGCTGCGCCGGGTGACGATGGAAGACGCACACCGCTCCGATGAGCTGTTCAGCATTCTGATGGGTGATGACGTCGTGGCGCGTCGATCCTTCATCACGCGAAACGCGAAGGACGTTCGCTTCCTCGACGTTTAGGACGTCTAAGAGCAACAAAAAGTGTGGGCCCAGGAAAATTTCCTGGGCCCACACTTTTATATCGACTGTGGTTGCGATTCTTCCGCCACAGTAACGCCACCTACTCAAGCGAGTTAACAACAGTCACTGTAATCACAACAGCCCCAAATTTAACACGTGTAACATTTTGGGGCAAACGGCGATAACACTAAATGGGGGTAAAGGCTCACACCTCGCCGTTAAACCTCATCATTGATCCGAGCGAAAACTTCTCCAGCGACACGCGCAAACACTCGATTCGCGCCGCTTAGGGGCTCGAGCAAAACAATCGCCTGCTCCAAAGATTTGCGTGCAGCCCGCACAGATTGAAACACAGGAACACCATCAAACTGGGCACCAGTAACAGCCGCAGCTGCAGCAACAAATCCATAGTCAACAACACTGACTCGTTCACTGCGGCAGACCTCATCAGCGATGAGCAATAATTGCTCGGCTGACAGGCTGCGTGAAGACGACATATTAAGAGAATCCATCGTCACCGACCCCGCCCTCAGCCGCTCGCAAACGCCGATCCATCACGGAATAACCCGGAACCAATTCACGTGCAAGATCAGCAACCTGCGCATCCTCAAGCATGCGAGTCGCCTGAGCAACAATTGAACGCACAACAGCCTCATGCTTACTCGTGCCCATTGACTGAGCCAACAAAGCCAAAGCCCGTCCCTGCGATGCAGACAACCTCAACGTCATAGCCATAGTCGCCAGACTACCCCCAACAACCGCAACAGTGATACCACAGTGATACCAACGCGGCGTCATAAATTAAAAAATTGGCCCATAAAAGGCCACATGCCCCCTCAGAGCCACTGAAGCCACCCACAACAGAGTAGAATCAACCGGGTACACGCGGGCCTACGAAGCGGCAACACACTACCGCCACCCACAGGTTCGAGACAACAAAACCAGAAGGGAATCGCGTGAGCGACAACACCTCCGATTCACTCTTTGACCGCATCGAACCCATTGACATCAATGAGGAGATGCAGTCCAGCTACATCGACTACGCCATGAGCGTCATCGTCGGCCGTGCACTACCCGAGGTCCGCGACGGCCTCAAACCCGTGCACCGGCGCGTGCTCTACGCCATGTACGACAACGGCTACCGCCCCGACCGCTCCTACGTGAAGTCCGCGAAGCCCGTTGCTGACACTATGGGTAACTACCACCCCCACGGCGATAGTGCCATCTACGACACCCTGGTGCGCATGGCTCAGCCGTGGTCGATGCGCTACCCGCTGGTCGATGGCCAAGGTAACTTCGGCTCCCGCGGTAACGACGGCCCCGCCGCCATGCGTTACACCGAGTGCCGCATGACACCCCTGGCCATGGAAATGGTCCGCGACATCCGCGAAAACACCGTCGAATTCCAACCCAACTACGACGGTAAAACCCAAGAGCCCACCATTCTGCCCTCGCGCGTACCCAACCTGCTGATGAACGGTTCCGGTGGTATCGCCGTCGGCATGGCCACCAACATTCCCCCGCACAACCTGCGGGAATTGGCCGACGCTATCTTCTGGATGCTCGAAAACTACGATGCTGATGACGCCGCGGCGCTCGAAGCATGCATGAAATACATCAAGGGTCCCGATTTCCCGACCGCCGGACTCATCGTTGGCGACCAAGGGATCAAGGACGCCTACACCACCGGCCGCGGTTCCATCCGCATGCGCGGTGTGACCTCCATTGAGGAGGAAGGCAACCGCCAAACCATCGTCATTACCGAGCTGCCGTACCAGGTCAACCCAGATAACCTTATCCACAACATTGCCGACCAGGTCAACCAGGGCAAGCTTGCCGGTATCGCCAAGATTGAGGACGAATCCTCCGACCGCGTCGGCATGCGCATCGTCGTCACCCTCAAGCGTGACGCAGTGCCGCGCGTGGTGCTCAACAACCTGTACAAGCACTCCCAGCTGCAAACCAGCTTCGGCGCCAACATGCTCTCCATCGTCGATGGTGTGCCCCGCACCCTGCGCATCGATCAGATGATTCGCTACTACGTGGCGCACCAGATCGACGTCATTATCCGCCGCACCCAATACCGCCTGGATGAGGCCGAAAAGCGCGCCCACATCTTGCGTGGTTTGGTCAAGGCGCTGGATATGCTGGACGAGGTCATCGCCTTGATCCGTCGTAGCCCCACTGTCGACGATGCTCGCGCGGGCCTGATCGACCTTCTGGATATTGACGACATTCAGGCAGACGCCATCCTGGCGATGCAGCTGCGTCGCCTCGCAGCTCTCGAGCGCCAGAAGATCGTTGACGAGTTGGCGGAAATCGAGATCGAAATCGCTGACCTCAAGGACATCCTGGCCCGTCCCGAACGCCAGCGTGCCATCGTTCGCGATGAGCTTGCAGAGATCGTGGAGAAGTACGGCGATGACCGTCGCACTCAAATCGTTGCAGCCTCCGGTGAGGTCACCGAAGAAGACCTCATCGCTCGCGAGAACGTCGTCGTCACCATCACCTCCACCGGTTACGCAAAGCGCACCAAGGTGGATCTCTACCGCAACCAGAAGCGCGGCGGCAAGGGTGTGCGTGGTGCAGAGCTGAAGCAGGACGACGTGGTTCGCCACTTCTTCGTTTGCTCGACACACGACTGGATCTTGTTCTTCACCAACTTCGGTCGTGTCTACCGACTCAAGGCGTACGAACTACCCGAGGCCTCCCGCACAGCTCGCGGCCAGCACGTCGCTAACCTGCTGGAATTCCAGCCCGGCGAGCAAATCGCACAGGTTATCCAGCTGCAGACTTATGAAGACGCCCCCTACCTGGTGCTGGCCACCGCGCAAGGTCGCGTCAAGAAGTCCCGCCTGTCCGACTACGACTCGGCTCGTTCCGGTGGACTCATCGCCATCAACCTCAACGAAGGCGACTCGCTCATCGGTGCAGTTCTGTGCTCTGCCGACGACGATCTGCTGTTGGTCTCTGAAGAAGGCCAAGCAATTCGCTTCACCGCTAATGACGACACTCTGCGCCCCATGGGTCGCTCCACCGCGGGCGTCAAGGGTATGCGTTTCCGCGGCGAAGACCAGATGCTCGCCATGAGTGTTGTTCGCGAAGACTCCTACCTACTGGTTGCAACCTCCGGCGGTTACGGCAAGCGCACCGAACTGTCCGAGTACCCGGTGAAGGGACGTGGCGGCCTCGGTGTCGTGACCTTCAAGTACACCCCGAAGCGCGGAAAGCTCATTGGCGCAATTGTCGTGTCCAATGACGATGAGATCTTCGCAATTACCACTGCCGGTGGAGTGATCCGCACCGAAGTTAACCAGATTCGACCCTCTTCCCGTCAGACAATGGGTGTTCGCCTGGTCAACCTCGAAAAGGGTGTTGAACTTCTAGCGATCGACCGCAACGTAGAGCAGGAAAACGAAGAAATTGAAGCTGAGGTAGCTGCCGTCGAGCAGGCCGCAACGCTAGACGGTGCTGCTGAGGCTAAGGACGCCGACGACAAGGGTGACGCTTAATGGCAAACACCCGAGTACTCGTGCGGCGCATTGCACCTGTCTCAGCCTTCAGGACGGCCTTAGCACTGTCTCTGGCAGGGCTAGCGGCGTGGATGATCTGTGTCGTGCTGCTGTACTTCGGCCTCGATGCCGCTGGCATCTGGGCGAAGGTGAATTCCATCATTGGTGGTACCGGTGGATCCCAGGTGGTGGGCTTCGGTGTGGTCATCAGCGTCGCAGCCATCCTGGGTGTGCTGATGTCGGTGTTGTTCATTGTGTTGGCCCCCCTGACAGCGGTCATGTACAACGCCATCGTCGACCTATTCGGTGGCGTGAGCGTGACACTGTCAGAACAACCGCGAGGTAAACGCCTTTAAGCGGTTTAAAAAGCTTTAAAAACCATCCACTAGCAGGCGATTTGCTTTGTATGGTGGATGGGGTTTAAAGTTATATCTCGTTCCCAGGGCCTATAGCTCAGTCGGTTAGAGCGCATCGCTGATAACGATGAGGTCGCAAGTTCGATTCTTGCTAGGCCCACGCAGGGACAAGGGGCATTAGCTCAATTGGTAGAGCATCTGCTTTGCAAGCAGAAGGTCAGGAGTTCGATTCTCCTATGCTCCACAGAATGAAACCGGTCTATCTTCCCAGGTAGGCCGGTTTTTTCATGCCATGACAAGGCCACAAACACCCCATTTTGACATCAATTTGACATCACCCCCACAAAAGAAAACCCCGGCCGGTGCGAAGGAAACACCAACCGGGGAGAACTTAGACAACAGTCATACCTACACAGACAACACTACAGGCACCGCGACCTAATCCAAGATGCCATTAACACGAGCCACGAACTCAAGCCACTCACGACGCTCCGCACCAACCTTGGCCGTCGCCTCCGCAAGCTCCAAATTCGCCTCCTTCCGCTCATGGTAAGCCATCACAGCATTGAGATCAGTGAACATAGACACCAACCGCGCCTGCACCTTATCCAAATGCTCCAACTGCTCCGCAGCAGCCTTATTAATATCGTGCAAATTCATTAACAAACGCCTCCTAAAGCGTCTCAAACACCACGTAAGCCCACAAAACCCCAGACCCGTACATTATGTGAGCGTCAATGCCCTCGGCTTTCCTGAGGAGTAGGGGGTGGGGGTTATCCCCGTGGGTGTTGTGGTGGTGGTTCATGGTTGTTAGTTGATGGTGATTTCTGCGATGCGTTTGGGGTCTGCTACTCCCCATCCGATGCGTGTTTTTGCTCGGATTTTTACTGCGTCGTAGCTGAATGCTTCGTGCATTGATTCTTCGAATTCGATGGGGGTGGCGACGCTGACGATGTTGCGCACGTCGGTTAGGTAGGCTTTGCCGTCTGGGATGAAGCGGCTTGTTGCAATGGGGATTCCGTGGATTTGTGCGCGGTTTTCGCCTGTTGATCCTGGAATGGTGTAGGCGGTGGGGTTGATGAGTGTTTCGGCGCTGCCTTGTGCTCGTTTCATTTTGAGCATGGTTGCCCAGGTTTTGGGACTCAGTGTGAGTCGCATGTCTGGTTTGTATGCTCCGAGGGATTCCAGTTCGGCTACTGCGTCGATGACGCAATCGTAGTTGCCGGGGGTGGCTTCGATTTTGGTTTTGCCGTCGATGTTGGCTAGACCTTTGCTGCGTTCATCGTTGTCGGTGATGATGGCGTTGTCGACTTTGTGGATGAGTCCGAGTCGGAAGCCTTCTAGTAGGTCTTCGCGTAGTCGTGAGCCTTCGGCGTTTTGTTTGTGTTGTCCGTACATTTCGGTTGATACGGTTTGGATCATGGCGATTTTGCGGGTGTGGAAGGTGATTTCCGCGAGTTCTGCGTTGGCTTCGGGGATTTCTTTACCCTCGTCTACCCATGTGGCGTTGTCCATGTGTGGTAGTACTGCTGAGCGGACGGTGGTCCAGTCTGAGGTTTCCACGTCGATGGGGTTGCTGATGTGGTAGAGCACTGACCATGCGAGCATGTCGCGTGGGGTGACTATTTCGATGTCGGGTTGGTATACGCCGGGTTTGTTTTCCCCGGATGTGATTATGCCCATTGTTGTACCTGCCTTTTTGTTTGGCGGTGTGTGTGCCTCCTGGGCTCTTCTGAGTGTGTACCCCCCCGGGGGCTTTTGTGGTACCCCGCCCCGTGTGTTGTGGGGTGGGGGGTATCCTGCACTCGTGTAATAGTATAGCAGTTTTAGGGGGTGTTTTCAAGTTGTTTTAATAGGTAACTTACTGCTTTTTTAAATAGTTTGAGTTCTTTTTGTAGGGCCGCGTGCTGTTCTTGTAGTTGGCGTAGTGCGCGCCGTTTGTTGGCGGCTTCTGTGCGTACTTTTGCGAGTTCTTTTTCTTGCCATTGGGCGCGGGTGATGATGAGGCCGATGAGGTTGGTGGGGTGGCCGATGTGGGCGGGGTGTTCGATAGGTGTTCCATCTTGTTCGGTGGGGTTAGTGTGTGGTTGGTTGTATTGGTTGGTGTTGTCGTTTGAGTGTGTCATGTGTTGTCTAGCTCACTTTCTTTGTTCTTTTTTCTTTAGGAGGTGTCCCCAGCGTCCCCACGTCCCCATGCAGGTCAGGGGTTTTTTAGGGTGTCCCCAAGGGTGTCCCCGGGGACGGCTTAAGCCGTGTATTCTGCTAAGTTCGAACTAATGTTAGTGAGTGCTTCATTGGGGACGCTGGGGACGGGTGCCGGGGTCGGGTAAAAACGCTGTGACCTGCATGGGGACGTGGGGACGCCGGGGACGGGGTGTTAGGAAAAGAGAGAAATAATCAATGTGGCAATTGCTGCGATAAATACGCGATTCGTTCGCCTGCACGTTCGGTATCCCAGGCCGGGCCGCGATGGTAGCTATAGGGTTTACCGGTGCTGTCTAGATCGATAGTGATAATGCCAGCATCCGCAAATTCACAGATGACATCAGATGCTTGCCTCCGGTAGCGTCGTCCTTTATCGTGCAACGTTCGGTGCCCAAAGCTCTCGCTATCTTTGAGCAATGAGAGCACTAGCCTTTCTGCCCTATATTGCCTATTGATATGCAACTGAGTTTTAGCGGATTCCTTTCTTTCTAGCGCTTCTGTTTCTTTCATGATCTCCGCTTCATCTGCGAGTTTGGAGATCTTTTTTTCAATGGCGGTAGAAAAGTCAATCAGTGCCCCGGCTTTCTCCCAGTCTGTTTGTGTGACATCTGTCCGTGACGATAGGAGAGCTAGGCCCGCGGCTAGCTTGCAGCGCGTGTAGAGCGCGTGGCCGCTGCCGGTAGTTGCGCGCCCTTTTAGGCCGTCTATGCCCTGTTGTGCCACGTCTGCGAGCGCGTCACCACAGTAAGCTATCCCGGCGTGTCCGATGCTGGCGGGTAGTGCCACGGGGTGCAGGGTGGGCGGGGTAGAGCTGTTGCCTAGTGTTGCATCTGGGTCTAAGACCTCTATCCACATAATGCGGTGCTTGAGGCCATCATCATCACCTTGGAGAAACACGTGGGCGGTATCCCATTGAGCACATGACCATAGGCACGCGGTGTAGCTCCTAGCGGGTACTGTGACGGTGTCTTTTTTGTTGGCCGTGCCCATGGCGTTACCGGAATACAACTTGAGAAGGTTAGACCGTAGGGTGCTTGATTCTCGTTTCATCTTTGCGGCTAGTCCTGTGCCCTCTGAGTCACCGAACAATACGGGGGTGGATAGGCCAGGTAGTCCGCTGTCGTCCTGTATAGCTGCTAGGGCGGTTTCGATGCCCTCGCCGCTACCGGGTGTGAGTTCTTTAGGGGCGACAATGTTATCCCCTATGGTCACTGTGACGATTTCGCTAGCGGCTTGCTGTGTGCGGTCTTTACCTGCACCGGGGTAGCCGATCAACATCACGATCATGTTGGGCACCCCCGGTGGCATGAAACCGGTTTTAAGGGGGGTACCCGCTGGCAGTGAGGCCAGCACGCGAAGGGCACACATGACAAGCAACGCTATCGGCGGTAGCTGGTTGGCGCGGGCATAATCTCGTATTGCTTCCAGTTGGGCGCTAGACCCATCGAAGATGATGTCCTCTAGTTGTCGCCACTGCTCGGGTGTGTATGCGCTTGTCATGCTGCTCCATAGGCCGTGAGGGGGTGCTCTTCAGGGAAGTTACTGTCAATGAGTCGGATGAGATACAACAATCGCCCTCGTTGTTCCCTGATGGTGGCCGGGTCGGCATGGGATGCGGCTTTCAGTTCTTCACCTTGTGTGTTTATGGCGCGCCGTGTGCGTAGTTGCTTCAGTTGGCGAGCCAGACTGCCAAGGTGGTACGCCGCCGGGGGGTTGGTGGTGGTGGCGTTGATGAGGTCACTACGCAATTGTGTGGGCACTTCGGGGAGTTGGTTCATTACCACGGTGGGGTTAACAAGTTTGTCACCCTCGCCAGCGTCGATGAGGTTGATGGCTTCTGTGTGGATGATTTGCACGAGTGGCCAGAATTGGGGTGTGAGGTCGTGCTCACATAGGCCGTCGATGTAGTGGGGTATGCGGTCGGCGGGTGTGTTGAATAGTCCACAGATGAAACTTTTAGCTGCATCTTGTGTTTTCTGCTGGTTTCGGGTTATACTGTTGGTGGTTCCCGTCGTGTTATGCATGGCGGGGTTTTCCTTTCTCTGCTGCCTTTCGGTTAGCTGCTCGCTGTGCGGCTTTCCTGATAGTTTCCAGGGTGTAGGGTTTCGGTTCTTTTTTGAGGGTGAACTGTGCCGTTGGCCGCGTGTAGCGGTCTGCCTCTTCCATGGGCTTTTTGAGCTTTTCGATCTTGATTCTGAGCTTGGACAGGTGTGCGGCTTCTTCCCCGTGATCTCTTTGCGCTTCGAAGGCGTAGTCTTGAGCTGCTGTATTGTCGGGGTGTGCTTCCAGGTAGGCCTCTGCTGCGGCTTTACGCACTTCTAGCATGGCCAGCGTGTTTTTAGATGTACCCAGATTGTTCTCCAGCCGTGTCAACTCCGGTCCGTAGGTGCCTTTAATGTCCTGCCAGTAGTTGTTGCGTTTGGTGTCTATGCACTCTGAACACATGACGATTGGCGCATGGGTGTAGGAGTTCCCGTTTTTCTGTTCGACTGCGATGAGGTGGCGGAGCTGGTGGTCTTTTTCGGTGTCACAGAGTTGCATGGCCGGGTTGTCACCGTCCAGGATGACGTGGTGTCCGATGTTGGGTTCTGGCAAGATGTCAACGAACGTGTCTAACACTGCTGCTGCGTTAGCGCACGCGGTTTGGTAGGTGTCGTCGCCGGGGTTGGCCAGGTAGTCACGCAATGTAGCGAGGTTGGTTCGGGTAAGGGCGTAGTAGGGGAATGTAGTTTCCATGGTGGGGTTTTCCTTTACTGCTCGGTGGGGGTGTCGGTGGATTCGGTGTGGGTGTGCTCTACATCTGTGTCCTGTGAGGCCACCTCCGTGTCATTGCCTACGTCCTGCTCCAACTCTGGGAGCTTGTCTGCATCCTCATTGAGTTGCTCCAGTTGCTGTTCCATGTACTGTGCTTTGACCTGTTCTGCTTCCAATTCTGCTTTTTTGAGCTGGGTTTTCAGTGCTTCAGCGTTGATCTTTTGGTCCAAGATCTGCTTTTCCAGCTTCTTGTTTTCCAACATCAGTTCCACGAGTTCCGTGGTGTACTGGGTGTTGTCTGCCATGACCTGTTCAAGTTCGGATTTCTTTGTGAAGAATTCCAGGTGCTTGGAGTGTTGGCGGATTGATTCGATGGGGTCGCCTTCGTAGCGGGTGGTGCCGCCTGGGGTGCCGCCTGATGGTTGTGTGGCGCGTTCGTTGAGTTTCTTGATCTGGTCGCTGATGCTCATTTGGTTGCTGCCTTTCCGGTGTAGATGGTGATTGCTTGTTGGTTGAGTTCGGTGGCGTAGGTGGCGATGAGGCCGCCTTTGCCGTGCTCTTTGGTTTGTTTGGTGATGGCCTCCAGTTTGGTGAGGTCGTTGTTGTCGATTGCTTGGGTGATGTAGCGCAGTTCGGCTAGTAGTAGGCGTTTGGTGTTGTTGATGGTTTCTTGGGTGGGGTGCATGTCTTTAGGCTCCTTGGATATAGTCGCGTAGTTCTTTGACTTGTTTGCGGTCGTGTTTTAGGTAGTCGGTGATGGTATTCAGCATTGTCGCGATTTGCTGGGGGGTTAGTGCGGGGTTTTCTGTGTAGCTTTTGCGCACTCTTGATAGGGCTGCTGCGGTGAAGATGATGTCTGCGACGGCGGTGTTGAATAGGTCGTCGGTGGTTAGGGTGTCCATGGTTTAGGCTCCGATCATGATGGCGAGGGTGTAGAGGGCTGTTCCGAGTGTTGCGAGGGCGATGAGGTCTAGGATGTCGCCGGGGGTTGCGTTCATTTGGTTGTGCCTTTCATGTAGGTGTCGAAGGGTTCGGCAAGGATGCGGTATTGGGTGCCGAGGTGGATTGTTGGTGTGGGGAACTTGTCTTGGTTGATGAGGTTGTAGACGGTTGCTTTGCTCACTTGGAGTTGTTTTGCGACTTCTGCAACGGTGTAGGTTTTGGATACTTGACTCAAGAGGCCTCCTTATTCGATATCTAACCAACCTTTTCGGTTGATTATGATCTAAGCGTATAACATGGGGGCGCAATTGGTCAACTAGGTTATAAAATAGCTGGTAGATTGCTATTTGGTTTGGTTGAATATCGAATAGGTTGCTACGCTCCAATCATGGTTGCGATGGATGGATGGAGCGCTTACGACGTGCGAGCGTCTAAGAATTTGAGGCGTTTGCGAAAAGCGCGGGGTATGTCTGCTCAGGGCGTGGCAGACGAAGCTAAAAAACTGGGCGGCATGATTAGCCAACCTCAGATAGCCCAAACCGAGAATGGTCGTCGTCGGCTATCCCTAGATAACGTTGTGGTGCTAGCGCGGGTGTTTGACGTCTCCCCGCTAGAGTTTCTCTACCCCATCGAAGAAGACGGATTTACAGAACGTGAGATCCGTAGCCACCTAGTGGGCTTGTACAACCTCCCAGACCGTGACACAACCCCACCGATCATTTACGCCCAGATAGGGCCGCTTGTCGCTGAACTATACGAAAGGTGGCTAGGGCGTGAAGTTCCAAACCCTGAAGCTTTTTACCCAGAAGCTGAGATGCCGGAAGAAGAGTTCCTTCGGCAGCTTGAAACTGGCGAGATTAAGGAACCTGAACACCCGGAACTAACACCAGAGCAACTTCAGAAGATGTTTGACGAATATGCGGCTAGCCCGGAATATGTCGAAGCGCTTAAAGATGAACTCATGACGGTTAAAGAGGAATATCAAGAAGTCTTGCAGCGTGTAGAGCGGCTGGAAAAAGGCGATGGGGGTAGGTAAATACAAGGCCGCGACCGGGTACCACTGGCGCGTCATGTGGCGCGACGCCACAGGACAACAACGCACAAAACGCGGCTTCAAAACAAAACGCGACGCCCAAACCTACGAACGTCAAGTCATGGCCGAACTGGCCGCCGGTATAACCAAACCACGCGACACCAAACGAACCCTAGACACCTTCGTCCCAGACTGGAAAGTCACACACACCAACAAAAAACCCGCCACCGTAGCTAAAGCCAACTCAACCCTCAACAACTACGTTCTACCAACATGGGGTGCATATCCGGTCACAAAGATCACAGAGATCGGCATTCAACGATGGGTAGATCAACTATCGCAGGATCTATCTGCAAGTACCATAGGCAACATACTTACACCACTACGAGACCTGCTAGAACTCGCTAAAAAAGCTGGCTACATCGACCACAACCCCGCGCTAGGTGTCAAAGCACCCAAACGTCACAAGGCCGATGTAGAACCTCTCACAGCTGAACAAGTGCTAGCGCTCGTCAACCACACGCCAGACACATACAAGCTCGTTGTCATGCTGCTAGCAACCACAGGTTTACGTTGGGGTGAACTGATCGCCCTACGACCTAAAGATGTCATAGGTGACAACCGCCTAAGGATCACCCGGTCATACAGTAGCCAGACCGGCACCTTTGGTGCGACAAAAACACACGAAAACCGCACGGTCACAACGACACCCGAGGTTTACCACTGGTTGCGTGAACACATGGCAGGTATCGACCGTGAAGAATTGATCTGGGAGGCACCACAGGCCGGGGGGCCACTGAAACCACCCAACGGTGCAACACACTGGTTTATGGCCGCTGTGAGGCGTTGCCAGGCCGATGATGAGACGTTCCCTAGGCGTTTCACAGTGCACGGGCTACGGCACACGGCAGCTAGTCTCATGATCCGCAGCGGGGTTAACGTGAAGCTTGTTCAGCGACAGCTAGGGCACTCAAGCGCAACGATCACACTAGATACCTATGGGCACTTGTACCCGGATGGGTTGGAAGAGGTGTCTACTTTGATGTCTCAGATATTGCCGTGGCGTGACATCAATTTGACATCACTACACGGCTAAATGCTTGCAACTACCTAGACTAAATCGAACCATTTAGGCACGTTGAAATGGGTTAACACGAGGACAACACCAAACCCCCACGGTGCCCCAAAAGTTCGATTCTCCTATGCTCCACAGAATGAAACCGGTCTATCTTCTAGATAGGCCGGTTTTTTCATGCCCTGACATCCGTCGTGCTGCAGAGGCATGGAATGAAAAGGGTAGCGTCGCCCACGATGATCTACTCCGTGAAGCGTAAAAAATCCCAGCCCCGTGAAGGGACTGGGATTTTCTTTAACCTACCGGCTTAGCCGGAAGAGAGCATTAAAGAACTACTTAGTGTTCTTCTTAGGCTGTTGGGCCTTGTTCTGGGCCTGGTTCTTAGCCTGCTCAACCTTAGCGCCTGCCTTGTCAGCGGCGTCCTTAGCTGCGTCCTTGACCTCTTCAGCCTTGTCCTTTGCGGCGTCCGCAGCGTCGGAGGCCTTGTCCTTCAGCTCCTCGGCCTTTTCGGCGGCAGCTTCTTTGACTTCTTCAGCCTTATCAGCAGCCTTGTCGGCAACGTCGCTGGCTTTCTTCTTCAGGTCGTTAACGGTCGGCGGCTCCTTTTCGATGGAGATGTCCTCGCGGAAGAAGAAGTAGTACACAGCTGCACCGACACCGGCGAGCAGGATCAGCCAGGACAACACCTTGCCGAAGCCGCCCTTGTCCTTACCCTGGGCCTTCAGGGCCTTTTCAGCGCGCTTCTGCAGCTTCTTAGCCTTGCGTTTGCTGCAGCAGCCACGCTTCTTAACGTTCTTGGTGGCCTGCTTCTTAGCCTTGGCAGCAGCCTTGCGGGCCTTCTTGGCTTCGCGGCGGGATAGCTTCTTGGCTTCTTCAGTGCGCACCTGCGCGAGTTCACCAATGCCGGCACCGAACTCTGCGGCCTTGTTCGACAGCTCTTGTGCTTTTTCGGAGGCCTTGTCGCTGACGTTAGATGCTGCGTTTGCAGCATTCTTCATCAGGTCAGAGTTCATGGCCTGTTCTGCCTGCTCGCGGGCGGAATCGAGGGCCTGCTCGAAGACATCACCGTAGCGTTTCTTGAGGTCCTTGTAGGTATCTTTGCTGGACTTCTTGTAGGTCTTGACGGCTTTCATGCCGAGTTTCAGTAGATCAGAGTTCATGCACACCAGGGTACCTGTGCTGCGAAAAACCTGCAGAAAACTTGGCGGTCCTGGCGGAATTGTCCGTAAGCCATGAGCGAACATCACAACCATTACCTGCTTGGCGTTGGTAGCATGGCGTTCATGACTTTGAAGACTGCAACAGCGATCATGCACACCAATGTTGGTGACATCGAGATCGAACTTTTCGGCAATCACGCACCCGAGACCGTCGCTAACTTTGTTGGCCTGGCGGAGGGCACCAAGGAGTATGTCGAAAACGCTAACGGAACCAACTCTGGCCCCTTCTACGATGGCGCCCCCTTCCACCGTGTCATCGATGGTTTCATGATTCAGGGCGGCGACCCCACAGGTACCGGCCGTGGCGGCCCCGGCTACCAGTTCGCTGACGAGTTCCACCCGGAGCTCCAGTTTGACCGCCCCTTCCTGCTGGCTATGGCGAATGCGGGCCCGGGCACCAACGGTTCCCAGTTCTTCATCACGGTTGCTCCGACCCCGCACCTGAACAACCGCCACACCATCTTCGGTGAGGTCACCGCTGAGGATTCCCAGAAGGTCGTTCAGGCAATTGCGTCGACCGCTACGGATCGCTACGACCGTCCGGTTGAGCCGATCGTGATCACCTCCATCGAGATCAAGCAGTAGTTCCTCTCCCCAGGTTGTACTGCAGGCGTCATGGGCTGATTTCAGCTTCATGACGCCGCGTTCACCTTCTGGTGGACGAGTTGCTAGGCGTCGCAGTGTATGCGGCGCCTTTTGCGTTGGGGGGGCGTTGATGAGGCCCTAAGATGGGCTCCTATGAGCTACTACAGCACGCCATCATCGCCCTATGCTGACTTCTTCCGCACGAGGAAGGTCACAACGGCCTTGAGTGTGTTGATCATCGCCTGCTACTTCGTCCTTAAGCCGTCGTGGGCGGGTTTTTCCGCTTATGCGTTGGATAGCGGCCACTGGTGGGTGCTGGTGACGAACTTTTTTACCCATTTCAGTCTCGATCACTTGTTGTTTAACGTGATGATGATCGTGCTCGTGGGTGGGGAAATCGAGCGGGTGTTTGGCCCGGGCGCGATGCTATTGACGTTCTTCCTGGGTGGGTTTGGTGGAACCCTCGCAGTGTGGGCGTTCGATCCTTATAGTTTGACCGCCGGCGCGTCGAGCGCAGGTTACGCGGTGATGGGTGTCCTGTTGATGATGAGTCGGGACAAGCGTGGGCCGGCTGTCCTGCTTGGCATCAATATTTTGTATTCGTTTTTCCCGGGGGTGTCCATGTGGGGCCATATTGGTGGCCTGGTTGGTGGGTTTGTTGCGGCGGGGATTATCAAAGCGATGTTTCGTCGGCAGCAGGCGGGCAGCCGGGGTGCTCCGTG
Source organism: Corynebacterium argentoratense DSM 44202 (assembly GCF_000590555.1). Lineage (NCBI taxonomy): Bacteria > Bacillati > Actinomycetota > Actinomycetes > Mycobacteriales > Corynebacteriaceae > Corynebacterium > Corynebacterium argentoratense. Next base: position 21,823 of record NC_022198.1, read on the forward strand.
GAGCATGGGGTAGGGCAAAAACTGGTGGCTGTCTAGTTGTCAATTTAGGCCGCTTCGGTGGGTGCACCGGGGCGGCTTTTTGTTGCTCTGGTGTTGTCCCAGGTGGCTGTTTGCGACACGCCGAGTGAGCTGCATTGTGTGGACGATTGTGGACAACTGTGGATAACTCTGGTTTTTCCACAGGGGTTATGCACATTGTGGATAACTACAGTTTTGTAATTTTCCTACTGTAAGAGCAAAACCCCAGTTAAAGCGCTAAAAACCCAGTACACAGGCATGTGGGAAGAAGTTATCCACAGGATATGGATTAGACGGTGGATAACGTGGCGAATCCCACGTTGTGAACAAGTTATCCCCAGGGAAGACATGAAAAAAGGAGCCCTAGAAGGGGCTCCTGAATCAGTAGTTTTAACAGCCGAGAATGGCCACGAGATCTCTAACGCTAACGCCAGCCGGTAGTCATCAACAAACCCATGATGAACAAGCCGAAACCGATCAAGTAATTCCAGGCGTTGAGCTTAGCCATCCAGGCGATCTCGGGGCCGAAGATGTACTGCACAACTAACCACAGCAAGCCGGCGAGCATAAGCCCAAACATGATGATCTTGTACCACAGTGGGGTGCCACTGGAGTTGATTTTCACCGGGGTGCGGTTAGCCGGAGTGGTGGACACCGGGGCGTTCTTCGTTACCTTTGCCTTAGGCATGTGTTCTCCTTAAAAGTCCTTTGCCCATCTTAGGGCAGCAGATCGAAAACGTACACCTGGACGGTGACGGGGGCGTCTTTAATCAGTGGTTGACCCGCAGCTGGGGTCTGCCCGGCGATCTTGCCTTGGTCGAGCAGCACAGGGGTTTTCACCTGTTCCACAACAAGTGCGCTATCGGGTGCGGCCCAACCGGTGCCCCGCAGCGTGGCCAACGCCTGGGTGGACACCAACCCGGTCAGGTCAGGCATGGTGATTCGGTTGCCGCGCGACACCTTCACCGCGACGTCAGAACCCTTGGGTATGTCACTGCCTTCGCCCTCTGCGCTGACGACGGTGCCTTCCGGCTGGTCAGAATCGATGTACTCCAGCACCGGCACGAAGCCCAGGCTGGTGAGGTTTCCTTCCGCGCGTTCCCACTTCAAGCCGGTGATGACAGGTACGCGTACCTCGTCGACACCAGTGGACACTGTGATCGCGACCTTCGTGCCCTTGGACACTTGGTTGCCGGCCCGTGGCGACTGTTCGATCACGGCGCCTTCCTTCACGGTGTCGGAAGGCTGTTCCTTAACCTGACGATCAAGCTCCAGCCCAGCGGATTCCAGGATTTTCGCTGCTTCTTCCGTATTGCGCCCCGTGAGGTCTGGCACTTCGGTGATTTCTTTACCGGAGGACACAATGAGGGTGACGGTGCTGCCCTTCACAATCTCTGAACCGCTGGCCGGGTTGGTGGCGATCACAGTTCCACGGGGCGCCTTCGGGTCGGCCTGCTGGCGTACGTCGACGGTGAAGCCGGCGTCGCGTAGGCGCGTGGTGGCTTGCTCTTCGCTCATTCCGCTGACCGAGGGGATCGCCACGGTGCTGGCGGTGCTAGTGCTGGACTTGCCGGTGACATAGTCGTAGGTGAACACCCCGCCGACACCAATGAGGACCACCGCCAGCAACCCGGCCAACACGGCTGGCCAGCGGGAGCCGCGCTCGTCATAGTCGTCGTAGTCATCGAAATCATCACGGGTGTTGACGTCGCGTCGGTTCTGCTGGGGCGCAACCTGTGCGGGTTGGCGGTGGATGTCCGCCGCTTGGGCAGGCTGGTAGGTGGAGGTAGCGGGGTAGGCCTGGGGGGCCGGTGCCGGTGTGGCGGGGATAGTGGTGGTGGGGGCTTCGTGAAGACCGGGTCGTGCGTGTGCCCCGCGGCCTTGGGATTGTTGGGGGGCTACGTGGGTGCGCGCCGCGTTAGCAATCGTGTTGCGCGCGACGCGGCCTAGGTCATCGGCCATTTCCGTGGCGCTTTGATAACGATCGGCCGGATGCTTTGCCATGGCAGTGAGCGTCACGGCGTCAATATTTAAAGCCTCGGTGGGGGTGAGGCCAGAGATGAATTCCGACGGCGGGGTGGGGTTATCGTGAACATGCTGGTAGGCGACGGCAACGGGGGATTCCCCTTCGAAGGGCGGACGCCCGGTGATCACTTCGTAGAGGACACACCCCAAGGCGTACACGTCAGAGGCGGCCTCTGCTTTTTTGCCGCGGGCCTGCTCGGGGGAGAGGTACTGGGCGGTGCCGATAACAGCCGCGGTTTGTGTCATGGCGGCGGTGGAATCGTTGACGGCGCGGGCGATACCAAAATCCATCACCTTCACAGCACCGGTGTTGGTGATCATGATGTTCGCGGGTTTGATATCGCGGTGGATGATGCCGGCATCGTGGCTGACCTGCAGCGCCTCGCACACGGGGATCAGGGTGCTGGCCGCCTGGGCGGGCGTCATGGGGCCCTGCTCGCGCACAATGTCGCGCAAGGTGCGGCCGTGCACCCGCTCCATCACTATGTAGGGCACGCCCTCCCATTCGCCAGAATCGTACACAGCAACGATGGTCGCGTGGTTGAGCTTGCCGGCGTTGGTAGCTTCCCGCCGGAAACGCTCGCGGAAACTATCGTCGCGCGCCAACTCTGCACGCATCACCTTCACCGCGACACTGCGACCCAAAAGGGTGTCGGTAGCTGCGTAAACATCCGACATGCCACCGGTGCCGATGACCTCGCCGAGTTCGTATCGGTCTGCAAGAATCATGGTTGGGGGCTCGTTTCGTTCGTGTCGTCTACAGTGCCTGCGGGCGGGGTGGTGCCGGTGTCACCACCAGGTTGATCACTATCCGCGGGGGTACGCGGTGTGGTGGTCGTCCCAACGCTGGGGCTCGGCGGCGTATCAGCATCACGGCCGTCATCAGGCTTATCTACGGGCGTGGAGGTGGTGGTTGTCGATTTTGTTGTTGACGTCGGCTCCTCCCGCGGCGTCGTCGGTTCAACAGGACGCGGTGCGGGTGCGGGTGTGGGCGCCTGCGTCGGCTTTGCAGGAACCGTGGTGATCTGCGTTTCGGTTACGACCGTCGGCGTCGGCTTCGGGGTGGTGCCGATCAAACCAAAAGCGTTAGCCAAGATAAATGCCGTCGCACCGATCAAGGCCGTGACCAGCACACCCACCAAGATCGGGATGGCCTTGGACTGCTTCTTCCGCGGCTTAGCTTGAGTGACTTGGGGCGCCGAAGTGGCCTGTCCTTGGTTGAGGGTTTGCGGGCGACGCTGGGCAGCCGTAGCACCAGCACCAGACTGGGCAGCAGCCCCGGCCCCAACCGTAGCACCAGCGCCCGCGCCAATCACCTGCTGCAGGTGAGTCGTGGCATGCGGATCCACAAAACCACCCGCAACCGGAGCCTGCGAAGGCAACACCGTGGTCGGGGCGTCATTAATCATCCGTGGCGCCGGCGGCCACTGCCCACACCGAACCGCAGCAATAGCTTGGGCAAACTCTGCTCCGTCAGCGTAACGCGACGCAGGGTCTTTGCGCAACGCAATGCTGATGAGCTCCCGCGCGGCGTCAGAAATCGGAGCATCAATGTGCGGCGGGGCCTGGCTAATATGCGCCAACGCCACCGACACCGAGGAATCCCCACTAAATGGGCGGGAACCCGACAACATCTCAAAGCCCACAACACCCAGCGAATACACATCAGATGCCGGGGTGACATCAAAACCCTGAGCCTGCTCCGGGGACACATACTGCGCCGTACCGACAACCATGCCGGTGCGCGTCAATGCCACCGACTGGGCCGCCTTCACGATCCCGAAATCAGTGATCTTCACAATCGCGCCACGCGCCGGGTCCCCCACAGCAGTGCCGGAAGAATCACGCAACAACAAATTGCCAGGCTTAATGTCGCGATGCACCAAACCAGCATTGTGAATTGCAGCCAAACCAGATGCGGCCTGCTCCAAAATGTTCAGCGCGTCATCCTCAGCCAAAGGCTGCCCACTACCCAGATTCGACAGCAAATCCGCCAAAGATTGGCCCGGCACATACTCCATCACCAGGGAAGAATCCTGGTAATCATAGGTGCGCACCACATGCGGATTGTCGATCTTTAACGAGGATTCAGCCTCGGTGCGGAAACGGTCCACAAACTCAGGGGCCGCCGAAAACTCCGGGCGGAGGATCTTCACAGCCACCGGACCCTGCTCCGTGTCCGCCAACCACACGGTGGACATGCCACCGTGGCCAATAACCCTGTTCAACCTGTAGTGCATCATTGGGCTGCCTCGATTACTGCTCGTCCGATAGGTGCCGCAACAGAACCACCCGTTGCGGCCTGTCCGCGGTCGCCACCGTTTTTCACAACCACAGCCACCGCAATGTCCTTGCCGGGGGCAAAAGCGATGTACCAGGCGTGCGGATTAGAGTTGCGGGAATCCTCCCCGTGCTCCGCCGTGCCCGTCTTGGAGGCAATCTGCACCGAACTATCACCAACTGTGTGGCGTTCGCTCGACAACATCATCTCCGTCAACTGGGCGGCAATGCCCGGATCAATCCGATCAACCTGCTTCGGCTTCGTCGTGCGCAGAACCTTCAGATCAGGGGCCGTCACCGTCGACACCAGATACGGCTCCATACGCTTGCCGCCATTCGCGACCGTTGCGGCGACAACAGCGTTTTCCAACACGCTCATCGTCACGTCGCGCTGGCCGATAGCAGACTGCCCAAGCGAGGCCTGATCAGCAAGATCACCCAGGGTGCCCGGGTCCATCGGCAAGCCAATGTCGTAGGTGTCCTGCAGGCCAAAATGCTTAGCGACGTCGCGGAGCGGGTCAGGCCCCACGGCCATCGCCATCTCAGCAAAAGCCGTATTGCAGGACAGGGTGAACGCATTCATCAACGTTGTCTGATCCCCGCCGCCACAACGCATACCGTCATAGTTTTCCAACGTCGTCGTCGTGTTCGGCAAGGTGATTTCGGGTGACGCGGTCACGGTGGAATCAGCATTCCACCCCTGGCTTAGCGCCGCAGCGGTGGTAATCACCTTGAACGTCGAACCAGGCGGCAGAGTCTCTTGCGTCGCGTGGTTGAGCAAAGGCGAGGCAGGATTATCCAAATAGCCAGCCCACGTCTGCTCCGACGTCTCCGGGTCGACGATCAACGCCGGATCGTACGACGGGGTAGAGGCCATCGCCAAAATTTCCCCAGACGACGGGCGGATAGCAACCACCGCGCCGTCATAATTCATGTCAGCCAACTGGTGGAACGCCACATTTTGCAGCGCAGGCTGCAACGTCAAATCAATGTTGGCGCCCGCTGGCTTCTTGCCCATCAGACGCTCCGTCAGCGAAGCATTAAACACCGCAGACCCATCCAACACATCGTTATAGCCAAGCTCAAGGCCGGACAAGCCGTAGGTCTCGCTCAAATAACCCTCGACCGGGCCAAACACCAAAGGATTAGTGGGGTAGTGGCGGCCGTTCTCATCCGAGGTAGCCAACACCAAACCTCCCGCGGAAATCTGCCCACGGGGGGTATCCAGAGAGCGATAATAGGTGCGCTTGTTACGCGGATCGTCCGCATAGCCCGAAAAGACCTGCACATACTCCAGGTTGGCCAGCAGCACCACACTCATCAGCAGCGTAAACAGGGACGTCAAACGGATAGAACGATTCATCGTGCACCTCCAGCCGCGGCCGATACCTGGCCTGCAGTAGCCCCCGCTGGCGAGTGAGAACCGGAACCCGAGTGTGCGGCAGGGGAGTTCGCGGCGTCAGAAATCCGCAAAATAATCGCCAACAACATGTAGTTCGCCAACAAAGAAGAACCACCCGCCGACATAAACGGAGTAGTCAAACCGGTCATCGGAAGCAAAGCCGAAATACCGCCGACAACCACAAATACTTGGATGGCAATCGTCAACGACAAGCCCGAGGCAACCAACTTCCCGAAAGAATCACGGCACTGCAACGCCACACGCATACCGCGCGTAATGAAAATGGCGAACAGCATCAAAATGGCCGCCAAACCCACCAGGCCGAGCTCCTCGCCCACCGCCGCCAAAATGAAATCCGACACTGCGACGGGAACCTCATTGGGATAACCCTTGCCCAAACCCGTGCCAGACACCCCACCAAAATTTAGACCAAACAAGGCCTGAGACAACTGATAACCAGTCGAATCATAATTGTCGAAAGGATTGATGAAGTTCTGAACGCGAGCCTGAATCTTCGAAGAAATCTGATACACGCCCGTGCCGCCAATAGCGACCAGCACAACACCAATCAGCAACCACGACACTCTGCCAGTAGCTAAAAACAGCATGCCCAACACAGTGCCGAACAACAGCAAAGCCGGGCCGAAATCATTTTCCCCAGCCATGATCATCAAAGCCACAGCCCACACCAACAAAATCGGGCCCAAGTCCCGAAGACGCGGAAACTCCATACCCATAAAGTGATAGCCAGCTACCGTAAACAATGCGCGCTTATTGACCAACAATTGGGCAAAAAACAGCAGCAGCAGAATCTTGGAAAACTCACCCGGCTGCACCGAAAATGGGCCAATCGAAATCCAAATATTGGCATCCGCATCCATCGACGTTGGCCACACCATAGGCAGCGTCAACAGCACCAAACCAAGCAGGCCAAGAATATAGGAAAAACGCCCCAAACTGCGGTGATCACGCAAAATAAACAACAGCACGACCATCATCACCACAGCAAGCAGCGCCCACATCACCTGCTTAGCCGCCAAATTAGGATTCAGGCGATAAATAATCACCACACCCAAAGCGTTCAACGCAGCAGCCACCGGCAACATAATCTGATCTGCCCGAGGCGCCACAAAACACAACGCCACATGCGCCAGAGTAAACACCCCGATGTAGCCGCCGATCACCCACCCAAACATCTTGAAGGACTCAATATCCAAATTGGATAAAGTAATCGCCAACACCACAGCAGACAGAAGCAACAGACGAAGCTCAGCCCACCGTGGATTAAAACTCACACCGCGGGACTCATGCTTGGCAGACATCAGCCCACCTCCCGACAATTCTTACCCGGGCTATTCAAATCACCCGAGCCTGACGCCGCGGAATCACGCTTGACACACACCGGCAACGCCTCAGAACCCAAACGCTGCAACTGGCCCAGCACATCGTCATAACCAGACTCCGGCAAACCCTCAATGCTCGAACGCACCGACTCTGGCAAAGCATTAACCGTAAACGGAACACAAGCGCGGGAATCCTCTTCCAGACTCACCACAGACACCCGCTTCTGCTCCGACAAACACGCCTTCTGGAAAGGCTTATGCAAATCGATACCAACAACAGAGGATTTAAACCCCTGCTCAACGATCACGCGGTCGCCATCAACCGACACAAAAAAGTTGTTCTTCGACGCGTGATTCACCCACCCCGCGGCCACCACCAAAGCAATAACCACCAACAAAGAAACAATCAACGGCCACACACGCAGCCGCTTAAAAAAACCAGTCTTAGCCCGACCAGAAGGCTGCTCAGCAGGCTCAATAGTACGAATCAACGCCGCACGACCAGCAGCAGTATCCGGACGCGGATCCTCCACACCAGCATTCAATGCACCCGCAACCACCGGATCCACCGGCAACGCAGCAGCCTCAACGCCCCCCGCGGCGTCATCACTATCAAGCCCAACAACATCGGCAACAACAACCGTCACATTGTCCGGACCACCAGAACGCAACGCCAAATCAATCAACTTACGAGCAGCCTGAGCAGGGTCCCCCACACCCAAAGCCTCCTCGATCGTCGAAAAACTCACCGGATCCGACAAACCATCACTACACAACAACACCCGATCCCCCGAGCGAGCCTCCGACGACCACACCGTCGGCTCCACCGGACGACCAGTACAAGCCTTCAAAATCAGGGAACGCTGCGGATGCGTCGACACATCCTCCGGATCCAACTCGCCCTTGTCGACCAGCGACTGCACAAAGGTGTCATCCACAGTGACCTGCTGCAACACACCATCACGCAGCACATAACCACGCGAATCCCCCACATGGCACCAATGCAACTGCACCCCATCAAAAGACACAGCCGTCAGCGTCGTGCCCATGCCCTCTGTCTCCGGACGCACACGAACCTCCTCCGCAATGGCCTGATTACCAGCAGCAGCAGTATCGGCCAACAACTCCGGCGACACCACCCCAGCATCGCCAGCCACCACCGACGCATCCAGATCGCGGAACTCAGTCACCATCAACTGGCTCGCAACCTCCCCCGCTGCATGGCCACCCATACCATCAGCCAACACCAACAAACGAGGGCTCGCATACGCAGAGTCCTCATTATTCTGGCGAACCAACCCGCGATCGCTCGCGGCCGTGAAATTAAGCGCGAGTTTCAACTCAAACCATCCTCAACGCCGTCTGGCCCACAGTAATAACATCCGACACACGCTCCGGCTGCTCCACACGCCACTGGCCAACAAAAGTGCCATTACGAGAATTCAAATCCTCAACAAACCAATCCCTCGAACCCGGACGACGGAACAACCGAGCATGACGAGACGAAGCAAAATCATCCGAAATCACAATGTCGCACTCCGGATGCCGACCAATAACCACCTGATCAAAACCAGACAAGTCATACGCCGGGCCACCAATAACCTCCAGCACATCAGCGCCAGAAGAACCCGGAACCGACGGCGAAGCCGCCGTGGCAGCATCCTGCACACCACCAGCAGACGGAGACGGAAGCGCAGACGCCGACCCCCGCGCCGTCATCACTGGAGCCGCAGGCGCCCCACCCACACCCGACAGATCACGGCGCAACTCACGCAACACCGCAAAAACAAACACCCACAAAACAACCAGCAGGCCGATGCGAAATGCGAGCTCCATCAAAAACTCCCTCGTGGACGCACTCAGCGCCCCGTAATCCGAACCTCTAGCTGAGAATGCCCAACAGTAATAACGTCGCCATCACCCAACAACCAATTATCAATCTTCATATCATTAACAGTCGTGCCATTCGTCGACTGCAAATCAACCAACACAGCATCACGGCCGTCCCACGTCACCTCAGCATGCTGACGTGACACACCAGTATCCGGAAGACGGAAATCAGCCTGCTGACCACGGCCAATAATGTTCGAACCCTCATGCACCGCATACGTGCGGCTCGAACCATCCTGCAACAACAACGTCACAGTCTGAGGCTGAGCCTCCGAAGAAGAACTCGTCTTCAACTGGCCAGAACGCAACGAAGAATCCTCAACCAAATCCACACGAATCGGGCCCGGAACAGACCAGCCATTGTTACGGCACAAACGCGTCATACGATCCGCGAAATCCGCGGCCGCCTCATCCGGAATGCCACAAATATCCTTAGAAGACAAGGACACGCGGAACACATTCGGCACCTCAACCGTGCCCTCGTACGTCTTCGTGACGTTGTCCTCCGCCTCTTGGCGCAGAGCCTCCTCGATCTCAGCGGGAACAACCTTTCCACCAAAAACGAAGGCGAAACTGTTGTCAAGGCCACGCTGCAAAGAACTATCAAGCTTGGCCATCTTGCCCAGCAACGACATCCTCGAGCCTCCTGTAGTGCGTCAATAAGTCACGCGCCAGTAGGTCCGGCGGCTTACAGCTATCAAACTGGTTATAAAACTGCATATAACCCGGCAATCTGGCATATACAACACCATAATCGCTTGTTAATGTTGCCAGTATAGTCACATCAATTAGTGTTTGGGCAGCGTGCGGGCCAGATTTGTATAAACACAGCTGCGGGTTTATTATTTTGGGAGTCGCTCCACGCGGCCATCTACACTCGGGCGAGTGGCGGAATGGCAGACGCGCTGGCTTCAGGTGCCAGTGTCCTTCGGGACGTGGGGGTTCAAGTCCCCCTTCGCCCACAAAACCCGAACGGGCCCAGCTTAACTGCAGGGCCCGTTTTTCGTGCGGCGGCCTACCTGGGCCTGTGCACGTTTTTCGGCAGGGAGCAACGCGGCGTCATCCATGTACGCCAGTGTAAAGGCGCGCGTAGGCGTGGCGGCCGGGCCGGTGGGACGCTAGCCTAGTTGTCATGCAGCCCGGAAACCCCAGCCAGCCGTTGATCATCCCTATCAACGGACACACCCCAAAAATCCACCCCACCGCGTGGATCGCCCCCAATGCAACCATCATCGGAGATGTAGAAATCGGCCCCGATTCCAGCGTCTTCTACGGATGCGTGTTGCGCGGCGACATCGGCCCGATCAGAATCGGCGCCCGCACGAACATTCAGGACAATTCCACCATGCACGTCGATGCAGACGCCCCCTGCATTCTGGGAGATGACGTGACCGTTGGGCATATGGCATTACTGCACGGCACCACGGTGGGTAACGGCACTCTGGTGGGCATGAAGGCCACGTTGCTCTCCCACAGTGTTGTGGGCGAAGGTGCCCTTGTGGCGGCGGGTGCAGTCGTGCTCGAGCATGGTGAAGTTCCCGACCGTACTCTTGCCGCTGGGGTGCCGGCGAAGGTCTGCAGGGAACTCAGCGCCGAGGAATCCCAGGCGTTCATCCCCCACGCAGGCCGCTACGTGGAGACCGCACGCATGCATGCCCAACAGTTGGCCGACATGGCGTCGGGCGTTCAGGAGGTAGAACATTGAGCATCATCGCCGACGGGCGTGTCACCCTGCGCCCCATGGAGGCCTCGGATGTGGCGTTGCGGCAGCGCGCCATGGACAGCAATAATGATCTGCGAGATCGCTCTTTTAGTGAGGAGGAGGTCGCAGGGTTTACCTCCTTCGTTCCTCAAAGGGGAGATTATGGTGTCGTGGCGTTGTCGGGTGATGACGTCGCGGGGGTTGCGTGGGTCACGTTCGGTCTCGCGCACGGGCGCTCGGCATCTGCCCAGCGTATGCCCGACTTAGTGACCTATGTAGACGAGGCTTTTTCGGATCGTGGGATTGGCAGCGAGCTAGCAGGCGTCATAGTTCAGCATGCCCGCGAGGTAGGGCTGCCCGGTGTGCGGATTGCGATCGAGGAGACCAACCCTGCCCGCCGTTACTATGCGCGCAAGGGTTTCGAGTCCACCGAGGCAGAAACAATGGTGCTCTACGTCCGCGCCCCAATTTCTCGGGTGGCTGTGTACTGCGGCAGTGCACGCGGCGCCCGCGGCGACTACTGGGACATGGCGGAAACACTGGGCCAGCAGTTGGCTGATCGTGGCATCGAGCTGGTGTACGGCGGCGGCGGGGTTGGCCTGATGGGGGCCGTCGGTACCGCCGTCGTCGATGCCGGGGGAGTCGCCTACGGTGTGATGCCCCGCGAGCTCGTCGACCGAGAGATGGCACACCCCCGGCTGACTCGCCTCGAAGTGGTGGAATCCATGGCGGAACGCAAAACCCGCATGGAGGAGCTAGCGGACGCGTTCATCGCATTGCCCGGCGGCGTGGGCACCTTGGAGGAATTCTTCCAGGCCTTCACCGGCCAAACGCTGGGCCAACACCAGAAACCATTGGCGCTGATCAATGCCTCCGGTTTCTACCAGCCGCTGGTTGATGCGCTGCAACGCATGGTCGACGAGGGCTTCATCCAGCAAAAATACTTGGATAGCTTGATCGTGGAATCAACTATTGACGCCGTGTTCGAACGCCTGGAAGCATGGCGCGCGCCGGGCACCAAGTGGGACTAGGTGGGGTCTAGTTGCGTGTGCGGGTGATTGCCCTGATGATCTGCGGCAACCACCCTGCGATACCCAGCACTCCGATCACGCGGATCACCTGAGTTGCTGCAACGACAGCCCCGGACTGTGCCTCGTCCGAGAGCGCCAGCACGGTCTCTAACCCGCCGGGGGAGGTTGCGAGATACGCATCGAGGAAGCTGATCGATAACCACTGCGACAGCACCCAGGCGGTGGCCGCACAGCCCGCCATCAGCACCGTGATGAACAAAAAAATCGCTGGAAGAAGCCGGGTGATGCGGCGCAACGCCTGCATGTTGAGCCCGCCGCCAGCCATCCAACCGATACTCATAAAAGCGAGGATGCGGATGGGCTGGGGGATAGTCACACTGAAGGTTGCTGTGTCACCAACGTTGAGGGCAGTTACAGTCCACGCGATAGCCACTGTGAGGAACATCGGACCAAGGATGGCGGGAGCCGGCAAACGTAAGAGCTTGCCCAAGGGCTCACCGACTAAGAGAACAACGGCCAGAACCACCAGCCCAGCGACAGTGGGTGCGGGGTGAGTACGCCCCGCGACGTCATGAGTCAATCCCATCAGAGGTGCCAACAGTGGTAGCGAAATCGAGACCGTGAGCAGCCGAAGATACTGGGTGAGCAGCACAAAGTTGACGTCCGCGCCCAGTTCCTTCGCCAGCGGTGGCATGAGGGATGCGCCACCGGCAAGCATCGACAAAATGCCGGATTCCTGGCTGATCTCCGGTTGTGTACGGTGCAAAGCCAAGCCACCGACCACGCCGATCGACAAAGTCACCACCGTCGCGAAAATCCCGGGGAGGATGAATTGCAGCAGGTCACCGGGTGCGGATTCTACGATCGGTTGGGCCGCGATGACAGCGATGATGCTGCGGACAAAGGTGAAATAGTGGCGGTTTTGCTCGATCTCGCGGTGGGTGACGGCCGCGACCAATGCGGAGGCGATGATCGCCGCCAGAATCCACGCGGCAGGAACGTGGAGGCGCTGCAACACCAGGCCAAACAGCACCGACAGGGCCAGGATCACGCCCCACATCCCAGCACTACGCATGAGGCGTGCCGGGTGCAGATCGTCGGTCATATCGCGGGGCTCCTGGTGTTGTCTGTGTGGGATTGAAGATCCATGGACAATGAGTCCATTGTTACAGGAATAAGCGTTGGGGGCTCACTTTCATCAGTGAGGACGTCACTTGTATCAGTGAGAAGCTCAGTTGTATCAGTGAGCCATCAGTGAGGGCCGAAATTCATACTCGGGACGATGTTTAGGGGGTTCTTGGGCCGGGCCGTGAGTGTCGGTGGGAATAACTGGGCGCGGGGAAGCGTTAGAAATTGTAGATATATCGACAAAAGTCGATGGCTTCAACACCACATATATATTAGGAGCAACAACAACTATGAGCAGCACCCCAAGCAACACCGCTGAGCAAACCTACGACGTCATTGTCGTGGGTTTCGGCAAAGCCGGCAAAACCATCGCCATGAAGCGCGCTAAGGCCGGCGACCGCGTCGCACTCATCGAACGCGACCCCAACATGTACGGCGGCACCTGCATCAACATCGGTTGCGTGCCCACCAAGAAGCTCCTCACCCAGGCACACGCGCATGAACTCGTTGTCGAAGCCACTGGCGAGAGCAACCACGCGGACGCACTGAAGTCCGCCGAAGACGCACGCGACGCCTTCATCGCCAAACTCAACGCAGCGAACCTCAAGATGGCAGAAACCGCCGGCGTCACAGTCATCACTGGGCAAGCCCGCTTCACCAGCCCTAAGCAGGTGGAAGTCACCGGCGGCGATGATCGCCTCGAGCTCAGTGCCGAGACCATCATCATCAACACCGGCGCCGCCACCTTCCTGCCGCCCATCCCCGGCATCGATGGCCCCCGCGTGCACACTTCCACCAGCATCCAGCACATCGATCGCCCCGACAACCTCGTCATTGTCGGCGGTGGCCCGATCGGCATGGAATTCGCCACGCTGTTCAGCGCCTACGGCACCAAAGTCACCGTCCTCGACGGTGCCGAGCGCGCTTTCATCCGCAATGACGAAGACGTCGCGGAGGTCGCCGCGCAGATCATGAACGACCGCGGCGTCATCATCACCGCAAACGCACAGGTCGAAAAGCTCGAAGACACCGGGAACGGTGTGGCCGTGACCTACCGCGACGTCACCAATGATGCGAACAAAACCATCAACGCTGACGTCGTGCTGGTTGCTGTTGGCCGCAAGCCCGCGACCGAAGGCCTCGGCCTGGAAGATTCAGGCATCGAGCTGACTGAACGCGGCGCCGTGAAGGTCGACGAGCACTGCCGCACCAACATCGACGGCGTTTACGCTGCGGGCGACGTCAACGGTGGGCCGCAGTTCACCTACATTTCCTTCGACGACCACCGCGTCATCATGCACGACCGTTGGGGCGTCGGCCCGGCACGCACCACCGAAGGCCGCATCATCCCGACCACCACGTTCATGGAACCGCCGCTGGCGACCGTAGGCATGAGCCTCAAGGAAGCCAAAGACAGTGGCCGCGAACTGAGCGTGCGCACCAAGATGATCGCAGGCATCCCGATTCTGCCCCGCCCGAAGATCGTCGGCCAGCCGGCAGGCATTGCGCGTCTGATCGTCGACGCTAACAGCGATGAGATCCTTGGAGCCAGCCTGCTGTGCATCGACGCCCAGGAACTCATCAACACTGTGGCTGTGGCGATGCGCGCCGGAATGACCGCCACTGAGTTTGTTGAAGGCATCTACACGCACCCCGCGACGAGCGAAGTGTTCAACGCTCTGGGGTAACGGTCCTTCAACGTCAAAGTTGCCGCTTCGCTATGCTCGATTTTTGATAGCGAAGCGCGCAGCTGGCTTTGACCGACGCCGTGCCCGCCGCAGCAATGCGCGAACACCGTAGACAGTGAGTACAGTGCCGGTACCGACAACCGCGCCGGCCAGGGTGTCGCTGAACCAATGAACACCCAAATAGAGGCGATCAACCATAGCTAGCACCACCGCAGTCACACCAAGAGTGCAGTTGATCGCATAACCCACGAAACTGATGGTGGCTTGCCGGGCACGCATGACAGCAAAGATCCACGCGGTGACAATAGCAGCAACGCCTACGACGTGACCCGAGGGCATCGAGCCGTTCGTTTCGACTACAAGTTGTGTGGCTAGCGGTGGGCGCTCCCTGCCAAACAATGCCTTCAGCAGTGGGCTGAGGAGTTGTGCCGTGCTTACAGCAATCACCAGCCACGCGGCCTCGGTCCACCGCGGTTCGGTAGAAGCAATTCCCGCTGCGTTTTCCATGTTTGTTGTGCGTGTCTGGTCTGCGGTGTGGGTTATGCGGCGGGAGTGGATGTAGGCCATGACGAACCCACTGAACAGGGCAGCCAGCCACACATTGCGGGGCTGTAACAGGTGGTGAAGGGCAGTGAAGATGGTGGTGGCGTGGTCGTTGCGGTGGTGTACGAACCACTCGTAGATAGCGGTGTCCACGCGCACCTCCCGGGGATGATTGCCGGCTAGTTGAAGCCGTGCCGCTTGTCGCTTTGACGTCCACCCTACCCGCGTACTCCATGCGTTCACCTTTGGCAGCGTGCACGAATTTCGACACGGAGCTCCTCCCCAAGACGCCGACCTGGGAAAACAATGACGCCGCGTTGCTCCCTGCCGAAATTTGTGCACACCCCGGCACCCGGCAAAAACTACCCGCCGAGTCCGAGGAGGTACACGCCGGTGACCAGAACAGCCAGGGAGATCAACGGGATAACGACGGTGACGGCTGCGATGTCTTTGTAGGACTTCTTGTGGGTCATGTTGCACACCAGCAGTATGGTCAGCACGGCGCCGTTGTGGGGCAGGGAGTCGAAGCAGACGGACGCCATAGCGATCAGACGGTGCAGGGTTTCGTGGCTGATGCCCTGCTCGACAGCCATGGTGGATAGCTGGTCGGCGAAGGCTTCGAGCGTGATGGATAGGCCGCCGGAGGAGGATCCGGTGATGCCGGAGATCACGCCGGTTGCGGCAATACCCACCAGGAGTGCGTCGCCGTCGATGGAGAACATGCTGGACTTGATCGCGGCGAACACAGCCAAGGAGGCGATGACGGCACCGTAGCCGACCTCGCTGGCGGTGGTGAAGCACGGCAGGATGGCGTTTTTCGCGCCGTCGGATAGCTCGTTGAACATGTTGCGCACCATCTTGGGTCGCATGATGAAGATCAGGATGATGGCGGTGACGATTGCAACCACCACGGACCACACGCCGATGACGGAGGACAGCTTGGTGGCGCCGAACTTGTCGTCGGCGAGGTAGTCGAAGTTCATGTGGCTGGCGATCCAGTGCACGAACACGTAGTTCATGCCGATCACCACGGCGATGGGTAGCAGGCCGAGTAGGCCGCGGATTTTCCAGTTGTCGGGTGTTGACGTCGCGACTGCCGCACTGCCCGCAGCAGGTGCGGCGTGGGTGGCCACCGCGGCGTCATGACTGGTGGTGTCGGTGGGGAGGGGGGAGGGGGAGTCGAAGTGGGAGGTGGTGTTGGTGTGGGTGACGACGTGTCCGGCGGGTAGGTGGGGTTCTTGGTCGACGCTGGGGTCGACGAAGGGCTCTTTGCTTTCGTCGGGGCCGAGGTCGGTTTCGCCTTCCGGCAGGTAGGTTTCACCGGCGGCTTTGAGTTGGCGGATGCGGTATTGCAGCCAGGCCATGCCCATGGTGAACATCATGGCGGTGCCGATGAGTCCGATGATGGGGGCAGCGTAGGTGTCGGTGCCGAAGTAGCGGGTGGGGATGACGTTGTGCACCTGGGGGCTGCCGGGCAGGGCTGCGAGGGCGAAGGTGATGGTGCCGAATGCCAGGGCGGCGGGCATGAGTCGCTTGGGGATGCCGGCTTCGTGGAAGAGCTCCATGGCGATGGGCACGATGGTGAAGGCGACGACCCAGGCACTCACTCCACCGTAGGTCAGTAGGGCGGTGGCCAGCACGACGGAGAGCATGGCGTGCTTGGGGCCGAAGAGGCGGCTAATGCCTTGGGCGAGGTCGGCGGCCAGCCCGGAGGAGGACATGAGCTTGCCGAAGATGGCGCCGGCGATGAAGAGGGGGAAGAAGCTGACGATGAACTTCCCGAGTGCCGGCATGAAGATTTGGGTGTAGGTGGCCAGCAGTGGGGCGCCCGACATGACGGTTGCGACGAGTGCGGCGATGGGGGCGACGGCGACAACGCTGTGCCCGCGGTAGGCGAGGACTAGCAGGACGGCTAGTGAAGTGATGATGCCTAGGACTGGGATAAGCATGGGGCCTTCTCATTGTGTGTCCGGGTGGCGGCTGTGTCCCATACACTGGTGCGTATGAGTGAATGTGCCACGGGTGAGCAGGGGGTGGGTTCGACGCGTGAACGGATTGTCGAGTGCGCCAGGCAGTTGTTTAGCCAGAATTCTTTTTCGGCTGTGTCTATTCGGGATATTGCGGATGCAGCTGGTGTGAGTCCTTCGTTGGTGGTCAAGCACTGTACGAGTAAGGAGCGTTTGTTTGAGCTGACGTTGGATTTTTCTGATTCTGCGCGGGCGTTGTTCGCGGGGCCTTTTGATCAGTTGGGGCGGACGGCTGCGCGTGAGACGTTGTTAGCTCCGGTTGATTCGCCTTATTCGATGGTGCGTATTTTGACGGTTGCTGGGGGGTCGGATTCGACGTTGCAGGCGATGGGGCGTCGTGTGGAGGAAGATATTTTGTCTGTGGTTGCTGAGCGGATTTCTGCGGAGGCTCCGGGTGCGAGTCCGTCTCCGCGGTTACGCGCGCAGCAGGTTGTGGCGTTGTTGACTGGGTTGTCGTTTATGCGCAGGGTGGGTGATCCGGGGTTTGATGCGTATGAGCGCGAGGAGTTGGTGGATCACTATGGCAGTGCGTTGCAGCGCTTGCTGGATGGGTGTTGACGCTGCAACGTGTTTTAGTTGCGGTCTTTGAGCTCGTCGAAGATGACGGAACAGTCTTTGGCACCTAGTCCGTCGGCTTGCAGCTGGCTGTAGATTTGTGCTGCTAGGCGGCCTAGTTGTGCGTCGGTTCCGGTGGCTTCGACTGAGTCCATCGCCAGGTTGAGGTCTTTGACGATGAGGTCGGTGGCAAAGCCGGGGGTGTAGTCGTTGTCGGCGGGGGCATTGCCGAGGACTCCGGGTGCGGGGCAGTTGGTGGTCAGTGCCCAGCAGGATCCGGTGGAGTTGGACACGACGTCGAAGAACGCTTGGGAGGTCAGTCCTAGGCGCTGGCCCATGACGAGGCCTTCGGCGACGGCGATTTGTTGGACGCCGAGGATCATGTTGTTGCACAGTTTGGCGGCCTCGCCGGTGCCGACGGGTCCGCAGAGGGTGATGGAGCGGCCCATGATGTCGAGGAGGGGACGGATGGATTCGAGGTCTTCCTCGTTTCCGCCGACCATGAAGGCGAGGGTGCCGGCTGCGGCGCCTGCGACGCCGCCGGAGACGGGGGCATCGAGGTAGCGGTGGCCGCGGGCCCCAACGAATTCAGCGTTGGATTGTGCTTCGCCTACGGAGATGGTTGAGCAGTCGACGAAGGTCTTGGCATTGTCACCGACGGCGTCGATGATGTCGATCAGAACCTGTGCGACGAGGCCACCGTTGGGCAGCATGGTGATGATGACATCGGAGGCCTGCGCGGCGTCGACGGCGGTGTCATGCACGGTGACGCCTGCTTCGGCTGCCTTGGTTTTTGCGGCGTCGACGACGTCAAATCCGTTGACGGTGACGCCAGCCTTTACGAGGTTGGCGGCCATGGGGCCACCCATGTTGCCGAGGCCGATGACGGCTACGTTGGGGCGTGTCATGGTGTGTCTCCTTGTTGCGTGGTGGGTGTGGGGTTGGATGGGTTAGTCCATGACCGGCATGCTGAAGTCTGCGCCGGTGGTCATGCGGGGCCAGCGGGAGGTGACGGTCTTGGTCTTGGTGTAGAAGCGGAAGGAGTCGGGTCCGTGCTGGTTGAGGTCGCCGAAGCCGGAGGCCTTCCAGCCACCGAAGGTGTGGTACGCGACCGGGACAGGGATCGGAACGTTGATGCCGACCATGCCGACCTGGACACGGGATGCGAATTCGCGGGCGGCTTCACCGGAGGCGGTAAAGATGGAGACACCGTTGCCGTAGACGTGTTCGTTGGGCAGGGCGAGTGCTTCTTCGAAGCTGTTGGCTCGGACGATGCAGAGCACGGGGCCGAAGATTTCTTCGGTGTAGATGCTCATGTCGGTGGTGACGTTGTCGAAGAGGCTGGGGCCGATGAAGAAGCCTTCGGTGAGGGATTCACCGTTGAATTCTGCGTCGGTGGCGCCGTGCTCACGACCGTCGATGACGAGGTCTGCGCCTGCTTCTACGCCTTCACCGATGAGCTTGTGCACGCGGTCGAGTGCGGGCTTGCACACCAAGGGGCCGTAGGCGGCGTCGGGGTCGAGGGAGTGGCCGACCTTGAGGCTCGGGATGCGCTCTTCGAGCTTGGCGCGGAGGTTGTCGGCGGTTTCCTTGCCGACGGGGACGGCGACGGAGATGGCCATGCAGCGTTCGCCGGCGGAGCCGTAGGCGGCACCGATGAGGGCGTCGGCAACGAGGTCGAGGTCGGCGTCGGGGAGGATCAGCATGTGGTTCTTAGCGCCGCCGAAGCACTGAGCGCGCTTGCCGGTGGCTGCGCAGCGTTCGTAAATGTACTGCGCGATGGGGGTGGAGCCGACGAAGCCAACGGCCTTGATGGTGGGGGAGTCGAGGATGGCGTCGACTGCTTCCTTATCGCCGTTGATGACGTTGAAGACACCCTTGGGGCCGCCAGCTTCGATGAACAGTTCGGCGAGACGCAGCGGGACGGAGGGGTCGCGCTCGGAGGGCTTGAGGATAAAGGCGTTGCCGGATGCCAGTGCGGGGCCGGCCTTCCACAGCGGGATCATTGCCGGGAAGTTGAAGGGGGTGATGCCGGAAACGACGCCGAGGGGCTGGCGCATGGAGTAGGTGTCGATGCCGGTGCCGACGGACTCGGAGTATTCACCCTTGAGCATGTGGGGTGCGGACAGTGCGAATTCGAGGACGTCGACGCCGCGGATGACGTCACCCTTGGCATCTTCGAAGGTTTTACCGTGCTCGAGGGAGAGCATGGTGGCCAGTTCATCCATGTTGGCGTTGATGAGGCTGATCCACTTCATGAGGATGCGGATGCGCTTTTGGGGGTTGGTGGCAGCCCACTTGGGTTGGACGGATGCGGCGAGTTCGATGACCTCGTTGACTTCCTCGGTGGACGCCAGGCTGACCTGTGCCTGGACCTTGCCGGTGGAGGGGCAGAGTACGTCTGCGGTGTGGTTGGGGTTGCCGGGGGTGCGCTCGCCGTTGATGAAGTGGCCGATTAGGTTGCTCATGGGGTTTCTCCTAAAACCTGCGACATTGGGTTGGGATGTAAGGGGAGATTCATTTTTCCGTAAACGTGTCGGCGCTCACGGGATTAGGGACGAGAGTAACGCGCGCCACAGTCTTGCGCAAGGGTTTGTGTGATGGTGAACACTGTTTACCCCCTCAGTTAAGAATGCAAACGCCCCCTAGCAGCAATGTTAATGTGCACGCTAGGGGGCGAAAGGGGGAGTACAGGCCAAGCCACGGGTGAAGTAACTAAGAGGAGAAGAAGCCTCCGCCAGAACCCGGGCGCCCAGGCTATTCAGGCTGCACCGGGCGAGCAGGCTGGCTAGGACCACTTGGGGTAGTGGGCGCGCCGGGAACGGTGAATCTCGCGACGTCATCAATGGGAGTGGTTGGTTGCTGGGCGTTACCGCCCACCCCACCGGGCAGATCGCAGTCGGGGACACTCATGTCAAGGTGAAGAACCTGAAGGACGGCGAAGTGTCCGACCAGGGCAACAACGCACAGCTGACACTGCAGGCCGACGAGCTCGGTGGCGAAACCAACAGCCAGTCCTGGCTCATCACCGTCAAGGCAAAGAGCAGTCTAAAATACAACAAACCCCCAACCACAGGAGCCCACCATGATCGTCACAACCACCAACAGCGTCGAAGGCTACACCATCAGCCAATACCTCCGAGTCGTCGCCGGCGAAACCATCACCGGCATCAACGCTTTCAAAGACCTCGGCGCAGGCCTCCGCAACATCGTCGGCGGACGAAGCGCAAGCTACGAAGGGGAAGCAGTCATGGCCCGCGAAAACGCCCTCGCCGAAATGGTCACCCGCGCCCAAGAACTCGGCGCAGACGCAATCGTCGGCGTCGCCCTCGACTACAGCACCCTCGGAGCCAATGGCAGCATGCTCATGGTCACCGCCTGTGGCACCGCCGTCAAACTCCAATAAGCCCTAACCCCATCCACAACACCGCACAACAGCGCAGCCCGCGCGCAACAACACAAGAGAAAACATCCACGTGAACAAAACAAAAACACACCAACGACGCCGCGTCGCCACCGCAATCCTCGCAACCCTCGGCGTCGCAGCTAGCGCACTGACCGCACCCCAAGCACATGCCCTCACCATCGACCCCGGAACAGTGCCTGGTCGCACTACGGTCGCCATCCACAACGACAACGGGACCGAATACGACACCCCCGGTGCACACGCACAAGGCCCTGCTGAATCCCTCGCCAAACTGCTGCTCGCACACTGGGTGCTGCGGCACGGCGTACCAGCGGACAAAGCCCTAGTAGACCCGATGATCCGCCTCAGCGACGACGGCATCGCCACCCACCTCGACCACACCTACCCCAACGCCATCCGAGACGTGGTCAACGACTACCACCTCACCGAAACAACCCCCGGTGCCTACTGGGGAGCCACCAGCACCAGCATGCACGACATTGCTCGCTTCGCGCAGGAACTCCGCCGCGACCCCGGAGCCGCACCCATCATCAACGCGATGGCAGGCGCAGCACCCGTCGCCAGCGACGGCTACGCACAAAACTACGGCACCGCCACCATCCCCGGCGTGTGGGCCACAAAGTTTGGCTGGGCCGACGACGGCAGCATCAACACAACAGTCAGCATTGGCCCCGACTACGTGATCGCTGCCCGCACCTACGGCCCCGCCCACCAGCTGACCGACGACCTCGCCGGGGTTCGAGCAGCCGCAGCCGGTGGTGCCGTGACGGCCGCCCCGGGTGCTGTGGGTGGCGCGCCGTCGATCAATGTGGGCTCCTCCAGCGTGCCTGGAATATACGGGTCTGAGTTGAAGGCCCGCTTGGCACCCAGCGACCCGTTGGGTTTGCGCAATGCGATTCCTGACGCCGCGATCCTCCCACGGTTCTAACGGGTTTTTGTATGTGAATCACTAACAAAATCGGCGGATCGTTCCTCATCGCTGATCCTACAAATAGCGGCTTAGTGACCCTACGAATCACCGGTTAGGAACCCTACAAATATCGGCCTAGAAACCCTACAAATCCCGATTAGTGCTGGTCAAATGATATTTTTTGAACAGTGAGTTTAGGTTGATCATCGCGGGCACCAGGGGCCGACCGCCGCCCCTCTATGTGCGCCCTTCGAGGCGTTTTTTGGTTAATGACGTCGCGGTGGCCGCCCATGGATCTTCCGGCCAGGGATGCTTGGGGTATCTGCCGCGCATTTCGGATCGGACTTGCGAGTAGGGGCCGTCCCAGAAGCTGCGCAGGTCGCCAGTGATAGCTAGGGGTCGGCCGGCGGGGGAGAGCAGCTCGAACAGCACGGTCTGCCCGCACAGCACTGGTGATTCCGCAAGGCCGAAGCATTCCTGCAGCTTGCAGGAGACTTTGGGTTGGGTGGGGTCGCTGTAGTCGACGCGGTGGGTGTTGCCGCTGGGCGCCCGCCACCGTTCGGGTGCGAGTGTGTCGAGTTCGGTTGCTTGTGGCCAGGGGAGGAGTCGGCGGAAGGCATCCAGCAGGTCGATCTTTTTCACGGGGGTGCCGTCGGCGATTTTTTGTAGTTCGGGTGCGAGCCATTCCTCGACCGTGCCAACCCCGCCAATTTCGCCGACACCGTCGTTAAGCTCGCTGACGTCTGGCCATGCGCCGTGGTGATGCCCCGGTAGCGCCTCTTGGTTGGCCTGGATGAAGGCCATTCGCTCGCGCAGGTTTTGGGCGGCATCACTGAGCGGCTCGAACAGCGCAAGCCCGTGCGTTCGGATCGCTGCCGCTACCGCTTGCGCAGCCTCGTCGGGCTGTAGTTGGACGCGTGTTTCGTTGAGGATGATCGCCCCAACTCGCCGCTCGCGGATACCTTGCAGGCGCCCCGCAGTCGAGTTGTATTCTGCTACAACTTCTTCGCTGAGCATGCCGGTCTGCTCCGCCACCCACAGTGCTTCCTTTTCACTTAATGACGCCGCGGACCTCACTGTCGCAACTGACGTCACCGACCCGCCACCCCGGCCAGAAGGGTTGTGCGCGTTCGACAGGGATACTTCCACGACCGCTAGCCACTCACGGTCAACCAGATTGCTGAAACCTCGATCGCCCGTGGGCAGGCGTACCCTCGTGCCGGAAGCCAATAGGTACTCTGTACCGTCGCTTCCTTCGATCAGGCGTGCCAACTGGCCAGGGTAGGCAAAACCACAGGCCAATCCGGCGCTTACCTCGATTCCCTGTTCGTCCTGCTTACCGACCACCGTTTGTGCACCGGCCGGCACATTAGCCTGATCTCTTCTGCTTATTTGCTGCTTACGTACTAATGCTTCGAACCGCTGTTGGGTTTTGTCGATCCGCTTGCGTTCCGCGGCGGACGCCGGCACCCACCGCGCAACATCCCCCGACGGTTGCGCTGTCAACACTGCCGCCCACCTGGCCGCATCCGTACCCAAGGACAACAGCGCCTCGGCAATCCGTGGATCCGCAGGGATCGCTGCCATGCGCCTCCCCCGCGACGTCACCACTAAATCCGCATCGGAGCCACCCCCAACACCAGAGCCATCGCTATCACCGCCGGAGCCACCCCCAACACCAGCATCATTTTTCGCGGCCAACGCACCTAACGACACCAACAATGCCTCCGCCTGCTGCCACGCAACCTGCGGCGGCGCTTCGAACCATTCAACCGGCCCCCAACAGGCCACCTGCAGGCGCGCATCCGTCAGGTCACGCGTGCTGATCTCAGGAGAATTAAACGCCGCAGCCTGCGCATATTCCGCCTCCGACATGCAGCGCACCACACGCCCTGGTGCCTCACGTCCCGCACGTCCGGCCCGCTGGTCCATGCTCGACCGCGCGGCCGACAACGTCACCAACCCCGACATTCCGCGCCCCGCATCCTGCCGCGGCACACGCGCCAACCCACTGTCCACAACTGTCCGTACCCCAGGCACCGTGACGGAGGATTCAGCTATCGACGTCGCGACAATCACCCGCCCCACCGCGCCATCTTGCCCGCCTGGGCGTAGCGCAGCATCTTGCTCCCGCGAAGACTGCCGCCCATGCAATGGAACTACACGCGGACCACTTTGCTGCAAACTGGCTGCGCCCCCGTGCCCACCTGCCCGTGCCCCGCCGTTTTGCAGCTCGGCGTCAACCAGTGCGCACACCGATTCCACCTCGCGTACCCCAGGGGCGAACACCAGAACGGAATGCTGTGGGTCGGCCATCAACTCTCGCGCCGCCACCTTCGCGACATGCGCCCAGAACTCCCGCCGATCCCCGGAAACTCGCCCCGGGTGGGGCGCATACTCCACTTCGACCGGATAGGTTGCGGCTGCCACAGACATCACTGGTGCCTCAAGAAAGGACGCAAAGCGCGAGGCATCAATCGTCGCCGACATCGCTACCAGTAGAAAATCCTCCCGCAGCAGCGCAAGTTCCCGCAGCATCGCCAGCAGCACATCCACGTCCAGTTGACGCTCGTGGACCTCATCCAGCACGACCGCCCCGACGCCGTCCAATTCCGGGTCCGCAAGCAGCCTTCGCAGCAGCACGCCGGGGGTCACGAACTCCACGCGCCGCCCCGCCTGAGTTTCCCCACGGATCGCGTAGCCCACATCCCGGGCCGAACCGCTCCCCGTTGCCTGCGTTTTCGCCGCAGAATCTTGCTTCTGCCCGGGGTGATTTTCCTTAATGACGCTGCGATGCAACTGTTGCAATCGCCCTGCTGCTGAGCGGACGGCGACGCGCCGGGGCGCAACCACCACAACCTTCTGAGCCTCGTGGCTGTTGGCTGGGTTTTCCGTCCGGGCGGCCAGGATATTCGCGAGCAGTGGGGGAATCAGTGTGGACTTACCGGTGCCAGGGGGAGCCTCCACCACAATGGTCGGATTGGTGGCTGTGGCGCGCAGGAATTCGTCGACGCAGTCTGCGACCGGAAGACCATTGCCGATATGCTTCAGGTCGAAGGGGAACGACCTCACCCCACCCGAGCCCCCGTCCTTGCCTCCACTGGTGGCTACGCCTTTCACCGGGTTGCTGCCATTGTCGGGCTGTGGTGTGTTGTTCGCCTGCGCTTTCGCCGTGTCCACCCGCATCAGTGTACCGGCCGAGTTCGGGGTTTCGTGGGGTAGCTGAGTGGCGGCGCCGTGGGGGTGCAGTATGGCGGCCGTGTGGTGGTTGGGGTGGTGCCAGCGCGGCGTCATCGTGTGGGGTGTTGCTGCCGGATACACTAAAACCCATGCTGAGCGGCAATACTAGGGCGCTTTACGGCACGGTTGTGGATACTCCGATCGGGCCGTTGAGTGTGCATGCGTCGGAGCGGGGCGTGTGTACCATTGATTTCGGCACGATTTATCGCGGGGCGCGCAGCCACCCCATTGTTGATGCTGCCACTACCCAAATCCGTGAATATTTCGCTGGTGAGCGGCAGGTTTTTAGTGTTCCGATTGATGACGCCGCGTGGAACGACGGTGGGTTTGCGGCGCGCGCTCTGCATGCGTTGCGGGGGATTGGGTATGGGCAGACGTGTAGTTACGGTGCATTGGCGGGATTGGCGGGGAGTGCTGCGGCGTCGAGGGCGGCGGGGACGGCGTGTGCGATGAATCCGGTGCCGTTGTTGATTCCGTGTCATAGGGTGATTCGATCGGATGGGAGTTTGGGGAATTATAGGGGTGGGGTGGGGGCGAAGCGGTTGTTGTTAGAGTTGGAGCAGACATATCGGTCATACCGGTAGGCGTGGCGGCACCTTAGTGAGGTGTGGCCCGGAGCCCTTGTGTCAGTGATTCACATACAAAACGGGACCAGGTTGTGGTCTTTTGCAACAAAGGGGTTCCAGCGGTTGGCTGCGTTCGTTGGATTTTACGAGTGAATGCTGCCGCTAGGGGTAGTTGTCGAGGCCGCGGGTTGGTACATTTGTTCGGTTTTTTAAAAACTTAAGACTTCCCCTACCGGCCACTATCTCGATTCTATTCGATTTTATTCGAATGTTCGACTGTATCCATCCTTTCTAGCGGCTGCGCTGTCCGGTCGGTTTTATAGAGTGATAGCAAACCAAAAAGTTGGTTGTATTTTTACTCGGGATTGATCATTTGACCTGTGGGTTTTTCCACAGAAGAAGGGGTGTTTCAAATGTACGGAAGAGTTATCAATATCAGTAGCCAGCTCGACAGGTTCGAGGATGTTTTCGACGAAGGCTCTTATGATGATGCTATGCCTGGAGTCTATGAGGGGCCTGTTGGGTTAGCTGAGGGTCTTGTGCTGTGTTCGGATGGGCGAGTGCGGCCTAGTTGGGCTGCTGCTAGTGGATTGCTTTGTGATTATTACGACACAGAGTGGGGTCGGCCTCTGCCGGATGACCCTATCTTGGCGGAAAAGGACTTATTTGAGCGCCTTTCGCTGGAAGGGTTACAAGCTGGGTTGTCTTGGTCGTTGATATTGCAGAAGCGCGAGATTTTCCGCTTGGCGTTGGCTGATTTTGATCCCGAGGTTCTCTCGCTGTGGGATGAACGGGATTTAGAGTTTGTTCTTGAGTGCCCGGGCATTATCCGCAATCCTTCGAAAATTGGCGCGGTGTTGAGCAACGCGCGGGCCACCATCGCACTGCGCGATGAGCCTGGTGGTTTGGTTGGTTTGGTGCGTTCCTTTACCCCTGAAGCACAGCCTCTTCCTTTGTCGTCGGCGGATATCCCTACCTGGACGGAGGAGTCGAAGCAGCTTGCAAAGGCACTGCGTAAGCGTGGTTTTAAATATGTGGGCCCGAAGACAATGTATGCGCTGATGCAGGCGATTGGCCTGGTTGACGACCGCATTCTTGGTGCTTCACCGTTGATTGAGCCGATGTACTGATCTACCAACCGGAGACTTTTAGGGGGTGCTGCTATGCCACTATCACCACAAGCGGAATGACGATAGTCGTAAGCGCGGTTGGTTTATGTGTACAGCGCCTGACGGTCGGATCGGGTGCGCGGATCCGCACGGCCGGTTCATCACAAACGGTGAGACCCTTGCGGACCACTCGAACGCAGCGAAACTGCACAGGGAAGCCCTAGAACAAGGCCTAATCAATGCAGCCGAGGTAAAGGGATGGAACAGGAACACTAACGGGGTTCTTCCAAAAGATATCAACGACGGTCCACGGATGGGTGATTGGTTCGACTTCCCACCCTACGAACCTGACGTCGGTAACCCGCCCTTCTAAGCTGGCGGCGCCTCCGACGCTGCTTGTATGTGAATCACTGACAAAACACCGCCCCGCCCACCACCGCACCCCACATTGTGATTGTATGGAGTACGTCACGCGCCCCACCTCGGGCCGCCCCCAACCCACCGCCCACTTCGAGGAGGAACAACCGACATGACCACCCAGCTCCCCACCACCCAGGGAAAAATTGCCGTAGTGACCGGCGGCTCCACCGGCATTGGCGAAGCGAGCGCCCGCGCCCTCGCCGCTGACGGATGGCACGTGATCGTTGCCTCTCGCAGCGTCGACAAGTTGACTGCCATTGCGGAGGAGATCGGGGGGACCGCGCTGCCCCTCGACGTCACTGATGCTGATTCGGTTGCAGAATTTGCGGCCGCGATTGATCGCTGCGACCTGCTTGTTAACAATGCTGGTGGCGCTAAGGGGCTTGATAGCGTTGCTGATGCTGATTTGGATGATTGGCAGTGGATGTACGACACCAACGTGTTGGGTACGTTGCGGGTCACGAAGGCTTTGCTGCAGAAACTGATTGACGCGGAGGGCCAGATTATCAATATTGGTAGCATTGCGGCTCGCGTGCCTTATGTTGGTGGTGCTGGTTATAACGCGGCGAAGCATGGTGTGGCTGCGATGACTCGGGTGTTGCGTCTTGAGTTGCAGGGGGAGCCGTTGCGTATTTGCGAGTTGGATCCGGGCCGTGTGAAGACTGAGTTTTCTTTGAAGCGGTTCAAGGGGGATGCTGCCCGCGCGAATAAGGTGTATGAGGGTCATTTGAATTTGACTGCGGAGGACATTGCGGAGGCGGTCCGGTGGGTTGCTAGTTTGCCGGCGCATATGAATATTGATGCGATGACGATTATGCCGCGCGACCAGGTGTAGTCGGCTGGTTGCGGCGGGGTGCGTGACTGCTGCTGTTTTATCGGGGCCGTTGCAGTTTTAGCGGGCCTGTTGGCTTGTGCCATAGACTGTGTTGCATGCACCCTGTTGATGTGGAGATCCGCGACACGACGATTAAGCTCGGCCAGTTGATCAAGCTTGCGAACCTGGTGGAGACTGGCGGCGAGGCGAAGGCGCTGCTGGCTGAGGGGGCTGTGTCGGTGAATGGGGAGGTTGATTCGCGTCGGGGGCGGACTGTTCGGGTGGGGGATGTTGTGGAGGTGGCGGTGGAGCCGTCGCCGGTTGCGGTGCGGGTGCTTGCTGCGGGTTCTGCGGCTGCTAGTGATGACGTCGCGGGGGTTGCGGCGGAGTGGGCGCCTGGGTTCGATCCGAGCGTTTTGGGCAATTTGGATGAGATTCCCATTGCTGGCGGTGAGGATGCCTAGTGTGGGCCTGTTGTGGCTGTGACGCTTAGACTGTCTTAAAACCCAAAATTATTAACTGAAAGCGAAGCGTTATGCCTGCATTTATGGCCCAGCACGGGATGCCTTATTGGATCGACTTGATGAGTAGCGATGTCCGCAAGTCGGCTCATTTTTATTCGGAGTTGTTGGGGTGGGAGTTTGAGGAGGCGGTGCCGGGGTATCGTTTGGCGCGTTGTCAGGGTTTGCCGGTGGCTGGGTTGATTGCGCAGCCGGAGGATTCGAATGCGGCGGATATGTGGGTGACGCATTTTTTGGCTGATGATATTGAGGCGACGGTTGCGCAGGTTCGTGAGTTGGGGGGTGCGGTTTTTGCTCCGCCGACGGAGGTGCAGTTGGGTTCGATGGCGTTGTTGGCGGATCCGGCGGGGGCGTTGTTTGGTGTGATTGAGCCGCATAGTGAGGAGGCTTTTGTTGCTGGTGGGGAGCCTGGCACTGCGGTGTGGCACGAGTTGACGTGCACTAATCATTATGGGGAGGCTGTGGAGTTTTATTCGGAGTTGTTTGGTTGGGCGACTGCGAGTATTGAGGGTGCGCAGTATACGACGGCGTTGGCGGATGGGGCGGCTTTTGCTGGGGTGTGGGGTGGCCCGGAGTCGCATGTTCCGAGTTTTTGGAGCACGTATGTTGGTGTGAAGGATGCGGGGGCTGCGTGTGAGAGGGCTGTGTCTTTGGGTGGGGAGGTTGTGCGTGAGCCTTGGGATAGTGAGTTTGGGCGGATGTGTGTGGTTGCGGATTCGACGGGTGCGGCGGTGACGTTGTGCGAGGTCGATGAGCCTGTTGTGGAGGGGCATGAGGGTGATCCTTTGGCGGGGATCGACCTGAGTAATTTGTCCTGACGTCGCGGGGGTTTAGGCGCGTAGGTAGGTGGCGGCGTCGCGGTGGCGGCGTCGTGCTTCGGTGGGGACGATGATCATGTGGTCGGCCACGTAGGTTTCGACGGTGATGTTTGTGTTGTCTGTGTTGGGGTGGAGTTCGGCGTAGGGCTGTACTCGTGTGTCGTGGCTGCCTTGTTGGATGAGGGTTGTGGGCCATGCGCCGGGTTGGGGGAGGGTGACGTCGCGTCGGTAGGCGTCAGGCAGTCCGTTGAGGGTGAGCAGGGGGCGGGTGGCGACGAGGCGGTCTTGTGGTTGCGCTGCGATGAGTGCGAGGGCGGCGCCGGCGGAGGCCCCGTACCAGGCAAGCGGGGTGCTGTTCTGATTTTTAGAGCTTGCTGGAACTTCAGAACTGTCCTGCCCACTGTTTGTGCTTTGTTCGCGCGCCCAGGCGGCGGCCTCCCGCACCTGTTCGACGGCGTCATTTAGTGGGGTGGGGTAGAGGGGATAGTCGACGTCGAGGATGGTGATTCCAGTTAGTTGTGCCAGCGCCGCGACTTCGGGGTGCCATGCGTGGTCGCGGGATGCGCCGTCGCCGCGCCAGAAGCTACCGCCGTGGAGGGCGATGCCCCAGCGTCCGGTGGGGGTGGCAGCAATGGTGCCGGATCCGGTGGGGGTGAAGACGGTGCCGTATGGGCTGGTGGTGGCGGTGATTCCGTCGATCCATGCGTGGCCGGGCATGGTGTGGTCGAGGGCGGAGCCGAGGAGCATCATGGCGGTGTGGGTGAGGCGGTCGGGCAGGCGCGCGGCCCACTGTTCTAGCTCCCCACCAGCGTGTTCTAGCTCCTCACCATCCTGCTGCCGACTCCAGGGTGCGGCGGCGTCCGGCTGGGGGTGGTGCTCCCCGAAGTACCACTGCAGTTGGGACAGCTGTTCCTCATCGCTCAAGGCGTGCTCGATGCTCATGCTTGACCATCGTAGATGCAACCAGCTCGACAATGTATCCCGCGGCGGCGAGAATCATCGGCAGCCCAACCCCGACCCATAGTATGGTGTGCCAGGTTTCGGGTTCGATGGGGCTGGCGTAGGGTCCGATCATGCGGGTGACCTGCTGCAGCTCCAGTACCGGTGTGCTCATGGTAGAAGTTCTACCAGATTGTTAGTCGGCGCTCCGGATCAATCCACATAGGGCTGGACTCGTCTGTTTCGGGGAAGGCTTCGTAAAACTCTGGAATGTTCGCCGCGATCACATTGCAGCGGAACTCCGCCGGCGAATGCGGATCCATCGCCAACAACTGCGCCGCCATCTCCGGGCGGACCTTATTGCGCCACACACGCGCCCAGGAATTAAACAGCTCTACATAATTCGGCTGCTCGCCCCGCTCCTCCATCAGGTTTCGGTACGCCACCACAGCAATACCCAAACCGCCCAGGTCACCAATGTTCTCGCCTAGAGTAAAGCGACCGTTCACCCCAGCCGACGCGGCGTCAGTGCCCTCAGCGCCCGCAGCACCCGCAGAACCCTGCAACGCCGACGGAACCAGCCCATCAAACTGCTCCACCAGCACCTCAGTCAAGGACTCAAACGCGGCACGATCCTCATCCGACCACCACGAATTCAAATTCCCGACCTCGTCATACTTCGACCCCTGGTCATCAAACCCATGGCCGATCTCGTGACCAATCACAGCACCAATCGCACCAAAGTTCGCCGCCGGATCCGCATCAACATCGAAGAAGGGCGGCTGCAGAATTGCCGCGGGGAACGTGATGTCATTGACTACCGGGTTGTAAAAAGCATTCACCGTCTGCGGGGTCGTCACCCACTCATCGCGATCCGCCGGCTTGCCAACCTTCGACAAAGAATAATCATGATTCCACTCACTACCAGCACGAACATTGGCCACCACGTCCGCACCCGACGCGGAAAACTCCAAACCCTCATAATCAATCCACGTCTCGGGGTAGCCAATCTTGGCCTTAAAGCTTCCCAACTTCACCAACGCCTTCTCGCGCGTCGCCTCAGTCATCCACCCCAACTGGCTGATCCGCTGGCGGTAAGCATCCAGCAGCTGCTCAACCAACCCATCCATCGCAATTTTTGACGCCGCGGGGAAATGTCGCTGCACAAACTCCTTGCCGATCGAAAAACCGACCAGGTTCTCCGCCAAACCAACAGCACGCTTCCAACGATCCCGCTGCTGCGTCGCCCCCGTCAGCTGGGTGCCAAAGAACTCAAAGTTCGCCTTCGAAATCTCATCCCGCAGCAAACCCGCACGCGAGGCAAGAATGTTCCACTTCGCCGCCAAAATAAAATCAGGCAAGCGCTCCTCAGTAAGCAAACCATCAAGATGCGTCAGATAATCCGGCATCGCATTATTAATAGGCCAATCCGCCTGCGCACCCATCGCCAACAACAACGCCTGAGCGCTGCCCGGCAAGTCAGCA
Source organism: Corynebacterium argentoratense DSM 44202 (assembly GCF_000590555.1). Classification (NCBI taxonomy): domain Bacteria; kingdom Bacillati; phylum Actinomycetota; class Actinomycetes; order Mycobacteriales; family Corynebacteriaceae; genus Corynebacterium; species Corynebacterium argentoratense. The sequence continues at coordinate 53,704 of NC_022198.1, forward strand.
ACCGTACCCGGGTTAAAACGAGCCTCCGCGTCGCGCGCCGCAACCACATCCACATGGCCCCGCGCCAGATCAGTCTCTAGGGCAATAATGCGATCCGCTAACACAGCAGCCACCGCGGCGTCATTATTTTTTGTTGCTCCATTATTTTCTGTGGAGTCATTATGTAACGCAGCCCCATCAGCATTGCCTGCAAGCTCACGCTCCGCCGACGCCCACTCGCCCGCCAAAAACTCCTTCGCAAAAGGCAACATCCGAGCAATATGCGCACGATACGCCTCCAACACCGGCGCATGCGAAGCCTCCCGATAATAAGCCTCATCCGGCAACCCCAACCCCGACTGATACACATACAAAACAACCTGCTCATCAGCCGCCGACTTCGCTACATAACACGCCACCGGCCCCCCAACCCCCACACGATCCAGCTGACCCGCACCCCGCAAGAAATCCGCAACCGACGCGACGTCAACAAGCGAAAAATCATCCGCCAACGCCTCTACCCCCGGAATCGCCGACTCATCCATAAAACTCCGGTACAACGCGCAAGCTAAACCATCCCCCTCACGCACAATCGCATGAACCTGCTCTTCCGCCTGGTCACGCAACTGATGAAAATTACCATCCGACGCCCGATCCGCCGGAATCTCATGAGTATCCAACCAACGGCCATTAATTGAGCGGTAAAGATCATCCATGGGCGGTACTTTAGTGGGTATGTATCAACTGAGGCCAATTGTGCGCTACCCACTGTGGTCCGCCGTCATCGGCATATTTATCGTCGTCATGGCGCTACCTGCAGTCCTCGTGCTCAGCCACGAAAACCCCACCACATACAGCGAAGTTGAAGTGGGCGCCGGATTCTACGACCTCCCCGCCATCCCTATCGTCAAACCCGACGGCAAACCCCTACGCTGCGAAGACGGCCCCATGGACATCGGAAAATCCTGGTTGTGCGAAGGCACATTCCTCACCGGCTACATCGTCGAAGAAATTGAAGATAATGACGCCGCGAAGGAACTGGCCATCAGACGCCTCACCCGTGGGCTGCGGGACGAAGCCGCCGCCGCAAGCAACGGACCCGACGTACCCGTCGGCGGTGTGTACACCCAACAAGGCCCAGCCCTCATCCTGGACAACGAAGACAATGAGGAACTGACCGCCATGATCCCCTACACCCACATCAACCCCGACGTGCTCACCCCGGAACAAAAAGAAGAAATCGACAAACCAGACTCCGACCTCGCTAAAGCCTGGCTCGTCGCCTACGTCCAAGGTGACGCCCCCTACAGGGAACTCGTCGCACAAACCTTCGCCGGCGCAGGCATCCTCCCCGACGACGCCGACCTGCCCGCCATCCCCGACACCGAGGTGAAAGCATGAGCAAAATATCCTTCTGGTCCCTCTGGATCACCCTGGCCATCGGCACCATCGTCGGCATCGGGGTCATGCAATCCTGGTCCGCCGTCATGCTCGGCGTCGCACTCTCAGTAGTTGAAGTATCCCTCTTTGTCCTATTGCTGCGCCTGCTACCCCAATGGCCCCAAGGGAAATCGTGGTGGCTACTACCCGCGCTACTGTGGGGCGGGTTCGCATCTATGGTCATCATCTTCGCCACTGGAACGAGCGCCTCCACTCTCATGATCATGTACGGGCTCGACATGTTCGAAGCCTCCATGGGCGGCGCCTACCCCGAAGAAGCAGTCAAAGCACTCGGCGTATTCCTAGTCCTGACCGCATACCGCAACTTCAACCGCCCGTGGCACGGACTTGTGGTCGGTATCGTCGTCGGCATCGGCTTCGAAGTCGTCGAAAACACCCTCTACGGTGGCACAGGCGCTGTGCTCGACCCAGTTTCTGACGTCGCGGGAACCCTCAGCATGTGGGGCATGCGCACCATTTTTGGCCCCGGCATCCACGGTATGCTCAGCGGCATCGCCGGATGGGGCATCGGTCTAGCATTGTTCAGTGCCCAACGCGGCGTCATCTGGCGGCTTAGTCAAGTATGTGGGTGGCTGTTTCTCGCGTTTGCATGCCACTTCACCTGGAATATTCAATGGCCATCGGAAGACACATCGGTCATGGTGATGGTGTGCGTCGGGGTCGTTATGTACAGCACCGTCATTGGTATTGTTGCGTACTCGTGGAAGAAGGCGAAGAAGCCGGACTTTGCGATGGTCCACTACTGAGCGCAGTGTGCGGTTCTACCTGAGTGCAGCGTGGGGTGCTGCGTTGTTCGTGCGTCTATTTCTGGGGACTGCACTGCGTGCTCATTCGTAGGGATTGCTGGGGCAAATTACAAAAAATGTGACAAATGTGGTCAATGTTACGCGTGTTGAAGATGTGAAAGTTGTGTATTTGCGGTACGTTCGTGGGTATGAACTTTTCGCTCCGGCTCCGAACAACACTCGCGCTAGTGATGTCCGCCGTCGTCGCTGTCGTCGCACTCGTCAACGTCAAAGCCGACGCATTCGGCATCAACTCCCCCTCAGGAATTGACGTCGCAAGCTGGCAACACCCCGGCGGCGCACCCATCGACTGGAACGCTGTCGCAGCCGACGGCCAAAAGTACGCCTTCATCAAAGCAACCGAAGGCGTCGGTTACCTCAACCCCCACTTCCTAGAAGACACCAAGGGTGCAGCAGCCGCCGGCATGCTCGTCGGCAGCTACCACATGGCCCGCCCAACCCAAAGCGCATCCCTACAAGCAGCCGAGTACGCCGCAGCCCTCGCCACCATGCCGCAGCCCTCCCTGCCCCCAGTACTCGACATCGAGTACGCCGACGGTGTAGGCCCCGTCGCGATGCAAAACTGGGTCCGAGAATTCCTCAGCGAACTCACCCGCCTCACCGGCCGTACACCCATGATCTACACCTACCGCTACTTCTGGGAAAACGAAGTCGGCAACACCACCGAATTCAACAACTACCCACTCTGGATGGCCGCGTACCAGTCGCAGCCCCCGACCGTCCTACCCGGCGGCTGGGACTACATGACCTTCTGGCAGCGCACCAACGACCTCCAGGTCTCCGGAATGCCAACCGTCACGGACGCCAACCTATTCAACGGCACTAAGTCCGACCTCGACGGCTTCGCAGCAGGAATGAATGTCAACCTCGGCCAATTGCTGACCCCCGGAATTGACCTGGGCCGCACCACTGCACAGCTCGAAGCCCTCGGAAACAAAAACCCCGAACTAGTTGGCGCGATCCTCGCACTGGGCGCTGGCATTGTGGCAGTCTCCACCGTCATGACCGTCGCCCAAAACAACGGGATCGACGTCGGCATGGCTAAGCAGATCGCAGAACAGGCAGAAACACTGGCTAAAGCTGGTCAGCTGCCCACAGGCGACCTGCAGACGATGCTGGCGGTCGGCGACTACACAATCGGCGACCTGCTGATCCTGCTGAAGAACGCTTTGAAGGTTGCCCGCGAAGCTGGACTGATCTAAGAAGCTCACCTGATCTGACGTAGCCGCAGCGAACTGGAGAGCCCGTCACTCCTTGGGAATATGTCCCGGGGGTGGCGGGCTTTGTCAGTGATTCACATACAGGGGTATCTGCGGTGGGGTTGGCTGCCGTGGTTCACTACACTCGCCTGCCCGGGTTGGGCAGGCTCATAATCGTTCACCCCGCCACCATCCTCACCAGATTTCTTGTCAGTGAATCGCTTACAAAGGTGTGGGGGAAGCGGTTGCGTTGGTGCGGTCCGCATCATGGGCAAGGAACAGTCCGCCTTGTCAGCAAATCACTAACAAAAACCGGCAGGCCCCGCCCCCACAGCCTCGCAGCAAACAAGACTGCAGCCAGCACAAAACCTACCGGCCAAACACGATCCAACGGCCGCACCAAAAACTAATCGTCGTCGGACGTCTTCATCGGACCCGGGGTCCACAACCCAGATCGCGTCATCAACTCCGTATCAACCTTTGCTTCCTTCGGATCCTCCCCAAGGCTATTCTTACGCAGCTCGTAGCGCTCCAAAGAACCCCAATCGCGCTGCCAGTCATTACGCAAGTAGGAAGGCACCTCGATGGAGTAGTTGATAGCCTCCGCAACACCCATAATGCCGCCACCGTTGTAGTCCTGCCAGGGGCTCAACGTAATCTTGCCGGGGCGGTCCGGGGAGACACGGAACTGCGGCACATTAGTCACACCGGCATAATGACCAAACGGTGTTTGGCAGGGGAACTGCAGCGCAACCGACCAGTCCAACAGCGATGGCGTATCACCAACAAAGTCGTTCAAGCTCGACAATGTCGGAATACGCGGCGGCGTGAACGCAACCCACTGATCCGGATCCAGGCTGGTGTCCTCCACCACGATTCGAACCACATTCGCTTCCGGCGCAATCCGATCAAGCGGCACCCGCAGGTTGCGCCAGGAAGGCTCCGGGCCAATATCAATCGGCTCGATCTCGCCCAAAGGTTTCGTGGTGCCATTTTCGGTGACACCATACTCAACAACTAGCTTCTGCCCATCTTGCAGAACACCGTTGATGTTGTGGTGCTTGATGCGGCCCGCTGCTGAAACAACGAGTAGCGGCTTGTCCTCACTGTGCTCCGGCAGTTCGTACCACTGGGTGGTGGTTTCTGCCGGGTATTGTAGGCCTTCGGTGTAGCTACCGACGACAGGAATCTGCGTGTAGTCCAGGCCGAATGGCAGGCGGGCCTTGGATCCGTTGATACCTTCCTCCCACCGGAAGCCACCGCTGAGGCCGGATGCCTGGCCGGCGGTGGTGCCGCTGTTGGTGTCTTCGTCGGTGGAACCTGCGATTGATCCCGCACTTTGGGTGGAGGTGTCTACGCCTTCGGGGTCAATGTAGGTGGGGATGTTGTTGGGTTTGAAGTTTCGGGAATCGTCGGTGGTGAGGGATTGCCCGAGGTCGCCATTTGTGGGCTGCAGGAAGGAGTCGTTGGTGTTGGTTTCCACCAGGGCGTCTTCCGCGAGGCCGCATTGTTGGCCTGCGAATGTGCGCAGGTTACCCAGGCCGATGGAGTAGGCGGGGTATTGCGAAATGAATGCCTTGCCGAGGCTGAGCAAAGAGAACGCCAGGACGAGGGCGGAGACGACTGCGATCGGTGCGGTGATGATGCCGCGGGTGGGTCGCGACGTCGAACGCATCGGAATTTTTGACGTTGCGGGGGCTGGTGTCGCAGTGTTTGCTTCGGCGCCGGTGTGGGGTTCTTTGGAGGAGTTTCGGAGGGTTTGTACCGCCGCAGCAAGCAGGACCATGAGTGCGATGAGCAGCATGACGGTGGAAGCTTCGATGCCCTTGAATTGGATGGTCTTGTCCCACCAGGGGATGCCGTAGCTGGAGACGTACCACCAGCCGTTGGTGGAGGACAGGGCGATGGCCAGCAGGAATAGTAGGGCGCCGATGAAGAGGGTTTGGTTGCGGGCGGATTGTGCGACCATGTGGGCTGCGGCGACCGCTGCGAGGGCGGCAAGCGCTGCGCCGATGCCGGCGTATACACCGAAGTGGTGGGTCCACTTGGTGGGGGTGAACATCATGAAGAACATGGTGCCGAAGAAGACCATCATGAGGCGGTGCGAGGGGCCGGCAGCCGCGCCGGGGACTTTGCCGTTGCGGAGGACCGATGCCAGCACGATTGCGAGGCAGGTCAGCATCATTAGGACTGCAAAGCGGCGGGTGAAGGAGCCGTCCACTGTCTGTTGCATGAGGGTTTGGTAGCGGACCCATTCGCTGTACCACGCCAGGGATGGGCCCTTGGCGCTGCGGACTTTGATGGCCTCTAGAACACCTGCGAGTGTCTGGTCGCCGAACACTGCGAGGAGGATGGCGGTTCCCGATGCGAGGAAGGGGGCGAGCATGGCGGCGATGGCGACGCGGCGTCGTGAATTATTTTCTTTGCGCCCTTGGTCGTTGGTGCGTTTGCGGGGGGCGCGGCGTTGAACGACACGGATGAGTGAGGGTAGGCCTGCGAGGAGTGCGGCGACCGCCATGAGGCCGGTGGGGCCTGCACCGAGGGAGATGGTGGCGATGATGACGCCGACCGCGGCAGGTAGCAGGCGGGAAGTGGCGATGGCGCGTTCGATACTGACCCATGTCAGCAGTGCACCGAGCGCGATGACTGGCTCGGGGCGGAGGCCGTTGTTGTAGACGATCCAGAAGCCGAGGAAGGACAGTGCGGCGGTCCATTGGGCGACGGCACGGGTGCTAATTTGCGTGCCGAGGCGGGGTAGGACTTCGCGGGAGATGATGAACCAGGTGATCAGGGCGGCGATCAGCTCCGGTAGGCGCATCCAGATGCTGGCTGTGGATACTTGGGCCATGGCGCCGAGGAGGTCATAGTAGGGTGCGCCGAAGGGGGATTCGGGCACGCCGAACCAACGGTAGTAGTTGGCCATGTAGGTGGCGTCGTGGGAGACGCGGGCCATGGTCAGCAGGTAGCCATCGTCGGAGGTATTGGCTCCGAAGATGTACCAGTAGCCCAGGACTGCGGCGACGGTGACGTCGATGATGCGGGGCTTGTACCAGTTGGGTGGGAGGATTTGGCGGGAGGAGCGCCCGTCGGTGGTGTCCATCAGGTGGAGGCAGATGAGGGAGATGATGAGGAGGGCGACACCCCCAAACATGGTGAGGTATTTCCACAGGGTGGGTGAGGAGGTGAAGCGGGAGTTCACTTCGGTGGTGGCGTGGAGTCCGTCGGTGGTGACTTGGGTGGGGTCGAGTTCGGTGTAGAAGCCGGTGACTTGTGGGCGGACGTCGCCTTCGATGGTGCCTTGGAATTTGGTGCCGGGGACTTCGGCGGTGGTTTCCGTGGAAGTGGAGCTGATGCTTAAGACCGCATCTTCGGGGAGTTTTTGCAGCTCATCGGCGCTGAGTTCTAGGGGGACTTGGTTGCGGACGATGACGTCGACTCCGCTGTCTGTCGAACGCACAAACAGGCCGCGGGCTGTGGGATCCTTGGAGTCAGCCGGGAGGGTGCCCAGAACCAGGGATTGGCCTTCGTTTAGCTTGTTGACGTCGCGGAGCGGAATGTCGGCGCTCCAGGTGACGGGCGCGTAGGAGATGAGGGGGGAAGTGAGGGAGCCGACCTCCTCTTGCGGCCATGACACTTCTGACTGCACTTGGTTGACAGGCATGAAGGGTGTGAGCACAAAGAGGATGAATCCGGCGATGCCGCTGATGATGGCGGCTAGCTGGATTCCCTTTGCTGGCTGCGGAGCTTCTACTGTAGACACGCGGGTAATTCTACAGGTCGCCCTGTGCGGTGCTGGGGATGCTGCGGTGGGGTGGGGGTGGTGTGGGTTTTACATGGGGAGTTTGCTGGCGACGACGAAGGGGCCGACCTGTTGCGTGCGCCATCCTTGGAAGGCTTGGGGGTTGAAGTAGATGCCGCGGAATCGGACGTTGGGGTTGTTGGGGTAGATGTCTTCGGCGAGGTCGTATTTCCAGCCGGTGCTGGAGGTGTCGTTGGTTTGGCCCCGGAAGATGAAGACGTCTGGTGCGCGCCAGGGGAGGTCGTCGATGGAGCGGTTAAAGTTTTTCGGCGCGGTCCATGATGTGGAGGCAAGATGCTCCACGGCGTCATTACGTTTGTCGAATTCTCCGAGGGGGTTTGCGTAGTGGGAGGTGAAGGCTTGGAAGCCGCGGTAGGGGTAGTAGGACATGAAGTTTTGTTCGTCGGTGAGGACGACAGTTTCACCTGGTTCGTAGCCCCAGTCTTTGAGGGTTTTGTCGATGGTGGCGTAGTAGGTGGCGGAGTCGGGGGCGTTTTTGTCGCCGCGTTCGCCGTAGCCGTCGGTGTCGGTGTAGGCCATTTCGATGGCGTGGGAGATGCGGTTGGGGATCTGTTGGGCGTAGCTGAGGCCAGCGATCGCGAGGATTGCGACCATGACGCGGGTGACGGTTGTGGCGGTGGCGGGGCGGGTTACTGCGGGGTAGAAGCGGGGGATTTCGACGAGGCGGAGTTCGGCGAGGGCGAGCATGCCTGCGGTTGCCAGTTGGATGGTGATGATTGCGTCGAGGCGGAAACCGAGGAGTGTTTTGCCTGATAGGGACACGATCATGGAGGTGACGATCCACCCGTAGAACACGATTTGGGCGATCAGCATGGAGCGCACGTCCGGATCGGCGATGCGGACGATGAGGTAGGCGAGGCCTAGGAGGCAGAGCAGGCCGACGAGGTTGAACTGCAGCATCGGCATGGGCACTTGGGCGCCGGTTGGTGGCAGGTAGTGCATGGCGGTGGCGCCGGAGTGCGGCTGGCCGCTGAGGATAGCCGTGAGGTAGGGCGCCCACACGGTGGAGGCGATGAGGGCGGAGCCGGTGCCGATGATGAGAAGCCGCAGGAGGGGTTTGATGCTGTGGTCGAAAACGACGGCGAACAGCGCCGCCATGACGCAGACGGAGAGCGCGACGACGGCGGTAAACAGGGTGTACATGGCGGCGGACACACCGATGTAGAGGGTGAGTCCGATGAGTGGCCAGAGGCTGCCGGTGAGTGCTCGGCGCATCATGACGGTGGCGGCGGGTACGCCCATGGTGATGATGGCGGCGTAGGGTTCGTCGGCGCTCATGACGATGGTGATGGAAGTGGTGACGAGGGCGATGCCACTGGCGACGGTGAGGCTACCGCAGATGCGCTGCCAGACGGGGACGAGGATGCTGCCCGCGGTGGCGAGGGAGATCAGCGCCCAGGGTTGGAACACTTCCCAACCGGCGAGGCCCAGGAGGTTCGCAAGTCGACCGCCAATCCAGAACCATGCCCCTGGGTAGTAGGAGGGCATGTCGATGTAGTTCATGTCGGATAAGTGGATGGTGTAGCCCATCCAGGTGAGGAATTGGGTGCGGAAACCCTGGTCCACGTTGATCCCGTCGAGGTAGAGGCGGGTCGCGGATAGGGGGATACCGAGGGTGGTGATCACCAGCGCGGCGGGGGAGAGGTAGAGGACTGCGTGACAGAACAGTGTGTAGGGGCGGGTGCGGCGTTTGTGCCCGAGTACGGCGCAGCCGCTGGCGACGGCGACGATGATGACGGCACCGGCGGTGGCCAGTGCTTTGGTTTGTTCTGAGTTCGCGAACGCGGGGAGGCTGGTGGTTTTGAGGATTTTCCAGGCCAGGAGGGTGAGGATGGCGGCGCCTAGGCCTGCCGCGAGGATCCCGAGGAGGGTGCGGGGCATGTCATGACGGTCGAGGTCGTAGTCCTCGCAGACGCTGCGGGCGGGCAGGCGGAGTGGCGTGGAAGGCGTCATGGTGTTTTACTTTACCGCCCCACCAGCGCGGTTTCGTGTACTGGTGGGCGGCGGAACAACCGTGGTTTAGAACGGGAGTTTGCGGAAGATGGGCTTGGGGATGTGCTGGAGGACCATCATCACGTATTGGAAGAGGGGGTGGACCCACACGGTGTCTTTTTTATTAATGACGCCGTCCACTACAGCCTTGGCGACATCCTCACGGTCGACGGTGAGCGGCGCTTCTTCAACATCGGCGCTCATCTTGGTGCGGACTTGGCCGGGGCGGACGAGGAGCACGCGGGCACCGAACTCGCGAAGGGCTTCGCCGAGTTGTTCGTAGAAGCCGTCGAATCCTGCTTTGGTGGAGCCATAGACGAAGTTGGAGCGGCGAACTTTAACACCGGCGACGGAGCTGAGTGCGACGATGGTGCCGTGGCGTTGGGCTTTCATCTTTTGGCCCAGCAGCACGCCAACGCTGACGCCACCGGTGTAGTTGATTTGTGCAGATGCGACTGCTTTTTCTTGGTTTTGCCACAGTTCTTCGGCATCACCGAGGGTACCGAATGCGACGATCGCGACGTCAACTTCGCCGTGTTCCCACGCGGCGTCAATAACCTTTGGGTGTGAGGAGAAGTCGGTGGCGTCGAAGTCGATGACGTTGACAGCGGTGGCACCGGCGGCCTCGATTTTTTTGACCGCGGCGTCGAGGTGACTGGAGGTTTTGCGGGCTGCGAGAGTGACGGTGGCGGAGCCGGAGGAGAGGAATTCTTCGACGATTGCCAGGCCGATGTCTGAAGTTCCGCCCAGCAGGAGGATGTGTTGAGGTTTGCCGACGGCGTTAATCATGAATGGTGTCCTTTTAGATTATTGACGATCGAATAGCGATTGTGAACGGTTGAACGTCCTGGTTGTTGGTGACCGGCAGGGTTGTAGCCGGTGACCAACGAAGGCCTATACGGGCTGTTTAGAGCTGCAGGCGACGCGACATGTCGGAGGCGAAGACGCCGTGGGGGTCGATCGCGTTGCGGGTCTTCAGCCAGCCGTCGAGCTCGGGGTACATTTTGTGGAAGTTTTCCGCGGAGGTGCGGGATTCCTTAGCGAGGTAGAGGCGGCCACCGAATTCCATGACGCGTTTGTCGAGTTCGTCGAGGAATGCGCCAAGGCCGGGTTTGATGGGGAAGTCCACGCAGACGTTCCAGCCGGGCATCGGGAAGGACAAGGGGGCCTTATTGCCTTCGCCGAACAGCTTGAACACGTTGAGAGCCGAGTAGTGGCCGCTGCTTTGGATATCGCGGATGATTTCCTTGAAGGGTTCCACTGCTTCGCGCGGGACGATGAATTGGTACTGGAGGAAGCCCTTGGAGCCGTAGCCGCGGTTCCATTCACCAATGAGGTCGAGGGGTTGATAGAACTGCGTGAGGTTCTGCACCTTGTTTTTGTAAGTGCCGGACTTTAGCCACCACAGTTCGCCGACGGCAATCATGGACAGCTTGTTCATGGTGAAGTTCGGGAAGATATCCGGAACCGTGATCAGCTGCGGGGCATTGAACTTGAGGGGCTGTTTCGCCAGTTTGGGTGAGAGTTCTTCCAGCTGGGCCAGGGTGGCTAGCGAGCCGCGGGAAATGGCGGCGCGGCCCAGTTTGGGTTCCGGGGAAATGGCGTCGAACCACGCGGAGGAGTAGGTGTAGTTCTTCTCGGAACCATCGGAGTGGAATTCGATGGTTGCATCGAGGTTCGGGGTGAGGTCACCGTCTGCGATGAAGTAGGCGGTTTCGGTGCGCGTCATTTTAATTTGTGCACGCAGGATGATGCCGGTCAGGCCCATTCCGCCCACAGTGGCCCAGAAGAGCTCCCCATTGGGATCGTCGGGGGTGCCGTTGGGCTCGAGGTGGAGGACGCGGCCGTCAGCGACGAGCAGTTCCATTGATACGACGTGGTTGCCGAAGGAGCCCGCGGAGTGGTGGTTTTTGCCGTGAATGTCCGGGCCGATCGCGCCGCCGATGGTGACCTGGCGGGTGCCGGGCAGTACAGGAACCCACAGGCCGTACGGCAGTGCGGCCTTCATCAGCTGGTCGAGGGTGACGCCGCCGTCAACGTCCACGATGGCGGTTTCGGTGTCGATAGAGTGGATGACGTTCAGCGGCTGCATGTCGACTACGACGCCGCCGGCATTTTGTGCAGGGTCACCGTAAGAGCGGCCCATGCCACGGGCGATGATGCCGCGCTTGAGGTGGTCTGGCTTTTCCGAGTTTTGGTCCGCTACCAGCTTGACGGCTTCGATGATTTTCTCGACGTCGGGGGTGGAAAGTACCTCGGCGGTGGTCGGGGCGGTGCGGCCCCAGCCTGTGAGCTTGCGAGCTTCTGTGTTCAAGCTGCCGTGGGCACCGTGCGAAGCTTCTTGAGCGACGGTGCTGGTCGTGCTTGTGTTGCTAGTCATTGTTTCCTAGGCTACCCGCTTTTTGTTGCTAGTTGGTTGTCGGCGCCTAGGGGCACGGGAGTGTGTTGTGTTGGAGGTTGGGCTTGGTATCAGGTTGGGGGAGCTAGGCGGGCGCGTGGATGTGTTCCACGACCCGATTGGAGGTAACAGAAGGGGCGAAAGTTAACTTTTGGGGTGTTTGTTGCAGATTTTGTAGAAAATTTTTTATGCCGGTCGACCTGCGAAAACGGAGATTTCTTCAAAATTTTTTCGCTCAGGCTGAAACATTTTCGAATCCTGATCGATAGAGTGGGTGAAGGACGGCGCGGCCGGCAAGAGGCCCGCCAACACATGAAAGGACTCGATATGACCGAGCTCATCCAGGACATCGCTAAGGTTTTCACCAGCCTCTTCGCTCACTCCTCCGGCATCGCAACCCAGTTCGTTGCAGACGTCACCAAGTTCCTGACCACCTTCTCCAAGTAATTTCCGGACGCTAGTCCAAAGATTTTCCTGAAAGGATTACCATGAACGACCTTCTCAACAACTTCGTGAACATCTTCACCCACCTCGGCAATGGTGTTCTTAACGCTCTCAAGGATCTCATCAGCAACATTGGTGCTGTGTTCACCTCCTCCAAGTAATTTCTTGGACAGGGTGCAAAGCCCTGCATGAAAAGTGCCCCGCTGGGTTTTCCCAGCGGGGCACTTTCGTCTTTATTCTCAGGCGTGCCAAAAAGTGTGCATCTTGGCCTACTGCCGCAGCATTTCCCCAGGTCGCGGTCTTCTAGGTGGTCAAGATGCACACTTTTTGGCACAACCACTTTGTTTAGAGGTCCATGATGGTTCGGATCTCCTCCGGGAGCTCCTCCTGTGAAGAAATCTGCGGTCCCAAATAGGCATTAAGGATCTCATACACGCGCGTCCGGCTGGCACTGTCCAAGATGGGCAGCTCCTGCGCCATCATCATGGTCATCTCGTTACTGAGCGGAGTGTTGGTTTTCTCCGCAGCCATGTGGACCGACTCTTGGGTCTTCTTCTTGAAACCGAACATGTGTAACACCCTACCGCCTGAAGATGAACAATCGCTGCACAACAAAATTGATGACGGTCGCCGTGCCCTGCGCCAAAATGAATGCAACGCCTGAAGCGATGACGTCAGGCATCATGTCATCGAGTGCGTGGTATCCCAGGGTGTAGCCACGGACGTTGACGAAGTAGGTCAACGTGTACAGCAGAGCAACCGCTAGGAAGCGCCGCATGGAGGGTTCTGCTTTGAACGTCCAGCGGCGGTTGATCATGTAGGCGGTGATGGTGCCTGCAATAAACCCGATGGTGCGGGCGACGTTGGTTGATGTGCCGAAGGCGAACTGGCTGAGCATGGTCAGGCCGAGATCGGGGATGGCCGATAGCGCGCCGGAGATGATGAACTTCAGCCCCTGGGTGGACACCTTGTCGGCGGCCTGTTGGGCGTCGGCTTCGTCCTCGCCGATGAGCAGCGGTGCGGCCGCACCGGTGGCGATCGTCAACTCCAGTTCGTCTTGCATACTGGGCTGCTCAGATTCATGCAGCCCGTGCTGGAGCGTCTCACCCTGCCCGTGCGCCTGGGTGGGTTCTTGCGCGTCGTCGGGAATGTCCTGTGCCATATCCGCCATCTCTCGTGTACTCGTTATCGCTGGTAGAGGCCATTGCCGAAGAGGCCGGCTGAACTGTGGCCTAGTGTCCGCCGGGCTAGTGTCCGCCGGGTCGCTCGAAGTGCTCTTTGCGCCCCATCTGGTGCAGCTTCAACCATTGTTTAAAACCGTTGACGTCGCGTCGCTGAACGAGGAAGAACCACGCGAAGCGCGCATATTCTTGCGGTAGCAGACGCCGCATGCCGGGCTGGTTCATGAGGAACCCGCGGTTGCGGTAGGTGAAGAAGCGTTTGCCTTCGTTGTCTGGGTATTGAGTGTGCATCCGGCCGCCCAGGATCGGTTTAAACTCATCGGAGCCATCCGGGTGCAGGTAAGCGGCAGACAGGCAGGTGCCGAATTTCAGGCCGCTGCGGCTCAGCCGCCGGTGGTATTCAACTTCATCGCCCCGGATAAACAGGCGGTAGTCGGGCACACCGATGCGTGCCATTGCGTCAGCGGAAATCAGAGCGCCATTAAACAGTGATGCGATGTTCGGCAGAAAGTCCTGCTCTTCGACAGGATGCTTGGGGTTGAATAGCTCACTGCGGTAGCGGCGCCATTCAATACCCCTACGCAGCGGGAACGCAAGTTTATCCGGTTCGGCAAGGTTACAGACCACTGGGGAGACCTCGTCCAAACAGTGCCGGGTTGCGCAGTCCATAAGGGTGGCGAGTACCTCGGTGTTTTCGGGGCGGCCGTCGTCATCGGCGCACCACACAGCCTCCGCGCCCAAAGCCAAGGCTTGCAAGAAGCCGTAGGCGAAACCACCGGCACCGCCCAAGTTGGTTGCGGAAGGAAGGTAGACGCCGCGATCCCCCGCGACGTCATTAAGCAAATTGCGAACTGCATCCTCGCAACCATTGTCCACAACAATCACCCACTCAACGGGTCGCGTTTGATTGGCGACGACGTCGAGGGATGCGCGCAGCAGGTCAACGCGCTTGTGGGTGACGATCACCGCAGCGACCCGTGAGTCTGCTTTAAGCATCGGGGGACTCCTCCAGCTTCTCTTCTTCCATGCGGGCCAGAAGGCGTCGAACGTGATCGGCTGCGCCTTTACCCTCGTAGGATTCCACAATGTCATCGACGGCACCGGCTTCACGAATGGTGCCATGGTCCACCCACAGTGCAGAGTCACACAGCTGGGCGAGGAAGTCATTCGAGTGCGACGCAAACACCAAGATTCCGGAGCGTTCCACCAGCTCCTCCAGACGCTTGCGTGCCTTCGCCATGAACGCGGCGTCAACAGCACCGATACCCTCATCGAGAAGGAGGATCTCCGGTTCGATCGACGTCACCACACCCAACGCCAAACGGATACGCATACCAGTCGAATACGTGCGCAGAGGCATCGCAAGGTACTCGCCCAGCTCGGAAAACTCCGCAATCTCATCCATCTTCTGCTTCATCTGCTTGCGGGTCTGCCCCAAGAACAAGCCGCGGATGATGATGTTTTCGTAGCCGGAAATCTCCGGATCCATACCGACACCCAGGTCAAACACCGGGGCGACACGACCGCGAATATGCGCAGAGCCACGAGTCGGTTCATAAATGCCCGACAGCAACCGCAGCAGGGTGGATTTGCCGGCGCCATTATGGCCAACAAGCCCGACGCGGTCACCCTCGCGCAAATGCAGGTTGATGTCCTTCAACGCCTCAACGACGACAACATTGTCACTATTGCGACCAATGGCGCCGCCCGCGGCACCCAGGAAGGCCTTCTTCATGGAGCGGGACTTGGCGTCGAAAATGGGAAAATCAACGCACGCGTTATACGTATCGATGGAAACCATGGGTGTTGCCTTCCTAAACCCAGTAGGACACTCGGAAGCGCCACTGCTTCATAGCTAGTAATGCCAGGAGGAGCCCGGCGACGGTGCAGCACAGCACCACAATCCAGTTGAGGGCGTGGATAGGGGCGCCAATCATCGGAGCACGGATGACTTCCATGTAGTGGTACAGCGGGTTAAGCATGGCAATCTTCGCGCGCTCGCTGACCGCCCCACCCTGCTCGGTGAGGGTTTGGGTAGTCCACACAATGGGCGTGACATAGAACAGCAGCTGCGTCATCGCCTCCAACAAAGGGGAGACGTCGCGATAGCGCGTGGCGATGATGCCAAAGAACATGGTCACCCACACCCCGTTGACGATCAACAGCGCCATCGCGGGGATCGCCAGCAGCAGATCCCAACCCAAAGGCCGGGGGAACACCAGCATCAGCACAACCCAGATCACCATGTTGTGCATGAGGAACAGGGCCTGCTTCCACACCAGGCGGTAACAGTGCACCGACAACGCAGAGGGCAACTGCTTAATCAGGCCCTCATTGTCAATGAAGATGTCAGAACCCTCCTTGATGCATCCAGAAATAAAATTCCACATGATCAAGCCAACGGTAACGTGCGGAAGGAACTCCGCCACCGGGATTTTAAACAGGACGGAATACAAAAGCCCCAGCGCCAAAGCCATCACACCCGTAGCGATGGTGATCCACAAAGGACCCAGGACGGAACGCCGGTAGCGCTGCTTGATGTCTTGCCACCCGAGTTGGAGCCACAGCTCATGCTGGCGGAACCCCCTCACCAGGTCGTTAATCGCTGCCGAGAGCGTCTTTGACTGGGACGGTGGGGAATCCGCGGCGTCAACACGCGTCATGCGAGCAACGTCGGTTGGGCGGTTGGATGATTGGCCTAGCACAGTGAACCACCCTAGCCGCAAAGGCCGCTGCCAGGGGAGAAGCACAGCCTTTAAACTCCTGTAAAGTGTCCTGCATGCCCTATGATGTTGCCTTCACTCGCGGACTGTACAGCAGCCTGAGCGACGGTTGGATCTACCTGAATGGGCAGAGTGCGCCGCAAATTCCCGAAAAGGTCAGTTCCGCTGTAGCGACCGCTTTTCGCACCTCGGCACAGATCGTTGACCCGGAGCCCGTGTCTGGTTCCCATTCGCGGGCGCTGCAGCAAGGATTGTTGGCAGGCTCGCATCATGTGGTGTCGGCGCGTAAAGCCATTGCGGACCTTGTGGGGGCGCGGCCCGACTGCGTATTCTTGGGCCCTAATCGCGAGAGCATGGTGGCGAGTTTCATTCGCGCTATGCGTCGCCGAGTGATGCGCCCTGGCGCTGGGGCTGTACTGACGTCCAGTTTGTCTTCTTCGGTTTATGACGTCGCGTTGGACGCTGTCGGCGTGCAGGGCGGGATTGGCGCGCAGGGTGTGCAAGGCCCGGTGGATGTTCGTGTGGCGTTGGCGGATTTGGGTAGCGGTTATGTCGACGAGCATCAGTTCACAGACCTTGTGGATGGATCTACCCGTTTGGTGGTTATTCCTGCTGCTCACAGCCTTGTGGGCACGGTGACTGATGTGCCAGCGATCGCCGAAATCGTGCGCTCGAAGTCCCGTGCGTGGACTCTAGTGGACGCATCGATGCTCGCACCGTACCGCCCAATCAGCTTTGAAACACTGGGCGTGGATGCGCTTGTTGTAGATTGCGCAGCCTTTGGCGGCCCGCAAGTGGCGGCGCTCGTACTACGAGACACCTCGATGCTGCAAAGGTTGGAACCCGTGGGCGGATCACTGGAACATGGCGCACTATCCAGCGGCCTGCTTGGTGGGGTGTCGGCGATGGTCGACCATCTTGCGTCCCTCGGCGGGGAACTCGTGGGCACGAGGCGCCGCCGCCTAGCCGGGGCACTCGAGGCAACTGCCACATACGTCGACGAGCTCAACGAACAGCTGCTGTTTGCCCTGCAGAACCTCAGCCACGTGCATGTCGTTGGAGTCAGCGGCGACGCAGTGGACAGCCCACCCCCAGCAGGGCGCATCGGCCGCGTCAGCTTCGTTGTACCCGGAGTCGACGCCGACACCGTACACCGACGCCTCCTCAACAACGGAGTAGTCACGGAGGTTAACCCCCCAGACCGGTTGCTGGAGGCAATGGGCGCACAAGAAGCTGGGGGCAGCGTCAGTGTAGGGCTCGCACCCTACAACACTGCCGCGGACATCACCGCTCTAGCTAGGGCGCTGGCCTCACTAGGCTAGGGCGCCCAGCCGGCTGCGCTGGGCCTGACTGGCTGGGCTAGAACCCGGCTTGCACCCAGCCGGATGGGCTACCACTTCAGAACAATTTTCCCGCTCACCTCACCCGATCCAAGCAAACGGTGAGCCTCCGCGGCGTCATCAAACGGCAGCACAGTATTGACCTGGTGGCGGATCGTGCCATCCGCATACATCGGCCACAACACACCCATCGTGTCGTGCACAATACGGGCCTTATCCTCCAAATCACGAGCCCGCAACGCTGTCGCAGAAATGGTGCCACGCTTGGCCAACAACTTGCCGATATTCAACTCGCCCTTAACCCCACCCTGCATACCAATGATCACCATGTGGCCATCCTTGGCAAGAGCCGTGATGTTGCTATCCAGGTACTTCGCACCGATGATGTCCAAAATGACATCAGCACGACCCTTCAGCTCCTCGGCGAAATCCTGCTCCCGATAGTTAATCGCAATATCAGCGCCAATATCCCGGCACAACTGAAGCTTCTCCTCGGAACCTGCGGTCACCGCAACATTTAACCCGAGAGCCTTGCACACTTGAATCGCGCACAAACCGATTCCGCCAGCACCACCGTGGATCAACGCCAACTGGCCCGCGCGAATCTTCGCGAGCATCCCCAAGTTGGACCATATCGTGCACGCAACCTCAACGATCCCCGCGGCCTGCTCAAAACTGAAACCCTCAGGAAGCGGAAGGATCTGTCCCTCCGGCACTGCAACAAGCTCCGCATAGCCGCCACCGGCAAGCAAACAACACACCTCGTCGCCTTCAGCGAAGCTGGTATCGCCCGGGTCGACAATAACGCCGGAACACTCCAGCCCCATGATCTCACTCGCGCCGGGCGGTGGCGGATAGTGGCCAGCCGCCTGCAAGAGGTCGCCTCGGTTAACACCCGCGGCCTTGACCCGGACGAGGGCTTCGCCTGGCGCAAGTTGGGGATCGTCAACCTCAGACACGTGGAGGGAAGTCTTGTCACTTGGGTCGCGTAATGTGATGGCCTTCATGCTGCCCCAGGGTAGCAAAAAACCCCAGATGGCCGACCACCTGGGGTTTTGCTTAACGCGGAGATGAAGGGATTTGAACCCCTGGTCCGTTTCACGGGACGCTCGCTTTCAAGGCGAGTGCATTCGGCCGCTCTGCCACATCTCCATGAGCCACATTCGGCGCCACATCATGGTAACCGAGTTCCACCCAAAATGTTAACCCAACCGCCCACCAGCACCAGCCACACCCCGAGCAGCGGGTTGTGAACAGCTTAGTGCGCAGGCCACTGCGGCATCAGTGTACGAAAACAGCCGGGGCTAACCTGCCGCGCGGGCATCAACAAACCGCATTAAACCCGCAGGAATTGCATACAGCGCCCTCACCGGCGAGGACGCACAACCCGCAAGGACCCATAACAACATGAATAGTCACACTGAAAACAACACAGACAACGAGCGCACAGACAACGAGCACACAGACAAAAAGCGCTGGTTCGCGCTCTACACCCTGGCCCTCGGCCTCGCGATGATCGTCGTCGACGGCGCCATCGTCGGAGTCGCACTGCCCGACATCATCACAAAACTCAACCTCAACCTCACCGACGCCCAATGGGTGAACTCCCTCTACTCAGTAGTGTTCGCAGCATTGGTACCATCCACCGGTCGCCTAGCAGACCGCATCGGACGCCGCCGCATGTTCCTCGTCGGTGCCGCAGTCGGAGCGGCAGTCTCTGGTGCTGTGCGGCCCGCCGATTTGGGGGCACTTTAGCGTTTAGGTAAGGTGGCTAGCGGTAGCGTGTCCGAGCGGCCGAAGGTGCTCGCCTCGAAAGCGAGTGTTGGGTAACCCCCAACCGCGGGTTCAAATCCCGCCGCTACCGCCAAAGCCCCTTCGCTAACACACCCGGTGAGGGGGCATTTTTTATGGGAAGCCCGTGCATGGCGTGCAAGTGGTCCAGCAGTTGTCGCGCGGGTGTGCACAATTATCGGGTGGGGTGGCCGCCTGCGGTTCGCGCCCTGGGGACATAGACGGTGTGGTGCTCGTGCGCCCGATATGTGTGCATGTTTTTCGGCAGGGAGCCACCGGTGTGTTTTGCGACCTGGGGAAACGGTTTTTGGTGGGCTCGCTGCCGAAATTTGTGCACGTTTTCCAAGCAACTCACGGCGGCCTACCCCTACCGACGAAAAAACCCCAGGCAAATAGCAGTTTGCCTGGGGTTTCAGTTCCCTCAAAGGGGCGCGGAGACTAGTCCTTCTTGAAAGCGCCGAGAACCTTGTCGACGCTCTCCTTGAGACGCTCGCCGGCCTCGTCGAACTTCTCCTTGAGCTCAGCCTTCACCTGATCGGACTTGCCCTCAGCCTCAAGCTTCTCGTTGCCGACAGCCTGGCCGACGCCTTCCTTCAGCTTGCCGCCGAACTCTTCAGCCTTGTTCTCAAAACCGCTCATGATGTGCTCCTAATTTGTGCGATGAATTCTCTACCAGCGCTAGCATGATGCGCTTGGTTTCTTTGTAGGTGACGAAAGGAGATAGGGGTGAAGTTACTTAGCCTCGGGCTGCTCACCAGCGGTATCGACAGCTTTGTCGCCCAGCTTGCTGTCGAGTAATTCGTCAGCTTTATTCAAACCCGCTTCAACGGCGCTCTTGGCCTTGTTAGCCATCTCGCCGTCGAGCTTGGAATCGATAACTTTGTCCGCGACTTCTTCGACTTTGCCTTTAAGGCCGTCGGTTACGTTACGGATCTGATCGCCGAATCCCATGTGCACTCCTATCGTCATGAGGCCACCGTCACATGCGCGGGGCCAACATCCCCTAAAGTACCTGAAGTCAGCGCAAATTGCTGAAGAACTCTTCCATTAAGTGTGCGCAGGGTTGCTCCAGCACACCCCCGCGCACCGCAGTGAACCCAGGCAGCACAGGGTCGCGGAGCACATCAATAACCGAGCCGCACGCCCCAGTCTTCGGTTCGTAAGCACCAAATACCACGGTGTTGATTCGTGAAGCCGCAATAGCACCCGCACACATTGCGCAGGGTTCCAAAGTCACGGCAAGGGTGCAGCCCTCCAAACGCCACCCATCACCAACGACGCCGACCGCATCCCTGATTGCGAGTATCTCGGCGTGGGCAGTGGGGTCTCCGTCGGTTTCCTTCCGGTTGTGTGCGTGCGCGATCTCGACCCCCGCGGCGTCATAAATGATTGCGCCGACAGGAACGTCTGCCGGTGGTGTGTCGCGTGCGACGTCAATGGCGCGGCGCAGCATAGTTTCGTCGCGTTCGACCCAGGAGGGAGGAGGCAGGGGACTCATGTGTGCCATGCTAGTAGGCGTGATGAGTATGCGACCTGTCTGCGTAATCGGCCTTGGTTTGATTGGCGGTTCCTTGCTGCGTGATCTCCACGCTAAAGGATGGCCAGTGTTTGGTTTTAACCGTTCACCTTCCGCGGTGAAGCAGGCGTGCGACGAGGGCTTTGATGCCTCGAGTTGCCTGGAAGATACGCTGCAGCGCGCAGAACGTGAGGGTGCGCTGATCGTGTTGGCGACCCCTATGCCCGCAATTCCGAGCATGCTTGATGCA
Organism: Corynebacterium argentoratense DSM 44202; assembly: GCF_000590555.1. NCBI lineage: Bacteria > Bacillati > Actinomycetota > Actinomycetes > Mycobacteriales > Corynebacteriaceae > Corynebacterium > Corynebacterium argentoratense. The sequence goes on from NC_022198.1 coordinate 74,604, forward strand.
GTGATGGAGCATGCGCCGTCTTGCGGCATCACGGATGTGGTCAGCGTGAAGGCGGAAGTGTACAGCCTGGTTTGTGAGCGTGGGCTGCAGGATCGTTACGTTGGTGGTCACCCGATGGCGGGCACGGCGAATTCTGGTTGGGAGGCCGCGCATGAGGGCCTGTTCCAGGGGGCGGCGTGGGTGGTGACTTTTGATCAGGCTGCGGAGGATCCTGAAGGTGTGAGTGAGCAATGGGTCGGATTGTGGCGTGATGTGGCGACGGTGGCGTCTGCGGTGGGGGCGGAGGTGATTCCGGCCCGGGTGGGGGTTCATGACGCCGCGGTGGCCCGGATTTCGCATTTGCCGCACGTGTTGGCGGAGGCTCTAGCGATCGTCGGGGACAATGGTGGGGCGTTGGCATTGTCGCTGGCTGCGGGCAGTTTCCGAGATGGTACTCGTGTGGCGGGTACGGTGCCTTCGTTGGTGCGCGCGATGTGCGAGACCAACAATGTGGCCTTGTTGGCGGCATTGGACGAGACGATCGATTTGCTGGTGGATGCTCGTGCGAATCTCGCGGGGGAAGAGTCAAGTGTGGAGGAACTGGTGGACGCTGGTTACCGTTCGCGGGTTCGTTACGAGGCGCGGGCCGGGGAGGCGCGTGGTGGGGCGTCTACTGGTGGGAGTAATCGTCCGGTGTTGCGGGTGAAGCCTGGGGCGCCGAAGTGGGTCAGTCAGTTGGAGCAGGCTGAGGCGTTGGGTGCCCGGGTGGACGTGTTTTAGGCACCCCGCATGGCGCTCCTCGGTTATTGGGGCGCCATGCGTGCGGGGTTTAGTTCAGTGAGTCCCAGGCCGCCAGGAAGCGGTCCATTTCTTCTTCGTTGGTGACGGTGATGCGTACGCCTTCGGGGAAGGCGCGGACGAGTACGTTGCGTTCGGTGAGTGCTTGTGCGGTTGCGAGTGCGTCGCCGCCTGCGAGGCTTTCGGCGGGGACCCAGACGAAGTTGGATTGGCTGGGTGCCGCGCCGATGGTTGTGCTGACGCGTTCGCGTTGTGTGATGACGTCGCGGGTGCGGTCGAGCAGTTCACTGCGGGCCTCTAGGGAGGCGAGGGCGGCGGCTTGCGCGAGGGTGCTTACTTCGAAGGGGGCTTGGACTTTACGCATGGCGGCGATGATGTGTGGGTTGCCGAAGGCGTAGCCGATGCGCAGGCCCGCGAGTCCGTAGGCTTTGGAGAAGGTGCGCAGCCCGATGAGGTTGGGGTAGCGTTTGACCAGTTCAGCGGCGTTGGGGGTGCTGGGTGCGGTGTTGTATTCGAAGTAGGCTTCGTCGAGTGCGACAACGATGTGGCTGGGCACTTTGGCCATGAAGGCGTCGAATTCGTCGGCGGTGACGACGGTGCCCGTGGGGTTGTTGGGGTTGCAGACGAAGATGAGCCGGGTGTTGTCGGTGATGGCGGCGGCCATGGCGTCGAGGTCGTTGCGCAGGTCGTCGGTGAGGGGGATCTGCACGGGGTTGGCGCCGGTGACGCGGACGAAGATGGGGTAGGCCTCGAAGCTGCGCCAGGGGAAGATGACGTCTTCGCCGTCTTGGCAGGTGATGGTGACGAGCTGTTGGCATAGGGTGGAGCTGCCGCAGCCTACGGTGACGTGGTCGATGGTGGTGCCCAGGTGGTCGGCGAGGGCTTCGCGCAGTTCGGTTGCGGCCATGTCGGGGTAGCGGTTGATTGTTGACGCCGCGTCGGTGATTGCTGTGTGCGCGGATGGTAGGGGGCCGAAGGCGACTTCGTTGGAGGATAGTTTGAGTGCGTCGGGCATGCGTTTGCCGGGGACGTAGTCGGGCAGTTGTGACAGGTCGTGGCGGAGGTGGGGTTGGGTGTTCATGTCGGCTAGTTTAGCGTTTTTTGGTGTGGGTTTTGCTCGCTTGTGTGGTGTTCGCTATGCTGTCTAGAGCTTGCGTAAGCTTGCGTGGAGGCGTGCCAGAGCGGCCGAATGGGACTCACTGCTAATGAGTTGTCCTTAGAAATAGGGACCGGAGGTTCAAATCCTCTCGCCTCCGCAGTTTCCCGCGTTATGACCGTGGGAACTATGCGCCCGTAGCTCAACGGATAGAGCATCTGACTACGGATCAGAAGGTTAGGGGTTCGAATCCCTTCGGGCGCACGTTTGGGAGATCTCCCGCATCCATCAGGATGTGGGAGATTTTTTTGTGTGCGGGGGTAGTGGCAGGGGGCCGAAACGGAAGGCAATGGGTGATTTCCTACACCCTGCTTCACGGCTGGGTGGCATGTGTAGCCGCCAAGAAACGCCTGGTAATGGTGGGATTTGCGGTAGTTGCTTGATCGGGGTACACTTACTCCTCGTTGCTAAAGCAGCATGCGCCCGTAGCTCAACGGATAGAGCATCTGACTACGGATCAGAAGGTTAGGGGTTCGAATCCCTTCGGGCGCACAGATGATAAAGCCGGATTAGTGTTAAAAACACTAATCCGGCTTTTGTTATAGGGTCTATTTTTTATCCCTCGCTGCACCACGGGTATGTCCCGTGGGCGTGAACCCCAGTTTGAAGGAAGGAACACTCCGTGGGCCGATTCCTCTACGCACTCGGCCGGTGGTCGTTTCGTAACCGGTGGATTGTTGTCGTTACGTGGTTGGTGGCTGCGATTGCCTTGGGTGGATCGTCGGCTGCTTTGAACAAAGGCTTCAACGATGTGTTTGAGATCCCCGGCACCCCCAGCGAGGCCGCCGCGGCGTCATTGATGAAGAACTTTCCGGACCAGCCGAATCCGTTGGAGGCTGCGGGTGTCACCGTGGTGTTTGCGGCTCCGGAGGGCCACACGCTGAGCGAACAGCCTTACGCCGGTGCGGTGGAATCGGTGGTGCAGCAACTGGATGCGACGGTGCCGGGCATTATTGATCGGCAGCGTTTCGGCAACCCCCTGACGCTCGACGGGCAGCTGCGCGAGATGGTGCTTGAGCAGTCTGTGGGCGCCGGGCTGCCGGAGGAAACCGCACGTAAAGACGCGAACAATATCTCGCTGATCAGCCAGGATGGGCGCATTGCCTATACCTCTTTTGCATTGGATGTTCGGGCGCCGGCGGATGTCACGGATGAACAGCGTGCCACGATCACCGCGGCGATGGACACCGGGCGCGAACAGGGCCTGCAGGTGGAGGCCGGTGGTGCTGGATTCGGTGATCCCTTGGTTATTAAAACGACCTCGGAGGCTATCGGCATGGCTGCGGCGCTACTCGTGCTGCTCGCGACCTTCGGGTCGGCACTGGCTGCGGGCATCCCGCTTGTGACGGCTTTGCTGGGGATTGGCCTCGGCACGACGGGTATTTTGTTGGCGACGCATTGGGTGCCGCTGAATAACACGACGCCCACCCTGGCGGTCATGCTGGGGTTGGCCGTCGGTATCGACTACGCGCTGTTCATTTTATCCCGCTACCGCTCGGAGTTGCGCGACCCACAGCAGACCCGCGAGCAGGCGGCAGCCCGCAGCGTCGCTACGGCTGGTTCGGCAGTGGTGTTCGCCGGCCTGACTGTCATTATCGCCCTGGTGGCGCTGGCGATCGTCAACATTCCCTTCCTTAGTTACATGGGCTTTGCTGCGGCCTTTACCGTGGCGGCGGCTGTGTTGGTGGCGTTGACTCTGGTGCCTGCTTTGTTGTCCTTGAGCGGTCGCAGGCTGTTTAGTCGGACGCGCTCCGAGGCGCTTCGCGCCGGCGCCAGCTCTTCTGACCTTCAGGAGGATGATGACGTCGCCTCGGTTGCGGCAGAAGGCTCCGCGGCGTCATCACTTAAAAAGGGTCGCGAGCAGCTGTCGACCCGTTTTTTCCGCAGATGGATCCGGGTGGTGACGAAGTTCCCGGCGATCACCATTGCTCTAGTGATTCTTGGTTTGGGCGCGCTGACGGGGCCGGCGCTAGACCTGCAGCTGTCCCTGCCGAACGACACCCTGTCCAACCGTGACACCACCCAACGCAAGTCCGCGGATCTACTGGCAGAGGGCTTTGGGGAGGGTATCAACGCACCATTTTTGGTTGTGGTTGACGCTCACGACGTTGATGTTGATGTCCCCGTGCTGTCCGGCATTGCCCAGGGTGACCGGGCGAAAGCGATCGGCGCGGCTTATGCCTACACCGTGCAGCAGCTCAGCGTTAACCCCGGCGTGAAGCACGTTCAGATCGTGGGGGCCAGCGCTGACGGTTCCGCCGCACAGATGCTGCTCACCCCGCGCACCGGCCCGAGCGACCCCAAGACGACCGCCTTGCTGGGCGCACTGCGCAGCCAGGACGCAGCCATTGAGTCCGCAACCGGAGTCGACGTAGGCATCACCGGGCTGGCGCCGATCCAGCAAGATGTCACCACCCGCCTGTACAACGCCCTGCCAACCTACCTAGCCGTTGTCGTGGGGCTCGCACTGGTGCTGCTGCTGATCATGTTCCGTTCCATTGCGGTGCCGGTGATGGCCAGCGTCGGGTTCCTACTATCCGTCGGCGCAGCCTTCGGCGCCACCGTGCTGGTCTGGCAGAAGGGCCTGTGGGGGTTGGTGAACACCCCAGGCCCCCTGATCAGCTTCATGCCGATCTTCCTCATTGGCGTGACCTTCGGCTTGGCAATGGACTACCAGGTGTTCCTGGTGACACGCATGCGGGAGCATTTTGAACGCGACGGGGATGCTGACGCCGCGGTGGAAGAAGGCTTCATCACTGGCGCGCCGGTGGTCACAGCCGCCGCACTCATCATGATCGCGGTGTTCGTGGCCTTCATCGACCAGCCCCTGCCGTTCATCAAGATCTTCGGATTCGCCCTGGGTGCTGGTGTGTTGTTCGACGCGTTCTTTGTGCGCATGGCATTCATTCCCGCGGCAATGACCTTGCTTGGCCGCGGCACATGGTGGCTGCCCAAGCCACTTGACCGCGTACTGCCACGCGTCGACATTGACTAGGGCGTTGATTAGCACATTGACTAGGACATTGACTAGCGCGACCACACGACGCGACACCCGCCCCCGCGACGTCATCAAACAACACACGGCGTCGGCAAACCCACAACAAGCAGTTGGATAGGATGAAAACCCATGAGCACCTTTGAGCTGCGCAACACCCTCGACGGCAGCGCCCACGGCCGCACCGGAACCATCCACACCCCCCACGGGGACATCCAGACACCCGCATTCATCCCCGTGGCAACCAAAGCGACCGTGAAAACACTCACGCCCGAACAGATCCGCCAATGCGGCGCGCAAGCCATTTTGTCCAACGCCTACCACCTCTACCTGCAGCCCGGGCCAGACATCGTCGATGAGGCCGGCGGCGTCGCCACCTTCGAAAACTGGCACGGACCCACCTACACCGACTCCGGCGGATTCCAGGTGATGAGCCTCGGCGTCGGGTTTAAAAAAGTCCTGGCGATGGATACCTCTGGCCTGAAAGAAACCGACATCAAGGCCCGCGGTAAGGACCGCATGGCGCACGTCGACGAAGACGGCGTTGATTTCCGCAGCGTGATCGATGGCTCCAAGCATCGCTTCACCCCCGAGGTCTCCATCCAGATCCAGCACCAACTGGGCGCGGACATCATGTTCGCCTTCGATGAGCTCACCACCCTTGTTGACACCCGCGAATACCAGGAATCCTCCGTGGAGCGCACCCACCGCTGGGCCAGGCGCTGCCTCGAGGAACACAACAGGCAGACCCAACTGCGCGCAGACAAACCACTGCAGGCACTGTGGGGTGTGGTCCAGGGTGCCCAGTATGAAGACTTGCGCAGGCAGGCCACCCGTGGGCTAGTGAGCCTGTCGGACGAATTCGAAGCCGAGGGCATGCGGGGGTTCGGCGGCTACGGCATCGGCGGCGCCTTGGAGAAAGAAAACCTCGGCACGATCGTGCAGTGGGTATGCGATGAACTACCCGTAGATAAGCCACGCCACCTGTTGGGCATTTCAGAGCCCGATGACTTGTTCACCGCAGTCGAAGCCGGGGCAGACACATTCGACTGCGTTGCCCCGACCCGTTTGGGCCGCCGCGGAGGGGTTTACACCCTCGATGGGCGGATGAACTTGAAGGGCGCGCGCTTCAAGCGCGACTTCACCCCGATTGATGAAGAACTCGGAGGATACGTGTCAGAAAACTACACCCGCGCCTACATTCACCACCTGCTGAAAGCTAAAGAGTTTTTGGCGGGCACCCTGTGCACGATGCACAACCTGTTCTTCATGCTCAAGCTGGTGGACGATATCCGCGCCAGCATTGATGGTGGCTACTATTACGAGTTCCGTGACGAGTTCATGGGGCGCTACTACGCAGGCAAAAAATAGCACCGTAGCGAAGGATAAAATTGGCGCGGTCGCTGCGAAGATTCTTCCAATTCCATGTGTTGTTTGTCATGACTCTATGGTGCATCGCCGCGAGCAATGCGCGCATCGGGGTTTGTCCGGATTTAGCCTTGATCTACAACCCCGAGGGGCACCCTAGTCAGTAGTTTTCGTGAGTCTTCACCCAGCGGATCACCGCGTAGGTGACCGGCATGATCGCAACCTCTACCGCCGTCTTCCACAGGAAGCCAACGATGGTGTAGTTGATGGTGTCGCCGACGGTGGTGATGCCGATGACCGGTGCAGCGATCAGACAGAACACTAGCGTGTCGCCAAATTCACCCACCACCGTAGAGCCAAGCAAACGTGCCCACAAGGTTTTTTCACCCGTGCGCTCCTTAATCTTCACCAACGCCCACGAGTTCAGCAGCTGGCCAACCAGGTAGCCCATCAGCGAGGCGGTAACGATGCGGGGCACAAGCCCGAGGATTGCCGCGAATTCATTTTGTTGTTCATAAAAGTCAGCTTGAGGCAGCGCGATAGCAATGTAGAAGGAAAACACCGCGATGAGCATCGCAGCGAAACCAGTCCAGATGGCACGACGGGTAGCGCGGAAACCGTAGCACTCTGCCAGGACGTCACCGATGACATAAGCCAAGGGGAACAGGAAGAACGCCCCGTCGGTGATGATGGGGCCGAACATAACACCTTTAGTGGCGGTGATATTCGAGATGATGAACACTGCTACAAACAATGCGAGCAGGATCGGGTAGTAGGACTTTTGGACTTGGATAAAACGGGCGTTACCGGACGACACCGCAGTGTCGCCCTGCCCAGATGCGAGTTTAGGCATGCACAGTATGGTGCCATAAACTTCCTAATTATGTCGGCAGGACGCTACGCACCGAGCCCCAGCGGGGACCTACATTTCGGAAACCTTCGCACGGCGTTGCTCGCCTGGCTGTTCGCCAGAAAAACAAGCCGCGAGTTCATCATGCGGATCGAAGACGTCGACTCGCAGCGTTCTTCAGCCGAATCTGCCGCCCGGCAGTTGGATGACCTGGCCTCCTTGGGGCTGGATTGGGACGGGCAACCGGTGGTTCAAAGCTCCCGCCACGAGGCCTACCAAGCGGCATTATCACAGCTAGAGACCTATGAATGCTTCTGTTCGCGTCGGGACATCCTGGAAGCCTCAGGCGCTGCCCATGTGCTGCCGGGCTGCTATCCGGGAACCTGCCGTGAGCTGACTGCACAGGAGCGGGAGTTGCGGCGTCAACAATTTGCTGAACAAGGGCGCGTGCCTGCCGTGCGATTGCGTAGTGACGTCGAGGAGTTCGAGGTTGTCGATTATTACAACGGCCGCTACGTGGGGCCGGTGGATGACTTTGTTCTGCGGCGAGGGGACTGGGCCTACAACCTGGCGGTCGTTGTTGATGACGCCGCGGGAGGGATCGACCAGGTTGTGCGCGGGGACGATCTGTTGAGCTCTGCGCCGAGGCAGGCGTACTTGGCGTCGCTGTTGGGTTATGCGGTGCCCGAATATGTGCATGTGCCGCTGGTTGTTAACGCGGAAGGAAAGCGTTTAGCCAAGCGTGATGGGGCGGTGACGTTGCGACAGATGCTTGAGCAGGGCCTGACTGTGGGGGATGTTGTCGAGCAGTTGGCTGGGTCGATTGGGGTGCCCGGTGCGCGCACGGCTGCGGAGATATTGGAGCGCTTTGACCCTCAGCTTTTACCCCGCGATGCTTACGTGTGGACGTAGCTTTGACGCAAAGGCAGCCCACAAAATCGCGGCAGTGTCTCGTTGCGTGAAACAGCACAAGTCCCGCAACGACCGCGACGCCGAGGCGAGGCGGCTGCTCGCACTAGTGGGACTAGAAGGCGAGGTAGTTACCCGAACTCCGAGGCTAAAGGAATCGGCTAGTAGCCAGCGGATGAGCGGGGCGACGAAGGGGGCGATCAGGGAATCAGGTGGTGTATCTGATCGTTAGCGGGGATGGGGTTCGGATACGAGAAAACCTCCTAGCTGTGAGGCTAGGAGGTTTCATTTGGCGGAGGATAGGGGATTTGAACCCCTGAGGGATTGCTCCCAACACGCGTTCCAGGCGTGCGACATAGGCCGCTAGTCGAATCCTCCACGTGAACTAAAACGTTCAGACCAAAACCATACACACCCCCGTGCCACAAAGCAAAAACCCAGGGGTGCCCTAGCTGCACTAGACGCGACGCCGCCCCTCCGCTACACTGTTTGATGATCTCGCGTGGCGTTATCTCATGAACTCCCCCAGGGCAGGAATGCAGCAAGGGTCAGTGGGCTCTGTCGGGTACGCGAGGTCCTTTATTTTTATGGGGGGTCGGGGAATGTGCACAAATTTCGGCAGCGAGCCATGTGGAATCGCGTTTTCCCAGGTCGTGTCTTTGTGGTGATGCTCTGTGCCGAAAATTGTGCACATTTTCGTAATCCGTCGCGTTCATACTTAGGATGCACTAGACTGGCCTGCGTACGTGGCGTCAAAAACGCTAGGCACGCCAAGCAAGCACAGCACACCAAGTAGGAAGGCGGCACAAGTCGATGTCAGCATCGCTCACAAGCATGAACCCGGAGGAGCTCGCCCAGTTCACCGCCGAGATCAAGGCCAAATACGAGGAATTCAAAGCACAGAACCTCTCCCTTGACCTCACCCGCGGCAAGCCCAGCTCAGAACAACTGGACTTCTCCGATGACTTGCTGGCACTGCCGGGCAAAGGTAACTTCACCGCCTCCGACGGAACCGACTGCCGCAACTACGGTGGGCTCACCGGTATCAAAGACATTCGCGAGATCTACGCAGAGCTGATGAACTGCGACATTAACAATGTTTACTGTGGCGACGCATCGTCGCTGAACATTGAGTTCGACCTCATCTCCTTCGCTTACATGTTCGGCACCCCGGATTCGCCTCGCCCATGGAAGGACGAGGCAAGCATCAAGTGGATCTGCCCCGTACCCGGCTACGACCGCCACCACACCATCACCGAGCACTTCGGCTTCGAAATGGTCACCGTCCCGATGCTCGAGGACGGCCCAGACATGGACGCCGTGCGTGAACTCGTCAAAGACCCCACGGTCAAGGGCATGTGGAACGTTCCCACCTTCGGCAACCCCACCGGCGTGAGCTACAGCGAAGACGTCTGCCGCCAGCTTGCGGAAATGGACACGGCAGCGCCGGACTTCCGGATGCTGTGGGACAACGCCTACGCAGTGCACACCCTGACCGACGAGTTCCCTCCGGTCCACGATGTTCTCGCCATGTCAGAGGCTGCCGGTAACCCCAACCGCTTCTGGGCATTCACCTCCACCTCGAAGATCACCTTCGCAGGTTCGGGCGTGTCCTTCCTCATCTCCTCCAAGGGCAACCTCGATTGGTACGCCAAGCACGCCAACGTTCGCGGCATCGGCCCGAACAAGATCAACCAGCTGGCACACGCCAAGTTCTTCGGCGACGCCGAGGGCGTGCGCGCAATCATGCGCAAGCATGCGGGTTCCTTGGCGCCGAAGTTCAACCGCGTTCTCGACATTCTCGATGAGCGCCTGGGTGGGCGCGACGTCGCAACCTGGACCAAGCCGGAGGGCGGCTACTTCATCTCCCTGGACGTCGTCGATGGCACCGCCTCCCGCGTCGTTGAGTTGGCGAAGGAAGCCGGCATTGCCCTGACTGGCGCTGGCTCCACCTTCCCCCTCAAGCAGGATCCCAACGACCGCAACATCCGACTCGCCCCCTCCCTGCCCCCGGTAGAGGAGCTCGAGATCGCTATGGATGGTGTCGCAACGTGCGTTCTGTTGGCCGCCGCTGAAAAGCTCGCCAACTAGGACCCGCGGCGCGGGCGAAACGCAGCGCATTGCTAGTCCACGCTAGTCCACTTACGATGGCGAACACGAGGGTGAGTAACTCAAGGTGAACTGGGAAGAGACCGCCTACTGGGTTGATGGGTTGCTGCCTGGCACCCCATCAATCGAGGTCCGCAGCGGATTCCACATCGGAATCACCACGACTGCTGCGCAGGATAATGACGCCGCGACCGCAGCGGCATCACCTGCCTCCGGGCAGCAATCTCCCGCGGGCGACACCATCGCCGTCACCCTTGATTTTTCAAACATCGACACCGGGCTGGAACACGAAGGACGGGACGTGCGCTGCGAACTGCTCGCGGTCGCCCACCAACCCGACATACGCACCCACCTGGTCACAGTCGCCAGCCGACTCCGCGACACCGCGCCCCATGAGCCTGCTCAACCCGGAACGCTCCTGCCTCACGCGCTGCCCGCGACGTCAACACCCCATGTGCTCCTTGTGGTGCCATGGGTATGGAACGGGCCCGTGCCCCAACTCGATGAACCAGAGCGACTGACGCTCATGCTGCAAGTGCTCCCCCTGACACAAGCCGAATACGACTACGCCATCACCTACGGTGTGCCCGCGCTGCAAGAAAGCATCGCGCAGCAGGGCATCGACATCCTTGACCTTGCCCGCGGCAACGGCTAATCGCCCTCGGCAGCTGGGTACCCCAGCCGTCAGCCAGGCCTGCGGGGATAGCCCACAACGGCTAAGGTAGGGGAGTGGCTTTATACCGTAAATACCGCCCGGCATCCTTCGGGGAAGTTGTCGGCCAGGAGCATGTAACCACCCCACTATCCGCAGCGCTCGATAGTGGGCGAATCAACCACGCCTACCTGTTCTCCGGCCCGCGCGGCTGCGGCAAAACATCCTCAGCCCGCATCATGGCGCGCTCCCTGAACTGCGTCGACGGGCCGACCTCAACCCCCTGCGGCAAGTGCCCCTCCTGCGTGTCGCTCGCCCCGGGCGGCCCCGGCAACCTGGACGTCACCGAATTGGACGCCGCCAGCCACCGCGGCGTCGACGACATGCGTGACCTCCGCGACCGGGCGTTTTACGCTCCGGCGGATTCCCGCTACCGCGTCTTCATCATCGACGAGGCGCACATGATCACCAACGAAGGCTTCAACGCCCTGCTGAAGATCGTGGAGGAACCACCAGAGCACCTCATCTTTATCTTCGCCACCACGGAGCCGGACAAGGTCATCCCTACCATCCGCTCCCGTACCCACCACTACCCATTCCGCCTGCTCACCCCGCCCGATATGCGCGGTCTATTGCAGCGCACGTGCGAGGCCGAAGGCGTGCGCGTCGATGATGCCGTCTTCCCCCTCATCATTCGCGCAGGCGGCGGTTCCCCCCGTGACTCCCTGTCCATCCTGGACCAGTTACTTGCCGGCGCGGGGGACGAGGGACTGAGCTACGAAATGGCCGTCCCACTGCTCGGCGTCACTGACTTTTCGCTTATTGACGCCGCGGTTGCTGCACTGTCCGCACGCGACTACGCAGGAATGTTCGGCGCCATCAATGACGTCATCAACGCAGGCCACGACCCCCGACGCTTCGCCACAGACCTACTGGATCGCCTCCGGGATTTGATGGTGCTACAGGTCGTACCAGATGCAGTCGCCGCAGGGCTAATCGACGTGCCTGAAGACTACGTACCCACCCTCCAACAACAAGCCCAGGCGTTCGCGCCGGGCGCGTTGTCATGGTTGGCTGGCGAGCTTAACTCCGGCATCGACGACTTGAAGGGCGCGACCTCTCCGCGCTTATTGCTGGAAGTGCTGTTTGCAAAGATGCTCGCTGGTAAGAGCGCGGCGGTCGCTGCTGTGGGCAATGCGGCGGGCGCTGCTAGAGCTACAGCTCAGGCGGCAACCGCGCCTGCGTCTGGGGCATCTGCACCCGGTGGCTCAGCCATTGGTGCTGCTGGAGCTGGGCCGGGTGCCATCCCCGATAACATGCCTGGGGCCGCCATCCTCCGACGCCGCATGGGGCTGGCTGAGCCTGCACAGCAAGAACAACCTGCCCAGAAACAACCGCCGGCTAAGCCTGCACCCGAGCGCATGCCAGCCGAGAAGCCAGCTGTTGCGCCGAAGCCCGCGCAGGCCGACGCCCCAAAGCCCGCCCAACCCGGGCAGGAAGGGCAACCCACGCAGACTGCGCCCGCCGCACAGAAACCTGCCGAGCACACGCCTGCCGAGCAGGTGCAGCAGCCTGAGCAGCCGCAACCTGAGCAGAAGCAGGCGGAGCAAGTGCAGCCTGAGCAGTCGCAGCCTGCAGAAGACCTGCTTCAGACGCTGAACACCAAGTGGGCACACATCCGCTCACTGATCAGCAACAAAAATGCTGTCGCCGGCATCCTGCTGGCAGAGGCAAAAATCGTTGGAATCAATGGTGACACGGTGCTGATCGGGAATAACACTGGTGCCCTGGTGCAACGCCTCAACGCCTCCAGTAACAATGACGTGATCGCCGAGGTCGTCTCTGCAGAACTCGGGCAGCAAGTCAGCGTCGAATGCGTGGTGGGCACCCACCCCCGGCAGGCGGGCGGGGATAGCGCCCCCCAGCCCGCCGCCCAACCCGCGCGCACGCAACAATCGCCACAGGCAGAGGAACCAGCAGAGAAGCCGGCCGAAAAGTCCGAAGAAAAGCCGGAAGAAAAACCATCAGAGGGGCAAACAACTGCTGCCCAGTGGGCGGCACCCGCGGCAAAACCCTCCAAGGCTGAGCAGCCAGAGGCACAAGACAACCTGCCCCGCTGGAAACAAGCCGCCGCCCGCGGCAATGCCAAACTACGTAACCAACAAACCTTCGGCGACGGTGTACCCTTGCCACCCGAACCAGACGACCCCTACGGCTACCCGCCGGATGAATCCATGCCCGGTGGATTCAATACCCCCGCACAGCCGAAAGCAGCCGCCAGCAACCCGCAGGTCGAAGCACAACCGAACCCCCGCGACGTCAACACCCCACAACCCGACGCCCCGCCCAACACCGCACCCCCACAGCAACACACCAACCCCGCGGACACTAGGGACAGCGAAGAAGAAGAACTCATCCGAGAAGCCCAAGACGCCGGCAGCTACGACCGGCGCGACGCAAAAGCAGTCGCCATGGACCTACTCGCCAAAGAACTAGGCGCCCGCCCGCTCTAAGCGAACAACCGTGACGCCGTAGTGCTCAGGCAGCTAGACTGGCCTAAGCCAGCCGACGTTCAACCGGCCGATAAAAACAACCCTCCCAAGGAGACACACATGACTCAGCCCGATATGAACCAGCTCATCCAGCAGGCCCAGCAGATGCAGGCCCAGTTGCAGGCCGCACAACAGGAAATCCTCAACTCCAGCGTCGAAGGCGAAGCCGGCAACGGCCTCGTAAAGGTCACCATGCACGGCAACGGCACCATCAGCGACGTACGCATCGACCCCCAGGTCGTCGACCCCGAAGACATCGACACCCTCCAGGACCTCATCACCGGCGCACTCCAGGACGCACACACCAAGGTGTCCAAGCTCGCCGAAGAAAAGATGGGCCCCCTGTCCAAGGGCTTCGGCAACGACGCACTCGGCGGACTGTTCTAACCCGCCCTTGACGGGCAATGCGCTAGTACACTTTTGCGCCACGCCCACAACTTAAGCCCCGCAGCCAGGGATCTGAACTAAAGAATCAGCCCGCTTGCGGGGTTTTCCCTTGTAATCATGCGTAACGGGTACACTAGGCACTCGTGTTTGAAGGACCACTGCAGGATCTCATCGACGAACTCTCCCGACTGCCCGGCGTCGGGCCAAAAAGCGCCCAACGCATCGCATTTCACATCCTGCACCAGGAACCCGAAGACGTCGACCGCCTTATCACCGCACTCGACGCAATCCAAACCGGCGTGCAATTCTGCCGCATCTGCTGCAACATTTCCCGCCAATCCGTCTGCCGCATCTGCGCCGACAGTGGCCGCGACCGCAGCCTCATCTGCGTTGTTGAAGAACCCAAAGACATTCAAGTCATCGAACGCACAGGGGAGTTTTCCGGCCGCTACCACGTGCTTGGCGGCGCACTCGACCCACTGGCTGGTGTCGGGCCAAAAGACCTCTCCATCAATGTGTTACTGCAGCGTATCGGCGGTGTTCTTAAGGATCGCGAGCTGGCCGACTCCACCCCGGAAGCCCCACTTTATGATGATGCCCCGGAGGTCACCGAAGTAATTATCGCCACCGACCCCAACACGGAAGGCGAAGCGACGGCGTCGTATTTGGCGCGGCTGCTGAAGGATTTCCCAGGGTTGACGGTGTCGCGTTTGGCTTCCGGAATGCCGCTGGGCGGTGACCTAGAGTTCGTCGACGAGCTGACGCTGTCGAGGGCGCTGAGCGGCCGCCACGTCCTCTAGCCCCGCCAAGCCCAGCGACTACAGCAACCGCGCTGAGAGGCAGTGGGCTAGCGCAGGCGCTCCTTGCGCAGCTGATCAACACAGTCAATGTCCAACGGCGCCAACTCGTCGACAGCAACCCCCATTGCGCGGGCAAGCAGCAGATCCGCCAACTCTGGGTTGCGGGCAAGCGCAGGGCCGTGCATATAGGTTGCGATGATGCTGCCCTGCGTCGCACCCTCTACACCAACATCGTCGGGGCTACGCGAACCATGGGCGTCACAATTGCCGACGCCGCGGGTCAACCTACCCAGCGGTGACGCATCCGACCCCAAAATGGTCGCGCCCATATGGTTTTCAAAACCCGTCAGCGGCGCCGTCAAACCATCAATGAGGGGTATTGATGCAACCTCGCCAATGGTGCGTTTGCCCAAAGAGGAGGTCGTGGCGTCAATCAACCCCAGCCCATCAACCATGCGCCCTGCGGCGCGGAAATTAGTTCCAAGCACCTGCAGTCCAGCACAGATCGCTAGGATTGGGCGCCCAGCCTCGGATGCGCGCTTCAAACCACCGTCAGCAGCCAAGTGTTGTGCCGCCAAAATTTGGGCAGTGTCTTCGCCACCACCCACGGTGTAGATGTCTAAGGACTCTGGTATCGCATCGCCGTAGCGCAGCTGCTTGACTTCCGCGTCGATGCCACGCATCCGCGCACGCTGACGCAACACCAGGGCATTGCCATCGTCGCCATAGGTGCCCAACACGTCCGGTAGGACCAGTCCGATGGTTAACATTTAGGCCTCCTCGGCGGTACGTGCAGATGCTTTTGCAAGGTCGCGCTTCAAATCGCGGAACGCAGTGTAGTTCGCGAGCACCTCGACCCGACCGGGCGGGCACGCACGGATCGCATCAAGCGTGTTCTTCACCAATTCATGCTCGATCGACGCATAGGTCAAACGCACCGCAAGGTCAGTGCCGCGCTCGCCGGCAGCAACCACCGCGACGTCATCAAAATCTTCGAACCTTACATCCCACAACCAGGACAAGTCCTCCCCATCAGCCACCTGACCATTGACGGCAATGACCAGGCCATCGGCGCTACGATCAACCATCGACAGTGCCTCCTGCCAGCCAGCCGGGTTTTTCGCAAGCAGCATGTGCACTTGGCGGCCCTCAAACTCAATGGTGGAGTAACGACCCGCGACCTCCTTGACCTGGCTCACGGCGTCAACAGCCTTCTGCGTATCCGCGCCACCAGTGACCGCTGCCGCCACAGCCTGCGCCGCATTACCGCGGTTAGCATTACCAGGAAGCTGCAGTGACAAGGAGAAACGCCCCTGAGGGGTCACAAGGTCCTCGCCCTCCAACCAATAATCGGGTGCAGGACGGCGGAACTGATGCCCATCCGCCAGGGGCTTAGTCGCACACCAATCCACACCATCCTCCGAACGCACAATGTGACTCTCGGTGCGGGGGCACGAGGTGGAATCCCCCGTCCAACCAGCGCCAGCAGCAACCCACACAACATTGGGATGATCGAATGCAACCGAGGTCACCATGACGTCGTCACAGTTGGCGACCACAGTCATCTCCGGGCGTGCCTGTAGACATTCGCGCAAGCGCCGCTCGATAGTGTTGATCTCTCCGACGCGGTCCAGCTGATCACGCGAGAGATTCAACAGCACCAAACAATCTGCATCAAGCTTGTCCGCGGCGGCAGGAACATGCAGTTCATCGACCTCCAGCACCACACGCTCCGCACCGCGACCCTCCAACAGTGCGGAGATGATGCCGGCGTCCATATTGTCCCCGCCCTCATTGCTGCATACAGTGGAAGTGGTGCGCATGGCAGCGGTCAGCATGCGGGTCGTCGTGGACTTCCCGTTCGTGCCAGTCACGATCGATACCGGCCGGACACCGGCAAGATTCTCCATCAGGCTGGGGTCAATAAACCCCGCCACTAGTCCACCAATCATGCCGCCGGCACCACGACCCGTAGCTCGTGATGCAACGGTTGCGGCTTTCGCAGCAGTGACCGCGACGGCGGTCCTAGCGCGCTGAATAGACTTGCTCTTCATTGCTCACAGTGTAGTACCGGGGGCCACATCTTCCACGAGCGACATGAACTCCGCGTCACTGACCAGGGGGATCCCCTTGCGGTCGCCGTGCATTGCCTTACCCGTTAGGTTGTCCCGCTGATTACACACCACAGCGGAGGTCTGCCGCGTGAGCTTTTCCGAATACGCCAACCCAGTGCGAGCCACCGCCTCGATGATGACATTCGGGTCCATCTCGATCTGCGGCGACACAACAATCTCCATACCCTGCACCAGCTGGTCGCGCAGCACACCCGGATTGATAAATGGTCGCGGTGCGTTCGCGGCGTCAATACGCACAATCGACCGCTGTAAACCAAAGCGATCCCCTTGGATCTCCTTCGGCGTGCGTTCCGCGAGCTCACCTTTGCGCAGCTTATTGAACATTTCCCACACCAATTCGGTGGATTCGCGGGACACGGCGGCCTCCGGCATCATCGCCCTGCTTATTGACGCCGCGGGATCGACGTCAAACCCAAGCGTGCGGGCGCAACCACGAATGCGGGTGTCCTCCAGATAGACCCCTTGGCGGCGCAGCGTAGACAAGGTGTCCACAATCCGCGTCGGGCGGGGAAGGCGGGTAAAGTTACGGCGCTGCTGCCCCTTGCGGCCGCGTCCCTTCGATCCTTTAGAATGTCGACGCTCAAGCCGCATGACCGCCCGGGTCTCAGACACAATGAAACCCCAGGTCCGAGGCGCATTATGCATAATGACAGTGCGGCCATCCAAGAAGCGCCCAATCGTGCGAGTCAGACTGGAATAACGGGGGGCCTGCGCAATATCGTCCTTAGTCAACCCATGCAGATGCTTCGGCCCGATGTCAGTGCCGGGATCAAACACACAATGGAATTCATTGACGACGTCGCCGGCCTCAGTGCGGGTTTGAATGTCCAAGGACACCAGACGCGACGTCGAAGGGTGAATACCCGAGGACTGGATGCTCACGACTGCGTACGGTGCCTCCTCAGGGGGAGCAGGGCGATCGAAGCGCGGGGGAGTGACGTCCTTACGACGGTATGTTGCCGACTCTTGCAGCTGCTGCACGTACTGGGTGTACTGAGGGTAGGAACCCGGCTCCGGCACATGGCGCTTGGACTGCTGATGCTGATGGCGCTGCTCGCGCGGCGCATTGGACTTACTCGGTTTTGGTCCGCCGGAACCAGTAGTACGGGGTTGGGTACCTGCACTGTCAGCTGGGCCACGCCGCCTACTACTGTGGCGACGCCCCCTGCGCTGGTTAGAGCCACCGCGAGAGTTACCCGAGTTGGCTGTATTGGACGTGCCATCTGAGCCTGTGTTGGTAACGTCGCCGCGCGCATTCGGTCGCTGCGACGCCCCGCTGTCGTCAGCGCTCTGCGGTGCCGCCTGAAACTGTGGGCGAGATGGCGCGGGATTCTGCTGACTAGCCTGCTCAGCGCTGTGATTAGCGCCCTGATTATTGCCGTGTGCCTGCGAGGAGCGGCCGCGGCGAGAACGCGACCGTCGGCGCCGTGAACGCGAAGACCGCCCGGAACCCTCCTGGGGGTTTCGGGAACTGTCTACGCTGGGGGAATTCTCGCTACTCATTGCGCTTCAGTATAGCGCCTGCGGTTAACCCTCGACGTCTACATCAGCATCCGTCAACAACGTTCAAGGCACACACTCCGGGCCCAGGCTACAAACAGACGAGTTTAGACAGAGGCGTTGAGCTTGACATGCTCCGGAGTGAGCTCATCCAACTTATTGACGCCCAACAGCTTGCACGTGCGGGTCATCTCGTCACGCATGATCTCCAAAGTGCGATCCACACCCTCCTTGCCGCCAGCCATCAAACCGTACAGGTAGGCCCGACCAATGAAGCAGAAATCAGCACCATGGGCAACCGCCGCCAACACATCAGCACCCGACATGATGCCCGTGTCCAAACCAAGCACCATATCCGGCAGAGCCTCACGCACCTGCGGAAGCAAATGAAGAGGCACCGGCGCACGGTCCAACTGGCGGCCACCATGGTTCGACACCACCAAACCATCAGCACCATGGTCAGCACAACGCCGCGCATCCTCCACAGTCTGCAAGCCCTTCACCACCAAGTTGCCCTTACACAAATCCCGGATCCAATCCAGGTCATCAAAAGTCAACGTCGGGTCGAACATCCTATCCGCCAAAGACGCCACCGTTCCAGAATGGCGAGACAAAGAAGCAAAACTCAGCGGCTCGTGCGTGAGGAAGTTAAACCACCATTCCGGACGGTACGCGGCGTCAACAACCGTCTTCGCCGTCAACTGAGGGGGAATAGTCATGCCATTACGCACATCCCGCAAACGAGCACCAGCCACGGCAGTGTCCACCGTCACGACTAGCGTCGAAAAACCAGCATCCGCAGCCCGCTGCACCAGCTCCTTGCTGCGCTCACGATCACGCCACAGATACAACTGGAACCAGCGCTCACCCTCCGGAGCATGCGCCGCGACGTCCTCCATCGAAGCCGTACCCATCGTGGACAAGGTGTAGGCGATGCCGGCATCAGCCGCCGCAGCACTGCCACCATATTCACCCTCGGAATGCATCATCCGAGTGAAGCCCGTCGGAGCAATCGCCAAAGGCATCGACCACTCGCGGCCGAAAATAGTCGTGCTCAAATCCGCATCAGCGACGTTACGCAGCACACCCGGCTGGAACTCGATCTCGCGAAACGCGCGCCGGGCCTTGTTGATCGAAATCTCGTCCTCAGCAGCACCATCGACATAATCAAACGGCGCAGTAGGCGTGCGGCGCTTAGCGATCGCCCGCAAGTCCCACACGTTCGCGGCTTTAGACAGGCGACGTTCCTTGAAATCGAGCGTCGGCTTAGCGAACTGCATCAGAGGCGCAAGGTCGCTGTACTTCGGTACGCGGCGCTTCAGGGCCGGGGGAGTGGGGCGCGAAGGGGACATAACGTGTGCCTTTCTACGGCTGGTGCGGGTGGAGGCCGTTGGGCCCTGTCGTGATTTCACAAGTGTAGGACTGTGTTCGTTTTAGGGGAACCTTATCCCCCCAGATGGGGCGAGTGGTTCTCGCGGCGGTGCAGGTTGCCTCATTCGCCGTTCTTTCGCCGCTCCATGGGATACAGAAAACCGGCAGATTTAGGCTTTTGTGATGTGTTTGTGCAGGTCGACTGGCCGCGGAGGGTAAATCTGCCGGTTTTCTGTACCTGTTGTGCGCGATCGCTACAATGAGGGGGCATGACACACTCGGGGGCAATTATTTACAGCGGGGTACTTTCGCCGTCACGACGAGCAGCACTATTCAGCGCGTACAGCGAAGGAGAGTTCAGCCTTGTCTACACAGCGGCTTATATGAAGACCGAATTGTGGCTGTCACTGACTCCACAGGAGCAGCTCATCGCGAAGGCAGTGGCAGCAACTGCAAGGCGCAAGCGTGCTGCAGCACGGGGCTTGGCTGCGGTTGCGTGCCATGGCCTGCCGATCCCCGGCGGATTGTGGTCGCCGCAATTCCTTACTTTTTCGGATGCTACTAAACGCGCACGACGATATTCAGTTGACCTATTACCAACTCGCTTCGGGGAGGCACGGGCGCTATCGTTGCTCGACAGCATCGTTGACGTTGGGAGCGTTCACAGCATTGAGGCGGCGCTGATCGCAGCAGAGCATCACGTGCGGACCCACCCTAAGGACTTGGCACGGGTGCGCAGCGCCCTGGCAGAAGCTCAGGATGTGCGTAACGCCGCAGGTATTCGCGCTCTAGCATCCGTGCTGAGCGCCACCAGTGAGAGCCCCCGCGAGTCCGAATTAAAATACGCCATGTGGCAGGAGCGGCTGCCGACTCCTCTAGCGCAGGCCAGGGTGGTGACAAGCGGGGGACGCTTTGTGGCACGGCCGGACTTCTTTTTCGAGGAGCAGGCGGTGGTGGTTGAATACGACGGCATAGAAAAACACACAGGCGCTTTCGGCACGGCTGTCGATGAGTCCCTGCGCCGCGAGCGAGAGCGCGAGCGGCAATTAATCAACCTTGGCATACGCGTCGTCCGTTTTGATCGTCGTACCTTTAGCGATGGTTCTGCCATGCTTGCGCTTCGTCAGGCGTTGTCTAGCCAGTATGCGCCGTTGGTTGCTCCGCGATATCGGATCGAAGGGGGTCAGCCTGCATGGCGGAGCTAGGCCGCATGGCGGGTAGGCGGCGGATGCACACCGGCGGATGTGCACCGACGGATACAAAAAACCGGCAGATTTGCCCATTGTGCGACGGCCACCTGGGAAAATAAACCGTCGGAAGCAAAATCTGCCGGTTTTTTGTACGACTTCTCGATGTGCAATGGGTGCAGCGCCCATCGTGGGCGCTGCGTTGATTAGCTCAGGGCGCGATTGACTGCGCTAGTAACTGCCTTCAGGGAAGCGTAGGTAATGGAGCCGGCGATACCGACGCCCCAGAACTTCGACCCATTGACGTCCGCCAGTACATAGGCCGCAGCCTCTGCATCGTCACCGGCGGAGCGAGCGTGCTGGGTGTACTCCTGCACCTCGACGTCAATCCCGACGCTTTCCAGGGCGTTCGCGTAGGCAGCGACTGGGCCGTTGCCGCGGCCCTCGATCTTCATGGCCTTGCCGCGCAGCACGATATCGACCGTGATGCGGGCCTCGTCGCGTTCGGTAGACGCGGCGTCAATAGCTACGCTGACCTGCTCCAAGGGGGTGGTGGCGTCCAGGTATTCGGTGGCAAAAATGTCCCACATCTGCTTGGATGCGACTTCGCCGCCCTCGGCGTCGGTGACGGCCTGCACCGTCGAGGAGAACTCGACCTGCATGGGGCGGGGGAGGTCGATGCCGTGGTCGGTCTTCATGATGTAAGCGACGCCGCCCTTGCCGGATTGGCTGTTGACGCGGATGACGGCCTCGTAGTTGCGGCCGACGTCCTTGGGGTCGATCGGCAGGTAGGGGACTTCCCACTGTTCGCCGCGCAGCTGTTCCCAGGCAACGCTGCTGTGGGTTCCGCCTGGGGTGACTTTGGCTGCCATGGCGTCGAGGCCCTTGTTGACGGCGTCTTGGTGGGAGCCGGAGAACGCGGTGAATACCAGGTCGCCGCCGTAGGGGTGGCGCTCAGGAACGCGCAGTTGGTTGCAGTATTCGACGGTGCGGCGGATCTGGTCGATGTCGGAGAAGTCGATTTGCGGGTCGACGCCTTGGGTCAGCATGTTCAGGCCCAGGGTGACCAGGCAGACGTTGCCGGTGCGCTCGCCGTTGCCGAACAAGCAGCCTTCGATGCGGTCGGCGCCGGCCATGTAGCCCAGCTCGGCTGCTGCGACGCCGGTGCCGCGGTCGTTGTGGGGGTGTAGGGACAGGATGATGGAGTCGCGGCGGTTCAGGTTGCAGCTCATCCACTCGATGGAGTCGGCGTAGACGTTGGGGGTGATCATCTCCACTGTGGAGGGCAGGTTGATGATGATGGGGTTGTCGGGTGTGGGGTCCATGACCTCGACGACGGCGTCGCAGACTTCTTTGGTGTAGGCCAGTTCGGTGCCGGTGTAGGACTCGGGGGAGTATTCCCAGCGCCAGTTGGTGCCGGGGTAGTCCTTGGCGATTTCTTTGATCAGTTCGGCGGCGTCGGTGGCCAGTTTTTTGATGGCTTCTTTGTCTTTGCGGAAGACAACGCGGCGCTGCAGGATAGACGTTGAATTGTAGAAGTGCACGATCACGTTTTTGGCGCCTTCGCAGGCTTCGAAGGTGCGGCGGATCAGGTGTTCGCGTGCTTGGACGAGTACTTGGATGGTGACGTCGTCGGGGATGCGGTCGCCTTCAATGATTTCGCGTACAAAGTCGAAATCGGTTTGGGAGGCGGAGGGGAAGCCGACTTCGATCTCTTTGTAGCCCATTTTGACCAGCAGGTCGAACATGCGTCGTTTGCGTTCGGGCGACATAGGGTCGATCAGTGCTTGGTTGCCGTCGCGCAGGTCAACGGCGCACCATTGGGGTGCGTGGGTGATTTTTTTGTCGGGCCAGGTGCGGTCGGGCAGGCGGATGTCTTCGACTTCTTGGGCGAAGGGTTGGTAGCGGTCGACCGGCATGGAGGAGTTGCGTTGTTTGTTCCATGCGGGTTGGCCGGGTGTGCGGTCGCCGGTTGGGGTGGTGATTTCTGCGGGGGCGGTGAAGAAGGTGTCGTTTGCCATGGGGCTTTCCTTTTCTTTGGTGCCGCGGGGTGTGCGGCTGTTTGGAAGTGTTGTTGGGTGCTGCCGGCAAGCGAGAGTGTCCGCGGCGGTCCGGCTGTTAACCTTGGTGTCCGCCGCGGCGCGTAAGTAGCCCGTTGATTTGCCCACGCGTGTGCCCGTGTGGGCTGGGGTGGGGTGCTGCAAACATATGACCTACCATACCACTGTGTGGGATGGGCTTTCCAAACTGGGGGTGATGACGTCGCGTTGTGTTGCGGCGGGCTGGGAGGTTGTAGCGGTCCGAGGCCTGGTTCGCGTGTACGGCGTTGCCTTTTATTCTGCTGTTTCCTGCAGTGACCCTAAGAGGGTCGAACGATCTGATGCTTGTGGGGTTTAAGCGTCGGTGCTTTGTGCAGGTGAAGCCTCGCTGTCAGAACCTGTGGCTTCTGCATCTTCTTCGGCGGTTGTTTCGGCACCTTTAATAGACAGTGCGATGGCGGCTGCGAACATTGCGATGAGAGCAGCGCCCATCCAGAGGTATTGGATGCCTTCGATTTGGAATTTCTCGCCGAGGATGAGGTAGCCGAGGGTGAATGCGACGATGGGTTCGCCGATGGTCATCGCTGGCAGGGACTGTTTGAGGTTGCCGGCGTTGAAGGAAAATTGCTGCATGACGGTTCCGACGGTCGCGGAGAACACGAGCATGTAGGGCTCCCAGTTGAGCACCAGGCCCAGTGGACCGTAGTGGAGGAAGATGTCCACCACAGCCTTGGACAGTACGGCGACGTAGCCGAAGATTCCGCCAGTGATGACGCCCAGCAGCAGTGCTTTATATTTTTGGGGTCCGCGCTTGGCGATGTAGTCCAGTAGTAAGAAGCCTGCGATGCCGATGATAAGTGCGGGGATCCACCTGTTCAGTGGCGGGTGGGTGAGCCCTGCGGCCGGTTTACCCATGATGACCAGGATGGCGACGGCGGCAGTCAGTACACTAGACCAGAACATCTCTCCGAAACCGACGCGGCGTCGTGCGTAGTGTGCTTCGAGGGGGAAGGTCAGCATCAGTTTGAGCACCAGGATTGGTTGCACGATGAGCACGGTGCCGAAGCCGAAGGCGACTGCTTGGAGGCCGTAGGCGATTAGTGCTGTGGATGTTCCTGCCCACCACATGGGTTGCCGCAGGGCAGCGACGAATGCTTCGCGGCTGTCCCCTGGGGCGTCTTGGGCGATGCGGTGTCGCACGACGGTACCCCAGGCAATGGTCATTGCCGAGGCGAACGCGAAGAGCACCGCTAGGTAGGAGTTGTGCACCCGAAAAACCCTAGTAGATTGGCGCGGGGTTTGCGTAGATATTAGCATTTCCTGGCGTGGAATGTCGCGGTCTCGTGCTCTCCTCTGATCTCTTTTACCTGCTGTTTAGTTGTTTTGTGTGCCATGTTCGGTGTGGGAAGGTGTGATTAATGACGTCGCGTTCGACTGTCGGTCCCCAGTTGTTTGCGGTGTCGGTGGGTTTGGTGCCGTTGGGGTTGGCGTTTGGCGTGTTGATTGCGCAGTCGGGGTTTGCTTGGTGGTGGGCGCCGTTGTTTTCTGTCCTCATTTATGCGGGTTCGATGGAGTTTTTGGGTGTGGGTTTGGTTTTGGGTGGGGTGAGCGTTGCGGGTGCTGCGCTGACGTCGTTGATGGTGAATTTTCGCCATATCTTTTATGGCTTGACGTATCCGCGGGAGGTGGTGCGGGGGAGGTTGGCCCGGGCGTATGTGACGTACTCGTTGACAGATGAGACGTATGCGATTGTGTCGGCGGTTCGGGCTGTGGGACCGGTGGCTGATCCCGCTCGGGCTACTGATTGTTCCTTCAATCCAGCCGACTCGCATGGGCTTGCTGAGCAGAGTTCCACTCAGGGTTTGTTGCAACTGTCAGGCCGTGAGTTGTTGGTGGTGCATGTGGTGTGCCAGTCCGTGTGGGTTGTGTCGGGTATTGTGGGCGCGGTGGCGTCGTATGTGGTGCCGGAGAGTGTGCATGGCGTGGAGTTCGCGTTGACCGCGCTGTTTATTGTTTTGGCGTTGGAGTCATTGCCGCCCGGCCGTTGGTGGTTGCCGGTAGGAGCAGCTGCGCTAGTGGGGGTTGTGGCTTCTGTTGTGGTGCCTGGTCGGATGTTGGCAGCGGCGTTGAGTGCGTATTGGTTGTTGCTGTTGGGGGCATATGTTCTTGGGGGTTCGTCTCGTGTGGGGCGTTAATTCTCCTGGTGCGTGGGGCTTGCCGCAGGGGGTTACTCCGGTGTATGCGTTGTCGGTGTTGCTGGCTGTGGGCGGGGTGACTGTGTTGTTGCGTTGGCTACCTTTTGTGGCAGCGCGTATGGTGGCGCGCTCGGGTTTCGCGCGGGTGTTGCGTTTGTTTATGCCGGTGGGGGTGATGGTCGTGCTGGTGGTTTATTGTGTGCGTGGTGTGCTCGATGATGCCGTAGCGGCTGGGGGTGGGCGCGGTTATGTTGCGGTTGTTGCGGCTGTGATGGTGACCGTTGGAGTGCATTGGTGGCGGCGCTCCGCGGCGTCATCAATTCTGGTGGGGACTGTTTGTTATGTGCTTTTGGCTAGCTTGTGGCTGTAGGTGGGTTGCGGTGCGGTAGCATTAGCGGGAAGTAAGATACCTGTCTTCCGAAAGGTGGAATCCTCGTGGCACTGATTGTGCAAAAGTATGGCGGTTCGTCGCTGGAGTCCCCGGAGCGTATCCGCAGCGTTGCCGAACGAATTGTTGCCACGAAGAAGCGCGGGCACGATGTTGTAGTGGTGTGCTCGGCTATGGGGGACACGACTGATGAGCTGCTCGACCTTGCTGCCGCTGTGAACCCGGTTCCACCGGCTCGTGAGATGGACATGCTGCTGACTGCTGGCGAGCGCATTTCGAATGCTTTGGTTGCCATGGCGATCGAATCTTATGGTGCGAAGGCTCAGTCGTTCACTGGTTCGCAGGCGGGTGTTCTTACAACGGAACGTCACGGTAACGCGCGCATTGTGGATGTCACTCCGGAGCGTGTCCGTGAGGCTCTCGATGAGGGCAAAATTTGTTTGGTGGCCGGTTTCCAAGGTGTCAACAAGGACACCCGCGACGTCACAACCCTAGGCCGCGGTGGTTCGGATACTACTGCTGTTGCCTTGGCGGCTGCGCTGAAAGCTGATGTGTGCGAGATTTACTCGGATGTTGATGGTGTGTACACCGCTGATCCGCGTATTGTGCCGAACGCTCAGAAGCTTGAAAAGATCTCCTTTGAGGAGATGCTGGAGCTCGCAGCTGTGGGTTCCAAGATTTTGGTGCTTCGAAGCGTGGAGTATGCGCGCGCTTTTGATGTGCCGATTCGAGTTCGTTCTTCGTACAGCAATGACCCCGGCACGTTGGTTGCCGGTTCGATGGAGGAGATCCCCGTGGAAGAAGCAACCCTGGTTGGCGTAGCCACCGATACGTCCGAGGCAAAGGTGACCGTTCTGGGTATTCCGGACACGGTGGGGGAGGCTGCGAAGCTTTTCCGTGTTCTTGCGGACAATGAGATCAACATCGATATGGTGTTGCAGAATGTGTCTTCGCTGGAGGACAACCGCACGGATATTACCTTTACGTGCCCGCGTGCCGATGGGCCGCGTGCGATGGAGTTGCTGAAGCGCTTGCAGTCGGAGGGCACGTGCGAGAACTTGCTGTATGACGATCAGATTGGCAAGGTGTCGCTGATTGGTGCGGGCATGAAGTCTCACCCGGGGGTTACTGCGGTGTTCTGCGAGGCTTTGCGTGATGCGGGTGTGAACATTGAGTTGATTTCGACGTCTGAGATCCGCATTTCTGTGATCTTGCGTGAGGCGGATGTGAAGACTGCTGCGAAGACTTTGCATGATGCTTTCGAGCTGGGTGGCGAGGAAGAAGCCACCGTTTACGCTGGTACGGGCCGTTAAAGGGAGCTGCTGTTATGACTACTATTGCTGTTGTTGGCGCTACCGGCCAGGTGGGTCGCGTGATGCGTACCTTGCTGGAGGAGCGTGATTTTCCGGCGGATACGGTGCGTTTCTTTTCGTCTCCCCGTTCGGCTGGGCAGTCGTTGTCTTTCCGTGGCGAGGACATCGTTGTTGAGGATGTGACGGCTCAGACTGTTGAGTCTTTGCAGGGTATTGACATCGCGGTGTTTTCTGCTGGCGGTGCGGCTTCGCGTGAGTTTGCGCCGTTGTTTGCGCAGGCTGGTGCTCGTGTGGTGGATAATTCTTCGGCGTGGCGTAAGGATCCTGAGGTTCCTTTGGTTGTGTCGGAGGTGAACCCGGAGGCTCTGAATGAGGTGCCGAAGGGCATTATTGCGAATCCGAACTGCACGACGATGGCTGCGATGCCTGTGTTGAAGCCGCTTCATGACGCCGCGGGGCTTGTTCGTCTACATGTGTCTAGCTACCAGGCGGTTTCTGGTTCTGGTTTGGCTGGTGTGGAGACGTTGGCGAAGCAGGTTGCGGAGATCGGTGATCGTAATGTGGAGCTGACGCATGATGGTTCTGTCATGCGCGAGACTGTGACGGATTCTGAGTTTGGCCCTTATGTTGCTCCGATTGCGTTTAATGCATTGCCGTTTGCTGGCAATTTGGTTGATGATGGGTCTTTGGAGACTGATGAGGAGCAGAAGCTTCGTAATGAGTCTCGGAAGATTCTTGGTTTGCCGGATTTGAAGGTTGCTGGCACCTGTGTGCGTGTGCCTGTTTTTACTGGTCATACGTTGACGATTCACGCTGAGTTTGAGCGTGCGATTACCCCTGAACAGGCAGTTAAGGTGCTTAATGGCGCCGCGGGGGTTGAGGTTGTGGATGTTCCGACGCCGTTGGATGCTGCGGGGAAGGACCCGTCATTGGTGGGTCGTATTCGTCAGGATCAGTCGGTGGATGACAACAAGGGTTTGGTGCTTGTTGTTTCTGGTGACAACCTGCGCAAGGGTGCTGCGTTGAATACGATTCAGATTGCTGAGTTGTTGGTGCGCTAGTTTTTGTGCGCTGGGGGTGGAAAAGGGTGGTCGCGGTGTTTTTTGTCGACCACCCTTTTTGTGTTGTTGGCTAGCCGGTGTGGGCGCATTGGTGTGCTCCTTTCACTGCATGTGGTTTTCTTGTGCCACCGTGTGTACCACAGTGTTGACAATTGCAGCGCTTACCTTGTTGAAGTTGTTGCGCAGTAGGGGTCTGAGGTGTAGTCTAATGATGGCGTTGAGCTGGAATTTTGCTGAAATCCTGTGGATATGTCCCCTTTTATGGAAATTTCCTGTCATCAGTGCTAGCGTGACCAGAGAAGTTTTTCCAATTTTTTTAGGAGTTTATTATGCGGCGTTCTTTTGCTGCTGTAGCGGCTGCGTCCGCTTTCGCTTTGAGTGTGCATGCTGCACCTGCTTTCGCTGAAGAGGCTGAGCAGCCGGTTCCCGCTGAGGCTGCACCGGCACCTGCTGAGGCTGCACCGGCACCTGCTGAGGCTGCACCGGCACCTGCTGCGGCTGCACCGGCACCTGCTGAGGCTGCACCGGCATCTGCTGAGGCTGCACCGGGTAAAGAAGCTGAAGGTGAAAAAGAGGGCGAAAAGCCTGCTCTGAACATCGGCGATAACGGCTACGTTCAGCCCGAAAACGGTTTCACCCGTGGCGAGGTCGTTAAGACCGAAGAGAAGTTCACCAACGACAAGGGTTGCAACAACTGCACCCGCACCACCGAGACCATCAGCAATAAGGTCAACCTCGAGGGTGCTGCAGTGTTCAACATGGGTCTGAAGGACTACTCCAACAACGGCTTCACCAAGAAGGTCTGGAATCCCAACAACCACCCGAACCTCAACCCTGAGGGTGACAAGAACCCCGAGGGCGCTGGTCCCGGCAACGTTGAGATGCAGCATTACCTACTCGGCAAGAGCATCATCGCTTGGCGCCCGGTGTTCGCTACCGACTACCCGATGAGCACCGCTGAGATCACTATCGATCTGCCGGATGAAGGCTACGTGGCTTCTGACGCTACCAGCTGGTACGTCGACCGTTACCTGCCTGCTGTCGCTGGTAAGCAACAGCCTTACAAGAACAAGCTGGTTCCTTCCGAGGTAACTGTGGTGGGCAAGAAAGCTACCGTCAAGTTCGCTTCCCCGATCGACGCTTACAGTGGTTGGGCTGGTGTCTTCACCAAGGACTACGGTGTGGAGGGCTTCGACAAGATCAAGAACGCCAACAAAGAGGCCACCATGAAGGTCACTGGCGAGTGGGACGTCGAGAAGATCAAGAAGATGAAGGAAGAGGCTGAGAAGGACGGCAAGACCCTCTACGGCAACCCCATCGCTTTCAAAGATGGCTCCCTCGAGAAGGTCACCGAGACCTGCGATTGCCCTCCGGAAGATGAGCCCGGTAACCCCGGTCACAAGCCCAGCAACCCCTCTGGTTCCTCTGACGTGCCTGGTTGGTTGATCCCCATTGCTGCTATTCCGCTGATCCCGGCTCTGGTTGGTTCTTCCACTGGTTCCTCCACCCCGGCTCCTCAGGCTCCTGCAGCTCCTGTTGCACAGGCTCCGGCTGCTGAAGCTCCCGTGAAGGGCATTGAGAAGGGTGTTGCAAAGCAGCAGGCTCCCGCCGCTTCCGAGAAGCGCGTGCTTGCTAACACCGGTGCTGACGTTGCTGGCCTCGCTGGCTTCGGCGCTGCACTGATGGCTGCCGGCGCTTTCGTCGCTGGTCGCCGCCGCAAGTAACATCACAACTTAGTCGGGCCCCGCGGGGCCCGACGGGTTAAATAACGCCCGCCGCACTGTTTAGTGCTGGCGGGCATTATGCGTTTTTTGATGCGCTGTTTTTTAGATGGCGCGCAGTCCCGGCGAGTCTTCGCCGCTGTTGGTTTCGGTGGAGGCTGCGATGATGTCCGCGCGGGCGCGGGCGACGCGGGACCGGATAGTTCCTACGCGAACGCCGGCGATTTTCGCGGCCTCTTCGTAGCTAAAACCCAACACTTGGGTGAGGATCAATGCTTCACGCCGCTCTTCTGGCAGCTCGTCGATGAGCAATCGGGCGTCGACCCACTCGGACCAAGAATTAGACGTCGGGGTGGTAGCTTGTGCGTCTTCGTATTCGGTTGCGGACTTCAGCGGTCGGGCTCGATCGTGGCGGATGCTATCTACCCATGTGCGGCGCGCAAGGGAAAGGATCCATGTGCGGGCGCTGGAGCGTGCGGCGAAGCGGGGCAGTGCCCCTAGGACGCGCAAGAAGGTTTCTTGGGTGAGGTCATCGGCAGTGTCGGGGCTGCTGAGGTGCGCGAGCAAACGCCAGACGTCTTTGTGTGTGGCACCGATGAATTCATCGAGGGCCTGACGGTCACCACGGCCGGCTTTGAGCGCTAGCTGGGTGACGTAGGCGTCGGTTTCTACGTCGGCATAGGTCACGGTGTTCTACTTTAGCAGGGGGTGCTTTTGCCTAGTGACTTTCCAGGGTAGTGCGCAGGGTGTGGCAAGCTGTCGTGTGCGCTGGCTGAGTGGTGCGTGCCCGATCATAGCTAAGTATTAATAGGTTTCCAATTGATTGGCTCGAAATGGTTTGCGGTTTTTCCTATAGAGGTGTAGCTTATGAATTGTGAGAAATTCATAGGGCTGACTTAAGTCTTGTGCTCGAGTAACCCAGCGGACCAGCCCCCGCTGTACACACGGACCTGGCCCACACTTCGTAAAAAAAGGAGCAACGCATGACCAACCAGTCTGCATCTAACAACACTCCCACCGTTGACGACATCGTCAACCGCGGCCAGTGCCCCGTCGCCCACGGCGCTACAACCTCTCTCGCTGGCGCTCCTGTTGCCAGCGAGAACCACTCCATCACCACCGGCCAGCAGGGAAGCGTCGCGCTGCACGACTTCCACCTGATCGAAAAGCTCGCTCACTTCAACCGCGAGCGTGTCCCGGAGCGCGTCGTCCACGCTAAGGGCTCCGGCGCTTTTGGCGAGCTGACCGTCACCGAGGACATGTCTCCGTACACCTGCGCGGCACTGTTCCAGAAGGGCACCGTCACCCCGATGCTCGCCCGCTTCTCCACTGTCGCCGGTGAGCAGGGCTCTCCTGATGCATGGCGCGACGTCCGTGGTTTCTCTCTGAAGTTCTACACCTCTGAGGGTAACTACGACATCGTCGGCAACAACACCCCCGTGTTCTTCATCCGTGACGGCATCAAGTTCCCCGACTTCATTCACTCTCAGAAGCGCCTCCCGGGTTCCGGCCTGCGAGATGCGAACATGCAGTGGGATTTCTGGACCCGCACTCCTGAGTCCGCACACCAGGTCACCTACCTCATGGGCGACCGCGGCATCCCGAAGGACTTCCGCCACATGGACGGCTTCGGTTCCCACACCTACCAGTGGATTAACGAAGCTGGCGAGCGTTTCTGGGTGAAGTACCACTTCAAGACCCGTCAGGGCTGGGAAACCCTCACCGATGCTGAGGCAACCGAGCTTGCTGGTCAGGACGCCGATTCCTCCCGCACCGATCTGTACGAAGCTATCGAGCGCGGCGACTTCCCCGTCTGGGATGTTAAGGTGCAGATCATGCCGGTCGACGAGGCAGAAGGCTACCGCTACAACCCCTTCGACCTGACGAAGACGTGGTCGCACAAGGATTACCCGTTGATCCACGTTGGTCATTTCGAGCTGAACCGCAACCCGCAGAATTTCTTCGCTCAGATCGAGCAGGCTGCGTTTGCGCCTTCTAACTTGGTTCGCGGTATCGGGTTCTCCCCGGACAAAATGCTGATCGCTCGTGTTTTCGCTTACGCCGATGCGCATCGTTACCGCGTGGGTGCGAATTCCGAGCAGTTGCCGGTGAACGCTCCGGTGTGCCCTGTGAATTCCTACTCGCAGGATGGCGCGATGACGTACTCCTTCCAGGCTCCGACTCAGCCGGTGTATTCGCCTAATGGTGAGGGCCGCGACAATGGTGCTTTAGATCCTGAGGGTTCTTCTGGTTCGGGTGTGACTGTCGGTGTTGCCGGCGATCTGGGCCTGTGGGACACCCACGGTACTGACTTCACTCGTGGTGCTTACGTGCAGCATGCCGAGGATGATGATTTCATCCAGGCTGGCATCCTTGTGCGCGAGGTGCTTGATGACGCCGCGCGCGAACGCTTGGCGGGCAACATTGCGCGTGCCATGGGTGGTGTGAACGAGCGTGTCGAGCAGCAGTGCTACGAGTACTGGACCAACGTTGACGCTGACCTTGGTGCTCGTGTGAAGGAGCTTTTCCAGGCAGCTAAGTAAGGCCGTCTAAGGGGTAAAAAAGGGCGGGCATGTTTCTTGAAGTCGAGAAGCATGCCCGCCCTTTTGTCGGCATTATGCCTACATGACACTGATTATGTTGTGTGCTGCTCCTGTTCGGTGTTGTAGATGGAGCGGCCAACATAGAAGTTCGACACGCTAGCCACCACAAGCAGGCCCACAACGGCTAAAACCACGCGCACAAGGTTGTGCCAGTCAAACCCGCCCACAGCGGTGTCCTGGACAAACACCCCGATGACCGCCAGTGGCAACGCAACATAGCTCAGAACGCTCATCACATTGACCTTGGACAAAGCATCCGGGGCTCGCACTACAGCGATAGCCGTAACGACTGCAGCCGCAGCCGCAGCAACAAACAACACGGCAGCAACAACACTAAGCATTAGCGGCGCCCCCTAGACAGCATCCGGGCCAACGACACTGTAGACAGGCCACCAAGCAACGCCGCTAGCACAGCAACTTCGAAGACAATAGAGACGTCAGCAAACACGCTCCACACCAGGAACACGCCGACCATCCCGTAGAAAATCAGATCGGACATCACAATCCGAACCGCAGCACTGCGGGTGCGCACAACAATCACCAAACCGACCGCAATACACAACGCGAACGCTGCAATTCCGGCGCACGAAACCCAACCAAACCAAGTCGGTACAGACTCAAAATTCAACACCTTAAGCCCCTTCCACCGCAGGCCACAGCCTACGTTCCATATCGGCTAAACCGTCCAAAACTTCCTGCTCATCCGCACCAAAAACGGCCTGCACCAGCAAGTATTCCGGAACCCCCGCGGCGTCATCAATCACACCAATACTCATGGTGCCGGGAGTCATCGTGATCGACGTCGAAAACGCCGTCACCAAAGCATCAGACGTCACCCGCAGCGGATAGCGCACCACCGCAGGATGCATCTGAGAGTGCGGCCGCAGAGCATCAACAGCAATCGACCACGCACCAACAAACACCTGGCCAATCAGCCACAACGAATACACAACCCAATGGGCAAACAATCGCATCCTAATGCCCCTCTCCGACTGCATCAGCAGGATCGCCCAACACAGCGTGCTGGTAACTATCCACATCAACCAACTGGGCGGACGCATGATCCACCGCAGCAAACAACGGGCCAACCGCAACGAACATGGCCAAGGACACAGCCGCCATAGCAGCAGCCGGGGCCAGACGCGGCAACGTCACCACAAGGCCCGGCGGAGTGCGTTCCGCATCCATATCCTTGCCCCAGAACACCTCACGCCACAGGCGCAGCATCGAAAACAGCGCACCAAGCGACGCAACAATAATCACCCCAATGGCAACCCACGCCTGGGTGCCACCCGAGCGCGCAATCTCCATCACGGCGAAAACCTTCGCCCACACACCGGAAAACGGTGGCAAACCAACGATCGAAAACGCGCCCATCACAAACACGGCAGCAACCAAAGGATCACGCCGCGCCAGACCAGACAACTGGTGCAGACGCCCCGTGCCGTAGGTTTCCTCGATCGCGCCGGTAGTCAACACCAGCGCGCCGATGGTGACCATGTGGTGGAGCATGTAGAACAAACCAGCTGCCAGCGCCGACTTCGGATCGGAGGCAACAAAAGCCAACATGATCACGATGAATGGCATGCCGACCACCATCTGATAGGCAACCACACGGCGCATCGTGTACTCGCCCAAACCAGCGAAAGAACCGACCATCATCGATGCGATCGCGAAGATCATAATCAGGCCCGACCAGTGAGTATCCAGACCGAACACCACCGTGAAGATGCGGAACAGTGCGTACACCGCAACCTTTGTGTGCAGGCCGGAAAACAGCGCCATGACAGCCGGAGACGTCCCGGGGTACGTGCGGGGCAGCCAGGTGTGGACAGGGAACACGCCGGCCTTCACAACCAGCGCGATCACCACCAAACCCATCGCCACAACAACAGGTTTGTCACCACGCGCCGCGCCGGCTAGCACCGCAATGTTCGCCGACCCATAGGTGGCGTACACCAAGCTCACGCCTATCAGCAGCACAGTTGACGTCGCCAGGTTCACCAGCACGAACATCCTGCCGCCCGCCAGACGCGACCAGGTGCCCGTCATAGCAATCAGGCCGTAAGAGGGCAGCAGCATCACTTCGATAAACACAAACAGGTTGAACAAATCACCCGTCATCAACGCGCCGTTGACACCCGCCGTCAGCATCAGCGCCAACGCCGGATAGAACCGAGCGCGGGTTTCCCCCACAACAGTGGCGAACCAGTTAGCCGTCAGAGCCACCAATGACGTCGCGACAATCATCAACGCAGTCACACCATCGGCGACAAACGGGATGGCCACACCACCCGAATACAGGCCAACATTGTGCCCAAGCGGAGCATCGTAGGTAGCGGCGTAGAGCCACACACCTGCGAAGATACCCGCAGCAGGGACGGCTAGGTGCAGCACATCGCGTGCCACACCACGGACAATCACAGCCAGCGCAGCAGCCACCAGAGGCACAGCAACAAACAGTGGCAGCATTGCGGCAGCATTCAACGGTGCACCATGGACAGCACCTTCAGCAGCAAATATGTGCATCATCATTTAGTGCTCAGCTCCTTGAGCGCCACTGCCCGCGCCGTCCTGTTGTTTCTGACCATCTTCGTGCTTAGCCTTCTGCTGCTTGTGTTGCTTTTGCTTCTCGTGCCGCTGCCTCTCAGCCTCATGCACAGCATGCACGCGACGACCACGACGCGTGTGAGGAGAAATCGGGGAAGCCTTACGTGCTCGAGAATCCAAAGAAGATTCATGTTCGGGATCTTCTGCGCTGCGCGTATCGTCCGAGCGGCCCAATGCCGCCAAAGCCAACATGAATGCCGTTGTCGCCATCGTGATCACGATCGCCGTCAGCACGAAAGCCTGGGGCAGAGGGTCCGCGGCGTCATCAATAGATGTGCGGCCAGCGAAAGGCTCACCGCGCCACGCGCCGATACCCGCAGCCAAAATAATCAAGTTGGTTGCATGGCTGATCAAACCCATGCCAATAACAATGCGGACCATTCCGCGCTGGAGCGCCAAGTAGACACCGCCAGCCATCAACACAGCAATAGTCAAGGCGATAATCATCGGCGATCACCCTCTTCCTTATCCCTGGGTTGATCAACGCGTCGAGCAGTAGAAACAGAATCCGTAGTGACTGCCCGATAAGGAGTGAACTGGGCGCCCACCACCGAGTGCACCGGCGAGGTTTGAGCCTCCTGCTCTGCGCGGGCCTCCTTGTGGAGATCCGACGCGGGAAGTGGGTTGGATCTGCTCCGAATAAACGGCAGCAACAACTTGTCCACACCTGGTCGGCGCGTACCGCCCAAAGCATTGATAGCCAACGTGACCATTCCCAGCACCGCAAGGAACACGCCGACGTCAAAAATCATGGAGGTTGTCACGTGCTCGCCCGCGATATGCCCGTGGATCGGGAACAGGAATGACCCCTTCAACAAACCAAGGAATCCAGAGCCCAACGCAGTCAACATGCCCACCCCGGTGAGAATGAACGGTAGGTTGGGGCGAACAATCCTACGGTCAGCAGGCTTAGACAAGTAAGCCAGCATGATCGCGCCGCTAGCTACCAGGGCGGCAATGAATCCGCCGCCAGGGGCATTATGGCCGCGCATGAAGATGACAAAGCTCAACACCAACAACACTGGTGACAGAACCTTCAACACAGTGCGCAGCGGGATTGAGTTGCTGAGCTCCATGCCGAAGGGCGGCGGAGTGTCCTCATCTCGGCTGTGGCGGGGGATCGAACCGACAACCGCGGCGATCACCACACCAGCCATGCCCAAGACGCTGAGCTCGCCCATGGTATCCAGCGCACGGAACTCGACCAGAATCGTGTTGACCACGTTGCTGCCACCTGAAATGCTCGGGGCTTCCTGCAGGTACCACATAGCCAGATCCGGCCGGTCATGGCGCCCCACCAGCGCGTACACGCCGATGAATGTCACGACACCGACCAGCACGGCCAAGGTACCAGCGGAGAACTTCTTGGTGTTGCCTGTTTGGATGAAATCCGTGGGCTGGAAGCGGACAACCATCATCATCACGACCACAATCAGCAGCTCCACCAGGAACTGCGTGAGGGCAACGTCAGGCGCGCCCAACAGCAAAATCTGCAGGGTCACACCGACGCCTGCGATGCCCAGCAGGACCACAGCCAACAGACGATTGTGAGTGCGCACCAGCGCTAGTACGCTGACGATCACGATGATCAGCGGCAGCACATCCATCGGCTGGTCAATACCCGGAACTCGCGGCGCAAGCTCAATCCCCGTCGAGCCGGGGCTCAGCAGCGCCCCACCGGCGAGATAGAGGATCAGCAGCAGCGGGTAGGTCAAGTGGCGTGAAGGGCTGAGGGAATCCGCCATTGACGCCGCAAAACGACCCCACTTTTGTGAACGATTGTAGAGCTTATTGAGCAGATCGTTACCGGTTGTCGGGAAGAAGTTCTTCGGGGTGATCCACTCAAACAGTGCGTGACGGTAAGCCACCATCACTAGCGCCACGCACATAGCTACCGCGGAGATCAGGAAGGGCAACGTGATGCCATGCCACAGTGCCAAATGCAGGTGGGCCCGATGTGCCGTGGGGGCCGCGGCCGCCACCAAGGAATCGATGGGGGAGTCCAGGCGGGATAGGAAAAAGACGATGGGTAATGACGCCACGCCGGGCAACGCAGCAGGCAGCCACAGGCGCACAGGTGCTTCGCGTACCTCCGACATGTCACGGCGACCGTCGACAAACGCGCCGAACACCAGCCGGGTGGAGTAGGTCATGGTGAAGACAGCGCCACTGAACGCGGCGATAAGCAAAACGATTACACCGCCGTTAGCTAACGGCGCACCGGTGAAGGCCTCCAGCATGGCTTCCTTGGACACGAAGCCAAACATCGGTGGAATAGCCGCCATCGACAAAGCGCCGATGACCACAGCTGTGAATGTGAAGGGCAGCTGTTTGTACATTTTTCCTAGGCGGCGCACGTCACGGCTATGTGCTTGGTGGTCAATCACGCCAATCAGCATGAACAGCGAAGACTTGAACATGGCGTGCGCCAGGGTGTGCACCGCAGCAGCCGCCAAAGCGAAGGGGGTTCCAACACCAATGGTGGCAACAATCCAACCAAGGTGGGACACCGTCGAATAAGCAGTGAGCTTTTTCAGGTCGGTCTTTTGAATAGCGAATAGCGAGGCCATCACGGCAGTGGACATGCCAACGACGATCAACAGAACATTCCACACATGGTTGTCATGGAACACTGCGGAGAAACGAAGCAGCACGTACACACCGGCCTTCACCACCGCAGCAGCATGCAGAAACGCCGACACGGGGGTGGCCGCAGCCATCGCCTCAGGCAACCAGAAGTGAAAGGGCAACTGGGCAGACTTTGTAAACGCCGCCACAGCAAACAACACAGCCAAGGCGGTCGCCATGCCTGGCCGCTCTACCCAAAACTCCGACTGCAAAATCTCATGCAAATCAGTGGTGCCAGCTGCTGTAGCGGTGATCGCAGTGGCGGCCAAAAGGGACAAACCGCCGGTGAACGTCAACACCAACGTGCGGATAGCTCCCGCTTCACCACCGGAACCAGCGCGCGCGATCAAGAAGAAGGAGCCAATAGAGACAAACTCCCAAGCGATAAACAGCACCACAATGTCATTAGCCAGCACCAGCAACAATACAGCCAGCATGAACGCCGACATGATCACATAAAAACTCGTATTCGAGTCCTTATGGTGCAAATAGCTCGCCGAATAGATGAACACCACCGCGCCCACACACAGCGCAAGCATCGCGAAGAACACGCTGAGTGCATCGCCACGGAACGCGACGTCAATATGCTGACCAGGTGCGGGGAAATCCCGCACCCACGTCGTCGACCACTCGACGGCGCCAGAACCATGCCCTCCACCTGCAAAAACTGTAGGGAACGTGCCCGTCAACACGCCGGCTGCGGCAACATACATCAGTCCCAAAGGCACACCCGCTGCGCGGTCCATAACCCGGACCAGCACAGGGGAGCACACAACAGCTAAAGCTGCTATGCCAAGAACAATCATCAAAGACACGGGGCTTTTCCACCTACAATCGTCACATTTTCACCGTTTTCCAACGTTACCAGTGTTTAGTCCCGCGCTTGCCCGGTGCGCCTATCAATAAGACAGCCGCAAAACCCCTACATTCATCAAGCATGAGGCTAAAGTCGCGCACCCCCCAGATACTTCTCGCGCTCGCAGCCGTGGCCACCGTCGCCTGCGGCGCAACCTATACTGCGACGACCGACACCGGCATCGCATCCACCTGGACCGGGCCCGAAGAACCCGAAGGGGCCCCCAGTGCGCAGATTGACGCCACCACAGCCCAAGCCCTCACCGAAGCTCGCCGCGCGGCGGGCGAAGCCGCAGCCCAAGCAGGGTTCCTCGACACCGGCGTCCAAGAGCTCAAGGGCGGCATCGGGCAACTCAGCAGCCGATCCGGCGAGATCATCGATGGTGCAGCCCAATTGCACGATGGCGCAGAACAGCTCAACCAGGGGCTCATCCAACTCCAAGCCGGCACGGGGCAGCTCGGCAACGGAGCCACCCAAGTCGCCGACGGAGTCGCGCAAGCCGTTGAACAGGTGCAAGCAGTAGCCGTCATTCAGTCCCAAGTCCTGGGCGCCATGGACCAAGCGGACAAAGAACTCGCCCGCTCACAAGACCCCGACATCGTCAACCTCCGCGGCCAGCTCAAGGAATTGCGCACCCAAGCCGAACAATTCGGCATCGACGGTGAACTCGCCGACAAACTCGACCAACTGCGCAGCGGTTCTCGCGAAGTCGCCAACCAACTCGCGGTCCCCGGCTACGGCTACCACGACGGAATCTACAAAGCAGCACAAGGCGCAAAGCAACTTTCCGAAGCCACCGGTGAACTAGACAGCGTGGCTAAGCAAGCCACCGATGGCATCGGCCAACTCGACCGGGGCGCCACAAAAATCGCCGACATGTCCACCAAAAACCAAGACGCCGTCGCAGGCGTCCGACGCGCACTCCCACGCACCAGCGCAACCCCCGCGGCGTCAACAAGCGGAAACAACACTGATGACGCCGCTCCTGCCGAACGCGGCAGCCTGCCCCCACTGTATGCAGTACTCATCGCGGCAGCCACGCTGCTTGGCGCAACGCTGACCCGCATCAACGCGAAGAAGGATTGGTGGCAGGTTCTTGCGATTTCTACAACCGCTACCGTCACCTACGCCATCTTGGCAGGCACGGCGACAGCCGCTGGGGTCGTGCAGGCCTGGGTTCTGCTGACCGTTGCAGCCTATGGGGCGACAGCAGGCACCCAGTGGGCGCGCCGGGCACTGGGACCAGCAGTCGGAATGCCGCTGATTTTTGCTACTGTCGCAGTTCAAATTGGTGTCGTGACCTGGGCGTGGAAGCAGTCCACTGCGGTAGAGCTCAGCCGCGGGTGGGAGATTGTCAACGCTTTGATGCCGGTGAACTACCCGGCGTTGGGCTTGAGCACACTGGGCAATGATGGTCCGGTCGCGCCGATGCTACTGTCCCTTGCGGTGGTTGGTGTGCTGGCGGTGTGCACCGTGGTCGGCAACGGCCTGTCGCAGCGCGCAGCCCTGCGCGATACGCGCGTGGCTCTGCCGAAATCAGAACTGGAATCAGAAGAGGCCTAGGGGCGCAGAAACATACCTGGGTATGACGACGCGTAGGGCTTGCTGTCGGTAGCATGAGCGCCGTGGCAGCCCAAGAACCCCAACCCTTCAACACCGCGACCTGGTTAAAAGACAGCATTGCGGCTATTGCTGCGGCGGCTGTGTCGGCGCTTGGTGCGGGTAGTGAAGGTTTTGCCCCGTGGGGGTTTGTGCTTGTCGCTATCGCTGGTAAAGCCAGTGCCTAACAGTATAAAAACTGCCTGCGCATTGGCTCGGTTTGTTAGTGATTCACGTACAAAGGTGGCGGTGCGGTAGGGGCGCGGGTGTGCACGTTTTCGTGTGGCCCGGGAAAGCGAAAAGGCCAACAACCTGCAAACAGTAAATTTGCTGGTCATTGACCTAATCTAGATGGTCGGGATAACAGGATTTGAACCTGCGACCTCTTCGTCCCGAACGAAGCGCGCTACCAAGCTGCGCCATATCCCGATGAGCGTTAATCCAGGACTCGGGAAAAAGGGGCGCCCTGGCTGCTACCTCGGAATATCTTAATGCACGGCCTTAACCTGCGCAAAGTGCCAGCTTAAGCCCCGCTCACACGCGGAGTTTCCGTCAACAAGATGCGGGTGGCCGACGGTTTACTCATAATCCGCTGCGGGACAAACTTCGATGTCCCCAGACCATTACTGACGTGCATCCACAAAGCCCCAAAGCGGTGCATGCCAGACACTCGAGCCGCATCAATCCCGCAATTTGTCACCAGAGCATGCCCCGTGGGCTGCGCGGCAGATAGGCTGCCGGCAACACCGGAACCCCAACGATTGGGGATCTCCTCCGGGACAGACGCGTGGGCCAACACATCACTCACCCGAGAATCACTTGAAAAACGAGAGTTCCCCGGCCAGGGAACGCGGACGCGAGGCAAACACAACTGGCCACCATGCGTATGCCCAGACAGTGTCAGCTGGTAGCCGTCGGCCTCGAAACGCTCCAACACCCTCGGCTCCGGACTGTGCGTCAAGCCAATAGAGATATCCGCCTGGGCATTAGGGGCCCCAGCGATGCTCCCATAGTCGTCGTAGTTATGGTGCGGATCG
This sequence comes from Corynebacterium argentoratense DSM 44202, assembly GCF_000590555.1. Lineage (NCBI taxonomy): Bacteria > Bacillati > Actinomycetota > Actinomycetes > Mycobacteriales > Corynebacteriaceae > Corynebacterium > Corynebacterium argentoratense. Next base: position 115,402 of record NC_022198.1, read on the forward strand.
TCAACACCCGCAGCAGCCACACGCAAACCGTTGGCGCTGAACTCATGGCGCTGATGGGTGCAATCCCTCCAACCGCGCTCCACAAACGCAGCGCGCATCCCCTTCCACGGCAACTCCACCCCACGAGCTTTGCGCTTCTTACCCAGTAGATAATTTGCCGGATTAACCGGCGAAGGGCCGAAATAGTCATTCGTGCCAAACACGAACAACCCAGGAGTGTTTAGCAGCGGATCAAGAGCCCGCAATACCTCCGGGACCGCATGGGCGTCACTCAAATTATCCCCAGTGTTCACCACCAAATCGGGCTCGCACTCAGCCAAAGACTGCACCCATTGCTGCTTGGCGCGCTGCCCCGGGATCATGTGCAGATCCGACAGATGCAACACGGTAAAAAACCCTTCATCCTCCCGACCAGCACGAGCTAACGTACCAGGCTGTAACACCGGAAGCTCAACAGTGTGCAGGGTGAAACGCCGCAGCTCCGCCAAACCATGGCCAATCACCGCAGCGCCAGCCCCCACCCCCAAACCAGCACTGACCCCGAGCACGCTCAATGCGCGGTTCAATCCACTTTTTCCAGTATCCACGCCACAAGCCTACTAGCGAGCACTCGACCCGAGCACCCGCAATCAGCTAATTCGCGCCCAAAGAACGCAATAGATCATCAATCACAGCGCCAAGATCGTCCGCGACGTCATTACCCACCTGCACCTCAGGCTGCGCAGGAGACGGCGGTGCAGATGGACGCGAGGACCCATCCGACAACTCAAGCGTCAACGTATCCCCCTGCATCACGGCCTCCCCGGTGCGGATACCAACAACACGCCCACGAGGCATGCCATCACCCGGGACAAACGTGATCGAGACCTTGTAGCCAGCCTTCTCCAAACGCTTGCGGGCATCACCCTCACTCAAACCACGAACCGACGGCAAATCAGACACACCCAAGCCGCGCCCAAACTTCGGATCCATAGCAGGCAACACCCCATCCGCCGCGCCCGGAATACCACGGGCAGCAGCAAACCACGTCCGAGCAGGCTCCATGCCACCATACAAATCACCATCAGGGCACTGGCGCAACGGCGACGTGCACAACGGGGTGGGCGTCACGCCATCGTTGTACACATACGGCACAGCAGCAAGACGGGAATTAAAGCCCATAAACGCCGCCGAAAAATGGCTCTCCGTCGTGCCAGTCTTCGCAGCTGTAGGAGCCCTCCAACCCGCAGCCTTAGCCGCATCTGCAGCAGTGCCATCCACGACGTCCTCACTCAAAGCATTCGCCAAGGCGGCAGCAACATTTTCTGGAACAGCACGCTCGCAATCGGGAACATCAAGATCAACCGCCTGGCCATGGCGATCCAACACCTTGTTGATAGGGTTGGGCTCGCACCACATGCCGCCACTGGCGATCGTCGCCGAAACATTCGCCAACTCCAGCGGATTAACCGCTGTCGGGCCCAACGTATACGAACCCAAATTGTGCGACTTCACATACTCCGCAATCGAAGACTCGCCGTCAAAGCTGCCCGGCTCAACATAATCCCGAAGCCCCAAACTCACCGACATATCCACCACATTCGACACCCCCAACTGCTCAATGAGCTTCACGAAGGTCGTATTCGGCGACTGCGCCAACGCCTGCTTCAACGTCATCTGAGGCTTGTAGAGGCCAGAGTTTTCCACACAATAGGTATCCGGCGGGCAGTTTTTCGCCCCGCCATCACCCATGCCGCGCGCCTCGAAACGCGGGGGAACATCCACCATGGTGTCGACGCCCATGCCCTTTTCCAAAGCGACCGCAGCGGTAAACACCTTGAACACGGAACCTGCGCCCGCGCCCACGCGAGTGAAAGGCTGAGGGAGGACCGTCTGGCCAGCATCCAAATCAAGACCGTAATCACGCGACGACGCCATCGCCACAACCTTGCGTGACTTCTCCCCGGGCTCCACCACATTCATAACCTCCGCAACCCCGGGGGTGGTGGGGGACACTTGCGAGGTCACCGCCTGTCGCGCGGCCGCCTGGGTTGCGGGATCAAGAGTCGTATCGATGGTGTAAGCGCCCGTGGCGACCTCATCGAAATCAAGCCCCTTCTTGGACAAATAATCGAGCACATAATCGCAGAAGAACCCCCTATCGCCAGCAGCAATGCAACCATTCGGCAAGCCCTGCGGCTGTTCCAAAACACCTAGAGGTTCCTGCTTGATGGCCTGCGCCTGCTCGATCGTGATCGCTCCAGACTCCACCATGGTGTCCAATACAGTGGCCCGGCGCTCGGCCACACCCTCAGGGTTGGTGTAGGGATCAAGCAAAGAAGAAGACTGCACGATGCCTGCCAGCATCGCCGCCTGTGCGACCGACAATTCAGAAGCGTGGATACCGAAGTAGGTGCGGCTTGCTGCCTCGACTCCATAAGCACCATTGCCGAAAGGGACAATGTTGAGATAGCGCGCGAGGATCTCGTCCTTATCATGTCGGCGATCTAGATCAGAGGCCATCCGCATTTCGCGAAGCTTGCGGGGAATCGACTGCTCCACCGCGAGCTGTTGCTCGGCTTCGTCTTCGGCGTCAACCAGCAACAAATAGTTCTTCACATATTGCTGATCAATTGTTGACGCCCCCTCACTCACCGCACCCTTAATGATGTTGCGGCCCATGGCGCGCAATGCACCCTTCCAGTCAACCCCCTCATGCTCGTAGAAGCGGCGATCCTCCACGCTGACGATTGCCTGCTTCATGGGTTTGGCGATCTGGTTTGAAGGCACGTCGAAGCGACGCTGCTTGTAGATCCATGCGATCGATTCCCCCGCGGCGTCATTAATTGTGGTGACTCCGGGGGCGGAACCCTCTGTGAGGTCGGTGAGGTTTGAATCCATTGTCTCCTCTGCTCGGCTGACGCCGGCACCGCCGAGAACGGCAAGGGGAGTGAGAGTCAGAGCAGTTGCAAGCCCCGCAGCGGCGATGGCGGCGGTGAGCTGGCCCAGGGATTTCAAGGAAGACACACCAAGACTCTACTGAACAAAAGGCGTGAAAGTCGCTTGCCAAGGTCGCGAAGCATCGAAAAACCTGCTAAAAATGTGACGTGGTAGAGCGTTTCATGTGACTGGCTTCGACAACAATCTATTATGTGTGTAGACTCACATTTGGAACGATCCCTATAACATATTAGGAGGGTGGCAGCATGACAACTCCGCTCTTACACACACGGACGCGCAACCCCTACGGCACCATCGGCCAAAAAGCGTCCAGCACTAATCCCCACAGCGGGATCAACCCACACGCGCCCGAAAAACGAGGCGACTGGGTCATGCGAGCAAAGTGCCGCGATGTAGACCCAGACTCCCTATTTGTCACCGGCGCGGAACAACGACAAGCAGCGGAAATCTGCAGCCTCTGCCCCGTGATACTGCAATGCAGAGCAGACGCGCTAGACAACAAAGTCGAATTCGGAGTGTGGGGCGGACTCACCGAACGGCAGCGCCGAGCAATCCTGCGCAAGAACCCACACGTGACCAACTGGTACGAATACTTGTCCAACGGTGGCGAACTGATCGGCCTTTAGAGTAGATAAGACCAGTTAAAAACCGCCCAAGCGTGCCCCATGCCCCACACTGAAAACCAATGGGTACAGTGTTGGGCATGGCTAAAAAGTTTGAATACGCAACAGTCCCACTGTTGACCCACGCAACCAAGCAAATCCTCGACACCTGGGGTGAAGACGGCTGGGAACTCGTCAGCGTCGTTCCCGGCCCCAACCCGGAAAACGTCGTTGCCTACATGAAGCGCGAGGTCGAAGCATAAAATGACCACCAGCGAACGCCTCAGAGAACTCGGCATTAGCCTTCCCCAGGTTGCAGCACCCGTAGCCGCCTACGTGCCCGCAATCCGCACCGGAAACCAAGTCTGGACATCCGGCCAAATCCCCTTCGTCAACGGCGAACTCGCAGCAACCGGCAAAGTCGGTGCTGAAGTGTCCGCAGAAGACGCCTACAACTATGCGCGCATCGCAGCGCTCAACGCACTGGCTGCAGTAGACGCACTCGTCGGTATCGACAAGGTCACCCGCGTCCTCAAGATCGTCGGATTCGTGGCATCCGCAGAAGACTTTGGTGGACAGCCCGCCGTCATCAATGGGGCATCTGAACTCATGGGTGAAATCTTTGGCGACGCAGGCGCCCACGCTCGCTCGGCAGTTGGCGTTGCGGAACTTCCCCTCAATTCCCCTGTTGAGGTGGAAATTATCGTAGAAATTGCCCCCTAATGCGGGCAAAACTTCGCAAGTAGTGCCGTAAAGGGTGCCCATGCGAGCCGCAAGCCTACTAAGCTTGGGCACATGGAGCACCCAGCCTACAGTCAACTCCGGCCGGTCACCCCGTCCGCAGCAGTTGTTCTTTGCCCCAATCCCAGCTATGCGACCCTAGAAGGCACCAACTCCTGGGTCATTCGCGCTGAAGGGGACCCCTGCAGCATCATCATCGATCCAGGCCCTGAGGACGAAGGCCACCTCAACGTTCTCAACTCAAAGTCCGACAAAGCAGCACTGATTCTGCTGACGCACCGTCACCATGACCACGCCGACGGCGCACTGCGTTTCAGGCAGCTCACTGGCGCCCCCATTCGCGGCGTCGACAAATCCTACTGCCGTGATGCCGAACCACTGGTTGATGGCGAGATCATCACCGTAGAGGGCGTCACCCCCCAGATCGAGGTCGTCGCAACGCCCGGGCATACGGCAGACTGCGTGTGCTTCTACATTTGGAGCGGTGTTCCGCACGAGTCCACCCTCGAAGGCATCGTCACCGGCGACACCATCGCAGGCCGACACACCACCATGATCTCCGAAACCGACGGAGACCTGGGCCTATACCTCGAGACCTTGTCTCGCTTGGAAAAAGACGGACAAGGTGTTGCCCTTTTACCGGGCCACGGTCCCGACCACCCCGACGTCTCCGTCGTTGCACGCAAATACATTGACCGTCGTGAACAGCGTCTCCAGCAAGTCCAAGATGCACGGAAACAGCTTGGTCCTGACGCCACCCTCAAGCAGATTGTTGATGCCATCTACACCGACGTAGACCCCGTGCTACGCAACGCTGCAGAGCAGTCCACGCGCGTGACCCTGCGCTACCTCGACAATAATCAATAAACATCAAAGCACTGGGGCCGGCGAGTTTTCTTTACTCGCCGGCCCCAGTGCTTTCAACAAACGCAGCTGCAACCGCAGACTAGGCCTTTTAGCGGGCGCGCTTAGCCAAATGCTCCGTATCGCTGATAAGAACAGACTTGCCCTCGAGGCGAATCCAGCCGCGGTGAGCGAACGTAGCCAGGGCCTTGTTCACGGTCTCGCGAGAAGCGCCAACGAGCTGCGCAATTTCTTCCTGCGTGAGGTCGTGGTTAACCCGCAAAGCCGAACCCTCTTGGCTGCCGAAACGGTTAGCTAGCTGCAGCAAGGTCTTTGCAACGCGGCCAGGAACGTCGGTGAAGATAAGGTCAGCCAAGGATGCATTGGTGCGGCGCAGGCGTCGGGCCAGAACGCGCAAAAGTTGCTCTGAAATTTCCGGGTGCTCGCGGATCCAGCGGTGCAGCATACCGGAGTTCATGGTAGCTGCCTGAACTTCAGTGACACACACAGCAGAGGAGGTACGGGGGCCCGGATCGAATATGGACAGCTCGCCAAACATATCGGAAGGACCCATCACAGTCAGGAGGTTTTCGCGACCATCGGGGGCGTGGCGGGCGAGCTTCACCTTGCCGACGGTGATGATGTACAGGCGATCGCCGGGCTCGCCTTCTTCGAAAATGGTGGTACCGCGCGGGTAGCGGACGGTTTCAAGATCCTGGATCAAGTTGGTAACTGCAACGGGGTCGACGCCCTGGAAAATACCAGCTCGGGAAAGGATTTCCTGTACGGCTTCCATAAGTACTCCTTGGCTTGCTGTGCCGCGATCGCCCCGGAGGTACCTTAGGCCATCGCTGTTAACGGGAATAAAGCTAATTCACATACTACTATGTGCCAGATCACGATGGCTAGTGTGGAGTGGAATTTCTGAGTGGTACTGTCGTTTAGTTTTTGGGACGCTGATCTTAAATTGATGGTGTGTCCTGCCCAGAGGGCTTCGCACTAGCGGTGCAGAAATCCTCTACGCGTTCCATTTGCATTGTGAACACTGCGAGGACAATCGGCGTGAAAAGAAACAGGATTGCCATCATGAGGCATAGTTTAGCGCGCCGCAATGACCGCTCTCACACAAGGCCCGCGCAGCCCGTGTAGTAGCCGATGCCCCTGTACATTGGCTGTCCATAGAAGCCTTTCACAGTGGGGTTTTACTATTGTTGTCACTATGTCTTTGGCCACTGAGTCACCGCTAGCCCTCAAACGTCGGGCCCGCCGGATTAATCGGGAGTTAGCCGAGCTCCACCCAGATGCTCGATGCGAGCTTAACTTCACCAACCCCCTGGAGCTTCTGGTGGCGACGGTGCTGAGCGCCCAGTGCACCGACGCCCGTGTAAACAAGGTAACCCCGGCGCTGTTTGAGCGCTTCACTGATGCTGAAGACTACGCAGAAGCTGATATTGAAGAGGTCGAACGCTATATCCGATCCACCGGTTTTTACCACAACAAAGCCAAAAACCTAGTTGGCTTGGGCCAAAAAATTGTGGAGGATTTCGGCGGGGAAGTACCTAGCGATATCGAAGATTTGGTCACGTTGCCTGGCGTTGGGCGCAAAACCGCGCATGTCATCCGCGGGCATATCTTCGGGCTGCCGGGTTTACCTGTGGATACTCACTTTGGCCGCTTGTGTCGCAGGTTGGGACTGACGAACCAAGAATCCCCACTCAAGGTTGAAAAAGAAATCGGTGCGCTGATCGAACCCGCCCAATGGACGGCCTTTTCTGATCGTTTGGTTTTCCATGGTCGTCGGGTATGCTTTGCTCGCTCACCGCATTGTTGGGAATGCGGCATTGCGCGTTTATGCCCATCCGCAACCGTCGCGGCGTCATCAACATCTAGCGCACGTAAAGCTGCCGCCCGAAAGTCAGGAACGAAGTGATGAATACTCCTCGTAAGTTCGCTATTGCTTCGGCGGTGGGCGCGTTAATCATCGCCGCGCTTATGGTGCTGATGCTGGTTGGTCTTTTCGGTTTACCTTCTTCAGATTCCAACGATGGTGCACAGTCGCAAGGCGGGGTATCACAGCAGGATTATGACGCCGCGGATGTTCCTGCGCGCCCGGATTGTCCCGTCGGCGACGTGGCCGGGGTGCAGCTGCCGTGTTTGGGTGGCCAGGTGCAGCCAGATTCGCAGGCACCTGCGGCGACTGTGGTGACGCTATGGGCGTGGTGGTGTCAGCCCTGTCGACAGGAACTGCCTGTGTTCGACGAATTCGCGGCGGCACATCCGGAGATGCGCGTGTTGGGTGTTCATGCTGATACCGATGCGGCTGCGGGGGCGTCATTGCTCGATGAGCTGGGGGTGCAGTTGCCCAGCCTGCAGGATTCCAGCAATTCCTTCGCCGGCACATTGGGGTTGCCAGGGGTGGTGCCGATCATGGTTGTCGTGCGCCCCGACGGTTCCTTCGTGCCTGTCGCGAAGGTATTCGATTCGGTGGAACAACTGGAGGCGGTGGTACAGGAGGCCATGCATGGGGCAACGTAGCGACTTGCCTGAAGTTCCCCAGTGGCTGTCACCATTGGCGGAGGCCACCCACTCGGGGCGTTTTTATGAGGCGATCTCGGCACGCTCCCGGTACACGACGCACCCGGTGAGCTCCGCGGTGTTGATGCTGTTTGCCGGCAACCACTTGGATGATGCGACGGTGTTGCTGACCCATAGGAATCCGTCCATGCGTGCGCATTCCGGCCAGGTTGCTTTTCCGGGCGGGCGGATTGATCCAGAAGACGAAACGGTTGTTGACGCCGCGTTGCGCGAGGCCCAGGAAGAAACCGGCATTGACCCCCGCGGCGTCGACATTGTTGGTGTACTTGATGGGGTTGCGGTGCGCTCGGCTGCGCAGGCGGTGGCGCCGGTGGTGGGTTTTTGGCGGCAGCGTTCCCCGTACGGCGTGGTCAGCCCTGCGGAGGCCGATGATGTGTTCGAGGCACCCATAGCTGAGCTAGTTGCGCCGGAAAACCGTCTGCGCGTGGGGCATAAGGGCTGGCAGGGGCCTGCTTTTCGCCACCGTGGTTATGTGATTTGGGGTTTCACGGGTGGTTTGTTGGATGCGGCGCTGCGTAGTTCGGGTTGGTTGGAGCCTTTGCCGCCGGGTGAGCCGGAGCCGTTGTTTGAGGTGCTGCGCGCCTCCCGCAATGGTGAGCGCACGGATTTAGACTGATACAACCTATGCTTAGTTCTGGCCAGTTTGCGTTAGTTGACGCCGCGATTGCCCTGCTGCTGTTGTATGCCGTGTTTAACGGTTGGCGGCAGGGTGCTGTGGCGTCGGTTTTGAGCACCGTGGGGTTGCTCGCTGGTCTGATTTGTGGGGTGGGTCTGGCTCCGGCTGTCATGTCGTTGACTGATGCGACGGCGATTCGTTTGTTGTTGGCGTGCGGCACGATCATCATGCTGGTCGGGTTGGGCAACCTGATTGGTGGGTTGGCTGGCGCGAGTTTGCGCGACAACATGCGGATGAAGCGCTCGTTGAAGATTGATTCGGCTGTGGGCGCTGTTTTTCAGGTGTGCGCGGTGTTGATTGTCACGTGGCTCGTGGCGATTCCAATTGCTGGTGCGTCGCTTGGCCGTTTGAGTACTGACGTTCGTCGTTCTGCTGTGTTGGGGGTTGTGGATCGTTATGCGCCGCAGTCGTGGGCGCAGTGGCCGACGCGTTTGTCTGCGATGTTGTCGGATACCGGTTTGCCACCGCTGGTGTCTCCTTTTGAGTCGACTGAGTCGAAGGAGGTCGCTGCGCCGAAGGTAAAGGTTGATGACGTCGCGTTGGTTGAGCGTTTGCGTCCGTCGGTGATCCATGTGGTTGCGGATGCTGACCAGTGCCGTCGTCGGTTGTTGGGGTCGGGGTTTGTCAGTGGTCCTGATGAGGTGATAACGAATGCACACGTCGTGGCGGGTAGTGCTGCGGTGCGTTTGGATACGGTGTTGGGGATGAAGGACGCGGAGGTTGTGTACTACAACCCGCAGGAAGATATTGCGGTGTTACGTAGCCCTGGGTTGGGTTTGCCGCCGTTGGAGTGGGCTGCGCAGCCGGCGACAACGGGGGAGGACGCGATTGTGATGGGATTCCCCGAGTCGGGGCCGTTCGAGGCTGCTCCTGCGCGTATCCGTGATCGTATTACGGTTAATGGGCCTGATATTTATGCGTCGACTCGTGTGGATCGTGAGGCCTACACTGTGCGCGGCACTATTCGTCAGGGCAATAGTGGCGGTCCTGGGGGGTGGTGGATCTTGAGGGCCATGTTCTCGGTGTGGTGTTTGGTGCTGCTACGGATGCCACGGATACCGGTTATGTCTTGACTGCTGCGGATGTGCGGGCTGCTGTGGGGGATGTGTCGGCAGCTTCTTCTCCGGTTGATACCGGTGCGTGCGTGGCTAAGTAGTTCTGGGGTAGTTCCGGGCACGCAAAGAGAAAAAGAAAAAAGGCATTAAAAAGGCGGCTCGTACTCGGGGGGGTGTGAACGAGCCGCCAACCCGGCGGGGGGTGCCGGGGCCGGCCACGCGCTCTGGATAAATCCAGGGGGGCCATGCACCAATTACAATACTGATAGTGCATAATGCTGTCAAGTGTGCCGCTGAACTGCTGTTTTGTTGGCATGGTGTGGTGGTGTTTATGCCTTGTATGGTGTTGTCCTACTGCTGCCGGGGCGGACTGTTGTGGACTACACTGGGCAAGCGTGAAAGCAGGACCTTCGGATCAGCCACACCGGCAGACTTCCGCTACGCCCGCGCGGTCGATGCGGGGGCAGTCAGCCGGTAAGAAGGTTGCTGCATTTTTCGACCTAGACAAGACCATCATCGCTAAGTCCTCTGCCTTTGCTTACGGTCGCCAATTTTTGGACAACGGACTTATCTCCCCTGGGGTTGCAGCCCATTTGGCTGTGGCGCAGGCTGCCTACCGTCTGGTTGGTCATTCGAACGATCAAATGGACAGTACCCGGGACAATCTAGCGTCGATGGTGCGGGGCTGGGACGTCCAGCAAGTGTCGGATATTGTGGAGACAACCTTGCATGAGGTGGTGTCCCCCGCGATCTACATGGAGGCGCGCGAGCTGATTGCTTTGCACGAGGCTGCGGGGCACGACGTCATTATTGTTTCTGCGTCGGCTGCGCAGTTGGTCGCTCCGATAGCCCGCGAGCTGGGTATTCGCGATGCTGTGACGACCACCCTTGAGGTACAGGACGGTCGTTTCACGGGGGAAGTCCTGTTCTATTGCAAGGGGGAGCGCAAGGCCCAGGCGATTCGTGACCTCGCCGCTAACAGGGGCTACAACCTGGAGGCGAGTTTTGCCTATTCGGATTCGGCCACGGACATCCCCATGCTGGAGGTCGTGGGCAATGCGGTGGCCGTCAATCCCGACAGGGCACTGAAGCGCTACGCAAAAAAGCACGGCTGGACGATCCGTTCGTTTAAAAATCCGGTGCCCTTGTTTACGGTCCCATCTCGCAGGCGCGTGGGTGCGTGGGCTGCGGGGTTGGTGGCTGTCGCGGTGGTTGGTGGGTGGCTGCTGGGCGCGTCGGGGCCTGGCCGGATGACGGCACCGGCTAGAACTGCTGAATTATGCCGGAGGCTTCCTCGGCGCCTACGGTCCACGATTGAAGGCTTGATTCCACCCATGTAATGACGCCGCGGGGGTTAGCGTTGAAATCTTTGATCTGCTGGTGAAGCTCGTCGCGGTGGCGCACCCAGTAGAGCTCGGGCACGAACAGGGCGTGCGGGTCCAGGCCAAAAGTGGTGGCTACTAGGCGCGACGCTAACAGTCCGATGAGCGGACTGCGTGGGCCGAAGGCGTTGCTGTTGGTTATTTCGGCGTGGGCGATGGCGGCGAGCACGGGCGCATGGTCGGCGGGACTGTTGTGGCAGTGTGTGATCAGCGAGCTCAGCGCGTGGATGCGTTCTGTGGCATCAACGTGCGGTGTGCCCGTGCCGCCCAGCAAAGTATCGGCACTGAGGAGTATTTGCAGGGGTGCGCGTGAAAACGTTGTGGTGGTGCTGAGGATGTGGCTGGGGGTTAGAAGCGAGTAGGCGCTTAAACAGGTTTGCTGGGTTGCGGTCGTGGGGTAGAGGCGGTGGGCTGTGAGTGCGGACCGGATTAAGGCTTCCGCGCTGATTTCTGCGCTGCGCCTGAGGATAATGGGGCGGCGTTGGGTAGCGGCCGTTTTGGTGAGTACCGCGTCGATGGGGGCCTGCAGTTGAGGGTGGTCGCACAGGGAGCGCAATGGGCTGTACGCGGCCTTGTGTGTTGGCTCGTTTGCTGGCTTGTTTAGCGGGGCAGGCACGAATCCAACCCTAGTGCCTAGCAACCCGCTTGGGTGGGTAGGCGGGCTTTTCGAGTGGGGTGGGTGGACTATCCGGGGCAATAACTGGCAATATGGTTAGAGTATGTGTCTGTAGGGACATGTGAAACGCACGAAAACGCAAGGAATACTTACTGTGAGCACTAAAGACGGGCTTTACACTGACGGCGCGCACGACTTCGCTCCGAAAGCTGACTCGATTCCGCTGGTTGATGTCGATACACGCCCCGCAGGCGAGGGTTCTATCGGCGATCTTATTAGCGATGCAACCACCCATATGTCGAGTCTGTTCCGCAGTGAGGTCGAGCTCGCCAAGGCCGAGCTCGCTGCCGAGGCGAAGAAGGGCGTAGTCGGTGGTGGCCTGTTTGGTGTGGCCGGTGCCATCGCTTTGTACAGCACCTTCTTTTTCTTCTTCTTTGTCGCCGCTTTGCTGAGCCTGTGGCTTCCGGTGTGGGCGGCCACCTTAATTGTGTTCTTGCTGATGCTCGCTGTTGCGGGTTCTTTGGCTTTGGTTGGCTTTAAGAAGGTCCGTGGGGTGAGTGCTCCGAAGGAAACCATCGAGTCCGTCAACGAACTGAAGAAGCTCGTGCCGGGTAAGGCTCAGAAGCGGCTGTCGGGTAACACTTCTGGGATGTACACCTAGTTTTTTCTTTCAATTGGTGCCGCGCGGCGTTGTGTTCGCGCGGCCTTGGTGTTTGTGGAGGTAGCGTGGCGGTTTCTAGTGCACTGTCTCCCCAGGTGTTGTCCTTGCAGGGGCCGTTTGAGCATGTGTTTGTGCATACCCGTGGTGTGCGGATTCATTGTGTCAGCGCTGGCCAGCAGTCTGATCCCTGTGTGTTGTTGATTCATGACGGCGGGGGCTGTTGGGCTGATTTTCGTCGGGTGCTGCAGCCTTTGGCTCAGGCTGGTTTTCATGCTGTGGCCGTTGATGTTCGGGGGGCTGGCATGTCGGATAAACCCCCGTCGGAATATGGTTTGCGTTTTTTGGCGGGGGATATGTCGGGTGTGATTCGCCAAATGGGTCATGACGCCGCGATTGTGTGCGGTGCAGGTACGGGTGCTGCGGTCGCGTGGGCGCTGGCTGTGGGCTACCCGCAGTGTGTGAAGGCGTTGGTGTCGGTGGCCGGAGGCTATCCGGCTGATGTGCGTTCGGCTGCGTTGCGCAGCCCTGTTTTTGCGGTTGCTCCTGCGTTTAGGGCGGCGGCTATTGCTTTTCCTTCTGTGTTGAAGTGGTGGGCTAAGCGTAATCCGGTGGCGTGTTCGCGGTGGTGGTTGCGGGCGGCTACTGGTCCTGATTGTGATGTGTCGGCGTTGGCGTGTGGTGTCAGTGATGCGCAGGTGCGGGAATGGGTGTTGCGTATTGACGCCGTGGATAACACGGTGGCTGCGTTGGCTCGTTATTTGCGAGTGTCGTGGGCGCCGGCTCCGTCCAAGTGGGCGAACGTTCGGGTGGGGGTTCCGGTGAGCATGGTGGTGCCGGACGAGTGTGGTGGGTTTTGGAGGCTTCTTGCCAGGAAGGCGACCGCTCGTTGTGCTGGTGGTGTCGGGGTGCGGGTGGTGAGTTTTCCGCAGTGTGGTCGAAGCCCGCACATGGAACAGCCCGATAATTTTGTGCAGTTGATCGCCCAGGCGTTATCCACAGATTAGGTGCGAATTAGCCAGATCTGACAAGCGCCCTGCGATGCGATCCTGGGGTTTTATGCTTTATCCACAGCCTTGAAGTAGGGGATCGACGCTTGCGTGCACCTTCGTCACAGTGGGGTGCATGAAACAACACATCCCTTCGAGTACCCGTACCGTTGGAGCATCAGCGGCGGGGGCCAGTAGTGCTCCCATCATCGTGTGGGTTGATGACCAAGCGCTTGCTGCCGAGGCCATGAACGCTGCAGCTGCTACAGGCAGGCAGGCGGTCCGCATCGATGATCCGGAGCGCGCGAGGGCGCTGTGGCGTAGAGCCCATGCCGTCATTGTTGACGCGACAGCAGGGCACATCGTGCGTGGTCAAGGGTGGGAGCGTCATCCGCGCGTGATTCTGCTTGGTGCGGAGCATGGGGAGCCCGAGTGGAAGCTCGCTGCGTTGCTGCATACCGAGGCTGTGTTTCGCGTGCCTGCGGAAACACCTGATCTGCTGCGACTGTTGGGGCATAGTTCGGGCGAGGCGCTCGGCAATCAGCGCAGTGAGGGCAGCCGCATCACCGTGGTCACGGGTGCCGGTGGTGGGGTCGGAGCAAGCACATTTGCTTGTGCCCTTGGTTTTCGCTGTTCAGGTTTTGTTGTTGACGCAGCCTACCCGCTGGGCCGCCTCGACCTCATCTGTGGGCTCGAAGAACACCCCGGGATGCGGTGGGACGACTTAAGCGGCAACACGCAAGGCCTTGATGCTGCAGAGCTAGCTGCCGCAGCTATCACCCACGATGGGTGCTCGTTCTTGACCGGCGAGCACCCTCCTGCGGCGAGGGTGTTTCGCGACGTCATTGATAGCGTCGAAAACTACCCGGGGCATTGCATTATCGACATGCCGTGGCACTCTCCGTGGCGCGATAAAGTCCTAGCTGCTGCAGATGATGTCGTGGTGGTGGCGCCGGCAGAGCTGCGCTCCAGTTTGTTGCTCAAACAGCAGGTAGAGGCGCTTAATGCTCTGTCCGTGGAGCATGTGGTGGTCGCGACCCATAGGGGATGGTCGGGGCTGAGCGGGGCGGACATAGAAAAAATAGCTGGAGCTGAGGTGATAGCGGAGTATCCGCATTCGCAGTCGCTGGCCAAACGCATCGAATTGGGTGGGGCACGTTCGTGGCCGCGACCCATGCTCCGCGCAGTGGAGGCAGTGCTATGAGCCCACGCACGCGCACCCCCCGAAGCACGCACCAAGCGGGGCCTCAAGAAGGACACAGGGTCAACGAGGAACTGGTTGACCGCATCGTTAGAAGGATTGCTCACGAGGTAGGTCTGAGTGCTACCGGAGAGCTTGCGGCTGCTCGCCGCGCAGAAATCATCCGAGAAGAAGCCGGCGTGATCAGCGACCACGCGGTGTTAGAACTTCTGCGAACGTTGCGTCACGAATCCGAAGGCATTGGAGCACTGGAGCCACTTCTATCGCTGCAAGGGCTCACAGACATCGTGGTCAATGGGCCCGACGACGTGTGGTTTGACCGAGGCCAAGGCATGGAGAAAAGCCCACTGGTTTTTGAAGATGAAGCCCACGTGCGCTCCTTGGCCACCCGCCTAGCCTTGGCATGTGGCAGGCGACTAGACGACGCAGCCCCCTACTGCGATGGTCGCATCCTGCGGGATGACGGCAGTGCCATTCGCGTGCATGCTGTGCTGAGCCCACCGGCAGACGGAGGCACCTGCATCAGCCTGCGTGTACTTCGTTCAGCGCGCCTGGGGCTGGGCGACCTTTTGGATAAGGGCATGATGCCCGAGGGCGTTGCCGCACAGCTCGCCGATATTGTGCACAATCGCCAGGCCTTCCTGATCGCTGGTGGAACCGGCAGTGGAAAGACCACGCTGTTGGCAGCCATGCTCACAGCAGTCGCCCCCACCGAGCGCATAATCTGCATCGAAGATACCGCGGAACTCAGCCCCACGCACCCCCACGTTGTCACCATGGTGGCGCGCAACAACAATGCGGAAGGAACAGGAGAAATCACCCTATCCGATTTGCTCAAACAAGCACTACGCATGAGGCCCGACAGGATTGTGGTGGGGGAAATCCGTGGGGCAGAAGTCGTCGATTTGCTGGCGGCGCTCAATACGGGGCACGAAGGGGGAGCCGGAACCCTTCACGCCAACAGCATCCACGAAATACCCGCACGAATCGAAGCCCTCGCGGCACTAGGTGGGCTCGACCGCGAAGCCGCTCACGCTCAGCTGAGTGCAGCAGTCGACGTTGTCATTTCGGTAGCGCGCACCCGCGAGGGCCGCATTATCGACGAAATCGGACGGATCGAGGGACCCCCTTTGCGCATCCGCAGCATATGGAAAGCAGGTGAGACAGAGTATGAACACCGCCTTGGGTAGCGCTGAATCGACATTGTTGCCGGCACTCGCCTGTGCTGCAGCGCTGCTGATTGTTCACGGCGCGCCGGCAGGACGAATACAAAGCCAGCAGCGTGCAATCGATCAAAGACTCATCGTCATCCCCATGGCGGCCCTAGGGGTGGCGAGCCCATTGCCTATCAGCGTGGTTGCCGCTTTGTGCATAACAGGCCTGAGTATTCATGCCTGTGCCACCGCATTGTGGGCTGCCCAGCGCCGAGCCACCCAAGCCCGTGAAGCATCCACCATATTGGGACTTCTGCGTGCTGATGTTGATGCCGGCGCCACCTTTGGTGAAGCACTCAAGGTAGCCGCCGAACAAACCGGCAATGCCGCATGCGCCACAGCAGCAGCGCACGCACATCACCCAGCCAAAGCCGCCGCGGCACTAGCCGCAAGTGAACAACCCGATATCGCACGGCTCGGCAGAGTGTGGAGCAGCACTCACACCCACGGAGTGAGTCTGCACGCCGTGCTGACCCAACAACAACACCAAGTCGATGCCTGGCTGAATCGAAGAAGCAGCACCCAAGCCGGTGCCCAGGGAGCACTAGCGACCGCACTAACACTCAGCGTGCTCCCCGTAGCTGGCATTGCACTTGGTCACGCGCTCGGAGCCGATCCCATCGGCTTTCTCAGTGGAGGGGGAGTGGGGGCACTAGTTCTCCTACTCGGAGTGACCTGCGATGCGATCGGCATCTACTGGTCCACCCGGATCATTCTAAAAGCGACCACAAAGAAAGGGCACTGATGACCCTGACCTTCAGCTTCCTATGTACTGCCGCCGGACTCGCGGTCTTCCCACACGCACACTCCGCCCATCGGATGAGCAACCGCGCGCGTGACGGACCAACGCCCCCATCGCTGGATGAAGCCGCAGACATCGAACTATTCGCCGCATGTTTGGACAGCGGACTCGCCATAGTCACCGCCGCTGCCATCGTAGCCACAGCAATTACCCCTGCAGGTAGTGCGCCGGAAGTGACGAACCGATGGCACACCCTGGCACGGCTGCTCAGCCTCGGCGTGCCCGCTGACAAGGCATGGGCCTCGTTCGAAGGGCCTGGGGCTCACGAATTGGTGCAACTCGCGCGGATGCACGAACGCAGAGGAGTACGGATCGCTGAAGGGTGCCGTCGAATCTCAGCCCGACTGAGACAGGACGACAACGATGCAGCGGTCGCCACTGCGGAACGCGCCGGGGTACTCATCGCAGCACCACTAGCACTGTGCTTCCTGCCAGCATTCATGCTGCTGGGGCTCGTGCCCGTGGTGGTAGGGCTCGGGCGCACCATGTTCGGCCTATAGCCGCCTGGTTTGGTAGCCCAAGGACCGGACAACTTACAACGACAACCCAACGACAATCAAAGGAGACAAACGATGAACATCAACGAACACACGAGCACGACCGGCTTTCCGAACAACGATCCGATCGCGCCGGGCGCCCCGCAGAACAAGCAGCGATCAGCCGGGAGCACGACCGGGCAACGCGGAGGCGTGTGGAGGAGCTGGCACGAAGAAGCTGACGGCATGACCACCATCGAATACGCCATGGGCTCGCTTGCAGCAGCGGCACTAGCAGCCGCACTGTACGCGGTGGTCAGCGGTGGAAAAATATCCAAAGCCCTCACCGATATCGTCATGCAAGCCCTGAACTCCGTGAGCTAAACCCCGTAGATGGTCACGCTTGAAGCCGCACTGTCGCTCAGTGGACTCGTGGCTGTTTTTGTGCTCATGATCGGTGGAATCGCCATGGGCGCGTCCTACATAGCCGCCATTGATGCGGCCGGGATTGCCGCCCGCGCACACGCAATCGGCGAACCCTTACCGACCAGCTTGGGAGACAAAGACATCCGCATCAACGACGACGGTGCGTGGATACACGCCACGGCAACCATAGGACGCATGCACTACACCGCCCACTACCCGAAGGAGGATTAACCCAGGTGGAACGCTCCGACGACACTGCCCACACACCGCCACCAGAGGCTGGGGATTCTGGCTACGCTAGCGTGACCACGGCCGGTCTCCTAGCAGCACTCGTCGCAGTGATGCTGACTATTGCTGCTGCAATAGGGCACGTCGCGGAGCGCCACATCCACCAAGTAGCAGCGGACCTGGCAGCAGTAGCAGCTGCACAGGCACTGTGGTCACCTACTCAACGCGACCCCTGCACTAGCGCACATCAGGTGGCGGACGCCCACGGTATCAGCATCGACACCTGCACTATAGACGGACTCGACGTCATTGTTAGGACTTCGCGGGCACAGTCGCGGGCAGGCCCAATAGAAGACGCAACACAAAAATAGCCCCAGCCTTGTGCAGCGGCTGATTGCCGTTACCGCACTTGGGGGATTGGATACAGGAAGGGCAACCGGCTGAGCAATCACAGTGCTCCACCCGCTCCAACGTTGCGGAAATCCACTCGCGAAAACGCTCGTGACCGGCATCGGAAAAACCAGCTCCTCCGGCATGCCCGTCATAGACAAACACCGTGGGCATACCTGTGTCTGCGTGGACAGCCGTCGAGACACCACCGATGTCCCAACGATCGCATGTTGCAATCAACGGCAACAAGCCAATGGCTGCATGCTCCGCAGCATGCAGCGCGCCCGGGATATCGGGAAGCGCCGCGAGCAAACCCGGGTCGATCGTGTACACAACCGCCCTAGTAGACACCGTGCTGGGAGGCATGTCCAGGGCAATCATTTGCGAGCCATTGGGTGCAGGGATCACCCCGCTGCCATCACGAAGCTTCCGGACATAGCCGACAACACGATCGGTGACTTCCACGTTGACGCACGCCAATTCCACCCCCGGCGCAGGCGTAGATACCGCTACCTGTTCAGGGGGATCGATGATGCGAATATCAGTCGTTGAACGCGCAAAAGTTGTCCACTCCGGGCACTGCGCGTGAACCATTGCCAAGCCTTCGTCGAGATCCAAAGAGTCAACAACAAAAGTCTCACCCCTGTGCACATACACAGCCCCCGGATGCACTTGCGCTGGTGCTCGACCACTGTCCACGGTGCCCAACACCCTTCCAGTGTCCTCAACGATCAACACCTGGGAGGACTGGCCGCGCATCTGAACATGCCCATGCGCACCCGGTTCCCGAGCAAAGACCCCGCGTGACCGCCGAACAAGCAGCCCCTCCGCAGCCAACTCGTCGATGACATCTGGAAACTCGGCTGCCTCCTCGAGCGACAAGGGAACCTCGCCTGCAGCACACCACAAATGCCCCTTGAGGATGAAAGGGTTGAGGGGATTAAAAACGCTCCGCTCAACCGGTGTTCCCAACAATCTATCCGGGTGGTGAACCATGAACATGTCCATCGGGTCATCGCGAGCAACCAACACCACCAAAGAGCCCTGGCCACGACGGCCAGCGCGACCAGCCTGTTGCCAAAAACTCGCGACCGTACCCGGGTAGCCAGCGCAGACGACAATATCCAGCCCCCCGAGGTCAATACCTAACTCCAATGCGTTGGTTGCCGCCACGCCCATCAGCTGACCCTCGTCCAATGCGCGTTCGAGGGCACGGCGCTCCTCTGGAAGATAGCCAGCCCTATAGCTCGCCACCGGGGCGTCCGTTAACTCCTGGACATGCAACGCCACCTGCTCTGCCTGACGCCGCGAACGGGTGAAGCAGAGCGTGCGCGCGCCCTCGTCCACAGCGGTAGCCATGAGCCGCGCGGCGTCAGCGGAAGCGGAAATGCGCTGCGACACTAGCTCGCCGACCCCTGGCGTTCCGGCCTGATCATCCTTCAATCCGGGCTCCCACAGCATGATCGTGCGGGGACCTTGGGGCGAGTGGTCCTCCTCGATAGCCAATACGTCCCGCCCGCCCAGACGCTCGGCATGCTCTGCGGGGCCGTTGATGGTTGCAGACGCGAACAACAACACCGGCGAGGAACCATACCGCCTGCACACCCGCAGTAAACGGCGGATCAGCCACGACACGTTCGCGCCAAAAAGTCCGCGGTAGACGTGCGCTTCATCGATGATGACGAAGCGTAGATTACGCAGCAGGCGCGCCCACTTTTCATGATTGCCCAGGATCATGTGCAGCATGTCGGGATTGCTCAGAATAAAACGGGCCTCGTTGCGGATAGTCGAGCGGGTGTGTGCGGGGGTATCGCCGTCATAGAGGGCCACCACCACCCCCGGTGCGTTGATTCTGTTGAGTTTGCGCAGTTGGTCCGCGCCCAGGGATTTTGTTGGGCTGAGGTAGATGGCGCAGGCGTGTTTGTCGACGCTGAGGGTGCACAGGACGGGCAGTAGGTAGGCCAAGGATTTACCGGAGGATGTGCCCGTAGAAATAATGACGTCGCGTCCGTTAAAGGCGGCTTCAGCGAATTGGGCTTGATGGGTGTACAGCTGGTTGCCGTCGACGATGTCTTTGAGCCAGGGGGCATCGTCGGCCCATTCCGGCCAGGGCGCATAGGAGGCTGCACGAGGTGGGATGGTGTGCATGTGCGTCACGCGTGAGTCCGGAAGACTATCGGCGAGTATTTTTCCGATCTCTTCACCAAAAAAAGGGTTTTTGTCGACCACCTGTCAAACTTTCTTTTATGCCCTGAGCAGCAGCTTAGTAATTATTTTCATTATTGGGGTGTTTTTTGCTGGCTTTTCATGACACACTAGACCCAGGCTAGTAATTTTTGTTATCACGAATCATCGGGGTAGACGGAATCGCTGTGCCTAGCACCACCTGAAGTATGGGCGGTGCTGTACAACGAAGATTAAGAAGGTATTGCAATGGCACAGGGAACTGTGAAATGGTTCAACGCGGAGAAGGGCTACGGCTTCATCGCTCCCGCTGACGGTTCTGCGGACGTTTTCGTCCACTACTCCGAGATTCAGGGCAACGGTTTCCGTAGCCTGGAAGAGAACCAGCTCGTCGAATTTGAGGTCGGCGAAGGTGCTAAAGGCCCCCAGGCTCAGAACGTCACCGCTGTCTAAAAACAGCTGACGTGAGCTTGTCAAAGCTGCGTGGTGAGAAATCACCGCGCAGCTTTTTTATTATTACTGTGTAGTCTGTGTAGGACACTTCACTAAAAGACGTTAGGCAACAACTCGTGGCACAGCAGCAAGCAGGAACTAAACGCCTGGTCATTGTCGAGTCGGCGACAAAAGCGAAAAAGATCGCCCCTTATCTGGGCAGCGACTACATCGTGGAAGCCTCGGTGGGACACATTCGTGACCTCCCCCGTGGAGCTGCCGACGTGCCCGCCAAGTACAAAAAAGAAAAGTGGGCCCGCCTGGGTGTCGACGTCGAACACGACTTTGCACCCCTGTATGTGGTGAGCCCCGACAAGAAGAAAAAGGTTGCCGACCTCAAGGCGAAGCTCAAGCAGGTTGACGAGCTCTACCTCGCTACAGACCCCGACCGCGAGGGCGAAGCAATCGCATGGCACCTTCTCGAGGTGCTCAAGCCTAAGGTTCCAGTTCGCCGAATGGTGTTCAACGAAATCACCAAGCCGGCTATCCTCGCGGCGGCGGAAAACACTCGAGAGCTCGACGACAACCTGGTTGATGCGCAGGAAACCCGCCGCATCCTCGACCGCCTCTACGGCTACGAAGTGTCGCCGGTGCTGTGGAAGAAGGTCATGCCTCGTCTGTCCGCCGGCCGCGTGCAGTCCGTCGCTACCCGCGTGATCGTAGAGCGCGAGCGTGAACGCATGAACTTCACCTCCGCCGAATATTGGGACATTGTTGCCACATTCGATGCCGGGGGAGTATCGACCGCCACCAACCCCTCGCAGTTCGATGCGCGTCTGACCGCCGTAGACGGCTCACGCGTTGCTGCTGGCCGTGATTTCGGTGACGACGGTAAGCTCACCGCGGCCGCAACTAAAGCCGGCGTTATTATTGTGGACAAACAGCGCGCCGAATCCCTGGCGAACTCGCTTGAGGGGGCGTCCGCCACCGTCGACTCGGTTGAGGAAAAGCCCTACACCCGCCGGCCCTACCCGCCGTTTATGACCTCAACGCTGCAGCAAGAGGCCGGGCGAAAACTCCACTACACCTCCGAGCGCACCATGCGCATCGCCCAGCGACTGTACGAAAACGGCCACATCACCTATATGCGTACCGACTCTACGTCGCTGAGCCAGTCAGGTATTGACGCCGCGCGCGCCCAGGCCCGCGAACTCTACGGGCCCGAATATTTGTCGCCGCAGCCGCGCCAGTACACCCGCAAGGTCAAAAACTCGCAGGAAGCCCACGAGGCTATCCGCCCCGCGGGCGAGCGCTTCAGCACACCCGAACAGCTGCGAGGCGTACTGGACGCGGA
This sequence comes from Corynebacterium argentoratense DSM 44202, assembly GCF_000590555.1. Classification (NCBI taxonomy): domain Bacteria; kingdom Bacillati; phylum Actinomycetota; class Actinomycetes; order Mycobacteriales; family Corynebacteriaceae; genus Corynebacterium; species Corynebacterium argentoratense. The sequence goes on from NC_022198.1 coordinate 137,206, forward strand.
AGAGTACAAACTCTACGAACTGATTTGGCAGCGCACGGTAGCCTGCCAGATGGCTGATGCCAAGGGCATGTCAGTCAAGGTCTCTATCAGCGCCAACGAATGCGAATTCAGCGCAACCGGCCGCACCATCGTCTTCCCCGGTTTCCTGCGTGCTTACGTCGAAACCAGCCGCACCGCTGACGGACGCGACGTCGCAGATAATGCTGAAAAGCGCCTGCCTTTGCTGGACGAAGGCCAAAAACTTGATGTGCTGAACCTCTTGGCGGACGAGCACTCCACCAACCCGCCTGCGCGCTACACCGAAGCCTCATTGGTGAAAAAGATGGAGGACCTGGGTATCGGCCGCCCGTCAACCTACGCCTCCATCATCAAGACCATTCAAGACCGCGGCTACGTCTACTCCCGCGGCAATGCTCTCGTTCCCAGCTGGGTGGCGTTCGCTGTGGTCGGGCTGATGGAATCCTCCTTCAGCTCCCTGGTGGACTACGACTTCACCTCCTCCATGGAAGACGAACTCGACGAGATCGCCGCGGGGCAGGAAAACCGCACGGAATGGCTCAATGGCTTCTACTTCGGTAATGACAAAGCCAGTGACAACATGGCTGATACCATCGCCCGCTTGGGCGGATTGAAGCACCTGGTGGGCGACAACCTTGAGCACATCGACGCCCGGGAAGTGAACTCCCTGCGCCTGTTTGATGACTCCGAAGGGCGCCCGATCATCGTGCGCGTCGGCAAGTTCGGCCCCTACCTCGAACGGGTCGTCGGCACCGATTCGGAGGGCAACCCTGAGCACCAGCGCGCAAACCTACCCGATGCAATGACCCCGGATGAACTCGATCTCGAGACCGCCGAAAAACTCTTCGCCACCCCACAGTCGGGCCGCGAATTGGGCCGCAACCCCGCCAACGGTCGCATGATCGTCGCAAAGGAAGGCCGCTTTGGTGCCTACGTCACCGAACTGGTCACCGATGAGGAGAAGGCCGGCGCCCTGAAGGTTGCAGAAAAGGTCGTCGCAGACGAACGCGCAGCCGAAGACGCGCAGCGCGCAGCAGAAGGTAAGAAGCCTAAGAACTGGGAAACCAAAACCGCTGCTGCAGCTAAAGAAAAGCGCATCAACCAGGTCATCGAGGAAACCCTCAAGCCTGCGACAGCATCACTGTTTAGCAGCATGGAGACCGCCACGGTCACCCTGGATGAGGCACTCAAACTGCTGAGCCTTCCTCGTGAGGTCGGCATGGACGGTGAAGAAATGATTACCGCCCAGAATGGTCGCTACGGCCCCTACCTGAAGAAGGGTAGTGACTCCCGCAGCCTCAGCAGCGAGGAACAAATCTTCAGGATCACCCTCGACGAAGCCAAGAAAATCTACGCCGAACCCAAGCGACGCGGGCGTGGCGCGACGTCAGCAAGCGCACTGCGCACCCTCGGGCTCAACGACGTGTCCGGCAAGCCGATGGTCATCAAGGATGGGCGCTTCGGCCCCTACGTTACAGACGGCACTACCAATGCCTCCCTCCGTAAGGGCGACACCCCCGAAACCATGACTGACGCCCGCGCATGCGAGTTGCTGAGCGAACGCCGCGCAAAGGCACCCGCAAAGAAGACCACCAAGCGGACGGTCAAAAAAGGCCGGAAGACCACGAAAAATGCTGCAAAAAAGACCTAATGGCCTTGCGCTAGCAGCAGGTCGCGGTGATGTGCTTGTAGCCTGGTGATCGCCAGGTTCTAAGCGCCTGCGGGGTTGATCCCACTTAGGGGTACTTAGGGTGTTAGGGGTCACTGTGTGCTAGCCTCAGTGCCAAGTGATCGGAAATCAGGTCACACCCACATCGAGTGCGGTTGCCACTACCGCACCCAAGCTTTTAGGAGTGAAGCCTTTTATGACCTACCCCAGCGCACCACAGCCCCAGCAGCCGGACAACGGCATGATGAAGCCCAACAACTTCCTCATCCCCAACATCCTGGCAACGATCTTCTGCTGCCTCCCCGGTGGCATCGTCGGCATCATCATGTCGCTGAAGGTCGACAAGCTCTACAACGCGGGCGACATTGTTGGTGCACAGCAGGCATCCAAGACCGCTAAAACCTGGATGATCGTCAGCATCGTCCTCGGCCTGGTTGCCTCCATCGCTTACTTCATCGCTATGTCGATGGGGCTGATGGCCACCACTGCAACCGGCTACTGATCCTTTCGTAACGTAGCCGCAACTTTATTGGCACTGTCGTGAGTATCAGACTGACGCTCAAACATATCGCTCCCATAGCGATCGGCGCTGTGGGAGCTTTGTGCGTTCACATGGCCAACCCCACCGTGCCCGGCGGGGCCATCCCCACATGCCCATCCAAGGCACTATTTGGGGTGTGCTGCCCCGGGTGTGGCACCTCGAGGATGATCTATTCGCTGACCAACGGCGATATCGCTGCGGCGATCCATTACAACGCCGTGGCGTTGACATTCCTTGTTGTTCTGGCGTGGACCTGGGTTGCGTGGGTCGCGCGTGACAACGGCAAGCAATGGGCTGGGATAGGGCAGTGGAAACACGCAGCCAGTGTCACGCTTGCGATAGTCGTGGTGTGGGGGGTTATAAGAAACCTTCCCTTCGAACCCTTCGCCAGCCTGTGGGTGTAGGGATGGCGGAATAAAAAAGCTGGGCGCTACCGATATCGGTAGCGCCCAGCTTTTTGGGGATGATCAGTTTTTTAGATGGAGCCCAATGCGTTGGTCACAAAGCTGGTTGCAGAAGAACCTGCGTGGAGGATCTGGCCGAGGAAAGCGTTGATGGCGATGATGATGTTGTCGAAGATCTGTGCGGGATTCATGATGCTCCTAGAGGGAAGGTAAAAAGTACAATTACTGCCCACACTATCGGCAGCAACCAGCAAAACGTAACATTTCAGCCACATTTCATATAAACAAGCTAGTAAAAAGCCTGCGTGTTCTGATAGCTTGGAACACGAGCTTGTAACATTTTTAACTCTGTTTACATCTGGTAGGGACTTTTCATGAAAAAATTCGCGGTCACCGCGCTTCTGACTGCCGCACTCGTTGCCGCAGCTCCCAGCGCACATGCAATGCCGGCAGCCGAGCTAGCGGGCGACACCCCACGAGCAACCGTCACCATCGGCGAAAAAGCTCTCGACAAAGACCCCACTTGGCGTGAGACAGTCAAGAACTACCCCGGCCGAGTCAAGGAAGTATGGGCGCACTCGCCCTCCATGAACCGCGACATCCCCTTGCTGGTCATCACCCCGGCGGATAACTCCGTTCCCCGCCCCATCCTGTACATACTCAACGGTGGTGACGGCGGCGAAGGCCGCGCAAACTGGGTTGCTCAGACTGACATCATCAACTTCTACCTGGACAAGAACGTCAACGTCGTCATCCCGATGTCTGGCAAGTTCTCCTACTACACCGACTGGGTAGGCGAGAACGCATCCCTCGGTGGCAAGCAGATGTGGGAAACCTTCATGACCAAGGAACTCCCCGAGCCCCTCGAAAAGGCACTGGGCGCCAATGAGAGGCGCGCCATCGCGGGTATGTCGATGTCCGCAACCACCACCTTGCTCTACGCAGAGCACCACCCCGGTTTCTACGACGCAATCGGCTCCTACTCCGGTTGCGCACAGACCAACGATGGCCTCGGCGAATTCGGCGCGATGCTGACCCTCAACCGCGGCAACGCCACCCTGGAGCAGATGTGGGGCCCCAAGGGTTCCCCCAACCGCATCTACAACGATGCCCTCATCAACGCCAACAAGCTCAGCGGCCCGATGTACATCTCCAACAGCTCCGGCCTGGCCGGGCACTGGGACCTCTACGCTAGCCCCCGCACCGGTGGTGACTCCTCCAACGTCGCCACCCAGGTGATCAACGGCGGCGTCATCGAAGGCGTGACCAACGTCTGCACCCACGACCTCAAGGCGAAGCTTGACGCCGCGGGCATCCCTGCCACCTGGAACTTCCGACCCATGGGCACACACTCCTGGGGCTACTGGGAAGACGACCTGCGCGACTCCTGGGCAGTGTTCGCACCCGCCCTCGGTGTCTAAGCAGCATTCGATCCAGATTGCGTCAACCCCCGCAGCGTGAGCAACACTGCGGGGGTTTTGCTATGCGCAACCCTAACGCGTATTCGCCCCCAACGCATCTGCTGCTAGTACAGTCTTCAAAGGTGAGCCGAAAAACCCCCATCCCCGGGACCACGGACCGATACACCTGGATCGATTTCAACCTCGGATTCCACGTCCGACACTACGACCTCGAGCTCGACTATCGAGTAGTGAACAACCGACTAGCCGGCACCGCCACACTCACGATCGACAACTACCGTCCGTTGAAGACCCTCACCCGCGACATGTTCGATGACCGCGTCTACAAGTGGGGCGCTATCGCCGTCCACGTCTTGCGCCGCCACATGGGTGACGAGGCCTTTTTTGCTGCGCTGCGCGCCTATGTCGCCGATGGCCGCCATGGAGTCGTCGAACCCATCGACCTGCGCAACCATCTGTCGGCCCAGTCCGACGCGCTCATCGACGAACTGCTTAAGCAGTGGATTTACAGCCGGGAGCTGCCGCAACTATGAGGTATCTGACAATCGCAACCGCCTTGGCGGGAATTTCCGGTTTTGTCGTAGTGATCGTCGCCGCATGGGCGTTGGGTGCAGATGCGGAACTCACCGCAGACTTCAGCGCCTACTGGGGCCTGTTTTTCACCGGCACTGGCGTGCTCACGGGCTTCATGCAGGAAACAACGCGTTCTGTATCGGCCGCGAGGATTTCTCAAGTGATGACGCCGCGGGACACCGCGCACCCTGTGCGTTTGGCGTGGATGGTGGGTGCGGTGCTTGCCGCCGGTATCGCGCTATCGTCGCCAGTATGGATGGGGCAGATCGTTTCCCATTCTGTTGGGCTCGGCGCAGGACTATTGGCCGTGGGGTTGGGAAGCTATGCGGTGCAGGCCGCTGTCGCTGGTGTTTTGTCCGCTCACCAACTATGGCCCCAGTATGCGTTGCTCATTGGGGCGGATTCTGCAGTGCGCATGGTCGCTGCCGTGGGCGCGTGGTTGGCGGGCTATGAACTCGTGGCGTTCATGATTATCACCGTCATGGGCGCGGCCTCCTGGATGTTCCTGGCGGCGCTGTCCGCCCCCGTGCGTGAAGCGATGAAGAGCACCGCGGACTGCGCGACGGGGGTGTTCATGCGACGCAGCCTGACCGCCATGGCCGCAGCAGGCGCAACGGCAGTGCTGATCGTTGGTTTCCCCACCCTGGTGAAATTCACCAACCCTGACACCACCGGGCAAGCCATCACTGCCGCCGGCGTTGTTTATGCCGTGATGCTCACCCGCGCTCCGCTGCTTGTGCCACTGCAGCAATTCCAATCGGCACTCATCGTGCGCTTCGTCGACAACCGGCACCGCCTGGGCCAAGCACTCAAAGGACCCCTGGCCATCGTGTGGGCAGTCGGCAGCGCGGGAGCACTCACTGCATGGTTGCTTGGGCCCTGGCTCATCATGGTGGTGCTACGCAGAGACACCTTTGCCGTACCCGGTTGGGCATTAGCCGCCTACACCATTGGTGCCGCATGCACCGCGACCATGATGGTGGTGGGTACCGCCTGCATAGCAGCCGAAAAACACGGCCTGTATCTACTGGGCTGGGTTGTCGCCACCCTCATCGCCATAGGGGCTCTGATGCTGCCCTACAGCCTCGCCATCAATGCCATACTCGCGCTGACCGTGGGGCCCCTGGTCGGCACCATTGTGCAAAGCATTGGCTTGCGCCGCTAGACCACCCATTTAGCCAAAGGCGCTAGAATCAGCCACCATGAAGACTTTGCTGGTCACCGGTGGCGCCGGATTTATTGGAGCCAATTTCGTTCGACTCACCCTCGACAAATACCCCCAGTACAAGGTGATTGTTGTCGACAAACTCACCTATGCAGGCAACCGCGCCAACCTCCCACTCGACGGTGACCACGGGGCGGGCGACTACTCCGACCGGCTCGAATTTGTCCACGGCGACATTTGCGACGCCGCACTCATTGACGGACTCGTGCAGCGATGCGACGTCATCGTCCATTTCGCCGCGGAAAGCCACAACGACAACTCCCTGGCCAACCCCCGGCCATTCGTCGACACCAACATCATCGGCACCTTCACCCTGCTCGAAGCAGCACGCAAGCACGACAAGCGCTTCCACCACATCTCTACCGATGAGGTCTTCGGAGACCTCGAACTCGACGACCCCAACCGCTTCACCGAAAGCACCCCCTACAACCCCTCCAGCCCGTATTCCTCAACAAAGGCAGGCAGCGACCACCTGGTGCGCGCATGGATCCGCAGCTTCGGGCTCCAAGCAACCATCTCCAACTGCTCCAACAACTACGGGCCCTACCAGCACATCGAAAAATTCATCCCCCGACAAATCACCAACATCTTGTCCGGCCGCACCCCCAAGCTTTATGGCACAGGGGAACAGGTCCGCGACTGGATTCACGTCGATGATCACAACACCGCCGTCCACCTCATCCTCGAACGCGGAACAATCGGCGAAACCTACATCATCGGCGCAGACAACGACCACGTCAACAACAAGCAGGTCATCGAAATGATCTGCGAACTCATGGACGCCCCCGGCTACGAACACGTCGCCGACCGCCCTGGCCACGACATGCGCTACGCCATGGACTCCACCAAGCTCCGCCGCGAACTCGGTTGGCAACCCCAATACACCGACCGGGACCTGCGCGACGGACTCACCCACACCATCCAGTGGTACCGCGACAACACCGACTGGTGGCAAGGCGCAAAAGAACAGGTTGAAAACACCTACGCCACCCGCGGCCAATAACCGACCGCAGGCATCACAACACCAAGGAAACACACATGTTCGGCAAAGAGCTCACGCGCACCCACACCCCCATCGAAGGCCTCGATGTTTTCACGCTGCCCGTCCACGGCGACAAACGCGGCTGGTTCAAAGAAAACTGGCAACGGGAAAAAATGCTCGACTTTGGGCCTGTGCAAAACAACATGTCCTTCAATGCTAAAGCCGGGGTCACCCGCGGGCTTCACGCCGAACCATGGGACAAGCTCGTCTCCGTCGCCACTGGCGAAGTCTTCGGCGCCTGGTGCGACCTACGAGAAGGAAGCCCCACCTACGGGCAGACCTACACGCACACCATTGACCCCAGCGTTGCAGTGTTTGTGCCCCGCGGCGTCGCCAATGGATTCCAAGCACAAGTCGACGGCACCGTCTATTCCTACCTCGTCAACGACCACTGGTACCCAGACGCGAAATACTACTTCGTCAACCTCGACATGATCGACTGGCCCATCAGCCTCGACCAGGCCGAAATTTCCGACAAAGACCGCAACCACCCGCAGTTGGCTGACGCCACCCCCGTGCCGCCCACCACCACCCTCGTCATTGGCGCAGGCGGGCAACTTGGCCACGCACTCCGAGATCTCCTCGGAGATAGCGCCGAATATTGGGACCGATCCACCCTCGACATGGGGGCAATCGACTACGACACCCTGAAAGGCATGCGTAACTGGCATCAAGTTGGCACCATCATCAACGCAGCCGCCTACACAAAGGTTGACGCCGCGGAAGACGAAGGCCGCGCAGACGCCTGGGCCACCAACGCCCGCGGCGTCGCCACTCTCGCTCGACTAGCAACGGAACACCATATTCGCCTCGTGCACGTCTCCAGCGACTACGTCTTCGATGGCACCCAAGACATCCACGACGAAGAGGAAGCATTCACACCGCTCGGTGTCTACGGGCAGACTAAAGCCGCGGGAGACATCGCCGCAGCGACCTGCCCCAACCACCTCATCATCCGCACCAGCTGGGTCATCGGCCACGGCCGCAACTTCGTTGGAATCATGCGCGACCTGGCCGCACGCGGCGTCAACCCTCGAGTTGTCGACGATCAGATAGGCCGCTTGACCACAGCCGATGAAATCGCCCGCGCCATCGTCCACCTCAACACACTCGGCGCAACAGGAACGTTCAACGTCAGCTGCGCCGGCGACCCCGTTAGCTGGGCCGACATCGCCGCTGAAATCTTCAAAAAGGAAGGGCGAGACCCCCAAGACATCACCCGCGTCAGCACCGAAGAATTCGGCGCAGCAGCACCCCGGCCGCAGCACAGCACCCTCAATCTGGCGAAACTCCAAGCCACTGGCTACGAGCCCAGCGACTGGCGAGTGGTAATTTAAGCCCTTATGAAGGGCATTATCCTCGCCGGCGGATCAGGCACCCGGCTGTATCCGATCACCAAAGGCATCTCCAAACAACTGATGCCGATCTACGACAAGCCCATGGTTTACTACCCCCTGACCACCTTGATCCAAGCCGGCATTCACGAGATCCTCATCATCACCACCCCGGATGATCGCCCCCAATTCGAACGCCTTCTAGGGGATGGCCACGAATGGGGACTCAACCTCAGCTACGCCGAACAGCCCAGCCCCGACGGACTCGCACAAGCCTTCATCATTGGCGAAGAATTCATTGGCGAAGACTCCGTTGCCCTTGTCCTCGGCGACAATATCTTCGACGGACACCAACTCAGCCACAGCCTCGCAAGCCTCGGCGAGCCACAAGGCGGCACAGTATTCGCCTACGAAGTATCCGATCCAGAGCGATACGGCGTGGTTGAGTTCGACGACAGTATGCGCGCCGTATCCATCGAAGAAAAACCCACCCACCCCAAGTCCAACTATGCTGTGGTCGGTCTCTACTTCTACGACAACAACGTCGTCGACATCGCTAAAAACATCACCCCCTCCGAACGCGGCGAGCTCGAAATCACCAGCATCAACGAGGAATACCTGAAGCGCGGTGCACTAAAAGTTCACCGCCTCAGCCGAGGTGACGTGTGGCTAGACACCGGCACCATCGATTCCATGAGCGAAGCCAGCGCCTACGTAGAAGTTCTACAAAAACGCACCGGGACCATCATCGGAAGCCCGGAAGTCGCCGCTTATCGCGCCGGACTTATTGACGCCGCGCAACTCGAACGATGCGCAGAGGCACTGATGAAATCTGGCTACGGCGCCTACCTCAAACGAGTAGTCAACTAGGACAGACGGCTACCGTGTGACGGCCTTCAGAATTGCGCGGGCAAGACGGTAGTAGCCGGCATAGCCCGCCGCAGCCAGCCGAGACGTCGAGATCGGCCCGAGGAAGGGATTGTCCACGCTGTAATCCATCCGCTCGAGGAACTCCACTGGGGAGATATTGTGCTCCACGCGCCGGCGGAAGACCATGATCTCCGGCAAAGCCTTGATAAGCAACCGTGTTGACTTCACCTTCAACCCCAAGCGGCCCTGCTTCGCGGCGATCAGCCATAAACCCAAGCCAACCCCCACCAACTGGGGTGCCAGCACCGCGATCACAGATGCCGGCCACGTGCCCATGATGAAAGCCAAGCGGTTGCGTTCAATATACAGCCACTTATAGTCTCCTTTTTCGTAGTCGTATTCGTGGTGCACCCGGGCGCCATGCAGCAACCCGATCCGGCCCCCCGCCAACAACAATCGCGCCGAGAAATCAGTGTCCTCGTGGTACATGAAATACAGCGTTTCCATGCCGCCGAGACGCTCCCACCAGGAACGACGCACGGCCAAACACGCCCCAGACGCAATGGAAATATCGCTAAAGCCTTCTCGGATCTCACAGTGTGAGCCATACCCATTGACCCAACTCAACCCAGAAATATGGAGCGCATTCCCGGCGGAATTTACTGTCTCATCCGGCAACACCAGGTAGGGCATCCACGCATCGAGCTCCGGTGCGCCCTTCCGCACAACATCCAGGAGATTGCCATCCTCGACATAGGTGTCCGGATTTAAGAAAAACAGGACATCGACGTCACCCGCAGCCTTCGCCCCCACATTGCAGCCGGCCGCAAAACCACCATTATCGTGCTCAATGATCTCCAAGGAGCCAGCATGCGTCAGCTCACGCAGACGCGCACCCACCGCGGCGTCAAAACCCCACGGCTTTTTGTTATCTACAATCACCACGCGATCCCCCGAACGTAACTGAGGAACAAAAGACTCCACCAAACGGGGAATCAACCCCTCATGCCCATAAGAAACAATCACGATGCCCAGGCGATTATCCATTCCACCAAGCATAGTGACATCCGGAGGCAATCCCACCACGCAGGGCCCGGAGCGGCTAGAGTAGACAACCATTATGGACAATAGCGACACCTGGCTGATCATCCCCTGCTACAACGAGGGATCGGTCATTAAAGACGTCATCGAAGGCGCCCGAGAAACATTCCCCAACATCGTGGCAGTCAACGATGGCTCGGCAGACAACTCCGCCGAGCAAATTCACGCTGCGGGCGCACACCTAGTCAACCACCCCGTAAACCTCGGACAAGGCGCGGCGCTACAAACCGGTGTTGAATACGCGCGCGCCCAAGCCGGAGCCCGCTACTTCGTCACCTTCGATGCCGACGGCCAGCACCAAGTCAAAGACGTCGTCGCGATGCTCGAACGCCTACGGAGCGAAGACGTTGACATCATCGTCGGAACACGCTTCGCCGGACCGAAAAAAGACGACGACCAAGTGCCGCTGATCAAACGGATCGTGCTGAAAACGGTCGTGTTGCTGTCCCCGCGAACCCGCAGGCTAGGACTCACCGACGCACACAACGGCTTGCGTGCCTTCAACAAAAAAGTCGCGGATGAACTCAACATCCGCATGAACGGCATGAGCCACGCCAGCGAATTCGTCGCCCAGATGGACGAAAAAGGCTGGAAAGTCAGCGAACAGCCAGTAGACATCCTCTACACCGAATACTCCATGAGCAAAGGCCAATCGCTGATCAACGGCGTCAACATCCTGTCCGACGGACTGCTAGCAAGGAAACTTCCATGAGCCAACAACTAATCATTCAACTCATCCTGCTCATCGCCACCGCAGGGCTGGTGGTGTACTTCCTTGGCAACCGCCGGAAGGCACGCGCGAAAGCCGGCGTGAAACTCGGATTCCTGGTGTTTATCTTCGCCTGCGTCTGGGCCATGCTGCGCCCCGAAGACCTCACCAAGGTTGCAAACTTTGTGGGCGTCGGTCGCGGAACAGATCTGCTGCTCTACGGACTCGTCGTAGCCTTCATGTTTACTACCCTGAGCTCCTACATCCGCTTCCGTGAACAAGAACTTCGCTACGCACGATTAGCACGCGCTGTCGCCCTCCAAAATGCGGTAAAGCCTGAGGATCAGATAAGCTAGGTCCCTGCACACGACCTCGTAGGGAGCATCTTGAAAAACGTAACAAAAACAACCTGGGCTTTTCTCGCGATGCTCATTATCATCGCCGGCCTGGGTGGATATGTCTTGGGGGAACGCGGAAACAACACCGCAAACAACGCAGCAGCCGGCGGGGGAACTGCGACTACAGGTGAGGGCACTGGGGCACAGGGCGGCGACACAGCAGCTCTCGCAGCACTAGTCGCACCGGGCAAAGGCGACCGCACCGAGAAAGCCATCAAAGCCAACGACGACGGCACCTACGATGCAATGATCTTCGGCCCCGGTGGCCCGCTGGAAACGCAGGATGACATCCTCAACATCCACCGCCGCAACCCCGCAGACCCCTTCGCCATCGGCGCCATTGACGCTCCGGTCGTCATCAGCGAATACTCCGACTTCGAGTGTCCCTTCTGCTCCCGCTACGCCAACCAAACAGAACCCACCATCCTCAAAGATTACGTGGATAAGGGCCTGGTTCGTATCGAATGGAATGACATGGCCATCAACGGCCCCAACGCAGTGGCAGCGGCCAAGGCTGGCCGCGCAGCCGCGGAGCAAGGCAAGTTCCAAGAGTTCAAGCACGCCCTCTACAGCGCATCCAAGGACATCAACGGCCACCCCGGCTTCGACATCGATGACTTTGTCCGCTTCGCCGAAGAAGCAGGCGTTGAAGACATGGACAAGTTCCGTGAAGACGCCACCAGCGACAAGTTTGACCAGGTGGTCTCCGAGGCACGCGCCTACGCAAGCAGCCTAGGCGTCACCGGCACCCCGGGCTTCCTCGTAGGTGACCAGTTCATCGCCGGTGCACAGCCCACAGAGAACTTCATCGAAGTCATCAACAACCAGCTCGCCCGAGTACAGCAGGGAATCAACTCGGTTCCCGAAGAGGCAAAGAAGGCAGCTAAAAACTAATGACTATCGGAATCGCAGGCGCCTTCCTCGGAGGCGTCTTGGCTTTGCTGAGCCCCTGCTCGGCGCTGTTATTGCCCGCCTTCTTCGCCTACGCATTCGGCTCTAAGCGTCAGCTCGTTGCACGCACCTTCGTGTTCTTCGTCGGCCTGTCCATAGTGATGATCCCCCTCGGTGCAGCCGCAGGTTCCTTCGGTTCCTTGCTCGCCGAACACAGAGGAACACTGATCATGGCCGGTGGCGTACTGATGATCCTCATCGGTATCTACACCTTCCTTGGTTTTGGATTCAGCATCCCCGGATTGTCCAAACTATCGGGCAGCGTTAACGCCAGCGGCTGGCTAGGGCAGTTCCTCCTGGGTGCCGTCTACGGCTTTGCAGGTTTCTGTGCAGGCCCACTGCTGGGTGCTGTGCTGACCACAGCAATGGTGAGCGCCAGCAGCATCTACGGCGCAGTGGTGCTGGGTGCATACGCACTCGGGATGACAGTTCCACTGTTCATCCTCGCTTTACTCTGGGAACAATTCGACCTCGGAAACAAGCAGTTGCTGCGCGGAAAAACGTGGATGCTGGGCCCGATCAAGCTCAACACCTTCTCGATGGCCGCAGGCATCCTGTTCATCCTGATTGGTATCTTGTTCCTCACCACCTACGGCACCTCCGACCTACCAGGGCTGATCTCTACAGACACCCAGTTCCAAATCCAGGAAAAGGTAGCCGAGCTGAGCTCTCACATCACCAATGCGCAGGTCCTGCTGTGGATCGCGATCGTGGTGGCCGTGATCTTGTTCTCCAAGGTCCGTGAACAGGACAAGCGCGCCGCCCTCGCAGAGCAGGCTGACGAAGTCGACGAAGAGGCCGACGAAGAGGCCGACGACGAAGTCGCCGATGAAGCGACCGTCCCCAACCCCTAGTTGTTGCGGAAGTAGTCCACCGTGCGGGCTACACCCTCAGCGATGCTCACCTTAGGTTCCCATCCAAGAACCTGGTGGGCACGCTCATAGGACAAGCACGAACGGGGAACATCCCCAAGGCGTGCGGGGGCGTATTCCGGATCATCCTCAGCCCCCGCGGCGTCAGCAACCAAGGTGTGCAACTGGCGGTCGGATGTCTCCACCCCAGTGCCAATGTTGAAACGCATGCCGCCACCGATCTCGCCGCTGGCCAGGTAGAAAGCCCGAACAACATCGCCGACGAACACATAGTCGCGCGTGTTTCCGCCATCGCCAAACACCCGAGTCGACTCGCCCGCCAGCAAACGCTGAGAGAAAATCGCCACCACACCGGCCTCCCCATGAGGATCCTGGCGAGGGCCGTAGACGTTCGCAGGCGCGATATGCGAGCATTCCAGGCCATAGAGGTGACGGAAAGTATTCAGATAGGTTTCGCCACTGACCTTCGAAGCCGCGTAGGGGGAGTGCGGGTCGACCGGAAACTCCTCGGTGACGGGGAAAGTGTCCGGCTCACCGTAAATGGAACCGCCGGAAGAAGTGAACACGATTTTGCGCACATTATGACGCCGCGCTGCTTCCGCAAGACGGATGGTCGCCAGGATGTTTGTCTCGGCGTCATGAATAGGATTCGCCACGGACTCCCGCACATCAATCTGCGCAGCAAGGTGGAAAATCACCTCGGGCTGAATCTGCCCAATTAGTGCATCGAGGTCAGCGCTCAGGATATCGGCTTCGAAAAAATCGACATTTGCGTGGGCAAGATTCTCACGCTTGCCCCGCGACAAATTGTCGATAACAGCGACCTGGTGGCCCTCAGATAGCAGAAGGTCAACAAGGTTGGAACCAATAAAACCGGCGCCACCGGTCACGAGAGTTTTCATAAACCCCTAGGCTAGCAGCCACTAGGCCAAGCCAGTGGGATCTGCGCTAGGACCTGTCGGCGAGTGTGGGGCGCACAGGGCGCGCCAGCCGCGTCATCTCTTTACGACCACGCAATTCCACGGATTTCAGCACTGTCCAACGCGCCTGCTCAGCCTCATTAGCATCGCGCAGCGTCGTGGCGGAGGTCAGCACCCGCCCGGGGGTGTCTTTAGCCAGCTCGGTCAGGCGGGCAGCCTGGTTAACCGCATCCCCAATCACCGTGTATTCAAAACGATCATGTCCGCCGATGTGGCCAGCGACCACTCGGCCTGAGGCAACCCCGATGCCGCAGGAGAGCTCCATATCTTTCAGCTCAGCCTTTAATTCCCGTGCTGCGGCCAAAGCGTGGCCCGTGGCGTCTGTAATCGGAAGGGGAGCGCCGAACACAGCCAACGCGGCGTCACCCTGGAATTTATTGATGATGCCCTTGTGGCGGTGCACCACGTCCACAACGTGCTCGAAAAACTCGTTGAGCGCCAAGACGACCTCTTCAGGCGTGTGGTTGACCGCAAAGGTGGTAGAACCAATGACGTCCACAAACAGGACAGCCACCTTGCGATCTTCACCGCCCAGTGTGGGGCGCTCTTCCAGTGCTCGGCGCGCGACCTCGTCGCCAACATAGCGGCCGAACAAATCCCGGACACGTTGGCGCTCGCGTAAACCACGCATCATTTCGTTAAACCCAGCCTGCAGCACGCCAAGTTCGGAACCATCGTAGATATCCACCAGGGTGTTGACCTCCCCGCGCCGCACACGGTTGATGGCGTCCTGGAGTTCCTGGATGGGGTCGACGATGCTGAGCAGCACTAGCCAGGTGCCGGTGAAACCGGTAATCAGAGCGAGCAGCGACAGGGCGATAATCGCGGGAATGATGCGTTCCGCACTGTCGCCATTGGTCGCATATTCGGTGAAATGTCCGGGTGTGGCGCTGAAATATCCAAAATGGTGGCCGATGACCAGCAAAATGATGCCCACCACTGGTATGCCGGTGGACACCGCCCACGTTGCTAGCACTCGCTGGCGGATCGGGGGCTCCAAGGTTGAGTCCTCGAAGCGTCGCGCCAGGGCGGCGGCAGCGATCGGGCGCACAAGACGTGCAGCCTCGAGGTAGGTCATCATGACGATCAGCACGCCACCCAGGGCTGTGGTCAGGACTGTGATGAGTGCCAGGCGCGGGTCCAGGATCCAGGAGGCCACGCCCACGATCGCAATGCCGACAAGCCACACGATGCCGCATAGGCCCGCCTGGTAGACGGGGATGCGCATCACCAAATTTCTGACCATGTTGGGGTCGTGGTCGTCGGGGTTTCTTTGCCAGCGCAGCACCGGGAGGAATAACCAGCCGGTGACAACGATGCCGGCGAAAACCGCGAAAATCAGGTAGCCGACACCAATCATGGTGAGGCGCTCGCGTGCGGCGGAGCTGAACTCATCGACCGCAGGCAGCGGCATCAGAAACTTCAAAAACGCCATCAAGGCGAGTGCACCAAGGACGTTTGATGCCAGAACGGAGGCAGCATACGCCGGCCATGATGTTGACCATAGCCATTTCACACTCTGCAGGATGCGACGCATGGCTTCCACTCTAGCCGCAGCGAGTCGTTAGTCTAAAGGGGTGACTGACGTCTTCGATTCCCTAGCCCCCGGCACCGTAGCCCACACGATGCTTTATGACGCAGCGTGCGCTGCCCGGCGCCACGAAGACGGCCCAGCGTTGACGCACTCTTGGCTGTTCACGGGGCCTCCTGGGGCGGGGCGTTCGACTGCGGCACTGGCTTTCGCGGCGTCATTAGTGTGTACGAATGATGACGTCGTGGGGTGTGGGCACTGCGATGCGTGCCGGGCCGCACTGGGGGGAAGCCACCCGGATGTCACCCATGTCGTGCCCCAAGAACTCACGCTGCGTGTCTCCGAAGTGCGTGATCTTATAAAGGTGGCGTCGACGCTGCCGACTGAAGCTCCGTGGCGGGTACTGATCATTGAAGATGCGGATCGTTTGCGCAACGAGGGTGCGAATGCGTTTTTGAAGACTGTGGAGGAGCCCCCGACCCGAACGATTATTGTTCTGTGCGCGCCATCGACGGAGGACATGGTCGTGACGCTGCGTTCTCGCTGCCGCCATGTGTACATTCCCACCCCCTCGGTGGAATCTGTGGCGCGGGTGTTGATGGGGCAGGGGGTGGCGCAGGCGCCGGCGATGCTCGCGGCGTCAGCAACTAATCAGCACATTGGGCGGGCGCGTCATCTTGCGACGACTAAGCAGGCGCAGGTGTTGCGGGCGCAGGTGCTTAATGTGGCGGAATTGGTGTATCACGGTGACGTCGCGTTCCGTACCGTCAGCGGTTTGTTTGAGGCCATCGAAGCTGAGGTCGCGGCGAGTTTGGAAGCCAAGGAAGCCGAGGAGAAAGTGAAACTTGAGCAGGCCCTGGGGATGGGGGGTAAAGGAAAAGGTGCGGCGAAGGCTGCCCGCGGAACCAAGGGCACGGTTGACGATTTGGAAAAGAAGCAGAAGTTGCGGCGGACTCGTGGTGCCCGCGATGGTTTGGATCTGGCGCTGGGGGATCTGGCGGGCCTGTACCGTGATGCTTTGGTGCACAAGGGGGATGCGGGGGTGGGACTCACGCATCCGGATTTCGAGGGTTTGTCTCGAGAATTGGCGGAGAAAAATTCCGAAGAGGCACTGTTGGCCTGCATTGATGCGTTAGCGCAGTGTCGTGCTGATGTCGCTGCTAACGTGCGTCCAGCCGTGGCGTTAGATGCACTGGTGGGGCGTTTGCGGCTGGCCTGTGGGGTGCGCTAGAGTATCGACTCGGTGATGGAGACGGCGCACCTCGTTCGTGCGCCTGACACACTGGCCGCCTTAGCTCAGTCGGTAGAGCATCTCACTCGTAATGAGAAGGTCGCGAGTTCGATTCTCGCAGGCGGCTCTCTTTTTTTACCCTGGGTGTTGGGTGATGGGTGGGGGAGCACGTATCATGAGGGGCGTGTCTGATCATTATGATGTTGTAGTCCTCGGTGCGGGCCCTGGTGGCTACGTATCCGCCATCCGCGCAGCTCAGCTTGGCCTGAAGGTAGCTGTCGTCGAGAAGCAGTACTGGGGCGGGGTGTGCCTCAACGTTGGCTGTATTCCTTCAAAAGCGCTGCTGAAGAACGCTGAGCTTGCCCACACCTTTAACCACGAGGCCGATTTGTTCGGCATTTCCGGTGAGGTTTCCTTCGACTTTGGCAAGGCGCACGCGCGTTCCCGCAAGGTATCTGCGGGCATCGTTAAGGGCGTGCACTACTTGATGAAGAAGAACAAGATCACCGAAATTGACGGCTGGGGCTTTTTCACCGGTCCGAAGGAAATGGAGATCCGCGACGGTAAAGACGCCGGTTCCACCATCACCTTCGACAATTGCATTATCGCAACCGGTTCCGTTGTCCGCTCTCTGCCGGGTGTCGAGCTCGGCGGCAACGTGGTCTCCTATGAGGAGCAGATCCTTAACAGTGACCTGCCTGAGTCCATGGTTATCGTTGGTGCGGGCGCTATCGGTATGGAATTCGCCTACGTGCTTGCTAACTATGGCGTGGACGTCTCCATCGTTGAGTTCATGGACCGCGTTCTGCCGAATGAAGACGCTGATGTTTCCAAGGAGATCGCCAAGGCATACAAGAAGCTTGGCGTGAAGCTCTACACCGGCCACAAGACCACCGCGGTTCGCGATAATGGCGACGGTGTCGAGGTTGATATCGAGTCCAAGGATGGCTCGAAGCAGGAAACCCTCAAGGCTGATCGCGTGATGATTTCCATCGGCTTCGCCCCCCGTGTCGAGGGCTTCGGTTTGGAAAACACTGGTGTGAAGCTCACCGAGCGGGGCGCTATCGACGTTGATGATCGCATGCGCACCAATGTTGACGGCATCTACGCAATCGGTGACGTGACCGCCAAGCTGCAGCTTGCTCACGTCGCTGAAGCCCAGGGTGTGGTTGCTGCAGAGACTATTGCAGACGCCGAGACCATGGAGCTTGGCGATTACATGATGATGCCGCGCGCTACCTTCTGTAATCCCCAGGTTGCTTCCTTCGGCTACACCGAGGAGAAAGCTCGCGAGAAGGCAGAAGCTGAGGGGCGCGAGATCAAGGTTGCTACGTTCCCGTTCTCTGCTAACGGTAAGGCCCAGGGCTTGGGCGAATCCGCAGGTTTCGTGAAGCTGATTGTGGACGCTGAGTTCGGCGAGCTGATCGGTGGCCACATGGTTGGGTCCAATGTCTCTGAATTGTTGCCGGAGCTCACCTTGGCTCAGCGTTTCGACCTGACCGCTGAGGAAATCGGCCGTAACGTGCACACCCACCCGACCCTGTCCGAGGCTATGAAGGAAGCAGCCGAGGGCACCATGGGTCACATGATCAACCTGTAAAAAGGCGGGTTGCGGGGCGCCTGCTACCAGGCGCCCTCACTTTTGCGTGACGGTCTAGTATGGTGCGACGGTCGATTCGTGCGCGTTGACGTTGATCGGCCGGTGCACCGGGGGGAAGGCACGTTGGGCGCAGTGTTCGCGGGTGCATACCCTGCAGCCTGCGCCGATGGGGGTTGCGGAACGTGAGTCTATGTCGAGTCCGTCGGCGTAGACGGTTCGTTGCGCATGGCGAGCTTCGCATCCAAGTCCGATGGCGAAGAGTTTGCCGGTGCCGTTAAATCGCGTCCGGTGGTGGCGTACGGTCCGGGCAATCCACAGGTAGTTGCGGCCGTCGGGCATCTGCGCAACTTGGCGCATGATGGTTCCGGGGTTGGTGAATGTTTCGTAAACGTTCCATAGGGGGCAGGTGCCGCCTGCGTGGGTGAAGTGGAAACCGGTGGCTGACTGTCGTTTGCTCATGTTTCCTGCGCGGTCGACGCGGACGAATGTGAAGGGGATGCCACGTAGATTGGGGCGCTGCAGCGTGGATAGTCGGTGGCAGATTGGTTCGTATCCCACTCCGTATTCCTGGCACAGAAATTCGATGTCGTACCGTGATGTTTCGCAGGAATGGTGGAACATTTCGTAGGGGAGTATGACGCTTGCGGCGAAGTAGCTGGCGACGCCTTTAAGCGCAAGGGTACGGCTGTCGTCGCTGCTGAAGTAGCCACTGTCAACGGCCTCCTTCAGTAGGGTGCCGGCTTCGAGGTGGCTAAGTTCTCCCGCGAGTCGGAAGGCGCGCTGCCCTGGGGTGAGGTGCGCGGAGATAGTAAGTTCCCGTGTTTGTGCATCGTAGTGGTGGAGGCTTTCACCGACGTTCGTGTTGTGTTTGATGATGACGCCGTGTGTGTCACTGAGGCGCGCAGCGATGGCGTCTTCAGTTGCGCGGATATTGAGCGGGGTGATGCCTAGCTGTCTGGAGAGGTCTTCCGCAGCGAGATCGATGTCGCCGAGGTAGTTCTGGCGGGCGTAGAAGAAGTCTCGGACTTCTTCGTGAGGCATTGCGAGTACTCGGGGTTCGTTGGGGTCCTGGTGCCGGTTGTCGGTTGCTGCGGATAGCTTGTCCCGGACATTGCGGTAGCGGCGGTGCATGTCGACCATGGCGCGCGCGACGTCAGGATGGTCGTGAACCAATTCGGAAAGTTCTTGGAGCTCGATGTCGCTGGTGCAGATTTCTTTGTCCAGTACGACGTCTCGGACCTCTGCAAGGAGCCTGGAGTCGTCATCGCAGGAAAAGAAGGTAGCGTCTACACCGAATGCTTCGGTGATTTTCAGCAGGACGGGGACGGTCAGTGGGCGGGTGTCGTGCTCAATTTGGTTGACGTAGCTAGCGGACAGGCCGAGTGTGGCTGCAAGAGTGGCTTGGCTGAGGTCGCGTTCGCGACGAAGTTGTCGGAGGCGGGAGCCTACGTAAGTTTTGCCCATGCCGCCACTATACGAGACCCGGATCACTGTTGCGAAGAGTTGCAAATTTTTCTGCGATGTTGTGTGTACTTCGCCGGGCGATGGTGCCCAACTTTTATTGAGGGATCGCAGATATGCAACTTTTGATTGACTTTAATCGGGGTGAAAAGAAAGTTTATTGACTTTTTCCCAAAAAAGGCCGCCGGGAAGTATAACCACTAGATGTTCGGGGGCGCTGAGCCTGTGCTGTGCTGGCATTATGTAGGTGTGGGGGAGGGAGAAGCTCGCCTCTGCGCCGGAGCCTCCAGGTCAGGCTATCCTAAAAGGAAACCTGCAGGTCAGCGGCTTGAGTGTGAAGTGTGTCACCTAACCTAATCCTGGGTGGATCAACCTAAACTTAAGGCTTTACAGTAAGAGGGACACTGGAGGTGCCATGACTATTACATTTAATGACCGTGACGCAATCGTCCACGGAAAAATCACTGAAAAGCCGCTGCGTGAGCGGCCGTCCTACCCGACGTGGGCAATGAAGTTGACCATGGCCATCACTGGCCTGATTTTCGGCGGCTTCGTGCTCGTCCACATGATCGGTAACTTGAAGATCTTCCTCCCCGAGCACGACGGCAAGCCCGCCATCGATGTCTACGGTGAGTTCCTCCGCACTGTCGGAGAACCGCTCTTCCCCCGTGAGGGCATCCTGTGGATCTTCCGCATCGTCCTGCTGGTTGCACTGGTTCTGCACGTCTACTGCGCTTTCGCGCTCGTGGGCCGCGCACACCAGTCCCGCGGCAAGTTCCGCCGCACCAACCTGATGGGCGGACATCAGTCCTTCGCAGCACGCACCATGATCGTCACCGGTCTTGTTCTGCTGCTGTTCATCCTGTTCCACATCGCCGACCTCACCCTGGGTGTTGCACCGGCAGCTTCGGACAGCTTCCACCACGGCGATGTTTACGCCAACCTGGTTGCCAGCTTTAGCCGTTGGCCCGTTGCCATCTTCTACATCCTCGCGATGCTGTTCCTGTTTATGCACCTGTCGCACGGCATCTGGACCGCAGTAAGCGATCTCGGTATCACCGGCAAGCGCACCCGCGCAGTGATGCTGTTCATCTCTTACCTGGTTCCGGCCCTGGTAATGGTGGGTAACATCTCGATCCCGCTGGCCATCGCCACCGGCTTGATCAGCTAATCGGGCTCACGCCTTACATAGCCATTAAAGGAAGACGATATGAGCACTCACTCTGAAACTATCGCTAAGCCCGACTTCACAGCTCCCGCCTCCGTGGTGGAAGGTGTGACCATCGGTAAGGTCCTCACCGACCATTCGCCTGCTGGTGTCCCCATGAAGGATGCTTGGCAGTACCACAAAGACCACATGGAGCTGGTCTCCCCGCTGAACCGTCGTAAGTTCCGCATCATCGTTATCGGTACCGGCCTGTCCGGTGCTGGTGCCGCCGCAGCCCTCGGCGAGCTCGGATACGACGTTAAGGCTTTCACCTACCACGACGCCCCGCGTCGTGCACACTCGATCGCCGCACAGGGTGGCGTTAACTCCGCCCGCGGCAAGAAGGTCGACAACGACGGTGCATACCGCCATGTTAAGGACACCGTCAAGGGTGGCGACTACCGCTGCCGTGAGACCGACTGCTGGCGTCTTGCCTACGAGTCCGTCCGCGTTATCGACCACATGAACGCTATCGGCGCCCCCTTCGCCCGCGAGTATGGCGGAACCCTCGCCACCCGTTCCTTCGGTGGTGTGCAGGTCTCCCGCACCTACTACACCCGTGGCCAAACGGGTCAGCAGCTCCAGCTGTCCGCAGCTGCAGCTCTCCAGCGCCAGATTCACCTCGGCTCCGTGGAGATCTTCACCCACAACGAGATGGTCGACCTGATCGTCACCGAAGAAAACGGTGAGAAGCGCTGCCAGGGTGCCGTCATGCGCAACCTGATCACCGGTGAGCTCACCGCTCACACCGCACACGCAGTCATCCTGTGCACCGGTGGTTACGGCAACGTCTACTACATGTCCACGCTGGCCAAGAACTCCAATGCTTCGGCCATCATGCGTGCATACGATCGCGGTGCCTACATGGCATCCCCGTCGTTCATTCAGTTCCACCCGACTGGCCTGCCGGTCAACTCCGAGTGGCAGTCCAAGACCATCCTAATGTCGGAGTCCCTCCGTAACGACGGCCGTATCTGGTCGCCGAAGGAGCCGAAGGACGATCGCGACCCCAACACCATTCCGGAAGAGGAGCGCGACTACTTCCTCGAGCGCCGTTACCCCGCATTCGGTAACCTGGTGCCCCGCGACGTCGCATCCCGTGCGATCTCTCAGCAGATCAACGCAGGCCTTGGTGTAGGCCCCATGCACAACTCGGCATACCTGGACTTCCGTGACGCCATCGAGCGCCTCGGCAAGGACACCATTAAAGAGCGCTACTCTAACCTCTTCCAGATGTACGAAGAGACCATCGGTGAGGACCCCTACACCACTCCGATGCGTATCGCTCCTACCTGCCACTTCACCATGGGTGGTCTGTGGACCGACTTCAACGAGATGACCTCCATCCCGGGCCTGTTCTGCGCAGGCGAATCATCCTGGACCTACCACGGCGCGAACCGCCTGGGTGCAAACTCTCTGCTGTCCGCATCCGTCGACGGCTGGTTCACCCTTCCGTTCACCGTCCCCAACTACCTCGGCCCCTTGCTGGGCACCGAGCGTCTCGCTGAGGACGCCCCCGAAGCACAAGCAGCAATCGAGCGCGCACAGGCACGAATCGACAAGCTGATGAGCATCAACGGTAACCACGGTCCGGAGTACTTCCACCGCCAGCTCGGTGACATCCTGTACTTCTCCTGTGGTGTGGCACGTAACGTCACCGATCTCGCCTCCGGTATCGAAAAGATCCGCCAGCTGCGCAAGGACTTCTGGTCCGACCTGCGCATCACCGGCACCCCGGACGAGATGAACCAGGTCCTCGAATACGCTAACCGCGTCGCTGACTACATTGACCTGGGCGAACTCATGTGTGTCGACGCTCTCGACCGCGATGAGTCCTGTGGTGCACACTTCCGTGACGACCACCTCTCCGAAGACGGCGAGGCTGAGCGTGACGACGACAACTGGTGCTTCGTATCCGCATGGGAGCCCGCTGGCGAGAACAAGTTCATCCGCCACGCAGAGCCCCTGTACTTCGATTCGATCCCGCTGATGACAAGGAACTACAAGTAATGAAACTCCATCTTGAAATTTGGCGTCAGGCCGGACCGAACACCGAGGGCGGCTTCGAATCCATCGACGTCGACGACGCTGTCGAGCAGATGTCGATCCTGGAGCTGCTTGACCACGTCAACGAAGGCCTCATTGAGTCCGGCAAAGAGCCGTTCGCATTCGCCTCTGACTGCCGCGAAGGCATCTGTGGTACCTGTGGCCTCAACGTCAATGGTCGCCCCCACGGTCCCGAGAAGAACAAGCCTGCCTGCCAGCAGCGTCTGTTCAACTTCAACGACGGTGACACCATCCAGCTCGAGCCGCTGCGCTCCGCAGCGTACCCGGTGATCAAGGACATGATCGTCGACCGCTCCGCACTGGACCGCGTCATGCAGCAGGGTGGCTACGTCTCCGTCAACGCCGGTACCGCACCGGATGCTGACACCCTGCACATGAACCACCAGACCGCCGAGCTCGCTCTCGACCACGCAGCCTGCATCGGCTGTGGCGCTTGTGTCGCCGCCTGCCCGAACGGTGCTGCGCACCTGTTCACCGGCGCGAAGCTCGTCCACCTCTCCCTCATGCCCCTGGGCAAGGAAGAGCGCGGCAAGCGTGCCCGCAAGATGGTCGACCAGGTCGAGACCAGCTTCGGCCCCTGCTCCCTGTTCGGTGAGTGCGCTGATGTCTGCCCCGCCGGCATCCCGCTGACCGCCGTCGCAGCAATCAACAAGGAACGCGCTCGCTCCGCCCTGCGCGGCAAGGACAACTGATTGTGATCTACCCCCATCTGCAGCGTGCATGATGGGGGCCTAGGTTATGATCTATGCTAGACAACTTGAAAGAAAGGCAGACCATGTCTGAAACCATCGAGGTGCAGCAGTACCGCGAAGAGGCTTTCCGCGTCTTTGAAGGTGAACCCACCTACGTTGACGGTTACTTGCCGTCGAGCTTCGACTCGCAGCACTCCTCCCTTCAGCGTTCCTCAACCTGGTGCGGCATGGGGCTTGTCCTGACCGCACTTGCCGGCCTTGGCACCCTCATTTTTGGGTTCGCCACCCTAGACTCCGGCACCCAGGAGCACGCAACCACCTTCATCTGGATCGGCGCTATTTTGACGCTGGTCTGCGTGGTTGGCGGCTTCGGTCTAATCCACTACGGGCGCCGGTACTACCGCGCTTACGTAGCAGCAACTGGGCGTAAATAGCACCCAGTAGCACCTCCGCACGTTAGGGGAGGAAGCACCCGCAACGGGGCTTCCTCCCCTTCGTGTGTCTAGGAATCAGCGACACAAGGATAATCGTTTACATGGACACAACACTCGACGTCCCCGGCCCCTCGCCAGAGGTCGAAGCCCAGCGTCGTGCACAGCTGCGCCGCTACAAAGCCATCGCTACGGGCCTGCTGCTGTTCGCCACCGCCATATACTTTTACTGCCGATGGCTCGAGCAATCCGATCCCGCACCCTGGGTCGGATTCGTCCGAGCTGCAGCCGAGGCTGGCATGATCGGTGGGCTCGCCGACTGGTTCGCAGTCACAGCCCTGTTCCGTCGCCCGTTGGGTCTGCCCATCCCGCACACCGCGATTGTTAAAAATAAAAAAGACCAAATCGGCGAATCACTGTCCGGATTCGTGGGTGAAAACTTCCTTAATGCTGAGCTTGTCACCCAAAAAATCCGCTCGGCGGATCTCCCCGCCAAGGCTGGTTCCTGGCTATCCAACGAGGACAACGCCCAAAAAGTCAGTAGCGAAATAGGTAGCCTGACAGCCAGCATCCTGCGCGCCATCGACCCGCAGGACGGCGAGGCCGTCATCAAACACAGCCTCATCGAGCCCCTCGCCGCACCAGAGTGGGGTCCTCCCGCTGGGCGCATGCTCGAGCAACTCATCGACAGTGGCCGCACCGAACCCATCATCGATGAAGTGTTTGCCTGGGCACACCGCAAGGCCATCGGCGCTGAAGAGTTCATCACTCTTATCCTTGACGAACGCCGACCGACGTGGGCGCCGAAAATCCTCAACGAGGTCGTTGGCCAAAAAGTCCACAGCGAGCTCGTGAAGTTCACCCACGCCATGTCCACTGACCCCAACCACGAGGCCCGCCGCGCAGCCCGAACCTTCCTCAATAACTTCGCCGCGGACCTCCAAAACGACCCCGCCATGATTGAGCGTGTCGAAAAACTCAAAGCAGATATTCTCTCGGCACCCCAGGTAGAGGCCATCCCCGCTCAACTGTGGGCGCGAACGTCAACCATGCTTGCTGACGCCGCGGAAGACCCGACGTCATTAATCCGGACAAAAATTGCTGACGCCGCGCACAATTGGGGCACACGACTGGCCACCGACCCAGTGCTCCAGCAGCGCGTGGATGAGCGAATCACCCGGGCGGCAGCCTTCCTCGCAGACAACTACGCCGATGACATCTCCAGCATCATTTCTGAAACCATCGAACGTTGGGATGCAGACGAAGCCAGCGAGAAAATTGAATTGATGGTCGGCAAAGACCTGCAGTACATCAGGCTCAACGGTACCGTGGTGGGTGCACTTGCCGGCCTGCTCATCTATTCTGTTTCACACGTGATCTTTTAAAGAAAAGGACAAACCACCCCATGCTCACTCTGCCCGCGATGACCCTGCCCAGCATGCTGATGTTTATCCTCGTCACGGTGCCTTACACAGTGGCGTTTTGGGGTGCAGCAATTGCTGGGATCGCAGGCGCCTTCACCGCAGCGACCACCCGCGACGACGCTTTCCCCGCAGCCGACCGCCAACCCAAATGGATCTGGGTCGGCCTACTGAGCGTTGCGTCTATCCTGTGCTGGGCGGGTTCGACCTTCCTCGCCGTGGTGGGGGCCGTCATCATCTGCATTTATTGGTGCGATGTGCGCCCCCAGATTCGCCTGTTGATTGGCTAGTCGAAAATAACGGTGCGGTTGCCGTACACCTGCACCCTGTCCTCCAGGTGGAAACGCAAACCACGTGCGAGGACATTTTTTTCTGCATCGCGCCCAATGCGCTGCATGTCTTCCGGGGTCTCTTTGTGGGTGATGCGAATGACGTCCTGCTCAATGATGGGGCCGTCATCCAAGTCCTGGGTGGCGTAGTGGCAGGTGGCGCCGATCAGTTTGACGCCGCGCTTGTATGCCTGGTGGTAGGGGCGGGCGCCCATGAAGGATGGCAGGAAACTGTGGTGGATGTTGATCGCGCGGCCTGACCACATTTCACACAGGTCCGGGGGTAGGATCTGCATGAAGCGGGCGAGCACAATCGCGTCCGGTTCATAAGAATTAACCAGCTGTGCGACCTCGTCGAAGGCTTTACGCTTGCCGACTGCGTCCTTGGGGAAAGGCACGTGGAAGAATGGCACGCCGTGGTTTTCGGCGACTTCGCGCAGGTCCTCGTGGTTACCGATGACTGCTTTGATGTCCATGGGGTAGTCGTTTTGTGCCACGCGGCCCAGCAGATCGTGCAGGCAGTGGCCTTCTTTGGAAACCAGGAGGACTGCAGATTTGCGGCGGGCAGTGTCCCATATCCGCCAGCGGGTGCCTTCGCCGAGCTCTGCGGCTAGTTCAGCGAATTGCTCACGCAGCTCTTCCACAGAGGCGTCGAGGGATTCTGCGCGGACTGCTTGGCGGGTGAAAAACCAGCCGGAGTCTGGGTCTGTGAAGTAGCCGGCCTCTGTGATCCATCCGCCGTGGCTGGCGATAAAGGCGGAGAGCTTCGCGACGATACCAGTGGTGTCGGGGCATCCGAGGGTGAAAACGATATGCCTGTCGGTGGTGGCTGTCGGTGCAGGTGCGGGGCTGGCTGTACTCATTGTTCACAGTCTAGTGTCCGGGTAATTCTGGCTCTACTTATGGGTGGTGCGCGGGCCTCGGTAGGGTAGTGGCATGACTATTGATCGTGCGCAGTTGGCCGCCATGATGGACTACACCTTGCTCAAGCCGGAGGCCTCGGCCGAGGATGTGCAGGCACTGATTGATGACGCCGTGGAGCTCGGCGTAGGCGCTGTGTGTGTCAGCCCCAACATGCTGTTTGCTTGCACGTCGGCTGCTGATAAGGGGTTGCGTGTTGCTACCGTGGTCGGGTTTCCCTCGGGCAAGCATGATGCCCTGATCAAGGCTGCGGAGGCGCGGCTGGCGGTGCAGTTTGGCGCCGTCGAAGTGGACATGGTTATTGACGTCGCGCGGGCCATCGCGTGCGATCAAAATGCCATC
The DNA here is from genome assembly GCF_000590555.1 of Corynebacterium argentoratense DSM 44202. Classification (NCBI taxonomy): domain Bacteria; kingdom Bacillati; phylum Actinomycetota; class Actinomycetes; order Mycobacteriales; family Corynebacteriaceae; genus Corynebacterium; species Corynebacterium argentoratense. Next base: position 164,547 of record NC_022198.1, read on the forward strand.
ATTGCGGAGGTTGCTGCGGTGCGGGAGGCTGTGCCGCAGCCTGTGGTGCTGAAAGTTATTTTGGAAACTGCCTTGCTGGGTGAGGAGCAGATCGCGGTGGCAGTGGAGGCTTGCGTGCTGGCAGGCGCGGACTATGTGAAGACCTCTACTGGTTTCCATCCTGCAGGCGGAGCCAGCGTGGAGGCCGTACGAGCAATGAAACGCGCGATCGGGAACCGTCGGGTAGGCATTAAAGCCTCCGGTGGTATTGGCACCTACGAGGATGCTGAGGCCATGGTCGCTGCGGGCGCTACCCGCCTGGGGGTTAGCGCGGCTCGTGCGATCCTCGATGGGGCTCCTAGCGTTGGGTAGGGTCGACCGTCCTCATCTCGGCGATTTTACTGGCCCAACTCTGCAAGATTAACGTTGGTGCCGCTTAATGCGACCTGCAGGCCCCCGTCAGTCACGTCAAAGCTGTCGACCTTCAGACCCTGGGAAAAGGAGTCTGCGGAGTTACGTAGTCCTTCAGTGATCGCTGCAGTCGCCTCTGCGGGCAAATCTACTCCAAACAGCTGAGCATTTGTCGCCTCAAAGGCCACGTGCCCGCCCTCGAGCACTGGCTTGAGGTGCAATTCGGCTGCACCATCGGTGAACTGCACTGCCAGTGTTCCCTCTGCAGGTTCAGAGGTAATGCTTGTGATCTTCACCAGTTGGCTGAACAATGCCCCGGCAAGATCCTCCAAGGATGTCGCATTCTTTGGCTGCGACATCTGTTCCTTCATAGCCAATTGTGCCTGCGCGAGAATAAAATTATCGGGCAGAACCGTCGTCACGTGCAGCGTGGTGGCAATCGGGGCATCCTCGTTTTCAAGATTGAGTCCGTCAATGGTGATATGTGCTTCGGGGTCGCCGACGACTTGCGGGTTGTCGCCCGTAACCACTTCGAGCGTGCTGGGATTGTCAATTTCTACATGGTGAATGTTCTTTTGCAGCGCCCCCAGCAATACGGGGTAGGCGCCGAAAGAGATAGTCGCTTGCGGGTTGTCCTTCTTTAGCTCGTTGGTGATGTTCGAGCGCGTTGCGAACTCGCCACCGGCAAACAGTACGACGGCCAGGACGAGGAGGGCTGCGAACACAGCGGTAACTTTTTTCATGCGTTCCACCCTAGCCTCTAAACAGCCCCGATCGCGGCGGCAAACGCAGATGTGGATCGCCCCGCGCGTTCACTTTTATGAAATAGTTCACAATATTATGGATTCTATGTTATGGGACATCATTGTTCGCTAGGCTGCTTTTCAAGCAAAACTAATTAGCTGTCTTGGAGGTTCCACTGCCCGTCCCACCATGATTACGCCGCGCAGTGACAGCAGTTGTATCAGTTGTCGCCGCGGGGGCGATGGAAAATTCTATCTTGTTCATACTTCCCTTGATTTTCTGCCGCATGGTATGTACGGGTGAGGTCCTGAGTCCGGCCGCACACTAAAACGACCAGGGGACTGTCAGCCAATTGTCCCGAAGTAGTCTGCGCTGTGGCGTGTGTGGCCATCTCAAAGACTTTCGGGCCTCAAACCAGCGCACTCGTGGCCCGAAAGCAGCGAAAGGTGCCGCGCGATCCCACGCAGCATCCGCCTCGTCAAGAAGCTCGCGCACCGTATCACCCTCTACGTTCCGATGAATAAGTGCCTTCGGTAGACGCTCCGCTAGCTCACTCGGCCGCCCCACATCCCATGGATCCCACGCCAGCGTCAACGACCTTGGACCTTCAGCACCCAACAACACCCACGCCATGCGCCGACCAAGCTCATCACAGGTACCCTCCACAAACACCCCGCCGGGTGCCAAACGTGAGCACACAGTCTGCCACGCAGCATCAACCTGCGCGACGTCATACTGTCGCAGTACATTGAAGGCACGAACCAATTGAGGCTGATAACCAGCAAGCTCAAACCCACCGAGCTCGAATCGCACCCCATCTCTCGGCGGCAACACCCGGGCAGGATCAATTTCCAAACCCACCACCTCCACATCAAAGCGGCGGCCCGTGGGGCAACGGTGCGGGCTCGAATCCAGCATTCGCTTCCACTCACAGGTTGTGGCGTAACTAGCCCCATAACCAACATCCACCGCCAGCGGACGGTCCGTACCAGCCGAACGCAAAGCAGCTATTACCGCAGGGTCAGTGCGCATCCACCGGTCGCAGCGGCGAAGCCGATTGGTGTTGGTCGTACCGCGAGTAATCACACCCACCGGCTTACCGGCGGTCACGTTGAACTGCGCCCGAAGATTGTGTGCGTGATCAGCCATGATAAAAAAGCCAAAAAACCTACAGCCCCGGCACAATCAATCCAATGTGCGCGGGGCTGCGTGTAAAAAACAGTGCCTAGAGGTTCTCGGAGATCCACTTTTCGGTCAGCGCGCCCTCATTAGCGACGAGCTCGCCGAGTGCTTCCGCAACCTTCGGCTCAATCGCAGGACCCATGAAAGGAATGGTGACGTTGACCTCATTGTCGTAGGTCAGAGTGGTGGTGTCGGCACCAGCCGCAGCCACGGAACCCTTGAAGTCAACCGGTGCGCCCTTCACATCAGCGGTGTAATTGAAGGTGAAGGAATCCCCATCGAGTTCGCTGACGGTGACGACGCGCTTGATCTTCAAAGACTGGGAGATCATGGCGCGCACGGCCTCCGGCAGAAGGTCCATCGGCATGATTTCGTACAGGACGGCCTCGTTGCCGTCGAAGGAATGAACCTCGCCAGCTTCGGTGGAGAGGTTGGCTACGTTGTAAGCCCAGTAGTCCGCGTTGGTCAGTGCGGCGTGCACTTTATTCGCGGGGTGGTTGATCGTCACGGTGTGCTGTGCGCGAGAAGTCATAGACAACAGACTACCGTTAGATGCATGTCTGAGATACTTACCCCGGACCTCATGGCGCGCCTTCGAGCGTTCGACGGCGTCGATGTGCAGGAGGCAACGTTTGCTTCGCTGACAACCCTGCGTGTCGGTGGCCGGCCACTGGCATGCGTAGTATGCAACACCACCGAATCGATTGCCCAGGTCGTAGGCCTGCTGGATGAGCATTCGGTACCGCTGTTGGTTGTGGGTGGGGGTTCGAATCTCCTCGTGTCAGATGATGACGTCGCGATGGTCGCTGTGGTGCTGAACAATCGCGGCGTCAAGATTGATGCTTGCGACACCTCTGCGGGCGACGGGCCGGTGTACGTGCGCGCCCAAGCCGGCGTCGTCTGGGACGACCTAGTCGCGCAGACAGTCGACCGTGGCTTGGGCGGCCTGGAATGCTTGTCGGGAATCCCCGGAAGCGTGGGGGCTACCCCCGTGCAAAACGTCGGCGCCTACGGGGTCGAGGTGTCGGACGTGCTGCGTCGGGTGCGGCTCTACGACCGCACATCGGGCGAGCTGGAGTGGGTAGAGCCCGAGGCACTGGACCTGGCCTATCGCTACTCGAACCTAAAATTCACAGGTCGCGCGGTCGTCGTGGAAGTCGAATTTCAGCTCAGCGCGGATGGATTGTCGGCACCGCTCCGCTTCGGCGAACTGGCCCGCACCCTCGGCGTCACAGAGCAAGAAGGCAGCGGTGCGCGATGCCCCGTAGCCCAAGTGCGCGACGCCGTCCTTGGATTACGCCGCGGCAAAGGCATGGTCGTCGACCCAAACGACCACGACACCTGGAGCGCCGGATCCTTCTTCACCAACCCCATTGTTGACGCCGCGTCAATTAAGCAGGTGCGCGAATGCATCGCCGCCCACGTACCAGACGACACCTACGCCACAATGCCCTGCTTCGAAGTAGATGGCGGCTACAAACTATCCGCAGCATGGCTCATCGACAAGGCCGGGTTCACAAAAGGCTACCCAGGGGAGGGCGCACCCGCTCGACTATCGACCAAGCACACACTGGCCCTCACCAACCGCGGCGACGCCACCGCTGCAGACGTCGTCGCTTTGGCGCGCGATGTCCAACGCGGCGTCAACAATATTTTCGGGGTGCACCTAGAACCCGAACCAGTATGGGTCGGATTTTGATAGGTTAGAAAAGTCCACCCACCGCGGGAGCGAACCATGCTTCGCTGAGAGGGCACAAGCCACAGGCCGCTAACAACAGCCGCCAGGAGTGCCGACCGCTTGAACCTGTCCGGGTAATGCCGGCGTAGGAAGGAGAAGGTGTGTCCTCACGCACCCCAAAAACCAAGCAATCCACCAAGTCAGCACCACCCGCCCCAGGGCAACTGACAACAGGCCCCATCTACCGCAGCCACAAAATCTACAACCAAGTGGACTTCGAAGGGCTCACCCTCAACATCCTCGCCCGCCGCATCGATTTGACCAACGGCGAACACTTCGACGTATACGACACCTCCGGGCCATACACCCTGGAAAACCCCCAACTCGACCTACACACAGGACTAGAAAAAGTCCGCGACAGCTGGCCCAAACCCGCCCCAGCACCAGCAAGCAATGAACACCCAGAACTCAAAGTACCCACACAACTAGCCTGGGCACGTGCCGGCATCATCACACCAGAAATGGCCTTCTGCGCAGCACGCGAAGGCTTCACACCAGAAGAAGTCCGCGAAGAAGTCGCCGCAGGCCGCGCCGTGATCTGCGCCAACCACAAACACCCAGAAATAGAACCGATGATCATCGGCAAAAAATTCGCCGTCAAGATCAACGCAAACATCGGCAACTCCGTCGTAACCTCCTCCATCGCAGAAGAAGTAGAAAAAATGGTGTGGGCAACCCGCTGGGGCGCAGACACCATCATGGACCTATCCACCGGAGCCGACATCCACGAAACCCGCGAATGGATCCTACGTAACTCCCCCGTACCCGTCGGCACCGTACCGATCTACCAAGCACTAGAAAAAGTCAACGGAGACCCCACCAAACTAACGTGGGAAATCTACAAAGACACCATCATCGAACAATGCGAACAAGGCGTCGACTACATGACAGTGCACGCCGGAGTACTACTGCGATACATCCCCCTAGCCGCACACAGAGTAACCGGCATCGTCTCCCGCGGTGGCTCCATCATGGCAGCCTGGTGCCTCAAAGAACACCGCGAATCATTCCTCTATACCGAATTCGCCGAGCTCTGTGACATCCTAGCCTCCTACGACGTCACTTTTTCCCTCGGCGACGGCCTCCGCCCCGGCTCCATCGCCGACGCCAACGACGAAGCCCAACTCGCCGAACTACGAACCCTCGGCGAACTCACACTCATCGCCCGCTCCCGCGGCTGCCAAGTCATGATCGAAGGCCCCGGCCACGTCCCAATGCACAAAATCGCAGTCAACGTCGAATGGGAAGAAGAGTGGTGCCACGACGCCCCCTTCTACACCCTCGGCCCCCTCGCCACCGACATCGCACCAGGCTACGACCACATCACCTCCGCCATCGGCGCGGCAATCATCGGGCAAGCTGGCACCGCCATGCTGTGCTACGTCACCCCGAAAGAACACCTGGGTCTGCCCAACCGAGACGACGTCAAAACCGGTGTGATCACCTACAAGATCGCCGCCCACGCAGCCGACCTAGGCAAAGGGCATCCCCGTGCACAGGAACGCGACGACGCGCTGAGCAAGGCACGTTTTGAGTTCCGCTGGCACGATCAATTCGCCCTCGCGCTGGACCCGGACACCGCAATCGAATTCCACGATGAAACCCTTCCCGCCGAGCCAGCGAAGACTGCTCACTTCTGCTCCATGTGCGGGCCCAAATTCTGCTCGATGCGAATCTCCCAGGACGTGCGTGATTATGCCGCCGAGCACGGCCTTGATTCCGTTGAAGCTATCGAGGCAGGGATGCGGGAAAAGTCGGAAGAATTTGAGGCGAAGGGAGGCACTGTGTACGTGCCTTTGACATCGTTGAAGACACAGACGACGCCTCCTGTAGGGAACTGATCCGACCAGCTGGTGCGGACCAGTTTGTTAGTGAATCACTGACAAAACGCGGGTACTGGGGTTCTTTGTGCGTTTAGGGGTGGTCTATTTGCACAAGGTTGGGGTGTGTGGGGGATTCTTTGGGAGAATAGCACCTCTCTATTCTCCCAAAGCCCTGGTCGCGGGCAGGCTAGCGCTTCTTCTTTTCCAAGCGGGCGACCAGCTGCTCCCGCACCTCACGGCGCCGAATCTTGCCCATCTGATCGCGAGGCAACTCCTCAAAGTGGTAGAATGTCCGCGGAACTTTGTAGCGAGTCAACAATTCTCGGCAGTATTCCTTCAACCCATCAGGATCAAGAGCACCACCCTCTACCAAAGTGATGGCTGCGACCACGTTTTCGGAGCCGTCTTCGCGGGGCAAACCGACGACCGCACAGTCCTCAATGTCTGGGTGGTCGAGCAGTACTTCCTCCACCTCAAGGGGGTAGACGTTGAAGCCACCGGTGATGATGACCTCCTTGATGCGCGCCACCAGGCGGATAAAGCCGTCTTCTTCCATCACGCCGACATCCCCTGTGCGGTACCACTCGCCGTGGAAGGACTTTTCAGTGGCGTCAGGCTGGTTGAGGTAGCCCTGGAAGACCTGCGGTCCGCGAACCAGCACTTCGCCTTCCATCCCGTAGGGCTGTGTTTCGTCTAGGTTGTCGGGGTTGGCGATGCGCACATCGGTGTCGGGGAAAGGCACACCAACATAGCCGGGGCGGCGGTCATCGTTCATCGGGTTTCCGACGATGATGGGGGAGGTTTCGGTCAGGCCGTAGCCTTCGACTAGGCGGCCGCCGGTGAATTGCTCCCAGCGTTCCACGGTGCGGACGGGCAGGGTGGATGCGCCGGAGAAGCTGTTGCGGATGCCGGAGATGTCGATGCCGCTTTCCTCCGCGGCGTCAACAATGCGTTCGTAAATGGCTGGCACGCCTGGCAGCCAGGTGGGGGTGTGCTTCTTCATGATTTTCATGATCAGCCGCAGGTCGGGGGCGGGCAGGAGGACAATCTCGCCGCCGACATAGACGCCCAGGGTGGCTGTCATGGTGAGGCCGTAAGCGTGGAACATCGGCAGTGCGGCCAGCAGGATTTCTTGGCTCTTTTCGCCCAGTCCAGGTACCCAGGCTTTGCCTTGCTGGATGTTGGCGAAAAGGTTGCCGTGGGATAGCTGTGCGCCCTTGGGGACACCGGTCGTGCCGGAGGTGTAAAGGATGAGTGCGGTGGTGTCGATCGTAACGTCGTCCGGGGTGGTGACGTCGCGTCCGTCACCGCCGATGGCATTGCCGAGGAGGATTTCCCACGGCACTGTGTTGGGGGCGTCGCCGGTGAGCTTTTGGCGGGCTTTGTGTACGGCGGGGATGGGTAGTTTGAGCGCGAATTGTTGGGTTTTGGGCATCGCTAGCGTCATGTCGACGCTGATGATGGTTTCCAAATCTGTGATTCCGCGTAGTTTTTCGAGCATGGGGGCTGCTTTGTCCCAGCAGATGGCGACGCGTGCGCCGTGGTCTTTGAAGGGGTACTCGAGTTCGTGCGGGGTGTACAGGGGGTTGTGTTCGACGACGGTGGCGCCCAGTTTGAGTACGGCGTAGAACGCGGCGAGGTGCTGGGGGCAGTTGGGTAGCAGGATGGCGACGCGGTCCCCGGGGCGGACGCCAAATGCGCGCAGGCCGGAGGCAGCGCGGCGGACTTGTTTGTCCAGTTCGGCATAGGTTTGTGTTTTGCCGAAGAAGTAGGTGGCGGGTTTGTCCGCGTTGAGTGCCAGGTTGTTGTCGTAGACGTCGAGCAGGGTGGTGTCGCCGTATTCGAGGTTGTGCGGCACCCACTCGGGGTAGTGCTGCAACCATGGCCTGTTGCTGTTGAGGTTCGCTGCGTGTGCGGTGTCCGTCATGGGAGAGCCCTTTCCTTTGTTAACCCGAAACGAGTCTAGTCGAGTCGGTGGTTTAGGGTGGTGTGCATGCGCGTGGCCATGATTTCTATGCATACGTCCCCTTTGCAGCAGCCGGGTTCGGGTGATGCCGGTGGGATGAACGTGTACGTGTATTCGACGGCGGTTGAGTTGGCCCGGCGGGGTGTGCAGGTGGATGTGTTTACTCGGGCGACGCGGCCTAGTCAGGGTCGGGTTGTTGACGTCGCGGAGAATTTCCGGGTGTTTAACGTGGTTGCGGGCCCGTATGAGGGGCTTGATAAGGAGGATCTTCCGACTCAGTTGGCGGCTTTTGCGGGGGGTATTGTGCAGGCGACGGAGGATTATGGTCTGCATTATGACGTGATTCATTCCCATTACTGGTTGTCTGGTCAGGTGGGGTGGTTGTTGCGTCGTTTGTGGGGTGTGCCGTGGGTGCATACGGCGCACACTTTGGCTGCGGTGAAGAATCTGCACAATGGGCAGGAAAGTGATGCTCGGCGTATTTGTGAGCAGCAGATTGTGGACAATGCTGATGTGTTGGTGGTGAACACGATTGAGGAGCATGACAATTTGGTGCGGCATTATGATGCTGACGCCGCGGGGGCTCGTGTGGTTGTGATTGCTCCGGGTGCTGATGTGGATTTGTTTACTCCGGGTACGGATCGTGCGACGGAGCAGGCGCGCCGAGATTTGGGTATTCCTTTGCATGCGCGGGTGGTGGCGTTTGTGGGGCGTTTGCAGGCGTTTAAGGGGCCGCAGGTGTTGATTCGTGCGTTGGCGCAGTTGTTGGCGCGGGATCGCGATCGTTGTGTGTATGCGGTGGTGTGTGGTGGGGCTTCTGGTGCTCTAACGGCACCGGAGCAGTATAAGGAGATGGCGGAGGAGTTGGGTGTTGCGCACAGGATTAGGTTTTTGTCGCCGCGTCCGCCGGAGGAGTTGGTGAGCATTTATCGGGCTGCTGATGTGTTGGCGGTGCCGAGTTTTAATGAGTCTTTTGGTTTGGTGGCGATGGAGGCTCAGGCGACGGGTACGCCGGTTGTTGCTACTCGGGTTGGGGGTTTGCCGATTGCTGTTGTTGATGGGTTGACGGGTGTGTTGGTTGATGGGCATGACCCGTCGGATTGGGCCGATGCGTTGGCGGGTTTGTTGGATGATGACGGGCGTCGTTTGGCGATGGCGGCGGCTGCGCATGAGCATGCTCAGCGCTTTAGCTGGCGGCAGACTGCTGTGTCGTTGGAGGAGGTCTATCAGGGGGTGCGTGACGCTGTTGCGGAGTAAGGTGGTGTGTATGAGTACTGGAAAATTGATCCTGCTGCGCCACGGCCAGAGCCAGTGGAATGAGTCCAACCAATTCACCGGTTGGGTTGACGTTGCGTTGACCCAGAAGGGTGAGGGCGAGGCCAAGCGTGGTGGTGAGCTCCTGAAGGAGCAGAATATCCTTCCTGACGTCGTGTACACCTCGCTGTTGCGTCGTGCTATCTGCACTGCTCATTTGGCGTTGGATGCTGCTGATCGTTTGTGGATTCCTGTCGTGCGCGATTGGCGCTTGAACGAGCGTCACTATGGTGCGCTGCAGGGCTTGAATAAGGCTGAGACGAAGGATAAGTACGGCGAGGAGCAGTTCATGGCGTGGCGTCGTTCTTACGACACTCCGCCGCCGGAGCTGGAGTCGACCTCTGTGTACTCGCAGAGCAATGATCCTCGTTACGCGAACCTTGATGTTGTTCCTTCCACTGAGTGCCTGAAGGATGTTGTGGAGCGTTTCGTGCCCTACTTCGAGGCTGAGATCCTTCCTCGCGTGCTTGGTGGCGAGACCGTGTTGGTTGCGGCTCACGGTAATTCCTTGCGTGCGTTGGTTAAGCATCTTGATGGTATTTCCGATGAGGACATCGCTGCTTTGAACATTCCGACGGGTATTCCGCTGGTATACGAGCTCGATGCTGATGGCAAGGTGACTAACCCCGGTGGCACCTACCTTGACCCCGAGGCTGCTGCCGCTGGCGCCGCCGCTGTTGCAGCTCAAGGTGCTAAGTAGTGTAGTTTTTGCGTGTGCAGCCGGCGGTGGTTTCATCGCCGGCTGTCTCGTCATGGGGGCGTATTTTCTGTTCGTTGGGGCGCGGACTACGTGGGGGATACCAAAACACTGGATGTCCACATCAAACGCCTGCGGGATCAAACGCCTGCGGGCGAAAATTGAACCGCAGCCATCGCAGCCGCAGCACCTCATCACCGTCCGCGGCTTGGGTTACAAATTCGAGGCCTGAACCCCAGCGCTTAAACAGCGAGCTGTCTAGCCGTCGTGAGAAATCGCTTCCAAAGGCGGGGTTTTCGCGGCGCGCCGGGCGGGAATCCACGCGGCGAACTCACCGGTGACGATGGCGCCCACCACCAGCACACCGATTTGTAGCCAGGGGATAGTCATTTCGCCCAAACCACGCGACTGCAGCACGCTGACCGCAGCCCACCCGGTAAACAGCCCAATGCCCAAGCCCAAAGCGACACCGAGGATGGACATCTGCACGGCTTCCATGTGCACCATGCGGCGAATCTGGCGCTGATGCAACCCCACGGCACGTAACATACCCAACTCGCGAGTGCGCTCGCTCAGAGACAGCAGCAAGGTGTTGGTAATCCCCATCAAAGCGATGAGCACCGCCAGCGCCAACAAGGCGTACACGATGTAGAGCATCTGGTTCATTTGCGTGCCCAACGCGCCACGGTATTCCTGCTTGGTTTTGACCTCAACCACGAGGAAAGAAGACACCGCATCCTCGATGACGCCGCGGGTGCCCCGCAGATCCGCCAACGCGGCGTCAGAAAGATCAATGTAGGTCGTTTTTCGCGTGTAGGCCTGGGGGTCGGGCAAAACCCGGCTCGCCGCAGCAGAATTGACCACAATGTGGCCAAAGAGGTTGGTTTCCGAATAAATCCCCACCACCGGCACCACAATGCCGCTACCAGGTTGGCCGTCCATGGGGCGGAGCGGGATGTAGTCACCAACCTGCAGGCCAGTTTCTTTCGCATAGGTCGTCGAGACCATCGCGCCGGGGCGGCCCTTGAAGTGCGAGGAACCCTTCTTGATGCCCATGTCAATGAAGGGCGACAGATTGGTGGACACCACAGTGGTGGTGGCGTTATTCCAGTTATTGACCTGCAGCGGCGCATACATCAGAGTGCCAGTCCCGGTGACCTGCGGAAGCCGATCCACGTCAGCGATCGCCTCACTGGGAATGGAAAAGGCACTCGTGCTGCCCGCAAGCCCACTGGAACCCAAAGAATCCAAAACCAGCGGCGCCTTGACCGACGTGTCAACAACACCGGCGATGCTAGCCCGAGTGGTTGCACCCAAAGTGCTCACGCACGCTACCAACGCCACGCCGAGTGCCAAAGCCAACGACGTCGCCGCCGTGCGCCTGGAGTTTCGGGCATTGTTGTTGGTCGCTAGCTGAACCACCGCCCGTCGTGCTCGCGCCATGGGGCGCTGGCCGCGCGGGGCCACACGGTGCCTGCCCCCAGCAGGCTTGCGCTCTTGACGCCGACGCGACAGCCACGCAGCCCAGGAGGGCGGAAGGTGGGGCAGGAACAACCAACCCACTACAGGCGAGGCCCCCCGGGTGATCGACGGGCCCAACAACCCCAAGCCCACCACGAAGGCGACGGCGCCGCCACCAACAATGCCCAAACGATAGCCCGTTGTTAACTCACGCCCCTCCGCAGCGGTCGCCCACGCCCCAACAACCGTGGCAGCGATACCAAAGCACACAGCCGCGACACCCAACAGGGGGCGCACCCGCGAACGCGAATCGGCAGGGGACTCGGTGCCGCGAAGCCCATCAACTGGCGCAGTTCTACCGATCCTGATGCTCGGCTCGATCGCAGCCAGCACGGTCACCGCAACCCCCACAGCCATCGGAACCAGCAACGCCTGCTTAGTCACATGGAAACTAAACGCCGACAGATCATCACCAAAGAAGGCCACCGTTGACGACAGTGCACTCACCACGCCGACAGCCGCCACAATCCCCACCAGCGAACCAGCCGCCCCCACCAACACAGCTTCAACCAGCACCGAGCGGGAAATCTGCCCCGAGGAAATCCCAATGCTCCTCAACAGAGCAAACTCGCGCCGCCTCTGCCGCAGCACCATCGTGAAAGTGTTGGAAATAATCACAGCCCCCACCAACAGTGCGATAAAACCAAACGCCGCCAACAGGTACGTCATGAACTCCAGCTGGGTGGCCTGCTCACTTCCCATCCTGTCCGCAATCTGCTCCTGCGACAACGGCGTCAACAGGGGGTACTGCAAACCCAACCGGTTGCGTAACTCCATGGGGCTGACCCCCTGGGCCCTCAGAGCCACCTGTGGCGCATACAAGCCATCCGTGAACAGCTCCAGGTAACGCTCCGGGGTGAAATACACACCGATCCACCCTGTTGTGTCCTTCGGTGAGGAATAAATCCCGCTCACCGACGCCTCAATTTTCCCGGCGCTCGTCACAATCGTCACCGGGCTGCCCACGCTCAGGTCGCCCCGCGCCGCAGCCTTTTCATTCAACATGATCTGGTTTGGTTCCTGCGGCGGCTGCCCCTCGACAATCGTCGGGATCGGCCCCACGGTGTCATCGCCGTACCAAGCAAAAGGATGCGCGCCGGACGATCCCGTGCGCAGCGGGCGGCCATCCGCACCGGTAATCACCAACGTGGATTGCCCAATGCGCTTCGTGCCAGAGGGAGCCCCCGGTCCATCACCAATAATGTTGACCGCAGAAACATCACTGCGCCGTTCCATCTGCTCAACAACACTCAAAGGCACACCCCGTGGGGACAATTGGCTGCCCACCACACCCACATCGATACCCTCCACACCAGTATCGACAATGGTGTCGAAAGATTCCCGGAGCGACTGCGTCAGCAGCATCGAACCAGCAATAAACGCCGTCCCCACAACCACAGCCACCACAGTCAACGCCAAACGCACCTTGTGCTGGATAGCGGTGCGAATAGCAATCCTATTGAGCGGAGTCAACAACACCATCACCATCCACTAATGACGTCGCGGAGCTCGCCGACCCAGCCCTGCCCGCCGCTTCAGTCGCCGGATGCACACACACAGCCCCCACACGACTGCGTGCCGCACAGTGACGCGCCAACACCTCGTACGCGGCGTCACCAATTAACGCAACCAATTCCGCACGATGACTGATCCACATGGGATCCGGGTTATCGTGACAGACCGGAGACGTCGAGCAATACCAATCAAAATCCTCACCACCATCACCCCAACCCCGACGGTCATACTCGGTAATCGTCGTCCGCAGAATCTCTACCCCATCCGCACGATCCTCGTACTGCTCAATCCGCCGCAACGGCAACTGCCAACAGACCTCCGGCTTCACCACCGTCAAATCCTCACCAGCATCCAACGCCCACTGGTGGATCGCACACCCCGCGCCCGTAGGCCACCCCGGGCGATTAGCAAAAATACAGGCACCATCAACCACGCGAGTCTTCAACGCGGGCTCCGGCTCGCCCTCGTCATTGTCCAACTCGTCCCATTCGAGCCACGGTTCACAAGGGTCCTCGGGTGCGGGATCTGCCCCCAACTGCTCCGCATACTGTGCATACTGCCAAAACTTTAGCGGCATCCGCGCCACTGCATCGTCCAACTGCTCCTTGTCGGTCTCATCTGACAAAAATGCGCCGTGATTACAACAGCCAACCGAAGGCAACGCGGCGTCAATACCCCGACAGCGATCAGTACCAAACCCACACGCAAAATGAGACTCCAGCCACGTCACATTCACCGTAATCGTGTGCAAAGGGTCCTCAGGATCAACAAATTCGAACCATTCCGTGGGGAAATCCGGCGTAAGCTCATCACCCCGGGCGATCGACGCACCCGCGGCAGAATTCGCCGGAAACCCAAGAAACACTTCACGATTCACACCTCTACACCCTAGAGCGTCTACCCTTGACGTGTGCGATTAGGTGTATTAGACGTGGGAAGCAATACCGTCCATCTCGTGGCGGTCGATGCGAAACCCGGTGGCCACCCCACCGCCATGAGCGACTGGAAGACCACCATGAAACTCGTCGAGTTCCTCGACAAAGACGGAGCCATCGACGACAAAGGCGTATCCAAGCTGGTCTCGGGCGTAGGCGAAGCACGAGAGTTGGCCACACAGCTGGGCTGCGAAGAACTGCTGCCCTTCGCCACCTCCGCTATCCGCTCAGCCACCAACGCCGACGACGTCCTCGATGTTGTTGAGAAAGAAACCGGCGTGCGGCTCGAAATCCTGTCCGGTGAAGACGAAGCCCGCCTCACATTCCTAGCGGTGCGACGTTGGTACGGCTGGTCCGCAGGCCGCATCACCAACCTTGACATCGGCGGCGGAAGCCTCGAACTGTCGACAGGAACTGACGAAAACCCTGACGCCGCGTTCTCACTCGACCTGGGCGCGGCAAGGCTTACACACAACTGGTTCGACACCGACCCGCCAGAACGCAAAAAGGTCAACATCCTGCGCGACTACATTGACGCCGAACTGGTGGAACCAGCCCGCGCAATGCGCAATTGTGGCCGCGCGGACCTGGCCGTCGGCACCTCTAAGACGTTCAGGACCCTCGCCCGGCTCACAGGTGCGGCACCGTCGTCTGCTGGGCCTCGGGTCACAAGGACTCTGACCGCGCCGGGCCTGCGCCAGCTGATTGCATTTATTTCTCGCATGACTGCGGCCGATCGTGCCGAACTTGAGGGCGTGAGTGCTGTACGCTCGCATCAGATCGTTGCTGGCGCTCTTGTCGCCGAGGCCGCGATGCGTGCACTTGGTTTGGAACAGCTTCAGATTTGTCCGTGGGCATTGCGTGAAGGCGTGATCCTCCGCAGGATTGATACCGCGGCGATGGCGGAAATGACCGAACTGGCCGGAACGGGTGTCGCTTTGGACACCCAGGTTCAAGGCTCGAAGGAAGGACGGAAGAAGTGAGTGAGGAAGGCAAACTCAGCGTTGCGGATTTGCTAGCCCGCCAAGGGGGTGAGCAGACGACGTCGCGTCCGCGGCGCCGCCGGCGCAGCCTTGAGGAAGGCGGCGTGTCGGTCGCGGAGTTGACCGGTAATCTGCCGGTGGTTGATAGTGTTCCGGAGCAGCCGCGCCACACTTCTGTTCCTCTCGACGTCGAACCGGAAGAAGCATTACAAGCGCAGCCTGAGGATGCGGACAAGGCTGGCAACGCTGAGAAGGCCGACAAGGCAGAGAAGGCAGACAAGCCGGCCAAGACCGAGAAGGCTGACGAGGCTGCAGCCAAGCCGGACAAGCCTACGCCTGCTGCCGACGAAACCAAGGTCATCCCGAAGGTTAAAGACCAGCCAGAGGCCAAGTCCGCGGCAGAGCCCGCTGACCCAGCCGTGCCTGCAGTATCGGCTTTGTTTGCACCCAGTGAGCGCACGGAAACCGCTCAGGCTGCCGAGGAGCATCCGCCGTTCGACGCTGGGGACACCAGTTCCGAAGAGCGCGACACCGAAGCGCTCGACACCGAGGACGGCGCCCGAGTGTCCATCCTCGCGGTCATCCTCATGTCGGCTATCGCCGTCGTATTGGGTGCAGCCCTGTTCAAGGGCTTCGAATACCTCTGGGCCAACATGGGGCTGCCCGTCGCCCCGATTCTGGCGCTGCTGGCCACCGCAGGAATCGTCGGCATCGTGCACGTTATGCGCACCGAACGCGACCGCCTGAGCATGCTCCTTGCTGCTCTGGCTGGTGCCGTCCTAACCTTCGGCCCCGCGCTGATCACCGGGATTCACTAATGGGACACATCGCTGTTATTGGTGGAGGAAAAATCGGTGAAGCCCTGGTCGCTGGCCTGCTTGCCGCCGGCCGCGAACCCGGACGGATCCGCGTCGTCAATCGCCGCCCCGAACGCGGCAACTATCTACACCGCACCTATCACGTTGGGGTATCGGATTCCATCGAAGAAGTCGTCGATGGCGCCGACGCAGTCTTCATCTGTACCAAACCCAAAGACGTCACATCCGTTCTAGCGGACCCCGCGCTACAAGATATCGGTGATGACGTAGCGGTTGTATCCATGGCCGCAGGCATCACCATCGCCACGCTCGAAGAGGCTCTCAGCGCAGGAACCTCAGTGTTCCGTGCAATGCCTAACACCCCGATGCTCATCTCCAAGGGGGTGACCGCCCTCGCGCCGGGACGCTTCACCACCGAGCAACAACTGGACTACATCACGGAGATCCTCGAATCCGTCGGCATCGTGGTGGTAGTAGACGAAGCGGACATGGACGCGGTGACAGCTGTCGCTGGTTCCTCACCCGCCTACGTGTTCCTCCTCGCCGAGGCCCTCATCGACTCGGGCGTCAGCCTCGGGCTATCAAGGGAGCTGGCCTCCACGCTCGCCCTCGCCTCAATCGGTGGCGCGGCAGACCTCATGGAGCAATCCTCCTCCGAGCCGAGCGTTTTGCGCGCTAACGTCAGTTCCCCCGCCGGCACAACCGTCGCAGCAGTCGAGTCCCTGGAGTCCAGCGGTTTCCGCGCGGCGTTCTTCAAAGCCACGCGAGCGTGTGCCGAGCGTTCTGCTCAGATCGGCCGCCGGGGGTAAAACTTTCCCGGACACCCCCTATGACGCCCATGTGCCCCGTGCGCTGGGCGTTCATTCGTCTATCGAGTTAAAACTTTTTGATATTTGTCACTTGAGTCGCATCAGTCACAGGTTTCACGCTAGGCTATAACAAGCACGTGCGTGACACCTACTGTGGGAGGGGAAGCCTACAGCGCGTCACGGGCTGAAGGGTAGATATATATGAACAACAACCAAGACAACGGAAAGTTCTTGACGGTAGCTGAAGTTGCCGAAATGATGCGCGTATCAAAAATGACCGTGTATCGCCTGGTGCATTCCGGTGAACTCCCGGCAGTGCGCGTGGGCCGCTCATTCCGTGTGCACGAAAGCGCAATCAGCGCCTACTTGAACAGTTCCACATACGCTGCGGGCTAGATCAAGTTTTGCCACTCGTAGCCAGAAGGCTATGATGGCTAGTCGTACATTTTAAGACTTCGAAGTAATAAAGCGAGGAAACCCCATGGGTTCAGTTATTAAGAAGCGCCGCAAGCGCATGTCCAAGAAGAAGCACCGCAAGATGCTCCGCCGTACTCGCGTTCAGCGACGGAAACTCGGCAAGTAAGTCCTCGCGCATCCACGCACCCCAGGAAGGTACCAGCCTGGGGTGCGTTTGCGTATGTAGGGGCTTTCTTTGACGTGGTGGGGAAAGGTCATGGGCTGAACGGTTTTTATCTGCCCGGTGACTGTTGTCGGAATCATGCTTGATGTGGTGGGGATAAGGTCATGGGCTGAACGATTATGAGCCGCTAGGCGAGTGTAGTGAAGAACATGATCTTATCCCCGCCAGCTATAAAGTTACGCTGCAGTTAGCGGCGTAATACGCGCCACGTCAGGCTTACGGCGGCGGCGAGCACTGCGGGTAGGCCGAAGGTTTTGATGGCCTTGCGGATGCTGCGGTAGTCCTCGATCGGCCACTCGTGTAGCTGGGCCATTTTCTGTAGCTGGCGGTCGGGGTTGACGGCAACGGCGTGGCCGACCATGGTGAGCATCGGGACGTCATTAATTGAGTCTGAATATGCGGTGCATGTGTCGAGGTCGAGGCCTTCGATTGCGGCTAGTGCGGCGACTGCATGTTTTTTGCCGGGGCCGTGCAGGATATCGCCTACGAGGCGGCCGGTGAATCGGCCGTCTTTAACCTCGGCGACGGTGCCTAGGGCGCCTGTGCAGCCGAGCTTGCGGGCGAGGATCTGCGCTAGCTGTACCGGGGTGGCGGAGACGAGCCATACTTGGTCGTCGGCGTCTAGGTGTTGTTGCACGAGGGCTTGGGTTCCTGGCCAGATTTTGTCCGACATGTGGGTGTCCACGATGTCCTCGCACAGGGTGACGAGTTCCTCGACGCTGCGCCCTTTGATGAACTCTAGGGCTTGTTGGCGGCCTTCTTCGACGTCATCGGCGTTTTCGTTTCCGGTGACCCGGAATTTCAATTGTTTCCACGCCACGGGGATGAGTTCACGCAGGGAGAAGTATTTCCGGCGGTACAGGCCTGTGGCGAAGACGATGATTGAGGCGCCTTGGATGAGGGTGTTGTCGACGTCGAAGAAGGCGGCTGTGCTGGTAGCCGGGGTGGGAGAGGGGTTGGTGGTGTTGTGTCCTGCGGCGCGTTGGGTGGCGTCTGCTGCTTGGAAGGCTCCGCTGACGGTAGCGACTCCGGAGGCGAAGTCTTCTTCTTCTAGTTCGTAGGAATCCGCCACGGCGGTGAATGCGGCACGTGCGGCGGCTTCACCAGCTGTCCGCTGGGCGCGGTCATTGACCGGGGGTAAAGCGTGTTCTTCGAGGAAGCGCCGCAGATTGCCACGTGAGGCTGTCCAATGGGCGATGAATTCCTCTGGGGTGGTGCTCAACGGGTGCCTTTCGGGCGGGGTCGGTCTGGGGTTCTTTATATATCCTAGGCTCTGCGTCAACTGTGGGGCTGCGGCCGTGGGTTAAAAGTGTGATGAAAGGTGGATGCGAATGTCTTCGACTGAGGGTGGCGGCGGAAAACTGGTGGAATTGATGGTGCGGCGTACCTGTGGTTCTTGTGCCCGGGTGCAGGCGCAGATTGCCCCGGTGGTTGAACAGGCGGGCTGCATGCTCGAGATCGTCGACGTTGACACTGATCGCGGGCTTGCTGCGGAGTTCGGGGATCGGGTACCGGTGGTCGTCATTGATGGGGAGGAGTTTGCCTGCTGGGAGGTTGATAACGGTGAGTTAGCACTTGCTTTGTTGTGAGTCCTGTGTGGGCGGTCTAGGTTTGCTTGACAGTGAACCTAATTCTTTATAGTGGAATAGGTATCAGCCTAAAGTTTGAGCATTTTGGTTCGGGTTACAGTTTTCTCGCTTGTTGAAGGATCGCCAATGGATCGGGTCGTTTGTGTCGGGTCGTCGCACCGCTGCGCGCCCGTCGACATCCTCGAACGCCTCAGCATGGCGCCGGAACAACAAGACGCTTTCACCGCCGACCTGCTGTCGCTGCCCACCATTTCCGAAGCTATGGTTGTGTCCACTTGCAACCGCTTCGAGGTGTATGCGGTGCTCGCGCAGGAAAACGATGCAGACCAGATGGACGATGACGCCGCGATGGTTGCTGCCCACACGGACATCCTCGACGTCATTGCTCAACACAGTGCGATACCTGTGTCGGACGTGCGGGCAGTAACCTACACCTTCGCAGGAACGCCGGCAGCTGAACACCTCATCAGGGTTGCCGCAGGCCTGGAATCTATGGTGGTGGGGGAGCAGCAAATCATCGGACAGGTGCGCCAGGCCTACCGCGGTGCAGGCGCAGGGCCCGTTTTGCACAGCATCGCCCAATCTGCGTTGCGCGCAGGCAAAAGGGTTCATAGTGAAACAGAGATCGACGACGCCGGAGCATCAATGGTCTCCTTGGCGTTCGAGGTTGCGGGAATTACCTCGCTTCGGGGGCGCCGCGTTTTGGTTCTCGGTGCTGGGGTCATGGCCTCACTCGCCGCCACTCACGCAGGCCGACTGGAGGCCTCCGAGTTGGTCATCGCCAACCGAACTCGCAGCCGGGCCGAGGCTTTGGCTGAACATGCCCGGCAGGCCGGTGTTCCCGCGCGCGTCGTTGATTTTGATGCCAGGGCGCATGCCTTGGACGACGCCGACGTCGTTATCTCTGCTACTGGGGCACGCAGCTACACCATCCGGGGTGAAGATGTTGCCGCGTCGAAGACCCGGGTGGGGCAGCGCACCCCCTTGTTCATCGACCTGTCGATGCCGCGCGATATTCAGGACTCGGTGGAAGACCATGGGGCAACACTGGTGAACATTCCCCGCTTGGGTGAGCACCACCACCAGGTGTCGGCGACAGGGGAGCAGATGGCTGAGCAGATCGTAGCCGAAGAATTATCCCAAGTGGCCGGCCAGTTGCGCGCACGCCGAATCTCCGGGGACATCGCCGCAGTGCGACGCCGCGGGGATGCGGTTGTCGCAGAAGAGCTCTCGCGCATTACCGCCCGGCTAGGCCTCAGTGAACAGCAGGCCGAAGAGATGCACTCTGCGCTGCGTCGCGTCGCTGACAAACTCCTGCACGAACCGATTGTGCAGGCCAAGCGCCTAGTAGAGGCCGACGAAACAGTGGAATCCTCAGACGTATTACAGCGCATGTTTGCTCTGGACGAAAGGTAGAAAAAATATGGTGTTGCGGATTGGTACCCGGGGCAGCGCGCTGGCGCGTACTCAAAGCACCCACGTCGCCGAAGCACTGGGGCAGCAGGGGGCCCAGTGGCGCCTAGAGATCATCTCCACCCCGGGTGACCGCTCCCAGGCACCAGTTGAGCGCATTGGTGTTGGCGTGTTCACCCAAACGCTGCGCGAAGCTCTCCACGATGGCCGTATCGACGTCGCCGTGCACTCCTTTAAAGACTTACCCTCCGCCGATGATCCCCGCTTCCACCTTGTCGTACCCCAGCGGGAAGATCGCCGGGACGTTCTGGTTGCCCGCGATGGGCTGACCTTGGACACGCTCCCATCAGGCGCTCGTATCGGCACCTCTGCCCCCCGCCGCGTTGGCCAGATCCGGACACTTCGTCCCGACCTCGACGTGGTGCCCCTGCGCGGAAATATTGACTCACGCATGGGCCAGGTCCGCGATGGACGTCTTGACGCCGTGGTGCTCGCCGCTGCAGGCCTCAACCGCCTCGGCGTGCTCCCGGACGCATCCTACGTGTTCGACACCGAGGAACTGCTGTGTGCACCGGCCCAAGGTGCGCTAGCGGTCGAATGCCGTGCAGACGACCAGGATACTGTCACGCTGCTCAACTCAATTGCGTGCCCCGAAGCCACACTATGCACCGATGCTGAACGCGGGGTTTTGCGCGTCTTGCAGGCGGGATGCACCGCCCCGATCGGCGCATCCGCCACCATCGACGGCGATCAATTAAAGCTGACCGCAGGGCATTTTGATCCCGATGGTGTCTACGAGAAAGTCAGCGTCAGTGGTTGCCTCAATAGTCCAGACACGGCCGAACGTCTCGCGGAGCTCGTCGGCGCCCACCTGACTGCCCGCGGCCTAAACATCGGGTAGTTAGACCCTGGGCGAAGTTTGCTTTATCGTGTAAAGGTTGACGTGTTCACCTTTAAGAATGCGTGCGCGTGTGTTTCTCTCATTCTTGGCCGACCCCTCAAGGGAACAAGCCAGGAGTGTTCGACGAATTTTAAGGCTGACTGACGTTTATGACACTTCCGGCTAGCAGTACTGTGTGGTTTGTTGGGGCAGGGCCCGGCAATCCGGATTTGCTGACCATCCGTGCCCGCGAGATCCTCAGCCGTACCCGCATGTGCGTGTGTGACCCACAGGTCCTGCCGGGGGTGCGTGGGGTCGTCGCCAGCGAACTGGCCGTCCCCCAAGACAAACTCGACGAGACCGAGCGTGACTACGAGCGCCTAGTCCAACAAGCCAAAGAACAAGGTTCCCGCAGGCGCCCGCCCCGCCCCGAGCCCCCCTCAGCCGCAGACATCGTCGACGTGCCGGAGGCATCAACCCCCGCCGACATCGTCGAGATGCTCGCTGAAAGGCTCAGTCAAGGTGCGGATGTCGTCCGCCTCGTCGCCGGAAACCCTCTGAGCAGCGAACGCATCCAATCCGAAATCGAAGCAGTACAGGCCGCTGGAATGAACTTCCAGATCGTGCCCGGTATGTCAGTGCCCTCCACAGTGCCAGCCTTCGCCGGCATCGCCCTAGGTTCCACCTACACAGAAACTGACATTTCCTCCATCCCCGCGGATGTCCTCGCCACCGATGACGCCTTGTGGGACGGGCTTGTGGGTGCACCCCAGCCGCTGGTTCTCCAAGTGGTCAGCGCACAACTGCCCGTCATTTCCGAGCAGCTCCTCAACCGCGGAGTGGGCTCCGCAGTGCCCGTCAGCGTCACCGTCAACGGCACCACCCGCTTGCAACGCACCTTCGACACCACCCTCGGCATGCTCGGCAATGTTGACGCCACGGACGCCCCCGTCCTCGCAACGTCACCGCCCATGGTGGTCACCATCGGCAAAAGCGTCGACGAACGTTTCAAGTACGCCTGGTGGGAAAACCGTGCGCTCTACGGCTGGCGTGTGCTGGTGCCTCGCGCCAAGGAGCAGGCAGGCCCCATGTCCACCCGCCTGTCCGCCCACGGTGCCATCCCCATGGAAGTCCCGACGATCTCGGTGGAACCGCCGCGCAACCCCGCGCAAATGGAGCGCGCCATCAAGGGCATCGTCGAGGGCCGCTACCAGTGGATCGTCCTGACCAGTGTTAACGCCGTGCGCTCCCTGTGGGCCAAAATACAAGAATTCGGCCTGGACTCGCGCTCCTTCGCCGGCGTGCGCATCGCGGCGGTCGGCGCTAAAACCGCTGAAGCCATCGAGGCCCTGGGCATCACACCGGAACTGCTGCCCAAACCGACCCAGCAGAACTCCGCAGGCCTCGTCGACGTTTTCCCCGAATTCGACCCAGACCTCGACCCCGTCGGACGTGTCCTCCTGCCGCGCGCAGACATCGCCACCGACGTGCTTGTCGACGGTATCCACGCGCTCGGGTGGGAAGTCGATGACGTCGTGTCCTACCGTACCGTCCGCGCAGCCCCACCGTCCGCCGAAGTCCGCGAAATGATCAAATCCGGCGGTTTCGACGCAGTCTGCTTCACCTCCGCATCCACAGTCCGCAATCTTGTGGGCATCGCCGGCAAACCCCATGCCCGCACTATCATTGCCTGTATCGGGCCCATGGCTGCCGCAGCAGCCACCGAATTAGGCCTGCGTGTTGACGTGCAGCCCGAGGTCGCGGGTGTCGCAGAACTCGTCGATGCCCTGGCGGATCACGTGGCTCACCTCCGCGCGGCAGGCCAGTTGCCGCCCCCTAGGAAAAAGCGTCGTGCTCGAAAGGCTGGTTCTTAACAAGTGATCTCCGACAAGGGTTCGTCCAACGCTAGCTATGATGCGGCCCATGCCGCACATGCCACCTCCCGCGGGATCGTCCGGCGCCCTCGTCGGCTTCGCTCGACCCCAGCGATGCGAGGCCTCGTATCTGAAACTCGCCTGCATCCCAGCGACTTCATCCTTCCGATGTTCGTCACCACCGAATCCGAGGCCATAGAAATCACCTCGATGCCCGGCGTGATGCGCCACTCCATGGATACACTCCTCAAAGCCATTGATGATGCCGCGTCGGTGGGCGTTCGCTGCATCGACCTGTTTGGCGTCCCCGCAGACGACACCAAAGACGCCCTAGGCAGCCAGGCCTGGGCCGAGGATGGCATCCTTAACCGTGCGATCGCAGCAGTGCGCCAGCGTTTCGGCGACGACGTCATCGTCATGACGGACACCTGCCTGGACGAATTCACCGACCACGGGCACTGCGGCGTACTAACCCAGGATCGATGGGGCCGCAGCGTCGTCGACAACGACGCCACCCTAGACCTCTACGTGAACATGGCACTGGCTCAAGCGCACGCCGGTGCCCACATGGTTAGCCCCTCAGGCATGATGGACGGCCAAATCGACGCCATCAGGGAAGGCCTAGACGATCATGGCCACACCGATGTTGCGATCATGGCCTACTCGGCGAAATACGCCTCCGCCTTCTTCGGTCCCTTCCGCGACGCCGTCGGCTCCAGCCTCCAAGGTGACCGCCGCACCTACCAGCAGGACCCCGGCAATGCCCGCGAATCCCTACTGGAAGTCGAACTCGACGTCGCCGAAGGTGCGGACATCGTCATGGTCAAACCGGCATTGCCCTACCTAGATGTTCTGCGCACCGTAGCCGACACCTCCCCAGTCCCCGTTGCCGCATACCAAGTATCGGGGGAGTACGCCATGATCAAAGCCGCCTCCAATAACGGCTGGGTCGACGGTGACGCCGTAATGATGGAAGCACTCACATCCATCAAACGCGCCGGTGCCGACATGATCCTCACCTACGCCGCAGTAGACGCCGCCCGCGAACTTCGCCGCCAGGCAGGTCTGTGATGAAACTCCTGGTTCGCCTCTGGTGGACGCTGATCGTAGTGGAACTGGCCCACCAAGTGGTCTTCGGCTGGATCCAGATATCCAACCCCCAACTCTTCGACGAAGTATTCTCCGCTGTCGGCGCCGATGGGCCCGCAGGTGAAGAAGGCGCAGCCCAAGTAGAAGCCATGCGCCCGCTGCTCATGTGGAGCTCCGTCGCCTTTGCAGGATTCATCAAATTCGCCATGACCTGCTCCGGCCTCGTCGCTGCATACGTCTACCAACGCAGACCAGAATCCATCGCGGCGTCACGAATCCTGATGGTATGGTCCGTGTTCCTTGGCAGCCGCATCCTCAGCGCCTTCTTCCCCCTCGCAGTCGACATTCCCACACCGCTGCTCATCGCCAACGGCTGGGCAAACATCCTCACCGGCGTACTCGCATGCATGTCCGCCTACATCGTGTTCAAAGACCGCAGCCCCGAAAAGAACAAAAACAATAACTCAAACTAAAGGTTGACATAGCTCTCAAGCTTTAGGGGGCACTCGCTTTCACCAAGGTTTGATGTGCTGGCACAATGGCGCCTATGTTGCCGACACCGCAAGCGCCCCTCCTCCAAGCCGCAGCGGGCCTAACACCCGAACGCACACCCGTCTGGTTCATGCGACAAGCAGGCCGCAGCCTTCCCGAATACAAACAAGCTCGCGAAGGCATACCCATGCTGGACTCCTGCTTCATGCCGGAGCTACTGGCGGAAATCACCATGCAACCCGTCCGCCGACACGACGTCGACGCCGCCATCCTCTTCTCCGACATCGTCGTCCCCTTAAAAGCCGCAGGCATCGACGTCGACATCGTCCCGGGCCGCGGACCCGTCATGGCCGCCCCCATCCGCACCCGCGCAGACATCGACGCCCTCCCCATCCTCGACACGAACGTCGAAGAAGTCGCCCAGGGCATCGCCCTCATCAACGAAGAACTCACACCAACCCAAGCCCTCATCGGCTTCGTCGGAGCACCCTTCACCCTCGCCAGCTACCTCATCGAAGGCGGCCCCAGCAAAAACCACGAACGCACCAAAGCTCTCATGCACGACAGCCCCGACGACTGGCACGCCCTCATGGAACGCCTCGTCCCCACCATCACCACCTTCCTGCGGACCCAACTCGACGCCGGCATCGACGCCATGCAACTCTTCGACTCCTGGGTCGGTTTCCTCCCACAAGCCGACTACCGCACCCACGTCTTGCCCTACTCCCAACGCATCCTCGCCAGCGTCCGCGACGCAGGCTACTCCATCCCCCGCATCCACTTCGGCGTCGGCACAGGCGAACTCCTCGGCGCCATGGCCGAAGCAGGTCCTGACGTCGTGGGCGTCGACTGGCGCATCCCCCTCGACGTCGCAGCCTCCCGCATCACCGCGGCGTCACAACCCAAAGTCCTCCAAGGCAACCTCGACCCCGCCCTCCTCTTCGCCAGCGAAGACGCGCTGCGCACACACATCAACCGCATCAAAGACGAAGCCGCCCGCGCCATCGCCGCAGGCAACGCCACCGGACACATCTTCAACCTCGGCCACGGGGTCCTGCCCACCACCGACGCCGACGCCATCACCCGCGCCGTTGAAATCATTCATGAGGAAAGATAGAACCCCATGGAGCAACACACCCAAGCACCCGTCGTAGGCATCATCGGCGCAGGCCTCGCAGGGCTTGTCGCAGCCTACGAAACCCACAAGCTACTCCCACAGGCCACCATTAAAATCTATGAGGCCGAAGACCGCATCGGCGGCAAACTCCGCACCGTCGCCTTCGAACACGGCCCCGTCGACATGGGCGCCGAAGCCTACCTCGCAAAAGCGCAACACGCCACAGACTTCTTCACCGAACTAGGGCTAGCCGACCGCCTACGCGAACCCAGCGGCATGCCCTCCATGCTCTACCTGCCCGACGGCAACGGCGAACTTAAACCCCTGCCCCGCGGCACCCTCATGGGTATTCCCGCAGCAGCCGAGAGCGTCGCCCACCTCGTCGACGAAGCCACCGCCCGCCGCATCGACGGAGACCACCCCGTCACCTGGCAAGCACCCACAGGCCTCACCCAAGCAGACGCATCCGTGGCCGACCTCGTCCGCGAAGTCCACGGAGACCAAGTCCTCCAACGCATCGTCGAACCACTGCTCGGCGGAGTCTACGCATCAAGCCCAGAACTCATCGGCGTCCGCGCAGCACTCCCACGCCTCGCAGAACAATTCGACGCCATGGTTGCCGCAGGCCAAACACCCCGCCTGACCAGCGCAGTAAAAACAGTCCTCACAAATAACCAATCCACCTACGTCGCCGACACCGATCAACCCGGTGCACCCAAAAAGCCAGTCTTCTCCACCTTTGTCGGCGGCTACGCCGACCTCTACGAAACCCTCGCCGAACAGTCCGGCGCCGAAATCTACAGCGACGCCTTCATCAGCGACATCAACCCCGCACAAAACGCACAGCAGGGTAGTGGTCAATGGACCATCCGCGGCCAAGGCATCAACGACACCGTCGACGCCCTCATCCTCGCCGTACCCGCACCCACCGCAGCAGCCCTCTGCTCCCGCAGCGGGGTAGAGGCCCTCCACCAAGCCGCCACCCACCTGCGCACCAT
Source organism: Corynebacterium argentoratense DSM 44202 (assembly GCF_000590555.1). Classification (NCBI taxonomy): domain Bacteria; kingdom Bacillati; phylum Actinomycetota; class Actinomycetes; order Mycobacteriales; family Corynebacteriaceae; genus Corynebacterium; species Corynebacterium argentoratense. The sequence continues at coordinate 191,074 of NC_022198.1, forward strand.
CCCCGTGGCATCCTCCACCGTCGTCGGCCTGCGCCTGCCCGAAGGCGGACTTCCCGACTACTCCGGAATCCTCGTCTCCCGCGCCGACAACCCCACAGTGCAAGCCAAAGCCTTCACCTTCTCCTCCAAAAAATGGCCCCACATCGGGTCTCGCCCCGGAGACCTCGTCCGCGTGTCCTACGGACGCCTCGACAACACCAACCCGCTCGCCGCGCTCACCGACATCGCCCGCGCCGACGAAGACACCCTCGTCGACGCCGCCCTCGACGACCTCCACGCAGTGTGCGGCCTCGACGCACGCACCGCCGGAGTCGAGGAAATTTTCGTCCAACGCTGGTACGGCGGCCTACCTTGCTACCAAGTAGGACACGCCGAACGCATCGCCACCATCGACACATCTCTACAGCCCCTGGGCACCATCGCCCTCACAGGAGCCTGGAAACACGGCGTCGGCGTGCCCGCCATCATCGAAGACGCACAACACGCCGCCCACCACACCACCCGCGCACTCACAAAATCCTGACACTCACAGCTTCCTAACAGGTAGGAGAAGTACACTTGAACGCCATGCACACCCGATCTCGAGAACTGCTCGACAAAGCTCGCCAACTCACCCCCGGCGGAGTCAACTCACCCGTACGAGCATTCAACTCCGTCGGCGGACAAGCACGCTTCATCGCCTCCGCACAAGGATCCAAACTCTACGACGTCGACGGCAACACATACATCGACCTCTTCTGCTCTTGGGGCCCCATGCTCATGGGCAACGCACACCCCGCCATCGTCGAAGCCGTCCAACAAGCCGCCACCCGCGGCCTCTCCTACGGCGCCCCCACCGAAGCAGAAATTCTTCTCGCAGAAGAAATCGTGAGCCGCACCGCCGCCGAAGAAGTTCGCCTCGTCAACTCCGGCACCGAAGCAACCATGTCCGCCGTCCGCCTCGCCCGCGGATACACCGGCCGCAACAAAATCCTCAAATTCGAAGGCTGCTACCACGGCCACGTCGACTCCCTCCTCGTCTCCGCAGGCTCCGGAGTCCTCGACTACTCCGAACCCAACTCCCCAGGCGTCACCCCAGGCACCGCCGCCGACACCATCGTCGTCCCCTACAACGACATCGACGCCGTCCGCGCAGCATTCAACGAACACGGCGATACCATCGCCTGCATCATCGCAGAAGCCGCCGCAGGCAACATGGGCACCGTCGCACCCCTGCCCGGATTCAACCAACAACTCAAAGACATCGCCCACGCCCACGGAGCCCTCCTCATCCTCGACGAAGTCATGACCGGCTTCCGCACCTCCTTCCAAGGCTGGTACGGCATCGACGGCGTCGCCGCAGACCTCATCACCTTCGGCAAAGTCGTCTCCGGAGGCCTCCCCGCCGCCGCGTTCGGCGGCCGCCGCGACATCATGGAACACCTAGCCCCCCAAGGCCCCGTCTACCAGGCCGGCACCCTCGCCGGAAACCCCGTCGCTGTCGCCGCAGGACTTACCAGCCTCCAACTCGCAGATGACAGCGTCTACGACACCGTCAACGCCAACGCCGACCGACTCCACAACCTCGTCACCCAAGCCCTCAGCAAAGAAGGCGTCGCCCACCACATCCAACGCGCCTCCAACATGCTCAGCGTCCGATTCGCCGAAGGCCAAGGCAACAACTACGCCGACATGGCCGCCGCCGAAACCTACCGCTTCGCCCCCTTCTTCCACGCACTGTTGGATAATGGGGTCTTCGTTTCCCCCAGCGTCTTCGAAACCTGGTTCGTCTCCACCGCACTCAGCGACGACGACTTCGAACAGATCGAACGCGCATTCGTCCCAGCGGCACAAGCCGCAGCAGCAGCCACACCCAGCAAGTAAAAAACCAACAACACACCCGAAACAAGAGGAACACATGACCCACACACTGGTCCACTTGGTTCGCCACGGCGAAGTACACAACCCAGAAAAAATCCTCTACGGCCGCATCCCCGGCTACCACCTCAGCGCCCGCGGCCACACCCAAGCCGCAACAACCGCGCGCGCATTCACCACACACGACGTCATCCACCTCGCAGCATCCCCACTGCAGCGCGCACAAGAAACCGCCCAGCCCTTCACCGAAATCACCGGGCTACCCATCACCACCGACGAGGACCTCATCGAAGCAGGCAACCAACTCGAAGGCCTCAAAATCAAAGGCATCAACAGCGCCCTGTGGAACCCCACCTACTGGCCCCTACTCAAAGACCCCACCGAACCCAGCTGGGGCGAACCCTACAGTGACATCCTCGAACGCATGTGGCGCGCCATTCTCAACGCACGCGACGCCGCCGAAGGCCACGAAGCAATCCTCATCAGCCACCAACTACCCATCGTCTGCGTCCAACGATTCGCCCAAGGCCTCCCACTAGCCCACAACCCCGCCAGCCGCCAATGCAACCTCGCAAGCGTCACCAGCCTCGGCTTCGAAGACAACATCCTCACCGACATCTACTACACCGAACCCGCCCAAGAGCTATAACCATGCCCGCACGCACCCAACCACGCCGCACAGCACGCCTCGTCCTCGCAGCAACCACAATCATCGCCACCACCCTCAGCCTCACCGCCTGCAGCAACGACGACACCACCAACAAACAAAACACCACCTTCAGCTTCTATGCCCCCGGCGGACAAACCCTCATCCAATACCCACAAGATGAGCGAAAACCCCTCAACAACTTCAGCGGCGAATCCCTCATGCACCCCGGCGAAACAATCAGCCTCGACGACTATGACGGAAAAGTCCTCGTCCTCAACGCCTGGGGCCAATGGTGCGGACCCTGCCGCACAGAAGTAGACGACCTAGAAACCGTCCAAGAAAACATCGCAAACAAAGGCGGCGCCGTCCTCGGCATCAACGTCCGCGACTACTCACCCGAAGTCGCACGAGACTTCCTTAAAGACGCCGGCGTCACCTACGACAGCATCTACGACCCGCCCTTCAAAACCGCAGCAGCCCTCGGCGGCGTCCCCGCCTCCGTCATCCCCACAACCATCATCCTCGACAAACAACACCGCCCCGCAGCCGTCTTCCTCCGCGAAATCAACGCCGACGAAGTACTCAACATCGTCGAACCCCTACTAGAGGAACAACAGTGACAGAACTCGTCACCGACGGCCCACTCATCCTCGGATTCTTCGCCGCCGCCCTCGCAGGCCTCATCAGCTTCGCCTCCCCCTGCGTCGTACCCCTCGTCCCCGGCTACATGTCCTACCTCGCCAGCATCGTCGGCGGCAGCGTAAACATCGTCGATGGACGCGCCGTCATAAACAAAAAAACACACGTCGCCGCAGCCGCACTCCTCTTCGTCCTCGGCTTCACCACCATATTCCTCCTCGCCACCGTCTCCATCTTCGGCGCCATCAACACCATCACCCTTAACGCCACCTTGCTACAAAAAATTGGCGGCATCATCACCATCCTCATGGGACTCACCTTCATGGGCGCACTCCCATGGCTGCAAAACACCACCCGCATCGCCCCCAAAAAACTCAGCACCTGGCTCGGCGCACCCCTCCTCGGCGCCATCTTCGCCCTCGGCTGGACCCCCTGCCTAGGGCCTACCCTCGCATCCATCATCTCCATCTCCGTAGGAACCCAAGGCGCCACCGCAGCCCGCGGCGCACTCATGGTCATCGGCTACTGCCTCGGCCTCGGCCTACCCTTCATACTCTTCGCCATCTTCTCCACCCACGCCCTCAACTGGGTCAACTGGCTCGGAACCCACACCCGCACAATCCAACTCATCGGCGGCATCGCCCTCGTCCTCGTCGGATGTGCACTACTCACCGGCCTGTGGGATCATGTTGTGGGATTCTTCCGCCAGCTCAGCATGAACCCCGCACTATAAAAACCACATGCACAAACGCTGCGAAAAACACATCGTGCACAGCCACCACGCACCAGCCGTGCACAACACAACCGGAGTGAAAGAACAACAGTGAAGAAATACCCTCAGCTTGCCTGGCGCTGGCTCACCAGCATGCGCACAGCACTCGTCCTCCTCTTCCTCCTCGCCATCGCAGCCATCCCCGGAGCACTCCTCCCACAACGCTCCCTCAACGAAAGCAAAGTTGCAGAATACATCGCCAACGGCGGAAAAACTGCCGAAATCTACGACAAACTGCAACTCTTCGACGTATTCTCCTCCACCTGGTTTACAGCCATCTACATCCTCCTATTCATCTCCCTCATCGGCTGCATCATCCCCCGAACCATCGACCACTACCGCGCCAGCCGCAACGCACCCGTCCGCGCACCCCTACGGATGCAACGCCTCCCACACCGCGCCTTCGGAACCCCCACACACCCTGGCACCCCAGAAGAAATCCTCGACCACGCACAACAACAACTCAAAGGCTGGCGTACTGCCCGCTACACCGGCGAACAAGACCGCGCAGGCCACCCCAGCCTCTCCGCAGAACGGGGATACAGCCGCGAAATTTGCAACCTCATCTTCCACCTAGGCCTCGTCGGCATGCTCGCAAGCATCGGCCTCGGAAAAATGTACTACTACGAAGGCCAAGCCATCGTCGTCACCAACACAGGAGTCAGCGCCAACGGCGCCCCCAACCCAACCGAAAACTCCGAATTCTGCAACACCGCGCTCGCCAACTACGACAGCGTCCGCGCCGGAGCCCTCTTCAAAAACTCCGACCTCACCCCTTTCTGTATCGACGTCCACGACTTCCACGCCGACTACCTACCCAACGGCCAAGCAGAAATGTTTAACTCGAACATTTCCTACGCTGATGGCGAGAACATCTTCGCCCCCAAAGACCAGTGGAAAAACTACGACCTCCGCGTCAACCACCCACTACGCCTCGATGGAGACCGCATCTACCTCCAAGGCCACGGCTTCGCCCCACGCTTCACCATCACTTGGCCCAACGGCGAAACCCGCACCCAAATGATCCAATTCGCCCCCGAAGACGCCACCTATTTCCTCTCCTCCGGCGTCCTCCGCTTCGACCCGCCCTCCGGCATGTACCCCACAGACTACGAACGCCGACAAAACCAACTCGCCATCCAAGGTCTGTTCGCACCCACCGCCCAATTCAGCGGCGAAAACAACGCACTCCTATCCTCCTCCTACCCCGAACAAAAAGACCCCGCCGTCGCCATCGACATCTACCGCGGCGACAACGGGCTCGACACCGGACGAGGCCAAAACATCTTCACCCTCGACCCACAACAACTCCACAACGGCTCCCTCCAAAAAATCGAACGTGTCAACCTCATGCTCGGCGACAGCGTCACCCTCGACGACGGCACCAAAGTCACCTTCGACGGCGCCAACGAATTCATCAACCTCCAAGTCAGCCACGACCCCTTCCAACAATGGGTCCTCATCTCTACCATCACCACACTCGCAGGTCTCGTCGGCTCGCTAGCCATCAAACGGCGCCGCATCTGGATCCGCGTCAGCGACGACGGCATCGAAATGGGCGGACTTTCCCGCACCGACCGCGCAGGCTGGGGCAGCGAATTTGACAGACTCGCCCGACAACTCGTCAACCTAGAACCCACCCACACCCAGCAAGAACCCCAGACTCAGCACGAACCCAAGAATTGAGTAAGGTAACAGACTATGCCGGTGAACCAAGACCTCGCGTTACTGTCTGACTACGCATTCCGATCAGCCTTCCTGATCTACGCACTCGCCCTCATCCTCTCCATCGCCGCCTACGTCGCAGCCGGAGGAACAAAACCCACGAGCGCACGCACCGCAGACAAACTCAGCAACATGACCCAATCCCTCGTGTGGCTCGGCATCATCATCCACGCAGGATCCGTCATCCTCCGCGGCGTCGCCACCCAACGAGTCCCCTGGGGCAACCTCTACGAATACATCTCCGTCACCGCAGTCCTCGCAATGACCGTCGCCGCAGTCGTACTCCACCGCCGCGAACTGCGCATACTCTGGACCTGGGTCCTCGTCCCCATCCTCATCCTCCTCTTCTACGGCGGCACCAAACTCTACGTCAACGCAGGCCCTGTCGTACCCGCACTCCGCTCCTTCTGGCTACCCATCCACGTCTCCACCGTCTCCATCGGCGCAGGCTTCGGACTCATCTCCAGCCTCGCATCCATCCTCTACCTCCTGCGCTCCCGCAACCCACAAGGCTGGCTCGGACGCCTCGTCAACCCACTACCCGACGCCGAAAAACTCGACCGCCTCGCATACCGCGCCGGCATCATCTGCGTCCCCGTCTTCGGCCTCGGCGTAGCCCTCGGCGCCATCTGGGCAGAATCCTCCTGGGGACGATTCTGGAACTGGGACCCCAAAGAAACCATGAGCTTCGTCACCTGGGTCCTCTACGCCGCATACCTCCACGCCCGCGCAACCGCCGGCTGGCGCAAAGCAGCAAGCTGGATCAACGTCGCAGCATTCACCGCCATGGTCTTCAACCTCTTCTTCATCAACCTCGTAGCCAACAGCCTCCACTCCTACGCAGGCCTCAACTAAACACCCCCAACACAACCCAGCACGACCAATGAGCCTCGTCGGAAAACTCACCACACTCACCCTCGCCGTAACCCTCACCCTCGCCACCCTCACCACCGGCACACTCACACACGCCCAAACCAACCCCACCAGCGCACACTGCGGCGAAAAACTACTACTCCTCGTCCGAGGCTCCTCCGAAGAACCACAAGGCCCACAACCCAACCAACTCACCTACCAACAACAACGCGACGACCTCTTCGCCAACAGCCCCACCATCACCACCAACCCCACCAACGACCTCACAACCCTCACCGGCGGAGGCCTCCTCGCCCGCAGCCTCAACACCCCAGGCGCACACACAAGCCTCAACGGAGCAAAAGTAGCCACCCTCGTCTACCCAGCACACCGCATCGAATACAAAGGTGGCATCCTCCCTACCCTTGACAACTTCCACACCTCCGCATCCATCGGCCAGCAACAACTCACCCAAACACTCCACACCATCTACAACCCCTGCCCAACAAACCCACCACAACTCATCCTCGCCGGCTACAGCCAAGGCGCCGACGTCATCAACCTCACCCAAGCCGCCGCCGTCCAAAACAACAACACCCACAACATCGACAACGTCACCAAATACATACTCATCGCCGACCCCTCCCGCCGCCCCCAAGGCCCAGAAAACACAAACGCCCACATCCAGATGGCCGCCACCAACACCATCGGCGGCATCAGCCGCGCCGTCACCGACAGCATCGGCTACCAACTCGTCCTCCCCACCCTCGACAACTACCGCAACAACGCCGGCAACCGAATCAGCAGCTACTGCATGCCCGGCGACCTCGTCTGCGACACACGCACCACCGAAGGCTCCCGCGGCACCAGCCTCCACACCAGCTACGACGTCACCACAGCCCGCTGCAACGCAACCACCTACACCAACTACATGGACTGCGCCTGGGCCGACGCCACAACCACCTGGAACACACCCACACACCCCAACCCCCACGACGTCACCACCCCCGCAGACCAACAAACACCCCCAGCCACCGTCCACCTACAAAACGGCTGGGTTGAACTCAGCATCTCCCGCTTCCTCCGCAACGAACACGAAGCCCAAACCGTCACCCTCCACGGCTACGCAAACGGCATCGAAGTCCTACGCAGCCAACGCAGCATCCGCGGAGGTGGCAGCGGCTCCGTCGCCCTCTACATCACCCAAATCGCCCCCATCCCCAACCTCGACCTCACCATCGAACTCGACGGCCACACCATCGCCCAACTCCCCGCCACCTTCACACCCACCGCACCCAACAAAAACGCCACCATCTACATCCAAAGCGAAAACGAAGACGTCACCCAAGCCGGCCCACCCCTCATCGCCCAAATCGCCGACTGGGAAATCCCCCTCGAACAACGCATGGGCCTCATCTACACCATGTTCGGCAACGAAGGCGTCCGCTGGGCCCGCTGGTGGATCAGCTTCATCTACGAATACGACCTAGACCCCGACCACAACCAACAACTCCAACAATTCATCGACGCCCAAAACCTCCCCGGGCACGACCCAGCAGCCACCGTCGCCAACCCCATTCTCGACCGCATCGTCAATGGCCTCATGGACGAGCACCGGCGACTCCGCATCTATGACATCGACCTACTGACCTTCCTCAGCATCGCTACCGCCGTCGTCTAAAGCCCCCTGATCAGCATCATTCCTATCACCAATGACGCCGCGTTGCTCACGCTCAGCACGCCTGCGCGCCTGCTCCTCCTCGCGCTTCCGAGCGTCTTCCTCCGCCCGCCGCTGCTTAAAACGATCCCTCTCCAAACGCCACAAAAACTCCTCATCATCATCCGGCCCCTTCATCACCGGACGAGCAGCACCCCGACGATTCCCCCGACCCACCCCAACAAACCCATTACCCCCATTAGAACCCAACCCCAAAGCCCGATGAATATACGGCCCATACGCCTTCCACAACAACACAACCGCAGCAACAAACAACAAAAGAAGAAGTAGGCGTCCCATAACCGACATCATAGAACTAAACTGGTCCACCGTGGATAAAAAAACCAACCCCCAAGCCGCACCAAACCCCCACCCCGAACCCCACCTGGACACCAACCTGCGCAACAGGGCCCGACGCGACGTCATCCTCTACGGGCTTGCCCGCCTCGGCCTGTTCATCATCCTCACCATCATCATCCAAGCCATCGCCATGGCCGCAAGCGCCCCCATCCCCCTCATCATGTCCTCCCTCCTTGCGCTGCTGGTCGCCTTCCCCCTCTCCATGCTCATCTTCCGCGGCCTACGTAACCGCGTCACAGAAGAAGTCGCCGCATGGGACGCCAACCGCAAAGCCCACAAACAATGGATCCACAGCGAACTCGAAGGACGCTAAAACAACCCCACAACCGCTATGACAATCCCAACGTCACAGCAGTCACCACACTCCACACCAACATCGCCCTACCCGTCGACCCCAACACCGGAATCAACGCAGCACCCAACGCTCCTTCACGCACCGGGCCCGACGCCACCCACAACAACGGTACCGCCAACAAACCAGCAACACACCACACCGACGACACCATCAACACAAGCGACGCGACCACTGGCACACACACCAACACCAACCACACACGCCGCGTCCACACATCCCCTAAACGCACCGCCAACGTGATCTTCCCCGCCTCCGAATCCGAAGGAATATCACGCAAATTATTCACCAAATTCACCGCAGAACTCATCGCCCCCACCGACACAGCACACAACACCCCCTGCCAAGACACCACCCCAGCCTGCGTAAACTGTGTCCCCAACACCGCCACTAAACCAAAAAACACAAACACCGACACTTCCCCCAACCCCCGATACCCATACGGATTCTTACCCCCCGTATAAAACCACGCCGCCACAATGCACAATGCCCCCACAACAACCAACCACCACGCACTCAACAACGACAACACAACCCCAGCCACGCCAGCCACACCAAACGCAGCAAACGCGGCACGCTTCACGGACCCCGGGCTCGCCGCACCCGACGCCGTCAACCTCAGCGGCCCCGTGCGATCATCATCCGTACCCCGAACCCCATCCGAATAATCATTGGCAAAATTCACCCCCACAATCAACGCCCACGCCACCACAGCAGCAAGCAACGCACGTAGCAACTGGTCCCCCCAGCCTGACGCCGCGGAGCCCCACGCGCCCACAACCTCCTGCCGCCCCGACACATCAACCCCATACAGTGACGCGGTAGCCGCCCCACTACCAGCAACGACAGGAGCAAAAGCATTCGCCCAGGTATGCGGCCGCGCACCCTGGAACCATTGTTGAGCAGAAGCCATCCCACCACAATAAAACCAAAAAACCCACCCACCAAAACAACCCCACACGCCACCCCAACAACCCGCAAAATACAAACAAAACAAAACACATATAAAGTTGCACATAGCCAAAACCACACCCAACCCACTCACACCAACCAACACGACACCAGGAGGAACAACACCCCGTGTGGATCACCTACCTCGCCCGCCAAATCGCCGGCGCAGCATGGACCTTCGCACGCTGCCTCACCCTCGCCACCCGCAACCGCCACGACACACACCCCATCCCCACACTCACCCCGCACACACCAGTCGCCATCAGCCTCACCACCCACGGCCGACGCCTCCACAAAGTCCACTACACCATCGAATCCCTCGCACACTCCGGCGTACCCATCGTCCTCTGGCTCGACAAAAAAGACTACGACGCCCCACGCCCCACACCACTAAAAAGACTCGCACAACGCGGCCTCGACATCCGATGCTCCGACGGCGCATACGGACCCCACACCAAATACTGGGGCACGTTCCGGCACGTCCAAGGCACCAACACATCCATCATCACCGTCGACGACGACATGCTCTACCCAACCTGGTTCCTCCCACGCCTCCTCGAACGCGCCGCACACACAAACAACAACAGCAACCCCCGCGACGTCATCACCGCCTACCGAGCCCACCGAATCAACACCCACAACGGCACCCTCCAACCCTACGTACGCTGGACCGCCGTCAACACCACCACACCATCAATCCTCAACTTCGCCACCGGCGTCTCCGGCGTCCACTACCCACCAACCTTCATCAACTACGTCGTCAACCAAGGCGCCCAATTCATGCAACTCAGCCCCCACGCCGACGACGTATGGCTCCACCGATGCGCGCTACGCAGCAACCACACCATCCAACAAGTCGACCCCACCCCACACCACTTCAACATCATCCCCACAACCCAACTCGGCGCCCTCGTACTACACAACACCTTCGGCGGCGGCAACGACGCACAAATCGCACAAGTCTACGAACCCCAAGACATCGCACGGCTCGTCGCCGAAGACCAACGCAGCACCCAAAACACGCACTAAAAACACCCCAACGCAACCCCGCCACCGGGACTACGACTCCATAAACAAACGCACAATCGCCTGGCGATCCGGCTTACCCGGCCCCGTCACCGGCACCGAACCCACACGAAGCAAACGCTTGGGCAACTGCCAACGCGGCACATCATCCAACGCCTCAACAACCTCACCCGGCGACAGCGTCCCCGAATACACCGCACAAATCGCCTGCCCCAAACGCTCATCCGGCACACCCACAACCACCGCGGCGTCAACACCCGGAACCGCCATCAACGCATGCTCCAACACCTCCGGATGCAACTTCAACCCACCCGAATCAATAACCGTATCCACCCGGCCCGTCACCCTCAACACCCCATCCTCAATAACCCCAGTATCCGACGTGACAAACCAACCATCCGGACGAAACGCCCCCAACGCCGACGCCGGCAACGCAGGAGCACCCTCAAACGTCCGATAACCCCGAGCAACCATCGGGCCCGACACCGCAACACGCTCACCCGCCAACGCCATCCGGGCCCCCGGCAACGGCCGCCCATCATAAATAATCCCCCCGGACGTTTCCGAACTACCGTAAGTCCGCACCACATTGATCCCCAACCGCTCACACGACACCCTCGTGTTCTCATCCAGGGGCGCCCCACCAATCAAAATGGCATCAAACAACCGCAACGCCTCAATGCCCTCCAAAGACTCCAACGCCTTACGCAACTGAAGTGGCACCAACGCCGTATACCGGCGAAATGCGCCTGCCTCCGCATCCAGCTTCCGCGCAGCCCTCGCGAACACGGACACATCAAAACCCTTCGACACGTCGATAGAGATCGGCACAGTTCCAGCCACAAGGCTGCGCACAAGCACCTGAATCCCCGCAATATGATGCGCCGGCAACGCCAACAACCACACCCCAGGCCCCCCAAGGGCCTCATGCGTCGCGTCAGCGCTCGACACCAGATTCGTAGGGCTCAACAGCGCGCCCTTCGGCACACCCGTCGACCCGGACGTCGCAACCACCAAAGCAACGTCCTCGTCGATCGGCTTGCCTACACCCAATGCCTCATGAGGATGAGAACCCAGCGGCACCGGCGTAAACGTAGAAAACCCTGCCAGCGCCTGCTCAAGATCATCCAGAATCAACTCTGGAGACTGAGGAGACACCGGCAGGGTGAAAAGCAAACGTCCCATTCACATAAAGCTAGCCCACAAGGCCCTCGCCAAAGGTGATTGACGGACCTGGGGTTGCTGGGCGGCTACCCGAAGGCTGCCTGGTGGCAGCTGAGCGGCTGCCTGGTGGCGAACCCCGGGCTGGCCGTGAAACCTGGGTCTAGTTGCTGGGCTTTGCGATGACCGCCAGATGCGTCGGGATGCTCGGGCGGAGCCAGTTGATGATGCGTGTCATGTTCTACTCCTTACTCGGATCGGTCGACGGCCTTGCGTTAGCAAGTGGTTCTCGTGCGCCCTGGGAAGTCATATCGACGGGGCGGGAAACGCTTGGTGTCCGGCTATCGTGGGTAAAAATTAATAGTTGGTTTTTACCTATTATTTATTGATGTGAGACTCCACACTAATGCATACCTACGGGGTGCGCAAGGATATTTCTTAAAAAATTTCAAAAAAGTTAGAAAATCGCAGGTGGCGGGCATTGAAAAAATTGTGGTGGTGGGTGTGTCGGGCATGTTTAGGGAGCGGGGAGTCGTCACCGACCGCCACCGCAGCACAAGCCGCATCCTCCGAAATAGATGCCCCCAGTTGTCGACGTAGGACTCGTAGGGGAGGTCTTTCCTGTAGCCAGGAGGCGTGTCGAATTGCTCCATGGTCAGCGGGTTTTCCGCTGTGGACTGCCGCATGCTCGGCGGCATGTAGTGCTGGTAGTGGCCCGCGTAAGCGCTGTTGCCGTCCGCAGGGTCCGCGGCGTCATCAGTGTGACCGCGGTGTTGATGGCTGCTGTGCTGTTGGGTTTGGGTGTGCTTGTGCCACCACTGGTCCGTGTTGATCTTGTTGACGGTCTCCCGGGGTGACACCCCGCCGTTGTTGCGGGCCCAAGGTGGGGTGCTGTCGGGGTCGAGCAGACCGCTGGCCTGGGCTTCGCGGTAGTGCTTGGCGGCTTTTGATTGGTCGGCGAGGGTGCCTCCGTTGGTGATGAAGCGTCCGCGGCGTCGGGAGTCGTCGTTGTTGGCGTGATGGTGGTGGCAGAGCGGCACGAGGTTGCTAATTGGTGGATTGGTGTAAACCCTTGTGAGGGTGAGTCGGTCGGCGCCACGGCCACCGCCTCGGGGTGTAAACATGCAGGTGGGAAACGTGATTTAAGGCGTTGAATGGGCGCCGTTGGGGTCTAGGTAGGGGCGGGCGCCTCTATGCTTGTCTCATGCAAGTGTTCTTTTCTTGGCTCACGTCTCAAAGTGGTGTGTCGTTGTTGGTTGCCCTCGTTGCCCTTGTCGGTGTCCTTGTCACGACGTGGTGGAACAACAAAGCGGCCGACCAACGGCGCAAGGACGACCAAGCGGCCGAGAACGCTAGGCGTAAGGCCGACGACGACCGACGTGAACGGGAACGGTTGGAACAACTGCAACGTGAAGATTGGGCACGGCAACGCAAGGCGGTGGCCGAGTGCATCGGCGCGATTTTCACCGCGGCGCAAGGCGTGCGCGACGCGATTATTCAGCTGCAACGGGATAAACCAATGGTGCCCTTGGACAAGGTGTTAGTCGAAAAGGCAATGGCCCTTGGCCGGTTCTATCGTGAGGCCGCGGCGCACCTTAACCAATGTGACCTTGAGGTTACCCAACCGCACGTTAGGGAACAGATAGCCAAGGTGTGGGCCTGTATCGAACACGACCAAAAGGAACTAGACGGCAACGGTGAAGTTCGCTCAAGCGATATATGGCTTGCTACGGCCAAGGACTTGCAACCACTTAGCGAACAGACACTAAAGGGATTGAGGGAGCTAACAATTGTGGCGCGGTTGTCGTTGCTTGAGTATCCCGAGCACATGGCCAAGCAACCCGTCGTACCCCTTGACGACAACGGCAACTAGACAAACACCACCGCCCCGACGCTCACACCTTGAGCGTCGGGGCGGTGGTGGTTTCCCAAGTGGCTAGGGGTCTAGCTAGTGGCCAACTCTAGTAGTCAAAATCGGCCAAGCCGGGTGTGTCGTTGTCGCGGCGGCCACGGTTATCGACGGTGACCACACCGCCGCCGTGGTGCCGGGCGGCCATGCGTGCCCCGATAGCGTCAAGGGTGTCGTGTGAGTCCACTGCTGTTACCGGGCGCACCTCGTCTAAGCGCCACCGCCGCCACTGTTGCCTTCGATGTTGCTGTTCTGCTGTTTTTCTTCTTCCAGGGCCTTCTTAACGCCATCGTCGGAGGGCTATGGCGCCGCTTCGAACAGTTGCTTGCCGAGGGAGCACCATTGGTTGGCGTCTGCCTATTCCACGTTGAAGGTTTCGATGATGAAGTTCACGAGCCGTTTGCCGTGCTTGCAGTGCGCTTTTTGCTTGCTGAGGAGGTGGGCGATGATGCCACCGAAGGATGCTTGGCGGTGGAATAGTTCCATGATTTGTTGGACGTCGGATACCTCGATGGTGTCGATGAGTGCGTGAAGCTTATGCGTGAAGTGTTGCTTGTGGAATCAGCGCAACCACTGTGCCCCCTGGCGAAAACCTAGTGTCAAAAAACTTACCGATTGGGTTGGCTGTTTGTGTTCGATTTTAGTGGTGCGTGTTCGATTTGACAAGGGTTATTGAAGAAATTTTGCTAGATTTTTCACTGTTTAGTGCCGATCTTTAGGCTTTCGGTGGGTGCCGACCCCTTAAATGTTCGATTTATACAATTGAACACTCCGTATTTGTATGGAAAATCCTATCGATCTTTTTGAAGAGAATCTAACCTTCGGGGTGCTGGAGGCTCCGGTGGGTTGTTGCGAGCGAGGGGGCATTACAGAAAGGGGAGCCTTTTAATAGTTGCTATTGACGCGCATAGTTTTTCTGACTAGGATCACCTCAAAACATCAAACTAAAGAATGATTACTTATGGGTAAAAAGAAGAAAATTACGACGAGGTCTCTGATGACTTGCGTAGTGTTGGGTGCTGCATCAGCAGTCTTTGTTTGGCTAGCTATCGCCCTCAACACACTGCTGGTCGGCTCGGCACCGTGGTTGGCATACCCAGCTCCTACACCGATGTTCTGGGGCACGATTGCCGCGGTGTTGCTGATTCGTCGCGACGGTATGGCAACGCTCACGGGGTTTATCGCCGCATTGATTGGTTTCGGTGCTACGGCGTTGGCCGCTGGTTTGTTCGTGGAACTGACTTTCTTCTTGGGTCGGCGACTGCTGATTGTGAAAGACCGCGCAATCTTTAATTCTTCAACCTTGACTTGGGCCATGTGCGCCGGTGGTTCAGCTGGTTTATGTATTGGGCTTACGATCCTCATGATGAGCGCGGCCCGCGATGCTCTTCCTTTTCACCTTATTGTCTTAGGCATCGTCGTTAAGATCGTCCTGGGGGTGCTGTACGGCGCGATTAGTCACTTCATTGCCAGGAAGATTTTCGAAGCCGGCGTGAACCCTCAAGGTCTGCGCGTCAGTGCTCTGTTAGACCCCGCACGGGGTTAGGGCGCTGATGGAGCAGGCAGTGCTGTCCGTTAAAGACCTCAGCGTTGGCTACCGCGAGGGTGATCCAGTTGTGCAGAGCATGAACCTTGAGCTGGCCCCCGGTTCTTACACTGTGCTTTCGGGAGCATCAGGTTGCGGAAAAACCACGCTTCTTTATGCCCTGTGTGGACTTTTAACCTCTAGCTTTGAGGGTTGGCAACAAGGGGACATATTCGTTGATGGTATTGATCCGCAGCAGTCTGCAGAGGGGGAGCTCGCGTGTCACATCGCGTGCGTGTGGCAGCAACCTGACGCTCAAATGTGTGCCCGAACTTTGTTCCATGAGCCGGGTTTACCTCGTGATTATCAGTGCAAAGAGATGTCGCAGACTGATGCTCTTACGGAGGAGTTGCTCGAATGGGTGGGCCTGTCGCACCTGAATTCGGGCAGTGATCCTTTGCAACTTTCCGGTGGGGAGCAGCAGCGGCTCGCGTTGGCCGCGGCCTTAGCGCAGGGGGCCAAGGTGCTTGTTTTGGATGAGCCGGCCGCAGCGTTGGACCAGCAGGCTCTGGAGCAATTTTTGCAGGCCTTGAGTCGTATACGCGACCGTACGGGGGTGACGGTTTTGGCCGTTGATCATCGTCCAGAAAAGCATCGCGGCCTTGCTGAGAGGTTTATCCTCTTGGATCAAGAAGGCACGATTGTTTATGACGGTGATTACGAAGAGGTCCTAGATGCCGGTGGTGATCTTCTTCGTCGGCATGACGTCCGTGCTTCCTCTGGGGGCTCAATCTCGGGTGTGATTAATAACGTCGCGGATAGTTCGGCGTCGCCGGTGGTGGCGGCGGCCATTGCTGATGGCTCTGAAGTGGTCAACGCGAAGGGGGTTTTCTACCAGTCGAGCGATGGGGAGATGCTTCTTGCTCCGACTGACCTTTGTGTGAGGCGGGGTGATGTTGTTGCTTTGATTGGACGTAACGGCAGCGGTAAGAGCACTTTGCTTCGATGTCTTGTTGGAATGCTTACCTGTGGGGGTGTGATCGTGCCTGGCAAGAAGGATCGAGTTGAGTCAGGAATCGGGTGGGTGGCGCAACGTTCATCATCGGTTCAGCTTTATGGCAGCGTTGAAGCTACGTTAGTCGCAGCGATATCGCGTGGGCGTTCTGAGAGTACCGCGGAGTTGAGTGAGCAAGAGCGCAACGCAGTACTCGAGATAGCCAAAGAATTCCGACTGCAGGATTTGCTCCATCGTCATCCGATGCGTTTGTCCGGCGGCCAGCGACAGCGTCTGAATATTGGGGCTGCACTCTTGTCTCAGCCGGTGCTATTGCTGCTTGATGAGCCAACGAGCGCGCAGGATGCATCGGGCATCGCAAGCGTTGTGCGTGCGTTGCATGAAGGCAGGGGCTCAAGGGGGACTATCGTCGTCAGCCACGACCGTGAGTTTTTGCACCAGCTTCATCCCACCCAAACCATCGAACTGAAGCTGCAGGAGGGCAGTGGTTTGAGTGAATCGCAAGCAAAAAAATCTTCGGGCAGAGAAAAAGATTGCCTACCTCTTGTGCATTCACTGGTGCTGTTGCTTGTAGCTATTGCAGTGTGGATTGCAGCTGCTCGGCGAACTAGCCTACAGGAGCTTGCGCTGCTCGCTGTAGTTCTTTTTGTGTTTGGGCTGCTGGGATCAATACGGCGGCAGGGGATCGCTAAGTTCCTGCTGCGTTGTGTGCTCATAGCTGCTTTTTGCATCTTGAGCTGGGTGGGCTTCTTGCCTTGGGTGAGTGATGTACAAGCTCAACCGTGGCTGAATCAGCAAAGAATGGTTGGGGCGTTGTTGCCGGCGGTGCAGCTGTCAACGTTGGTTCTAGCGAGCGTAGCGGTACTACCGCTGGTTAGGGGACCGGAGTTGGTGGACACATTGATTGGAATGTTGAAGGTTCCTTATCGCTTTGTGGACATTGCACTGTTCGGTAATCGTTTCATGGCGCGCATTAGACGAGATATGAGTTTTGTGCAGCATCAATATCGATTAACTACCCGGAATGCAAAGCGAAGAATAGGTCTGTTGAGGCTTGTTCCTGTGGTAACCGTAGCGTCATTGCGGGACAGTGAGCAGCTTGCAGATGCGCTTGATAGCAGGGGATTCGGGGCTAGTTCGACAAGAACTCTGCGGCATTACCGTCCGCTCACAGCGTTGGATATTGCGGCTGGATTGGGATTCTTCGCCTTTCTACTGTTCCTCCCATCTATTGCGGAGTTTTTCTGGAGGCTGTTGTGATGGGCATTGTGCAAGCCGTGATGACGGGGCAGGGTCCTGGATTGTTCCGGAGTAGACAGCGATCAGCGTTCGTTTGCTGATTACTGACAACTGCTGAATTGAACTATTAAACGCGACCTAATAATTTCCTAAGGAGATAAACATGATGAGTGACCGAAC
Organism: Corynebacterium argentoratense DSM 44202; assembly: GCF_000590555.1. Lineage (NCBI taxonomy): Bacteria > Bacillati > Actinomycetota > Actinomycetes > Mycobacteriales > Corynebacteriaceae > Corynebacterium > Corynebacterium argentoratense. The sequence goes on from NC_022198.1 coordinate 209,003, forward strand.
CGTGCCAAGTGCACCGATCGGAAATCAGGCCGTCCAGAAGAAAGAACCCCTGTCGTCTGGAGCTCCCGAAAACGTTATGCCTGTGCAGAAGCAGGACATAGCCGAGCTGATTTCGTTGATTCGAGGAGAATCTGCTGATGATCACAGTGAACTGTCAGCACCGGATGCGCCAGGCCGCTATTACGGGAATCACAAATTCTTAGCGATCAAGGTGGAGCGAATTGAACAGCGAACTCCTGCTCTTACGCGGATTTGGTTCCGCCCAGAGCCCAGCAGTTTTGACGGTCAATGGCATACTCCGAACATTGCGATGCGCCTGGAAATACCAGTCACCCCTGAAGAATATGTCGGTGTTGAAGGGGCCCCGCCCACGGCGTCGCGTGCGTACACGGTTGCGGAGTACGACAACACCAGTGGGACGATCGCCATTGATTTTGTTGTCCACGGGACAACTTCACCGGTAATGCAGTGGATGCAATCCGTGGAGTCCGGTGACGTTATCTACAGTTGGGAACCCGGACAGCATCGTGTTCCACAAAACGCCGGTCGGGTGTTGTTTGCGGCTGACTCCACTGCGCTGCCTGCCGCGCTGTCGATCATCCGCGATCGCAGCACGTTTGAGTCAGCTGTCTTGTTTGCAGCCGCTTCTGATGAGGAGCTCGCTCTGGCAAAGGATTTGCTGGCGGATATTGAGGTGCATGTTGTGGGGGTAGAACCCGGTGAACTCGCCGCAGCGGTCACGTGTTTTAGTGGTGAGTGCGATTGGCTGTGGGCTTGCGGGGAAAGTGGGGAGATGCGGCCAATTCGTAAATTCGGGCGAGAAACCCTGGGCTTAGACAGGGCCCGCGTGCAGGTGTTTGGTTATTGGAAGCGCAATCAGAGCCACACGCTTTCAGACTTGAGTCGTTTGCAACGTGTGCGTCAAGCGATGATCAACGGTGAGGATTTGGAGGCGGTCGAAGCGCAGCTGGAAGAAGAGTTGTGAAAAAGCGCCTAGCCGGGCTGTTTGAGCTCAGGCTAGGCGCGGGGGTGCTCTAGGCGCGGGTCGGAAGGTGCGTTAGGCTTCGGTGCCGAACACATCCAAGCCGGTGTATTGGAAAATCGTCGCCTTAGTAATCCATAGGATTCCCGCGATGATTGCTGCGATGATGATCGCAAAGCACAGGTAGGCCGCAGCTTTCGCGATGGGGGAGGCGTCGGCGCCGTGCATGATAGTGCCGTCTTCGCTGACCTGCCCGGGGCCGGCGGCCAGGCGAATTCCAAGCGCAAAAAGTGCGGGTAGGCCTGCGCCCAGGACTAGCCCAGCGAGAAGAACTTCACCTAGGTCTGCGATCATGGTGCCAAAGCTCATTTATCGGCCCTCTTTCCTCTGCTGGTCTGCCATGGGTGTTGACGTCGCGGGGGTTGCGGCGGCTGCGTCATCACGGGGATCGTAGGCGGCTTGGGTGCTGTCGGCGTCGCTGGCACCAGTCATCGGGTTGTCGATGACCTCGACTATTGCCAGGGGGTCTTCTGCCGGGTCGAAAGCAGCGGCAGCGGCGTCGGCTGCATTGTCGGGGGTTGGTGCTGCGGCAGGTTGTGCGGCAGTGTGGGCGCCTGCGCGCGCAGCGGTCGCGGCGTCATCACTGTTTTCGTCCCATTCGTCATTGACGTTGGAGCTATTAACGGGGGCCTTCAGGGAGTGGCTGAAAATGTAGCCGGCGAGGGCGACGAGCACGGCGAATGCTGCGATGACACCCCAGAGGTCACCCATGCCCAGGCCGATCAAGTGAGCGAGCCACCAGGTTGCAGCGCCGACGGCAGCTGCGGCGGGAAGGGTGATGAGCCACGCTAGGGCCATGCGGCCGGCGACCCCCCAGCGGACTTCGGCACCCTTGCGGCCGAGGCCGGTGCCCATGATGGAGCCGGTGGCGACGTGTGTGGTGGACAGCGCCATTCCGAAATGGGAGGAGGTAAGGATGATGGCTGCGGAGGAGGTTTCGGCGGCCATGCCTTGGGGGGAGTCGATCTCGACGAGTCCTTTGCCCAGGGTGCGGATGACGCGCCAGCCACCCATGTAGGTGCCGAGGGCGATGCAGATTGCGCAGGCGGCCTTCACCCAGAAGGGGATCGGGTCGTCCTGGTGGAGGTTGCCGGTGGCGACAAGGGCGAGGAAGATAACGCCCATTGTTTTCTGCGCGTCGTTGGTGCCGTGCGCCAGCGAGACCAGGGATGCGGAACCGATTTGTCCGAAGCGGAAGTAGTTGTTTTTCTGGCCTTCTGGAACTGAGTTGGTGAGCCTGTAGACCAGCCAGGTGCCGACCATGGCGACGATACCGGCAACGACGGGTGCTGCGAGTGCGGGGATGATGACCTTGGCGGCGACGCCGTGCCAGACGACGCCTCCCATGCCGAGGGAGGCGAGCGCTGCGCCGATCATGCCACCGAACAAGGCATGCGACGAGGACGAAGGGATGCCGAACAGCCAGGTGAGGAGGTTCCACACGATGCCGCCGATGAGGCCTGCGAAGACTACGAGGAGTAGTTGGTGGGCCTGGTCGGGATTCATGAGGTCGAATTTGTCGAGGTCGACGACGCCTTTGGCGACGGTGGTGGCGACTTCGACGGATAGGAATGCGCCCACGAGGTTGAGCGAGGCAGAGATGCCCACCGCCACTTTGGGTTTGAGTGCGCCTGTGGCGATGGATGTTGCCATCGCGTTGCCTGTGTCGTGGAAGCCATTGGTGTAGTCAAAGGCTAGCGCTGTGGCCACCACGATAAGGAGGATGATCAGTTCGGTCACGGTTGTAGTATGCCCGAGTGTGGGGGGTGGTGAAAACCAGGATTCGGTACCGGGGCGAGCCTAAAACGGGTCTAAACCGACCCTTTTTACCCCCAATGTTGGGTGTGATGCTGCATTGGGAGGTGGCCGATCATGGGTGACCCCCACGGATTTTCAAGGATGGCCCGGGGTCGCGGGGGTGGCGTAGGAGTATTAACCCTGATGTTCGGACATGCGGCAGGAAACCTCTTCACCCGAGCGGCACCAACAAAGTGTGACGTATTGCACCCGCTTGGCCTTCTGCAGGTAGCGCTAGTAGTAGTACGGGAATTCCGACCAGTCAGGGTCGCGCTTCTCCAGGAAGGAATCGCGACCTTCGACGGCTTCGTCGGTCATGTAGGCAAGGCGGGTGGCCTCGCCGGCGAACACCTGCTGTCCCATCAAGCCATCATCGGTGAGGTTGAAGGCGAACTTCAGCATGCGCTGCGCTGTGGGGGACTTGCCGAGGATCTCCTTGGCAGCCTGGATCGCCTCGTTTTCCAGATCGGCATGATCGGCCACAATATTGACCGCACCCATGCGCTGCATGGTCTCCGCATCATAGGTGCGCCCCAGGAAGAAGATCTCGCGGGCAAATTTCTGACCCACCATCTTTGCCAGGTATGCGGAACCATAGCCGGCGTCGAAACTTCCGACATCCGCATCAGTCTGCTTAAAGCGCGCGTGCTCGCGGGATGCGATCGTCATGTCGCACACCACGTGCAGGGAGTGCCCGCCGCCGGCAGCCCAACCACCAACTACGGCGATGACCACCTTCGGCATGGTGCGGATCAGACGCTGTACCTCAAGGATGTGCAGGCGGCCGCCTTCGGCCTTCTCGCGCGCGACGTCAACAGTGTCGGCAGTGTCGCCGTCGGCGTAGCGGTAGCCGCTGCGGCCTCGGATGCGTTGGTCGCCGCCGGAGCAGAAGGCCCAGCCGCCGTCCTTCGGTGAGGGGCCGTTGCCGGTCAGCAAAACGCAGCCGACGTCGGGTGTGCGGCGTGCGTGGTCGAGGGTGCGGTAGAGCTCGTCGACGGTGTGGGGGCGGAAGGCGTTGCGCACTTCGGGGCGGTCGAAGGCGATGCGGACGATGCCGGCGTCTGTGTACCGGTGGTAGGTGATGTCGGTGAGGTCGTCGAAGCCGTCGACTGTGGTCCATTGGGTGGGGTCGAAGGGGTTGCTGCTGCTCATGGATATTCAGCCTACCGCCGTCGTTGGGTTGTGGTGCGGCGCGATGGGTGGTGTGTGGGGCAAGATGGTCGCATGGATTCCAATGTGACTTTTGATCCCGCGGTGGTCGATGCGATTGCTTCCATCGACCTTGACCGTATCGGCCAGCCCGGTGGCTTGGATGTTCGAGTGGTGGGGGTGCCGTTGGCGGTGCGTTTCCGTGGGGTTGATGTGCGTGAGGCCGTGTTGATTAAGGGGCCGGCGGGGTGGGGAGAGTTTGCCCCGTTTAAGGAGTATGAGCCGCAGGAGGCCGCTGCGTGGTTGGCTGCCGGGATTGAGCAGTCGCATGTGGGTTTGCCTGCTGTAAAGCGTGATTCGGTGGAGGTCAACGCGACGGTTCCAGCGGTCGCGCCGGGGCAGGTGGCTGAGGTGTTGGATCGCTTCCCGGGGTGCCGGACTGTGAAGGTGAAGGTGGCTGATCGCCCGTGGGAGGAGGGGAGTCTGGATGATGACGTCGCGAGGGTTGCGGCTGTGCGTGAATATTGTGCTGCCCGCGATGTGGTTGTGCAGATTCGTGTGGATGCCAATCGTGCGTGGTCGGTAGAGCAGGCTACCCAGGCTGTGCGTCGTTTTGGTCCTTTGCAGTATGTGGAGCAGCCGTGTGCGACGGTTGATGAGCTGGCGCAGTTGCGTGCGACTTTTCCTCGGATGGGTGTGTTTGTGCAGGTTGCGGCGGATGAGTCTATTCGGCGCGCGGAGGATCCTTTCGAGGTGGCTCGTCGTCGTGCCTGTGATGTGGCGGTGTTGAAGGTGGCGCCGTTGGGTGGGGTGCGTCGTACGTTGGCGATTGCTGACTTTTTGGCGGAGCAGGGGATTGCGGTGACTATTGCTAGTGCTTTGGACACAGGTGTGGGCATGTACGGGGGGTTGGTGGCTGCGGCGAATCTGCAGGGGTTCGTGGATGATGATTTGATGGAGGCTCCTCGTTTGGCCGCGGGGTTGGCCACGGGCGGGTTGTTTGAGCCGGGCGCGGACGTCGTGCCGGATAGTCTTTTCGCCGTTGTTGATGGCGCTATTGCGGTGCCGCGCCAGGCTCCAGTGGTGGATGATCAGCGGTTGGCGGCGGCCGAGGCCCGGGTGTCGGATGAGGTGCGGCAGTGGTGGTTGGCTCATCTGCGCGCGTCGTTGGTGGAGCTTCGTAAGGCTGTCGGCCTAGAGTCCTGCTAGCCCGCTAGAGTGGGCCTATGGATTCTTGCGTTGACGTAGGCATTGCACCGGTGGTTCCTAGTGTTGTGGCCGCGGCGGTTGTGTTGGATGCTGCGGTTGCTGCTGGGGTGCGTGAGGTTGTAGTGTGCCCGGGTTCGCGTAGCGCCCCGTTGGCGTTGTGCGCGGCGCGGGATCCCCGGGTCCGCGTGCATACCCGCATCGACGAGCGTTCCGCTGCGTTTTTTGCCCTCGGCATGGCTAGGGTGACGGGGCGTCCTGCGGTGGTCGTGATGACCTCTGGCACTGCCGTTGCAAACTGTCTACCTGCCGTTATTGAGGCCGCGCACGCTCACGTTCCCCTGGTGGTCGCGTCAGCTGATCGCCCCGCTCGCCTGGTGGGCACGGGAGCCAGCCAAACCATTGACCAGGTGGGAATGTTCGGTGGGTTTGCCGAGTGCGTCAACGTTGAGCCCCTACCGAAGCGCCTCTCTGAGGATGACGCCGCGGAATTCACGCATGCAGTCAGCATGCTGCGCACCCAGGTGGATCACGCCTTCGCGCAGGTTGGTCCGCAGCACCCCTTGCAGTTAAACCTGCAATTTGACCAACCTCTCGTCGGCAGTGTTGACGCCGCGACCGCCTGGGTCCGTGAGAATCTTCCGGCCGCAGATGACGCGACGTCATCACCCGCGAAAACGCACGGTGGACAGTGGATCGACCACGGCGAAGTCTCCGTGGACCTAAGCAAGCGGACGCTCGTGATCACCGGCGACGAAGCGTGGCAGGTGGAAGGGCTTGAAGACGTCCCCACCATGGCTGAACCCACCGCACCCGCACCTTATCTGCCCGTGCACCCCGGTGCGGCGCGACTGTTCCTATCGGAACAGGTCTCCGCGGAAGGCTACGTTGTCGACACCAAACCGGAACAAGTCATCGTCGTAGGCCACCCCACGCTGCACCGCGGCGTCATGAAGCTACTCAAAGACCCCGACGTGCGGCTGATCGTGCTGTCCCGCACCAACCAACTCACCGACCCCTACCGGCGCGCCGACGCCACCGGAACACACATAAAAACCACCGGTGAGCTAGACAAAAACTGGCTCAAAGTATGCTCCGCGGCCTCCGACCTCGCCGCAGAAACCGTGCGCACCGCCCTCGAAGACGACACCCTCGGATTCACCGGACTGCACGCCGCAGCAGCCGTCGCGGACACACTCGCCGTGGGCGACACCCTCGTCCTCGGGGCATCCAACCCCGTCCGCGACGCCAGCTTCCTAGGCCTGCCCTACGACGGAGTCTCAACCTACGCCCCCCGCGGCGCCGCCGGAATCGACGGAACCATCAGCCAAACGCTGGGCGTAGCCGCCGCGACGTCAACACTCAACCCAGAGGAACCCCGCACACCCCGCACCATCGCGCTCCTCGGCGACGTTACCTTCCTCCACGACGCCGGCGGACTTAATATCCCCGAACACAGCCCCCAACCAGACAACGTCACCATCGTCGTCGCCAACGACTCCGGCTGCGGCATCTTCGAAACCCTAGAGGCAGGCGACCCCGACTACCGCGACGTCTTCGAACAAGTCTTCGCCACCCCCTGCAACGTCGACATCGCCGCACTCTGCGACGCATACGACTGGGAATACATCCGCGCCGAAACCACCCAGCAACTCCTCGACGCACTTGTCGACACCTGCGAAAAACCACGCGGCAGAACCATCATCGAAGCAATCACCACCCGCACCACCCGACGCGAACTCGCCCACAAGGCACAACTATGAACCCACGCGTGCGCAAAAGACTCAACCAACTCATCATGGGCCTATGGGCATTCGCCATCGTCGGCTGCCTCGGCCTCAGCGTCGGCTGCTACATCGACGACCGCACCATCGCCGCCGACCCCGGCCGAGCTCTCGCACGCGTCACCAACACCAGCGGAGCACGCACCACCGTCGACTTCCGCGACGAACAAGGCGTCTACCGCTCGCCCCCCAACGGACTGCTCTACCCAACAGGACTATCCGAAAACCAACTCGTCTACGTCACCTACGCAAAAAGCAACCCCAACCTCGTCAAAGTTGAAAACCGCGCCTGGACGCTATCCCTCATCCCCGCGGCGTCATTAATGCTGGCAAGCACACTCATCGCCGCCGCACTATTCGCCGCCGTCGCCTGGGCAAATACAGCCCTACGACGCCGCGCCGAAGCCGCAGCCACCGCACGACACCCCAAACACTAGGAGCCACATGCGAGCCGCCATTGTCGCCGAATCCTTCCTCCCCAACGTCAACGGAGTCACCAACTCCGTCCTCCGCATCCTGGAATACCTACGCGACAACGGACACGACGCCCTCGTCATCGCGCCGGGCGCCCGCGACTTCGAAGAAGAAATCCCAGAATACGCAGGGTTTCCCATCGTCCGCGTGCCCACCATCATGGTGCCGATGATCAACTCGCTACCCATCGGCGTCCCCATGCCCGCAGTGATCAATGCGCTGCGCAGCTTCCACCCCGACGTCATCCACCTAGCCAGCCCCTTCGTCCTCGGCGGCGCAGGAGCATCCGCCGCGAAACAACTAGACATCCCCTGCGTTGGCGTCTACCAAACCGACGTCGCCGGATTCGCACAAAAATACAACCTCGCGCCGCTGATCGCCATGAGCTGGGAATGGACCAAAGCCATCCACAACAAATGCCAACTCACCCTCGCGCCCAGCAGCGCCACCATCAGCACCCTCCGAAGCCACGGCATACGCAACGTCCACCAATGGGCCAGGGGAGTCGACGCCCAACGCTTCAACCCCAGCAAACGCAGCCAACAACTGCGCACACAATGGAACCCCACGGGCGCACAAACAATCGTCGGATACGTCGGCAGGCTCGCCGCCGAAAAAGGCGTCGAACGGCTAGCACAGGTTGACGCCCAACCCGACATGCAACTCGTCATCGTCGGCGACGGCCCAGAACGCCCCACACTAGAAGCGCTCATGCCCAACGCCGTATTCACCGGCGCCCTCGACGGCGAAGAACTCGCACAGGCCTACGCCAGCTTCGACATCTTCTGCCACACCGGAGAATTCGAAACCTTCTGCCAAACCATCCAAGAAGCCCTCGCAAGCGGCATCCCCGCAATCGGCCCCAACGCCGGCGGCCCCATCGACCTGATCTGCCCCGGCTCCCACGGCGCCCTCCTCGACGTCGACACCTACCAAGACACCGTCGTCAACACCATCCGCCAACTACGCGCACCCAACAGTTACCCCACACTGTGCCAAAATGCCCGGGACAGCATCGAAGGAAAAACCTGGGAAGCACTGTGCGAACAACTCCTTGATTACTACCAGCAAGCAATGTCCGCGACCTCGCCCCGATGGCGCCGCACCATCGCCGCCCCCATTCAACGCGTACGGCGTGCGGTAGCCTTGAGGCCGTGGCAAAAGCAACGCTAGACAAAAACCCCAAAGACGTCGCCCGCATGTTTGACGACGTCGGCAAAAACTACGACATCACCAACACCGTGCTGTCGTTCGGACAAGACAAACTGTGGCGTGCCCGCACCCGCAGCCGCCTTGACCTCAAACCGGGTGAAAAAGTCCTCGACCTTGCCGCAGGCACCGCAGTATCCACCGAAGAACTCGCAAAATCCGGCGCCTGGATCGTCGCCTGCGATTTCTCCCAAGGCATGCTCGCCGCAGGTAAAGACCGCGACGTCCCCAAAGTAGTGGGCGATGGAATGCACTTGCCCTTCGCCGACGCCAGCTTCGACGCCGTCACCATCAGCTTCGGCCTCCGCAACATCCACGACTACCGGGCAGGCCTGCGCGAACTACTACGCGTCACCAAACCCGGCGGACGCATCACCGTCGCTGAATTCTCCACCCCGATCGTGCCCATCTGGTCGACGATCTACAAGGAATACCTCATGCGTGCACTCCCCGCAGTCGCCCGCATCGTATCTAGCAACCCCGATGCCTACGAATACCTAGCCGAATCCATCCGCGCATGGCCCAACCAAGAAACGCTCGCCCAAGCCCTGCGGGAATGCGGCTGGGTCGACGTCGGTTGGCAAAACCTCACCTTCGGAATCACCGCGCTCCACAGCGGAATCAAACCCACCTAAAGCCGGCTAGCGTGGGCTCGCGCCAGCTAGTTCTGCGTGCCCCACAGCTGATCGGCTGAACCCAGACGCCGCGACAAACCAAACGCCGCACCACCTGCCGCCCGCCACACACGCGCCACCACATCACGGTCCTCCGGCGTCACCACATTGCCCATCAAACGCGCCGCAGTAGGCATCACCCCACTGCGCATCCCCACAGGGCCCGCAGCAGGCAAAAACCACGGCAGCGTCAATAAACGACCCAACTCGCGCGCCAGAGAAAACGCCGGCCCATACGTAGCCCGCAGCACCCCCGGCCACAGGTCCGTCAGCACCCTGCCCGGAGTATCATCCAACAACTCCACCGCAAGCCGAGCAGTCTCCAACGCATAATCAATCCCCTCGCCATTGAGTGGATTGACACACCCCGCGGCGTCACCAATCAACGCCCAGTTCTTACCCGCCACATTGCTCACAGCGCCACCCATCGGCAACACCGCGCTAGCAACCCCCTCAGGCTCGGAAAACTCCCACCCCTCAGCCTGCCCCACACACGACTGCCTGTAAGTACGCAACAGCTTCTTCGTGTTCACCTTCGCAGGACGCCGTGAAGTCGACAACGCTCCACAGCCAAGATTCACCGAACCATCACCCAAAGGGAAAATCCAGCCATAACCAGGCAAAACATCACCCGATTGCGGGTCCTTTAGCTCCAAATGTGAATGGATCCACGGGTCCGAACCCAACGGCGACTCGCAATACGAACGCGCAGCAATCCCATACACATGCTCCTTATGCCACACCCGACCCAACTGCTTCGACAACGTCGAGCGAGCACCATCAGCCACAATCACCCACCGCGGCTCCACCCTCAACTCCGCCCGATCAGCACCCCCAGCAGACGCCACCACAACGCTACGCAACCTGCCATCCACCACCACAGGATCCCGAACCACAGCCCCACCCAACGCACGCACACCAGGCTGCTCACACGCATGCGACGCCAACAACCAATCCAACTGGGTACGCCGCATCGCCGACCCCACCGGCGCAAAACCAGCAACCGGCCCCGGCTTCGGCCACGGACACTCCACCGAAGCACCAAAACCATGCAACATCAGCCCTCGATTGCGATAACCCCCAACCCCCACAGCATCCGCAACACCCAGCGCCTCCAACTCATGCATCGCCCGCGGCGTCAAACCATCCCCACACGTCTTATCCCGAGGAAACACCGCCTGATCCACCAACAACACCTCAAACCCCCGACGCGCCGCATGAAACGCAGCAGCAGACCCCGCAGGACCAGCCCCCACCACCAACACATCCACCCGCGCCACCAGCGACGGAAACACAGACGCGACGTCATCATCAAGACCAAAACCAAGAGGAAAAACCACGAACCCCATTGTGCCCACAACACCCCAAAGCAACAACAACCCCCACCCCAACACAACACAGAAGCCATCGAGGGTGCGCCCAACCCCACTAATCGGCTACGGTTATGGGCTAGTGACTAACCACCCGGCAGCGCACCCCACACGGGACGCCCCGCCGGACAAAACAAACCCAACCACGAGGACTACACACAACATGACCACGACCGGTGCGAAAATTACCCGCAGCGCCGGGCTCGACTCTGCTATCGACACCGGAATGGCCCAGGTCGAACAGCTCCTCCGCGAGCAACTAGCTCAGGGCGAAACATTCCTCAGCGACAAAGTCCAGCACCTCGCATTCGCCGGCGGAAAACGCTTCCGCCCCATGTTCGCGCTCCTCGCATCCCAATACGGCACCCGCCCGGGTAACCCAGACGTCATCAAAGCCGCCGCAGTGGTCGAAATGACCCACCTGGCCACCCTCTACCACGACGACGTCATGGACGAAGCCGCCTACCGACGCGGCGTCAAAAGCGCCAACGCACGCTGGTCAAACTCCGTAGCCATCCTCGCCGGCGACTACCTCCTCGCCCACGCATCACACCTCATGGCCCAACTAGGCACCGACACCGTCGCACACTTCGCAGACACCTTCGGAGAGCTCGTCACCGGTCAAATGCGCGAAACCCTCGGCGCCGAAGACCGCGAGCCCATCGAGCACTACATGGACGTCATCAAAGAAAAAACCGGTGTGCTGATCGCCTCCGCAGGCTACCTCGGCAGCCTCCACGCCGGGGCCCAACCCGGACACATCGAAGCCCTCCGCGGATTCGGCGCAGACATCGGAATCATCTTCCAAATCGTCGACGACATCATCGACATCTACTCCACCCCCGAGGAATCCGGCAAGACCCCCGGAACCGATCTCCGCGAAGGCGTATTTACCCTGCCAGTTCTGTATGCGCTAGCTGAAGACACCGCCGTTGGGGAAGAGCTGCGCGGGCTGCTCACCGGCCCGCTGACCAACGACGATGACGTCGCGCGCGCCCTGGATCTCCTGGCGCAAACCACCGGCCGACAACGCGCACTCGAGCAGGTCTACGCATACCGAGACTCCGCCAACAACTGGCTGGAACAACTCCCCGCTGACGCCCCAGCCACTGGTGCACTGCGCGAGCTGATGGCGTTCACCATCGAACGCGTCGGGTAGGGCACGTAGCCTGTAGAGCCTGTAGAGCGGGGGCTTGTGGAGCAGTGCCTGTAGGTTGCATTTGCGTGCGACAGGGGAGTTAGTAGGCCTGCAGAATTGCCATTTAAGCTGGTAATTTGTTCCACAGTGGGGGTGGTGTAGTAAAGTTTTCCACGCAACAAACCACGCCCTAGGGCGCAGGTTTTGTAGCTCGCCAGGTTGCCCGAGCGGCCAAAGGGAGCGGATTGTAAATCCGTCGGCTTCGCCTACGTTGGTTCGAATCCATCACCTGGCACAGGTAAAACCCCGGACGTCCATGACGCTCGGGGTTTTTGCATGCCCCGCCGGGCCTGTCTGCTGGCACGGTAGATCGGCGGCACGTTTTGTCAGTGAATCACTCACAAAATCGAGCAACAATGGCCGCACCTTGGATGCTCTAATAGGGGGCTAATAGTGCCATTGTACTGTAGATTTGTAAGAATTCGGGGTGATGGGTTAATCTTGTTCAGGCTTCAACGAGAGCGCGGCATTTAAATGTTGCATCTTGGTTTGGCTGCGCCCCCTTAGCTCAGTCGGCAGAGCGTTTCCATGGTAAGGAAAAGGTCGACAGTTCGATTCTGTCAGGGGGCTCTGTTTTTTATTGATAGCTGCTTCGCTCCAAGCGAGGAAGTGGTCAGTAAAATACGGTGAGGCGGTGTAGCTCAGTGGTAGAGCAAACGACTCATAATCGTTGTGTCGCGAGTTCAATTCTCGCCATCGCTACTGAGAACAGCGTAGACGCTTAAAATGCACCCCAGAGCCTAAACGTTCTGGGGTTTATTTTTTCCTACAGCTTGTTCTCTAAACAAAGACGACAGTCTCAAGCGTGACTAACGCACATCCTTTAGTTTGGTGTTGGTTGCCTTTCTGGTACTGTTGTCACAGTGTTCGCGAAGAGCCACCCAAAAGGGTTGCTTCGAAGAACATGCCTAGGGGCGTAGCTCAATTGGCAGAGCAGCGGTCTCCAAAACCGCAGGTTGCAGGTTCAAGTCCTGTCGCCCCTGCAAAATTTCCTCTTAAATCTAGGAGTGTTGTGTCCGACGATCTGCAGCCTGAGAATAAGGACCTGCGTCCTTCCGGTAAGCGCCAGGTTGTTGGTGTCTCTGCGTCCGCAACAACCTCCTCCGAGGCCTACGCTGCACGACGTGCAAAAGAAAACAAAGCTGAACTTGAAGAGTCCGGCCGTGGAGCAGTCAAAGACTTCTTCCCCGAAGTTGTCGATGAGATGAAGCGTGTCATCTGGCCGACCGGTCGCCAGATGGTTAACTACACCGCCATCGTGTTGGCATTTTTGATCGTCTTGACCGCGATCGTTGCTGGCGTTGACTTCCTTGCCGGCCTGGGGGTTGAGAAAGTCCTCATTCGCGACTAGTCTTAATCACAGTATTCGTTTTATCCCGCTTCCCGCACCTGGGTAGGCGGGATAAATTTTTGACATGTGGAGTGTTTCTATGACTGACAACAACCAATCCGACTTCCAAACCGCCCAGGAATCCGATCTGGAAATCGTCAATAATGACGCTGTTGATGCAGTGACCGAAGCAGCAGCTGAGGTCGCAGAGGGCATCGCCGATGCGGGTGGGGATGTTGACGCAGCCATCGCCGCAGCCGAAGCAGAAGCAACGGATGCGCCTGCAGAAGCAGACAAGGCCGAGGCAGACTCCGCTGAAGCGACTCCGGAGGATGCAGACGAAGCAGCCATTGCCGAGTACAAGACCCGACTGCGTGCCTTCATCCGTGATCTGAAGAAGCTCCCCGGCGACTGGTACATCATTCAGTGCTACTCCGGTTACGAAAACAAGGTTAAAACCAACCTTGATATGCGCGCCCAGACCCTCGAAGTTGACGATGCGATCTACGACGTGGTCGTGCCGATCGAGGAAGTCACGGAAATCCGCGACGGCAAGCGCAAGCTCGTCAAGCGTAAGCTCCTGCCTGGTTACGTCCTCGTCCGTATGGACATGAACGATCGCGCATGGTCCGTCGTCCGTGACACCCCCAACGTGACCTCCTTCGTTGGTAACGAGGGGCACCCCACCCCGGTGAAGCACCGTGACATCGCGAAGTTCCTCATGCCGCAGGAGAACACCACTGTTGAGGGTGAAGAGAACAACACCACCGGTGAAAAAGTCGTGGCAGCACCTATGACCTCCGCGCCGAAGCCTGCAGAGTCCGACTACCAGGTTGGCGAAGCCGTCACCATCCTCACCGGTGCATTCGCTTCCGTTTCGGCAACTATCTCCGAGATCGATGCTGAAAACGGCAAGGTCAAGGCCCTCGTGTCCATCTTTGGTCGCGAAACCCCGGTCGACTTGACCTTCGACCAGATCGAAAAAATCATGTAACACCCCCGCGACGTCATGACGCCGCGTTGAACACAACGCACAGCACAACGCCTCGCAAGGCGCATCGCGCAACACATCGCGAACACAGCCGCCGGTTTTCATAGGCCGGCGACTGTTGCTATGCTGGTAGATCGTGTCTGCAAACTGCGGGCACAACCGCGCGAAAACCTTTCGCGACGCAATTTTAAACGTGCACAATGTGTGTCCCCGGTGGCTGGCTAAACCCGGCATCCGGACGGAAACCACCAGGTATGCCAATCGAGCCTGGTGGTCGCCCGTTAACAAGGAAGAAGGTAATTCGATGGCTCCGAAGAAGAAGGTCACTGGCCTCATCAAACTGCAGATCCAGGCTGGTCAGGCAAACCCGGCTCCGCCGGTCGGCCCCGCACTGGGTGCCCATGGTGTCAACATCATGGAATTCTGCAAGGCGTACAACGCTGCGACTGAAAACCAGCGCGGCAACGTCGTCCCAGTTGAAATCACCGTCTACGAAGACCGTTCCTTCGACTTCAAGCTGAAGACCCCTCCGGCAGCCAAGCTGCTGCTGAAGGCCGCTGGCCTGCAGAAGGGCTCCGGCGTCCCCCACACCCAGAAGGTGGGCAAGGTCACCATGGCTCAGGTCAAGGAGATCGCCGAGACCAAGAAGGAAGACCTCAACGCCAACGACATCGAGGCTGCTGCCAAGATCATCGCCGGCACCGCTCGTTCCATGGGCATCGAGGTCGAGGGCTAAAACCCTCACCATTTATGACGCCGCGGGCGCCTGTGTGATCAGGTAAACGCGACGTCATCACTAAAAAATATTTTGTGGAAGGGTCGGCTCCGGCCCGCACAACCACACAATCCGAATCGAAAGAGGATTTTAAAATGGGCAAGCGCTCTAAGGCATACCGCGCCGCCGCCGAGAAGATCGACGCCGGCCGCCTGTACACCCCCCTAAAGGCCGCTGAGGTCGTCAAGGAAACCAGCTCCAAGAACTACGACGCTACCGTTGACGTTGCAATGCGTCTCGGCGTCGACCCCCGCAAGGCTGACCAGCTGGTTCGCGGCACTGTCTCCCTGCCCAACGGCACCGGTAAGACCGTCCGCGTCATCGTTTTCGCCGCTGGCGAGAAGGCAACCGAGGCTGAGGCTGCTGGCGCTGACGTTGTTGGCTCCGAGGACCTGATCGAGAAGATCCAGGGTGGCTGGACCGACTTCGACGCTGCTATCGCAACCCCCGACCAGATGGCCAAGGTTGGCCGTGTGGCTCGCGTGCTCGGCCCCCGTGGCTTGATGCCGAACCCCAAGACCGGCACCGTCACCACCGACGTTGCTAAGGCTGTTGCTGACATCAAGGGCGGTAAGATCTCCTTCCGCGTTGACAAGGCTTCCAACCTGCACGCTGTTCTCGGCAAGGCTTCCTTCACTGCTGAGCAGCTCGCTGAGAACTACGCAGCACTGTACGAAGAGGTCATGCGCTTGAAGCCCTCTTCTGCAAAGGGCACCTACCTGAAGAAGATCACCCTGGCCTCCACCAACGGTCCTGGTGTTCCGGTTGACCCGAGCATCTCCAAGAACTTCACCGCAGAGTAAAACACTGCGCTGAGCGTTTTTCTGAAGCCTCTGCTGGCCGTTATGGCTGGTAGGGGCTTTTGCTTTTGTGACGGGAGGACGCTTCAGATGTCTGAAGCAGCGCCGCCAAGTAGTCACAGGGCGTACGTGGGGCGGGTGCTTTGAGGTCCTTGACCAGATCGCGATGGCTGGGCGTTTGCCGGAGCTGGAGTCTCTGCGTGGGCACATAATTTTGTTGGAGGCTGCTGAGTCGCTTACTCCGCCTGATCAGATTATGCGGCGTGTTCGCGCGTTGGGCGAGTGGGGGATTTATGACGTCGCGTCGGCTGTTGTTGTCGCATCACCCCCGGTGAGCAGCTTGGAGGTGGTTCCGAGCGAGCCGCAACAGGATGCTGATTGGCAGGCGCAGTGCGACGTCATTTTTGAGCAGTTGGAGTATTACAATCCTGCCCTGCCTGCGGTGTTTGGTGTGCCTTTTGGTCATACCCGGCCGCAGTGGGTACTGCCTTATGGTGGGCAGCTGACTGTCGATAGCGAGAAGCGGAAGATCTGGGCGGACTATTCGCGCTAGGGGCACAAGGCGTACAAAAAACCGGCAGATTTGCATCTTTGAAAAGCTCGACCTGGGGTTTTAGGGGTGGTCTATGCAAATCTGCTGGTTTTTTGTACGCGGAGGTGGGGCAGGGCTGACGTGAGCCGGTTGGGTACGAGGCTAGAGGGGGCCGGTCGGGAGCGGAAGGCGCGTGATTTGCTTTATTGACGCGGCGTCATTATCCTTGCTCAGGAACTTAAATAGGCGGGTAACCGTCATGCTTTAGGTTTCACCGAAGACCGTCGGTCAGCCGCAAGGCTCGAAGGAATCCCCACAAAGGATCGGCCCACGCAGGAGGACTTGGAAGCGAAAACCCTCAAAGGTTGGATGCGCCCTGTGCTCTTGCACGGGGCCTTTGTTATGCAGACATGTTTTGCGCAAAGGCCTCGGCGGAAAACATATATGACCATTGAGGAAGGAGGCGAAGTAATGGCAAACGCAAAGAACACCGCTGCAGTGGCTGAGCTGAAGAACCGTTTCGAAGAAGCGAATTCTGTCGTGCTCACCGAGTACCGTGGCCTGTCTGTTGCACAGACCACCGAGCTGCGTCGTGCACTTGGTGCTGATGTCCAGTACTCCGTCGCCAAGAACACCATGATCAAGCTGGCCGCTAAAGAGGCTGGCGTTGAAGGTCTTGATGATCTCCTTACCGGACCCACCGCTGTTGCCTTTATTAAGGGAGAGGCTGTTGACGCAGCTAAGGCGCTGAAGAAGTTCGGCAAGGACAACAAGGCATTCGTGGTCAAGGGTGGCTACATGGACGGCAACGCTCTGAGCGCAGCTCAGGTCGACGCCATCGCCGAGCTTGATAACCGCGAGACCACTCTCGCAAAGCTTGCTGGCGCCATGCAGGGCAACTTGGCAAAGGCCGCTGGCCTGTTCAACGCTCCCGCTTCTCAGATTGCACGCCTCGGCGCTGCTCTGCAGGAGAAGAAGGACGCCTAAAGGCTTTTGTTGCGCGCCCCGGTGGCGTGTGGCTAGAGTTTTTACACTTTTATAACCATCACTTCGTGGCCTGACGCGAGACCACTGTTCACATGTTCGGTGGTGTTAGGCCGGATAATTTTTGAAAGGACTGCCACCATGGCTAAGTTCACCAACGACGAGCTCATCGAAGCTTTCAAGGAAATGACCCTCATCGAGCTCTCTGAGTTCGTCAAGCTGTTCGAGGAGACCTTCGAGGTCACCGCTGCTGCTCCGGTTGCCGTTGCAGCTGCAGGTGCTCCCGCTGCTGGCGGCGACGCTGCTGAAGAGAAGAGCGAGTTCGACGTCGTTCTCGAGGACGCTGGCGCTAAGAAGATCGGCGTTATCAAGGCTGTCCGCGAGATCGTTTCCGGTCTGGGCCTGAAGGAAGCTAAGGAGCTCGTTGAGGGCGCACCGAAGGCTATCCTCGAGGGTGCTAACAAGGACGATGCTGAGGCTGCCAAGACCAAGCTCGAAGAGGCTGGCGCAAAGGTTACCCTCAAGTAATTGTTGCAGGTGCGCAGCATAGCGCACCATATGCTTGAAGCCGCGGTCACCGTATGGTGGTCGCGGCTTTTGCTATGTCTGGGGGCTTGTGGCTCCCCCGTGGGGTATGACGCCGCGGGGGTTTATGTGCCGGTGGGGTTACGGTGTTTCGCGGGTCTCGATGTGGATGTCGCGTTCTAGTAGCCGGTGGACGGGGCATTTGTTTGCGATTTCTAGCAGTTTTGCCCGTTGTTGTGCGTCGAGTGCGGGGTCGAAGGTGATGTCACGGTGGAAGGTGGTGGTGTCGCCTTCGGATGTGACGTCGACGTGTACTTCGGTGTTTCCGATGTTGTAGCCTTTGCGGCGGGCGTACATTCCCATGGTCATGTGGGTGCAGCCGGCGAGTCCGGCGAGGACCATGTGGAAGGGGTTGGGGCCGAGGTCTTGTGCGCCGGGGACGGACGTGGGTTCGTCGAGGAGCCAGGTGTGGGTGGCGTTGGCGATGGTGGTTGCGAAGTCGGAGCCTTGTGCTTGTTGTGGGGTGGGGGTGCTGGCGGTGACGCCGTTTGCGGGGTGTTGTGGGGTGTTGACGTCGTTGGGTTGGGTGTTGACGTCGCGGGTGGGGATCTCAATGTTTTTTGTGGACATGTCCGTTATAACGCGTTTGCTTGTGTCAGTATTCCCCACCCACCGGCCTGGGTGGCCCTGTTCCTGGGCGGGTGGCATGTTCGTTGGTCTGGGCATCTAGCGGTGAACAGTAGGCGTTAGCAGCATAAAAGATGCGGCGCGCCCCTTATCTGTGGGGTGCGCCGCCGCGGGTGGTGTGTGGGGCTAGTGGTTGTGCCTTACTTCTCGGTGAAGTTCTTCAGTGCTGCTGCGAGTGCCGCAGGAAGCAGGTTGAAGATGGGGCCGTCGGGGTTGTTGAGTAGTCCGACGAGTGCCCCGAGGATGCCACCGAACAGGCCGAGGATTCCAAACACTGCTGGGATCCATTGCCAGATACCCCATTCACTGGCGCCACTGGGTGTGGTTCCGCCGGGGTTGGTGTCGTCGCCACCACCCGGGGTTGTGGTGCCGCCTTCGACTGTGGCTTCGGTGAAGTCAAGGCCCAGTGCGAGGGGGGCTTTCTTTCCTGCTGGTTCATCTGGGTTGGAGGTGTACCAGTAGGAGCTCAGGCCGGTGTCCAGTTGGAAGTCCACCATGTTTTGGGGCCATGCGCCCCAGCCGAGTGCGGTGCGGTTTTGCGGTGTTGCATCGCCGGTGACTTCTACTTCGACTCCGCTGTAGTCTGGGTCGATTGTGATGACGCCTTCTGGGGTGATCTTGATACCGGAGAAGGTGGCGATGGTTTGGCGTTCCCGCGGTGCAACTTCGTGCTTGTGGGTGGGGTCGTCCATTTGGGAGCCGTAGCCGGAGAGGTCGGCGGTGAGTGTGCCGATTCCGTTGTTGTCTACATCGAGGGTGGGGTTGGTGATGGTGAAGGGCACCATGCCGCCGTAGAAGTTGACGCTGAATGCGCCTTCCCAGTCGATGTGTGCGGAACCGTCTGCCCCGAGGGTGCCTTTACCTTGCTTGAAGCGGACGACTTGCTGTTTGCCGTCTTTGAGGAAGGCGTTGCGCTTGTCGTGGGTGGGGGCGGTGCCGGGGTCTTGGGCGATGGCGGGATCGACGATTGCTACGGAGACGTTGCCGTCTTCGGTGCTGTAGGTCGATTCGCTGCCGTCGGAGGTGCCGGCGCTCAGGTAGTTGGAGCCGCCTGCCGGGGGCCGGTGTTGGATTTCGTTGCCGACGCCCCATTGGAGGGTGACGTCGGTGACGGTTGCTGTGGCACCGGGTTCCGCGGCGTCATCATTGTTGACGCCGATGGTTGCGACGCGGCTGTAGGTGGTGCCGTTGCTGTTGTGCGCTTTGATGCGCAGTTGGGTGCCGTTCATGTCGCCGTTGACGGAGGCGACGGTGAGGGTGGCGTTGCCTTCACCGTTGTTGATGGTGAAGTTGTCGTCGCTAGCGGGGATGTCGATCCATAGGCCGGAGGTGCGGTCGTAGCGCTGCCAGGTGAACTCCGGTTCGGGTGAGCCGGTGGCGGTGGCGTGGAAGACGGGCTGGGTGCCTGCTTCGGCCTTGAGGCTGCGCGGGTGCTGGATGATGTCCGGTGCGCTGTTGACGGTTAGGGTTGCGCTGTCGGAAGCGACGGAGCCTAGGTCGTCGGTGATCACGGCGCGGTAGACGGTGCCGTTTGCTTCTTTGTTTGCGGTGACGTCGAGGGTGTCACTGGTGGCGCCGTCGATGTCAGCGAAGCGGGTGGTTCCGGGTGCTTTGGATTGCCACTTGATGGTGGCGTCGCCGGTGTGTTCGCCGAGACCAACGGTGAAGGTAGCAGTGCCGGATTCTCCCGTGCCGAGGTCGACTGTTTGGTCAGTGGGCTGCCCAGTGATGGACGCGTAGGTGCCCTTGTATGCGAACTTGTGGACTTCCTCTAGTGAGGAGTTTTGGTCGCGACCTACCAACACGATGTCGCTATTAGGCAGGGTGATAATTTGCCCGAGGAAGGTGATGCTGGGAATGACTAGCCGAGGGTCGGTGAAAGAACTAAGAATGCCATCTTTATTGGAAATAAACACAGAGCTCGGTGAGGAGGCGTAGGAGACCAGGTAGTTTCGGTTACGGTCGATAGTGGAAGATGCATAGATGTCTTGATCGCCAAAAATCGGTTCAGTAATCGGGGTGGTTTCTGAGCCGCTTATCGTGTAGTAGCGACCGATTTCAGGAAAGCTCCCCGCACTTCCGATGAGCTCGCTGTTATTACCTTCAAGGACTCCAGCGTAAGTGCGCGCCTGTAGAGCAGCATTGCTGTCGTCAATGGTGCTCGGCGTCATATCTGCTAGGAAGTGGCTGTTTGCAGTATTGGCTGCTAGATCAACTTTGATGAGTAGCGGGCGCGCTGGGATGAAGCTGAAATCTTCCACTCGGAAGCCGCTGCTGGTACCAAAAACGTAGGAGCCGTCTGATAGGACGGTGGGCACATCCCACAGTGCGCAAGAATTTAGGGAACATAGACTCCCCCACTTCCAGCGGTTGTCTTGAGCAGTGAAAGCGTTGCTGCCGGGGATTTCGCCGACATTGGGGTGGACCTGAAGCTGAGGCTGTTCCTCAGGCTGTGCGATGTCGATGAAGCGAAGCCCGATGGATGCGCTCTGTCCTGGTGTAGCTATTGAAGAGATGACAATCAGGCGTTGGCGTACATGGTCCCAAAAAAGTCCACGAATATTTTTATCCGTGATGTTAGTCAGTGTTGCAGGTGCTGATAGCTTGTTCCCTTCTACGGATACCACGTCGATGGTGTATGTATTTCGCTCATCGGGATTGCGGTGAAGAACAAAAAGTTTTGATTGTCCGTCTGAAGTATAGGAATATTTATCGCTTTTCAGCAGCTTGACAGAGCTGGTGCTGGTTTCTTGCATCGATGCCGGATCGATTAGCTGAATGTTAACCGCAGCATTGTCGGTCCGTATGTCTACAGGGCTGACGATTGCAATGTTGTTGTTCGGCTGGAGTGAAATGAGCTGATGAGAGCCTGAATTCGGTTCGGTATTAAGTGCGAATGACTCGGCTAGCTCGTAGTGGGGGGCCGAAGGCTTGTTGATTTCTTCGAGAGCAGGTTTGCCGCCCGGCCCCTTGTAACTAATGGCGACGGGATCGGCTTGGGTCCCTGGAGAATAGAGGGGGACTTCGGCGATCAACGTTTCAATGTTTGACCAGTTGGTTTCATCATCCAGGGAGGAAAAGGTGGATTTACTCAGATCCAGCGTCGAGACGGTGATGCGACCGTAATCCTCAATTTTCCCGGGGTTTTCCCGAGATGAACCCTTGTAATTTGCGGTGATGACCTGCTGCTCGGAAGAAATGTCGATACTGACGTCACTGAAAGTGATGTCCAGGAGATAGATATCGCCCTCCTTGTACCACTGGTAATGCAGGGTTCCGTCAAGGTCTAAGTGGGTGGCGTTGGTCGTTTTGTTAAAGGTTCCTTGTTTGATTGGCCAGACATATTCGCCGGTTTCTCCCACCTTAACGCCGCCGGAGAGGGTGACGGCGGTGGGGCCGGTGTAGTTGCGCCAAGACTTCTTGAAACCCCACACCACGGTGCCGTCGGTAATTTCTGTGAGTTCGGATTCGTCCGCTGCTGCTGGTGTAGGTGCCCCGAGAATACCAAGCACAAGGGAGAGGGACGCTAGGAGGCTGGCGAGGATTCGCGCCCAGGCCTGTCGTGGAATGCTCATGATGCTCTTTTCATGCGTTTAGGGGTTCGTAAGATTTACGAACCCCTAGGTGTGGCAGGTGGAAGGTCGACTTATGGCAGAACGATGAAGTAGCCGTCGGTATCTGCGGCTTGCTGGCCGCGGAAGCCCTTGCCGTGATCCTGGACAATCAGAATTTCAGCGCGGGTTTGGTCGAAGTTGATGTCAGGTCGATTCTTCTGGCCAGGCAAGTTCTGGTGTGCGTTAGGCGCGTACTGGACAACCCGGATGTCTGCTTCGAGATGTCCCTTGTTGTCGGTGGTTGCGCTGACCTTAGTGTCAGCCGCACAAGCAGGAATCTTGATGCCAAACATGAAGTCATAAGCATCTGCGGTGCACTGGCCAAGCAGGTACTTGGTGTTAGGCTTCAGGCCATCAGTGACGACAGTGATGGTGTCGCCGTCGTTGTACTCGGTCTGGGCGTCAACGATGCTTGCGTTGTTGAGGTCGTTGCCCTCGTATGCCTGTGCAGCGGGGGTTCCGGCGAATGCGCCGATGGTGAACAGGGTGCCGGTGATAGCGACGGTAGCGATCTTCTTCATGAAGACCCCTTTCTTTATATCGGGTCAATCCCCCTCCCGCTCGAAAAGGGGACGAGGTATGAAGCGAGTGGTATGTACTGCCGGTGCTACAGCCATCGATCGTCGGTGTCGCTGACTTCAACTTCCGAACTAGCGGTGTAGCAATGCCTAAGTTAAACCAGTACAACCTAGTGTGCAAGGGTTTCGGGAAAAATTTTTGTTAGCGGGGGTAGAAAGGTTGATGCCCGCCCGGCGCGGCGCCGCACGCTACTACTGCTATATATGTTCTGATCTGTGACTTTGCTCCACCGGCTGGGTGGATAATGAAGGGACGCTGCGGTGATAGGTGGAGGTAACCTTCTCTCGGTATTGTCGACCTAAAACCGCACTAGAGGCCGCCAAAAAACACGACGCCCACCACGCATGCTGACGCTATTGCACTAAGCAAGACCGCCGGAACGAAACGCAGCACAAACCCCCGGCCGAATGCCCCCAACTGCATAGCAATCAACTTGAAATCCACCATCGGACCCACAACCAAAAACGCCAACTGTGCGGTGGGGGACACCGCTGTAAACGACGCTGCCACAAACGCATCGGCCTCCGAACACAGCGACAGTACGATCGCCAACACAACCATCACAGCTATCAACAACCACGGGGTGTCCGCGAGCCCCAAAAACCACTGTGCTGGAACAATGACCTTCACTGCAGCGGCCAGCGCAGCCCCCACCACCAGATAGCTGGCAGCTGGGAAGAAATCAGCCAGCGCTGCATCCCTAAACACCTCCCCCCGAGTCACCGCATTCGCGGCGCAATGCTTGCTTGGGGCGTACTCCCCAAGACGCTCATCATGCTCAGCAAGGGTGCTGTTATCACCCACAATCAACCACAACCACCCCGCGCACAACACAGCCACAACAGCGGCCGCAAACCGGGCCCACGCCATCTGCGGCAAACCATAAAACGCCACCGCAGTAGACACAATCACCACCGGATTCAGCGACGGAGACGCCAAGAGAAAAGACAACGCCGCAGCCGGAGATACCCCCCTGCGCATCAAAGAAGCAGCCACCGGAACAGAAGAACACTCACACCCCGGCAACGCCACCCCCGCAGCACCCGCAGCAGGCACTGCCCAGAAGGGGTTACGCGGCGTCATTCTGCCCAAAAAACTCGCCGGAACAAACGTCGCAATCGACGCCGACACCAACACGCCCAACACCAAAAACGGCAACGCCTGCACACAGATCGCCACCCATAACGACCCCCACGCCTGCAGCCTGCCGGGCAGGGCGAACAGGGGAGAGTGAAACTGCGACACCGTGATCGCCAAAAAAGCTGCCCACAACACGATGCCGACGCTCGAACGGCGCGGGGAAGCCGCAGACCTGGACGGTGAATCTAACGGCGCGCTCATAGATAGGGGTCCTTCGGGGTGTCAATCGCGCGAACAGTTGAAGCATCGATAGTGGGAAACAGTGGAGTCGGCGTGCCAGGGGGAGCATCAGGCGGCAGAACCACCCCTGTGACCTGCACCCACTGATCCTCCTGAGGTAGAGCGGCGGACCCGCCCCGGGCATTGCCAGCAGTGCTGGGAATGCGCACCGCGACGGTATAGGGCACGGCGTCTGCCGCACAACAGTAAATCTTGTAGCGGCTCACCAACACCTCCATCGCACCATCGGTCGGCTGCTCGGAAGTATCCTGCCCGCCAGCCCCACGCGAACCACGCTCATGCGGATAAGACACGAACCCTTCGAAACGCACCTGGTGACCATCCAAGCTGTGCGCATCGCCAAAAACGTAACGGTCCTGGATGTCCTCCAACGTCACCTCATTGAGCCCATCGCCCAGCGGCGGAAAAGAGTGCGGAGTGCTTCGTACAAAAGAACGGTGAGGCCCACCCCCAACACTCCCAGCGGCAGCATCGCCCGCCGCAAGCACGCCATTGTGTCCTAGTGACCCAGCCCCCAACGCGCCGGGCGCAGCCAACACCAGCAGCACCGCAGGCGACAGTAACACGCACGCTGCTAAAAGATCATGACGCCGCGATGCTCCCCACCGGTGCGCACCATCACCGCCCAGGCGAGTCCAGAGTGCCCACAGGGACGAAATAACAATCAACGCAGAAGCCAAGCCGACAAACGGCAACCAAAAACCCTGTACATAGGCCGCGGCCCGCCCAGAGATAGCCAGAATGAGGCAGCTAAACCCCAACAGCGCGCAGGCCACTAACTGGGTCGTGGACAGCCGGTGATCATGATCGTGCTGCACCCACGGGCCTCCTCGTCGTCAAACGTTTCTGACGGCAAGCATAGTCAGTATGATTGCGGGCATGTCCGCACGCCCACGCCGCACAGCAGCAACCGCCACAACCATCTTCTTGGGGGCAGGTTTGGCCGTCGGTTCCCTGGTCTATCCGACCATCGCACCAAACCCCACCGGCATTGATGCGAGCTCCGGGCCGTGGACCATCACCATCACCGATGACGCCGCGGGGCTCACTGAACAACAGCACGTCGAGTTTCCCGGGCCCAATGGTGACTTCGGCCCGCAAGGGCAGCAGGTGCTTACCGCTCGTCTGGGCATCACCACCATCGCCGCACCGAACGCTGGTAGTGCCGGTAGTGCGGACAGTGAGGGGAGTGCTGGCAATGCGGGCAGTGCTGGCAGTGGGGGTAGTGCTGGTGGCGACGATGGCTTGGAGGGGCTCATCGACGCCACCGTCATGGCCGCAGAATTCACCCCCGCCACCGGGGAGCTCACAAGCCCCGTCACGGTCTCGCGGACCCTCGGCATGCCCACCCAACAAATCACGCCCCCTCAAGGCGCTGTGTGGCTGACCTTCCCCGAGCGTGCCCAGGCCGACAGCTACACCGTCTTCGACCCCATCAGCATGAAAACCAGCGAAGCCACCCGGCTCGAACCCTCCCCCAACAATGGCACCACAGACAATGACGCCGCGGGGCTTGAGGCGCGCGCCGGCAGTTACGGACGCGACGTCATTACCTACAGACAAAACTTAGGGAAAGACGCCAACGGGCGGGACTTTTATGTGGATTATGTCGTCGACGAAGCCAGCGGGGTAGTGCTGGACCGTGCCGAAAGGCGCCCCATGTCCGATGGCCGTGACGGCGTGTTTCAGGGGCAAGCGACGCAGGAGAGCGTGGACGCGATGATCGCCTACGTCGACGCACTGCCGAACCCAGCAGTCCGCACATGGGCTGTGCGTGTCGCGGGTGTCGTTGGTGGTTTGCTGCTTTTAGTTGGGGTAGGGTTAGCGCTCACGCAGACACGGCGTGGTCGTGCAGCAAGAACCACGCCAAAGAAGTGATAAGATTCACACTTTACATTTGCCGCTGGATCCTATAGGCTTAACCGTTGCGCTGGGATTAGTTGAAGGCGCATGTATAAGGAAAAGCCCCTGCTACGCAGTGAAAACCGTGCAGCAGAGCATAAAAACAGGCCTTGTAAACAAACCGAAAAAACCGGTTTGACAAGGCCATTTAGTGCTATCTGGGCGCGACATAAGCATCGTGTGCACACAGTGCGCACCGCGACGTCAACACCTTATAACTGTCCGCAACTAAACCCACTAAGCAGACAGATATATCTATAACCAATTCAGCGGATGCGGTGGTCATATGGCGGACCATCGGCCGCGTGAGGTGCTGGAAGGACGCATCTTGGCAGTCTCCCGCCAGACCAAGACAGACACGTCAATGGCCGAAATTCCCGGGGCTCCCGAACGTTACTCGTTCGCGAAGATCACCGAACCAATCGAGGTCCCAGGTCTACTCGACCTGCAACTCGACTCATTTGCCTGGCTCGTCGGCACGCCCGAGTGGCGCGAACGCACCCAGGCCGAAATCGGAGAGGGCAACCGCGTAACCAGCGGCCTCGAAGACATTCTCGAAGAACTCTCCCCAATCCAGGACTACTCCGGGACCATGTCGCTGTCCCTGTCCGAGCCTCGATTCGAAGAAGTCAAAAACTCCATCGACGAGTGCAAAGACAAAGACATCAACTACTCTGCGCCGCTCTACGTGACCGCAGAGTTCATCAACAACGAAACCCAGGAGATCAAGTCCCAGACCGTCTTCATCGGCGACTTCCCGATGATGACCGACAAGGGCACCTTCATCGTCAACGGCACCGAACGTGTCGTCGTCTCCCAGCTCGTGCGTTCCCCCGGTGTCTACTTCGATCGGACAATCGACAAGTCCACCGAACGCCCCCTGCACTCCGTGAAGGTCATCCCCTCCCGCGGCGCATGGCTCGAATTTGACGTCGACAAGCGCGACACCGTCGGTGTCCGCATCGACCGCAAACGCCGCCAGCCCGTCACCGTTCTGCTCAAGGCCCTTGGATGGACCACCGAGCAGATCACCGAACGCTTCGGCTTCTCCGAAATCATGATGACCACCCTCGAAAACGACGGCGTGGCCAACACTGACGAAGCCCTCCTCGAGATCTACCGCAAGCAGCGCCCGGGCGAACAGCCCACCCGCGACCTTGCACAGTCTCTCCTGGACAACAGCTTCTTCCGCGCCAAGCGCTACGACCTCGCCAAGGTTGGCCGCTACAAGGTCAACCGCAAGCTCGGCCTCGGCGGCGACCACGAGGGCCTCATGACCCTCACCGAAGAAGATATCGCCACCACCCTGGAATACCTCGTGCGCCTGCACGCTGGTGAAACCCAGATGACCTCGCCCAACGGCACCGTCATCCCCGTGGAAACCGACGACATTGACCACTTTGGCAACCGTCGTCTGCGCACCGTCGGCGAACTCATCCAAAACCAGGTCCGCGTCGGCCTGTCCCGCATGGAGCGCGTCGTCCGCGAACGCATGACCACCCAGGACGCCGAATCGATCACGCCTACCTCCCTGATCAACGTGCGCCCCGTGTCTGCGGCCATCCGCGAGTTCTTCGGAACCTCCCAGATGTCCCAGTTCATGGACCAGAACAACTCCCTATCTGGCCTGACCAACAAGCGTCGTCTGTCTGCCCTCGGCCCCGGCGGCCTCTCCCGCGAACGCGCGGGCATCGAGGTCCGCGACGTCCACCCGTCTCACTACGGCCGCATGTGCCCCATTGAGACCCCCGAAGGCCCCAACATCGGCCTGATCGGCTCTCTGTCGTGCTACGCCCGCGTCAACTCCTTCGGTTTCATCGAAACCCCCTACCGCAAGATCGTTGATGGTCACATCACCGACGAGGTTCACTACCTCACCGCTGATGAAGAGGACCGCTACGTCGTCGCGCAGGCTAACACCCCGCACGACAAAGACGGCAAGATCACCGAAGAACGCATCGTCGTCCGCACCAAGGGTGGAAACATCGAGGTCGTTGGACCCGAAGCCATCGAATACATGGACGTATCCCCGCGTCAGATGGTCTCCGTCGCAACCGCGATGATTCCCTTCCTTGAGCACGACGATGCAAACCGTGCCCTCATGGGTGCCAACATGCAGCGTCAGGCCGTGCCGCTCGTCCGTTCCGAAGCCCCGTTGGTTGGTACCGGCATGGAGCTCCGCGCAGCCTACGACGCCGGCGACATGATCATCAACGCCAAGGGCGGCGTTGTCGAGAACGTCTGCGCCGACTACATCACCGTCATGGCTGACGACGGCACCCGCGACACCTACATGCTGCGCAAATTCCAGCGCACCAACCAGGGTACCTGCTACAACCAGAAGCCCCTCGTTGACATGGGTCAGCGCGTCGAAGCCGGCCAGGTCATCGCCGACGGCCCCGGCACCGACAACGGTGAAATGGCCCTCGGCCGTAACCTCCTCGTGGCATTCATGCCTTGGGAAGGCCACAACTACGAGGACGCCATCATCTTGAACCAGCGTCTGGTTGAAGAAGACATCCTCACCTCCATCCACATTGAGGAACACGAAATTGACGCCCGCGACACCAAGCTTGGTGCCGAGGAAATCACCCGTGAAATCCCCAACGTGAGCGAAGACGTCCTCAAGGACCTCGACGAGCGCGGCATCGTCCGCATCGGCGCCGACGTCCGCGACGGCGACATCCTCGTCGGTAAGGTCACCCCGAAGGGTGAAACCGAGCTGACCCCCGAAGAGCGCCTCCTGCGCGCCATCTTCGGTGAAAAGGCACGCGAAGTGCGCGACACCTCCATGAAGGTGCCCCACGGCGAAACCGGCAAGGTCATCTCCGTCCGCCGCTTCTCCCGCGAAGAAGACGACGATCTCGCCCCCGGCGTCAACGAAATGATCCGCGTCTACGTCGCCCAGAAGCGCAAGATCCAGGACGGCGACAAGCTCGCTGGACGCCACGGCAACAAGGGCGTCGTCGGCAAGATCCTCCCCGCCGAAGACATGCCCTTCCTGCCCGACGGTACCCCCGTTGACATCATCCTCAACACCCACGGTGTGCCCCGTCGTATGAACATCGGGCAGGTTCTCGAAGTTCACCTCGGTTGGCTAGCAGCCGCCGGCTGGAACATCGACACCAACAACCCGGAGAACAAGGAACTCATGGAGATTCTCCCCGAGGAGCTCTACGACGTTCCCGCTGGCTCGCTCACCGCGACCCCCGTGTTCGACGGCGCATCCAACGCAGAGCTCGCCGGCCTGCTGGCAAACTCCCGCCCCAACCGCGACGGCGACGTCATGGTCGATGGCGATGGCAAAGCCCAGCTGATCGACGGCCGCTCCGGCGAACCCTTCCCGTACCCAGTGTCTGTCGGCTACATGTACATGCTGAAGCTGCACCACCTGGTCGACGAGAAGATCCACGCCCGCTCCACCGGCCCCTACTCTATGATCACCCAGCAGCCGCTCGGTGGTAAGGCACAGTTCGGTGGCCAGCGCTTCGGCGAAATGGAGGTGTGGGCAATGCAGGCATACGGTGCTGCCTACACCCTGCAGGAACTGTTGACCATCAAGTCCGACGACGTCGTCGGCCGCGTGAAGGTCTACGAAGCCATCGTCAAGGGCGAAAACATCCCGGATCCGGGCATCCCGGAATCCTTCAAGGTGTTGCTCAAGGAGCTGCAGTCGCTCTGCCTCAACGTTGAGGTCCTCGCAGCAGATGGCACCCCCATGGAACTCGGTGGTTCTGACGACGACGAGTACGACGCCGCAGGTGCAACCCTCGGCATCAACCTCTCTCGCGACGAACGCTCGGATGCAGACTCCGCCTAAACGTTTGCGACCCACAAGTTCTTAAGTAACAAAATGAACCCCCGGGAATTAGCCCGGGAGGAAAGGGAGTTACGTGCTCGACGTCAACTACTTCGACGAGCTCCGCATTGGGCTCGCAACAGCCGACGACATCCGCCGTTGGTCCAAGGGCGAGGTCAAGAAGCCGGAGACCATCAACTACCGAACCCTCAAGCCGGAGAAGGACGGCCTCTTCTGTGAGCGCATCTTCGGTCCCACCCGCGACTGGGAATGTGCCTGTGGCAAATACAAGCGCGTTCGCTACAAGGGCATCATCTGTGAACGCTGTGGCGTAGAAGTCACCAAGTCCAAGGTGCGCCGTGAGCGCATGGGCCACATTGAGCTTGCTGCTCCCGTGACCCACATCTGGTACTTCAAGGGTGTTCCCTCACGCCTCGGCTACCTGCTCGACCTTGCTCCCAAGGAACTCGAGCGCATCATCTACTTCGCTGCGAACATCATCACCAGCGTTGACGATGAAGCACGCCACAACGACCTGTCCACCCTCGAAGCAGAAATGCTCCTCGAGAAGAAGGACGTTGAAGCCGACGCAGAATCCGACATTGCTGACCGCGCAGCAAAGCTCGAAGCCGACCTGGCAGAGCTCGAAGCAGCCGGCGCAAAGGCCGACGCGCGCCGCAAGGTACAAAACGCCGCAGAGAAGGAAATGACGCACATCCGCGAACGCGCGGAACGTGAAGTCGCCCGACTCGAAGAAATCTGGCAGACCTTCGTCAAGCTTGCCCCCAAGCAGATGATCGTCGACGAGTCCATCTACACCGAACTCGTTGACCGCTACGAGGATTACTTCACCGGCGGCATGGGTGCAGAAGCCATCCAAACCCTCATCCGCAACTTTGACCTCGACGCAGAGGCCGAAGAACTGCGCACCATCATCAACGAGGGCAAAGGCCAGAAGAAGATGCGCGCACTCAAGCGCCTCAAGGTCGTCGCAGCGTTCCAGCGCTCCGGCAACGACCCTGCAGGCATGGTGCTTGACTGCATTCCGGTCATCCCCCCGGAGCTTCGCCCCATGGTGCAGCTCGACGGTGGCCGCTTCGCAACCTCTGACCTCAACGACCTCTACCGTCGCGTCATCAACCGCAACAACCGCTTGAAGCGCATGATCGACCTCGGTGCCCCCGAGATCATCGTGAACAACGAAAAGCGCATGCTGCAGGAATCCGTTGACGCCCTGTTCGACAACGGCCGTCGCGGCCGCCCCGTCACAGGCCCTGGTAACCGCATGCTGAAGTCCCTGAGCGACCTGCTCAAGGGCAAGCAGGGCCGCTTCCGTCAGAACCTGCTCGGTAAGCGCGTCGACTACTCTGGTCGTTCCGTTATTATCGTCGGCCCCCAGCTGCGCCTCCACGAATGTGGTCTGCCGAAGCTGATGGCCCTCGAGCTCTTCAAGCCCTTCGTCATGAAGCGTCTCGTCGAGCACGAATACGCACAGAACATCAAGTCCGCCAAGCGCATGGTGGAACGCCAGCGCCCCGAGGTGTGGGACGTCCTCGAAGAGGCCATCTCCCAGCACCCCGTGATGCTGAACCGTGCACCTACCCTGCACCGCCTTGGTATCCAGGCCTTCGAGCCCGTGCTCGTCGAAGGTAAAGCCATCCAGCTGCACCCCCTGGCCTGTGAAGCGTTCAACGCCGACTTCGACGGTGACCAGATGGCAGTCCACCTGCCCCTGAGCGCCGAAGCCCAGGCAGAGGCTCGCATTCTCATGCTCGCCTCCAACAACATCTTGTCCCCGGCCTCCGGTAAGCCACTGGCAATGCCGCGCCTGGACATGGTGACCGGCCTGTACTTCCTCACCCTCGAAAAGGGCCGCGACGAATTCGGTGGCCAAGGCGCCTACACCCCCGCCACTGAAGACGCTCCCGCTACCGGTGTGTACTCCTCCGTCAACGAAGCCATCATGGCTTACGACCGCGGTGTACTGGGCCTCCAAGCCCCGATCAAGGTACGCATCTCGCACCTTCGACCCCCGGCAGACATCGAAGCAGAGCAGTTCCCCGACGGCTGGAACAAGGGCGACACCTGGTTGGCAAACACCACCCTGGGCCGCGTGAAGTTCAACGAGCTCCTCCCGTGGAACTACCCCTACCTCGAAGGCGTCATGGTCCGCAAGGGCGGCGGCACCGACAAGATCATGCTCGGCGACGTCATTAATGACCTCGCTGCACGCTACCCGATGATCACCGTGGCACAGACCATGGACAAGATGAAGGACTCCGGCTTCTACTGGGCAACCCGTTCCGGCGTCACCATCACCATGTCTGACGTGCTCGTTTTGCCGAACAAGGACGAAATCCTTGACCGCTACGAAGCCGAAGCCAGCGAGATCGAGCGTAAGTACTGGCAACAGGGTGCACTCACCCCGCGCGAGCGCTATGACCGCCTCGTCGAACTGTGGAAGGACGCAACCGACACCGTCGGTAAGGCAGTCGAAGACCTGTACCCCGACGATAACCCGATCCCCATGATCGTGAAGTCCGGTGCCGCAGGTAACATGCGTCAGATCTGGACCCTGGCCGGCATGAAGGGCATGGTCGTGAACTCCAAGGGTGAATACATCACCCGACCGATCAAGACCTCCTTCCGTGAAGGCCTCACCGTTCTCGAGTACTTCAACAACTCCCACGGTTCCCGTAAGGGCCTGGCCGACACCGCTCTGCGTACCGCAGACTCCGGCTACCTCACCCGTCGTCTCGTCGACGTCGCACAGGACGTCATCGTCCGCGAAGAAGACTGCGCAACCCGCCAGGGCATCAAACTGCCCGTCGCTGTTGCCAACGGTGACGGCACTTTCCACCGCCACAGCCTGGTTGAAACCTCCGTCCTCGGCCGCGTCCTCGCAGCCGACGCCATCGGCGCAAACGGTGAGGTTGTCCTGCCCGCAGGCACTGAGCTTGGCGAACTGGATGTCGACGCACTGGTCAAGGGCGGCGTCGAGGAAGCCAAGCTGCGCTCCGTACTCACCTGCCAGACACCCACCGGTGTCTGCGCCAAGTGCTACGGCAAGTCCATGGCCTCCGGCAAACAGGTCGACATCGGCGAAGCCGTCGGTATCGTCGCTGCACAGTCCATTGGTGAGCCCGGTACCCAGCTGACAATGCGTACCTTCCACCAAGGTGGTGTCGGTGGCGACATTACCGGTGGTCTGCCGCGTGTCCAGGAACTGTTCGAGGCCCGCGTTCCCAAGAACAAGGCCCCGATCGCTTCCGTCGCCGGCACCATCAAGCTGGAAGACGAAGGCAACTTCTACACCCTCACCATCACCCCGGACGACGGCGGCGACGATGTGGTCTACGAGAAGCTGTCCAAGCGTCAAGGCCTCGCCATGATCAAGGTCCCGATGGAGTCCAACCCGGGCGCACACATCGAGCGCACTCTTCAAGACGGCGACCACGTCACCGTCGGCGAGCGTCTACTCCGTGGCCCCGCCGACCCGCACGACGTCCTTGAAATCCTGGGCCGTCGCGGCGTCGAACAGCACCTCATCGACGAAGTGCAGGCCGTCTACCGTGCACAGGGTGTGGCCATCCACGACAAGCACATCGAAATCATCA
The DNA here is from genome assembly GCF_000590555.1 of Corynebacterium argentoratense DSM 44202. Taxonomy (NCBI): domain Bacteria; kingdom Bacillati; phylum Actinomycetota; class Actinomycetes; order Mycobacteriales; family Corynebacteriaceae; genus Corynebacterium; species Corynebacterium argentoratense. The sequence continues at coordinate 242,421 of NC_022198.1, forward strand.
TCCGACAGATGCTGCGTCGCGGAACCGTCATCGAATCCGGCTCCACCGAATTCCTCCCCGGCACCCTCGTGGATCTGTCCGAAGCGAAGATGGCAAACAAGGAAGCAGTGCAGTCCGGCGGCCAGCCCGCAGAGCTGCGCTCCGAGATCATGGGTATCACCAAGGCCTCGCTCGCAACCGAGTCCTGGCTGTCGGCGGCCTCCTTCCAGGAGACTACCCGTGTCCTCACCGACGCTGCCATCAACAAGCGCTCCGACAAGCTGATCGGCCTGAAGGAAAACGTCATCATCGGTAAGCTGATCCCGGCTGGTACCGGCATCGCCCGCTACCGCAACATCCAGGTCAAGCCGACCGAGGCCGCACGCAACGCTGCGTACTCGATCCCGACCTACGGTGACAGCATCTACGGCGACGACACCTTCGGTGACTTCACTGGCGCTGCCGTTCCGCTGGATGACTTCAGCTAGGCAGTAGCATTGTCCGGTCGATGATCGGATAAGCGAAGCGCCCTCACGGTTACCGTGGGGGCGTTTTCGTCTCTGTCGAGGAGCAGAGAAAGTACAAAAAACCGGCAGATTTGCCACCACAGAATCCGCGACCTGCAGAAATCCAAGTGGAAAAGGCAAATCTGCCGGTTTTCTGTACCCCAACCGACGGGGGAGATAGCCGGGCAAGGGATTACCGGGGCAGCAAAGTCGTCATTCCGCTCAGGCCTTCTGTGAAGGCGGCGATGTCCTTCCAGCTGTCGCTGCGGGGGAGCTGGATTCTATCAGGTCGCTTGAGCCAACAGTGCTACTGAGTGCGTCCACGCCTCCCAACAGGGACGGGTCGTGCGGAGCTTTGTAAGAATTGCCGCCGGTGCTGCCGCCGGTGCCGTTGCCTCCGGGTTTGTCGCCAGGTGGTGGGTAGAAATGGCGCCCACTCGGTGGTCGGATGTGCTGGAACGTTGGTTGTTATTCCGCCGACGTGTGCAGGAAAAATTCGGCATTTCAGTTAAGTAGGAATTGCATGCGAACGAGCTTGTGCATGGGCGCGGCGGGACTGTGAGGCGAGCTAGTCGAGCACGCCAGGCTGAGGGATGCGCGGAGTTCGGGCGATTAGTAGTGGGGGAGGTGCTGAGGGAGATTTCTGAGCTCGAAGGAGCAAAGGTGGGTTCTGTCTGGGTGAAGTACGACCCTGCGTTGGGGCATCAAGGCAAGATCGGCCTCTATCGTTCCCTTGTTAACCATATTGATGCCGAACTGTGCGAAGCCAAGGAACTCGGGCTGGTACGACGAATATCTATCCCTGCGGGATCCTCGCGGCGCGCCCCGTGAACTGGTGCCGACCTTTAAACGGTCACGCAAAAAGACCGGAGATTGATGCGTGTCGAATCAGGCCCTCGCCAGTAACCTAGAGGGCATGAATCAGCCCCACCTTGACCTACACACCAGCCCCGAGATTTACACCGGCTACCGGGCAGGTTTGCAGGATGTCCAGGTGCCCCGGGGCCATGGCGTGGTGATGACGGCGAATCAGTACGCCACCGACGCCGCTGCCCGCATCCTGGAGCTGGGTGGCTCTGCGGCCGATGCTGCGATCAGCGCGCAGCTGGTGCTTGGTCTGGTGGAGCCGCAGTCCTCCGGCTTGGGTGGCGGGTTGTACGCCACCGTCCACAATTCCACTGGCCCAACGGTGTTGAATTATGCGATCGATGGTCGCGAGATCGGCCCGCTCGCCCTCAATGACCCCGCCGTCATGCTGGAGTTGTGTACTGGCGATCCGCGCGGCCGCATGGTGTCCGCCGGCGTACCCGGGGTGGTCTCGGCGTTGGCACTTCTCCATGCGCGCGAGGGTGTGCTGGCCTGGCACGTCCTGTTCGAGGATCCAATCCGCTTGGCGGAGGAGGGCTTCAAGGTCAGCGATCGCCTCGCCCGCTCGGTCGCGCACTTCGCCGAAGGGCTCAAAAGTAATGACGCCGCGTACGCCTATTTGTTTCCAGGTGGGAAGCCGGTTGCGGAGGGGGATGTGCTGCGCAATCCGGACTATGCTCAGACCTTGCGTGAGCTCGCTGGGCTGGAATCGATGAATGCGGTTCAGACGTTCTATAGCGGACACCTGGCGTGCAAGATCGCCCTTGAGACCGGCGGGCACATTAGCTTGGCCTCCCTGCAAAGCTATGGCGCAACAGCGGGCGAGACACTGGCGTACGAATATCAACCGGGAGGCGGGGACGGTGTGACTTACCGGATGTTATCCCCGGGGCGTTCTGCCGCGGGTGCGTCAACAATTTTTGCGACGCTTGAAACTCTACGTGGGCATGTTCCTTCGCTGCCGATTGACGCGGACGGGGTGCACTCCATCGCCGAGGCCGAGCGCCTGGCTTACGCAGACTGTGACGCCATCATGGGGGGCTGGCTGTGGTTATCCGAGCAGGAGAAACTGTTCGACAGTGGCTACATCGCGCGCCGCCGCCAGCTTATTTCGGATCGTCCCGCCGGACTCGCACTCCCGGGCGACCCGCTGGGCACGGGGGCTGCGCAGGCCACGCCACACCAGGACGAGCACGGAACGACACACTTTCAGATTGTTGACGCCGCGGGCCGCGCCGTCGCAGTGACCTCCAGCGTGGAGGCGGCGTTCGGAAACTTCCATATGGTGGGCGGATTCTTCCTTAACAATCAGCTCAGCGACTTCACTCGTACGCTCACCCCGGAGTTGCGCCAACGCTTGCAGGACGCTGTAGATGCGCAGAACGTGCAGCTGGCCACCGACATCGCCGAGGCCCACCCCAACTATCCGGCGGCGGGGCGTCGCCCGCGCTCCTCGATGGCGCCAATGATGGTTCTCGGGGAGGACAAACGCCCCGTCGCTGTCCTCGGCTCGCCAGGTGGGGGAGTGATCATTCAATACATGGTCAAGGCACTGCTAGCGCTATTCGAGTGGGGTTTAAGCCCCCAGCAGGCCTGCAACATGGGCAACTTTGGTGCGTTCAACAACGGCCAGACATGGTTCGGGAAAGACACGATCCACCCTGCGTCAGACGCGGCGTCATTGGTGGAGGAGATGGAGACGCGCCGGGCGGAGCTGGCCCGCGAACTCGAGCAGCGCGGGCACATTGTTGCCGACTATCCACTGGCCAGTGGCCTGGCGATTCTGCAACGCACCGACGACGGCGGATGGATGGCAGGTATAGACCCGCGCAGGGAAGGCGCGATCAGGGTAGTGCCCTAGCGCTGCACAGATGCGGCGGGTACTGTTGTGTGAACTTGTAGAAAGGACAGGGCTCATGGGCGATGCAGCCAGGGCACATGACAGCGACCTCGACCAGGCTCCGCGCACGCCGCTCGAAGTAGTCAAACAAGATACCGAGCGTGAAATGTCGTATTTAGACGCTTTTGATGAGGTGTACGAGCGCTATAAGGACGTTTTCAAGCGGCTCGCATAGCTTGAACGTCGGAGTGAGTTATGCATAGTGCGGATGAACAATTTCTGATCAGTCTTAAAGAAGTTGAACAGCTGCATGACAGCGCTCTTGCTCGAGACGGGGGAATGCCAGGCCTAGCTGATAGGCCTGGATTACTAAGCGCGCTTGGGGGCGCGTTCCAAACGTTTGGTGGGCACGAGCTGTACCCGACGATTCAGGATAAAGCAGCCAAAGTTAGCTTCGAGATTATTAAGCAACATCCGTTCAATGACGGGAACAAGCGAACAGCAGCAGCGCTACCGCTCGTGGTTCCGCGCCGAAACGGTGTCTATGTGCTTCTAGGACGAGATTATTTGTACAAGACAGTTCTAGACCTAGCCGCTGATGACATCGAATATGCGGATTTGATTCGGCCCCTCAGGGGCTGTGTTCGTGCACAGAAATAGACCTGCCTGAGCCGCTACCTGGGGTGTTGAGCGGTTGTCCCAGCTGGTGGCAACGACTACACTGATACGAGCCCTATATGTATATAAGGCGGGCAGTAGATATTTACCCAGGTAGGCCAGCGAAAGCGGCTGACTGGGTTACCCATGTCTACATTATTCAATTGAAAATTTCAGACCGGTCATAGACGCCACCCCACCCCTGAAACCTCAGGAAACAGTGAGGTGTCGGACACAGTGATCAACGCGACGTCATTAATTCAATGATGCTGCGCCAGGCACTCGTCGTAGCTCCAGCACCATAGCCTCGAAGGTACCCAGGTAGCTGCCTGCGGGGGCCGGTCATACAAGAAAGATGGTTCATTGCCTACTATTCAGCAGCTGGTCCGCAAGGGCCGCCACGATAAGACTGCCAAGGTGAAGACCGCAGCTCTGAAGGGTTCCCCTCAGCGCCGTGGCGTGTGCACCCGCGTGTACACCACCACCCCCAAGAAGCCGAACTCCGCGCTGCGTAAGGTCGCCCGTGTGCGCCTTTCCTCCGGCATCGAGGTTTCTGCATACATCCCCGGTGAGGGCCACAACCTCCAGGAGCACTCCATGGTGCTCGTTCGCGGCGGTCGTGTGAAGGACCTTCCCGGTGTTCGCTACAAGATCATCCGCGGCACCCTCGATACCCAAGGTGTCAAGGATCGCAAGCAGGCTCGTTCCCGCTACGGCGCAAAGAAGGAGAAGTAAACAATGCGTAAAGGTGCAGCTCCCAAGCGTCCCGTAGTCAAGGATCCGGTTTACGGTTCCGAGGTTGTCAGCCAGCTGGTGAACAAGGTTCTCCTGGACGGCAAGAAGTCCACCGCAGAGCGCATTGTGTACAACGCGCTGGAAATCTGCCGCGAGAAGACCGGCACCGATCCGGTCGGAACCCTGGAGAAGGCCCTGGGTAACATCAAGCCCGACCTTGAGGTTCGTTCCCGTCGTGTCGGTGGCGCTACCTACCAGGTGCCCGTCGAGGTTCGCCCCGGCCGTGCAAACACCCTTGCTCTCCGTTGGCTCGTGACCTTTACCCGCCAGCGTCGTGAGAACACCATGACCGAGCGTCTCGCCAACGAGATTCTTGATGCAGCAAACGGTCTCGGTGCTTCCGTCAAGCGTCGCGAAGACACCCACAAGATGGCTGAGGCCAACCGCGCCTTCGCTCACTACCGCTGGTAGTTAAAACTTTCAGCAACAAGAGTTAGGGAATAACGTGGCACAAGAAGTGCTTAAGGACCTCAATAAGGTCCGCAACATCGGCATCATGGCACACATCGATGCTGGTAAGACCACTGCAACAGAGCGTATTCTGTTCTACACCGGTATCAACCGCAAGGTTGGCGAAACCCACGACGGTGCTTCGACCACCGACTGGATGGAGCAGGAAAAAGAGCGCGGTATCACCATTACCTCCGCTGCTGTGACCTGTTTCTGGAACGGCAACCAGATCAACATCATCGACACCCCCGGCCACGTCGACTTCACCGTTGAGGTTGAGCGCTCCCTGCGCGTCCTCGACGGCGCCGTCGCAGTGTTCGACGGTAAAGAAGGCGTTGAGCCCCAGTCCGAGCAGGTCTGGCGCCAGGCTGCCAAGTACGACGTCCCCCGCATCTGCTTCGTCAACAAGATGGACAAGATGGGCGCGGACTTCTACTTCACCGTCCAGACCATTATCGACCGCCTCGGTGCAAAGCCGTTGGTCATGCAGCTGCCCATCGGCGCTGAAGATGACTTCGACGGTGTCGTTGACCTCATCCAGATGAAGGCCATCACCTGGCGCGGCAAGGTCGAGGTTGGTGCTGAAGCCACCATCGAAGAGATCCCCGCTGATCTCGCCGACAAGGCTGCAGAATACCGCGAGAAGCTCCTCGAAACCGTCGCAGAGTCCGACGAAGAGCTTATGGAGAAGTACTTCGGTGGCGAAGAGCTCACCGAAGAGGAAATCAAGACCGCCGTCCGCAAGATGACCGTCGCCTCCGAAATCTACCCCGTGCTCTGTGGCTCCGCATACAAGAACAAGGGCATCCAGCCCCTGCTCGACGCAGTCATCGACTACCTGCCCTCGCCGCTGGACATCGGCGAGGTTCACGGCCATAAGGTCGGCGACGAAGCTGTCGATATGGTGCGCAAGCCCTCCGTCGACGAGCCCTTCTCCGCTCTGGCGTTCAAGATCGCAGCTCACCCGTTCTTCGGCAAGCTGACCTTCGTGCGCGTCTACTCCGGCATCGTTGAGCCGGGCGCCCAGGTGGCTAACTCCACCAAGGGTAAGAAGGAGCGCATCGGCAAGCTGTTCCAGATGCACGCCAACAAGGAGAACCCTGTTGACGAAGCACGCGCAGGTAACATCTACGCATGCATCGGCCTCAAGGACACCACCACTGGTGACACCCTCTGTGACATCGCTAACCCGATCATCCTGGAGTCCATGGACTTCCCGGATCCGGTTATCGAGGTTGCCATCGAGCCCAAGACCAAGGCTGACCAGGAGAAGCTCTCCGTAGCTATCCAGAAGCTCGCCGAAGAGGACCCCACCTTCACTGTCAAGCTTGACGATGAGACCGGTCAGACCGTCATCGGCGGCATGGGTGAGCTCCACCTTGACGTCCTTGTTGACCGCATGAAGCGCGAATTCAAGGTTGAGGCAAACGTTGGTGCACCGCAGGTTGCATACCGCGAGACCATCAAGAAGCCCGTCGAGAAGCTCGAATACACCCACAAGAAGCAGACCGGTGGTTCCGGTCAGTTCGCGAAGGTCATCATCGCCCTCGAGCCTTACGCTCCCGAGGCAGAGACCCTCGAAGAAGGCGAATCCGCCATCTACAAGTTCGAAAACGCCGTCACCGGTGGCCGTATCCCCAAGGAATACATCCCCTCCGTCGACGCCGGTATCCAGGACGCAATGCAGTACGGCTACCTCGCTGGCTTCCCGCTGGTCAACATCAAGGCAACCGTCCTCGACGGTGCTTACCACGAAGTTGACTCCTCCGAAATGGCCTTCAAGCTCGCTGGCTCCATGGCCCTGAAGGAAGCCGTCGCAAAGGCAAAGCCCACCCTGCTTGAGCCCGTGATGGCCGTCGAAATCACCACCCCTGAGGAATACATGGGTGAAGTGATCGGTGACGTCAACTCCCGCCGTGGCCAGGTCCAGGCAATGGAAGACCGTGCCGGCGCCAAGCTGGTCAAGGCAAAGGTTCCGCTGTCCCAGATGTTCGGTTACGTCGGCGACCTGCGCTCCAAGACGCAGGGCCGCGCTAACTACTCCATGATCTTCGACTCCTACGCTGAGGTTCCCACCAACGTAGCAGCCGATATCATTGCTGAGCGCAACGGCACCACCGCCTAAAAGCACACGCTTTTAAGCGAACCAAAAGGGTTGGCCCCTCCTGAGACATCAGGAGGGGCCAACCCTTTAGCTACACCAACTATAAAACCCCTTAAGGGCAGTATTGGGTGCTGTACAAGTCACTACCATCAACCTGAATACCCTCAATACCAACATCCTTCAAAGCCTCAACCATCTTGCGCGCAGACTCTTCAGTCAACTCACCACAAGTATCAGGCCCAGGAAGAAGCTTCGCAGTCGCATCCATCGTCGCCTCAGCCGCCTTCAACTGCTCCGGTTCACTCAATTCCGGAATCAATTTCTGTGCAGCCTCAACGCCGACAGAAGGATCAGCCTTCAACTTCGCATACGCACTATAGAAACCAGCGACGACCTGCTTGACTGTCTCCGGGTGTTCAGAAGCAAACTTCTTAGTGGTGATCACACTGGCGCTACGCAAAGAATCATCAGCATTGACATCCAGATTGTGCACATTCATACCGCGCAGCTCCATCTGCACGGCGTCATTATTGATAAAGCCGACTACCGCATCTACCTTGTCGCCGGCGAGCGCAGCCTGCTGTGTGTACCCAACTTCCTGCACATCGATATCCTCAGGCGTCAGGCCTGCATTGTGCAGGCCCACCAGAAGGCCGTACCAGCCCTCACCGTAATGGCCGGCAATGCCAACCTTCTTGCCCTTCAGGTCAGCCATCGAATGAATATCCGAATCCGCCTTCACAGACACCGTCACCGGAAACGTCTCGTAGTAGGGGGAGACCACCAACAACTCATCGCTGGCGGCCGTCGCAGCTTCATCCGCACCTGCGATAACGAACTGCTCCCGGCCAGACAACAGCGCCGTAAACAGCCCCTCATTTTGCCCGTGGTGCCTCAGCGACACCCCATCACCCAAAGCCCCATCGGCGTCCGCCACATAAGCCGGCGCGAACTGGACATTCGGGATGTACGTCAAACCGATAGTGGCAGCCACCTGCTCACCTGATGACGTCGCGGGGGATCCGGCAGGCGCGGCGTCATTACTGCTGCAAGCAACAACAGAACCAGCCAGGGCAACGAGTGCGCTTGCCGCAACAGTGCGGCGTCTCTTGAAAAAGTGCATGATTATCTACTTTCCTTGGGCGAGCGCACGCATGATCGGGTTAGTGCGCTCGACGAGTGCGATTGTTTGAAAAGCAAGTGCAGCCATGAGGCACAACACCGTGACCGTCGCAAACAAACCCGTCATATCAGCCGCCGCCGACTGCAAAGACAGCCGGGAACCCAGGCCGGAACCACCCATCACAAACTCACCCACCACAGCGCCGATAACAGACAACGTCACCCCTGTGCGCAAACCAGCCAGCAAAGCAGGCAGCGCCAAAGGGGCCTCGATATGCCGCAGCAAACTCACGCCGTGGGCGCCATCAAGCCGGGCAGCCTCGATGACGTCGCGGGGCAAAGACTTCAAGCCCAGCACCGCAGTGACCAAAATGGGGAAAAAGACAATGAGGGAACACAGAACGGCGATGGCGAAGGTGCCATAGCCAATCCAAATGACAAGCAACGGTGCAACAGCCACGGAGGGAATCGCTTGCGAAACGGCAATAATAGGGCCGAATGCTGCGTCGAGAACCCATGATTTGTAGATCACATATGCCAAAGGAAGAGCCGCAACAACCCCCAGCAAACACCCCAAGGATGCTTCAGTAACAGTGCTGCCAAACGCGTGCCAAAACAGAGGATTATGACTATCTCGAACAAGCCGCGCGGCTACTGATACGGGGGAGGGCAGTAACGCTGGATTATGCAAAGCTGCGGCTGTGAGAAACCAGGCGACGAGCAAGACAGTGACGCCGCCGACCACCGCGAAGGCGCGAGCGGGATCATTCCTGCGGGAAACCTGGTTGATGCCGGTGCTTAGCATTCACTCCAACACTTTCTTTGGCACCGGGATGTGGGTACACGAAAACTACAACCCCACACGGGCGCAGCGTTACAGCCGCCGGCCCGCGCGCGCTTCGGTCGGCATGCGTAAGGGTTGGCTAGATGCCGCGTACTCGATCGTGCTCCTACCATCCGGACTTTAACCGTCGGTGCTGGAATTCCACCAGCTCAACCTCCCCGGGTGGGGAGGGTCGCGGACTGTAACCGCCGGTTCAGACTTTCACTGACCCCGGTGCACGACTGCACGAAGAAAATAATACGGGTGATCTAATCGCCACGCAACAAAGAATGTGAATTAAACCCAGGGGGTTAATCGGCAGGTGGTGTGGTGGTTTGGTACCTGATAGAGTGCCGAAGCGTAGTGTTAGTGCACGTAGCTCAGACCTGCCAAGCAGCAATTGAGCGCCCAGGTTTGAGTTTTGCACAATGAACACCTAGGATAACGTAACTGGCACAAATCAAATCGCTACTTTTAAAGCGTTAGCCCTGGTGGGCTGGTGCCAAGTAGTAAACAACCACCAATGTGGCTGCGAGAGTCGTAGCCACCATGAAGTCCAGGAGGACATACAGTGGCAAAGGCGAAGTTCGAGCGTACAAAGCCGCACGTCAACATCGGTACCATTGGTCACGTCGACCACGGTAAGACCACCCTGACCGCAGCCATCACCAAGGTTCTGGCTGACGAGTACCCGGAGCTGAACCAGGCTTTCGCTTTCGACGCTATTGACAAGGCGCCGGAAGAAAAGGAGCGTGGTATCACGATTAACATCTCCCACGTCGAGTACCAGACCGAGAAGCGCCACTACGCTCACGTGGACGCCCCCGGCCACGCTGACTACATCAAGAACATGATCACCGGTGCTGCTCAGATGGACGGCGCAATCCTCGTGGTTGCCGCTACCGACGGCCCGATGCCTCAGACCCGTGAGCACGTTCTTCTTGCTCGCCAGGTTGGCGTTCCCTACATCCTCGTTGCTCTGAACAAGTGTGACTCCCCGGATGTTGACGACGAGATGATCGAGCTCGTCGAGATGGAAGTTCGCGAAATGCTTGCTGAGCAGGAGTACGACGAGGACGCTCCCATCATTCAGGTTTCCGCACTGAAGGCTCTCGAGGGTGACCCCGAGTGGACCGCTAAGATCGTTGAGCTCATGAAGGCTTGCGACGAGAAGATTCCGGATCCGGAGCGCGAGACCGACAAGCCCTTCCTCATGCCCATCGAGGACATCTTCACCATTACCGGTCGCGGCACCGTCGTTACCGGTCGTGTTGAGCGCGGCAAGTTGAACGTCAACGACGAGGTCGAGATTCTCGGTATCCGCGAGAAGTCCACCAAGACCACCGTTACCGGTATCGAGATGTTCCGCAAGCTCCTCGACTACACCGAGGCTGGCGACAACTGTGGTCTGCTGCTCCGTGGTATCAAGCGTGAGGACGTCGAGCGCGGCCAGATCGTTGCTGCTCCCGGCGCTTACACCCCTCACACCGAGTTCGAGGGCTCCGTCTACATCCTTTCCAAGGATGAGGGCGGCCGCCACACCCCGTTCTTCGACAACTACCGTCCTCAGTTCTACTTCCGCACCACCGACGTTACCGGTGTTGTGAAGCTTCCTGAGGGCACCGAGATGGTCATGCCTGGCGACAACGTCGACATGTCCGTCACCCTGATCCAGCCGGTCGCTATGGACGAGGGCCTCCGCTTCGCTATCCGCGAAGGTGGCCGCACCGTCGGCGCTGGCCGCGTCACCAAGATCATCAAGTAATAACCTACTTGTTGGTTTAAAACCCCAATCGCCTTTCATCAGGCGGTTGGGGTTTTCCCATTCCTGCCCCGTTCGCAGCGGGACATGCGGGCAGTATGTACCGAGAACACAACGGCCCGATACCATGCGGTACCGGGCCGATTTTGAATGTGATGTAGTGAGAGTCCAAAGAAAAGACACTCACTTATCGGGCTAAACGAAGAAGATACCCTTCGGAAGCAGCGTTTCAGGGTCGAGAACGATCACATCGCCGGGGTAGCCTGCTGCCAGCGTGCCGAAGTTATCATCCACACCGATAGCCCGGGCCAGATGCGAGGTAGCCGCAGCTGCCTCAGGGCCATCGTCATAAGCGACCCGACCACCGCCATGATGGTGAATATCGATATAGCCAGGCACCAGCGGAGCACCTGCGACGTCGATTGTTTCATCCGAATCCGGTCATGACGCGACGTCATTAACCGTTCCGACATGAGTGATGACGCCGCGTTCAACACGCAACGCAGCATCCGTTACGGCGGGCGCGCCTGAACCGTCAACAAGCAGAGCATTGCTAAAAAGCTGTGAAACTGACATAACAAAAATCATGACTACACGAAAAGTGCAAGAAAACAGTGCAAAGTGGCGTTAGAGTGCGTTGAGCATAGGCGCCACCAAAACTTCGTAGCCGCGTTGCTGGAGGGCGCTGGCGGACGAATCTTCGCTTTCGGAGCTTCCCACTCGTCATTGCCGGTTCAGGACATCGTCTACCGTGCCGGTGGCCTGATGCTCATCAACCCCCTCTACGGTCCCGGTATCGAAGCACTCATCACTCGCCCCAGCACCCTCGGCTCTCAGATGGAGCAGATGCCTGGCTGCGGCGAGGTGCTGTTCAACAACTCGCCCCTCAAGGAAGGTGACGTTCTGATTGACGTCTCCGTCTCCGGCCACAATGCGGTTCCGGTTGAGTTGGCTCGTGCAGCCCGCGAGAACGGTGTCTTCGTGGTGGGCCTGACTTCCCACAAGTACACAGACGCCGTGACCTCTCGCGTTCCGGACGGGACCAAGCTGAAGGACCACGCTGACATCGGCATCGATAACCGTGTGGACGCCGGTGACGTAGTTCTAAGCCTTGATGGTGTTCCGCAGAAGTTCACTCCCGCATCCGGTGTGACCTCCATTGCGATCCTGCATTCCCTGCCTGCGGGCATCATCGAGAAGCTGCTCGAAAAGGGCTTATCCGCACCCGTGTTCCTCGCCGCCAACCTTGATGGTGGCGCAGAATGGAACGCAAAGTACCTGGCAGAAAATGCTGATCGCATTTTCTACTTGAACTAAGCCCTTCTGCGGCTTTAGCGTGTAGGCGGGCACCCACCCCGGGTGTCCGCCTACAGCTGTATTTTTGTGGCTCCTACGAGCACAAATGCGGAAAATGTGTTTTTTCGCACAACTGCGCTTAAGGGTTGCGCCTAGGGTGGGCGACGTGCTTAAATACAAGGGTTGCTTTGACATAGGTGTGCGTTTATTACGCCCGTGGCTTAGCAAACATGAACCACAACGCACCATTACGGCGCAGGTGGAGCCCGTAAGGGCCCGGACATGTGGCATGGCAAATAAACAGCGGCAGTAGGCAACAACCCCACGCACTTTTTAGGGGGACGTAACCGGCTAGCAGACGTTTATTACCATCTGCATAGACCTGGTTCATGAAACACAAAACTGGCGTTGCGCCCGGTCCATCCGGACAACGTTATAGAGATACTAAAAGCAATTCCCACCGCTCCTTCGTGCGCGAATGTAGATGTGGGACCAAAGGAAGAGGACAAGCGTGGCGGGACAAAAAATCCGCATTAGGCTCAAGGCCTACGACCACGAAGCGATCGACGCCTCTGCGCGTAAGATCGTCGAAACCGTCACCCGCACGGGTGCACGCGTCGTTGGCCCGGTGCCGCTGCCGACCGAGAAGAACGTTTACGCCGTTATTCGTTCTCCGCACAAGTACAAGGACTCTCGCGAGCACTTCGAGATGCGCACTCACAAGCGCCTGATCGATATCCTCGACCCGACGCCCAAGACTGTCGACGCTCTTATGCGCATCGACCTTCCGGCCAGCGTCGACGTGAATATTCAGTGATCGACGTAAGTATTGGCATCGGAGAATAAATAATGAGTGAAACTGAGATCAAGGGAATTCTGGGCACCAAGCTCGGCATGACCCAGATCTTCGACGAGGACAACCGGGTTATCCCCGTCACCGTCGTCGGAGCTGGTCCGTGCGTAGTCACCCAGATTCGAACCATTGACAACGATGGCTACAACGCCATCCAAATCGCCTACGGCGAAATTGACCCCCGTAAGGTCAAGAAGCCTCAGGCAGGCCACTTCAACAAGGCTGGCGTTACCCCCCGCCGCCACGTTACCGAGATTCGCATGGACGACGTCTCCGGCTACGAGGTTGGACAGGACATCACCGTCGACATCTTCGAAGGCGTAACCTTCGTCGACGTCACCGGTACCTCCAAGGGTAAGGGCTACGCTGGCGCCATGAAACGCCACGGCTTCGCAGGCCAGGGCGCATCCCACGGTAACCAGGCCGCACACCGCCGCGTCGGTGGCATCGGCGCCTGCGCTACCCCGGGTCGTGTCTTCAAGGGCACCCGCATGGCAGGCCGCATGGGTAATGAGCGCGTCACCACCCAGAACCTCAAGGTTCAGAAGGTTGACGCCGACGCTAACCTGCTGCTCATCAAGGGTGCAATCCCCGGTGTACGCGGCGGCGTCGTAACCGTCAAGACCGCAGTGAAGGGCGGTGCACACGCATGAGCAATCTGAAGTTGGACGTCCACACCGCTGACGGTAAAACCAACGGCCAGGTCGATCTGCCTGCAGAGATCTTCGACCGCGAAGCATCTGTTGCACTGATGCACCAGGTCGTCAATGCCCAGCTCGCCGCAAAGCGCCAGGGCACCCACGCCACCAAGACCCGTTCCATGGTCTCCGGTGGTGGCAAGAAGCCGTTCCGCCAGAAGGGTACCGGTCGCGCCCGCCAGGGTTCGATCCGCGCACCGCACTTCACCGGTGGTGGCATCTCCCACGGCCCTCAGCCGCGTGACTACACCCAGCGCACCCCGAAGAAGATGAAGGCAGCCGCACTGTTCGGTGCACTGACCGACCGCGTTCGCCACGACCGTATTCACGTCGTCGAAGAACTCGTCACCGGCCAGACCCCGTCCACCAAGGCAGCCCGCGCATTCATCGAGCGCCTGACCGAGCGCAAGAACGTACTGTTTGTTGTCGGCCGTGAAGACGTAGTCTCCATCAAATCCGCCAACAACCTCCCCGGCGTTCACATCCTGCACCAGGATCAGCTGAACACCTACGACGTCCTCAACTCTGACGACGTTGTGTTCTCCGTGGAGGCACTCAACAGCTTCGTTAACCGCGTTGTCGGCGCTGGAGAGGAAAAGTAATGGCCACCATCGCAGATCCCCGCGACATCATTCTCGCACCGGTAGTGTCCGAGAAGGCATACGGTCTCATGGAGCAGCAGCAGTACACCTTCTTTGTTGCACCTGAGGCAAACAAGACCCAGATCAAGATCGCTATTGAGCAGATCTTCGGTGTCAAGGTCGAATCCGTCAACACCATCAACCGCGAGGGCAAGCGCAAGCGCACCCGCACCGGTTTCGGTAAGCGCAAGAACACGAAGCGTGCGATCGTCACCCTCCGTGAAGGCAGCGACGCAATCGACATCTTCGGCGGCTCCGCCGCTTAAGGCGCCGATTGAAAGGTAAGGACAACTATGGCTATTCGTAAGTACAAGCCGACAACCCCGGGTCGCCGCCAGAGCTCCGTTTCCGAATTCGAGGAGATCACTCGCTCGACTCCGGAAAAGAGCCTGCTGCGCCCGCTGCACAAGACCGGCGGCCGCAACGTACACGGCCACATCACCACCCGTCACAAGGGTGGCGGCCACAAGCGCCGTTACCGTCTGATCGACTTCCGTCGTAACGACAAAGACGGCATCACCGCTAAGGTCGCTCACATCGAGTACGACCCGAACCGTACCGCTAACATCGCCCTCCTGCACTACGCAGATGGCGAAAAGCGCTACATCATTGCCCCCAAGGGCCTCAAGCAGGGCGCCATCGTTGAGTCCGGCCCCAACGCCGACATCAAGCCCGGCAACAACCTCCCGCTGCGCAACATCCCGGCCGGTGCCACCGTGCACTGCGTCGAGCTGAAGCCCGGCGGCGGCGCCAAGATGGCTCGCTCCGCAGGTACCTCCATCCAGCTGCTCGGTAAGGAAGGCCGTTACGCAATCCTGCGTATGCCCTCCTCCGAAATCCGCCGCGTCGACATCCGTTGCCGCGCAACCGTTGGTGAGGTCGGCAACGCTGACCAGATCAACATCCGCTGGGGCAAGGCCGGCCGTATGCGCTGGAAGGGCGTCCGCCCGACCGTCCGTGGTGTCGTTATGAACCCGGTCGACCACCCGCACGGTGGTGGTGAAGGTAAGACCTCCGGTGGTCGCCACCCGGTTTCCCCGTGGGGCAAGCCCGAGGGTCGTACCCGCAAGCCCAACCGCCCGAGCGACAAGCTGATCATGCGTCGCCGTCGCAGCAACAAAAACAAGAAGCGCTAAGAGGAGGTAGACAATGCCACGTAGCCTAAAGAAAGGCCCGTTCGTAGACGAGCACCTCCTCGCTAAGGTTGATGCACAAAACGAAAAGGGCACCAAGCAGGTCATCAAGACCTGGTCCCGCCGCTCCACCATTCTCCCCGATTTCATCGGCCACACCTTCGCCGTCCACGACGGTCGCAAGCATGTGCCGGTGTTCGTGGATGATTCCATGGTCGGTCACAAGCTGGGCGAGTTCGCCCCGACCAAGACCTTCAAGGGTCACATCAAGGACGACAAGAAGGGACGTCGATAAGCGATGAGTGAAGCAATCACGTCCGCACGCGCCACCGCGCGCTTCGTCCGCGTTACCCCGATGAAGGCACGCCGCGTCATCGACCTCGTTCGCGGCAAGTCCGTATCCGAGGCAATGGCCATCCTGAAGTACGCCCCCCAGGCTGCTTCCGAGCCGGTCGCAAAGGTAGTTGCATCCGCAGCCGCTAACGCCGAGAACAACTTCGGTCTGGACCCACGCACCCTGGTCATCTCCGAGGCATACGCTGACGAGGGCCCCACGATGCGTCGTTTCCGCCCGCGCGCACAGGGTCGTGCATTCCACGTCCGTAAGCGCACCAGCCACATCACCGTGGTTGTCGAGAGCCAGAAGGGAAGTGCTCAGTAGTGGGCCAGAAAATCCACCCCCACGGCCTCCGGCTGGGCATTACTTCCGATTGGAAGTCCCACTGGTACGCCGATAAGTCCTACGCCGATTACCTCGCCGAAGACATCAAGATCCGCGAATTCCTGTCCAAGAACCTGGATCGCGCTGGTGTCGCCGACGTCGTTATCGAGCGCACCCGTGACCGCGTCCGCGTCGACATCCACACCGCCCGTCCGGGCATCGTGATCGGCCGTCGTGGTTCCGAGGCTGACCGCATCCGCGGTGAGCTCGAAAAGCTCACCGGCAAGCAGGTCGCCCTCAACATCCTCGAAGTCAAGAACATTGACGCCAACGCTCAGCTGGTGGCACAGTCCATCGCAGAGCAGCTGACCAACCGCGTGGCATTCCGCCGCGCAATGCGTAAGGCCATCCAGTCCGCGATGCGCCAGCCGCAGGTCAAGGGCATCAAGGTCGTGTGCTCCGGTCGTCTCGGCGGTGCCGAGATGTCCCGCACCGAGCGCTACCACGAGGGCCGCGTGCCGCTGCACACCCTCCGCGCCGAAATTGACTACGGCACCTACGAAGCACACACCACCTTCGGCCGCATTGGCGTCAAGGTGTGGATCTACAAGGGTGACGTCGTCGGCGGCAAGCGCGAAAGCGACCTCTACGCACCCGACGCACGTCGTGGCCGCGGTGACCGTCGCGAGCGTCCGCGCCGCGGTGGCCAGCGTCGTCAGCGTGCAGAGCAGAAGCAGGAGGGCTAAGAATGCTTATCCCCAAGCGCGTTAAGTACCGTCGCCAGCACCGTCCCACCCGTACCGGTGTGTCCAAGGGCGGTAACCGCATCACCCACGGTGACTACGGCATCCAGGCTCTCGAGCCGACCTACATCACCAACCGTCAGATCGAATCTGCACGTATTGCCATCAACCGCCACGTCAAGCGTGGTGGCAAGGTGTGGATCAACATCTTCCCGGACCGCCCCCTGACCCAGAAGCCGCTCGGCGTGCGTATGGGTTCGGGTAAGGGCCCCGTCGAGAAGTGGATCGCCAACGTTAAGCCTGGCCGCATCCTCTTCGAGATGAGCTACCCGAACGAAGAAATCGCCCTCGAGGCACTTCGTCGCGCAGCTCAGAAGCTGCCCTGCAAGGTCCGTATCGTTAAGAAGGAGGACCAGTTCTAATGGCTACCGGTACCCCCGCATTTGAGCTCCGCGAGCTCTCCGAAGAAGAACTGGTCACCCGCCTGAAGGACTGCAAGGAAGAACTGTTCAACCTTCGCTTCCAGATGGCAACCGGTCAGTTGACCAACAACCGTCGCCTGCGCACGGTCAAGCGCGACATCGCCCGCATCTACACCGTTATTCGCGAGCGTGAGCTGGGCCTGTCCGTTGTTCCGGGAGCTGAGGCTTAAACATGAGTGAGGCAAACGTGAACAAGAAGGAAAAGGGCGCACGTAAGGTCCGCACGGGCTACGTCGTTTCCACCAAGATGCAGAAGACCTGCGTCGTTGAACTGGAAGACCGTAAGCGCCACGGCCTGTACGGCAAGACCATCCGCACCAACTCCAAGGTGAAGGTCCACGACGAGAACGAGACCGCCGGCGTCGGCGACCTCGTCCGCGTCGAAGAGACCCGCCCGCTGTCCAAGGATAAGCACTTCCGTCTCGTCGAAATCGTCGAGAAGGCACGCTAAACCCTAAAGCGGCAAACCGAAAATAGCCGGTCCCACCCTGTAGTGGAGGCCGGTTTTTTCATACCCGCACTGTATGTGCGGTATCTGTGCACCGAAATGGGCAAATTATTGTTCACGAGACGCCCGACCTGGGCCAATGAGCACAGGGACGCATAATTTGGCGAATTCGGTGCACGCAAAGTCGGCGTTGTTCGCCTCCCGTATATGCAGTTGCCTTCTTTTAGAGGCGGTTTGGGTCGAATGCCATGGCGGATCCTTTCACGTGTACACCGCATCGACATATTTAAACGACATGTACACTTTTCGCGATTTCTTCGACACGTCATCGGCACATGGGGCGGACATGTACGCGGCGTCATCACGTAATCGTGAAAACCGGACTTGACCTTGACGCTACGTCAACGCAGAAAGTGGAAACCGTGAGCGAATATTCCATCAGTGAAGCAGCCGCCAAACTTGACGTCACCACGCGGACGCTGCGGTATTGGGACAGCATCGGCCTGCTCAGCCCGCAGTGGCGCACGTATAGCGACTACCGAATCTACACGGAAGCCGACATCCGCCGGGCGCTGAAGGTCCTTGTGCATGTGGCAGCTGCCAGATAGCAGAAGAGCTCCCGCAACTTGCGAGAGCTCTTCTGCCTTTGACGCGTGCTAGAAGGAGATGTGGGTGTTGCCGGTGGACTTTTCGTAGTCGCGGAAGATGTCCCCGCGCTCTCCACTTTCGTGGGCGCCCCGTCGGAGAGTACAAAAAATCGGCAGATTTGCAGATTTCACTCAAGCGACCTGGGCTTATGGGGCTGGGTGGGGCAAATCTGCTGATTTTTGTATTCTGTGCAGCTCCAAGGCCTGCGCGAGGCCCGTGCACTGGGCGTAGGGGATTGACGCGCCCGCAGCCTATCGTTGCCACGGTAAAATCCTGGCGGGATCGTCGTCAATGCGTGCGTGCTCCCTGCAAAACTAGATCAAACTTTAGTTTGTTTATGCTCCATCTATACTGGTGTTGCTTTTATCAACTGCGCGTACCCGCACGAACGACCTTCGCCCGCACCGATCTACAGGACTTCACTACATGCCTCGTAACAGCCGCTCCCGCGAGATTTACCCAGTTACCCTCCGCGACGTGGAGGTGATGCGGGTGGAGGACGTCACCCCGAATCTGCGTCGCATCACCCTCGGTGGTGAGGAACTGGGGGCGGGCACGCGCCGGGGTGCGGACAGTCCGGAGTTCGTCAGCACGGGTTTCGACGATGACGTGCGCATCATCTTCCCGCATCCCACTACTGGCGAGCGGCCTTTCCCGCGGCCGTTGGGTAATGGGAATCTGGAGTGGACGGAGGAGATCAAGAACCTCTTCCGTGCCTACACTGTGCGTAAGTATGACGCCGCGTCGGGCGAGGTTGTCATTGATTTCGCGCGGCATGGCGCGGGGTTGGCGGAGGATTTTTGTCAGCGTGTGACGGTGGGGGACCGGGTGTATATCGCCGGGCCGAAGATGTGCGGTGAGCTTCCGGTGCACGCGGATTGGTTGTTGTTGTGTGGGGATCACACTGCCTTGCCGGCGATTGCCCGTTGCTTGGAGGAGTTGCCTGCAGGTCAGAAGGTCACTGCGGTCATTGAGGTTGCCGACCGTGCGGATGTGCTGGATATTGAGACCCGTGCTGATGCTGATGTGCATTGGGTGGTGGCGGCAGAGGGTGGGCGTTTTAGCCAGGTTGTGCAGCGTTTATTTGATTGTGCGCCCGCTGGTGAGGGCTATGTGTGGGCGGCGGGGGAGGCCGGCCAGCTGAAGGCCGTGCGCGCGTTGGCTAAGCGCCTCGATGTGCCGCGTGAAAATGTGGAGTTTACGGGTTATTGGCGCCAGCAGGATGTTGTCCTCGGCGACGATGGCGTACCCATTAATACTCGTTTGGCGGCGTTCGAGCAGTTGCACGACATGCTGGAGGTCGGCCCAGCGTACGCTGTGCGCACCGCGCATGCTGCTGGGGTGTTGAGTGACTTGTTTGAGGCTGATGCTCCCGTTTCCCCAGCGCACGCGGGGTGTTTGGATCCGGCGGTTACGGTGCGCCTTCTGCGCTATTTGGAGGCCATTGGTTTGGTGGAGCAGCCGGAGGTCGGGCTGTTTCGCTTGTCACGCTTGGGCGTGGATCTTGCGGATCCAGAGGGCTTGGGTGCCCGATTGTTGACGCCGCGTGCGTTGGCGTGGGCGCATATCGACCAGGCAATGGAGGGTAATTCGCTTGGGCGTGCGGCGCGGTTGGAGGATCCGGCGGCTGGTTGGACTGCCCCGGCGGTCGCGGCTGCCTTGGTGCGGTTGTATGACTGTGTGATTGCCGTGGATGGCCCCGGTTGTTCGATCTACGCGGATGAGCTTGTGCGTAAAGGTGCTCCACAGGTGGTTATGCCCGAAGGGGCCGGGGTGGAGGATGTGCATCCGGTGCGCCGGGCGCAGGTCTCAGTGGGGGAGGGCGCTGCAGGCGAAGACGCGGGTGTGGTGCTGTTGATTGATCCTTGCATTGCCAGCTCGGATGAGCAGTTGGTGCAGCGTTTGCGGGAGCTTCGTGTGGATCGCTGCGCGATCGTCACGGAGTTGTTGTCGGAGTCGGGTGCTGATGAGCACGCTGTTGAAGAAGACCTGCTGAGGTTAATTGAATCGGGCGGTAGTGTTCCGACGCAGCGTGGCCTAGGGCGCGTGGTTGCCGATGCGGGGTGGCGTGTGGAGTCATCCACCCCGGTCGGCTGGGGAAATACCTTGCTGCAGTTGGAACGCTAAGGGCTTTAAGTGTCAGAAGTCCTGGGATTCGTGCAGGTTGCGTCCGGATTTTGGTAACGAGATGCCCTGCGTTCGTTCCGAATTCGTATGAGCGATGCAATGTAAAAAAAGAATACCGGCAGTAGTAGAGCAGCTATATTGGTTGAAAGACCCCACTCGATTGGGAGTCCTGAGAAGCCTAAGGATGCATGAACTACTATCAGAAATAGTGTCACGAATAAACCGGTGCCGAGCAGAGTGTTTTTGGTTGAGAATAAACGGCGAACAACGGTGAGTACTAAAACAATGGCTATCCCAATTAGTAAGCCTGGTACGGGTAGTCCTAAGAGATTCATTGTAAGGTTCCTAAATCTTCGCGGCGATTCCTAGGCTCGAGAATAACGTTATCTTGGGCCGTGCCGGGGGCAGTTGTCTGTGTTGCAGGTTCAACTTCGTCTGGTTCGCTGGTGAGAATTGCGTCGCTTGTAAGTGTACTGTCTCCAGACGGGGGCGTCGACACTTCTCCTGTGGTGGGGTTTTCGATGTTGGGGGTGTTGCTGGTTTTGGGGCTGCCGCCAGCTGTCTCTAGGTTGCGCTCGTAGGCGTATGCTGCTTCGAGTTCCTCTGCGGACATTTTCTTGAGCTCTACCGGCTTCTGTTTTCCTAACTGCTCTTGGTCGGTCTCACGCCTGCTTCTGATTTTTCCTGAGGTTCTGTCTTTCTTAATTGAGAAGTTATCCTCGGTAAGATAAATGGTGCTTGAACTAGAGATTTTTCGGTTGATGTTGCTGCTGAAGGTCTTCCAGGCGCTTGCCGCGATAGTGTACTCATTAAATGGGCCAAGGTAGCTTGCGCCACCGACTGGCCCCCAGGCGCGAACGTGCAACCATAGATCTCTATTGCCATCATCTTTATGGTCTTCGAAGGTGAAAGTGATGGTCCGGCCGGCGCCTTCGGGGTGCCCTGGCAAAGAGATGAAGCTGAAACCATCATCAGATATTTCAGAAACTCTAATCGGGGCATCGAGCCCTACCTGTGTTTGTAGGTTGCAGCGGGCGCCCACTGCAAGCACATCTGGGCAACCAGAAAAGGTGAAATACTTGTTGAAATTATGGGTGATCTCTCGGTTGGCTGCTTGAGGAGTCCACATTCCACCTTGTTGCTCAAAAACTCGGTGGAATTGCTCGTAATTTCCCCAAGAGTCACCCGGAGATTTTGGAAGACTCCGATTGTTTTTCCAGACCCATTGGATTGACCCGTTCTGGAAATTTTGCTGCACGGCATCGCCTGATACAAAGGATTCCTCGCTGATCGGGTATCCAAAACTGCTTTTTTCCCAACCTATCGCCTTCCAGTATTCCCGGATGTTGCCTTTGATTTTCTGCGATCCGGTGCTTGGGGACCAGTAAATTGATCCGTTCTGAAAGTGGTTGTATCGGCCAATCTTGTCGGGTGTCGTGCCTTCGTCAGTCACTGGGTATCCCAACTCGCTACGTTCCCATCCGTCGATCGCCCACCTGTCGCGAATTTTTCCCTGAATGAGATGCGCATCTGTCGCCGGGGACCAGTAAATTGATCCGTTCTCGAAGTGGTTGTAACGACCGTAGCGGTTGAGCGTTGGATTTTCATCGGTTGTTGGATACCCAAGGTGCCCGCGTTCCCAGCCATAATCACGCCATTTGTCTCGGATTCTTCCGCCAACCTGATGGGCTACACCAGCGGAGACTTGGGGGTGCCAGTATATTGAGGAATTCTTTTCGAAGACTTGGAACTTGCCGCCGCGGGCTGCATCTCGCTCGGGTGTGGTTGCATTGCCGAAGGTGTGGTGGCCGCCGAGACGCTTGTAGGTCTCGAGAATTCTTCCCATAACGAGTTGACCGTGCCATTCATCGGCTGATGCGTTCGTTATCTGGGGAAGGGGGGTGAGCAGGCCAAGTGCTATTGAGAAGGATAGAAGTTTGCGCGGGATAGATCTCGTGAATCTTTGGTTTCCCTTAGAGATTTTTCTCATAAATCAAACAGTAGGTGCGGCAAAGGTAAGTCTCAATGTGTTTTACCTCTCAATTATTTTTCATGTAAATATTTTTCCAGGCTGATGAGTGTCGAGCGGTGGCAGGTGGCGGCGCTGACGGCTCAGAAGTCCTGGGATTCGGGCAGGATCTGACCGCCGTCGATGACGATTCCCTGGCCGGTGATGTAGCGAGCGCCGTCGCTGGCGAGGAATGCGACCGCCTCACCGATGTCCTCAGGGGTGCCCAGGAATCCGAGGGGTACGGACGACGTCATTGCGTCTAGATAGTCTTTGCCCATGGCTTCAAGCCCTGGTGTGAGCACGTTGCCCGGCAGTACGGCGTTGACGGTGATCCCCTTGGATGCCAGTTCGATGGCTGCGCTGCGAACAAAGCCCATCTGTGCTGCTTTGGTGGCTCCATAGTGTGACCATTGCGGGTAGCCGGTGTAATTGCCGGTGATGGAAGAGGTCACGATGACGCGGCCGGAGCCGGAGGCTTCCAGCAAGGGTGCGGCTGCTTGGACCATGTGGATGGTGCCTTTGACATTGACGTCGAAGATGAGGTCGATGTCTTCGTCTGTCATGTCGGCGATTGTGGCTTGGGGGTAGATGCCTGCGTTGCTCGCCAGAATGTCGAGCGTGTCGAGGGAGGCAATGAGTTTCTGGCAGGCGTCGCGGTCGCGGACGTCTAGAACGTGGGCGGGAAATTCGGCTGCGTCACATTCTTCTTGGGTGAGCCCGGTAACGATGACGTTGGCGCCGTGGGCGGCGAGGGCCCGGGCGATGCCCGCGCCAATTCCTAGCGTTCCGCCGGTTACAAGTGCTGTTTTTCCTTGGAGTGTGGTCATGCCACCAGTCTAAGAGGGATGCACCCATCTGGGGGCTTTTGTACATGTGGGTGAAAAGCATTGTGTGCAGATCGCCGGTGTGGCGGTGTGGCGCCTTTGTTCGCGACGTCAATAATGAAGCCTGAACTTACGTGATTCTCACAACAAGGAGGCCCTTATGGCGTCTGGCACACAAACGCTGAAGAACTACATCAACAACGAATACGTTGCTGCCCAGGGCGAAGGAACCCTCGAGCTCCAAAGCCCTGTCACCGAAGAGGTCATCGCGATCTCCCCGATTTCCAACGAGGCAGATGTCAACGCGGCGGTCGCCGCAGCCAAGGAAGCATTCAAGACATGGCGCCGCACCACCCCCTCTGAGCGCCAAGCCTGCTTGCTGAAGCTTGCTGACGCACTCGAAGGGCACGGCCGCGAGATCGCAGAGATCCAGTCCCGCGAGACCGGCCAGCTGATCGCCATGGTCGAATCCGAAGAATGCGGTGTTGGCGCTGACCAGCTGCGTTTCTTCGCTGGCGCGGCACGTGTCCTCAACGGACTGTCCCAGGGCGAGTACATGGAGGGCCACACCTCCTCCATCCGCCGCGAGCCCATCGGCGTGATCGGCCAGGTCACCCCGTGGAACTACCCGCTGATGATGGCCATCTGGAAGCTCGGCCCCGCACTGGCCGCTGGCAACACGGTCGTGATCAAGCCTTCCGACACCACCCCCAGCTCCACCCTGAAGTTCGTCGAGCTTATCGGCGAGATCTTCCCCAAGGGCGTCGTCAATGTTGTCCTGGGCGATGCGTCCACTGGTGCGACGTTGGTTGCGCATCCTGACGTCGCGATGGTTGCGATCACCGGTTCCGTTCCGGCTGGCCGCGCGGTCGGCAAGTCCGCTGGTGAAAACTTGAAGCGCTCCCACCTGGAGCTGGGCGGTAAGGCACCCGTGGTTGTGTTTGAAGACGCTGACCTGCAGGCTGCTGCCGAGGGTATTGCTGCGGCGGGCTTCTTCAATGGTGGCCAGGACTGCACCGCAGCTACTCGCGTGCTCGTGCAGGATTCTGTGCAGGAGGAGTTCACCAAGCTGCTCGTGGCAGAAGCCGAGAAGCTTCGCCCGGGTGCACCGGATGATGAGGATGCCTTCTACGGTGCGTTGAACAACGCCCGTCACTTCGCGAAGGTCATCGAAATCCTCGAGAACCTTCCTGATTACGCGACGATCGCCACCGGTGGCAAGCGCGTTGGCGACAAGGGCTTCTTCCTTGCCCCGACCATCATCACTGGTCTGAAGCAGTCCGACCGTCCGATCCAGGAAGAGTCCTTCGGCCCCATTTTGACGGTGCAGCCTTTCGCTGATGCTGACCAGGCCCTCGAGTACTCCAACGATGTTTCTTACGGCTTGGCCTCCAGCGTGTGGACCAACAACCACAAGATCGCGGAGCGCTTCAGCCGCGAGCTCGAGTTCGGCTGCGTCTGGATCAACTGCCACATCCCGCTGGTTGGCGAGATGCCGCACGGTGGCTTCAAGGACTCCGGCTACGGCAAGGACCTGTCGATGTTCGGGTTCGAAGAGTACACCCGCATCAAGCACGTCATGAGCGCCCACTAAGCCACACCCCCACCAAACAGTTTGAAGGAGAAAAACATGTCTGTTGAACGCACTGTAGATGTCGCCATTATTGGTGCCGGCCCGTGTGGCTTGTCCGCCGCCCGCAAGTTGAAGGCCGCTGGTAAGTCTTTCGTGGTCGTTGAGGCCCGAGACCGCGTCGGTGGCCGTACCCGCTCCGACGTCATGGATGGTGCTTGGTACGAGATCGGTGGCCAGTGGGTCTCCCCGGATCAGACCGAGCTGATCGCCCTTATCAAGGAACTAGGCCTTGAGACCTTCCAGCGCTACCGTGAGGGCGACTCCATCTACCTCGGTATGGACGGAGAGGTGAAGCGCTACACCGGAGAGATCTTCCCCTGCGCGCCCGAGACGCAGGCCGAGATGGAGCGACTCATCGAGGTCATGGACGGCATTGTCGCGGAGCTCGACCCGGCCGCACCCTGGGAGCACCCCCGCGCTAAGGAATGGGATTCCATCAGCTTTAAGCAGTGGCTGAAGGAGCAGAGTGACGACGAAGAGGCCCGCAAGAACATCGGCCTGTTCATCGCTGGCGGCATGCTCACCAAGCCCGATCACGCATTCTCCGCGCTGCAGGCCTTCCACATGGCTGCCTCTGCTGGCAGCTTTACCAACCTGGTGGACGAGGACTTCATCCTGGACGCCCGCGTCGTCGGCGGCATGCAGTCGGTATCGCTGAAGATGGCTGAGGAAATCGGCGAGGACAACATCATCTTGTCCTCCCCGGTCCGCACCCTCGAGTACACCGACGAAGGCGTGACTTTGCATGCGGATAATGACGTCGTGGTGCGCGCGCAGTACTGCATCCTTGCGGTTCCGCCGAACCTCTACAACCGCATTTCTTACGTGCCGGAACTGCCCCGCACCCAGCACATCATGCACCAGCACCAGTCCATGGGCCTGGTGATCAAGGTTCACGCAACCTACGCAACCCCCTTCTGGCGTGACAAGGGCCTGTCCGGCACCTGCTTCTCCTCCAACCACTTGGTTCAGGAGATTTACGACAACACCAACCATGGTGACGAGCGCGGCACCCTCGTCGGCTTCGTCGTCGACGAGAAGGCAGAAGAAATGTTCGCCCTGCCGGAGGAGGAGCGGAAGCGCACCATCCTTGATGCTATGGCCAAGATGCTGGGCGAGGAGACCCTCAACCCCGAGTCCTTCTACCTGTCCGACTGGGGTGCAGAAGAGTGGACTCGCGGCGCCTACGCGTGCTCCTACGATCTGGGTGGTTTGGCTCGCTGGGGCAAGTTCAACACTGTCCCGGTCGGCCCGATCCACTTCGCATGCTCCGACATCGCGGGCGAGGGTTACCAGCACGTGGATGGTGCGGTGCGTATGGGCCACAAGGTCTCCGGCGAGCTCATTGAGCGTCTGGGAGGATAGGCCATGAGGTGCATCGTCGGCTACGAGGCAACCCCTCAGGGGCTTGATTCCCTCAACCTTGGTATCGAGATGGCCAAGACTTTCGGCTACGACCTGGAGATTGTGTTGGTGCTGCGCCGGCACGATGTTTTCAGTGCTGAATACCCACCCATCGGTGGGGTCGCGGACATCCTGGTCACCCAGGCGTTCAAGTGGTTGGAAGGCGCTCTCGCGCGAGTACCGGAAGGTATTAACGCGCGTGGTCATGTTTTTTCCGGCACCAGCACTGCTGACGGTTTGCTGCGTGCTCGTGAAGAACTAGGCGCCCGGATCATCGTGGTTGGCGGTGCGTCGTCTTCGCCGCTCAAGCGGCACAAGCTGGGCACGGTTGCGCACGACCTGTTGTTCGGTTGCCCAGTGCCGGTTGCTTTGGCCCCTCGCGGTTACACCCCGCACCCGGTGGCGCGGATCAACTGTGCCGTGGGTACCCGCCCCGGTTCTGGTTCTCTGGTCAGCGAAGGTCTGCTGCTGGCAGGTGCCGCCGACCTTCCCCTGCGCCTAGTGGCACTGGTTGGCGAAGAGGACAACGGGGATGTCCTGGCCCGCACCCAGAGCGTGCTGGATGAGGCTCGCGCCGGGCTTAATGACGTCGCGGAGGCTGCTGCCGCAAGCGACATGGATGCCGCAGAAGCGCGACGTCAACAAGTAGAAGTCGACATTGCAATCGGCAAGTCGAGCGACGTCAACCATGCAATTGAGAATGTCGGTTGGGACGACGGAGATATTTTGTTCGTTGGTTCCTCCCGCATTGAGCAGAAGTCCAGTGTGTTTGCGGGCAGCGTCGCGATGCGTATCTTGCGCTTCCTGACGGTGCCGCTTGTGGTGGTTCCGCGTGGATACGATGCACGAAAGAGGTGGCTGAAGTGAGTGATGTAGAAATTGCAAGCAAAGGCCTCTCTGAAGGCAAAGTGGGGATGTTCTCCGCGGCGATTATCGGCATCAGCTGTATCGCCCCGGCTTACACCCTGTCTGGTGCGCTCGGCCCGACCGCGAGTGCGGTAGGCGACCACCTGCCGGCGATCCTGCTGGTGGGTTTCGTGCCGATGCTTCTTGTGGCTATCGGGTACAAGGAGCTCAACGCGTCGATGCCGGACTCCGGCACAACCTTTACATGGGCTACGCGCGCGTTCGGCCCGGTGCTCGGTTGGCTCGGTGGTTGGGGCTTGCTGGCGGCGACCATTCTGGTGCTGTCGAACTTGGCAGGTATCGCGGTGGACTTCTTCTACCTGATGCTGTCCCAGATTATGCACAAGCCAGAAATCGCGGAGCTTACGCGCAATGTGCCGATTAACGTCGCCACCTGTTTTGTGTTCGTGGTGATCGCCGCACTGATTTCCTACCGCGGGTTGGACACCACCAAGTCCGTGCAGTACGCCCTAGTGGGCTTCCAATTCGCTGTGCTCATTCTGTTCAGCTGCATGGCCTTGTGGAAGGCCCACAATGGCCAAGCGTGGGATGTAATGGAGTTCAGCTGGGAATGGTTCAACCCCCTGGGCGTCGGTAGCTTCTCGGCTTTCGCCGCGGGTGTCGCCCTATCGGTGTTCATTTATTGGGGTTGGGACGTTGTCCTCACCATGAGTGAGGAAACCGAAGGTTCCAGCTCCACCCCTGGCAAGGCTGCCACGCTGACCATTTTGATCATTGTGGTGCTCTACCAGTTGATTGCTGTCGCAACACTGAGCTACGCCGGTGTGGGCGACGGGCAGTATGGCCTGGGCAATCAGGCTATTCAGGAAAACATCTTCGGTGAGCTCGCCACCCCGATCATGGGTGGCCTTGCAATCCTGATGTCCCTTGCAGTCCTGGGGTCGTCCGCGGCGTCATTGCAGTCCACTTTCATTGGTCCTGCACGCACCATGCTGGCGATGGGCTTCTATGGGGCCCTGCCGAAGAAGTTCGCCAACATTTCGCCGAAGTTCCAGACCCCTGGTTTTGCGACCTTCGTGGCTGCGGTGGTGGCCTTCGCGTTCTACGCGGTGATGCGTGTGATCAGTGAGGCAGTCCTGTGGGACACCATTACCGCACTGGGCATGATGGTGTGCTTCTACTACGGCATGACTGCTTTCGCCTGCGTGTGGTACTTCCGTAAAGAATGGTTCTCCAGCGTTGGGAGCTTCTTCGCGAAGTTCCTGTCACCGCTTGTTGGTGGAGCGTTGCTGCTGACCTTCTTCTTTCAGACGTCGTATGACGCGATGGACCCAAGCTATGGTTCCGGTTCCGAGATTTTCGGAGTGGGCCTGGTGTTCATGCTCGGCGTGACGCTGTTCGCTCTGGGTGCTATTTCCATGGCGTTGACGTGGTGGAAGAACCCAGCCTTCTTCCGCGGTCAAACCTTGACGCGTGGTTTGCCCAGTGACAAGATGATTACCGTCGATGAGGTTCTCAAGCTCGACTAAGAGCACAAAAATAAACAGTGGGTGCCCCTGATGTTCTCAGGGGCACCCACTGTTTTTGTGTGGAGTGCTGTGTTTTTACAGGCGGCTGAGGTCGGCTTCCATCGGATCGACCTTGGGGGCCTTGGTGACGAGCTTGTGTCCCCACCATAGTGCGAGGAACAGGGGGAGTCCGACGTAGGCGGAGATGAGGGTTCCGAGGTCGATGTTGCCGGTGTAGACCTCGAGGTTTTGGCCTGCGACGATGAAGGCGCACATCAACAGTGCGACGATGGGGCCGAGGGGGAAGAAGATGGCCTTGAAGGGCAGCTCGTCGACGCTGTGTCCTTGCGCTAGGAATGCGCGCCGGAACTTGTAGTGGCACCAGGCGATGCCCATCCAGGTGATGAAGCCTGCGAGGCCGGAGGCATTGATTAGCCACGTGTAGGCGGCACCGTCACCGATGAGAGAGGAAATGAAGCACAGGGCGCCGATGGCTGTGGTGGCGATGAGCGCTGGAATGGGGACGCCGCGGGAGTTCAGCTTGGAGAAAAGCTTAGGGGCCTGGCCGCTTTCGGCCAGAGCGTAGAGCATGCGGGTCGACGCGTAGAGTCCGGAGTTGCCTGCCGACAGGATGGAGGTGAGGATGACGGCATTCATGATGGCTGCGGCTGCGAGCACACCAGCGTTGTCGAAGACGAGGGTGAAGGGGGCCACGGCGATGTTGTCTTCCGCCGAGTCCAGCAGTCGGGGGTCGGTGAAGGGGATGAGGAAGCCGATGACGGCGATGGCGCCGATGTAGAACAGCAGGATGCGGATGAAGACGGTACGAATGGCCTTGGGGACGTTACGGTCGGGGTCTTCTGCTTCACCAGCGGCGACGGCGACGAGCTCGGTGCCTTGGAAGGAAAAACCCGCGATCATGAAGACGCCAAGGACGCCCGCGGCGCCGTTGACGAAGGGGGCAGATTGCTTACCGTTGGACAGGGTCCAGTTGCTGAAGCCGGGGGAGGGGCCGCCGAGGATGCCGAAGATCATCAGGACGCCAAGGATAAGGAAGAAAATAACGACCGCGACTTTGATGAGCGCAAACCAAAATTCGCCTTCGCCGTAGGCGCGGGCGGACAGGGCATTGAGTCCGAAGAGGATGGCTAGGAATATCGCTGACCATATCCAGCCGGGTGTGTTGGGTGCCCAGTACTTCATGACCAGGGCGGCGGCCGCGAGTTCAGCGGCGACTGTGATCGCCCAGTTGTACCAATAATTCCAGCCGATGGCGAAGCCGAAGCTGGGGGAGACGAAGCGTCGGGCGTATTCCCCGAAGCTGCCGGCCAGCGGAATGTAGGTAGCCATTTCGCCGAGGGATTGCATCAGCAGGAAGACCATGAACCCGATGAGTGCGTAAGCCAGGAGTGCGCCGCCGGGGCCTGCGTTGGCGACGGTGGCGCCGGAGGCGACGAAGAGGCCCGTGCCGATGGAACCGCCGATGGCGATCATGTACATGTGCCGGGCTTTGAGGGAGCGGCGAAGTTGCTGCGCCTCGGGGCGTGAAGAGCTCATTATGTACCTTAAATCTTCTTAAATTCAGTGACTTGCTTAGTTAACCCTGCAGCTGTGCTTTTGCGCAACCCAAAAATCATTGAACGTGCACCTCAATACCCCCGTTAGTTCACTCAGTGTTCATGTTGGCCGTCAACAATAGCGGCAGGGTCGTGTGTGGCCCACCTTGTTCGAGCACGTTGGTTTGAATAGACACAGGAAGACACAATCGATGACTTCCGTACAACGGGAAAATGACTGGCCGTGGCACCTAGCGTTTGGTGCGCTGCTGGCTGTCACTGTGGTGACGTTTGGCCTGTGGGCTACAGGTTATGTTGGGCAATCTGCCCACTACGCGGTGTTGTCCGTGACGATTACTTTTGGCTTGTTTATGGCCTTCAACATTGGGGGAAATGACGTCGCGAACTCCTTCGCCGCAATCCTGGATGTGCTGAGCACTGGAGAAATCAACGCGAAAGCAGCGGTTCCTGCGAGCTCATGCTTGCCGCTGGGCTGTGGTTTATCGGCCCTAAGGTGATTATGACGGTTGGCTCGGGCTTGATGAAGATGCACCCGGCCTCTGGATTCGCAGCAGAGCTCTCTGAAGTTGGTGTGGTTATGATCGCATCTCTGCTGGGCCTGCCAGTGTCGTCCACGCACATTCTCATTGGTGCGATCCTGGGGGTGGGTATTGTCAACAAAGCCGCCAACTGGTCACTGATGAAGCCCATCGCATTGGCGTGGGTTATTACAGTGCCGGCGGCGGCCTTGGTTGGATCGGTGGGCGTACTAGCCCTTCAAGCGGTGTTCGGCTAGCGCTTGCAGGTGTTGATGCCGAACAGCGTGTAGAGGGGGCAGAAGCCAGCAACGGCCGTCACTGCCATGATGGCTGCGACAACCCAGAGGACGATAGATAGTGCACCGGAGGTGAGCACCGCGCCGATTGCTGCGGCGACGGCGACGACTCCACGGACGATACGGTCGGTGTTGTTCTCGTTTTTCTTCATGCCCCCACCTTAATTGACATGTCACTTAAAACGTTAGTTGAGGGTGCTGTCATCGCCCCCGAATGTTTACTCCATCACTATCGGCTGATGAGGGTGGTAGAGAAGTTGAATCAATCCCCGGCTATGTGCTTAAATTTTCGGGTTGCTTGTGGTTGTGCGCTTTTCCGGGCGTGAACAAGCTCAACGACAAACATAGACCGCGCGCGTCAGTTCGGAAATCTGCCGCGCATGACACCAGGTCAGGAGACCCATAGTGATTCAGCAAGAATCGCGTCTGCGGGTTGCCGATAACACCGGTGCACGAGAAATCCTGTGCATCCGCGTCCTCGGCGGCTCCACCCGACGCTTCGCTGGCATCGGTGACGTCATCGTCGCCACCGTCAAGGAAGCCACCCCCGGCGGCAACGTCAAGGCTGGCGAAATCGTAAAGGCCGTTATCGTTCGCGCCACCAAGGAAACCCGTCGTCCCGACGGCTCCTACATCCGCTTCGACGAGAACGCAGCCGTCATCATCAAGAACGACAACGAGCCCAAGGGCACCCGCATCTTCGGCCCCGTTGCTCGTGAGCTTCGCGACAAGAAGTTCATGAAGATCGTTTCCCTGGCACCGGAGGTAATCTAATGAAGATCCACAAGGGCGACAACGTCCTCGTCATCTCCGGCCCCGATAAGGGCGTCAAGGGCAAGGTCATCCAGGCTTTCCCGAAGACCGAAAAGGTCCTCGTCGAAGGCGTTAACCGCATCAAGAAGCACGTTGCTAACTCCGCACCCGAGCGTGGCGCAGAGTCCGGTGGCATCGTTACCCAGGAAGCTCCCATCCACGTCTCCAACGTGATGGTTCTTGACTCCGACGGCAACCCCACCCGCGTTGGCTACCGCGTAGATGAGAACGGCAAGCGCGTTCGCATCTCCCGCAAGAACGGGAAGGATATCTAATCATGAGCGAGAACTACACTCCGCGTCTGAAGGCACGCTACCGTGCTGATATCCGCACCAAGCTCGGCGAAGAGTTCGGCTACGACAACGTCATGCAGATCCCCGGCGTCACCAAGGTTGTCGTCAACATGGGTGTCGGCGAGGCTGCTCGTGACTCCAAGCTGATCAACGGCGCACTCGAAGACCTCACCCTGATCACCGGTCAGAAGCCTGAGCTCCGTCGCGCTAAGAAGTCCATCGCTAACTTCAAGCTCCGCGAAGGCATGCCGATCGGCGCACGCGTCACCCTGCGTGGCGACCGCATGTGGGAATTCCTCGACCGTCTTCTGACTGTCGCTCTTCCCCGTATTCGTGACTTCCGCGGTCTGTCCGACCAGCAGTTCGATGGCCACGGTAACTACACCTTCGGCCTGACCGAGCAGACCATGTTCTACGAAATCGACGTTGACAAGATCGACCGCCCCCGCGGTATGGACATCACCGTCGTCACCACTGCCACCAATGATGATGAAGGCCGCGCGCTTCTCCGCGAGCTGGGCTTCCCCTTCAAGAAGGCAAACTCTTAAGCTTTAAAAGCTTCAAATGCAAAAACCCGCTTCGGCGGGTTTTTGCATTCCGGGGGGGAGGTTGGGTGGAGTGGTCTATACTGGGCCGCAGCCACACTATCTATTAGGGGAGACTTTCGTGAGTGAAGAGGACGCAACCGAATCCGGTTCGAGCAGCAAAAAGGTCATCGCAGTTATCGCGGCGGTGGTGCTATTACTGCTTGGGGCGACGGGCGCTGCAGCATATTTCATGATCAACAAGTCCAACAGTCAGGCGGATGCTCCGAAGGTCTTGACCGTCACCACGCAGGATATCGAAAACACCATCCCGGTTAGCGGCACAATTGACGCCGCGAAATCCGTAAAGGTCTACACGAAGATCACCGGCCCGGTCCAGCAGGTCAATGTTGAAGCCGGACAGCGGGTTAATGAAGGCCAGCTGCTCGCGGTGTTGGATGTCAGCCAGCAGGAGCGCGAGCTGCGCACCCAAAAGGCGCAGGAAGCTAACGCCCTAATTGAGGCGATGACGGCCGTCGAAAATGCCCAAGAGGACTACAACGACTACGCCCAATTGCTGGATCAGGGGATGTCGCCTGAACTCACGAGCGCACAGGCAGCCGCGCGCAGCGCCGACAATGCTTATGACGTTGCTCAGCGTGAATTCGATCTGGTGCGTAGCCGCACGGATGCTGGCCGTAACCCCGACCTCGTTTCCCGCGAGCAAGCCATCGAGTCCGCCCGCTCCGGATTGTTTAGTGCTTCCCTTGGCCTGGCCCGTACTGGCGTGAACCTCTCCAACAACGCCCCGATCGGCGAGACCCCCGACCAGTCGATCTCTGATGAGGCAGCCCAGGCAGCCAACGGCATCATCGGCGCACTCGACCAAGTCAATAGCTGGAATGACGCCCATCGCGCGCTCAACGAGCAGCAGCAGGCCTACAATGATGCGCTCGCCCGGGTGGACCTGGACCTTTACAAGCAGCAAAAAGCTGTCGCGGAAGCCTTCGAGGTGAAACGCGAAGCCAACACCAACCTTGAGGTCGCACGTTTCAACGTCAACAAGACCCTTAAAGACAAGCAGCGCGCCCTCAACCAAGCTGAGCGCCAGGCCAATGCCACGCGCACCGTTCAAGGTAACGGAACCGAAGCTCTCGAGCTCGACATCAACGACAAGGATGTGTACGCACCCTTCAGCGGTCTCGTGACCACCGTCGAGGCAGAGCAGGGCAAGCCTGCCGCGGGTGCGCTGCTCACCGTGGTCGACGACTCCAAGCTACTGATCCGCGCGGTCCTCAAAGAAGCGGACATCCCGAAGATCAAGCCTGGGCAGGAAGTCACCTTTACTACCCCCGCCACCGGCTACGAGCGCTACACCGGCAAGGTCAAGAGCGTCTCCAGCGTCGCCCAGGCAGCCGTTCAGACCACAGGCGACAAGAACGCGTCGGTCGCTCAACCCAACCCTGGTGACTCCAAGCCGGACTTCCCCGTCGTCATCGAAGTCACCGGCAAAAAGGACGGCCTGCTAATCGGCGGAAACGCCAAGATGCAGATCGTGGCACAGAAGGAAACCGGAGTCATCTCCGTTCCCCGCGACGTCATTTTTGATGGAGACGAAAAAGAGCAGCGCTCCGTCCTGGTTGCTGTCCCTAAGGGCGAGGGCAGCGACGAATACACCATCGAAAAGCGCGACGTGAAGGTTTCCAAGAAGATGGATTTTGACGTCGTTATTTCCTCAGGTCTGAAGGAAGGCGACAAGGTCCTCACTGATCCCGGTAGCTACCGCGACAAAGTAGGCGAGACCGTCACCCTCAAGGAAGACAATGAGTAACGACGTCGACCTGCTGCTAGCGCTGCGCGGGGTGACGAAAACATTCAACCCGGGAACCCCGAGCGAACTGACGGTGATCCCCGGGCTCGATATGGATGTCGCGCGCGGAGAATTCGTGTCCGTCGTGGGTGCCTCCGGTTGCGGAAAGTCAACGCTGATGAACATCATCGGCCTGTTGGACAAGCCAACCACCGGCGGATACTGGTTTAACGGCGTCAACATGCTGGAACTTCACGACAATGAGCTTGCCCATTACCGCAGTGAAAACATTGGATTCGTCTTCCAGAACTTCAGCCTGATCGGCCGCATCAGCGCACAAAAGAATGTCGAGCTGCCCATGATGTACGCAGGCATGGGGCGTAAAGAACGCGCCGACCGTGCCCGCGAACTGCTTGACATGGTCGGCATGGGTGACAGGCTTGGACACCAGCCCAACCAATTGTCGGGTGGGCAGAAGCAGCGCGTTGCCATCGCCCGGGCGCTCGCCAACAACCCAGACTTGTTACTGGCGGACGAGCCCACCGGTGCACTCGACTCCTCCACCGGCCGTCTGGTGATGGACCTGTTCCACGATCTCAACCAGACGCACGGTAAAACCATCGTCTTCATTACCCACAACCCCGAACTCGCGGACGAAACCGAACGAGTCATCACGATGATCGACGGTCGCGTCGACAACGCCACACTCCTGGGGGCGCAATGAAACTCGGCGAAGCATTTTTGATGGCCCTCGGCAGCCTGAAACGCAACGGGCTGCGATCCTTGCTGACGTTGCTGGGCGTCATCATCGGTATTGCGGCAGTGATCACCATCCTCACCCTGGGTGCTGCGGCAAGCCAGAAAATGATAAACTCCATCAACAGCATTGGCGGCAGTGACTTCCAAGTGGCTGTGGAGGCGCGGCCCAAAGAAGGCCAGGGCGATAACGAGGGTAACCCGAACACTAACTTCTACATGGATTCGGCCACTATTCCCGATAGCAGCCGCATCACGCCCGAGATGGTGGACAAGCTGCGGCTGCGTTTCGGCGATGACCTCTACGGCGTCACGGTCGCTGGATTCGGTGGCTTCAGTGGCCAGGCGGTCGATCCCAACGCATTTGATGCATTGTCGGCCGACCCGATCGACCTGTCGGTGACAGGCGTTGGTCCCGATTACTTCAAGATGAACGACAAGCATGTCGAGTTTGGTCGCGAAATCACGCAGGAAGACATCGACTCAGAGGCGAACGTCACCGTCATCTCTCATGAGGTTTTCACGAAGATGTATGACAGCGACCCACAGCGTGCACTGGGCTCCAGCATTCAATTCGATGGCCCCTTCGGCACCGAATTGTTCACCGTTGTTGGCGTGACCGCGGGCTCGTCCGGCGGCATGTTCAGCTTCGACTTCGACGAGCTTTTCGCCCCTTACACGGTGGTGAATAAGTACAAAAATGAGGCCAACGCTTGGCCCTCCATTGGTGTTCGCCCAGCACCGGGTGTAGATTCGGAGGAATTTGGCAAGAAGCTGCAGCGCTTCTTCGATGCCATGTATGAGGATGACGCCGCGGCGCAGGTAAAGGTTCGCGACAGCAAATCGGAACTGCAAACGTTGCAGAAAATCCTGACCATGATCAGCGTGGTGATTTCTTCCATTGCAGGTATCTCACTGTTGGTGGGCGGCATTGGCATCATGAACATCATGCTCGTGACAGTTACCGAGCGCACGAGCGAGATCGGTATCCGCAAGGCCGTTGGTGCAACCACCCGCGACATTCGTGTCCAATTTGTGGTCGAAGCCATGATTATCTGCCTCATGGGTGGGATCATCGGCATCATCATCGGCACGGTGTTTGGTGTTGGCGGCGCGATGGTGATGAAGGAGTTCGTCCTGCCACCCGTGTGGGGCATTATCGCATCCTTGTTGATTTCGCTGCTCATTGGTGTGTTCTTTGGCTTCTATCCGGCAAACAAAGCCGCCAAGCTCAACCCCATCGATGCGCTGCGCCACGAGTAGGCCAGCACCTCACAAGGGGGGTAGAGGCCTTGACCTTTCTCACTGGGTTGCGTTGAATCGATAACCGTGACTACTTTTTCCCGCACGAAGCTCACCGCAAAGCTTGCCACTGCACTTGGGGCAGTGGCACTAGTGACCGCTGGCTGTTCAGTATGCTCACCCACCGGTGGTGCTCCCGTAGGTGGAGCCGCCTCTGGTGGGGCAGGAGGGGGTGTGGACACCGACCGCGCAGTGGTCGCCATGGTCAGCCATGGCGCGCCCGGTGACACCTTCTGGGACCTCGTGCGCAAGGGGGCCGAGGACGCAGCCAAGAAAGACAACATCGAACTGCGCTACTCGTCTGACCCTCAGGCACCCAACCAAGCCAACCTGGTGCAGTCGGCTATTGACTCCGGTGTCGACGGCATCGCGGTCACCCTGCCTAACGCCCAAGCTATTGGGCCTGCAGCCAAAGCCGCAGTTGATGCGGGCATCCCTGTCGTCGGGCTTAACGCTGGCATGAATGACTACCAAGACTATGGTCTCACCGGATTCTTCGGCCAAGACGAAAAAGTTGCCGGCACGCTCGCAGGCGAACGCCTCAAAGAAGAAGGCGCCAAAAAAGTACTCTGCGTCATTCACGAACAAGGCAACTCCTCCCAAGAAGCGCGCTGCCAGGGCGTCAAAGACGGTGCCGGCGCGAATGTTGAAAACCTGTACGTTAACGGTCAAGACCTGACCAGCGTGACGTCAACAATCCAAGCGAAGCTGGCACAGGATCCCAGCGTGGATTACGTCATGAGCTTGGTCGCCCCCGTCGGTCTGGCTGCGGTGAACTCCGTGAAGGACGCAGGCTCCCAAGCCAAGGTCGCTACCTTCGACACCAACGCTGAACTCGTAGAGGCCATCAAGGACGGGCGCATCCGCTTTGCTGTCGACCAGCAGCCCTACGTCCAGGGCTACATGGCTGTCGATTCCTTGTGGCTGGCGATGCGCAACGGCTCTACGATCGGCGGTGGACGTCCGGTCTACACTGGTCCGGCATTCGTCGATAAGGGCAACGTGGACAAGATCGAAGAAGCCGCGAAGGCCGGACTGCGATGAGCGAAGCACTCCGACGCTACAAAGCGCAGCGCCACCCCGCGCCCGAATCCGCCCCGGTTGCACCCGTGACCAAAGACGGACGGGCGAAAGAACGCACCCTGTGGGGCCGCATCATCCGGCGCCCCGAACTCGCGTCCTTTCTCGGCGCGGTACTGATCTTCGCTCTGTTCATGGTGGTTGCCCCGCCGTTCAGGAGCTTGGACGCTATGGCCACCGTGCTGTACGCATCCTCCACCATGGGCATCATGGCTCTGGCAGTGGGCATGCTGATGATCGGTGACGAGTTCGACCTGTCCAGCGGCGTGGCGGTGACCTCCACGGCGTTGGCAGCGTCAATGATTAACTACAACGGCCACTTCAACTCGTGGGTTGGCGTGGTGCTGTCCCTCTTTTTCGCCCTGGGTATCGGTGCCTTCAATGGCTTCCTCGTGACCCGGACGGGTATCCCTAGCTTCCTGATTACCCTGTCTGCGTTCCTATCACTGCAGGGTCTGAACTTGGCTATCACCAAGATGGTCGCAGGTACTGTCGCGACCCCCACCATCGCCGACATGGCCGGTTTTGATACCGCGCACAAGGTGTTCGCATCTTCCTTCCACATCGGGTCGGTGTCGATCAAGGTCACCATCTTGTGGTGGGTCCTGTTTGTCGCCATCGCGAGTTTTGTTCTGTACAAGACCCGCTTTGGTAACTGGGTGTTCGCCGTCGGTGGCGACAAAAACGCCGCGCACGCCGTCGGTGTGCCCGTCAACCGCGTGAAGATTTACCTGTTCATGTTCGTCGGGTTTGCTGCGTGGTTTGTCGGTATGCACAACCTCTTCGCCTTCGACTCCATCCAGGCAGGCCAGGGCGTGGGCAATGAGTTCCTCTACATCATTGCCGCAGTCATCGGAGGTTGCGCGCTGACCGGTGGTAAAGGGACCGCAGTGGGTACCGCTATCGGCGCCCTCATTTTTGGCATGACCAACCAAGGTATCGTCTACGCCGGTTGGAACCCCGACTGGTTCAAGTTCTTCCTTGGCGCCATGCTGCTGTTCGCAGTCCTCACCAACAACGCTGTGTCCGCAGTGACGGAGAAACGCTAATGAGCACACCCAACACCACAACTAATGCTGTAAGCGACGAACAGCCGATCGTGTGCCTGCGCGGCGTCGACAAATCCTACGGCCACTTCGACGCCCTCAGCGATATCAACTTGGAGATTTACCCCGGCACCGTCACCTGCATCCTGGGTGACAACGGTGCGGGCAAATCAACTCTCATTAAGATTTTGTCCGGCCTGCACCGCGCTACACGCGGAGACGTGCTGGTCGATGGCAAAGAACAGATCTTCAAAAACCCCGCGGATGCTTTGAAAGCCGGCATCGCGACCGTGTATCAGGATCTCGCCGTGGTTCCCACCATGCCTGTGTGGCGCAACTTCTTCCTCGGACAAGAACTGGTCAGCCAACCATTCGGTCGACTGAAGATCAATGAAATGCGACAGATCTGCCGCGAGCAGCTCGGTGGTCTAGGCATCGACATCCCTGACATCGACGTGCAGATCCGCCACCTGTCCGGCGGACAGCGGCAGGTTGTGGCGATTTCGCGCGCGATCTACTTCGGCGCCCGCGTCGTCATTCTAGATGAGCCGACCGCCGCGCTCGGTGTGAAGCAGTCCGGGATGGTGCTGAAGTTCGTGGGGGAGGCGCGCGAGCGGGGCATCGCCGTCGTGCTGATCACCCACAACCCGCACCATGCGCATCTGGTGGGCGACCAGTTCAGCATCCTGAAGCTTGGGCGCCAGGTATTGTCCGCGCCCCGTGACGAGGTCACCCTCGAGGAGCTCACCCAGCAGATGGCCGGTGGTGGCGAGCTAGAGGCTCTAGAACACGAGCTGCACCGCTAAGGTCTTATCGTGTCTGCCCACTCTTGTGCGGTGCGGATGTATCCCGCGGCGTCGAAGGTAGGGGAGATAGCTTTCTGCAGGATAAACCCCTGGTCGGTACCGGTCATCGCCGGCCGCATGACCGGCACCGCAGCCGTAGACGCCGACGGTTCTGTGCGCGTGATTGGCTAATTAGGGGAGCGCGGCTAGCCGGGGTGCCGATCTAGCCGGGTCGCGGGCTAGCTGTAGCGCTCCTCCACACGACGTGAAGCCTGACGCCCCGGGTGCTTGGCGGTTGCTGCCGGGTGTCCCATCGCTACAACCAAACCAATGGCACGATCCTCTCGGCCGCCCAGGCCGATGATCTCCTTCACCTTCTCCTCATCCCAACCCGTCGTCGGACTGGTCGCCAACCCCTCCGCACTCGCCGCAACGAGGGCAAAACCCGCGGCAAGCATTGCATCCTTCAACGCATTCTCGCGCAAGGCTGCAGGTGAAGCAGCAGCCTTGATCTTCTCGACACTCGCAAGATAATCCGCAGGCAGGATCTCCGCGGCGTCATCAGGTACAGCCTCCGCGCGCGCAACGAACACAAGCACAGTATCCGCCGCCGCAAACTGGGGCTGTTGGGAGGAATCCGTCAACGCCTGCTTAACCTCCGGATCCCGCACCACCACGACGTCACGAAGCTGCAGGTTAAACGCACTCGGCGCTTCGAGGGCCGCGCTCACCACGCGGTCGAGGACCTCCTGGGTGATCGGCTCCGTCGTGTACTCGCGGATAGCGCGGCGATTATTGATGGCGGTGTAAACATCGGTAGACAAAGGTTCCTCCAGGATCATGGGATTGTGACCTTTCATGCAACGCACGCGCCGCCGGAATATTCCTTGTGCCGTCGGGTGGTTGGCTGTGGTGGGTGCCAAAATGTGTGCAACTTGGTCTGTTGGCGCTGCGTTTTCCCAGGTCGTGTTTTTGGGAGGGGGCAAAATGCACACATTTTGGGTGGGTGGGCACCTCACCATCTATTTCCCCAGGTCGCCTAGAAAAGGTGGCCGCCCCACCCAATATTTATGCATACCCACCTCATCAGGTAGCCCCATCACCCCCGCGAAAGGCAGCGTGCCCCCAAAGCGCCCCGCGGCGTCATTAATTAAAGCCAGGGCGCGCGCGAAAACGCCGCAGGCACTTGCGGCAACAAGCCCCGATGTCCTAAGATTGCCCGTTGGACTTGTGTGCCCAGCGCACATGCCCAATTTAAACGTAAACTCCTACTTTGTTGTAGGCCCCTCGCCCAACGGCGTCCGCCCCCTTTTGTTGGCAGCGAGCTTGACCGCTACTGAGCGACTCAAGCGATAAGTGGCCCGTGAAAAGGCGATAACGCCGGGTGAGAAGGAACCGCAACGAGAAAGGCATCAAGGTCGTCTTATGACCATGACTGATCCCATTGCCGACATGCTGTCGCGCGTGCGCAACGCAAACAATGCGTACCACGACACCGTGTCCATGCCCTCCTCCAAGCTGAAGGTCAACATCGCCTCCATCTTGAAGTCCGAAGGCTACATCGCTGATTACACCGTCGAAGACGCCAAGGTCGGCAAGACCCTGACTCTCGAGCTGAAGTACGGCCGTAACCGCGAACGCTCCATCTCTGGCCTACGCCGCGTCTCCAAGCCGGGTCTGCGCGTGTACGCCAAGTCCACCAACCTGCCGAAGGTTCTCGGCGGCCTGGGCGTGGCTATCATTTCCACCTCCCAGGGTCTGCTGACCGACCGTCAGGCTACCGAGAAGGGCGTAGGCGGAGAAGTTCTCGCCTACGTCTGGTAAGGGAGGATTGAGATAAATGTCGCGTATCGGTAAGAACCCCATCGCAATCCCCAGCGGAGTTGAAATCAAGCTCGACGGCCAGCACGTCGAGGTCAAGGGCCCCAAGGGTACCTTGAGCCAGGACATCCCCGCCCCGATCGTCGTCGCACAGCAGGACAACGAAATCGTTGTCACCCGCCCCGACGACAACCGCAAGAACCGTGCACTCCACGGTCTGTCGCGCTCGCTGATCAACAACATGGTTGTTGGTGTCACCGAGGGCTACACCATCAAGATGGAAATCTTCGGTGTCGGTTACCGTGTCCAGGCCAAGGGCTCCAACCTGGAGTTCTCCCTGGGCTACAGCCACCCCATCCTGATCGAGGCTCCGGAAGGCATCAGCTTCGCAGTTGATGGCAACACCAAGTTCTCCATCACGGGTATCGACAAGCAAAAAGTCGGCCAGATCGCAGCTATCATCCGTCGTTTGCGCAAGGATGATCCTTACAAGGGTAAGGGCATCCGCTACGAGGGTGAGCAGATCCGCCGCAAGGTCGGAAAGACGGGTAAGTAATGAGCAACACTGCAGAAAACAAGCGCCTGCCCATCGGCAAGGACATTTCCACCCGACGCCGCGTCGCTCGCGCACGCCGCCACTTCCGTATCCGCAAGAACCTGCGTGGCACCGCCGAGACCCCCCGTCTCGTCGTGCACCGCACCTCTCGCCACATGCACGTCCAGGTCATCGACGACCTGAAGGGCCACACCTTGGCCGCTGCTTCCACCATCGAAGCAGACGTGCGTGCACTCGAAGGTGACAAGAAGGCAAAGGCAGCTAAGGTTGGCCAGCTCATCGCTGAGCGCGCCAAGGCTGCTGGCATCGAAGCCATTGTCTTCGACCGTGCAGGTTACAAGTACCACGGCCGCGTTGCCGCTCTGGCTGACGCCGCACGTGAAGGTGGTCTGAAGTTCTAATGATCACCAAAAACAACAACGGAAGGACGGCGTAATGTCGGGACGTGAACAGCGTGGCGGCGGACGCTCCGCCGAAAACAACAACGACAACCGCAACGAGCGCCGCGGCCGCCGCGACGATCGTCGCAACCAGCAGCAGGACGAGCGCTCGCAGTACATCGAGCGCGTAGTCACCATCAACCGCGTTTCCAAGGTGGTTAAGGGTGGCCGTCGCTTCAGCTTCACCGCACTCGTCATCGTCGGCGACGGCGAAGGCATGGTCGGTGTCGGCTACGGTAAGGCCAAGGAAGTTCCCGCGGCTATCCAGAAGGGTGCCGAAGAGGCTCGCAAGAACTTCTTCCGCGTCCCCATGGTTGCCGGCACCATCACTCACCCGGTTCAGGGCGAAGCAGCCGCAGGCATCGTTATGATGCGCCCGGCAGCTCCCGGTACCGGTGTTATCGCCGGTGGCGCAGCCCGCCCCGTGCTTGAGTGTGCTGGTATTCAGGACATCCTGTGCAAGTCCCTCGGTTCCGACAACGCAATCAACGTTGTCCACGCAACCGTCGACGGTCTCAAGCAGCTGCAGCGCCCCGAAGAGGTCGCCGCACGCCGTGGCAAGACCCTCGAAGAGGTCGCACCGGCACGTATGCTGCGCGCACGCGCAGGTCAGGAGGCTTAAACCATGGCCCTCAAGATTACACAGCTCAAGGGCACCGTTGGTGCTAAGCAGAACCAGAAGGACTCGCTGCGCAGCCTCGGCCTCAAGCGCATTCGCCAGTCGGTCGTACGCCCCGATACCCCCGAGGTTCGCGGCATGATCAACGTCGTGCGCCACATGGTCGTCGTTGAAGAAGTAGCAGGGGAGTAGGTAAACAATGAGCGAACCGATTAAGCTCCACGATCTGCGCCCCGCAAAGGGCGCCAACAAGGCCAAGACCCGCGTTGGTCGCGGTGAAGCCTCCAAGGGTAAGACCGCTGGTCGCGGTACCAAGGGCACCAAGGCTCGCAAGCAGGTTTCCGCTGCTTTCGAGGGTGGCCAGATGCCGCTTCACATGCGTCTGCCGAAGCTGAAGGGCTTCAAGAACCCCAACAAGGTCACCTACCAGGTAGTCAACGTTGCGGACCTCGAGAAGGCCTTCCCCAACGGTGGCGACGTCACCGTTGCTGACATCGTTGCAGCAGGCCTGGCACGCAAGCGCCAGCCCGTTAAGGTCCTCGGTAACGGCGACATCAGCGTCAAGCTGAACGTCACCGCCACCAAGTTCTCGACCTCCGCTAAGGAGAAGATCGAGGCTGCCGGCGGCACCGTCACCGAAGCCAAGTAACAACGGCTTAACCACTAGCGCTCTGCTCAGCAGCCGCTAGTGAAACAGAGAAAGTGGCTCTCCCATTCGTGGGAGAGCCTCTTTTTTATGCCCACCAGATCTCGTGTGGCTGCTTGGCTGTTAAGCATGTACAGAATTCCGGCAGATTTT
The DNA here is from genome assembly GCF_000590555.1 of Corynebacterium argentoratense DSM 44202. Lineage (NCBI taxonomy): Bacteria > Bacillati > Actinomycetota > Actinomycetes > Mycobacteriales > Corynebacteriaceae > Corynebacterium > Corynebacterium argentoratense. Next base: position 286,338 of record NC_022198.1, read on the forward strand.
GAATAATCGAAATCGCGAACTGGGGAAATGCGGTCATGCAGTATAAATCTGCCGATTTTTTGTACGCGCGACCCTTGCGCTTGCTTAGCCAGCTGTCCTGAGATGCCGATTGCCCGGAAATTTTTATCCAACTTTGTGAATGCGCTACTCGGACAGGCGCGTCACGATGGGGATGTCCGGAAACTGGCACGGCACAGCGGCATAGGCGGCTGATGAGGCAGCCCCAACTGTTCATCGGCAGGCAAAGCGGACGCTCATCTACCAGTTGGAAACTGTTCCTAAAAACCCTTGAAATGCTCAAATCACTCGCCTAGCGTGGCGGGCACACGCCGTTCCAAGACATCTCCGGACGGTGGAAGTCTCTAGATTCAGAAAGGATCACCTCCATGACCCCTTCGAAGATCAAGACCACAAAATTGTTCGCCGCAGCACTCGGCGGCGGCCTCGCACTCGGAGCTTTTGTGGCTCCGATGGTCCACGCGGAAGAGTCGAGCACGGGTGTTGTCACCAGCTTCTCCAGTGAAGGCTCCAGTGACCCTGCGGAAAATCCTGACTTCGACCGCCGCACCCGAACCGTGCTGAAGTACGGTGTCACCACCGAGGCAGACATCGCTAAGTGTCAGGCTGACTGGGCGGGCAAGGAGCTGCCGGCATTAGACCGCGGCTACGATTTCCCGTGCCCGACAAGCCCAATCACCCAGGAGGATGTTGACGCCGCGAAGGCTAAGGCCGGCGTAGGTGACTTCCTGTCGCAGGTCAGGGAGTTCTTCTAGGGATTCTCTTCCTAAAACGCCTCAGCTGCCCCATTAGAGACAGTGCGTTGGGTTGATACGGGGCTGCTGCAGGCTTGTGCCTGAACTCCTTGTTGGATATGTGTACACACATTGTGGGTCGTCCTGTTAGTCGGGGCGGTCCACTTCGTGCTTCTTAACCATCCCGAGATGGTGGCCGGATATGTATCTGACGCGCGACTGCTCCGAGATTGAAATTGGGCCTTTGGACTTTCTGCGAGCCTTGTTCAACGGTTTCGTGGCGGCGATCCGCCATTACCTTCCCTAAACACTTGGCGCTGCCCGTAAGGGTAGCGGTGGGGCAGTGGCACCTTCAGGTTGGCCTGGGGGTGCCTTTGTGTGTCAATACTGCTAAAGTGGTTGAGTCTGCCGCCACGCGCCCACGGCCCGTGGCGATAACATAAGCCTAAGTTAAAAATTCCGCGATTTTCCGCGGTTGTCCAGGAGGATATGTGTCCGCCATCGTATCGGTCGTCAAGGACGCCGACCTTCGCAAGAAATTGCTTTTTACCCTTGCGATGATCGTGCTGTACCGCGTCGGCACCCAAATCCCCTCGCCTGGCGTGGATTATTCGTCCATCATGCAGGCTGTGAAAGCCGCAACCCAGGACGACACTAACGTCTACTCGCTGATTAACCTCTTCTCGGGTGGAGCGCTACTTCAGCTGTCGGTCTTTGCCATCGGTATCATGCCGTACATTACGGCGTCGATTATTGTTCAGCTGCTGACAGTGGTCATTCCTCACTTCGAGGAGTTGAAGAAGGAAGGGCAGTCCGGCCAGTCGAAGATGATGCAGTACACCCGCTACCTCACGGTGGCGTTGGCGTTGCTGCAGTCCTCCGGCATTGTGGCACTTGCTGATCGTGGCCAGCTGCTTGGCAACGGCACCAGTGTCCTCAAGGCTGATCGCACCCCGTTCGACTTGGTTCTGATGGTGCTTGTGATGACCGCCGGAGCCGTGCTGGTCATGTGGATCGGCGAGTTGATCACGGAGCGTGGCATCGGCAACGGTATGTCCTTGCTGATCTTCGCGGGTATCTGTACCCGTATGCCCAGCCAGGGTATGGGTATCTTGCGTTCCTCCGGCGGCGTCATTTTCGCAGCTGTGTTGATTGCTGTGTTCATCCTCATCGTTGGCGTGGTCTTCATTGAGCAGGGCCAGCGCCGCATCCCGGTGCAGTACGCCAAGCGTCAGGTTGGTCGCCGCCAGTACGGTGGCACCTCCACCTACTTGCCGCTGAAGGTCAACCAGGCTGGTGTGATCCCCGTGATCTTCGCGTCCTCCTTGATCTACGTGCCGGTGCTGATCACCCAGATCATCAACTCGGCTAAGCCCACCCCGCCGGATAACTGGTGGCAGCGCAACGTCGTCCAGTACCTGCAGTCCCCGGGCTCCTACCAGTACATCATTTTGTACTTCATCCTGATCATCTTCTTCTCCTACTTCTATGTGTCGGTTCAGTATGATCCGAACGAGCAGGCGGACAACATGAAGAAGTACGGCGGCTTCATCCCCGGTATCCGCCCGGGTAAGCCCACCGCCCAGTACCTGGGTAAGGTTATGAACAGGCTGTTGTTCGTTGGTGCCCTGTACCTCGGCCTCATTGCGGTTCTTCCGAACCTGATGATGGACCTCGGTGTCGGTGGTGCTTCGGCGAACGTCACCCCCTTCGGTGGTACTGCGATCCTGATTCTCGTGTCCGTCGCCTTGACCACCGTGAAGCAAATCGAAAGCCAAGTTTTGCAAAGTAACTACGAAGGATTCCTCAAATGAGACTAGTTCTGCTCGGCCCTCCCGGTGCTGGCAAAGGTACCCAGGCCGCTATCTTGACCGAGAAGCTCGGCGTGCCCCACATTTCCACCGGCGATTTGTTCCGTGCCAACATTGGCGAAGGCACCCCGCTGGGCAAGGAAGCCAAGGAATACATCGACGCCGGCAAGCTCGTCCCCACGGATGTCACCGCCCGCATGGTCGAAGACCGACTGTCGCAGGATGACGCCGCGGAAGGCTTCCTGTTGGACGGTTTCCCCCGTACTGTCGAGCAGGCCGATTTGCTGGCTGAGATGCTGGAGCGTCACGGCGTCAAACTTGATGGCGTGATCAACTACCAGGTTGATGAAGACACCGTGGTTGAGCGCATGCTTGGCCGCGGCCGTGCTGATGACAATGAAGAGACCATCCGCACCCGCCTCCAGGTGTACCGCAACGAGACCGCGCCGCTGATCGACCACTATGGCGACGCAGTTATCAGCATCAAGGCTGAGGGTAGCGTTGAGGAGATCAACGAGGCCACCCTCAAGGCTCTCGGCAAGTAGCCGTCGAGTACGCCATAACCCAAGCCCACTGTCCCTCCCCTGGGGCCGTGGGCTTCATTTCGCATTAAGGACACATCATGGGATTCCGCAAAAAGAACAAAACCATCCCCGCTAAAACTCCGGCGGAGCTTGACGCCATGCAGGCGGCCGGCGAGATCGTCGGCAAGGCACTGGTCGCGGTAAAGGCCGCAGCTGCTCCCGGGGTGACGTTGAAGGATCTTGATGACGTCGCGGAGCAGACGATCCGCGATGCTGGCGCGGTCCCCACGTTTTTGGGCTACCAGGGTTTCCCTGCCAGCATTTGTGCCAGCGTTAATGATGTGATCGTGCATGGTATCCCCACCAAGGAGACTGTGCTTGCCGAAGGTGATCTGGTGTCGATCGACTGCGGCGCGACTTTTGAGGGCTGGGTGGGGGATAGCGCCTGGAGTTTTGGGGTGGGGGAGTTGGCTGATGATGTTCAGGCGTTGAACGCCGCCACCGAGTGGGTGTTGATGGAGGGGTTGAAGGCGATGGTGCCGGGTAACCGTTTGACTGACGTCTCCCATGCGTTGGAGGTCGCCACCCGCAAAGCTGAGCAGAGGTTCGGTGTGCAGCTGGGCATTGTGGATGGTTATGGTGGACACGGTATTGGCCGAACCATGCATGAGGATCCCTATCTTGCCAATGAGGGCAAGCCGGGTCGGGGCCCGGTTATTCAGGAAGGGTCGGTGCTGGCCATTGAGCCGATGTTGACCCTGGGAACCGTGGATTCTGCGGTGTTGGAGGACGATTGGACTGTGGTGACGTTGGATGGTTCTTGGGCGTCTCACTGGGAGCATACGGTTGCTGCTACTGCTGGTGGGCCGCGTATTTTGACGCCGCGTCCGGCTGGTGCTTAAACGCTGGTTTGCATGTTCATTGAAAACTGGGCATATACTGCTAGTCATGTCTTTTAAGTCTGTTCGTCGTATTGCGGCTGCCGTTGCCTGCGCCGCTGTGGTTGGCGTTGCTAGCCCGGGTATTGCTGGTGCACAAACCGTTGGTTCTAGCGAGGCTGATGTTCGTCAGGGTGCTTGGGATGCCCGTAACGCTATGCATAATGCGGCTAACGGCTTGCCTCCGGAGCTTGCTGCTGGTGTGAAGACTGGTGTTGATCAGACTGTGAATGGCCTGTTCCCCGGTTTGATTGAGAGCCACAATGCTCCGGCTCCTGCACCGGCTCCCGAGGCCCCGGCTCCTGCACCGGCCCCCGAGTTCGATCGTGGTTCCTGCCCTCCGCAGGCTCGCGCTTGTGTGGACTTGTCCGGCGAGCGCACCTGGTTGCAGCGCAATGGACAGGTTGTCTACGGCGCCGTTCCGATGTCTGCTGGTGCTCCTTCTCCGGAGACCGCAACGCCTAAGGGGACCTTCTACGTGCAGCGTAAGGTCAAGGACGAAATCTCCCGCGAGTTCAACAACGCGCCGATGCCGTACTCGACCTACTTTACCAACACCGGTATCGCCTTCCACTCGGGTGACATCAACCTGTGGTCCCACGGTTGCATCCACCTGAATCACCAGGATGCGATCACTTACTTCAACGATCTGCAGCCTGGAGACATGGTCTACGTCTACTAAAACGCGCATAGCGTTTCTTGCCCCAGCGTTTATAGCTGGGGCATTTTTATTTTTACCGGTGAGCGTGTAGTGTTGCAGTTTGGTGTTTGCTCCCCTAGTGGGCGCTGATGCCAGCTGTACGCAGATTGATACTCCAGGTACCACCTTAGGTGCCACGGAAAACAGGTTAGGAAGATATGGCTAAAAAGGAAGGCGCTATCGAGGTTGAGGGCCGCATTGTCGAACCTCTCCCCAACGCAATGTTCCGTGTCGAATTGGACAACGGACACAAAGTTCTTGCACACATCAGTGGCAAGATGCGCCAGCACTACATCCGTATCCTCCCCGAGGACCGAGTTGTTGTGGAGCTTTCTCCCTACGACTTGACCCGCGGCCGTATCGTCTACCGCTACAAGTAAACAATTCCGCCTTCACATCCAAGAATCCTTAGCTTAAGGGTTTTTCTCGACCTCTGGCCACGGTGGCTGGAGCCTCGTGAAATCGCAACCCACCGCCCGGCCCCGACCGGGGAAAGTGTTGTTTGACGGGGACGGATGTGGAGAAAACCACCGTAACAACCGGAAAGGTTATGCCACATGGCACGTCTAGCTGGTGTGGACCTCCCTCGCAATAAGCGCATGGAGGTTGCACTCACGTACATTTACGGCATCGGCCCCGCCCGTGCCGCCAAGCTGCTGGAAGAGACCGGCATCTCTCCCGACCTGCGCACCGACAACCTCACCGACGAGCAGATCGCTGCTCTGCGTGACGTTATCGAAGCAACCTGGAAGGTCGAGGGTGACCTCCGTCGCCAGGTTCAGGCAGATATCCGCCGCAAGATCGAGATTGGTTGCTACCAGGGTCTTCGCCACCGTCGTGGCCTGCCCGTTCGTGGTCAGCGCACCAAGACCAACGCTCGTACGCGCAAGGGTCCGAAGAAGACGATCGCCGGAAAGAAGAAGTAAAACATGGCAGCTCCGAAGAGCGCACGTGGTCGCCGTACCGGCCGCCGCGTAGCGAAGAAGAATGTGGCGCAGGGCGCCGCATACATCAAGTCCACCTTCAACAACACCATCGTGTCCATCACGGACCCCAATGGTGCTGTGATCTCCTGGGCATCCTCCGGCCACGTCGGCTTCAAGGGTTCCCGCAAGTCCACTCCGTTCGCTGCACAGCTGGCTGCTGAAAACGCTGCCCGCAAGGCAATGGAGCACGGCATGAAGAAGGTCGACGTTTACGTCAAGGGTCCGGGCTCGGGCCGCGAAACCGCTATCCGTTCCCTCTCGGCCGCCGGCCTTGAGGTTGGCACGATCACCGACGTGACTCCGCACCCGCACAACGGTTGCCGTCCGCCGAAGCGTCGCCGCGTCTAGCAGGGAAAGGAAAAGTAAAAAATGGCTCGTTATACCGGCCCCGCAACCCGTAAGTCCCGTCGTCTCCGCGTCGACCTCGTCGGCGGCGACATGTCCTTCGAGCGTCGCCCCTACCCTCCGGGGCAGGCAGGCCGCGCTCGCATCAAGGAATCTGAGTACCTGCTCCAGCTGCAGGAGAAGCAGAAGGCTCGCTTCACCTACGGCGTCATGGAGAAGCAGTTCCGCCGTTACTACGCTGAGGCAAACCGTCAGCCCGGTAAGACTGGTGAGAACCTGGTCATCCTGCTCGAGTCCCGTCTCGACAACGTGATCTACCGTGCAGGCCTCGCCCGCACCCGCCGCCAGGCACGCCAGCTCGTGTCCCATGGCCACTTCCTGGTCAACGGCAAGAAGGTCAACGTTCCTTCCTTCCAGGTTTCTCAGTACGACATCATCGATGTTCGCGAGAAGTCCCGCAAGATGCTGTGGTTCGAAGAGGCTCAGGACAACCTCGTCGACGCCGTCGTCCCGGCCTGGCTTCAGGTCGTGCCGTCTACCCTGCGCATCCTCGTGCACCAGCTGCCCGAGCGCGCTCAGATCGACGTTCCGCTGCAAGAGCAGCTCATCGTCGAGTTCTACTCGAAGTAATCATCCTTTGCCTACAGACGTCATATAGCGGGCGTCACCCAAGGAGAGTTTTAGCCACATGCTCATTTCCCAGCGTCCCAAGCTGACCGAGGAAGTCATCGACTCCGCTCGTTCCAAGTTCACCATCGAACCCCTGGAGCCCGGTTTCGGCTACACCCTCGGCAACTCTTTGCGCCGCACCCTGCTGTCCTCCATCCCTGGAGCAGCGGTCACCAGCGTCAAGATCGACGGTGTCCTCCATGAGTTCACCACCATTACCGGTGTGAAGGAAGACGTCTCCGACATCATCCTGAACATCAAGGGCCTGGTTCTGTCTTCCGATTCCGACGAGCCGGTCGTTATGTACCTGCGTAAGGAAGGCGAAGGCGAGGTCACGGCTGCTGACATTCAGCCGCCGGCAGGCGTCGAGATCCACAACCCGGATCTTCACATCGCCACCCTCAACGAGCAGGGCAAGCTCGATATCGAACTGGTAGTGGAGCGCGGCCGCGGCTACGTCCCCGCCACCATGTACGGTTCCACCGGAGAGATCGGCCGCATCCCGGTCGACCAGATTTACTCCCCGGTTCTCAAGGTCACCTACAAGGTTGAAGCTACTCGTGTTGAGCAGCGCACCGACTTTGACAAGCTGATCATCGATGTCGAGACCAAGAACTCCATCACCGCACGTGACGCTCTCGCATCTGCGGGTAAAACCCTGGTCGAACTGTTCGGTCTCGCCCGCGAGCTGAACACCGCCGCCGAAGGCATTGAAATTGGCCCCTCCCCGATTGAGGGCGAGCACATTGCCGCTTACGGGATGCCGATTGAGGACCTGAACTTCTCCGTTCGCTCCTACAACTGCCTCAAGCGTCAGGAAATCCACACCGTCGGTGAACTCGCTGATTGCACCGAGTCCGACCTGCTGGATATCCGCAACTTCGGCCAGAAGTCCATCAACGAGGTCAAGATCAAACTTGCCTCCCTGGGTCTGACCCTGGCGGACGCCCCGGAAGATTTCGATCCAACCACCATTGAGGGATACGACGCAGCAACCGGCGACTTTGTCGACCCGGACGCTGACGACACCGAGTAGAAACGCCGTCTATAGCGGCTTGCCGCGCTCACAAAACATAAGCACACGAGGAGTACCTAATGCCTACCCCCAAGAAGGGCGCCCGTCTCGGCGGTTCGGCTTCGCACCAGAAGAAGATTCTTTCTAACCTGGCTGCCCAGCTGTTCGAGCACGGTGCAATCAAGACCACCGACGCCAAGGCCAAGCTTCTGCGCCCCTACGCAGAAAAGCTGATCACCAAGGCAAAGTCCGGCACTGTTGCGGATCGCCGCAACGTGCTCAAGCTCGTCCCGAACAAGGAAGTTGTTGCTTACCTGTTCAACGAGCTCGCCCCCAAGTTCGAGAACCGTGAGGGTGGCTACACCCGCATCGTCAAGCTCGAAAACCGTAAGGGTGACAACGCTCCCATGAGCCAGATCTCCCTGGTTCTCGAGGAGACCGTCGCAGCCGAGGCAACCCGCGCTACCCGCGCAGCTGCCTCCAAGAAGGCTGAAGAAGACGCAGCCAACAAGAAGAAGGCTGAAGAAATCGTCGAGGAAGTAGAAGCTGAGCAAGAAGCTGAAGCTGTCGAAACCCTCGAAGAGGCTGAGAAGTAAAAGCTTCTTCACCAAAGCGGGCCACCCGATCGGGTGGCCCGCTTTTTTTGTACACTTTCACCCATGAACACCCTGACGCAAGCAAAACTCGAGCCCGTCGACACCACCCGTGTCACCACCGGCGGCAACATGGTGCGCTTGCGCCTCGACATCGCCTACGACGGCACAGACTTCCACGGCTGGGCGAAACAACCACCCCTGCGTACCGTCGAAGGAACCCTCGAAGACACCTTGGGCCTCATCAGCCGCACCCCAGTCACACTCACTGTTGCAGGCCGCACCGACGCAGGCGTCCACGCCACCGGCCAAGTAGCCCACGTCGATGTACCCGGACACATCCTGGAGCACCGCAGCATCGACGGTGACCCCCGCCGCCTCGTCCGCCGCCTCGCGAAACTACTACCCGAAGACGTCCGCGTCCACGACGTCACCTACGCGCCCCCAGGGTTCGACGCGCGCTTCTCCGCCCTGCGCCGCCACTACCGCTACCGCATCACCACCAATCCCCGCGGCGCACTGCCCACCCGGGCACGCGACACCGCCACATTCAACAAACCAGTTGACGTCGACGCCATGAACGCGGCCGCCCACCACCTCATCGGCCTGCACGACTTCGCCGCCTTCTGCCGCGCGAAACCGAACGCAACAACCATTCGTGACCTGCAGACCTTCCGCTTTCGCGACGTTTCCACCCCAGAAGAGCCACAACTGTACGAGGCCGAAGTCTCCGCGGACGCCTTCTGCTGGAACATGGTTCGTTCCCTCGTAGGGTTCTGCCTGGCTGTTGGCTCGGGTGCGCGCAGCCCAGAATTCGCGCATGAATTACTCGCCGAAACCACCCGAAGCAGCGCCATTCCGGTCGCCGCTGCCAAGGGCTTGAGGCTCACCGGGGTTGATTACCCGCCGTCTTCAGAGCTCGCTTCCCGCGCCGAACAGACCCGTAACCGCCGTGACTAGCGCGCCGCCCGGCGGGTGGAGGTAGCCGGGGCTATACTTTCTGCGTCGATTGTCGTCTCCACCGTTGGGTAACTACGCATGTCTTTGCTTTGGGCTGTCCTTATCGCAACCGCGGCGTTTATGCTGCCTGGGCTTGTGCTCAGCTGGTTGTCGGGCTTAAAGCTGCCAGCTGCGACCGCGGCGTCTGTACCCGTCACCTTCGGCGTGTATGGGCTGGCAGCGTGGCTGTATGGAGTGATGAATATCCGTTATGACGTCGCGAGTGTTGCGGTGTTCTTTGCTGTTTCTGTTCTCGTGGCGGGGCTGTGGCGTTGGGCGGTGGATCCTAAGAAGCTCCGCAGTCTTCGTGCGGGTGAACTCGAGTGGAAGCAGCAGTGGAAGCTTAAGCTGAGGGCCACGTGGGAGGACACTTTTTGGGTCTTGCCGGCGGTGGGAACACTAGCCGGGGCAGGGCTGCTTGGGTGGCGTTCGCTGTGGCTGCTGGACCAGCGCGGGGTGGAGTCCATTTTCCAGGGCTGGGATGTGCATTGGCATGCCAGCGTGCTGCGTTTCATCTCCAACACTGGGGTGGCTGCGCCTCAGCGCATGGGGGAGTTGCAAAATGTTGAAACCCACGGGATGGCCTACTACCCGACGGGGTGGCATGCGGGGGCGTGGATTGCTGGCGACCTAGCGCACTTGAGCCCTATCGCTGCGACCAACGTGGCGGGTATTTTGATTCCGGCGTTGGCCCTGCCGATGAGCATGGCGGTGCTGGCGTGGCGGATCATGGCCAGCCGGGGTCTCACAGCTCAGATTGCGGCCGGATTCGCCCCGATTATTGTCGTGGCCATTCCGGCAATGTACTGGGTGGGGATCTTCATCGGTGCGTGGCCGTATCTGGCGGCGTTGTGCATGGTGGGCTCCACGCTGTGGTTGATCACCTCCTGTGCTGCAGCTCCTCGCAGGATCCTCGCCGCGGCTGTGGCTTTTGCCGGTTGTTTCCAAACCCATCCCGCTGCCGTCACCGTCGTTGTTGTGGGCGTTGCCCTGTGGTGGCTGTTATGGGCGCTGCCCGCACCACAGACCCAGCTGTCCACTGAAGGCCGCGCCCCCTGGCTACTGCGTCGACTGGCCGACGTTGGGGCTTTAGCCGCGGCAGGTGCTTTGGGCACGGTGTTGGTGTTGCCTCAGATCATCGCGGGAAACACCCAGACCGAAGAAGTGCAGGCTTTTAACAACTACGAGGCGATCACCCGCCAAGAGGCGTGGGAGATGGTGCTGACCCTACAAACCCGCCACGCGGGTGATTTTGGGGTCAATGAGCCTTTGCTGTGGGCTGCGGCAGCGGGCGGCGTCATTACCCTTTTGTGGCGCCGTAATGTGTGGGCTCCGCTGATGTATGTGCTGATGGTCGGCGCGACCGTGAACTCGCTCGTTCCTTTCGAAGGCACCATCCACAATATTTTGTGGGCGTATGGGTCGATGCACTACAACGTCAACAGTCGCTTGGTGATGCCTGTGGCGATGTTGACCGCGGCGTCGGCAGCGATTGCGATCGCCTCCGTGGGTCGCTTGATCGTGTGGGTTCTGCTCCGTCGTTGGCAGCGGGTGTGCGCGATTGTTTCGGTGCTCGCCGCACTCGGTGGTGGCGCTGTGCTCGCCAACAAGGCCTACGCCGACACGGTGGATGCGAGCGTGTTCGGTATCGTCGCCGCCCGCGATAACCGCTTGACCAGCGAAGCCGACCTGCATGCTTTCGACTGGCTGGCCAAGCAGCCCAAGGCATTCGAGGGGCGCATCCTGATCAACCCGGCCGAGGGCAGCGGCTGGATGTACGCCTACAACAACCTGCCCGCGCTGTTCCGTCACTATGTGTGGCCGGATGCCAAACCTGGCAGCGATACTCTGGCTGCCTACTGGGCGACGGACAAACTGGGCCGCGGGAACTTCGACGACCCGGACGAGGCCAACGCGGTAGACATTGCGGTCGACAATCTGGACATCAACTACATCATGGTGTCGCCACCGTCGTTCTGGTGGTTCCAATTCCCGATGGAATCCTTGGAGTATGGCCTGTGGACCACCCCAGGCACGACCTTGGTTTACCACGACGGTGACGTGCGTATCTTCGCGGTCAACAAGCACTTCACCGACGCGCAGATTAATGCGATGCGCGATAGTGGTGATTCGCCAACCCCCTTGCCGCACCACCCGACGATGGGGGAACTTGGGATCGCGAAGGACCCGGCGGATGCAAACAAGCCCTACTACCACCGTTGGAAGACCAACAATAACCCCGTGAAGGAGTACCCTTACGACTGGTCGGATATGTATTCCGCCCGCCAGTTCGAGGCAACGAATGCTGCGATCGAGGCAAACCAGCAGGCTGTGTTGGATGCGTTGAAGGAGCGCGAACAGTAGAAAGTTTTGCTACCCTGTGGGCGTAGCACTTGTTCTTTTTGGGGGATTCGGGGGTCCTATGGTTCGTTCGACCACTAAAGCCCAGGTTAGTGGGCATAAGTTTATGCAGCGCAGGGCGGAGCACGGCCTTGTGTTGGGGGACATCCGCATGATTGATGATCCTTTGGCGCGGCGCCGCAAGGCGGTCATTGGTGGCAGCGTGGTGTGCGCTGTGGTGGGGTTGGGGGCTGTGGCGTTGGCGTTCTTCCGGCCTCAGCATGACCCAGGTGATGCGATGGTGTTTGCCCATGGCGGCACGACGTATGTGCGGGTGGAGTCGGTGGTGCATCCGGTGGTGAATCTGACGAGTGCGCAGTTAATTGCGGGCGAGCCGGTGGAGCCTGCTCGCGCCAGTGCGCAGTATATTTCTGCTGCGTCGAAGGGCGCGCCGGTGGGGATTGCGGATGCCCCTCAGCGTATTTTTCCGGGTGATGACGCCGCGGGGCTTGCGTGGAGCGCGTGCGTGTCGCCGGATGGCACGATGGGTGTTGAATATGGGGTCGCGCCGCAGCGTATGGCGGAGGGGTGGGCGTTGTTGGGTGTGGTGCCCGATGGGACTCAGTATGTAATTGATGCCGATGGCAGGGTGGAGTTGCCTGCGCCGGATAGTACCGAGGGGCGTGCGCTTCGGCGCGTGTTGGATACGCGGGGTGCGACGCTTGCGCGGCTCAGCCCGGAGTTTGTTGCGACGATTCCCGAGAAGCCTCCGGTGGTGTTGCCGCCGGGTCCGTGGGAGATTATTGAAGAGCAGGGGAGTTTTTGGCTGGATAATCCCAGTGGTGTGCAGGCGCTAACTCAGACTCAGGTGGATGTGCTGGTGCTGTTGGGTGCGAAGGTTCGTCAGGGCCGTGCTCCGGATAGTGTGCGGATTGCGGATGCGGAGGACCGTTTGGTTCTCCCGTCGCAGCGGTATCAGTGGGTGGATCCGGATACGACGGAGGTGTGTGCGACAGAGGGCTCTTTTGTGTCGGTGCGTTCGGATCCTCAGCCTGCTGCGGCGGCAGTGGTGGGCAAGGCCCATGCGGATTCGTTTAGGGCTCAGATTGCGGGTGCCGTGGCCGTGTGGACGGAGGCAGGGTTGTATGCGGTGACGGAGTCTGGGCGGGTGCATCTGATCGAGCCGGAGGCCGCGGAGGCGTTGGGTGTGGAGGGCGCGCAGGCTCAGGCGCCGTGGCCGGTCCTGAGTTTGTTGCCTAGGGGCTCGACGCTCAGTCGCCAGGCGGCGTTAGAGTTCGCGTCGTAGGGTTTTGCCGGCGGCGCTGCGGGGGATGGCATCGACGATGCGTAGGGCGCGGGGTAGTTCGTAGCGTCCCAGGTGGGGTTCTAGTGCCCGCTGGAGTTGCTCCAGTGTGAGGTTCGCTGGCTTGGGGCTGACGAGGGCTGCTGCCGGGATTTCCTCTCCGCTTGATGACGTCGCGGGGTAGACGGCGCAGTCATCACACAGGCCTGCGGCGGTGATGGCTTGCTCGACTCGGTAGGGGTTTATGGAAAAGCCGTTGTATTTAATGAGTTCTTTGACGCGGCCGTGGATATAGACTTCGCCGCGCTCGCCAATGGAGGCGAGGTCGCCGGTGCGCAGCCAGTCGCCGGTGTCGGCTTCGCCTTCGTAACCGAGCATGATTTGGGGCCCTTGGACCCAGAGTTCACCGGTCTGCCCGTTGGGCAGTGGGGTGCCGTCTTGGGGGGCGCGGATGCTGTGCGTGGTGTGTGGCAGGGGATGGCCGATCGAGGCGAGGGGGTCGTCGTGGCGGCAGAGGTGCGTGACGGGGGAGGCTTCGGTGAGGCCATAGCCTTGGTAGATCTTTGCACCGGTGTTGGTTTCGGCTTGTTTTGCGATAGTGGGGTCGAGGGGTGCTGCGCCGGAGATCATCACCGTGAGGGAGGAAAAGTCGGCTTTCGCGGTGGCCAGCAGTCGGGCTAGGGGCGGAGCGATGAAGGACACGGCTGGGCGGAAGCGTGCGTGGTCGTCCAGGAATTCCTTGGGGGTAAAAGGCTTGGTGACCACGCGGCATTTCATGGCAAGAGGCACGTTGAGCAGCACTGTCAGTCCATAAATGTGCGACAGCGGCAGGACGGAGAGCACGGTGGTGCCTGGCTGCCAGGGGGCGACAGCTACGAATTGCGCAACGTTGGCGGCGAGGCTGGCGTGGCTGAGCCGCACCGGCTTTGGCAGGGAGGTCGTGCCGGAGGAAAAAGGCAGGGCGGCAACATCCGTTCCGCTGCGCCGGGCAGGGGTCTCAAGACACCGCGGGTGTTGGCGCAGGCGCGCCAGTTCTTCTTCATTGAGGGCGAGCGCTGCCCCGGAGCGTGCGTAGAAGTAGCTGGTGTCGGGCACTTGCGGCACGGGCATGGCGATGCATCCGGCGGCGAGCACAGCGTGGAAGGCGATCGCGAACCCACATCCGTTGAGCAACTCGATGCCGACCACTGTGCCCCCCAAGCTGTTATGACTGCCCGTGGGTTCTGCTTGGCCGTGCATCTGGTCGAGCCGATCGATGATGCCCGCGGCGACGGTGAGGACTTCATCGTGGAATTGTCCGTAGGTGAGTTGCTCATGGGCGTCGACGAGTGCTGGTGTGTTCCACCACTTCTCGCGCCCTTCCTCAGGGAAGAGGACATCCCACAGGCGTGCAGCCAGGGGTGTTTCTGCCGCGCTGGTTGTGCGCGTCCGTGTCACTGCGCCACCAACCGTTTCAACGCTTGGGTGACAACGTCGGGGTCATGCGTGGGCCAAAAGCTTGGCATAGAGGAGCGGATGAACGAGCCGTAGCGTTTTTCTATTAGCCGCTTGTCTAGCACAGCGACGACGCCGCGGTCGTCGACGGAACGCAGGAGGCGCCCGGCACCTTGCGCCATGAACAGGGAGGCGTGGGTCGCTGCGACTTCCATGAATCCGTTGCGGCCCGCGGCGTCAGCAGCCTCTTTTCTGGCTTGCAGCAGTGGGTCGTCCGGTCGGGGGAAAGGAATTTTATCGATGATGACGAGCGAGCAGGAACGCCCCGGCACGTCGACGCCCTGCCACAGGGTGAGCGTGCCAAACAAACACGTGTTTTCGCTATCGGCAAAGCGCTTGACCAGCGCGGGGATGGTGTCGTCACCCTGGCAGAGGATGTCGAAAGGCAGGCGTTTGCGCATCTCGGCGGCGGCCTGCTCTGCTGCACGGCGGGATGCGAACAACCCCAACGTGCGCCCGCCGGCCGCCATGATCAACCCCGCTATCTCGTCCAACGTTGCCGGCGCAAGACCGTCGCGCCCCGGTTCTGGAATATGGCGGGGCGTGTACAAAATGCCCGCTTTGCGCGGGTCGAAGGGGGTGCCGGCATCCAACCCATCCCACGTGCCCTTCGGCAAACCCCACGCCGCAGCCAACGCGTTGAAATTGCCGCCAACGCTCAACGTGGCACTGGTCAACACAACCGTGTTGGAACTAAAAAGACGATCGCTGAGCAACCCCGCCACCGACAGCGGCGCAACCTTGAGGGTCTTGTTGTTCAGCCACAACACGTCACGCGTCTTATCCGGTGGCGCCTCCAGCGTGTCGAACATCCGCACGATGCCTTCGTGCAGTTCCAAAAGATGGTTGGCCAGGTTTTGACGCTCAGCTGCCCGCTCTGGATCGTTGTCTGATTCATCCGGGGCAGCACCACTGCGGATCTTGTCACGCAACCGCATTACAGTGTCGCGCACCCCCACCAGCGTGTCCTGGACGTGATCAGTAAGTTCCAACAAACGCCCCTGCTGCTCAAGCTGCAGCATGTCGGCAAGCTCATCCGCCAGACCCTTGAGATCATCAGCAGCCTTAGCAGCCGGGTCGAGCTTCGCCGCACGATTGGCGGCCAACACCAACGCCTGCGCCGACAACTCCGTTGTGGCCACAGCAGTGATGCGAGCGTCGAGCTCGTGTGCCTCATCGACAATCACGACGTCATGCTCCGGCAAAATATTCGCATCGGCCAACGCATCAATAGCGAGCATCGCATGGTTGGTGACGACCACATCAACATCCGACGCCTCTGCGCGGGCTTTCTCCGCGAAACAGTCCGCACCAAAAGGGCAACGCGAGGCACCAATGCACTCCTTAGCGGTCACAGACACCGCCCGCCACACAGTATCCGGCACACCGGGGGCGAGGTCATCACGGTCACCAGTGTCTGAATCCTGGGCAAAATCACGCACCCGCTGCATATGCGCCCCCAACTCCGTCAACTCCACAGGGGAACCAGAATCCAGGCTGGGTTGCGCGGCGTCATCAGCCTCCGCCTGCCCCACCCGCTGCAGACACACATAATTACTTCGGCCCTTAACAATCGCAAACGACGGCGTGCGATCAACCACCCCATCAAGAGCCACCACCAAACGCGGCAAATCCCTGCCCACCAGCTGGTTCTGCAACGCAATCGTCGCAGTCGACACCACCACCGTGGAATCCGTACGCTGCGCATGCTCAATAGCCGGCACCAAATAAGCCATCGACTTACCGGTACCAGTACCCGCCTGCACAGCCAGATGCCGGTGGGTCGCCAACGCGCGCGCAACCGCGTTGGTCATTCGTACCTGCCCCTCGCGCCGTGCACCGCCGATGTGCTCAACGACGTGGGACAGCATCGCCTCGGGCGAATTGTAGGTGCGGGTAGACACAACCCTTTAGAAACCTAGGAAACGAGTCGACAGGGCGGGCTCGTCACGCGACAACGCCAACCCTTCCCACGGAAGAGAAACCAGCTGAGCAGCCAAATGCTCACGTGATTGCTCGAGAGTCGGCAAACCCTCCACCCGGCGGCCATCACGCATCAACGGACGGGTCAGTTCGCGAGCGGTCACGCTCGGGCTGCCTGCAGGAGGCTCCACGGCGTCAAAAGGCACAACAACCTCTTCCACCGCAGTACCGGTGCGACGGTGCATACGGAAACCACGCTTGACGCCACCCAGAGACTTCTTATTGCGGCTGCGCTTGGCCACAGGATTGCCTTCAACCTCCACAATCTTGTACACCATGCCGGCAGTCGGCACACCCGAACCATTGACCACCGACGTACCCACACCAAACACATCGATCGGGTCCCCACGCAAACCAGCGATCGTGAACTCATCCAAATCAGAAGAGACAACAATCTTGGTATTGGTATTGCCCAGGTCGTCCAGTTGCTGGCGCACCTGTCGGGTCAACACACCCAGATCGCCCGAGTCGATACGGACACCGCCAAGCTCCGGGCCAGCAACCTTCACTGCTGTTTCCACACCCTTGGCAATGTCGTAGGTGTCCACCAACAACACAGTGCCCTTACCCAGCGACTCGACCTGAGAGCGGAACGCGGCCTCCTCATTGGGGCTGCCATCGGGATTGACATGCAACAACGTCCACGCGTGTGCAGCGGTGCCAGAAGCCGGAATGCCGTAACGGTGCGCCGCCTCCAAGTTTGACGTCGCGTCAAACCCCGCCAAATAAGCTGCGCGGGAGGAAGACACGGCAGCGTACTCGTGGGTGCGGCGAGAACCCATCTCAATGATCGGACGCCCATCAGCAGCCGTCACCATACGCGCCGCAGCCGAGGCCACCGCAGAATCGGAGTTCATGATCGACAAGATCACAGTCTCCAAAATCACGCACTCGGCAAAAGTGCCACGGATCGTCAAAATCGGGGAATAGGGGAAGTACAGCTCGCCCTCGGCATAGCCGTCCACCTGACCAGAGAAACGGTAATTGCGCAGATAATCCAACGTGACGTCATCAAGAAAATCGAGGCTGGCCAGCTGCTCCTCGGTAAAGACAAAGTCCTCAATAGCGCGGACAACGCGGGCTGTACCAGCAACAACCCCGTATCGGCGCTCGCCATTAAGGCGGCGGGCGAATACCTCAAAGGCGCACTGGCGATGGGCACTGCCATCGGCAAGCGACGCCTGAAGCATCGTCAACTCGTACTTGTCAGTCAACAGGGCACTTGAACGCTGAGTGGAAGTCACCCCGATTATTCTACTGTAGATATGATCTAGGGCATGACTTCCGCTACAGAGAAGACCCCCGCGGCCCCACGCCTGGCCCAAGGCAACGGAGCAAGCCCGACCCCGCTGCTCGAAGAAGTCGTCGAGGTAGCCCCCAGCGAAAACCTCCCCTGGATGTGTATCGTCTGGGACGACCCCGTCAACCTCATGAGCTACGTGACCTACGTGTTCATTTCCATCCTCGGCTACGACCCCAAGCGAGCGCACGAACTAATGATGCAAGTTCACACCGAAGGCAAAGCCGTCGTCAGCTCCGGAGAACGCGACAAGGTGGAATCGGACGTCAAAAAGCTCCACGCTGCTGGCCTCTGGGCCACTATGCAGCAGGCCTAAGCGGGGCCTCAACACGTTCACAACACAGTCGCAGCAACACGAAACACACCACAAAAAAGGGAAGAGCGTACACACTATGGAAGCCTGGTCCTCGCAAGGCGGCCGCGTCCGTCCACTCCGCTACGTCACCGTGTTTGACCCCATGGAGCGCGAAATTTTGGGCGACGCCGCAGCCCACCTGTGCGAAACGTTGATCAAACGCGTCCGTTCCGCCCCCAAGGATGAGCTTGCGGAGCTCACTGGCATGCCCAGTGGCCACAAGGAAGCCCCGGCCGACCCCGGCATGGCGCGCCTGTTG
Source organism: Corynebacterium argentoratense DSM 44202 (assembly GCF_000590555.1). Taxonomy (NCBI): domain Bacteria; kingdom Bacillati; phylum Actinomycetota; class Actinomycetes; order Mycobacteriales; family Corynebacteriaceae; genus Corynebacterium; species Corynebacterium argentoratense. The sequence goes on from NC_022198.1 coordinate 304,704, forward strand.
CCCGATTTCGAACGCGAAGGTGACGAAGAGTACGAGGGTGACAATTCCCTCCTGCGTTCCCTGCACGAGCAGGACATCTGCCGCGAGAAAATCGTCGGCCTGATGGCTATCACTAATGCGCTGGGGCCCGACGGTTCGGTGCGCGTAGAGGTCGACCCGGATGAGGTGCACAATTGGCTGCGCGCACTTAATGATCTGCGCCTGTACCTGTCGGAGACCGACACTCGCGTGCCCTCTGACGACATGGTCAGCCGGGAATTCTTCATCGAATGGTTGGCGTTTTGCCAGGAGTCCTTGCTGGAGGTGCTCCTTGGCCGTTGAGTTGCTGCCAGGCATTGGGGTCGGTCACGTCACTCATGACGCCACGGGGGTGACTGCTGTCGCCTGTCCTGCGGGCGCCTTCGCCGCTGTCGATGTGCGCGGGGGTGGTCCAGGTACCCGCGAGACCGACCTGTTGGAGGCGCACAACACCGTCCAGCAGGTGCATGCGGTGATGTTGGCCGGCGGTTCGGCCTATGGTTTGGCGGCGGCCGATGGTGCCATGCAGGAGTTAGAGCGCCAGGGGATCGGATTCAAAGTTCTTGATGACGTCGCGGACTCGCCGATTGTGCCTATCGTTCCGGCGGCAGTGATTTTTGACCTATTGGTGGGCGATCCCAGCATCAGGCCTACCGCGGCGGACGGGGCAGAGGCTGTGCGCAGAGCCTGCAGTGTCTTAGATCAGGAGGGCGCAGGCGCATCCGTTAGCGTCGGGGAGGAGGCGCCGTGCGGATCAGTGGGTGCTGGTCGTGGCGCTACAGCTGGGGTTGTGCGCGGAGGCTACGGACAAGCAACCGTCACCAGTGTCGAGGGGTACAGCGTTGCCGCTTGCGTGGTTGCCAACCCTGTGGGCTCCGTCGTCGATCCCAACACCGGTGCCGTTTACTGCCGGCCCAACGAACACGTCGACCTTGATGCTTTTAAAGCATTGCCGCCGCTGGGAACCAAACTCAACACCACCATCGGCGTGGTAGCAACGGACGCACCATTGACCAAAGCCCAGGCCAAACGCCTAGCAATGTGCGCCCACGATGGGCTGGCTCGCGCTGTCCGCCCCTCGCACTCCCCACTGGACGGGGACACCTTTTTCGCTCTTGCCACCGGCGACGGTCGCGGCGTCAACATTCCGACGCTTGGCGCGCTGTGCGCAAGCGCGGCTGACGCCGTATCCGAAGCCATTGCCCAGGCCATTTTCAATGCGGAGCCGGGGGAGAACCAGACCAGCCTGAAGGAGATCCTCAAGTGAGCACTGGCAACACCGACAACACCAGCCACGCCGATCACGCAGATAACGCTGACAATAATGCGCCGATTGGCATTTTTGATTCTGGTGTCGGCGGGCTGACCGTCGCCCGCTCCATCGTCGACCAGCTGCCCGGCGAATCCATCGTGTACATCGGCGACACCAAAAACGGGCCCTATGGGCCGCTGCCGATCCAACAAACACGCGAGCACGCCATGGCCATTGCCGACGAGTTGGTAGAGCGCGGCTGCAAGATGATCGTCATCGCCTGCAACACGGCCTCCGCCGCCTTCTTGCGTGATGCCCGGGAACGCTACGACGTACCCGTGGTGGAAGTGATCGTCCCCGCCGTGCGACGCGCAGTCGCGGCAACACGCAATGGGAAAATCGGCGTCATCGGAACCATCGGAACAGTAAATTCCGGTGCCTACCAGGACCTATTCAACGCGTCCCCCCACGTTGAATGCTATGCCCAGGCCTGCCCCCGCTTCGTGGACTTCGTTGAAAAAGGCATCACCAGTGGCCGGCAGATCCTCGGCATCGCCCAAGCCTATGTGGAGCCGCTGCAGCAACACGGCGTCGACACCCTCGTGCTTGGCTGTACCCACTACCCCCTGCTGTCCGGCGTCATCCAACTAGCCATGGGCGACGGCGTCACCTTGGTGAGCAGTGCAGAGGAAACAGCCAAAGACGTGTTCAAAATCTTGAGCGAAACCGACATGCTCGCAGACCCCGATCATGTGGCTCGCAGAACCTTCGAATCCACCGGAGACCCCGAAATATTCGCCCAGCTCGCAGGCCGATTCTTGGGGCCAGCTGTGACCCAAGTGTCCCAATTAAAAGGTATGTGAAATTAGTTGGATAGGGCCCTTTTAATTCACTAAAAAGCCCCCAACATGAAACGATAGGTCTATGAAACTGAGGATTCTAGGATGTTCGGGCAGCGTCGGCGGCCCAAACAACCCTGCATCCGGGTACCTCATCCACGACGTAGAGGGACAAGACGTACTCATCGACTGCGGACCCGGCATACTCGCAGAACTCCAACAGGTGGCCGACCCTTCCAGCGTCCACATGCTGTTCTCCCACCTCCACGCCGACCACTGCCTCGACTTTCCCTCCCTACTGGTCTGGCGCCGCTACCACCCCGAGCGCCCCAGTAAAGCCCGCACGCTGTGCCTTGGCCCCGTCGAAACCACCGAGCGCCTGGGCAGAATCAGCGCCGACACCTACGGTGAAATCGACGACTTTTCCGACACCTTCAACTTTCAACCCTGGCAGGCATACGAACCCGTCTTCGTTGACCGACTGAAGGTCACCCCCTACCCCGTCATCCACCCCGTGGAGACCTACGCGATGCGCATCGAGTGCACCAAAACCGGCGCCATCGTGGCTTACTCCGGCGACAGTGCCTACACCGACGAACTGATCGACTGCGCCCGCGACGCCGACTTCTTCCTCTGCGAAGCAACCTGGGGAGACACCAGCGAAGGCAAAGCCCCCGACATGCACCTGTCCGGTGCAGAAGCAGGCCGCATCGCCAAGCTTGCCGGCGCTAAGACCCTGGTGCTCGTTCACATTCCCCCATGGGCGGATGCTGACGTCGCGAAAGCCTCTGCAGAAACCGAATTCGACGGCCCCGTCATCATCGGCACCGCAGGCATGCAGCTAGACAGCGACACCCGCGGCGTCGTTAATTAAAAGTGCCTCCGGTAGCCTGGAGGCCATGACTGATTTTCAACGCGCAGACGGACGCGCAGTAGACGAACTGCGCCCCATCCGCATCACCCGCAACTTCACCTCCAACCCCGCCGGCAGTGTCCTGGTGGAGTTCGGCAACACCCGCGTCATGTGCACCGCATCCGTGGAAGAACGCATCCCGCGGTTCAAACTGGGCTCCGGTGAAGGATGGCTGACCGCCGAATACTCCATGCTCCCCGCAGCCACCCACGAACGCATGCCCCGCGAATCCATGAAGGGCAAGGTCAAAGGCCGCACGCACGAGATTTCCCGACTGGTCGGGCGTTCCCTGCGTGCAGCTGTGGACCTCTCCGAGCTGGGCGAAAACACCATCGCCATCGACTGTGACGTGCTGCAAGCCGACGGCGGCACCCGCACCGCATCCATCACCGGTGCCTACGTGGCGCTCGCGGACGCCATTGCAGAGCTGAAGCGACGCGGCGTCGTACCTGGAAACCCACTGCTTGACCCCGTGGCCGCAGTCAGCGTTGGTGTGATCGACGGCCGTGTCTGCCTGGACCTACCCTACGAAGAAGACTCTCGCGCAGAAGTCGACTTGAATGTCGTGATGAATGCTGCCGGAAGCTTTGTCGAAGTGCAGGGTACAGGCGAAGCCGGGACCTTCGATCGCGCACAGCTGGACGCCATGCTCGACAGCGCAACCGCTGGCTGCATGCAATTGATTGAGCTACAGCGCAAAGCTTTGGCGGAGGCACTCTAATGCTGCTTCACGTCGCAACACACAACGCCAAAAAGCTCAAAGAACTCGCCAGGGTTTTAGAGGCTGCAGGGGTTGAAGGCATTGAGCTGGTGTCCTCTGAGGACCTGCTGGGCTACCCTGAACCCGTCGAAGACGGGCGCACCTTCGCCGACAACGCGCTCATCAAAGCGCGAGTAGGGGCGAAGGAAACCGGGCTGGTCACCTTGGCGGATGATTCCGGTTTGAGCGTGGACGAACTGGGCGGCATGCCCGGAGTATTGTCCGCACGCTGGTCCGGCAAGCATGGCGACGACGAGGCCAACAATGAACTGTTGCTCGCGCAAATGGCCGATGTTCCGGACAAACGCCGTGCCGCCCAGTTTGTGTCTGTGTGTGCCGTCGTGACCCCCGAGGGCGACGAGTACCTGGAAAAGGGCGTGTGGAAGGGCCGACTAGTCCGCAAAGCAACAGGCGACAATGGCTTTGGTTACGACCCGCTGTTCATTCCCGAAGAAGAAGACGCACGCGTGGCCGGCACGGACGACAAGCCGCGTACCTCCGCCGAGTTGAGTGCGGAGGAAAAGGACGCCCTGTCACACCGGGGCAAGGCTTTGGCTGCGCTGGTGCCGGCCCTGGCAGAGCTCGCACGGGCTGCCGAACACAAGGGCGAGGGTGCAACCCCCGACAATGATGGTGCTTTAGCTGTCGTAACCCCTGAGGAAGCGCAAGGCGAAGACAAAGACACCAACACTAAGGGCAACGAGGAGGACTAGCGTTTCGCTAGTCCTCCTCGGGGGGAACTCTTTCTAGGAGCGGGGGCAGTGAGGCTTCTTAGGCCAGGTGGAATTGGGCGCGAACTTCCTTGCGGCGGTTGTGCTCCACGACGAAGGACAAGAAGGGGATGGTGCCGGCAAGGGCGGTTAGGATCCATCGGACAGGCTGCCAGCGTGCCTTCGTGCCTAGGTTGAGGGTGGCAACGAGGTACAGCATGTAGAACAGGCCGTGGAGCTGCCCGATGATGCGCGTCCATGCAGGCATATCGATACCGACGAGGTATTCAAGGATCATTCGGCCGGTGAGGATCAGCAACCAAATACCAGTGACCCAAGCAGCGACACTAAAGAGGGTGAGGGCTTGGGAGACGCGTCGCTGGCGGTCTTCCGTGATGGGGACACCGTCGGCTGTCGTTGCGGGGGTGGGCTCGAGGTTATTGGGTTGTGAGTTAGCGGTGTTAGTCATGATTAATCCTTAGGGCTAGTGTCCGCGCTTGCGTCGCGTCGGTGTGTTGATCTTGTTGAACGTTTCTACATCGATGGTGGGACGTTCCGGCAGCACAGAGGCGTCAAGTTCGGTGACGACTCCGCGCTCTGCATCGAGTTGCTGTTGGCGTTCGACGGGGGACATGCCGGTGAGCCGCACCTCGTCTTCGTATTCGCCTAATTTTTTGTAGGCGTAGATGAAGAATGCGCCGAAGGCTGGCCACTGGAGGGCATAGCCTAGATTTTGGAAGGAGCCAGAGCCGGATTGGAACCGAGTCCATTGCCACCACGCTAACCCCAGGGTGGCGATGACGCCGAGCACAACGACGAGCAATCGCCACGGGTGCGATTGCTTCTGTGTTTTGTTGGGATTCACGACATCCAAGGATACCCGTTTGCGTGCGGTAGTCGCTTAGTGGTTTAGTATGTAGTGCGTTAGGCGCCTGTGGCGGAATTGGCAGACGCGCTGGATTTAGGTTCCAGTGTCTTATGACGTGGGAGTTCAAGTCTCCCCAGGCGCACTTTTAACCCCGCCGGTACTTTTGTGCCGGCGGGGTTTGTGCTTGCGTTGACTCGCCGCGTGCCGGCCGCCGCACGCGGTGTGGCGTGGGGCGGCCGTGGGGCGCGGTTGGCTGCTGGTTGTGGTTGGGGGCGCGGTTGTGGTTGGGGTGTGGGGCTACATCATGTGGCAAGTGTGGCAGGCGCCGTCGGGTGGCATCAATGTTAGATGACTCACGAAAATGACGAAGGCTGCACAAAATATGACTATTCCCTCAAGTTTTATGCAATAGTGGAAAAGTTAAAACTTGAGGCATCCGTCATGTTCTGTATCTCGCGCTAGCGAGACAACGGCAACGCTCGGAAGTCGAAAGGTTTAAAACCAGCCCGCACGCTGCGACAACCCGCGGCGAACACGCACGCTGCGGAAAAGTAAAGAACAACAACCACATGGGAGACGACTTTCACCGTGACCACGAATCTGCACGCTTTTGGAACTGACCGACTACTGGATCGCCTGGGCAGCCAGCCTTTCGCTTTGGCTTTCGCGGGCCAGGGTTTTGATTGGCTGTCCACCTTGGCGCAGGCGACTGCCGCTGGGGCGGGTAGTGATGTTCAAGACATTGTTGACGCCGCGGGCGATCTGCTTGCTCCCGTTGCCGCTGAGGTTGCTGCCTCTCGTCCCTTTGGTTTCGCGCCGGTGGATTGGGCGAAGGCCATGCAGCAGGAGGGTGCGCCTACGTATGATTTCGCGCAGGCTGCGGTGAGTGTGCCGGGCATTTTTGTGTCCCAGTTGGCGGTATTGAACAACCTGGAGGCGCAGGGGTTGCCGATTGAAAATGCGGTGGCTGCTATTGGCCATTCGCAGGGTGTGTTGGGCAAGCATTTGCTCGCTGACCTGCTGAATCCGGCGCCTATTTTGGCGATCGCGGAGCTGGTTGGTGTGTGCGTGGCGCACCAGGCTCGCAAGGTCGGTTTGATCCAGAATGGTGATGTTGAGCAGCAGGGCACGATGCCGATGTTGCTGATCCAGGGTATTAGCCGCGAGAAGCTGCAGGCTGCGATTGATCAGCTGTTTGATGCAGGCTATGAGTTGCGCCCGCAGATTGGTCTGCGTAATGGTTTCGATGCTTATGTGCTGGTGGGCACGCCTGATGACGTCGCGCGGGTTCAGGATGTGCTGGCGGCGTGGGCGGCCAAGGATGCGCAGGCGATTGCGGACAAGCTCAAGGGGGGCACTCCGTTTAATCCGACATTTATTCCGTTGAATGTGCAGGTGGGTTTCCACCACACTGCGTTGATTCCTGCAGTGGATCGCGTGGTCAAGCTAGCCGAGGCGTGTGGCTTGGATGCCGATCTGGCGCGCAGTATCGCCGAGGATGTCATAGTCAATCCTGTGGATTGGGTTGTTGATGTCAATAGTGCTGTTGATGCCGGTGCCCGGTGGATTTTTGACGTCGGCCCGGGTGGCGGTGTCGATATGCTCACCGCCCCAATTGTTGCTGGTTTGGGTGTTGGTTCTTTCGCGATTGATTCCGCTGAGGGGCAGGCCCGTTTGTTTGATTTGGGTCAGCCGTTGGAGTTGCCGACTGCGTGGTCGCGTTTCGCGCCGCGTGTGGAGCAGGTGGATGGACGTACTCGTGTGGTCACAAAGTTCACTGAGCTTACGGGGCGTTCCCCGATGCTGCTTCCGGGTATGACGCCCACGACTGTTGACCCAGAGATTGTTGCTGCCGCGGCGAATGCTGGCCACTGGGCGGAGCTTGCTGGTGGCGGCCAGGTGACTCCGGAGATCCTCGAGGGCAACCTGGCGAAGCTGCAGCAGCTGTTGGAGCCGGGTGTGAATGCCCAGTTCAACTCTATGTTCTTGGATCCGTATCTGTGGAAGATGCAGATCGGCGGCAAGCGCCTGGTGGCGAAGGCCCGTGCGAATGGTGCCCCGATCGACGGCGTTGTGGTCACCGCCGGTATGCCGGAGCATGACGAGGCCGTGGCGCTTGTCCACGAGCTGCGTGCTGCGGGCTTCCCGTGGGTTGTCTTCAAGCCCGGTGCGATCAAGCAGATTATTAATGTGTTGGCGGTTGCTCGTGCGGTGCCGAGTATTCCGATCATTATTCAGGTGGAGGGCGGCCGCGCTGGTGGCCACCACTCGTGGGAGGACCTGGATGATCTGCTGTTGGCGACGTATGCTGATATCCGCGCGTGTGACAACGTTGTGTTGTGTGTCGGTGGTGGTATTGGTACGCCGGAGCGCGCTGCGGATTACATCACGGGTGAGTGGGCGCGTGCGTATGATCGCCCGTTGATGCCGGTTGATGGCATTTTGTTGGGTACCGTGACGATGGCGTGTAAAGAGGCCAAGACTAGTGATTCTGTGAAGCAGCTGCTGGTTGACACTAAAGGTATTGACGAGTGGGTTGGCGCGGGGCATGCGAAAAATGGCATGGCGTCTGGCCGTTCGCAGTTGGGTGCGGATATTCACGAGATTGATAATTCTGCGGCGAAGGCTGGGCGTTTGCTTGATGACGTCGCGGGGGATGAGACCGCGGTTACGGCCCGGCGCGCGGAGATTATTGAGGCTATCGGCAAGACTGCGAAGCCCTATTTTGGTGACCTTGAGGCGATGACTTATGCCGAGTGGTTGGGCCGTTACCTTGAGTTGTCTGGCCCTACCGAGGAGTACCCGAATTGGGTGGATGTTAGTTGGCAGCGTCGTTTTGAGCAGATGGTTGCCCGTGCGGAGGCTCGCCTGAATCCGCAGGATAAGGGCGAGTTTGACGCGCAGGTTGATGTGGCGGGTGAGCCCCGCGGCGTCATCAATCGGTTGGAGGAGCTCTACCCGCAGGCGGCGACGCAGTTGTTGCATCCGGCGGATGTGGCGTGGTTTGTGAAGCTTGCGCGCACCCCGGGTAAGCCGGTGAATTTTGTGCCGGTCATTGATAAGGATGTGCGTCGTTGGTGGCGTTCGGATTCTTTGTGGCAGGCGCAGGATCCGCGTTATGACGCCGATCAGGTGTGCGTGATCCCTGGTACGGAGGCTGTCGCTGGCATCACCGTGAAGGATGAGCCGGTTGCGGATCTGTTGCAGCGTTTCTGTGATGTCTCTGCCGAGCGTGTGCAGGCGTTGGCGGCGCAGTCGGATGAGACACAGGTAGATGCTGCGGGGATTGAGGCGCGCGACGTCGTCACCCATGTGTTGCATGCGCCGGGTACGTTCTGGGCTGGTCGTAACACTGGGTCGTTGGTGGCGCGCATTGGCGAGCCCAGCCAGTGGACTATCACTAATGACGCCGCGGGGGACGGCGCCGGCGCGGGTACTGTGGCTGTGCACCAGGCCACGGGTGCGCAACTGCGTGCCCTGGATGAGACGCATGCAGAGTTGATTGCGCCGATCGGGGGCGCTGGCACTACTGGCGGTGCTCTGTTGCGGATCCGTTTGACGGCTGATCCCTCCCAGCCGCACGTCGTGCCGGTGGTCACCCAGGAGGACGCGGAGGCCGCAATGGGCGAGCTCACCCGCGTTGCGGCTGGTGGAACCCTGGCGGAGGTCGAGGGTGGGGTGGCACGCGCGCAGGCGCAGATCACTGAGGACCTGATCGCCCAGTACAACACGGTGACGCAGTCCTTCCTGCCGGGTGAGATCCGGGCGGGCGGCACTGCACCCGATGTCTTGGTGGGCTTGGCGTGGCCGGCGGTGTTCGCGGCTGTGAAGGCTGCCGTGATCCCGGGTACGGACGCAGCTTCAGTGGTTGAAGGCATGCTGTCGCTGGTGCACCTGGAGCACCACCTGAAGCTGGTGGAAGAGACCCTGCCGGCAGCTGGCACGAGCGTCGATATTGAGGCGCGTGCGGAGGAAGTAAGCGATACGGACATGGGGCGCATCGTCGTTGTCCGCGCCCGACTGAGCCAGAATGGCCAGCCGGTGGCAACACTGAGCGAGCGTTTCGCCATCCGTGGTCGCGGCGGCAAGGCTGTTGCCCGCACCAATACTTCTATTCTGCCGAGCGTGGTGGACACGCCGCGTTCCTTCCGCGCGCAGGCATCTGTGACTGCGCCGCAGGATATGACGAGTTTCGCGATCGTTACCGGCGACCGCAACCCCATCCACGTCTCCGATACTGCGGCCGCGTTGGCCGGGTTGCCGGGTGTGATCGTTCACGGCATGTGGACCTCTGCGATCGCGGAACTGATCGCCGCCGGTGCTTATGTCGGAGAGCAGGGCCCCGCAACCCGTGCTAGCCGCGTGGTGGAATACACAGCCACCATGCTCGCCCCGATCCTGCCCGGTGCGCGCATCGAGTTTGTGGTGGAGCGCGCAGGTGTTGACAACCGACCGGGCTGCGGTGAAGTCCGCGAGGTCACCGCGACGGTCGACGGCAACCTTGTGCTGAAGGCTACGGCCGTGATGGCGGCGCCTACCACCTTCTATGCTTTCCCCGGTCAGGGCATCCAATCCCAGGGCATGGGTATGGACGCCTATGGTCGTTCCGCTGCTGCCCGCGGCGTGTGGGATCGTGCGGATGCGCACACCCGCGCCAAGTTGGGCTTCAGCGTGCTGGAGATCGTGCGGAACAACCCGGTTGAGGTTGTCGTGCAAGGGGAGCGTTTCCACCACCCGAAGGGCGTGCTGTTTTTGACGCAGTTCACCCAGGTCGCGATGGCTACTTTGGGTGTGGCGCAGGTGGCGGAGATGCGCGAGGCCTCTGCCCTGAATCAGAGGGCGTTTTTTGCCGGCCACTCGGTGGGCGAATACAACGCCTTGGCCGCCTACGCGGGCGTGCTGTCGCTGGAGTCGGTGGTGGAGATCGTTTACCGCCGCGGCCTCACCATGCACCGCCTTGTCGAGCGCGATGAGCAGGGCAATTCTAACTATGGTCTTGCAGCGTTGCGCCCGAACAAGATGGGTCTGACGGCCGATAACGTCGCGGAGTTTGTCGCCCAGGTGTCGCAGCAGTCCGGGGAGTTTTTGGAGATCGTCAACTACAACCTGGCCGGTCTGCAGTACGCGGTGGCCGGCACGGTTGCTGGCCTGAAGGCGTTGGGGGCTGCGGCGGAGTCGAAGGCCCCAGGCCAGCGCGCGCTGATCATGATCCCCGGCATCGACGTGCCCTTCCACTCCAGTGTGCTGCGCGATGGTGTCGCTGATTTCCGCGAGCACCTGACCAGCCTGCTGCCGGATCGCATCGACCTTGAGGTTCTGCTGGGCCGCTACATTCCTAACCTTGTGGCCCGCCCGTTCGAGCTGTCGCTTGGGTTCGTCGACGCCATGCGCGAGGTTGTGGATTCGCCTTTGCTTGATGACGCCGCGGAGTTCTTCGCCTCACGTGGGGATCAGGTTGTCGGTTTGGAGGATCAGGATGATCCTGAGGTGCAGCGTGTCGCCCGCACCGTGTTGATTGAGTTGCTGGCGTGGCAGTTTGCATCCCCCGTGCGCTGGATCGAGACCCAAGATTTGGCGTTGACCACCCTGGGCGGACACGGTGTGGACCGTTTTGTTGAGGTCGGCGTGGGCTCTGCCCCGACGATTGCGAACATGATGGGCCAGACGTTGCGCTTGCCGCAGTATGCGGCGAAGGCTGCGTCGGTGGAGGTGCTCAACGTCGAACGTGAGCGCGCGATTGTGTTTGCAAGCGATGAGGTCACCCGCGACGTCATTGTTGAAGAGCAGCAAGAGGCCCCGGTGGCCGAGGCCCACCACACCACCAACCAGGCGCTGGCCGCAACCGAAACCCCCGAAACCCCGGCGGCACCCGCGGCCCCTGCCGGTGGGGAGCGCCCCGCAGACATCGCCTTCACCCCCGCAGATGCGACCGAACTTCTGGTCGCCCTGTGGACGAAGGTCCGCCCCGACCAGATGGCCCCCGCCGACAGCATCGAGGCCCTGGTAGAGGGCGTGTCTTCGCGCCGCAACCAGCTGCTACTCGACCTGGGTGTGGAGTTCGGCTTGGGCGCAATCGATGGTGCCGCCGACGCTGAACTGTCCGACCTGAAGGTCACCGTGGCCAAGATGGCCAAGAGCTACACCGCCTTCGGCCCCGTGCTTAGCGACGCGACGGCCGACGCACTGCGCCGCATCACCGGCCCCACGGGCAAACGCCCCGCCTATGTTGCAGAGCGCGTGACGGGCACCTGGCAGCTTGGCCAGGGCTGGGCCGATCACGTCGTCGCAGCTGTGGTCACAGGTTCCCGCGAAGGCGCATCCTTGCGCGGCGGCGACCTGGCCACCTTGAGCCCCGCCAGCCCCTCCAACGCCGGCGAACTCGATGCGCTTATTGACGCCGCGGTCGCCCAGGTCGCAGCCAACCATGGCGTGTCCGTGGGCTTGCCTTCCGCAGGTGGCGCCGGTGGTGGCGTGGTGGATTCCGCCGCGCTGGGTGAGTTCGCCGAGCAGGTCACCGGCAAGGCTGGTGTGCTGGCGGAAACCGCACGCACCATCCTGGCGCAGTTGGGCCTCAACCATGTGCCGCAGACCGAAGGCCTCTCCGAGGACGAGGCCGATGAGAAAATCTTCGAGCTGATCTCCCGCGAACTGGGCTCCGATTGGCCTCGCCAGGTCAGCCGCGCCTTCACCCCCGAGCGCGCCATTCTGCTGGATGACCGCTGGGCGTCCGCTCGTGAAGACCTCGCCCGCCTGGCAACCGGTGCCGTCGATGCTGCACAGATGGACGCGGCGTCATTCACCGGAGCAGGCGAAGCCGTCGCAGCCCAAGCCGAATACTGGGGCTTAAGCGCACACGCAGCCGCAGCGCGCGATACCCGCAGCCTGCCTTTGGCTGATGACGTCGCGGTGGTCACCGGCGCATCGCCGAACTCCATCGCCGCATCGGTGGTGGCCAACCTTCTGCAACAGGGCGCAACGGCTGTTGTGACCACCAGCTCGCTTGGGCATGCACGCTTGGGCTACTACAAGGACCTGTACCGCAACAACGCCCGCGGCAACGCGGCACTGTGGGTGGCCCCCGCGAACCTGTCCAGCTACGGTGATCTCGATGCCCTGATCGAATGGATCGGCAACGAACAAACCGCCACCGTCAATGGGCAGAAGAAGCAGCTCAAGCCGGCACTCGTGCCGACCCTGCTGTTCCCCTTCGCCGCCCCGCGCGTCATGGGTACCCTGGCAGACGCCGGCCCCCGCGCCGAAAACGAAATGCGCCTGCTGTTGTGGTCGGTGGAAAAACTCATCGCCGGCTTGAGCGAGATCGCCGCCGACACCCACGTCGGCCGCCGCATGCACGTCGTCCTTCCGGGATCGCCCAACCGTGGTCGCTTCGGTGGCGATGGTGCCTACGGCGAAGCGAAAGCCGCCCTCGATGCGCTGGTCACCCGCTGGTATGCGGAACCCGTGTGGGGTAACCGCACCAGCCTCGTCCACGCACACATCGGATGGGTACGCGGAACCGGCCTGATGGGTGGAAACGACCCCCTAGTCGACGCCGTCGAAGCCGCAGGCGTGACCACCTACTCCACTGAGGAAATGGCCGAAAAGCTCGTCGCACAAGTCACCACTGAAGTGCGCGAACAGGCCGCTACCGGCCCCGTCACCGTTGACTTCACCGGTGGTTTGGGCGAAGCCGACCTCGATCTTGCACAGCTGGGCCGCGACGCACAACGCGCGGCAGAGGCGGCGTCAACAACCGAAGATGCAGAGCCCACCCGGGTGCTGACCGCGCTGCCCAACCCGTACGCGCCGCCAGCAGCAACCAGCCTGGACTTCTCCAGCGCAACCCGCAGCCTCGACGAGATGGTTGTCATCGTCGGTGCCGGCGAACTCGGCCCCTACGGTTCCTCCCGCACCCGCTTCGACGCAGAGCTATCCGGCGACCTTTCGGCTGCCGGCGTGATCGAACTGGCCTGGTCCATGGGCCTGATCAACTGGGACAACGGCTGGGTCATCACCGATGGTGGTGAAGAAATCGACGAAGCCGACATCTACGCACGCTTCCACGACGAGGTTCTGGGACGCGTCGGTGTGCGCCGCTACCACGATGACTTCGGCATGGTCGACAACCTCGCCCCCGAACTGACCACCATCTACCTCGACCAGCCGCTGAGCTTCCAGGTCGCATCCAAGGAAGATGCACGCACCTTCGTCGACTCCGAGGACGGTACCACCGCACACGTCGACCCGGAGACAGGGGAGTGGATCGTCACCCGCCCCGCAGGCTCCGCCGTCCGCGTGCCCCGCCGCATGGCCATGAGCCGCTTCGTCGGCGGTCAAATCCCCGAAGGCTTCGACCCCAAGGTGTGGGGCATCCCCGCAGACATGGCCGACAATTTGGACCGTGTCGCCTGCTGGAACCTCGTCTGCACCGTCGACGCCTTCCTCTCCAGCGGTTTTACCCCCGCAGAGATCATGCGGGCCATCCACCCCACCCGCGTATCCTCCACCCAAGGCACCGGCATGGGCGGTATGGAATCCATGCGCAGCCTCTACATTGACGGTCTGCTGGCGGAACCCCGCGCCAACGACATCCTGCAGGAAGCCCTGCCCAACGTCGTGGCCGCACACGTCATGCAGTCCTACGTCGGCGGCTACGGGCAGATGATCCACCCGGTCGCCGCCTGTGCCACCGCAGCGGTATCCGTGGAGGAAGGCATGGACAAGATTCGACTGGGCAAGGCAGACTTCGTAGTCGCCGGCGGCCTCGACGACCTATCCATCGAAGGCATCACCGGCTTCGGCGACATGGCGGCAACCGCACCCTCCGGGGAGCTCGCAGCCAAGGGCATCGAGGAGCGCTACTTCTCCCGCGCCAACGACCGACGCCGCGCAGGCTTCGTCGAATCAGCAGGTGGCGGCACCATTTTGCTGGCCCGCGGTTCCGTTGCTGCGCAGCTCGGCCTGCCCGTCCACGGCGTCGTCGCGTTCGCAGAATCCTTCGCCGACGGAGCACACACATCTATCCCCGCGCCGGGCTTGGGTGCACTGTCTGCAGCCCAGGGTGGCTCGCAGTCCCGCCTGGCTGTGGCATTGCGCGACCATGGTGTGTCCGCCGATGAGGTGACGATCATCTCCAAGCACGACACCTCTACCACTGCCAACGACCCCAACGAGTCCGATCTGCACGAGCGCATCGCTGCATCCTTGGGTCGCGCCCAGGGCAACCCCTTGTTCGTGATCTCGCAGAAGACTCTGACGGGCCACGCCAAGGGTGGTGCCGCAGCTTTCCAGATCATCGGCCTGACCCAGGTGCTGCGTGGTGGGGTGATCCCGCCGAACCGTTCCCTGGATTGCGTCGATCCGGTATTGGCTAAGCATCAGCACCTGGTGTGGTTGCGTCAGCCCTTGGCCTTCCAAGCTAAGGCCGGCTTGGTCACCTCTTTGGGCTTTGGCCACGTGTCTGCGCTGATCGCGATTGTTCACCCGGATCTGTTCGTGCAGTTGGCTAGCCGCGTCAACCCGGACTATGTCGAGCAGGCTAGCAGGCGTGAACGGGCAGGTTACGCCCGCATTGTGTCGGCGATGTATGGTGGCGATCCGCTGTACACCCGCCCCGTGGATCGCAACCTCGGAGCCAGCGGTGATGCCGCGAAGGAGCGCGAAGCCGCAGTGCTGCTGGATCCGGCTGCGCGCCTGGTAGACGGCGTATTGCGCACCAGTAGCGAGCTCTAGCCGAGCATCTATTCGCTAGTGTTTAACCGCCCCGTGGGACCGTTTCAAAAGGTCTCGCGGGGCGGTTGGTTTTTAACGCATTTGTGACGCCGAGCGCGCCAGTGCCGCGCTGTCGAATTATTTCCGACTGGGTAACCTGCTGATCAACGCCCGCACGTACGCCCCGGATTCCAAGGTGCTGCTGACCGGCGGCGCCGTGCAAGACTGCGTGGAAATTCGCGTGATCGACCACGGCCCCGGAATCCCGGAAGAAAAGATCGACGACATTTTCGTGCCCTTCCAACGCCTCAACGACACAGGTGCCTCCGGTTTGGGGCTTGGCATTCCGGTCGCCAAGGGTTTCGTCGAAGAAATGGGCGGTCGGTTGGAACACGAACCAACACCCACCGGAGGTGCTACGTTTGTGCTAACACTGAAAGCAGCCAAACACCAGCCCGTGATACCACAGGAGTGACGTGAACGCACCGCAAAAGATCCTCATCGTGGAGGATGACGTCGCGTTGGCTCACGCGATCAGCATCAACTTGAAGGCCCGCAGCTACGAGGTGCACACGGCCAACACGGCGTCATTAGCGCTGCGGATTGCTGGCGAATGGTCACCCGATCTGATCCGCAACCACGGCAGCCTCGTGTCTAAAACTGGACCTACTGCATGCGGTGTGGGAGAAAACTACAACCGGGAAACCAACTATCTGCGGGTGTACTTGTTCCAACTGCGGCAGAAACTGGAGGCCGACCCCAAAAACCCACGGCACTTCATCACCTTGCCAAGCGTTGGCTACCGATTCGAGCAGTAGAAGCTTTTCGAAGGGATAGGGCATGGTAATGCAGTCTGGCGGACGCTCTTGCAGTAGCGGCGGTGGTGTCGGTGGCACGGTGGGCATCGACCTAGTGCACATTCCGGCTTTTGCTGGGCAGCTAGCGCAACCCGGATCCCGCTTTGAGGCAGTGTTCAGTGCAGGGGAGCTGCGACGCGCGGCGTCAGCACTCAACCGTGCGGAGCACCTGGCGGGGCGTTGGGCCGCGAAAGAGGCCTTCATCAAGGCATGGGAGCAGGCATTGTTTGGCGCACCGCCGCCGTTGTCGCCGGAGCAAGTGGTGTGGTCGGATATTGAGGTGGTGGCTGATAGGTGGGGGAGAGTGGGCTACTGCTTAAGCGGCAGTGTTGGGCAGGCTTATACCGAGGGCGGGCTGGGGCTGCCGCGCGTGAGTATCAGCCATGATGGCGACTACGCGACAGCAGTCTGTCTTATCGCCCCCACCAGCCAATAATTTCCCGCATGATGCTTTAGCGCTTGCGGTACAAACCACTGCGCTGATACACCGGATCACTGGTGACCAACACACCAAGGTTACGGAAAATACCCTCATCCACAGACCCCAAAATCGTGGTGGTGTGTACATCGCAGCCGCGCAAATTCTTCAACTGATCAAGAGTAGCACGAGCATTAGCGTCGCTACCAGCAGAAACAGACAAAGCGATCAGAACCTCATCAGTGTGCAAACGAGGATTCTTCGAACCCAAATGCGCAAGCTTCAACTCCGTAATGGGTTCGATAGATTCCTTGCTCAACAGATCCACCGCGGCGTCAATACCCGCAAGATGCTTCAACGCGTTCAGCAACATCGCAGCCGAACAACCCAACAACGGTGACGTCTTACCAGTGATGATCGTGCCGTCCATCAACTCGATCGCAGAACCCGGAGCGCCAGTAGCTTCAGCAACATCGCGTGCCGGCTGAACAACCAAACGATCAGCAACACTAATGCCAGCCTTCGACATCACCACGGCAACGCGATTGCTCAGTGTGCTGTCCAACTCCAAGGTGCGCTCCTCCACCAGCGCCTTGAAATAGCGGCGGATAATTTCCTGCCGGGCAGCGGCCTGACACACAGCGTCATCTTCGATCGCGTAACCCGCCATGTTCACACCCATGTCAGTGGGGGACTGGTAAGGCGATGCGCCCGAGATCTCCTCCAGCAGCACCTTCAACAGTGGGAAGGTCTCGACATCGCGGTTGTAACTGGACGCCTTCTTGTCGTACGCAGCCAAGTGGAAGGGGTCGATCAAGTTGATGTCATCAAGGTCGACCGTTGCGGCCTCATACGCCAAGTTCACCGGGTGTTCAAGAGGCAGGTTCCAGATGGGGAAGGTCTCGAACTTGGCGTAACCGACAGCAATACCCCGCTTGTGATCGTGGTACACCTGGCTCAAACAGGTAGCCATCTTGCCTGAACCCGGGCCGGGAGCAGTGACGACCACTAGGTTGCGGGACGTTTCAACATAGTCGTTGAGGCCGAAACCTTCGTCACTGACGATGCGGCGAGTGTCGGAGGGGTAACCGTCGATGATGCGGTGCTTAGCGACCTTCAATCCCAGACGTTCGAGGCGTTCCTTGAAAGCGATAGCGATGGCATTGGAATCCTCCAACTGAGTCATCACAATGTTTTCGACGAGGAATCCGCGCTCGCGGAAAACATCTACCAACCGCAGCACATCTTCCTCATAAGGGATGCCCAGGTCCGCACGAACCTTGTGACGCTCGAGGTCTTTAGCGTTAATGCAAATCAGGATTTCCAGCTGGTCTTTGAGCTTGTCCAGCATGGCGATCTTGTTGTCGGGCGTGAAACCGGGCAGCACACGGGAGGCGTGCATATCGTCGAAGAGTTTCCCGCCCATCTCCAAGTAGAGCTTGCCCCCGAGCTGCTCCCGCCGAGCGAGAATGTGCTCGGACTGCATGTCAATGTACTTTTGGCGGTTAAACCCGGTGGAAGTCTGTGTCATGTTCTGCCAGTATAGCCCTTCGAGGGGGGGTGGTTGCGGCGACATGACAACCAACCAGAAGCTGTGCAGTTAGCCAGTGGCCACCGCAAACAAATACGCCACAAGCATCCGCTTGATCTCCTTCACCGTGGTATCGAAGCTCGCATCCGACACCGCGCCCTCTTCCCCCTCATCACGCACAGCGAAGTTCAACAAAGAACTCACGGTGTGCACCAAAATCCCAGCCAGCTCCATCCGCTTCGACTCCGGTGCCGCAGGCGCCAGAGGCTTCATCACCGTAGCGATCAACTGAAGCATCTCTCGCTCAGTCTCCGCAGCAGTCGCGCGGGTCGCTGGAGTTGACTGAATCGCATGCCATACCGCCCGACGCGTAGGATCATCACGCCACAAACCAGCCAAGTGATCAATGAACTCATCCAAAAAGTCCGGCCATTGCAACGCCGGCACCCGCGTAGCGAAACTACGCAACTCAGACACAATGCCAGCAGCATCCTGACGATCAAGCTCGCAAATCAACACATACTTGTTCGCGAAAAACTGATACAGCGTCCCGATGGGAACCTCAGCACGCTTCGCCACCTCATCAAAAGTGAAAGACTCAAACCCCACGTCAACAAGCACAGTGCGAGCCGCCGCCAAAATACGGTCAAAACGCTCACGACTGCGCTGCTGAGCAGGACGACGCCGCGGAACTAAAATCACAGGTCTAGCTCACGCAACACACGAGCAACATGCCCAGTGGCCTTCACGTTATACATCGCCAAAGCGATCTTGCCGTCCTCCACCAAAAAGGTGGAACGAATGACCCCTTGAACAACCTTGCCGTAATTCTTCTTCTCCCCGAAAGCGCCCCAGGCCTTCATCACGGATTTGTCCTCATCCGACAACAACGGGAAATTTAACTCTTGATTGTCGCGGAACTTCGCAAGTGCTGGAACCTTGTCCGGCGAAATGCCGACAACATCCACCGCGGCGTCATTAAGCTGAGACAACGCGTCGCGGAAATCGCACGCTTCCTTCGTGCACCCAGGCGTGGATGCCTTCGGATAGAAATAAACAAGCACGCGCCCGAAATCAGACAGGCTTACCTGTGAACCATCATCGGCAGGCAGGGTAAACGCGGGGGCAATATCACCAATGGCCAAACGCTCAGACATGCCCACTACTGTACCTGGCTGTTAGGATGGGTGCGTTAACAGTAAACAAAAGGAGCACTGCACCAATGGCACGCGACATTAACGACATCCAACGCGACATCGAACGCACCCGCAACCAGCTGGCTAGCACCCTCGACCAACTCGCCGAACGCGGCAAGCCCGCCAACCTGGTTGAAGACGCAAAAACCAGCGCAGCTGAAAAGCTCAAGGACCCCAAGGTTCAGGCCATCGTCGCAGGCGTGACCGCTGTTGTGGTCGCAGGCATCGCATTCAGCATCTCCCGCAGCCGCAAGCGCAACAAAGAGCTCAAGGCCATCAAGAAGTACCTGGAAGAGCGCAAGTAAAACGCCCTCCACACACGAAAAACCCCTTGGTTCACAACCAAGGGGTTTCTTCATGCCCGCTAGTCGTCGGCGTTACCGGCACTCCACTCCGCCCACGGGATATTCCAGTCCCCCAAACCGTCATAGCCAGAAAGGGTGCCACCAATGGTGTTCTTGACGATCACAGGATCACCACGCTTCATGTTGTTGAAGAACCATTGCGCATTGTCCGTGGACACATTGAGGCAGCCGTGCGAGGTGTTCTGGCTACCCTGTGCCCACACGGACCACGGTGCAGCATGGACGTAGATACCGGACCACGACATCTGGGTCGCAAACTTCACATCGGTGCGGTACCCGTCCGGAGCGTCGATGGCCAAGCCGTAGGTGGAGGAGTCCATGATCAGATCCGCATTACGGTCGCCAACAACGTAGGTGCCATTGGGGGTGGGGAACTTCGCCGACCCCATAGACGTGGGCATCGTCTTGATAACTTCACCGTTGCGGGTGACCGTAATCTGCTTCGTGTTGTCGTCAGCGGTGGCGATGACTGCGTCACCAATCGTGAAGTTGGTGTGATTGTCGCCGTCACCGTAGATGCCGCCGCCCAAGTTCGCGCCATAGGCCTTCACATCAACATCGACCGTGGTGCCGGGCGTCCAAAAGTCTTTCGGGCGCCAGCGCAGCTCCTGATCGTTCAACCAGTAGAAAGCGCCCTCCACCGGCGGGTTGGTGGTGATGCTGACGGTGTCCTGGGCAGCCTTCCGATCAACAATGGACTGGGTGAAGTGAATGCTGATCACCTGGCCAATGCCGACCGTGGAATCGGCAAGGGGGGACAGATAAGCGTCAGCGACAGCTGCCGGTTCCGTCGTGGAGAACTCGATAGTGGAGGTTCCGCCCTCAGTATCATGCGCGACGATGGTGTACGTGCGGTAGAAACCCAAGGGCTCGTCCGTCGTCCAGCTCTTCTTGTCCGCGCTCAGCTTGGACTCGATGACCTTGCCGTCCTGATTGGTCATGGTGACGTCCGACAACGTGCCCGACAAGGCCTTGACTGTAATGGGCTCGGCGGGGTTGACGTCTGTCTCGCCGTTGTCCACAGATGCGACGGGAGGAAGCTTCTTTTCAGAAGAAGCTGCGGCGGCTTCTTCTTGGGAGCCCCGATCGATGGTGCAGCCAGCCAGAACGAGCATGGCGCATGTGAGTGCCGCTGCGATGGCTGGGCGTGATCGATTAAAAAACTTCACTCGCTGAACTTCCCGGTTGTGAATGAAAAACATCAGATTCTGACTCTACACCCGACTTGCTACAGGCAGGGGGTCGAAAGGGCTGCCGGTTGGAAACAATGGCGTTCCAAAACGATTTCGAAACGATAACGCGCGCAGTAGTGGCCAAACTGAACGAATTAAAACCCGGGCAAAGTGTACTTTGACCTGCTGATTTTGCAACATCGCGAAAGGTGCGTAATATATCTCTTCGTTGCCAGCACGGCAGCGAACGAAAGCAAGTAATTGCTTGAGGGCTATTAGCTCAATTGGCAGAGCAGCTGACTCTTAATCAGCGGGTTCGGGGTTCGAGTCCCTGATAGCCCACTTTTATCCCCTGACCAGGAAATATTCCCGGTTAGGGGATTTTTTATATGTCGAAAATCATAGTTTTGGCCCTGGTTTTTGGCATCAGTTTGGTGGGGTGGGGTTCTGTTCACACACAAAAATGCCCCGTGTTGGAAAACCAACACGGGGCATTTCAATCGGGGTGGCTGACGGGGCTCGAACCCGCGACACCCAGGATCACAACCTGGTGCTCTACCAGCTGAACTACAGCCACCATCGCTAGCTTTTTCAAGCAGCGGTTTTACATACTAGTTGGGTTCCGCACTTTTAACAAAACCGCTGGCTATACGCTCCGCATACTCCTTAGAAGGGCCCGGCTGCGGAACAAAAACAGCCGCGCGATAGTACTCAAGCTCCTTGATCGACTCTTGAATATCCTGCAGCGCACGGTGGGTCATCCCCTTAGGCGGTTGCGAGTAGTACACCTGCGGGTACCAACGACGTGCCAACTCCTTAATGCTGGAGACATCGACCATGCGGTAATGCAGGGCCTTATCTAAGCGGGGCATAAACGCTCGGATGAATGATCGGTCCGTGGCAATAGAATTGCCCGCCAAGGGAGCAGCACCAGAGCAGTGCTGCTCAATAAGCGCCAAAACGGCGTCCTCTGCTTGCTCGAGCGTCGTGGTGGACACTCGGATCTCGTCAACCAAACCACTAGAGGTGTGCATATTGGTGACAAAGTCGTCCATCTCCGCGAGCTGCTCATCAGTAGCGTGAACAACAAGATCGATGCCTTCCCCCAGCGGGTTGAGGTCCCCATCGGTAACGATGGCGGCAACCTCCACAATCACATGCCGGGAGGTATCCAGGCCGGTCATCTCCAGATCAACCCACACAAGACGGTTGTTATCCATCGCTGTTATTCACCCATTTTCGCGTAGAAGGAACCAATCAGAGGGGCGCTAAGCGCCGTCGGTAACGCACGTCCAACAAGGCTGCCGAACTTCGACAGCGGGCCAGGAACAACACGGCGCTTATTGGCAGACATCGCCCGCAGAGTCTCCTGGGAACAAGACTCATAGGTCGTCCACAAAAAGTCCGGAACAACCTTGTCGACGATCGACTGCTGCTCCTCCGGAATGTGCGCCTCACGCACCGGCCCTGGTGCCAGCAAAGTGCAATGCACACCCGTGCCCTGCAGCTCGTAGTGCAAAGCCTCCGTGAACGCATTCACACCGGCTTTCGTAAAGATGTAGGTGGCGTTATTGGGTATCACCACATCACCAGCAGCCGAACCAACATTGCAGATAGCCCCCTTACCCCGCTCAAGCATCTGAGGCAGAACAGCACGCGTAGCCTCAAACACCGCCGAAGCATTGAGCTCAAACTGCTGGGTTTCATACCCCCAGTCTTGCTTCATAAAAGGACCAAAGCTAGCAATACCAGCAGAATTAACCAACACAGCCACATCAGTAGTGCGCAGGTACTCATTGAACTGCTCACGCTGAGCAGGGTCCGACAAATCACAAGGGAACACCTCGGGCGAACCCGGCAACTCAGCCGCGAACTCCTCCAGCACGTTACGTCGGCGAGCGACCACCGTGACGTCATAACCCAAATGGGCCAAATCCCGCGCCATCGCCATGCCAATGCCCTGCGATGCGCCAGTAACAACCGCTCTGCCAGTACTTAAAGGTGGAAGTGCCATGCTGACCACAATACCGGCGTTACGCCAGCAACGTCTCTACACAAGCGGGATCGCAATCCGACAGCAGCGTCCGGCAGCGGTCGTATTCCGCATCCTCACCAATCGCCTGAGCACACAACGCCAACTGGGCAATCGCCAACAACACCCCACGGTTAGGCTCATGTGACCACGGCACCGAGCCAAAACCCTTCCACCCATTAGCACGCAGCGCATCCAGCCCCCGGTGGTACCCCGTGCGAGCAAAAGCATAGGCCTGAACATCCTCGCCCTCAGCACGAGCCTGCTCCGCCAAACGCGCCCACACCAATGATGACGTCGGGTGCGTGCGGGCAACAGCGACCGGCGCGGCGTCATCAAGCACAGACGCAGCAGGATCAACGGGCAACTTCACGGGCGGGGGAGCAAGGAAATCCTTCATAGCTTGAAAGTATAGGTGGCCCTGGCAAAGCACCGCCCAGCGACGCACACACCACAGCCTAAGGGCTAGATTCGGATCACACCTTGAAAACCGCACCCGGGCACCAACCCACGCGGGCAGAAGGCAGCGCGCCGGACACCCCCAGCGCGCTCCAACGTTTCAAGCACACGACTTTGTAGGAGAACCCTCATGAACGAACCCAACCAGCTACCCGACACCACCACCGCAGGGTTCGACATGAACCTCACCGCGAAGACAAAGGCCTAAACACTCAGGCCGTCTAGTCCGCCCACTCAACCCACACTGCGCGGTCAATCGGCAAGTCGGCGCCACCTTCGACGGGCAACGTCCAAGTGGCATCGACCTTATTGACCGCCGGGTAACCGCGGCTATCCAGCCACTTCAGCTTGCCACCCGAGGCAGAATTCACCCCGACCCAGCGGCCATCAACCTTGCTGGCCAGCTGGTAAGGATCAAAGGGCCCGGGGTTGGGGGCCGTGGAATCGATAAACTCCCCACTGAACGGCAGCTGCTGTAACTCCCCGGTCGCAGCGTTTTTAATGCATGTCACCGCATTCGGCGCATTATCCACGCACGCCATGTTGGACGCCGGGTTATTCTTCTGGCCACACACCAACATGTCCGCCGGCACACCGGAAATACCCGTATTGCGGCTGCAGACCACAGGCGCAGACTCCATCGCCGACGTCAACGTCCAATCCGTCGACACCTGACCTGCACGATTAAACGGCGTCACCGTGTAGAAGAACGTCCGGTGCCCTTCCTCCTGGCCATCAGCCTGCTGCGCAAGCTTCGACACAGCACCCGGCTGGGCGACCGGCATATCTGACACATTCACGTATGAACCTCCACCCAAGGCCTCCGGCTGGAAGAGGGTTGGCGGATTATTGTTACCCTCAGCCTTTAAAATCGCCGGGATAAGAGCAATGCCCGTCACTGAATCCTCATTGGTCTGCACCAACAATGTCGAGTTGTCGTTGGCGTACAACCGGGTCGGCTGATCCAACATCAGCGTCCAGCTCGGATCAGGTAGCGCCGCGTCAACCTCGCTGAGCGGGGAACCGATGTGGATCCCCGAATCCGTCGCGGCGTCATCACTATCAGCCTCGATGCGCACCAGGGCGTCATCAACGAAAAACAGCGTGAAACCGCCGAATGTCGTGGACGTCAGCGTGCCCTCCGGTGGGCATAGCTCGTCCGCGCACACGGGCTCTTTGGCAGGCTTGGGCTCCTTCAGGTCATGTTTCTTAATGACGTCGCGGGCCTTGTCGCCCAGCGCAATGTCGCCCAACCCGGTGGCGCTGAGTTTCGGGTGCTGTGAGTCCTCTGACTTGTTCGAAGCCTTGGCAGGGGAGTCGGCTGCCGTGCTGCTGGAACTATCAGAGGCCGCGGGGGAATCCTCGGCAGTGTCGTTCGAACAAGCAGTCACAGCGCCCAAGAGCACAAGGGGGGTGACTAACAATGCAGATGCAGCAGAAAATCTCATGCCGCCCAACCTACCAGCGGTTGTCTACTTGCCGTCGGCGATGTAACTAGCTAAGCCCGGCCGCAGATGGATCTGGGTGATCGTCATGTCGTTGTATTGCATCACCCACGCAAGATCGCGGTCGGGCAGCGCAGGGAACACCGCAAAAGTTCTACCGTCGCCTAGGCCGAAGCCGCGGACGGGCTCTCCGTAGCGGATGCGGGCCGTTTCCAGCGGCATGCCAGTGTGCAGCAATTCGGGGGTGCGGGGTACCGAAATGCCAACCAGGGCATTACGTTCAAAGAAGTAGCGTGCACCCTTGTAATCGATCACGTTATTGTTCTCGCCGGTGGGGGAGGGCTCGATCACGCCGGCTGCGGGAAAATCCGGGTGAGCGTTGCGGATCTCGAAAAACGTCTGGCCAATGTAGATGTTGTTGACGAAGATATCGCTACCGGTTTGTGCGACCAGAGGTTCAGGTGTGGAGACTTCACTACTGGAATTCGGCACACGCTGCTCAATGCCAGGCAGCAGGCGCTGAACTAGTGGGTGGTGGGTGAAAGCAGCAACGGCACCATTGATGCGGGACTGCAACTGTTGGGGAAGCTGTTGCGGGGGCGCGCCTGCAACCGTTGGGGCAGAAAGCCCCAGGATGATCAGGATGATGAGCAGCAGCTTATCCATTTAGTTCACCCGTGCCTTGATGATCTCTACACTTTCCGCTGGCGGGCCGGAAGGAATGTCGTCGACGGTGCCCTTTTCGGCAATCGCCCGCACTACGTCTAAACCGTTACCGGTGGCCTCGCCGAAGATGGTGTAATCCGGCTGCAGGGGGGAATCCTCGTAGTTGATGAAGAACTGCGAACCGTTGGTGTTAGGGCCAGAGTTTGCCATCGCCACGGTGCCTGCATGGTAGAGGTTGCCCTTGCTGCTTTCGCCCACCGGCCACTCATCAGCGAATTTAAAACCGGGGTTGCCGCTGCCAGTGCCCGTGGGGTCACCGCATTGTAGGACAAACAATCCACTGGTGGTCAGGCGGTGACAGATCGTGTTGTCGTAGTAGCCTTCCTGGGCTAAGTGGGTGATGGTTGCTACCGTGCACGGGGCTTTGTCGGCATGCAGTTCGATGGGAATTTCGCCACGGTTTGTTTCCAGTGTCAGCGTGACATCCTCGGTGGCCGGACCCCCGGAGGGGACGGTGGTACCGGGCTTGGCCTGGGAGGGAGTGGTGCTGTAATCGCAATGGACATCACCAGAAGCTGAATGGTGGCCCGGTGCGTCATCACCGCACGCGCTTAACGAAGCCGCCGCTGCAGCGATGGACACAATGGAGGCTGCAGCGGAGAGGCGACGGCGGTGAATAGAAAAAGTCATAGGTCGATACTACTTCCAGAATTGGGATACATGCAGACCGAAACTGTACAGCGCAGCCCGCACTACCGGCAGTGACAGCCCGATCACGTTGGATGGGTCTCCTTCGATGCGGTCGATGAACCAGCCACCTAGTGCCTCCAATGTGAATGCTCCGGCGCAGGGAAGTGGTTCGCCTGACGCCGCGTAGCGTTCGATGTCGTAGTCGGAGGGGATGCCGAACGTCACCGTTGTGGAGGCGACGTGCTCGTACACTGCACGCCCGCCGGGCGAGATGATGCAGTGCCCTGTCATGAGGTGGCCGGTTTTACCGCGCTGGTTCTTCCAGCGTTCAATCGTTGCTTCGACCGTGTGGGGTTTGCCCTGAAGCTCACCGTCGAGCAGCAGCATGGAATCGGCGGCGATGATGACGTCGTCGGGGTGCTTGCCGGCGATTGCTGCGGCCTTTGCGGCGGCAAGGCTGGTGAGTACGTCCGCAGGCTCGGCGTCATTAAGCGACGTGATGATGGATTGTTCGTCGACATTGGGTGGGTCGACAAAAGGCTCCACCCCGGCATTGCGAAGAATGCTGAGCCGGGAAGCGGAGCCTGATGCGAGAACGATCTTCATACTGCAAGGCTAGTGCTTGTTGGTGATCAGTAGAAGGTTACATTCCTGAAAGCGTTGGGGTTGTAGGTCACTGGCTTGCGCAGGCGCTCTTCCACATCGCCCCAACGGTTGCGGTCTTTTTCAGCGGCGTCTTGTGCTGCTGCATTGTTTGCCATCACCGCGAACAGGGTGGTGATGGCAGCAACCTGGGTGGCGTCCGGGTTGCCGTTGATGACTTCCAAAAACGGCTTCGCCGGAGGGGTTGCGGTGGCGTCTTGCTCGCCGCTATCGCTTGTGTTTTCTGGGTTTTCAGACACTTTCACGCTCCTTTACAGCGGAATATTACCGTGCTTCTTAGCCGGAACGCTGACGACCTTACGATCAAGCAGGCGGAGGCCTTCGATGATCTGGCCGCGAGTCTCGGAGGGCGGGATGACGGCGTCGACGAAGCCGCGCTCTGCAGCCATGTAGGGGTTGACGAGAGTTTCTTCGTATTCCTTCTCGTATTCCTTCATCAAGGCAGCAACGTCCTTGCCTTCAGCGGCAGCGGCCTTGAGCTCCTTGCGGTAGATGAAGCCCACGGCGCCGGATGCGCCCATGACGGCGATCTGGGCGGTCGGCCATGCCAGCACGATGTCGGCGCCCATGTCCTTGGAGCCCATCACGCAGTGTGCGCCACCGTAGGACTTGCGGGTGATGACGGTGATCTTGCCGACGGTGGCTTCTGCGTAGGCGTACAGCAGCTTGGCGCCGCGGCGGATGATGCCGTCGTATTCCTGTGTGGTGCCGGGGAGGAAGCCGGGAACGTCGACGAACTCGATGATCGGGATGTTGAAGGCGTCACAGGTGCGGACGAAGCGGGCGGCCTTT
This sequence comes from Corynebacterium argentoratense DSM 44202, assembly GCF_000590555.1. Classification (NCBI taxonomy): domain Bacteria; kingdom Bacillati; phylum Actinomycetota; class Actinomycetes; order Mycobacteriales; family Corynebacteriaceae; genus Corynebacterium; species Corynebacterium argentoratense. Next base: position 332,061 of record NC_022198.1, read on the forward strand.
TCGGAGGCCTTGATGTCCAGGCAGCCAGCGAACTGCATCGGCTGGTTGGCCACGATGCCGACGGAGCGGCCTTCGACGCGGGCGAAACCGATGATGATGTTCTCGGCGTAGCCCTCCTGAATTTCGAAGAACTCACCGTCGTCTGCGACGCGGGTGATGACGTCCTTCATGTCGTACGGCTGGTTCGGGGAATCCGGGATGAGAGTGTCGAGCTCGAGGTCGGAGTCGTTGATGTTTTCCTGGATGGAGCCAACCATGATGTCGGCTTCCATGCGGGGGGTTTCTGCGCGGTTGTTGCTGGGCAGGTAGCTGCACAGTTCGCGCACCCAGTCCAGGGCGTCTGCATCGTCGGCTGCGGTGTAGTGGGAAGTGCCGGACATGCTCATGTGGGTGGAAGCACCACCGAGTTCTTCCTGGGTGACTTCTTCGCCGGTGACGGTCTTGATGACGTCGGGGCCGGTGATGAACATCTTGGAGGTCTTGTCGACCATGATGATGAAGTCGGTGAGTGCGGGGGAGTAGACGTGGCCACCTGCACATGCGCCCATGATGAGGGAGATCTGTGGGATCACGCCGGAGGCTTGGGTGTTGCGGAAGAAGATCTGGGAGTACAGGCCCAGGGAGACAACACCCTCTTGGATGCGGGCGCCGGCGCCTTCGTTAATACCGATGAGCGGGACACCAGTCTTGATGGCTAGGTCCATGATCTTGACGATCTTCTCGCCGTACACCTCACCCAGTGCACCACCGAAGACGGCGCCGTCCTGAGAGAACACGCAGACCTTGCGGCCGTCGATGGTGCCGTAGCCAGTGACGACGCCGTCGGTGATGGGGCGCTTGGCGTCGAGGCCGAAGTTCTTGGAGCGGTGGCGGGCGAGGGCGTCGACCTCAATGAAGGAGCCTTCGTCGAGAAGGTATTCGATGCGCTCGCGGGCGGTCTTCTTGCCGGCCTCGTGGGACTTTTCGATGGCTGCCTGACCCATGGGGGCATGGGCTTCTGCGATTCGAGAACGCAGGTTGGCGAGCTTACCAGCGGTGGTCGTGAGGTCGGGCTTGTCGGAAGCGTCGTTAATCTGTGCAGCGGTCATGCGACTTAGTCTAGAGGCTCATGGTGGCGTTTAGGGGGCTGAACGGAAAAAAATTTCCCGAAAACGTGGCTTGCCCCACTAATGTGGGGGTAATGAGATGCTCATTGCCGCGTCTAGGGGGTGCTTGTCGTGCTGTGCTCCTAAGCTGGCGGGCATGACGAACTTCGATGAGGAAGCACCCCAGTGGGACACTCCTATTCGCCTGGAGCGCACCCGCGCCCTCGCCGCACAGATGCTCTCTCAGATGTCACCTCTGCCTGGCGGGCCTGATGGTGTCACTGTTGTTGACTTGGGCTGCGGCACTGGGGTCCTCGGCTCGTCGTTTGCTCGCGGGCTTGTCGACGCGCGCGGTGGGGATTGTTCCGTGACCGTGGTGGGGGTTGACCCTTCCGCCCAGATGCGCGAGCGTGCTAGCGAACGCGGGTTGCTTGTTGTCGATAGCCTAGAGGTCGCCCAGCAGTTCGCCCCGGTCGATGTGATCGTCAGTTCCATGGCTTTCCATCATATTGATGACGTCGCGGGGGCACTTGCCTCATGCACAGCACTGTTGCGTCCGGGTGGCTGGTTGTTCGTCGCGGACCTTGATGAGGGGCAGGAGTTTTTCCACGCGCACCTGGATACACCCATCGACGGTTTCAATCGTGATGGTTTTGTCGAAGCACTTGAGTCAGCAGGGTTATCCGGCGTCACTATTGATGATGGGTTCGTTGGTTCTAAACCCGATCATGCTGACTCAACGATCAGCCACGCCTACACCGTGTTTCTTGCTTCGGCCCGAGCGCTTGCTGGGCAGTGAGGTCGCGGCGATGCATCTTGCTTTACAACTAGCCGGTATTGCGCTGATTATGGTTGCGGCCGGTCATGTTATTCGACCGGAGCGTGGGCGCGACGGAGTGTGGCTGATTGCCAAGGTGATGGGTTCGCTGGCGCTGACCGCAGTCGAGTGCATCGTGACGTTCGTGCTGTTTCTCGTGGGTGCGGGTGCGCTTGTGTACCTGATCGCAGCACTTGCCCCGTCTGTGGATGAAAGCGCTATATACACCTCGTTTAGTGTGTCGACTGAGCACTTGATGGTGCCGGTGCTCATTGTTTTATGTATGACGGGTATTAGTGCGGCGTGGGCGCACCGCAAGCTTGCGCGCAGGATCCCGTGGTTGAGGCGTTCCGCCGCGCACTCGCAGTTGGAGGAGTACTTCATCCAATGGTCCACTATTTATTTGAGCGTCTATCAGTTGGTGTTTAACGAGCTCACCCATGCAGCAGACAAGGTTCACGAGATTGACGGCATCAAAGTGGTCTTTGATGGGGTGTTGAACCCGGACAACCTCAACCTCACCATGCTGCCCTTGCTGTTTAGCGTGTGGGTGGCGATCGTGATGGGCAACATGGCAGCCAAGCATGATGCTGCACGTGCGGCTGCAGCGCACTGAGTCTGCGGCCGCTCTGGGCCGCGATCGCAAGGGTTTTTACAGGGGGATGTTTCCGTGTTTACGCGCCGGGCGGGCAACATTTTTATCGCGCAGTAAGCGCAGGTTGCGGGCGATTTGTCCGCGGGTTTCGCTGGGAAGGATGACGGCGTCAATCAGGCCGCGTTCCGCAGCAAGGTAGGGGGTGAGCATGTAGTTGTCGTATTCGCGTTCGAAGCTGGCGATGAGCTCCGCGAGTTCTTCAGCGTCCAAGCCCTGGGCTTTAGCTTCAGCGATGTCTTTGCGGTGGAGGAAGCCAACAGCTCCGGCGGCACCCATGACGGCGATTTGCGCGGTTGGCCATGCAAGGTTGAGGTCTGCGCCCAGGCCCTTAGAGCCCATCACGCAGTAGGCTCCGCCGTAGGCTTTGCGCATGGTGACGGTAATCTTCGGAACGGTTGCTTCTCCGTAGGCGTAGAGCAGCTTGGCGCCGCGGCGCAGGATGCCGCCGTATTCTTGGCCGGCGCCGGGGAGGAAGCCAGGGACGTCCACGAGCATGACGATGGGGATGTTGAAGGCGTCGCAGGTCCGGACGAAGCGCGCAGCCTTTTCTGAGGCGTCAATGTCAAGGCAGCCCGCGTACTGGGTGGGTTGGTTGGCGACGAAGCCGACGGACTGCCCTTCGACCCGACCAAAAGCGATGACGACGTTAGCTGCGCGGTCTTCCTGAATCTCGAGGTAGTTACCATCGTCGGTGATTTTTTCAATGATGTCGCGGACATCGTAAGGCACGCTGGGGGAGTCCGGGATGATTTCGTCGAGGCTCAAGTCATCGGCGGTGAGGTTGTCTGCGATGGAACCTTCCTCGGCGTCATAATCTCCAATTGGCGCGAGGGTGCGGTTGTTGCTGGGCAGGTAGCCGACAAGGTCGTGAACCCAATCGAGTGCTTCCTCGTCGCTGCTGGCGGTGTAGTGGGTGTTGCCGGCGAGCTCCATGTGGGTGCTGGCGCCGCCGAGTTCCTCCTGCGTGATGTCTTCACCGGTAACGGTTTTGATGACGTCGGGGCCGGTGACGAACATTTTGGATGTTTTGTCGACCATGACCACAAAGTCGGTGAGCGCGGGGGAGTAGGCGTTACCGCCGGCGCAGGCACCCATGATGACGCTGATCTGCGGTACGACGCCGGAGGCGCGGACGTTGTGGTAGAAGGTCTGGGCGATGAGGTCGAGGGAGACAGCGCCGTCTTGGATGCGGGCGCCGGCGCCTTCGTAGAGCCCGATGAGGGGACGGCCGGTGTCGACAGCGAGTTGCTGGATTTTGATCATCTTTTCGCCGTAGACCTCGCCCAGGGCGCCACCGAACACGGTGCCGTCTTGGCTGAAGATGCAGACTTCGCGGCCGTCGATGGTGCCCCAGCCGGTGATAATGCCGTCGCCGGTAGGACGCTTGGAAAACATGCCGAAGGCGTGGGTGCGGTGGCGTGCTAATTGGTCTGTTTCGACGAAGGAGCCTTCGTCGAGCAGGTAGTCCAGCCGTTCACGGGCGGTGAGTCGATCGGCCTCGTGAACTTTGTCGACTGCGCGCAAGCCCATGGGGAAGGTGGCCTCGGCGCGCCGGGCTTTCAGGTCTGCGATTTTTGACGCCGTGGTGGCTGTGGTGGGTCCTTCGAGTTCATCAATGCGGAAAGGTGAGGAAATTGTCATGTTTTGGAACTATAGAAGCTTGATTAGTTTCTGGCCACAAAAACGCCCCGAAAATGCCCTAAATGTGAGTAATCCCTCATATTTTGGGCGGGTTATACTAGCTCTCATGACAAGCCGGGAACCCCTAGATATCGACGCACTTCGCCGCAGCCTGCCGCACTACGCACGCATTGACTACGCACCCACCATGGGGTCCACCAACACTGAACTTGTTGCAGCCGCCAACAACGGCGCCCCCGCCTGGACCGCAACCCTCACTGACTACCAAACCGCAGGCCACGGACGTGGGGGACGCGCATGGACAGCGCCCGAAAACAGCCAGCTCATCCTCTCCGTCCTCATCCGTCCGGGAGCCGACGCTATAGACAACCTAGGCACCATGCCGCTGGTCACCGGACTAGCCATCATCGACGCGCTCAAAGAACTCGGATACGACGCTGCACTCAAGTGGCCGAACGACGTCCTACTGGACGGCCGCAAACTCTGCGGCATTCTCGCCGAAGCTGTCTCCCTCGGCCACGAGCCCGCCTTCGTCATCGGCCTGGGCTTAAACATCTCGCTTACCGAAGAGGAACTACCCGTACCCCACGCCATTTCCTTGGCCCTCGCCGACCCCTCCCGCACAGACACACTCAATCGCACAGACATCGCCGCGTGCGTGCTGGGCGCACTTCACACGCGGCTGTCAGCTTGGGCGCGCGGCGACATCCAACCCCTGCTTCGCGACTACCGCCAAGCATGCGCCACCATCGGGGCCGACGTGCGCGTCCTACTACCAGGAGACACCAGCCTCAGCGGCACCGTTACCGACATTGCAGACAGTGGACAACTGCTGGTCAAAGACCCCCGCGGCGTCATCCATGAATTATCCGCAGGCGACGTCGAACACGTCCGGCTGCGCAACGGCTCCTATTCCTAAAAGCAAACAACCGGACTACCAGATGTTTGTGCCCTACGAGGACGAAAACACTTTCGTCGACTTAACCAGCCCCATGACCTCCCTGTTCTACCCCCTAATGGAGGCAATAGCAGCCACGGGGTTGGCATGGATGGCAATCGGCTACATCGACGCCCACAACATCGACCCCCGCGCCCACAACGCACTCGTAGCGCTCTGGGCATTCGTGATCCTCTGGCGACTCATACTCCCGGCCATCACAACGCGCCGACGCCGCATCATCGTCACTGACTACCGCGTTTACCACCGCAGCGCAGGATGGTTCGCCGAAGAACTCGACATATCCCTCGACGACATCGACCACGTCGAACGTGGCCGCGGGGCACTCATCCTCCACCGAATCGACCACGGACGGCCCTACATCATCCACAAAGTGCCCAAAAACCGCGCCGTCGTCCGCCGCATCAATGAACTGCTGGGAATCTACACCGGCTAAAGTCGGAATACGTGACTAACGTGACAGTGATCGGCGACGGCCAACTCGCCCGCATGATGCAACCGGCAGCCATCGAACTGGGAATCACCCTGCGCGTCCTGGCAGGCTCCCCAGACGCATCCGCAGCCCAGGTAATCCCAGAGGTCATCCACGGCGACTACACAAGCCTCGAAGACCTCCAACGAGCAGCAGAAGACACCGACGCCGTCACCTTCGACCACGAGCACGTCCCCACCGAACACTTGCGCGCCCTCCAATCCGCAGGAATCAACGTCCACCCTGGACCAGACGCGCTGATATACGCCCAAGACAAACTGCTCATGCGCGAACGCCTCCGCGAGCTAGGCGCGCCCGTTCCGGAATTCGCGGCAATCAACAGTATCGACGATGCCCTAGCATTTTCTGCCCAGGTTGGCGGCCAGGTTTGCCTCAAAGCACGACGCGGAGGCTACGACGGCAAAGGCGTGTGGTTCCCCGAAGGTGCGGACATTGTTTCCCTCGTAGGCGAACTACTGGACGCCGGCACCCCACTGATGGCCGAACGCAAAGTCGACCTGGCGCGCGAACTGTCAGCACTGTGCGCCCGCAGCGCTACCGGCGAAGTACGCTCCTGGCCAGTGGCGGACTCCGTACAAAAAGACGGCGTCTGCTTCACAGCCCAAGCCCCAGCAGCAGCCCTACCCCAACCCTGGATTTCCGAACGCCTGGGCAGTGACGCCCCCGCAGGTACAGGGCTGGAAGCACTCACCGAACTGGCCGAGTACATTGCCACCAGCCTGGGCGTGACCGGCGTGCTCGCGGTAGAACTCTTCCAAGAAAAAGACGGACGAGTCCTCGTCAACGAACTAGCCATGCGGCCCCACAACACCGGCCACTGGACCCAAGACGGATCCGTCACATCCCAATTCGAGCAACACCTCCGCGCAGTCCTCGGCTGGCCACTAGGCGACACATCGCTCCTCGCCCCCACCGTCGTGATGGCAAATACCCTCGGCGACACCCAAGGCGCCCGCGACGTCATGAACCTTTACCCAGACGTCAAAGTGCACGTCTACGGCAAGCAAGCGCGCCCCGGGCGCAAAGTCGGGCACGTCAACCTCTGCGGAACAGACCCCGACGCCACCCTCCAGCGCGCCACCGAGGCAGCAGCAATCGTCGTTGGTGGCATCAACGACGCCCAAGGAAGGAACTAAACATGAATAACCCCACACCCCTCGTCGGCCTGATCATGGGCTCCGACTCCGACTGGGACACCGTCCAACCCGCCGCCGAAGTCCTCGCGGAATTTGGCATCCCCTTCGAAGTAGGGGTCGTCTCAGCCCACCGCACCCCTGCGCGCATGCTCGCCTACGCAGAACAAGCAGCCGACCGCGGACTGAAAGCCATCATCGCGTGCGCGGGCGGAGCAGCACACCTGCCCGGCATGGTCGCGGCAGCAACACCCCTGCCTGTCATCGGAATCCCCCGGGCACTCAAAGACCTCGACGGCATGGACTCTCTGCTGTCCATCGTCCAAATGCCCGCAGGAGTACCCGTCGCGACAGTATCCATCGGCGGAGCGAAAAACGCAGGCCTCCTGGCAGCACGAATTCTTGCCGCAGCCAACCCCGAACTGCTGCAGCAGATGAAAAACTACCAACAAAAAATGAACGACGAAGTGCTACGCAAAGACGAAGCACTCCGCCGTCGACTCACCGGTGGGCAAGACTAGCTCTTCACACCACCAGCAGTAAGCCCCGCGACGATCCGGCGCTGGAATACAAGCACCATAATCACCAACGGAACCGTGACCAGCGCACCCGCCGCCATCGTCGCGGCATAAGGGAACTCGAAAGAACTCGGGCCCGAGAAGCGCGCAATCGCCACAGTCACCGGCTCAGTTGCATCACTGGACAACTGCTTGGCCAACATGAACTCGTTCCACGAAGCGATGAAGGCCAAAATTGCGGTGGTGAACAACGCTGGCGCAGCCAAAGGCAGCAACACCAAACGAAACGCCTGGAAACGGCTAGCGCCATCCACACGGGCGGCCTCTTCCAACTCCCACGGCAACTGCTTAAAAAAGCTAATCAAGGTGTAAATCGTTAGCGGCAGTGCAAAAGAAATATTCGGAATAATCAGCGCCTGGTAAGAACCAATCCACCCAATGTCACTAAACAACTGAAACAGGGGAGTAACCAATGCGATGCCGGGAAACATTGACGCCGCGAGCACAATGCCCGTTACAATACCCTTGCCCCTAAAGTTCAAACGGGCCAAAGCATAGCCAGCAAAAACACCCACCAATACCGCAAGAACGGTAGTAACACCACCGACCAACAAAGAGTTGCCGATAGCCCTCAAAAAATCATTACCCTTATCCGTTGACAGAGCATCAGCAAAATTCTGCAACGTGACATGCGTGGGCCACGGAGTCGTATCAAAGGTATGCGACTTATCCCTAAAAGCTGTCACCAACATCCAATAAAAAGGCGCCAAACCCCACACCAAAATAGCCACAACGCCCACATATGTGCGCACCATCGACGCACGCCCCCCACGACGCCGACGAGCAGAAAAAGACACTTTAGACATCACGCAACACCTTTAACCCTTAAGCTCAACGACACTCGGGCCAGACGGCAACGAATGCTTTACCTGTGGACGCGCAGTCGACGTGCGGCGCGTAGCCCCCGCGACGTCAGCACCCAAAAACTTCACCATGACGAACGCCACGGCAAAAATGAATAGAAACACCAACGTCGACAGCGCAGAAGCCGAATTGAAATGCCCCTGGCGCATATCCTCAACCACCAATTGGCTAATAGTCGCAGTAGGCGCATTTGAACTAGCCGACACCAAAATCACCGGCAAGTCGTACATGCGCAAAGCATCCAAGGTTCGGAACAACACAGCCACCATCAGCGCAGGCTTCACCAAAGGCAAAGTAATCGACCGGAACATTTGCCACGTCGACGCTCCATCGACCCGAGCTGCTTCGTACACACCCCGCGGAATCATCTGCAGACCAGCCAAAATTAGCAACGCCATAAAGGGGGTGGTCTTCCACACATCCGCCACAATCACAGCAGTACGAGCAGCCCACGGGTCAGTCGTCCACCCAATGTCAGTACCCAAAAGAGAATTCACGATGCCACGGGGAGCGAAAATGAACTGCCACAGCTTCGCCGTCACAGCCGTCGGGATAGCCCACGGCACCAACACAGCAGCCCTCAACAAGCCGCGCCCGCGGAACTCTTTGTTCATCACCGTCGCCATCCAAAAACCCAACACCGTTTCCAAGGCGACAGTCACAACCGCGAAGAAAATAGTGATCCGGACCGCCGGCCAAAAATCAGAAGCGATCACACCCGACGGGCAGGTGCCAACCTCGCCGCTGGCGGTCATACACCGCTGAGTCAACCAGTAAATATAGTGATCAAAGCCCGCAAAACCGCTCTCGGTAAACATCCCGGTGACAGGATCAAGGGCCTTATCATCGTGGAAGGACAACCATATGGCCCGGGTGATCGGGTAGCCAATCACCACCGCCAGCACAAGCAGCGTGGGGGCGATGAGCAGCGCAGCTGAACGCGACTGTTTCATGCCCTCCACCCTACCGCGTGGCCAGCCGTAACCCGGGTAACAACATTCCCTCTATAGCAAGCTAAAAGCCCTGCTCCGAACAGTGGAGCAGGGCTTAAAAAACCTGAGGTTGCGTGCGAGGCGCTACTTGGATGCGTTCTCGATCGCAGCCTTCATGTCCTTGGTGGCGTCCTCAACGCTCTTGTCACCAGTGATAGCGGCGTAAGCGTTGTCCTGAATAGCCTTGGAGATCGCCGGGTAGAACGGAGACACCGGGCGCGGTGCAGCGTTTTCCAGGGAGGTCTTCAGGGCAGGCAGGTAGGGGAACTTCTCAACCAGAGCATTGTCGTCGTAGATGCTTGCCAACACCGGCGGGAAAGCAGCCTCGGCGAAGGAAGTCTGGTTCTCCTTGTTCACGATGAACTTCATGAAGTCCAGAGCGGTTGCCTTGTGCTTGGAGTTGACATTGATGGCGTTGTTGTAACCGCCCAGGGTGGAGGTACCAACACCGTCCTTGCCGACCAGCGGCTGGACTTCGAACTTGCCATTGGTGGCCTCGGACTCAACAGCGTTGTCGTACATGTAGGGCCAGTTGATGGCGAAGGCAGTATCGCCAGCCACGAACGCAAGGTTGGTTTCTTCCTCGGTGGTGGCGGTGGCGGACTTGGCGATGACGCCGTCCTTGTAGCCATCAACCAAAGCCCGGAGGCCAGCCTGGGAATCAGGGGAATCGACGGTGATTTCTTCACCGCCGAGGACGCTGCCGCCCCAGCCTTCCATGAAGTCGGTGGTGTTGACGGTCAGGCCCTCGTACTGCTTGAGCTGGAGCAGCAGGCAGTCCTTGTCCTTAACCTCGCCACAAGCATCGACCAGATCCTGCCACTTTTCCGGAGCGTTGGGTGCAAGCTCGGTGTTGCGGAACAGCAGCTGACCGTTGGTGTTCTGCGGCAGGGCGTAGAGGGTGTCCTTGTAGGTGGCGGAGTCAACAGTCGGCTGCAGCAGATCGCTGGTGTCTACCTTGAGGTCGCCGGTCAGGGGAGCGATCCACTGGTTAGCGGCGAACTCTGCGGTCCAGACGACGTCGAGTGCCATGACATCGTAGTCGTCCTTCTTAGCCTGCAGGGACTGAACAAGGGTTTCGCGCTGGGCGTCGGCCTCACCGGCTAGCTCCTTGAGCTCAACCTTTTCGTCAGGGTGTTCTGCGTTCCACTTTTCAATGATCGGGATGATCTTGTCAGTGTCGTTCTTACCCATTGCGAAGGTGATGGGGCCGCGGTCCGCGGTGCCTTCGGATGCCTTGCTGTCCGTTGCGGGAGCAGAGCTGCTGTTGTCGCTGGAGCAACTAGCGAGGAACAGTCCACCCACGAGGGTGGTGGCTGCGACGGCGCGGAACATCTTGCGGTTGGTCTTCATAGGTTCTTCTTCCCACTCGACGCGCGGCAACCATGGTCGTGTGACCTAGGCGCTGCTAAATGGATGCTTGTGAGCAAGCTTAGCGTCAGGCGTCGACTCGGACACCGGTTTCGGGGTTAAAGAAGTGTGCGTGTGCGTGATCGAACTTAAACTGCAGCTCAGTGCCCGGCGCAGGTGAGGGGCCAGAATGCAGCTTCGCCACGATAGTGAGATCCCCACCCCCGGATGGGTGGGCATAGACGTAGCTTTCGGAACCTAGCTCTTCCACAATATCGACAACGACGTCGAGGGAAACCCCCTCAGACCCAGTGCCCGCAGAGGCAGCAGGTTCGCCAGCAGCGCTGGGATCAACCACGCGCACATGCTCGGGGCGCACACCCATGATGACCTGGCCGAGGGACGGATGTTCGGAGGGCATCAACGACATCGACGGCGAACCAATAAAGGACGCCACGAAAGCATTCGCTGGGCGATCATAGAGCTCACGCGGCGGAGCTACTTGCTGAAGCTCTCCGTCTTTGAGCACCGCTACACGATCACCCATCGTCATGGCCTCAACCTGATCGTGGGTGACATAAATGGTGGTGGTGCCCAGGCGGCGCTGCAATGCAGCCAGCTCGGTACGGGTCTGCACGCGTAGCTGCGCATCCAGGTTACTCAGCGGCTCGTCCATCAAAAACACTTTGGGGTTGCGCACGATCGCTCGTCCCATGGCGACACGCTGCCGCTGGCCACCGGACAAATCCTTCGGCCTGCGATCAAGGTAGGGGGTGAGGCCCAAAAGCTCCGCAGCCTCCGCGACTTTGCGTTCAATCACTGACTTGTCTTCACCCGCGAGCTTAAGGGCGAAGGCCATGTTCCCGGCCACAGTCATGTGCGGGTACAAGGCATAGTTTTGGAACACCATGGCGATGTCCCGCTGGGCAGGCTCCCACCCGGTGACGTCTTCGCCATCGATGTAGATCGCGCCGGATTCCACCTCTTCCAACCCCGCGATAGCCCTCAGCGAGGTGGACTTTCCGCAGCCGGATGGGCCCACTAACACCAGAAACTCCCCATCGGGTATCGACAGATTAAGCCCCTCAACGGTGGGGGAGTCCGCCCCGGGGTAACGGATGGTGACATTGTCGAAGCGCACTTCAGCCATGTGCTTTAGAGTATCAACACTTTTCAGCTTCGCGGATGTGGCGCAGGCGTTGCTCGCTGACCTCACCGTCACTAAGCACGGTCACCGCTGAACCACCCGCAGCAATCGGAAGGATAATGACGTCGCGGAATGTCGCCGCATCCGACCATCCACAGGACAGCACGCGCCGCCCAGGGCAGTCGTTCGTCGTCCCGACAAGATCAGGCAACGGTTGGCACGCGTGCGGGTAGTGGTCAGGATAAGTGCGCACGAGGGGGAAGAAATCCTCGGCCCACTGGGGCAGCGAACCGCCAGTTTCGGTGACCCCCAAGCCCAGCGGATGATCGCTGATCACGGCGACCATCTCGGCGTCATCACTAGAAAACGTGTCAACCTGCTGGGCGCTGATAAACGTCAGTGCCTGGGGCTGATCAACAATGTGCATGCCTGCCTTCAACGCGCCAAGGGCGATCACGGCATAGGCCCAGCCGTTGGGCAGCAACATCCCAACGCTGTCGCCCGGTTCGAGGTCGTATTCGTCGCGCAGCATGTTCGCCACTTTGGAGGCCCAGTTGTCCAGAGTGGCGCCGGAAAAATCTAGGCGGCTGCCGTCTACTTCGTTATACACCGTCAGGCGAGGCGTGCTGAGGTCATCTAGGTGGCTGAGGAAACTCATGCACCACAGCTTAGTTGCGGGGTGTCCCCGTGCCCCGCCGGACTACATGAACGGTCAGTTCACGCAGCGTGGGCCGTCACCGCCGGCGCTGATGGTGGGGGAGACAATTTCTTCCTCAGTGCCCGGAATACCAGCAACCGTCCCGCTGCCGGCACTGCCATCAGTGGCGGAATCATCGACAGCCTGGAACTCTTCAGAGTTTGCGACCTTCTGGTCGTTGGCAATGGGGCCGTTGTAGTCAGCTGCCGCGACAACCACAGCTTCGCCCTTTTCCAGCGAACCCGTGACGACGATCGGCACGTTGCCCAACGTGCGGGCAAGGTCTTTGACCAGAGGATCATCCGCGTCGGCGGTGAGCACTTGCGTTTCGGCATACAAACCAGCGGGGGCGTTTCCGATATCACCGATCTGGTAGCCCTTCTTCTGCAACGCGGTGCCGATGCGCGAGGCCATGCCCGTGGTGGTGGAAGCGTTAAGGACGTGCACATCCAAGCCCAGGATTGGGTCAGCTGGGGTGTCTTCCTTATTTCCCTTATTGTTCTTGTCGTTCTTCTGCTCCGCGTTCTCCTTGGGGCCGAGCAGATCGCGGAAGAATTCGTGCACCTGATCAGAATCCACGGTGACGACGCTTTCGCCATAGTCGCCAACGCCGTCGATGCTGGTCACCGGGATGGTGTTGAACTGAACATTGCCACCGGCGAGGTTTGACAATTGGGTGGCCAGGCCCATGATGTCCCAGTCGGAGTCAATGGTCAGCGAACGGCGCGCGGCGTCACCAAGCTCGTTGAGCTTTGAAGGATTAGACAGCGTGTTTGTCGACAGCACGGAGTTCACCAGAGAAGCCATGTACGCCTGCTGGCGGACGATGCGGTCGAGGTCACCGCGCGGAAGACCGTGGCGCTGGCGGACGAACGACAAGGCGTCTGGGCCGTTGAGGCGCTGGCGACCGGCGGGGAAGTTCGCGCCGGAGAATTCGTCGTTGACGGCCTCGTTCAGGCACACATCAACGCCGCCGACAGCATCGGTGAGCAGCACGAAGCCCAGCAAACCAACTTCGGCATAGCGGTCGACCGTGATGCCCGTCAGATCACTGATTGCACTGATGAGGGCTTGGCGGCCGGCCTGCTTGGATTGGTTTTCCAGCTTGGTTTCGTCAGTGAGGCCGGAATCGAAGAGCTCAGCTTTTTTGTCCGACTTGTGCGCCCCGTAGACACCGTTGATTTTCATGTTGCCGAATTCGTCGTCATGAATGTAGGTGTCGCGGGGAATGGAGATCGCGGTGGCAGAGGAACCATCGTTGGGCACGCGGATGACCATGAGAGTGTCGGTGTTTTCGTTTTCCTCATCGCCCGCGCGCAGAATCTCGATTTCCTGCGGTGACAGGGGGTTGCCTTGAGCATCGGTGCGAGAGTCGATACCGACGAGCAAAATATCCAAGGCGCCGTCGGCTGCGTGGCCGAATTTAGAGCCTTTGCCTCCACCGAGGCTGAGGTCGTGGGCGGTGTTGGTGACTGACCCGAAGACGGAGTAGCCGAAACCGGATAGTGCCAGTACGACGACGGCGAGGAATGCGAGGACAGCACGCACGCCTTTCGGGCCGGTTTGTCGCACCGCAGCGTCGACGGACGGTGGCGCTTGGATGGCGCGTGTCCGGCGTTGGGAGGTGGGGCGGTCGTCACTCACGGTGAAAGTCTCCAGGTCGTGCTGTGTTCTGCTACCGCGGCTAGGGCGGTGCGGTTGACACATGGAGTATACAGTGCAGGCCGGTTTAGGCCGGGTTAGCTTAAACATCGCCGCGGGAGTCTATACGCTGTGAAGGGTGAATAACCCTTCGAAAGCGCCTTTGGCGGTCGTGACCGTCACCTATTCTCCAGGTGAGTACCTGGATGCCTTCGCCGCGTCTATACCAGAGGCAACCGAGCGGGATGTGCTGCTCGTGATGGCCGACAATGGTTCGGTTGATGGTTCCCCGGAAGCTGCCGAGCGCCGCTACCAGTGGGCTGAGTTCCTGCCGACGGGCGGCAACATTGGTTACGGTGCAGCTATTAACTGTGCGGTGCGTTCTTTGAAGCCTCGGGTCGAGCGGTGCGAAATTGACGGTGAGTTTTTCCTCATTTCCAACCCGGATGTGCTCTTTTCCCCCGGAAGCATTGATGCGCTTATTGACGCCGCGTCGAGGCACCCGGGCGCCGCGTCTTTCGGCCCATATATTAAGGAAGAGGACGGCAGCGCGTATCCTTCGGCGCGCGCGGTGCCGACGTTGGGCAATGGTATCGGGCATGCGTTGTTGTCTGGGGTGTGGCCGTCGAATCCGTGGACTCGGGCGTACAAGGCTGACCAGGATATGACTGTGGAGCATGAGGCCGGATGGCTGTCGGGTTCCTGCTTGTTGGTGCGCTGGGATGCCTTTGAGGCGATAGGTGGTTTCGACGAGCGCTACTTCATGTACATGGAGGATGTTGATTTGGGGGATCGTTTCGGCCGCGCGGGTTGGTCGAATGTGTTTGTTCCTTCCTCTGTCATCGAGCACGCTAAGGGACATGTGGCTGGTGAGCATCCGGAGTTGATGCTGCCGGCGCACCATGAGAGCGCGTATCGTTTTCAGGCGGACCGCTACCCAGCCGTGTGGCACTTTCCCTTGAGGGCCGCGTTGTGGTTGGGTTTGAAGTGCCGCGCAACCTTGGCTGTTGCCTCTGCACGGCTTCGCAGGACTTTAAGGAGAAATTGAGATGGATATTGCATCGCGTACCGACGCTGTCATTTTGGTCGGCGGGAAGGGCACGCGGCTGCGTCCGTTGACCGTGTCGACTCCGAAGCCGATGCTCCCGGTCGCTAACGCACCTTTTCTCAAGCACCTGCTTGGCCGCATTAAGGCTGCGGGGATTACCCACGTTGTGTTGGGTACGTCCTATCATGCTGAGGTTTTCGAAGAGTACTTCGGCGATGGTTCCGAACTCGGCCTCGAGATTGAGTATGTCGTTGAGGAAACTGCGCTGGGCACGGGCGGGGCGATCCGGAACGTGTATGACCGTTTGCGTAACGACAACGTGATGGTCTTTAACGGTGATGTGCTTGGGGGCACGGATCTGTCGAAGGTGCTCGCTACCCATGAGGAAAAGCAGGCGGATGTGACCTTGCATTTGGTTCGGGTGCCTGATGCGCGCGCGTTTGGTTGCGTGCCGACTGATTGTGATGGCCGCGTTATTGAGTTTTTGGAAAAGACGATGGATCCGCCGACCGATCAGATTAATGCTGGTTGCTACGTGTTCCGCCGTTCGATTATCGAGCAAATCCCTGCCCGTCGTGTGGTGAGTGTGGAACGCGAAGTGTTCCCGCGTCTTTTGGAAGAAGACGCCCGCGTGTTTGGCTATGTCGATAACGCGTATTGGCGTGACATGGGTACTCCGGAGGATTTCGTCCGGGGTAGCTCTGATTTGGTTCGGGGCATTGCGCCGTCTCCTCTGCTGGAGGGCCGCACGGGGGAGTGCCTTGTGGATGAGGCTGCCGGTGTGAAGGACGGCGTGTGGCTTCTGGGTGGTACGACGGTTGGTCGTGGCACGGAGATCGGTGCGGGTTGTCGTATTGATGACTCTGTCATTTTTGACGGCGTGACGGTTGAGCCCGGCGCCTACATCAAGGATTCGATTATTTCTTCTGGTGTGCACATTGGCGCTAACGCGCGAATTGTTGACGCCGTGATCGGTGAAGGTGCGCAGATTGGTGCGCGCTGCGAGTTGCGCAACGGGATGCGCGTGTGGCCCGGGGTTGTCATTCCGGACGCAGGTATTCGTTTTAGTACCGACGCTTAAGCTCAGACGGCGGCTCGTTGTTGCTTTCGCATGCGACTATCGGTTTGCCAATGGCTGCCCTAACAGGTGTGGTTCAATGAGCCGCATCTGTATCTTGATTTTTTATCCAGGGGCGCCACTATATGTAGTGCCCCTGCTTTTACCCCCGGTCGGCAGGGGTGCCTGCGAGGGGAAGTGGAAAAAAGTTTCTCTTGGGGCTTGTGTGATTGCTGTGAACTCAGTGCGGTGGCATTTCCCCAGGTTTTGGGGAAGATTGTCTTTTTTTCTTGACGTGTCACCCTCTGGGGGTGTGTAATCACATTTGTGTAACAGAGCTGGTTTATATGTAGACTGGCTCCACTAGATGTTGATAAACCTATCGTTGATATTTTCCGCCCGCCCGATCGGCATGTGGTCAAGGATTCGGTAGAGACTGGGTTTCCCGGCTAGGAGCGAGGAGCGTTCGTGGAAGACTTTGCAAACGACGCGTCTCTCCGTAGTGCACGCACTACTGGAGGTGTGGCCAGAATGGACGCATTGTTCCAGGCTGTCGAGCAAGAGTGGCAGGAATATGCACTCTGCGCTCAAACAGATCCAGAGGCTTTCTTCCCAGAAAAGGGCGGCTCCACCCGCGAAGCCAAGCGCATTTGCCAAGCCTGCTCGGTTCGCGATGAATGCCTGGAGTATGCACTACTCAACGATGAGCGTTTCGGAATCTGGGGCGGGCTTTCTGAGCGTGAGCGCCGCCGCTTGAAAAAGCAGATTTCTTAAAATTAAACCCGCAGTCACTGCGGGTTTTTCTATATCTTCACCAGGTATTGGGCCGGCCCGGTGGGGGCTAGAAGCGCTCAAAATCGGGGTCGATGACGCTCGGGTCAACGTTAAGATATGTCGCCGCAAGGGATGTCAATACATAGGCCAATAACTCGGCGCGTTCCTTTGAATCGGCGCACCGCTGCTCTATAGGCTGCCGGAAGACAACCAAACGTGCACGCGTGGGCTTACCGCGATGGTCGACACCAGCCGGGATAACGCGTCCCAATGGCACCGGGCCGTCAGAGATTACCTCTTCGGGATAGATCTCCATGAAGCGCATGCGGGGGATCAAATCCACTGCGACGTCAATAGATTCCAGCTGCTGCGGAAATTTCCGAGCGATCGGGCCGTAAGCCTCCAGCACCGCGGCGTCAAAAAGATCGCTTCGGCTTTTATATATCGGCACGGTTTGGGGCAAGACCGGACCCCGGACACCATGGCGATTTCTCATGGCCTCAAGGTTAAACCGGTAACCGGTGGGGGCAGTGTTCGGCGCGCCGAATGCAGACTCTCAACTTCAGGTCTAGACTTGGCGGACGTGAGTCAATTCCGACGTTGTTCCCGCCCCGGCTGCGGCAAACCCGCCGTAGCGACGCTCACCTACGCCTATGCCGAATCCACAGCAGTGGTCGGCCCCCTGGCTGCGACAAGCGAACCCCATAGCTGGGACCTTTGCGAGCATCACGCCGAAAAAATTACAGCCCCCCTTGGATGGGAGCTTCTACGAGTAGACGACATCACCATCGACGACGATGACGATGACCTCACGGCGCTAGCAAAGGCAGTACGCGAAGCCGTACGTCACCCCAGTGGTTTGGTCGCCGACAGCCCCGCAACCGAGTACCGCAGTAGCCACCCCGCGCACAATGCGAAACAAGGCACAGATCGCAACGCCACCAAAGACGCGAGCCAGCGCTCCGGCAAGGGCGAACGCGGCCACCTGCGCTTGGTGTCTTCGGACGAGGATTAAACAACCTCGCCACAACCTACTAGGCTAGTGGGGTCAATCGTCCCATATTTGAGGAGAATAATGCGCACTCGCGAATCCGTCGAGGCCGTCATTAAGGCTTACGACGTCCGTGGTGTCGTCGGCGAAGATGGTTTTGACGCCGACTTCATGCGTGAAACCGGAGCGGCCTTCGGCCGTCTCATGCGAACCGAAGGTGCCCGCGTCGTCGCGGTGGGCCACGATATGCGCGATTCCTCGCCTCAGCTGTCCGCAGCCTTCGGCGAGGGCGTAGCAAGCCAAGGGCTGGATGTTATTGCCCTCGGCCTCACATCCACCGACGAGCTCTACTACGCAAGTGGTGTGCTGGAGTGCCCCGGCGCCATGTTCACCGCTAGCCACAACCCTGCGAAATACAACGGGATCAAAATGTGCCGCTCAGGTGCCCGCCCCGTCGGCCAAGACAGTGGTTTGAAGACCATCATCGACGACCTAGTCCAGGGCGTGGAGCCCTACGGGTCCACCCCAGGCACCATCGAGGACCGCGACATGCTCGGCAGCTACGCCGAGTACTTGCGCGAGCTGGTCGACCTGCGCAACATCCGCCCGTTGAAGGTCGCCGTGGACGCAGGCAACGGCATGGCCGGCTTGACTGTTCCGGAAGTCTTCAAGGGCCTGCCCATTGAGATCGTCGACCTGTACTTCGAGCTTGACGGTAACTTCCCGAACCACGAAGCCAACCCGTTGGAGCCCTCCAACCTGGTTGATCTTCAGCGCTTTGTCGTCGAGCAAAAAGCAGACATTGGCCTGGCCTTTGATGGTGACGCCGATCGTTGCTTCGTCGTCGATGAACGCGGCGAGGCCGTCAGCCCCTCCGCTGTGTGCGCCATCGTCGCCGAACGCTACTTGGCTGATAATCCGGGTGCAACCATCATCCACAATCTGATCACATCCAAGGCCGTGCCCGAGCTCATCGCCGAAAAGGGCGGCACCGCTGTGCGAACCCGCGTCGGTCACTCCTTCATCAAGGCACAGATGGCCGAAACCGGTGCTGTGTTTGGCGGCGAGCACTCTGCCCACTATTACTTCAGCGAGTTCTTCAACGCGGATTCCGGCATGCTGGCCGCTTTGCACGTCCTAGCTGCCTTGGGTAGCCAGGAACAGCCGCTCAGCGTCATGATGAAAGATTACGAACGCTACGTTGCATCCGGCGAGCTTAATTCTCGCCTGGCCAGCGCAGAGGCTGGTGCAGAGCGCACCCAGGCCGTGCTTGATGCATTTGCCGACCGCATCGAGTCCACAGACACCCTCGACGGCGTCACGGTGGATCTGAAGGGCACGCCCGCTTGGTTCAACATTCGTGCCTCCAACACCGAACCGCTACTGCGCCTCAATGTTGAAGGCGAAACATCTGAGCAGGTTGATGCTCTCGTCGAAGAGATTCTGGGCATCATCCGCGCCTAAATACATCACAAAGGTTAAGACACACATGCAGTTGCTCACTGGTATTGTCCGCAATTACCCGTGGGGCTCCCGCACAGCTTTGGCACGCTTGCGTGGGGCAGAACCCACTGACCAGCGCGAAGCAGAAATGTGGTTCGGGGCGCATCCCCTTGCTCCTTCACTGGTGGGGGAGCGCACGCTGATCGATGTCATCGCTGACGACCCCACTCATAGTCTGGGGAACACTGCCGATCAGGGCCAGGGATTGCCATTCTTGCTTAAGCTGCTCGCTGCCGATGAGGTGTTGTCCCTGCAGGCGCACCCTTCCCGTGAACAGGCGAAAGAGGGCTATGCCCGTGAAAACGAGGCAGGTATTGCCCTCAACGCACCGCACCGCAACTACAAAGACGACAATCACAAACCCGAGTTGATCGTTGCTCTAAGCGAGTTCGAGGCGATGGCGGGGTTCCGTCCAGTGCCGTTGACTAATGAACTGTTTGATGTGCTGGCGTGCCCCGAGCTGGAGCGTTATCGTTCCCTGCTGCCGGATGCTCCCGCGGATTCGGTAGCACAGGGTTCGGGCGACAATGTTCGGGCGTTGTTTACCACGTGGATCACTATCCCACCTGCGGCCCGTGTTGAGCTGATCAGTGCTGTGGTGGCTAGTGCGCGTGCGGTGCTTGATGATTCTTCGAGGGAAGTCCCACAGTGGATGCGCGAGGCCTTAAGCAACATCGTTGAGCTCAATGAGATGTATCCCGGGGACGTGGGTGTCCTGGGTGCGTTGCTGCTGAACAAGTTGACCTTGCAGCCCGGCGAGGCTTTGTATTTGGATGCCGGCAACCTGCACGCGTACGTGCGGGGCTTGGGCGTTGAGATCATGGCGAATTCGGACAACGTGTTGCGCGGCGGGTTGACGTCCAAGCATGTTGACGTGCCGGAGTTGGTGAAGGTGCTGAACTTCGACACTTTGGAGGATGCCCGTTTGGCGGGGGAAGAGTCCGTGGTGGAGGGTGCCCGTGTCGTCCGCTACCCGGTTCCGATCGATGAGTTTGCGCTGACACGCGTGGAGCTTGATGGCCGCTGGGAGGTACCTACGGGTACTCCGACGATCATCGTGTGCACTGAGGGCACTGTGAAGGCTGATGACGCCGCGACGGTTCTGGACCTGCGTGCCGGTGAGGCCGCATGGATTCCTGCTGGAAACGCACAGGTTGTGCTCGAGGGCAGCGGACAGTTGTTTGTTGCAACACATGCCTAAAATGGCCTGTTTCTAGCAATACGTTAAAGGTTGGTCGGGGCCACACAGTGGGGTGGCCCCGACCAACCTTTTTGCTATCTAGCGCTGGATGCTTAGGCGTCGTCGCTCGCGGTGCCGGTCGAATCCTCAGTCGTTGAGTCATCGTCGGTGAAGGAGAGCTCGACTACAACCTCGTCGTCAACATCTACGGCATCCGCAGTGTCTACAGTGTCGAGCTCTGTGTCGGCGTCAGCGGAATCAGACTCCTCAGTATCTACAGTATCGACAGTATCTACTGCTTCAGCATCGGTGTCTGTGTCCTCAGCGCTTGCGGTATCCTCGACCTCTGCAGTGTCGAGGGTGTCGGCATCCGCGAGTGTGTCTACAGCGTCAGGCAGCGCTCCGGTGTCATCCGGGGTCATGTCTACATCTTCCCACGGATCCAAAGCATCAAAGTTGAGCAAAGAGACAGGGTTTTCGGAATTATAGCCGCTTTGCATGATCTCGATGGGTTCGCCATATTCATTGGTGCGCATGAGCATCCACAGGCCGGTGTCCGTCACTCGCACAATTTGAACGCCACCGTAGTAGACGTTGGTTTCCAACGCGGCGTTGGAGTTCAGGATGTTCATGAACTCCTGCCAGCGTGAGGGGGCTGCCGGAGTATCCGTGCCAGGGGTGGAGCGAGGCGGACGGCGATGAGAAGCGGTTTCGGTGGTGCTCTCCTTGGTCGTCGTGCGCTCCCGCGCAGTTGAGGCACGTCCAGCGCCTACCGAGGGGGCCACTCGAGCAGCGCTTTCACGCAACAGCGGGGGTTGGAATTCCTGGTTGGCACTGAAGGCCCGCGAGGGAGATGTGGTGGAGCTCTGCGCAGACGCGTTCGGAGGCATCAGCGGGTCTGAGGACGGCGAGCTCTCCTTCGAGGTTATGGTGAACCCTGAGCGAACAGCGACATCGATGTGATAATCCTCCGCTGACGGTGCGGCGTCATTATTCATTGAAGAAAATGCGATGCCGCCGGCGACGGCAGACCCAGCTGCCGCGCACGATAATAAGATGCCAATGTTGGACTTCATGGTCGGTACTGCTGCAGGTCCTTTCCCTGTAAGTCGCTTGGTGAAACTGAGGCAGCGAATATCTGTGAATATCTAGGTGGCCGATGTGGATCAAGTGGTTCGTGCTCATGTGGACGTCGAAAAGGCGTACCCTGGTTGTGAAAGCCAGGAAGCGGCCCGAAAGATCACACACAATCCTAAGAGAATTATTAAAAAACCTTAGAATCGGTGTGGTCTTCCGTGAAGTCCATACCGGCTAAGAAGAGTAACACTCAAACAGGCCAAAAGAAAGCGAAAGAGAGCAGCTCAATGGGAGCGTGGGACGACATCATTTTCCGACAGGAATTCACGGTAGATTTCCTTGACGAAATCGACAGTCTCGACCCTGACGATCAGGTGGAAGCCATCGGCGATGCCTGCACGCTAGCGCAGGGTCTTAGTGGCGGTGACCTCAGCGGCGATGAGGACTATGTGCGGGGACTATGCGCCGCGACGATCGCCGCCATTTGGGCAGGTGCGCCCTATAGTGCTGGCGACGTCGTTGAGGAGTACCCCTTCATTCGGACGCTTATCGGTCACGGCGATGAGGTGCTGAACGAGGCTGCACTTGAGCTACTGGAAAACGTTGACATGGACGTCGATATCGAGGCATACATCGAAGCCCTGAGCTAAGGGTTCCCACGAGGCCTCTCAGCAGCTTGTCAACCCGCATTATCTAAGAAACTTTAAGAAAACTTAAAGTTTCTTCAGTTTGTTGGCAGCTGTCGCACTCCCTATGCCGGTGGGCCGCTTCGCACAATTACAATCGATCGAGAAGCTTGCTACAAGCGCCACAACCAATCCCTAAGGAGACCCCTGTGCCCCACGGTACGCAGAACAGCACCAACACCGACGCCTTCACTGATTTTCGGGTCGCGGACTTGAGCCTGGCTGACGCCGGCCGGCACCAGATCCGCCTCGCCGAATACGAAATGCCAGGCCTCATGGAGCTGCGCCGCGAATACGCCGAGGAGCAGCCGCTCAAAGGTGCCCGTATTGCAGGCTCCATCCACATGACCGTCCAGACGGCCGTACTTATCGAAACCCTCACCGCACTGGGCGCAGACGTGCGCTGGGCCTCCTGCAACATTTTCTCCACCCAAGACGAGGCCGCCGCAGCAGTTGTCGTCGGTGACGGCACCGTCGAGCAACCCAATGGTGTGCCGGTCTTCGCGTGGAAGGGCGAAACCCTCGACGAGTATTGGTGGTGTCTCGACCAGATTTTTAGCTGGGGCGCAGATGCTGAAGGCAACGAGATCCTGCCCAACATGATCCTCGACGACGGTGGCGATGCCACCATGGCCGTCATCCGCGGGCGCCAATACGAAAACGACCGCCGCGTACCCGAGGCCACCGCCGATAGCTCCGACGAACACATCGCCTTCCTTGGCATGCTGCGCGAGGTCCTCGAACGCGAACCCGGCCGCTGGGGTCGCATCGCAGAAGCCGTCCGCGGCGTCACCGAAGAAACCACCACCGGCGTGCACCGCCTCTACCACTTCGCTGAGGAAGGCACCCTGCCCTTCCCCGCTATGAACGTCAACGACGCCGTCACCAAGTCCAAGTTCGACAACAAATACGGCACCCGCCACTCCCTCATCGACGGCATCAACCGCGCCACCGATATGCTCATGGGCGGCAAGAGCGTCCTCATCTGCGGTTACGGCGATGTTGGCAAGGGCTGTGCCGAAGCCATGGCCGGCCAAGGCGCCCGCGTCAAGGTCACTGAAGCAGACCCCATCAACGCCCTCCAAGCACTCATGGACGGCTTCCCCGTCGTCCACGTCGATGACGCTATCGCCGACGCCGACATCGTCATCACCGCCACCGGCAACCTGGGCATCATCACATTCGAGCAGATGCTGAAGATGAAAGACCACGCCGTGCTCGGCAACATTGGCCATTTCGACAACGAAATCGACATGCACTCCCTGCTGCACCGCGACGACGTCCAGCGCGTGCATATCAAACCACAGGTCGACGAGTTCATCCTTCCCAACGGCACCGCCATCATCGTCCTGTCCGAAGGCCGCCTGCTGAACCTGGGCAACGCCACCGGCCACCCCAGCTTCGTCATGTCCACCTCCTTCGCGGATCAGACGATCGCCCAAATCGAACTGTTCAACAACCACGCCAACTACGACAAGCAGGTCTATCGTCTGCCCAAGATCCTCGACGAAAAGGTCGCGCGTATCCATGTCGAAGCACTCGGCGGCACCCTCACCGAACTGACCAAGGAACAAGCCGAATACATTGGCGTCGACGTCGCTGGCCCTTACAAGCCAGAGCACTACCGCTACTAAACATGATCATCGCAATTGAAGGAATTGACGGCGCCGGTAAAAACACCCTGGTGCGTGCGCTGACGGGACTCATCGATCGGCCAGTGATCGTTCAAGCGTTCCCCAGGTATGGCACGCTGCACGCTGACCTCGCCGCCGACGCACTCAAGCACAAGCTTGGTGACACCGTCGAGTCCATCCACGCGATGGCATTACTGTTCGCCCTCGACCGCTACGGGTACAAAGACACCCTGCTGTCTTACGCACCCGGTGGCACGCACGAACACGATGTGCTTTTGCTCGACCGATACGTTGCAAGCAACGCCGCCTACACAGCAGCACGGCTCGACAGCGTCGAAGGGCAGCACTTCGTCGCAGACCTGGAGTTCGGCCGCTTCGGCCTGCCCGCACCTGACCTGACTATCCTCCTAGGCACCGATGCTGATCTGGCTGCCCAGCGCGCACAACGCCGGGCAGAAGCCGACACGAGCAGAGCTCTCGACGCCTACGAAAGCGACAGTAGCCTGCAGGAACGCACCTTGGATGCCTACCGCAGGCTAGCTGACGACAACTGGCACGGGCCCTGGATGAGCGCACACCCCGACACCGACCCCCGCGACGTCGCTGCGTACATCGCCCAGCTTTAGTCGGCCGCACGAACCGACCAGGAGATCACTCCATCTCCTGGCCAATCTGGGCAGCCAACCGCGACGCTTCCTGACTGCCCAACGCTGCGGCCTCCTCAGCAGCGGTGTGAGCCTGGCGGAGCTCCCCACGCGCCCGGTACATGTGTGAAAGGCCCATCCAACTATCGATCACCTCAGCGCGATCGCCCAACTCGGTGAAGGCCGTAATGGCAGCACGCTGAGCATCCGCTGCGGAAATGTGCTGATTCATCACAAAAAACTGCACCGCACGATCCCGCAACCAATCGGCTTCCAGCCACTGCGGACTCCGCTCAAACACATCCACATAGGTGAGCAGATGCACCCGCTGCTGTTCCATCACCTCGTCCAAAGTCGAGGCATGCTCAGCGTGGCCAGCCCTCACCGCCTCGGCGAGATCATTGCCGTAGCGACTGCGCACAGAAGCAAGGGTGCGAACAGCATCCCTAACTTCGGGGGAGCGCGACTGCTCCGAAGCATCAGGGCCCCCGGCAGTGCCATGCTGCTTCAGCACCTCACGCAACCGCTCCACAGACATCTGCACGCAACGATGACGGCACCGAACCGCATCCTCATACATCATTGCCTGGTTGTAACCCGACGCGGCGTCATCAAAATGACGGGCAGCAGCAGCGCGCGCCTCCTGGCGAACCTCATCACTCGCATCCGCCAAAGCCACGTGCTCAAAAGCCAACACCGCGGCCTTTTCCAAACTACGAGCCGCCGTCCCATGCTGGTCCACGGAGGCGCTAGCAGCAGCAACGCACACATTCAACGCCGCAGCAACGGGCATTGCGACCGCAGGGTAACTAGCGCCGAACAACCGCTCCAACGCATCAAGACCATTGTTCGCGACCTCCGCAGCCTCCCAAAAACGCCGCAAACCCAACAAGTCATCAGCCAAGCGGGCAGCAATCTGAGCCTGGATCAACGGCGCCCCCAACGCCGCGGCCACATTGATCGCCTCGCGATGCGCCTCAACAGCCTCCTCCGGATAACCAGCAGATGACGCCGCGATCGCCAACGTCCCACACGCGGACAAACGCACCCCAATCGGATCGATGGAATCCATCCGGGTGGCCTGATCCGCCAACGTGGCAGCCTCAACCAACTCGCCCGCCTCCAGATGCTTGTCCGAGCGCGCAAGCAGCTCAAACGCAGGATCGACCTGGGCGAACTCCGGAGGAAGCGCACTAGCAGCCACATCCACATCAACCTGACGCGCCTCAATCAACTCCGCCGCCTCACGCTGCTCTGCAAGGACACCGAACACCGTGTACTCGTCGCATTTATGGACCGCATTAATAGCGGCATCCCGGACTTTCAACTCCGCCAGCGATAAGTCATCCCATGGACCACGGAAACGCAATGGCACCTTCGCGGGCTCATCATCAACCGCGGCGTCATCCTCAACAGATTCGGGCGAATCATCAACAATCAACGCACCCGACATACCCAATCCACGAGCCTGAGGATCAAACACCCCCGACACATCGATCACACCATCAGACGAAGCTACATCCCGGATCTCGGGCAGTTCATCAGGAGTTGGAAGCGTCAAAGCCTCCAGTACTCGACGCCGATGCACACCCGGATTCGGATGACCCGGACGCGCATCGAACAAATCAGCCAGATCCAAGGCCAGGTCCTTAAACCACTGCCCAGCCACCCGCACTGTTGGTTGCGGTACATCGGGACGCACGCACCACGGCAAAGAGCTACCGGGAAGCGTCACGTTGAGAACCTGATCCTGCTCAGCCTCCGGAATGCACGCAAGCAACACCGCGGCATCCGCCGCAGCATCCATCAGAGAATCAGCACTATCAACCTCCGACCACCACGGAAGATGACGCAGCAAAATACCCACCCCGCGCTCAAGCCTCTCCGGTCGCAACAAGCCCGACAAACCCAAATAACGATAATGCAAAGCCAACTGATCAAAATCAGCAGAACTCTGCTGAAAACGACGATACGAACGGCAATGCGCAGCCCACGCGCGACCATCGTGGCCCTGCATAAACCACGGCTCCATCATCAACGACAGAGTTTCCTCCGGGTTGCGATCGCAGGCATTGTCCGCATTCGCCAAGGACAACTCACCCGCAACCACCGCGGCGTCAACATCATCCATGCGCAACGCATACATCATGTCGAATGCAGGCTCGCAGCCAGCACAATCCGACAACTCGCCACGAGCAGCCGCCTTCCAGCGCGCATGGAACTCCTTATAGCCCTCCTCGTCGCCCATATCCCACGCATAGGAAGCCCGCCGGTAATAGTAAGGGCGCAAACTTACCCCCTGCGCCACATAAAACTCCCTCATCGACTCCAGCAGCATCTCCCACTGCTCGCAGGAAACAGAAGGCAGACCCCGCACCGCCGACAAAGCATACTTAAAATCCCAGCCGAAACTACTCAGCTGTTCATCGTTAAACACCTCCGGCTTCGAGCGATACAACGCATCCAACTGCACAAACGGTGCCAAGCTGCGGTCCGTACGCCCACCCATCGTGTACGCCAACACAAGCTGCAGCAACGCCTCCACCGTCGAAGGATCATCGGCCTCGTCCTGAGCGGCAGTCACCGCCTGCGCCCACGCAGCCGAGCACGCCGGACCAAAAGGCAACATGTGCGCCTTATCGAACAACTCCTGTAGCTGCGGGCTACGCCCCGGACCAGTGACCATCACAACACCTTCTTCAACATCATTGGCGGCCGGCCACACTGTCGCCAGGCCCAACCCGCTTACTTCAATGCACGACTAATCAACGTGCTGAACACACTCGTCGACCACGAACGCGCCTGACTATCCATCGGATGACGCCCAGCCAACAACGCCTGCACATACAAGCCACGCACAGCACTGTCCAACACCTCAGGACGGTCCACAGCACCCGCCATCTCAAACACAACCGGCGAATGGGCATTAAACACCAACTGCGGCGAGCTCACCCCAGCCTGCGGGGAACGCTGCGAAGCAGCAGACTCCACCAACGCAGCCAAAGGCGATGATGACGCCGCGGCGTCCCCCTCCACCCGAGCCCCCGCGACGTCACCATCTGGCAAAAACAGCACAGGCAACGTCCCTGGCTCAAAACGACGCACCGACATCTCAACATTCTGACCAGCCAAAGCCTTCGAGGCCGCATCAACAAAAGGCATCAACTCGGCCTCCTCATCCGGAGGCAAGGACGACAACACGCCCAACAATTCACTCGGACGCAACGCGGTAAAACGCACCTGCGGATAGTCTAAAGCCAGCTGGCCTATGAGCTCTTGATCAAACGCGAACCCCGCATTGAGCACACACACCTCATTGGCGGCAGCAATCGGCTCGATCGTGCGGAACTGATCATCCGTACTTACATAGCGAACACCGCCATAAGCATCGATGATTTCCCCAATGGTCATCGCACCCAGCGTCGTCATAAACGGAACGGTGCGGCACAACAATTCCCGCGTCGGCCGATCAGTCAACGCCAAAGACTTCAACCCATTAATATGCAGCGCAGTAAAGGCCTTGAACATCGCAGGCTCCTGCGCCGCCAACTGGGTCAACCACACACGAATATGTTCGCCGATCGCCTGGCGGGTGAACTCCACAAGATCGTCATCAAAAAGATCCTCGCGACTGGCCGTGGGCTTCAAAAACTCCGCATTGCCAACAACGCGCACAAAATACGCCCAATCCGGCAACAAACTCTTCACCGAAGACCCCAGTAACATCCGCCGCAGATACACCTGATGGCGCATCACATGCCCAGGATTAGCCCCCGACTCCAACACATAAGCCACGCCCTTAAAACCCGCCTCCGGAACATCCAAAGGGATCGCAGCGAAAGGCATAAAACCAAAATTTTCCGCGCACCACGTCGCCTGCGCACGACTCGCAGGTGCCATCTCCCACGGAGGACGCTGCAACGCCAGGTGCTCAACCTCCGAGCCTCCCTCAAGAGTCACGTCAACCTCTAGGAAACGCCCATAAGATGTAATGACGTCGCGCAAAGCCGCAAGGCTGAACAACTGCTCGTCCGGGAAACCCTCCAGCACAATCGCCGTGCCCCCACCCGACAACGCGGACTCAATGTGCGCTGGAGCAGCGACCGACGCGCCGTCATCAATCGTCCACGTGCCGTCCGAAGAACCAACCCAGCGGACAATGCCCCCACGCCCCGGCTCAGCAGCACGGACGCTAGAGCTAAACACCTCGATCGATGGCGAAACCATAAAACAGGACAACAAACCAATGCCGAACTGGCCCAAAAAATCTGAACGGCTCAGACCAAACTCGTCCTTTTTCGACGAAGCGCCAATAGTCGACAGCAGAGACGCGGCCTCGTCGGCGGTCAAACCCACCCCAGAATCGATCACCGTTAAGGTGCGGCCAGACAGAAGAAAGCGAATCCGTGCCGGGCAATCCGGCTGCAGCTCACGACGCGCAGTAATCGCATCCACGCCGTTTTGCAGCAATTCGCGAATAAACACACGCGGACCCGAATACAGGTTGCGGGAGAGAAGCTCCACAACCCCCGACAAGTCCACACGAAAATTAGAGGACATTAACCCTCCGACTCGGACTGCTCTTCGCCAAACACAGCCCGTGGGAAGCCAAAAGCCTCAGAAAAGGAATCAATCGTCTGATCGAGCCCAGAAAGAATAGCTGCAAGATTAGTATCCAGCTGTTCATTCGTAGCGCCCCCGGCAGTAAGAACCGACACGTCAACCTGCAAAGCCACAATGTCATCCTCGGTGAGGATCGGCAAGGCAGTGCCAAACACAGCCTCGGCGTTCCAGGAGTTCGCCCAGCGTACAACCTCAGGGAAGCGATCCTTTGGCAAGTACTTGTCCACGGCGAAGGCCTCAGCCAAAATGAATGCGCCGTCGCCAACGAGCGACAGTTTCATCGGAAAACCGTTGAAGCCAGTGCCAATCTGGTCCTTGGACAAGTCATACGTGAAGTCAATACGGTCCAGGGCACCTGCGAGACGAGTAAGCGTGACAGGGGTAGGAGTGTCAGATGCCGCGTTTTTAAACCAAGCCATCGAAAAATCCTTCGTGTTAGATAAAAGGGGCTGAAACCGTGTTAATCGCTATTCAGCTGCGCTTATATGCTCTGGGAACCGTTCCGCCCAGCGTTCGGCGCATTGGGTGAAGCCAGCAAACGTCGCCTGAATCAATGACCTCAGTTGTTCAGTGGACAGCCCTTCGGCCACGGGGGAAGCGAACTCTAGTGCGATCGGCAATCCCTCGGGTGTCGGCGCATCAGCATCTGCTAAGCCAGCGTCCTCGAAATTAAGAACAATCGACTTGACCCACACGTGGTCTGAATTGCATTCCATGGCGAACATTAGGGCGTCGTCGAGCAGCTCTCGGGGAACCTCCCCGGAAAGGTAGGCATACGCACGAACAATGGTGTCTCGGACGTTAAACCAGGAGGAGAAAGCATCGAACGCGACTCGGATTTCACCATCATCGTCGACGCTGTATAGCAGCTCTGCTTCTTCCAGGAGTTTGATGATTCGTTGAGCTGTGGCCGCTGGTTGGTCCATTGCACTGTCCTTTCGGTGCGATCGCGAACCGTGACGAGACAACTAGGATCACGGACTGTGAGTGTGCTAACGATAGCACAGGCTAAGGTGCCTAACTCCTCGGTTTGCTGGGGTGTGCGGCCCAGCATGGCACTGCCGAATGCACGACAGCAGCCTCGCAGTCGATAAATGTGCAAAGATAGAGGCCATGAGTCCGAAACTATTGGTAGTTGATGACGATCCCGCGATCTCCGAAATGCTGACGCTTGTCCTGCAATCAGAGGGCTTCGAGACCGTCGCGATCACCGATGGTGCTGAAGCGGTCGCTGCAGCAGAACGGGAACAACCCGACCTCATCCTGCTGGACCTCATGCTTCCCGGAATGAACGGCATCGATATTTGCCGCGAAATCCGCAAAACCTCCTTCGTCCCGATCGTCATGTTGACAGCAAAAACTGACACTGTTGACGTGGTTTTGGGGTTGGAATCCGGAGCAGACGATTACGTCAACAAGCCGTTCAAGCCCAAGGAACTCATCGCGCGCATTCGCGCACGTCTGCGTCGCATCGAGGAAACCCCCAGCGAACTGATCGAACTTGGCGAACTGACCATCGACGTTCCTGGGCATATCGTTAAGCGTGACGGTAAAGAAATCCCCCTCACGCCTCTCGAATTTGATCTGCTGCTGCACCTGGCTCGCAAACCCAACCAAGTATTCAGCCGCGAAGAGCTCCTGGAAAAGGTCTGGGGATACCGCCACGCATCAGACACACGCCTGGTCAACGTTCACGTCCAACGCTTGCGCGCGAAATTGGAACGCGACCCGGAAAACCCACAGATCGTGCTGACCGTCCGTGGACTGGGCTACAAGACGGTTCGCGCCTAAGCGACGCGACGTCTAGCGACCCACATCTTTAACGTGTGAGCAAAACACAGTGTTGAGTTTCTTCCGACGCATCCGCCATCTGATTGAGCGGCTGGGCCACCGGGCATCCCACGCATGGCGTACCTCGCTGCAAGTCCGGGTGATTGGCACCATCGTGTCCGCATCGCTGACGGTGGTGCTCATCCTCGGGTTTGCGATGATCAGTATCGTCGCCCAGCGCCTAGCGGACTCCAAACTGGACATCGCTAATTCCGAAATCGACCGCGCGCGTCAAACTGTGCAGGAACAGATCAACGCCACGGACTCATCTAACTCTGTTCGTGTGCGGCTTAACTCTGCCCGTGCCGCATTGACCAACAAAGCAGCCACGGGGCCCGAAGCGGGTGCAGTATTCGAGCCTGTGCTGTTGGTTGACCAAAATGGGCGGATCACCACATCCCCCGACGGCTACCGCATCCCGGAACAATTGCGGCATTTTGTTTCCCAGGGGCAGATCTCCTACATGTACACCACCATCAACCGAGCCGAAGACAACTCGGTCAAAGCCTTGATTATCGGAACGCCAACGGAATCAGAAATAGCTGGCCTGCAGTTGTATTTGGTGTTGCCTTTGGAAAATGAAGAAGCCACCATGCGACTGATGCGTGGCCTACTGTCTACTGGTGGAGTAGTGCTGGTGGTCTTGCTCGTGGGCATCGCCTGGTTGCTCACACAACAGGTGACGGTCCCTGTGCGCAGCGCGAGCCGTATCGCGCAGCGATTCGCTGCCGGTCACCTCCGGGAACGCATGTTGGTTGAGGGCGAAGACGAAATGGCTCGCCTTGCCATGAGTTTCAACGCGATGGCCGAAAGCCTATCCAAGCAGATCCGGCAGCTGGAAGACTACGGCAACCTCCAGCGCCAATTTACCTCGGACGTATCCCACGAGCTGCGCACGCCCCTGACCACGGTGCGCATGGCAGCTGACATGATCGCCGATAACAAAGATGAACTCGACCCCTACACGGCGCGAGCGTCCGAACTGATGGTTCGCGAACTCGACCGTTTCGAATCCCTGTTGGCAGACCTGCTCGAAATTTCCAGGCATGACGCCGGCATGGCCGACCTATCCGAAGAAAGCATCGACGCCCGCAACGTGCTCAGCTCCGCCTGGCAACAAACTGAGCACCTGGCTGAAGAACTTGGAGTCGCCGTCGAATTCACAGTGCCGGAACAACCCGTCACACTCGTTGGCGATGCACGCAGAATCGAGCGCATCCTGCGTAACCTTTTGGCCAACGCCATCGACCACAGCGAAGCCAAGCCCGTCGAGGTGACACTGGCCAGTAGTGATGACGCCGTGGCGGTCACCGTTGCAGACCATGGCGTGGGCCTCAAACCGGGACAAGAAGACTTGGTGTTTAACCGTTTCTGGCGCGCCGACCCTTCCCGCAAGCGGCATTCTGGCGGAACAGGGTTGGGGCTGGCCATTTCCCACGAAGACGCAGCCCTACACGGTGGGTTCGTTGATGCAATCGGCGAACCAGGTGTGGGCTCGATGTTCCGACTGGTGCTTCCCATTACTCCGGGAGCAGCCATCGGAACGGTGCCCCTGGAACTTATGGTTCCACCAGCCGTGCCACCCAACACCGAGGACCGTAGCGCCCCCACGGGAGGACAATCATGACCGGCCGCCGCACCCTAGCACTAGTCGCAGCAAGCACACTGGCACTCAGCAGCTGCACAAGCCTGCCCAGCTACACCGAGCCTCAAGCCTTACGCAGCTTTGTGCGCTCCACCCCAACGGAAGAAGCCATTGCGCCCGTAGCCGGGCAGGAACCCGACCTGCTGCTGCGAGACTTCTTCGCGGCCTCCGGCAAACCGATCCAAAACCACCAAGCGGCCCGCGCCTTCCTGACGCCGGACGCTGCGCGGCGCTGGGACGACGCGGCGTCAACACTGATTTTGGATCGTATTGACCTCAACGCTAAAGCCGGAGCGACCCAGAATGCGATCAGCTATGTGGTGCGGGGGACCGTCGTCGGGGCGCTCGGACCCGGTGGTGTGTTCAGCCCCGACCACGGTGATTTCGAGGCGGAAATCCAGCTCAGCAAGGTGGATGGGGAGTGGCGCATCGATTCTTTGCCCGCCGGCACCGTGTTTGAGCGCGTCGAGTTACGCAACAACTACAGCCCCGAAGAACTGTTCTTCTTCGATCCGAACCAGAAGATGCTCGTGCGGGACCGCCGGTGGATCTACAAGGGGCAAAAATCCATGGACACTTCGCTGCTGTCCCTGCTGGTGGAGGGCCCCAAGGGGCCTATTGCTGCGGGCGTCACCACCGAGGTGCCCGTCGGTGCAACCTTCGCAGGTAACGACAAAGGTGTGTATCGCTTCAATGGTTTCGCCGATCTTAGTTCTGAAGAACGCCACCGTTTTGCCGCACAGGTACTGTGGACTTTGGCGAAGTCTGGGACGCAAGGACCCTACAACATTGAACTCGACGGCACTCCCTTGGATCCGCAGGCTCCCGTGCTGACCATTGATGACGTCGCGGAATACAACCCCAACGCAACGTCCGGTTCCGTCAGCCCCTTGTACGCAGTGGGTAATGGTTCGCTGACCCTGGTGGATTCCTCCACCCTGACGCCCGTCGCGGGCACATTGGGAAGCTCGGGCAGAGTGGAGAGCGCCGATATTTCTGGTGATTACGTCGCGGGCGTGATTGTTGATGGTGAGGGCGCTGGGCGACAGTCAACGCTAGTGGCTGGCCCAGTCAATGGTTCGGTGGAAAGCGTGCTGCAGGCCAGGACACTGACTCAACCCAGTTTGGAAAGCCACGCGACTGCACTGTGGACGGTGCTCGACGGGCGCACGATCGCCAGGGTCGCCCGATCGACGTCGACGAATGAACTATCGCAATCAGAGGTTGACGCCACGAAGATTGAGGGGTTGCTGGAGCCGGATGGCGAAGGCGGCGAGGGATCGTCCATTAGCATGTTGAAGCTCAGTCCTACTGGTGTGCGTGCGGCGATGGTCATCGGCGGGAAAGTGTATTTGGCGGTGATTTCTCGCCCCGCGGCGGGGGAGAAGATGATCGCGAATATTATCGACATTGCTCCGTCGTTGGACAATACGGTGGTGTCGGTTGCCTGGCAGCTGGATGGGTCCCTGGTGGTGGGTACTGCTAACCAGGATGCGCCAATTTGGCGTGTGGAAACGGATGGATCTGCGGTGACGCAGCTGCCTTCCGGAAATATCACGGCACCTGTTGTTGCGGTTGCGGCGAGCGCTAACACGTTGTACGTCACGGATGCGCGATCTGTGTTGCAGCTTCCGATTAACAGTCCCACGACGGCGTTCTGGCGGGAGGTTCCGGCACTGCAGGGAGTCCGTGCGGTCCCTGTTGTGGGCAGCTAGGCTAAGTAGACGGCCAAGTAAACGGCTCAGTAGACAGTTGAAGGGGGGGAGTTGTGGATAGGGCAGGGGGGTTGCGCTGGTATTCCAAGCAGCTGAAGCAACTGATGCGGGGTTGGGCGGCTGATGCTGCTGATTTGGTGTTGCCTAGGGATTGTGTTGGTTGTGCAGCTCCGATTGAGGGGCAGCGTGGAGCATTCACACAGGTGTGCGACTCGTGTTTGCTGGAGCTTCGCCGTCCTCCCGAGCGGGTGAGTGCTCGTATCCCCATTGGGTGTCCCACGTTTGCGTTTGCGCCGTACGGTGGGGCGCATCGGCGTGTGGTTCTGGGGGTCAAAGAACACTTGCGTGATGACGCCGCGTTGGTGGCGGGCTCAATGTTTGCTGCCGGTGTGGAGCATCTTCAGGCACGAGGGGAGTTGCCTTGGGTGGGGCAGTGGTTGGCTGTGCCGGCTCCGTCGCGCCGGGCGTCTGCTCGGGCACGTGGGGGTGACCATGTGCGGGCGATGTGTGCTCACGCAGCATGCATAGAACCTTTATGGCAGGTAGTACCACTGTTGAGTCATACTGATGATGTTCGTGATTCTGTTGGGCTTGGTGTTCAGGCTAGGCAGGAGAATTTGAGTGGAAAAGTGCAGCTAGATGTCGTGGTGGTGGAGCGGCATCGTGAGGTTATCCGGCAGCGGGGGAGTCACGTGGTGCTGTTTGATGACGTTATAACCACCGGGGCGACTCTTGCGGAATCGCTAAAAGTTTTGCAGTCTGCGGGTTTCACGGTGGACGCGGCCGTTGTGATCTGCGTCGCCTAGAATGTGGGCGAGCAGGAGGTTTGGAAGGGATCTCTGGGTAGTGGTGTGAAAAATGCTTCTGAAGGTAGCGAAAGCCTAAGGGTGAATGTATCGTTAAGTGTGTAGCAATTCACGTCACCCGCTGAGGTTGTGAGTAATCCCATTCACAGTCGAGGGTGGCCATACCGGGAGGTACAAGCACGTGACAACGCCTGCTGACAAGAACAATGTTCTAAGCCCCGATGTGAAGGTCAATATCACCGGCCGAAATGTCGAAGTTCCAGACCATTTTGCCGAACGAGTGCACAGCAAGCTTGCGAAGATTGCTCGCCTGGATCCCACTCTCACCTTCTTCCACGTTGAACTTCAGCACGAGCCCAACCCGCGCCGCGCGGACGAATCCGACAAGATTCAGATCACCGCAACTGGCAAGGGCCACATTGCTCGTGCGGAAGCCAAGGAAGATTCCTTCTATGCAGCCCTCGAGACCGCGCTGAGCCGCATGGAGCGTTCGCTGCGCAAGGTCAAGGCTCGCCGCAAGATCAGCCGCAGCGGTCACCGTACCCCGATGCCGACCGACCAGGTCGCTGTCGAGCTTGCAGCGCAGGCTGCCAAGATGGAAGCCCCCAAGGGTGAATTCGACGAGGATCCCTATGCAGACCTTGTCGAAGAGGTTAAGCTCGGCCAGGTTGTGCGTCGTAAGGAGCACCCTGCCACTCCGATGAGTGTCGACGATGCTCTGAGCGAGATGGAGCTGGTTGGCCACGACTTCTACCTCTTCCTTGACGAAGAGACCGGCCGTCCTAGCGTCGTCTACCGTCGCCACGCATACGACTACGGTCTGATCGCACTGGCCTAAGCTCATCCGGCCTATAGTTGGGCACGATGTTAACCGCCGCTACACCTGTTTGGTGAGCGGCGGTTTCGTGCGACTATGATTGCAGTGTCTGACTGTCTAGTCGTCTAGCCAAGTCTTGCCTCAGTACACGAGGACGCTTGTTCCGTAAAAATAATTTAAGGACCTTATCTAGTGTTTGGATTGTCCAATCTCCTCCGCATCGGCGAAGGGCGCGTTGTTAAGCGCTACGCCGCCTACGCCGACAAAGTCATCGCCCTCGAGGACGAGTACCACAACCTGTCGGAAGCAGAGCTCAAGGGCAAAACCGACGAGTTTAAAAAGCGCCTCGCAGACGGTGAGACCTTGGATGATCTGCTCATTGAAGCATTCGCGACTGTCCGCGAAGCATCCCGCCGTGTGCTCAAGCAAGAGCACTACAAGGTGCAGCTCATGGGCGCATTCGCCCTCCACTATGGCAACGTCGCCGAAATGCGCACTGGTGAGGGTAAGACTCTGACCTGTGTGCCGGCCGCCTATGTTAATGCCCTCGAAGGCAAGGGTGTGCACGTCGTTACTGTGAACGACTACCTCGCAGAGCGCGACTGTGAGTGGATGGGCCGCGTCCACCAGTACTTGGGTTTGACCACCGATGTCATCTTGTCTGAGAAGACCCCCGCTGAGCGCCGTGCCGCCTACAATGCTGATATCACCTACGGCACCAACAACGAGTTCGGATTCGACTACCTGCGCGACAACATGGCAGGCAGCCTGGAGGACCGTGTCCAGCGTGGGCACCACTACGCCATCGTCGACGAGGTTGACTCCATCCTTATCGACGAGGCCCGCACCCCGCTGATCATTTCTGGCCCTGCAGATGGGGCATCCGGACGCTACAACGACTTCGCGCGCCTGGCTCCTCGAATGAAAAACGGCATCCACTACGAAGTGGACATCCGTAAGAAGACCGTCGCTGTCACCGAAGAGGGCGTGGCCTTCGTCGAAGATCAGTTCGGCATGAACAACCTGTATGCTCCCGACCACTCTGATATGGTCAGCTACCTGAACAATGCGCTGAAGGCCAAGGAGCTGTTCACCAAAGATAAGGACTACATCGTCCGCAACGGTGAAGTCATGATTGTCGATGAGTTCACCGGCCGTGTCCTATCCGGCCGTCGCTACAACGAGGGCATGCACCAGGCCATCGAGGCTAAAGAAGGTGTGGAGGTCAAGGCTGAAAACCAGACCTTGGCCACCATCACCCTGCAGAACTACTTCCGTTTGTACGACAAGCTCGCTGGTATGACGGGTACGGCAGAGACCGAGGCCGCCGAGCTCCACCAAATCTACAAACTCAACGTGGTGCCGATCCCCACCAACCGGCCAAACCAGCGCCAAGACCTCACCGACCTGGTCTACAAGACTCAGGAAGCAAAGTTTATGGCGGTTGCTGAAGACATCAAGGAGCGTTCGGAAAAGGGCCAGCCGGTCCTGGTCGGTACAACCTCCGTGGAGCGCTCTGAATACCTCCACGAAATCCTCAACGCCATGCACGTTCCCCACAAGGTGCTCAACGCGAAGCACCACGAGGAAGAGGCAGAAATCGTCGCCTACGCTGGCCGTGCAGGCGCCGTGACCGTGTCCACCAACATGGCTGGTCGTGGTACCGACATCGTTCTCGGTGGTAACCCTGACGTCATCGCGCTTGCTGAGATGAAAAACGTCAAGTTGGATCCGATTGAAGATGAAGAGGAATGGAACGCCAAGTACCAAGAGGTGCTTGAGCGCGAGCGCAAGAAGTCCGAAGAGGGCGCGGTGAAAGCCCGCGAAGCTGGCGGACTGTATGTCATCGGTACCGAACGCCACGAGTCTCGTCGCATTGATAACCAGCTCCGTGGCCGTTCCGGCCGCCAGGGTGACCCCGGTGAAACCCGCTTCTACCTGTCGATGCGTGACGACCTGATGGTTCGCTTCGTTGGCCCTCGCATGGAAGCGATGATGAATCGCCTCAACGTGCCCGACGATGTTCCGATTGAGTCGAAGGCCGTCACCAATTCCATTCGCGGCGCCCAGTCGCAGGTGGAAAACCAGAACTTTGAGATGCGTAAAAACGTCCTCAAGTACGACGAGGTGATGAACGAGCAGCGCAAGGTCATCTACTCCGAGCGCAATCAAATCCTCGAAGGCCGCGACGTCCAGGAGCAGGTTCAGGCCATGCTCGACGACACCATCGCTGGCTACGTTGCTGCAGCGACCGCCGAAGGCTACGTCGAAGATTGGGATCTTGACAAGCTGTGGCACGCGCTAGAAGCCCTGTACGGCCCCACGATGAGCTGGAAGTCCTTGCTTGAAGGCAGCGAATACGGTGCCGCCGGTGAACTCTCCGCTGAGGACCTCACCCAAGCCCTGCTCGACGACGCGCACCGCAAGTACACCGCGCTGGAGGAAAACCTAAGCAAGCGCGAAGCTGAAGTTCGAGCCAACCAGGCTGAACAGCTGTCCGCCCTGGGGGTCAAGGTCTCCGAACCTGCTGAAGCACCCAATCCATTGCGCGCAGTGGAACGCCAAGCCATCCTGTCGACCGTCGACCAGAAGTGGCGCGAGCACCTCTATGAGATGGACTACTTGAAGGAAGGCATCGGCCTTCGCGCAATGGCTCAGCGCGACCCGCTTGTTGAGTACCAGAAGGAAGGCGGCGACATGTTCAACGCCATGAAGGACGCCATCAAGGAAGAAACCGTCCGGAAGATCTTCGCACTCGACAAGCAATTGCGTGGCGAAAACGAAGTAACCGTCGAGGTTTAACACCCCGCCCGACAATGGAAGCTCACCAGTATCACAACACAGTGAAGCTGGTGAGCTTCCATTGTGTAGTACCTGGCTTGGCGCCAGGGTGAGCAAGCGTAGGCCGATCTAAACGGCCGCACATCGCGTAGCTCATATCGTGCTCCACGGCGACGGCCGTACCATTAAATTCGATCGCGGTAGGCGTCATCTTCTGCATGCGGATACTGCGGATAGCCACCGGGCCATGCGGAACAGTTTTTGAGCGCCGACGCACATAAGCCCGAACATTGGGCGAAAACACCGCCGCCGTTGAATGGCTCAGGCTGTCCATCCCGAAAATAAAATTAAGCGCTTTGACAACCGGCGCAAGCCCCTGCATAGAGGGACGCACCGCGACGTCATCATCCTGAAAATTTTGTTTGCGTGGCGGCTGTGGAACGCACAGCAAAGACAAACCGGCCACAGGGCGCACATCATTCATGGGCGAATGCTCGGACGGCACCAAAGAAATACACTTGAGGACGCCGTTAAGACTACTCTGGAAAGCCGATGCCTGTCGACCGCGCACCCCCGACACCGCTGACGGACATACGCGACTACGAAAACAACCGACAGTTTTACAAGGAGCCACACATGGACAAGACCCGCGCACCCAAGCAGGCCCGCACGATGAGCGGCCTGATTATCGACTATGCCGGCGTCCTAGACGGCAGTGACGAAGAGCGTCGCCGCTGGAGGGACCTACTGGAAGCGCTTCGCGTCCACGGCACCGCGCTGGCAGTGCTCTCCAACGATCCCGGTGGAGACGGCGCGGAGCACATCCGCGAATTGGAATACCGTGGTCTGGTTGATGCAGTCCTGCTATCTGGGGAAATCGGCTACGACAAGCCCGATGAGGAAGCCTTCCGTATCGCCGCCGACACCCTCGGTGTGCCGATGAATGAATGCGTCATGGTTGACGACTCCATTATCAACGTGCGCGGCGCTGTGGATGCAGGCCTTATCGGTTGCTACTACCAGCAGTTCGACCGGACCGTCGTCGAGGTGTGCTGCTTGTTCGGCCTGAAAGGCGAGTTCTAGCCGTGAGGATTTTCCTTCCCGCGACGCCAGAAATGCTGCGCTCCCTCGCCGCCGATAAGTCCATCAAGGCCCCCGGTGGCTGGGGTTATGCGGTGACCGCCGATCTCGAGCGCGACTTGAGCGACCTCGACGAAGACGGTATCAGCCAGTATGCCTTTGACGAGGCGGCGCTAGCATCCTTGCGCATGCTCGCCACGATCGATCCGGAGTACGTGGACGCAGATCATCCCGCGGGCGTCTACCGACGCGTCGTCATTAGTTGTGATGTGGCTGATCGGCACGTCAGCCCCCGCCCGGATTTGGGGCCTGCAATCGTCGAATTGGCAGATGCGGGCATTGACGCCGCGGACGTTGCGGCCATTCACGTTGACGATCCGGCCGCGTTGAGAGCTGCGGGTGAGCCGGAGGGTACGGCGCTTATCAAGGCTGCGGCGCTAGCGATCGACCAGGCTGACCTGGGGGACGAGGGGGCAGAGATCGCTGTCTGGAACGCCATGGACGTCTTTATGGCGTGGTATGACCCAAGCGAATTAGCTGAGGTAGCAGATCAGATTTATGTGATCTAGAAGGGCTAGGGCCGATCAGCAGGATGATCTTGTTGGTTGGCTCTATCACTCGGGGTTGCCAAGTTAGCTACGGTGCCGTAAGCTACGGTCTCGTACTATTTGACTGGCAAAAGGAGCGGCATGGCCCCAACAACAGACGGCCTGAAGCGATTACGCGGCGTCCTCAAACGATTCAGCACACCCTTGCTGCCGGACGACTACACCCAACTCGTCAACCCACTGTGGTCCGCGCGCGAACTGCGCGGCAAAATCATCAGCGTCACCAAACACACCCCGCACACCGCAGACGGGGAAGTGGGCGCAGCCGACACCGTGAGCCTGGTAATCGAACCGGGCTGGGGTGTGCCCACTGACTTCGAAGCCGGCCAATATATCGGCATCGGCGTCCAAATCGGCGGGCGATACACCTGGCGATCCTATTCACTGACCTGCCCGCCCAACCCCGCAGGCGGCCGCCTGGAAATCACCGTCCGGGCCGTAGAACGCGGAAAACTATCCAACCACCTGGTTGGCAGCGCACGCCCCGGCATGCATGTACGACTGGCCGCACCAGCAGGCGAATTCCACCTGACCAACCCATTGCCCGAAAAACTCCTCTTTGTCACGGCAGGCACCGGCATTACACCGGTGATCAGCATGCTGCGCACCATGGAGATTCGTGGGCACTTCAACACCGACAACGCTGCTGGCGTTCCGGACGTCATCCACGTGCACTCATACCGCACAGATGACGACCTACTGTTTGGGGATGACCTCCGCGACCTCGACGCGCATCCCAACTACACGCTCATTCTCCGACGCACCTCCACCGACGGCCGCATCACGACAGAGGAGCTTGCACAGCTCGTCGGCGACCACGACCAACGCGTCGCCTACGCCTGCGGCCCCTCTGAGATGCTCGACCAGTTGGAAAGCTGGTCCGACAACCTCAAAGAACTCAAAACGGAACGCTTTACCCTCGACCGCACCTCGGACGCGCAAGGCGGCACCGTCTCCTTCGGCGATCGCGCTACCGTCACCATCGACGGCGCAACCACGCTGCTGGAAGCAGGGGAGGACGCAGGCATCCAACTGCCCTTCGGTTGCCGCATGGGAATCTGCCAAACCTGCGTGCGCGAGCTCGACGACGGGTACGTCACCGACCTTCGCACAGGGGAAACCAAAGGCCCCGGGGAACGCATCCGAACATGCGTGTCTGTGGCAGCAGGGGATTGCCGCGTGAATTGCTAAACGCATCCCGCACCAGGATAAAGACGCTAAACACACTGCAAGGAGCACACCATGGCAATCAGTAACATCAAGGCATACAGCCACCTCACCGACGAAGACATCGAAGAGATCGGCCGCAGGCTCGACGCCATCCAAAAAGAGGTCGAAGACTCCCTGGGGGACAATGACGTCGCCTACATCAAAGGCCTCATCCGCTTCCAACGCGGACTCGAGGTCGGCGGCCGCGCAGCACTACTGTTCAGCCATAAAAAGCCGCTATTTTGGTTGGGCACCGGCATGCTGGGGCTGAGCAAAATTTTGGAAAATATGGAGATCGGCCA
The DNA here is from genome assembly GCF_000590555.1 of Corynebacterium argentoratense DSM 44202. NCBI lineage: Bacteria > Bacillati > Actinomycetota > Actinomycetes > Mycobacteriales > Corynebacteriaceae > Corynebacterium > Corynebacterium argentoratense. Next base: position 374,122 of record NC_022198.1, read on the forward strand.
CAACGTCATCCACGGCCAATGGGACTGGATGAACGACCCCGAGATCCACTCCACCACTTGGGAATGGGACATGACCTGCCCCTCATCGCAGTGGATGCACTCCCACAACTTCGTCCACCACAAATACACCAACATCTTGGGCATGGACAATGACGTCGGATACGGCATCCTCCGTGTCACCCGCGACCGCAAATGGAGCCCGTTCTTCCTCGCGCAGCCCCTGACCAACGCCGTATTGGCCAGCCTGTTCCAATGGGCGGTGGCTTTCTACGACGTTGAGCTCGGGCGCTACTTTGCAGGCAAGCAATCCTGGGAAGAGACCGCCCCTCGCTTCTGGGATGTTGTGCACAAGTCCAAGCGTCAAGTCATCAAAGACTACATCCTTTTCCCAGCGCTGTCTGGCACCCACTTTGCCACCACTGCTAAAGCCAACATGTATGCCAACCTGGCACGAAACCTGTGGTCCTATGCAGTGATCTTCTGTGGACACTTCCCGGACGAGACCGAAACCTTCACCAAGGAGCAATTCGCCAACGAAACACAAGGCGAATGGTATCTGCGACAGATGCTCGGTTCCGCAAACTTCCACGGTGGCAAAATCCTGACCATCCTGTCGGGCAACTTGAACTACCAAATCGAGCACCACCTCTTCCCCGATATGCCCTCCAACAGGCTTGCCGATGTCGGCAAGAAAGTACGCGCATTGGCGGAAGAATACGACCTGCCCTACAACGTTGACTCATTCCCCGTGCAGTTCCTCAAGGTTCAACGCACCCTACTCAAGCTCACCCTGCCCAACCGTTTCCTGGCAGCCCACCCCCATAACGCACCCGAAGTGCGCAGCGAAAAAGCAATCACCGAGGAGATGGAAGCCAAGCTTCATACCGGTGTCGACGCCCACGGCTTGCGCCGCGGACTGCGGCCCGCGCTGAAGATGCTCAAACAATTGCGCCCCAGCGTCGCCGAAGGCACCGCCCACCTCATCCGGGCAGCCCTAGGTAAAGACACCAACCGCGCACGCCCGACCGTCAAGGCCTCCGGCTCGCGCAGGCAGCTCTAAAACACCCCGCATTAAGACACAAGGCTGGTGATCCCCACTGGGGCACCAGCCTTCTGCGTTGGGTGGAGTTAGAGGGACTCCCCAGTCCACGCCTGGCTGGTAAACGGCAAGGCACGATGCTCCTTATCAGTAATAACCGCCCACGCACGCGTAGCCAACGACGCAGCAATAACGGCAACAAACATCGCCAAATACCCCTGCGAAGGCATATCCGTCAGCTCCACTGCGGCAAGCATCGAAAACATTGGGGCCGCCATCGTCGTGCACAAAAATGCGGCCGCACCCATAAGCGCAAACGCCCCCACCGCGACGTCAGGAAACAATGGTTGCATCACAATGCCCACCGCCGCACCAATCGTGCCGCCCATCGCAAACGCGGGCGTGAGAGTACCGCCAATGGTGCCCACGCGGAAACACAACAACGTCAGCACCGTGCGCGCCAAGAACAACAATGCAAGAGACGCCAACATGACCCGGCCAGTGGCATCCCACGGCCCGCTGAGCAGCCCCCCCATATCCAAGGTGGTCTGAACCGCCCAACGACCATTGGAACTAGCGCCCGGTATCACCCGAGCTACCGCAGCGACAACAATGAACGCCAGCGGCATCTGCCACAATAACGACACCCCACGAGCATGATGCGCCGCCATCCGCAGCGCAACGCGACCAAAAAAGTGCCCAGCAGACCCAGCAACCGCCCCCACAATCACCGCAGCTAACAGAAAACGCGGGCCTTCAGTCAACGGAAGAGCCACGTAAAACGGCGGATTATCAAACAATAATGACGTCGTGGCCACCGCCGTCGCACTACACACCATCGTCGCAATGACAGTGCGGGTCGACATCTCGACCAGAAGCAGCTCCAAAGCGAACAACGCGCCCGCCAAAGGAAGATGGAAGCTAGCCGCCAGGCCAGCACCAGCGGCAGAGGCGACCAGGATCTTGCGGGCCTCCCCGTCCAAACGGAACGTCGTAGCCATACCGGCAGCAGCCAAACCACCCACCAGGCGTGGCGCATTTTCGCGGCCGATTGGCGCACCAGCAGCCGAACTACACACCTGCAAAAAAGCACTGAGCAAAGTGGTCACAACCGGCATGTCCTTGCCCTGCATCGCACCAGGTACCGCCACCTGGGGTCTGCCGAAGCGGTCAAGTAGGAACCACAGCACAGCAGTGACAATACCTACGCCGATGAGCGTGATCGCAAGGCGAGTCGGGGTGACAGATTCTGCTGGCGATAACACCTGCAGATGGTCGACGCCGAAGACAGCACGTTCGGTCAAAATGACCGCCCAGTTGACCCCGGCAACCAACACTCCGGTGACGACGCCCGCGATAATCGAATACGCTGCGAGCCTGTTCATTGGGGTTTCGGTGAGCCAGGCGCGATCCCCCGGGGCGGCAGGGCCTTGCTCCGGGCCGAGGACACCTCGCATGGACAGTCGCGGTAGATGAGCCATGGTCACTCCCAGTCGACGTTGGTGCGTAGGGCGGTGATCAGTGCGCGAACAGCCGTGACGCGGCGTCCACTAGAGCCATCAAGCTCGTCGAGCGCACAGCCGGGCTCTGCGTGGGAACAACCCCGTGGGCAATCTTCCGCCTGCTGCCGAAGGTCATCAAACACATCGATGACCGCGTCGGCATCAACGTGTGCCAGGCCGAAACTGCGGATGCCTGGGGTGTCGACAATCCAACCCCCATCGGGCAGCTGCAAGGCCACCGACTGGGTGGACGTATGCCGTCCTTTGCCCACACCAGATACTTCACCAGTCGCGCGCTCGGCAGTGGGCACGAGACGATTCACCAACGTGGATTTTCCAACGCCGCTGTGGCCGATCAGCGCGGTCACATGATTATTGACGACGTCGCGGACAGGCGCGAGGTCATCATTAATGCCGCACACAACCACAGGAACGTCGAGCGCCTCGAACTCTTCCGCGAACGCCGTCGGATCCGCCAGATCAGACTTGGTCAGGCACAGTACGGGGGAGAGCCCGCCAACAAAAGCAGCGACCAACGCGCGCTCGACGAACCCAGTGCGCGGGGGAGGATCCGCAACAGCAGACACAATGAGCAGCTGATCTGCGTTAGCGACCACCACCCGCTCGTAGGGGTCAGTGTCATCGGCAGTGCGTCGAAGCACACTGCTTCTTTCCTCAAGCTTTACGATCCGAGCTAAAGAACCCTTCCGGCCCGACGTATCCCCAACAAGCCCCACGCGATCCCCAACCACTACAGCAGTGCGGCCCATTTCCCTCGCACGCATAGCCACCACCCGCGCACCCCCAGCACTCTCATCCAACTGGACGCCCCACCTACCGCGATCCTTCGAGACAACCATGCCGAACACGGCGTCATCATGCGAAGGTCGATCCTTCGTACGGGGGCGGGACCCCTTCCCCGGGCGCACCCGCACATCAGACTCATCCCAGCGGCGCATCCCACGCGAACGAGCCACCGCCTACACCGCCCCGTCCGAAGCCAATCCGAGCATGTCCGACCACATTCCGGCGAAGCCCGGCAGAGTTTTCGACGTGGTCTCAATATCGTCAACCATCACGCCGTCAACCTTCAGACCAATGATCGCCCCCGCAGTCGCCATGCGGTGATCGGCATAAGAATGCCACACCCCACCGTGCAGCGGAGCGGGAGTAATTCGAATACCATCATCGAGTTCCTCACAGGCGCCGCCCAAGCGGTTAATCTCCGCAGCCAAAGCCTGCAAACGGTCGGTTTCGTGCCCGCGAAGATGCGCGATGCCGTACAAGTGGCTAGGCGTCGAGGCCACAGCAGCCAACGCAGCTACCGTGGGGGTGAGCTCACCGATAGCCGACATGTCCCACTCAACGCCCTGCAGAACACCATCAGAGGGGCCACACACCCGCAGGCGTCCCAAGGCCCCATCGCTGTTATCACCGCTAGCACACGCTTCAAATACCACCCGGGCACCCATGGCTTCCAGAATCGGCCGGATTTCTTCACCCGGCTGTGTCGTCGACTCAGGCCAGGGCGTCGTTACACAACCACCCGTCACCGCGGCAGCAGCCAAAAACGGCGTCGCATTAGACAAATCAGGCTCGATCACCCACTGCCGGCCAGCGATAGGGCCCGAAACCACCCTCCACCACGACGGTGAGTGCGACCCATCCACCGCGACGTCAACACCCGCGCTGCGCAGCATCTCTACAGTCATCTCAATATGCGGCATGCTGGGCACCCGGCCGCCCGAATGGCGCACCTCCAAACCCGAAGCATAGCGGGCGCCTGACAGGAGCAAACCCGACACAAACTGCGAGCTAGCAGACGCGTCGATAGTCACCGTGCCACCCTGGGGCCTATAACCCGACGAACACACCTCAAAAGGCAAAGCGTCACCCGCGACGTCAACCCCCACGGAACGCAAAGCCCCCAGCACCGAACCCATGGGGCGTTTGCGGGCTTGCTCGTCGCCATCAAAACGCACGCACGCAGGTCCCCCATCATCGGAGGCCGCCAGGGCTGCAACCGGCGGAAGGAAACGCATCACCGTGCCCGCGAGCCCGCAATCCACCTCCGCGCCGCCAATCGGGCCGGGAACAACCCTCAGTACCGGTTGAGCGCCTGAGCAATCCTCGTCAATGCGCGCACCCATCGCTTGCAAACCGGCGATCATCAGGTCGGAATCACGACTACGCAACGCACCCACGACGGTTGACGGGGCATTCGCTAACGCCGCCAACACTAACGCTCGGTTCGTCATAGACTTCGACCCGGGAACGGTAACAAAAGCATCAATCGGACGGTCGGGGGCGGTGGGGGCGTTCCAGCTCATGGCAACAACTGTAGTGGGTGACAGGTGCAAGCGGGGCAGTGCCACAGTGGCAAGGGCTACGCTGGCAGACATGAAGAACTTTCTCGTTGGGCTTTTCACATTCGCCGGAGTGATGCACTTTATCCGCCCCGAAGGATTCGACGCACTTGTCCCGCCAGCGCTGCCACCCAATCAGCGTTTTTACACTTTGGCCTCTGGTGCGGCTGAGGTCGGTACGGCCGCACTGTTGGTCAACCCCTCTACGCGGCGGGTCGGTGGTTGGGCTACCCTCGCACTGATGGCTGGGGTGTGGCCTGGAAACATCTATATGGCCTACGACTGGCGGGATCATCCCCTGTGGCAGAGGGCTATCGCCTACGGCAGGATCCCCCTGCAGCTACCCCTGCTGCGCGCAGGCTGGAACATCGCGCACCGGCAGGATTAAGGCATTAATTTATGACGTCGCGGACACATCCGCGAAGCTGCCTTCCGTCAGCTGGACAAGCACTGCAGGATCAAGGCCTACGTCCAACCCGCGGCGCCCACCGGACACGTATACCCTGTCCCATTGCTGGGCGCTGTGGTCAATAACGGTTGGCAGTGGTGTCTTCTGCCCCAGGGGAGAAATTCCGCCAGGCACATAGCCGGAGGAACGGGAGGCATCCTTGGGGTCAGCCATCGACACCTTGGGCACCTGAAAAGCCGCCGCAGCCTTCTTCAAGCTCAACGTGCACTCCACCGGTACGCACGCCACCCCCAGCGAACGTTTCGGACCCCGTCCAGCGGTTAAATCCACCACCAGTGTTTTGAAGACTTGGCCCGGATCCACCTGTAACTCGCCCAAAGCTTCCGCAGCATGCGCACCAAAGTGATCTTTGCCCGCGTCGAATTCGTGGACCTCAAAGTCGACCGCGGCGTCATGAAGCACACGCAAAGCCGCAGTACCACCAGCACGCGACGCAGAGGACTGCTTGGAACGTTTCTTAGCCATAAAACCACCCTAAACCCTCAGGCTACAATAGCCACATGGGACAAACCCCCTTCGAACAACAAGCACTCCCTCTGCTCGACCAGCTCTATGGCGGTGCACTGCGGCTTACCCGCAACCCCGCAGACGCCGAGGACCTTGTGCAGGAAACCTACATCAAAGCATTCCAAGCCTTCGACGGCTTTACCCAAGGCACCAACCTCAAGGCGTGGATGTACCGGATCATGACCAACCTGTACATCACCAACTACCGCAAAGCGCAGCGCCGACCCACCCAAACCAGTGCCGAAGAAATCACCGACTACCAGTTGCTGTCGTCGGCATCCCATGAATCCCAAGGGCTGGAATCCGCCGAGGTTGAGGCGCTGAAAAAGCTGCCTACCAGCGAAATCTCCGAGGCACTCAATGCGTTGAGCGAAGATTACCGCATGGTTGTCTACTACGCGGATGTTGAAGGCTTGGCCTATAAAGAAATCGCCGAAATCATGGGTGTGCCCCTCGGCACGGTGATGTCTCGGCTGCACCGTGGAAGAAAAAAGCTGCGTGACGCGTTGAAAGACGTAGCACGAGAAAGAGGCATCGGTATTGCCGCATCCGAGAAACGTACTCAAACAGCAGGCACAGTAGGCGAGGAGAACTGATCATGAGCTGCAATTGCGACACGAGCTATGAGCGGCTCAGGGAGCTTTTGGACAGGGAATGCGACCCTGAGCGCAGGGAGCAGCTACTTGCCGATATTCAGCGCTGCCCGGGGTGCGTGGAGCGTTTGAGGATCGAAACCGACGTTCGTCAGCTGGTGCGCAGTTGTTGCTGTGTTCAGGCGCCGACGGTGTTGAGGGAGCGCATCAGCATCACTATTCAAACGATCGCCATCGAGTCTGACAGCTAGAGAACGCTAGAGAACCGCACTGCTCACGGGGTGCTCATGCGGGCATAAAAGAAGCGGGGCGGAAACCATCACTGTGGTTTCCGCCCCGCTTCTTACAGGCTGTGCGTGTTAGGAATTGGGACGCTTGCCGTGGTTTGCTTTGCCCTTGCGGCGGTCCTTGCGCTTGCGGCCACGCTTGCTCATGGCTAACTCCTTATAAAAATAGGTAGAGGCTTTTACTTGGCACCACTCTAGTAGGCGGAACCCTAGTATTGGAAATTATCCTGCCCCTGGAACTGGAAGGGGTGTTAGATAGTGACGCGTGCGCGGCCGCGGCCGCGGTTCTTGCGGCGTTTGAGGGCGCGGCGTTCGTCTTCGCTCATACCGCCCCAGACGCCGGAATCCTGGCCGGTTTCCAGTGCCCAGTTGAGGCACTGGGTGGTCACTGGGCAACGGTTGCATACGAGCTTCGCGCTGGCGATCTGTGACAGGGCGGGCCCGGAGTTGCCAACGGGGAAGAAGAGCTCCGGGTCTTCATCGCGGCATACGGCCTGGTGGCGCCAATCCATAACAATCTCCTTCTAAAGGTTTCTATACACGCGGCACGGGGACGGGTCTTACTAAGAGCGCTGCGGGAAAGCGGCGCTGTAGTGTTGTGCTACCAGCGCACCATTGCTGCTGCGGCTTGATCTCTGGCTGGGGCCACTACCTAGATGCGAAGAATGTTTTCGCATGTGGCACGCAGGGTGCGTCCTGTTCGTGATTGCGAGACTTAGCATTACATTTTTTTAACGCTTCCGCTAGGGTCTCGTTAAAAAAGAGAGCTAAATCACCCTTAGGGGAGTGTCCTGATGTGCCTAGCGGGGGTAACGAAAATGGATTTTTTCCCATTTCTTCACAAATTCTTATGTTTTCCGATGTGGGTTTTGCCCCCTTCCCTAGCGCTGTAAGTATGCCCTAAACGGCGGAAATGCGCCCCGACGTCCAGTATTTTTGGCGCGAATGATAGCGAGAGCTTATGTCACGATTGAGTCAAACTGAACAGACCGGGGGTAGTTCAGAATGTGAGGCTGTCCCCAGTGGGCTCACACAGCAGATCATGGCGATAGAAGATAGACTTTTTTACTCGTGAGCTTACCTCAACACCCCACCCCGGCACAGAACACCAACGACACCACCAACCCTTCGCCCAACGAAGTGCCCCGCGCACTGATGCATGCGGGCGTCGTCGCGATCATCGAGGGAATCATTGGCGGTGTCCTCGCCATAGCGGCGGCCGTGCATCAAGCCTTGGCGGGCACGGATGGCAGCCTTTTGGTGTCCGACCCCAGCCGCGGCAGCATGATCGGTTACGGCACCGCAGTGTTTTTGCTCTGTGTATTCGGAGCCGTGGGCGTCGCAGGTGTCTACCTGCGACGGGGTAATCGTTGGGGGCGCGGTCCCGTGCTCATGATGCAGCTGCTGCTCGTGATGATCACCATCTACATGTGGAAGGGTGGCATGCCCTGGTTGGCGATCACCGTAGGTGCTGTCGCACTGTACTGCCTGAGCAGGCTATTTGCTAAGGAATCGGTGGCCTGGGCAGCTCGGATGTACGGCTAGGCTAGTACTGCTACACCCGCTGGATTATCCGGATAATCCGACTACCACATCGCCGCGTTTTTCGATCAAGGTGTTGGCGGCCAGGCCTAGTCCCACAGGGCCCGCATAGCCCTTCCTATCAACCTCAATGTTTTGTTTTGTTTCGCCGCTGCGCCAGTCAACAATGCGGATACCTGAGGCAGTGGGATACGCGACGTCCTCACCTATGGCTACTGGGGTGCCGATGGCATCGTCAAACGTGTGCCCCAGGGACAAGTCCTCGGGTTTTAACAAGTGCAGCGCGCTGCCATCAAACCAGGCGATGTGGTAAGGCAAGTCGGCGACCATCGGCGCGAAGGGTAGGTCTTTGCCTGCTGCGCTGGAGGGGGACTTTTCGGCCACGGGGATGCTACTTAGCAGTGCTCCGCTGTCGTCGTAAGCGTGCACGCTGTGGTCCTTTGGGGACCATATCGCGGCGCCGTGCTGTGCAACAGCCACCAGGTGCGAGCCTTCCGGCAGCTCAACCGTAGCGTCCTCGTTGAGCTCGGGGGTTCGGAATTCTTCGGGTACTGACTTTTGGAACGTTAGTTGTGTCCGGCCGTCGCAGCGTTCCACCACGGCTAGTAGGTCTGTGCGCGTGAGAGCGGAATCGATGGTGCACCCCGGGTGTGGCTGTAAGTTCGGTTCGGCTGGGGCGTCTACCTGGCCGTATTCGACGGTTCGTACAAGGTCGCTGCGCCATAGTTCCACCCGTTGGGTAGATACGGTACCCACCGCGCTGTTGGAGGAAATAGGTATGACGTCGCGGGACGCTAGAGCGCTGCGGGTGGCGGCGTAGGTTCCACTGCGTGCGCGGATTCCCACTGTGTCCCCGCACCCACTGTTGTTGAGGTAGGTGGGGTAGGCGTTTTGAAACGCGGTGGACAGGGAGCACAGGGGTAGGGCGCGTGTGTAGGTCCACAGTTGTTCGGCGTTGTCCGGATTGACGGCGGTGACTTCGGAGGAAGAATCATCGTTGGTTGAGGTCAGCAGCACCCCATCAATGATGGTTGGTTTGTAGGCTGCTGCGATGGCGTTGTCGGAGAGTTCGTAGCGTTCGCTGAGTGTGTCGGGCAGCTGCGGTATGGGGGCCTTGATCTCTGCCGGTTGTTCGGCGCTGAGGCTTGTGTCGAGGCTGCTTGAGCGGTGCTCAGAGGTAGCCCAGACTGTGGTGACGGCTAGTGCGGTGATGGTGCTCAGGGTCGCGACAGCGATCCAGTCGTTGCGGGTAGATCGGAGTGGTTTCATGCGCGATTCTTCCGACTGCGTGGGCGGCTGCTGCGTGGGGCGCGCTCACGTGAGGATGGGCCCATGCCGTATACGGGGCGCGGCGCCCCAACTCGGGGGTTAACTTTGCCGGATAGGCCGAGTGCTTGGTGCAGTTCGGGCGAGGTGCTAAACCATTCGGGTAATTGTTCTTTGTCGAGGTTGAGTTCGGTGTTAATGGCTGACCACCTGTCGAGCTCTTCCAGGGCTACCAGAGTGATGGCTACGCCTGAGTGCCCTGCGCGTCCGGTGCGCCCGATGCGATGGACGTAGGTCATGGGATCGTCGGGGGTTTGGTAGTTGATTACATGCGTGACGTCGTCGACGTCGATGCCACGTGCCGCGACATCGGTGGCGACCAATACGTCGATGCTGCCTGGCTCATCCGGCGAGCGGCGGAACGCTGCGAGTGCCTTTTCTCGTGCGTGCTGGGGCAGATCGCCGTGCACGGCGCCAACGGTGAAGCCCAATTCGGCAAGGTCGCCTGCCAATGTGGATGCCCCTCGCTTGGTGCGGGTGAACACGATTGTGCGGCCGCGACCTGGGGCTTGGAGAGCTTGGGCGATGATCGCTGGTTTGTCCATCCGGTGGGCCTGGAACACGATCTGTGTGGTTGTGGTGTGGGTTGCTGATGCTTCGGCTTGTTCGGCGCGGATGTGGATGGGTTTGTTGAGGAAGCTGCGGGCGAGGCTGAGGATGGGCCCCGGCATGGTGGCGGAAAACAGCATGGTTTGGTGCTTGTGGGTGAGTGCCCGCATGAGTTTTTCGATGTCGGGAAGGAATCCCAGGTCGAGCATTTCGTCGGCTTCGTCGAGAACGAGTATGGCCACGTTATCCAGTGCGAGGTTGCCGCGTTGGTGCAGGTCGATGAGTCGCCCGGGGGTGCCGACGACGACGTCCGCACCTTGTTTCAGGGCGTCGATTTGTTCTTCGTAGGGGCGTCCGCCGTAGATGGTGAGGACTCGGACGGGTAGGTTGCTTGCTGCTTGGGTGAGGTCGTCGCTGACCTGTACGGCTAGCTCGCGCGTGGGGACGACGACGAGTGCTCGGGGGGTGCCGTCGAGTTCTTCAATTGACGCGTCGTCGAAGACGCGGTCTAGCAGGGGGACACCAAAGCCGAGGGTTTTGCCCATGCCGGTGCGCGCTTGGCCGATGAGGTCGTGTCCGTCGAGGGCGATGGGCAGGGTGAGTTCTTGGATGGCGAAGGTGTGATGGATGCCGCGTTGCGCGAGGGCCTCGACGATTTCCACTGCCACGCCGAGTTCGGCGAATGTGGGCGCAGGGGTGTGTTTTGGCTGGGGTGAGCGTTGAGACCTAGGCACTCTTTACATAGTAGTGCGTCGAATCCGTGTATGTTTCAAAGCGTGGATATCAAGATTGGTTTTAAAGACAGCCCTCGTGAGCTCACTGTGAGTTTGTCGGGGGATCGTGATGCTGTGGTCGGCCAGATTCGGGGCGCTTTGGAAGGTAGCGAGCAGCTGCTGAATCTGGAGGATTCCCTGGGACGCGTGTATGTGGTTCGCGTCGCGGATATTAGCTTTGTGGAGATCGGCACGGATTCCAGCCGTCCTGTTGGTTTTTCGGTGTAGTCGCCTGACGTTATAATTTTGCCCTTATGACTGATCCAGTTCGCCACCGCCGGGATTCGCGCCAAGACTCTTTTTTTGTGCGTTTTGCGCGGGAGTTTGGGTGGCGTGCGTACGCGATCCCAGTGTTGATTGTCCTGACGGTGTGGGTCGTGGTGGATGTGGTTTCGGGTGATGACGCCGCGTCGGATTCTGTGGCGCAGACCGGCGCTGTGTCTGGTTCGGGGCGTGATTGGGGTCAGAGCCCTGATCCTTCCCGTGGGGGTGCCCGTGATGTGGTTCTTCCAGCCGGTGAACTGCCGGCGGGTGCTCCTTATACGCAGCAGGGTGAGGGAAGCTTCCATGTTGTGGGTGCTCCTGGCGATGTTGTTGGGCAGGGGCAGGAGCAAACCTTCCGCTATGTCATCGAGGTTGAGGATGGTTTGGATGCCTCTTCGTATGGGGGCGAGGACGCCCTGGCTGCGATGATTGACGCGACGTTGTCTAATCCGAAGGGGTGGACGGCGGATAAGCGTTTCGCTTTCCAGCATGTCTCTGGCGATGGTCTGGACCCTAACGGGGCGAATTTTAATGGTCAGGGTGAGCAGCCTGATCTGCGTATTCAGTTAGCGTCGACGGACACTACCCATGAGCATTGCGGTAATGATTTGGAGATGGAGACAAGCTGTTTCACTCCAATCGGTAACCGGGTGATCATTAATGAGGCGCGGTGGATTCGTGGTGCGACGACGTTCCAGGGTGATTTGGGCGCGTACCGCCAGTATTTGATTAATCACGAGGTTGGGCACGGTATTGGCTATGCCAATCATGAGCCTTGTGGTGCTCAGGGGGCTTTGGCGCCGATCATGATGCAGCAGACGTTGAGTCTGAATAATGCTGAGCTGCGGAAGATCAGTCCTTCTGAGCCCTATCCGGATAATGACTTTGTGTGCCGGCCGAATGCGTGGCCATTCCCTTAAAGTGGCCCTAAAGTGTAAGGCATGAGTCGGTCGAGTGATCAGCAGCCTTTCCAGGTCATTGGTGGGGCTTTTCAGCCCCATGGTCAGTTTCATGGTGCGTCGACCCAGTTGGGTGCTCCGTGGGACGGGGGTTGGTTGATGGGGGATGTGGTGATTGCTCCGGTGGCGGATGCTTCTTGTGCTGCGTGGTCTGCGCGGACGCGTGAGGCTATCGCCGAGTTGCCGTCGTCGTGTGGTTTTGAGGTTGCGCGTCCGGTTCGTTCGGCTGATGGTCGCTTTGTCGTGTCTGGGTGCAAAGCGACGTTTGCTGGTCCGTGGGTGGATGCGTGTTGGGAGGCCCGTCCGGATCAGCTGTTGTTTGTTGCTTTCCAGTGGGAGCGGTTGATGGCGGATTGTCTGGAGCGTTCGGTGGTGGAGGTTCCGCCGGGTGTTCCGGGCAGGGTGGGGTGTGCTGAGCAGTTGGCGTGGGGTGATGTGTCTGTGCTGCGTGATGGGGGTGTTGTGCAGGCTGTGGAGGAGTTTTTGCCGGGGGGTGGGTCGGATGCGGATGCTTCGTGGGCGTCGGAGGCGTTGTTGCGGGCCTGTGATGGTGCGTGCGCGCTGGTCGAGCGTTGTGATGATGGTGAAGGGCAGGGGGATGCGCCGCAGGTGGTGGCCCATGTGGATCTGAGCCGTTGCGTGCTGTTTTCGCCCTCTGAGCGTAGGGGTGGTGCTGTTGCGGGTGTCGCTGACGCGTTGGTAACGGATGCGGTGTGTGCGCTGCGTCCGGCGGGGTATTCGGCCGCGGTGGTGGTTGCTGATTTGTTGGTTGCTTCGGCGGATCCCGATACCCCGGAGGGGGACGTGGTGGGTGTGTTGGAGCGTTTTTCTTTGGTTGATGACGCCGCGTTTTACGCATTGTTGTCGCGTGCGTTGCTGCAGCGCATAGGGGTGTATGCGTTGTCGGTGGCGGGTGGTGCTGAGCCTTCGGCTGCAGTGGAGGATGCTTTTGTTCGTGCTGTGGAGGATTTGTCGTTGATGGTTGATGGTCTTGACGCGTCCTAGGTGGAACAATGGGGGCTATGCTTTCTCGCCCGCAGCGTAGTTTTAATCCTCCGGTTTCTCCGGAGGTTCGTCTTCGTTTTAGTGCTGATGGCAAACGCTGTGATGCTGCTGCTGGGGGTTTTGAGCGCAGTGCGCAGCGTGCGGGGGAGATCCTGGATGCTGGTGGTTCGTGGCGGCTGACGGGCCCTGCGGGGTCGGGTGTTAGCACCGTGTTGGTTGAGTGCGTGGCGGAGTCCTTGCGGCGGGGTGTTCGCGCTGATGAGGTATGTTTTTTGACGCCGTCGAAGGAGGCCGCTGCGCGTGTTCAGGCAGCTGTGGGTGCGCGTATAGCTTCTGGGGTTGGGGCGGATGTGCAGGTAGCTGTGGGGGTGCAGTCGGTGCACTCTTTTGCTTTTTCTATCGTGCGTGCTGCGGCGGTGCGTGCTGCGCATGCGGATGGTAGTGATGGGGGGATGTTGCCGCGTTTGATTACGGGTGCGGAGCAGGATGCGGTTATTCGCGAGTTGCTGTTGGGGCATCATGAGCAGGGGGGTGCGTATTGGCCGGAGGAGCAGCGCCCGGCGTTGGAGCTTGTGGGTTTTGCGCGTGCGTTGCGTGATTTTTTGTTGCGTGCGCTGGAGCGCGGGGTTGGTCCGGAGGAGTTGAAGGCGTTAGGCCAGCGGTGGGGGATCGAGTTGTGGTCTGCTGCGGGGCTGTTTTTGGAGGAGTATGAGCGCACGATGGAGTTGTCGGGTGCTCGGCGTTTGAATGCTTCGGAGTTGGTGACGGCTGCGTTGCAGGCGTTGAATGCGGATCCGGTTTTGTTGGATCAGTTGCGTGCCCAGTCGAGGCTGTTTGTGTTGGATGATGCGCAGAATGTGGATCCGCAGACTGCCCGGTTGTGTGCATTGTTTGTGGATTCGGCTGATTGTGCTGTTATTGCGGGGGATCCGGAGCAGGCGGTGTTTGGTTTCCGTGGTGCTTCGGAGGATTTTTTGTTGCATCATCCTGTTGCTCATGAGTGCCGTCTTGATGCGTCGTTGAGGGTGATGACGTCGCGGGAGATTGTTGTGGCGGATTCCGTTGCGGCTCAGTCTTCGGCGGTTGCTGATGTGGTGCGGCGCGAGCATTTGTTGGGGGGTAGACCGTGGGAGGACATTGCGGTGATTGTGCGTGGCGCCGGGGAGGTTGAGCCGATGCGTCGCGTGTTGTTGGGGGCGGGGGTTCCGGTGTCTTTGGATCCGACGGCGGTGGTGTTGTCGGAGGAGCATATTGTGCAGGCTGTGTTGTTGGCTGTGCGTGCTGCGCGGGCTGGTGCGGTGGTCCCATTGGGTGGGCAGGGTGCTGCCGTGTTGGAGCCTTTGAGTCGTTCGGAGGTTGTGCAGTTGGCTAGTGGTCCGGTGGGGGGTGCGGATCCGGTGGTGTTGCGTCGTGTGTTGCGTGGTGTGCGTAAGGCGGAGTTGATGCGGGCTCGTGCGGCGGGTCAGGGCATTGGTCGCCGTGCTGTGGATTGTTTGGCTGAACTGCTCAATTGTGGGCAGGAGGCAGTGTTGGGGTTGGATGCGTTGCGTGATGTGTTGAGCGAGCGTGAGCTTGCTGTGCTGCAGCGCATTGTTGATGTGGTCTCCGCTGGGCGTGAGGCTGTGCAGCGGGGGGAGTCTGTGGAGATGGTGTTGTGGGAGGTGTGGCGCACGACGGGTTTGTCTGATCATTTGGCGGCGGTGTCGTTGCGTGGTGGTGCTGCCGGTTCCCAGGCGGATCGTGATTTGGATGCGATGTTGGCGTTGTTTGATGCTGCTGGTGACTGGGTGGAGCGTCGCCCGTCCGCATCCATAGACAGTTTCGTGTCTCATATTATGGAGCAGCAGTTGCCGACGGGTATGCGTGATCGCCGCGGCCAGGTTCCTCAGGCGGTGAACGTGTTGACTGCGCATGCGTGCGCCGGCCGCGAGTGGGGCGCGGTGGTCGTCGCTGGTGTGCAGGAGGGGTCGTGGCCTGCGGCGGCAGAGGCCGGAACGTTGTTTTTGCAGGAGCGTTTGGTCGATTTGCTGGACGAGGGCATCGAGCCGGACACGTTTATTTCCCGTGCTGCCGAGCGTTTAGTTTCCGAGCGTCGCTTGCTGGGGGTGGCATTGTCTCGGGCGGTGGATCGTGTCTGGTTGACGTGCGTGGACGCTCCGGATGCTGCGGAGGCTGCCGAGCCTTCCCGTTTTGTTGATGACGTCGCGTCGGCGTGGGGCGTCACGCCTGTGCGGGTGAGTATGCGGGATGGGGATGCGCAAGCGCAGGCTGTGGGTGGTTTGAGGGTGCTGTCGGTGCCTGGTTTTGTGGCAGAGTTGCGGCGCGCGGTGTGTGATCAGTCCACGCCGATGGGTTTGCGTCGCCAGGCTGCCCGCCAGTTGGCGCGGTTGGCGACGGCGGGTGTGTATGGTGCCCATCCGGGCCAATGGTGGGGTGTGCATGGCCCTTCTTCGCAGTCGCAGTTGGAGGCGCCGGGCAGGCCGGTGATGGTGAATCCTTCGCGCTTCGAACAGGCTTTGGGTTGTCCTTTACGCAGTGTTGTGTCCCGCTGGGACCCGGATGATGAGCCAGGGTTCTACCAGCAGCGAGGCATCATTTTGCATGCTTTTTCAGAGGCCGTTGCCGCCTTTGAGGCAGTGCGCGCCGAACAAGAAGCAGACCCAGACGCTTCAGCCCAGCCGGTGGATGTTGCCGCTGGCCTTGCTGAGGCGCGCGAGATGGTGGTGGAAGCAATCGACGCGATCACCCCCACTGTGTCCGCACAGGCCAACAGGGTGCGCGCACAATGGCGTGCAGCTGTCGAGCGCACGCAACAGTGGACCGTGTCCAGGTCAGCCAACCTGGACCTGGTCGCTACAGAGCTGCCGGTGCGTCACGTTGTGGGGCGCGTAGCCGAACGCGACGTCATTATTAAAGGTCGTGTAGACCGAATTGATGCCACTCGTGAGCAGCCACGACGCCTGGTGATCGCGGACTTGAAAACATCCAACACCGCAGCCAACAAAGTCGACGCCGCGCAAAACCCGCAGCTGATGGCCTACCAAATGGCGGTGCGCGAACAACTCGGCGAAGACATTGCCGAAGCCCAGCTGGTGTACCCCGTGGTCGAGAACAAACAAGCTGCGGTGCGCGAACAACCCCCACTAGACGAGTCCATGCGGCGTGGGCTCAGGCTCGTATTCGATGACGTCGCGGAAAGCTTACTGGGGCCAGACGCGGAAGCATTCGCAATCGACCAAAGCCTGTGCGACACCTGTGCGGCGAAAGTGATGTGCCCAGTCAACCCGGAAGGAAAGGCGGTCACCGATGTCCACTAAGCCACAGGTCGATCCGGTCACTCTGTCCCAGTGGTTGGGTCAAGAGCATCCCCCCACACCCCAACAAGCGGCGATTATTGGCGCGCCACCCGGCCCCATGCTTGTCGTCGCTGGCGCTGGCGCTGGCAAAACCGAAACGATGGCCGCCCGCGTCGTCTGGCTAGTCGCCAACGGATATTGCGCGCCAGAACAAGTGCTGGGCCTGACCTTCACCAAAAAGGCAGCCCAGCAGTTATCCCAACGAATCAGGCTGCGCCTCCAAGCCCTGGCACGGGTACCCCAATTGGCGGAGATTGACCCCGATGGATCTATCCGGGACAGCCTCAAAGCCATCACCCCAACCGTCGCCACCTATGATTCCTACGCAGCAACACTCATCCAGGAATACGGCCTGCTGTTGCCCGTAGAACCCGGCGCTCGAACCATCACCCAAGCCGAGACCTACCACATCGCCCTGGAAGTAGTGCGCCAACACCAAGGCACACTCGACACCACCGTCCTGCCCGGATCACTGGTCAACCGAGTACTGCGTCTAGCCAGCGAAATGGACAACCACGTGGTCAGCTCGCAAGAGGTCATCGACGAATCCCGCCTCCTGGTGGAGATGGTCGACACCCTCCCCAACAAAGACCCCGACGGGCCCACACCCGGAAAACCAAACCAAGCCCTGCTGAAAGTAAGGGACCGGCAGCTTGACCGCAACGCGCTGCTACCCATCGTCGAAGAATTCCGCGCAGAACTGAAACGCCGTGCAGTGGTGACCTTCGGCGAACAAATGTCCATGGCGGCCCGCCTAGTCATGTCCCACCCGCGCGTCGGAGCCAGCCAACGCGAACGCTACCGCGTGGTCATGCTGGACGAATACCAAGACACCAGCCACTCCCAAAGGCTTCTCTTGCGTAGTCTCTTCGGCGGCATCGACCCCGAACTGAGCGTCACAGCCGTAGGTGACCCCATGCAGGCCATCTACGGTTGGCGCGGCGCCACAGCAGCCAACCTCCCCCGATTTACCAGGGACTTCCCAGACATAACCGCCGGCACACCGGCACCCAAAAAAGAGCTCACCACCTCCTGGCGAAACCCACCAGCAGTACTCGACTGGGCCAACATCGTTGCCGACGCAGTCTTCGGCACCGGTGCACCCCGCCCCGTACAACCCCTCCAAGCCCGCCCCGGCAGCGCGCCGGGCCACACGGATCTACGCTGGTTCGCCACCCCAGAAGAAGAAGTGCAGTGGGTGGCTGACCACATGGCGCAGCGCTACGCGGATGGTGTTGGCGCCGGTGGTTTTACGGGGGCCGTGTTGGTCCGCAAGCGCGCCCATATGCGCAGCGTGGCTGATGCGTTGCGCGCTCGTGGAGTACCCGTCGAAATCGTCGGTGACGCCGGTTTGCTTAAGATCCCGGAAGTTGCAGACATGCTGGCGGTGGCCACCATGCTCATCCGACCCGAAGACACCGAGGCTGCACTGAGGGTCGTATGCGGACCGTCCGTAGGCCTGTCGCTTGCTGATTTGCAGGCATTGGCGGCCCGGGCGAAAAACTTGAGCGCTCGAGTCTCCGCAGATGATGACGCCGCGGGCAAGGCGCAGGCTCCCGACCTCGACGCCGCAGGACGTATCGTCAGCCACTTACGCGAGCAGATCGATGGGGCAGTGTCCCAAGAACCCGAGGCCAGGGTTGGGCTAGCCGATGCTGTGGCAGACCTCGGCGAACCGGAACGATTCTCGGTGGAAGGCTACGCGAGGCTCCAAGACCTTGCGGCCGCACTACGCTACATGCGCACCCACACCCTCAGCCAGTCACTGCCCGACATTTTCAACGATATCGAGCGAGTGATGGGAATCCGCACGGAAGTATTGTCGCGGGCAAACCCACATGAAGATGGCGCCGCCGGCACCGCGCACCTGGATGCCTTTGCCACCGTGGTCGCCGACTTCTCGCGTATACCCGGGGCCAGCCTTGAGTCCTTCCTGGACTACGTTCAACTGGCCACCGAGCACGAAGACGGCCTGGCACCAGGCGAGGTCCAAGTGCGTGCAGACCGCGTGCAGATACTCACCGTGCACAAGTCAAAAGGCTTGGAATGGGACCACGTCGCTGTGCTGCACGCCGACAACTCCACCTACTTCGCTGACGGATCCCGCCCAGGTGCTAAACATTCCAACTGGACCACCTCCGTGGACCAACTTCCCGTATCACTTCGTGGCGACTGCGAAGAACCCGGCGACACACCAGGCACCGGCATTCCTGAGCTTGACCTCAGCGACGTCACCACCCTCAACGAACTGTCCGCCGCTATCGAACAACACAAAAAGGACTACCACGCCGAGTTGCGCGAAGCCGACCGCAGGCTGTTCTACGTAGCCCTCACCCGTGCCGCCGACAGTCTAACCATCAGCGGAAACTGGCAGATGGGTGCCCCCATCGACCTGGTCGCGCGACTAGCCAAGCTCAACCCCGCCGAAGATGAACAATGGACAGTACCCGACAAACCCAAGCTCCCCATGGGGCTGCGCGACGCACTGTCCATCCTCGGAGAAGACGACACACCAGAAGAAACACCGCTGAACCCCAAGCTCATCCCCATCGCCGTCCAGCGGCGCCTAGCCCAACGCGACGTCATTATTCCCAGTCGCCCGCTTGAGGACCTCGACGAATCCATCGGCAGCTACCCCAGGGACCACCTAGGGCAGCGACGCGAACACGTCGAGCACGGCGCAGGACTAGTCGCCGAAGCACTGGACAACCTCCCAGAGGCCACAGCCGAAGCCGAACTCGACCAGCTGTGGGAACAAGAAGCCACCGCGCTCATCGACGAACACACCCGCCTGAACCAACCAGTAACCCACGTAGACATCGGAACCAGGCTGACCGCATCCGACATGGTGAGCCTCAAAGACGACCCCGAGCGCTTCGCCCGCCGCCTACGCCGACCCGTGCCATTCAAACCCAACAGCTACGCAAAACGTGGCACAGCACTGCACCAATGGCTCGAAGACCGCTTCGGTGGCTCCGGACTGATCGACGAAGACGACCTTCCCGGCATGGGCGAACTTTACGAGGACCCCCACGCAGACAACCTTCAGGAACTCAAAGACAAATTCCTCGCAAGCAAGTGGGCAGCGCGCACACCCATGTACGTTGAGCACCCCTTCGAAGTGAAAATCGGCACGCACCTGGTGCGCGGGCGCATCGACGCCATCTTCAAAGACGAAGACGGCTGGCTCGTTCTCGACTGGAAAACCGGAAAACCGCCCCGCGCCCGCAGCACAAAAGAAATGGAAGCGGCCATCATCCAGCTCGCGGTCTACCGCCAAGCATGGGCGCAACTACTGAGCGAACGCAGCGGACAGCCGGTGTCCCCTTTGGGGATTCGGGCCGCATTCCACTACATTGCTTGGGATGAAACTTTCACCCCGAACGAGCTTCCAGACGCCGAGGCACTGGCAGCGATGCTTGAGGCATAAGAGGGCAACCTGATGAATCCCCACCACGAACGACGTCGCCGTTACTACCACCGCCCACGGCGGCGCTCCTCCCAACGCAGTGCCGGTTGGCTGCGGGAGGACCAGCAGCTTGAAACAATGCCCGACCACGCGCTTCTCAACGTCATCAATATTCCTAGAGATGACTCTGCAAGCCCCAGGGCGCTGATCACACGACGCGTGGTCTATGCGCTGATCCTGCTGGTGTTCGTCGCAATCCTTGTCTACGCCGACCAGGACGGATACAGTGAAAAACTCACCGCCATCGATGCTCTGTACTACTCGGCAGTGACGCTATCAACCACAGGCTACGGCGATATCGTTCCCGTCACCCAAAGCGCCCGCCTCATCAACACCTTGGTGATTACGCCGATTCGTATGGCCTTCCTTATTTTGCTCGTCGGCACCACGCTGGCGGTACTCACAGAAGAAACCCGACGGACCCTACAAATCCAACGCTGGAGGAGAAGCATGCGCGATCACACAGTGGTCATTGGCTACGGAACTAAAGGCAGCAGCGCCGTGTCAGCGATGCTGGCTGACGGCGCAGATCCCCGGCACATCGTTGTCGTCGATACCAGCGAACAAGCACTCGAAGCAGCGAACAATCATGGTCTTGTCACGGTCAAAGGTTCTGCCACGAAGACAGATGTGCTGAAACTTGCGGGCGTTCCACGCGCACGCGCCGTTGTGGTCGCACCCAACCTTGATGACACCGCAGTGTTGGTCACCCTGACGGTGCGCGAAATCGCTCCCCACGCCACGGTGGTCGCCAGCGTTCGAGAAAGCGAAAACGTACACCTGCTGGAACAATCCGGCGCCGACCAGGTAGTCATCAGTTCAGAAACCGCAGGCCGGATGCTCGGCTTGGCAACCGTGACCCCCTCTGTTGTCGAGATGATGGAGGATTTGCTGAGCCCCGAAGATGGGCTGAGCATCGTCGAACGCCGAGCCAGCGATATGGAAGTCGGAATTAATCCGCGCGAGTTGCCCGACATCATTTTGGGGCTCGTCCGAGGTGGGATACTGCACCGCATCGGCACCCCCGAGGCGGCCACCGTGGAAAGCGGCGACCGACTGCTGTACGTACGCCGCACGCTCGATTCCTAAAGGAGCACCCATGGACGCCGACCCGCAGGAAACCTACCCCAGGATTGACCCCGCCATCATCGTCGCAGTCCGCAACAAAGACACGCTCCTTATGGCACGCAACGCCCAAAGGCCAGGTTTCTTCTCCCTCATCGCGGGCTATGTCTCCGTGGAGGAAACCATTGAAGACACCGTTGCACGTGAGCTTATGGAAGAAACCGGACTGCGCTGCCATAATGTGCAGTACTGGGGTAGCCAGCCTTGGCGCAACAACACCCTCATGCTCGGCTTTTTTGCCGACAGTGATGGGGTAGTGGTGGGGGAACCCGACGGGGAATTGGAAGAAATCCGTTGGATGACCCGACACGATATCGAAGCGCTGGGCAAAGAACAATTGCCTAACCCAGCATCAATTGCACGACGCATGATCAACGAGTGGATACATGATCAACCTAGACGACCTTGACGACGACCAACGCGCAGCCGCCACAGCACCTCGCGGCCCTGTCTGCATCATCGCGGGCGCAGGGACCGGAAAAACCCGGACGATCACCTACCGAATCGCCAACCTCATCGATCAAGGATTCGTAGCGCCCCAGCGCATCCTCGCCGTCACCTTCACGGCACGTGCAGCCGGTGAAATGCGGGAGAGGCTCAACCACATGGGCATCGGCGGCGTCCAAGCGCGTACCTTCCACGCCGCCGCACGCAGGCAACTGTCTTATTTCTGGCCCAGCATTGCGGGAAACCTCCAGTGGAAACTCATCGACAATAAATTCCCCCTAGTCGGCCGCGCGGTGCGCAGCGTCGGGCTCGACAACTCCACCGACATGGTTCGCGACGTCCTCAGTGAAATCGAATGGGCCAAAGCAACGCTGCTGACTCCTGAAACATATGTCCAAGCGGCGCAGAAACACAGTGACCGGCGGCCACCGGCAGACCCGGAGAAGATCGCCGCAGCGTACCGTCGTTATGAAGAGATGAAAACCACCGACGAAGGCATGCTGCTGGATTTCGACGATCTGCTGCTGCACACTGCCGCAGCTTTGGAAAATGCACCCGGAGTCGCAGAAGAATTTCGCGAACAATACCGCAGTTTCGTTGTCGACGAATACCAGGATGTCACCCCACTGCAGCAGCGCGTCCTGGACGGCTGGCTAGGGGAGCGCGACGACATCACCGTCGTCGGAGATGCACACCAAACCATTTATTCCTTCACCGGAGCCACACCTGACTACCTGCTGAACTTCTCGCGCCGCTACCCGCATGCTGCGGTGAAGCTGCTGCAGCGCGACTACCGTTCTACCCCGCACATCACAGACCTGGCCAATACGGTCATTAGCCGTGCACACCACCCCGGAGTGAGCAACCGCATCCCCATGCTGAAGCTGCAAGGCATGCGTCCACAAGGCCCCAAGCCCACCTTCAGTTCGCACTCTGATGAAGTCGCTGAGGCCCGTGATGTTGCAGCCAAGATTAAAAAACTGATCAGCCAGGGCGTACAACCCAGCGAGATTGCCGTGCTGTACCGCATCAACGCCCAATCCGCTCGATATGAAGAAATCTTCCAGGAAGAATCCATCGCCTACCAGGTGCGGGGAGGAGAAGGCTTCTACCAGCGTGCAGAAATACGCGAAGCACTCAGTGCACTGGCGCGGGCAGTCGATGTGAGTGACATCCCCGTTGACGAGGTTGTTTCGCGCACATTCATCCCCCTGGGGCTTACCCCGGAAGAGCCTCAAGGTGAGAGGGCTAGGGAGCGCTGGCAGTCCCTCAAAGCACTGAAGGAGCTTATTGGGGAACTAGCGCCACCAGACATGCCCACCTTGATTAGCCAGCTCAGGCAGCGCGCTGAAGCAAAGCATCCCCCCACGATGAACAGCGTCACCTTGGCATCCATGCACGCGGCCAAAGGCCTCGAATGGGATGCGGTGTTCCTCGTTGGCCTCGTCGAAGGCTCTGTACCCATCAGCCACGCCATTAAAAGCGGAACCGATTATGCCATCGAAGAGGAACGTCGCCTGTTCTACGTCGGTATTACCCGCGCCCGCGAACATCTCTACCTGTCATGGTCCGCTGCCCGTCAGGAAGGCGGACGCGCCACTCGAAAACGCACCAGGTTCCTCGATGGGATTGTCGCGGACGCGCCGGAACAACGAACAAGCAAAGTCAGTGCTTCGCGGATTCGCTATTGCACCGAATGCGGCGAGGAACTGACAACCCCAGCAGAAAAAGTTCTGCGGAGGTGCGCTACTCATCCTGGGGGTGCGGACGAAGAGGTGTTCCAAGCGTTACGAGCCTGGCGA
Organism: Corynebacterium argentoratense DSM 44202; assembly: GCF_000590555.1. Taxonomy (NCBI): domain Bacteria; kingdom Bacillati; phylum Actinomycetota; class Actinomycetes; order Mycobacteriales; family Corynebacteriaceae; genus Corynebacterium; species Corynebacterium argentoratense. Next base: position 397,502 of record NC_022198.1, read on the forward strand.
AAAGACACAGCCCAAGATCAGGGTGTTCCCGCATTCGTCGTGTTCTCTGACGCCACTTTGCTGGCTTTGGCAGAGGCACTGCCGACAACAAAGGAAGCCATGCTGGAGGTTTCGGGGGTCGGGCCGGTTAAAGTGGAAGCCTATGGGGAGGGTGTGCTGGAAACACTAGCCCAGTTCACCTAGCCCGCTACCAACACACCGGGCATCCAGGGTGGGCCTGCACCACCGTGGTGTTGATGTCCACCAGAAAAGGACTGAGCTCGAACATTGCGCCGGCCTGCAGCTGAGGAAGCCGCTGCGGCTGGTGGTGCCGCATGCCTGGCGGCGGCCCCGCCGCACCATAGTGGCGAGCTAGTAACGCCGCCACAAAGGATGCAACAAAACCTTCCTCCATGGTGAGGACATCAGGATCTGGGGGAGTGAAAGCCTGCCTGCTGGCTAGGGAACAATGCGGATCGGCTGCAGCATGGTGCATATCAACGCATACCGGGCAGGGGCCGAAATGATTGATGCTGATCGGCCCGACAACACCTCGGCCGTCGGCAACACGGACGGGGATGAAGACGCCACCAAAGCTTCTTACCGCTCGCGCTAGTTCAGCCTGCCTGTGCACCGGCATTGACGCAGTTGACACTATTGGGCGGCTTGCAGATGTCCCCGCTAGGAAAGCCGGCGCAGATTCATTCTTTAAAGGGATGCGCACAGAGATGCCATGCGCGGATAACAGCTGGCGGATCTGCAAGGCTAGACGATTATTACCCATCAACGCCACGGAAGGAGCCGGGTGGTGGGATAGGACAATGTCGTAGGTCAGCAGTTCGGACAAAAGCAGGTGGGTTGCTGCGGTTGATAAACCGCATCGGTGCAGGCGCCGGGCTGCGGTCTCTATTGCAACGGGGCTGTCAAAACCGTTTAACGCCGCAGCTACTTTGCGCGCCACTGTGCCATTGTCCCCGATGCGCACCATGGCTGTTTTGGTTGCGTCAGAACCAAATTGAATGAAAAACTCCTGCCGGCCCGACTGCCCGTTAGTGTGCGAGCGAACATGCGCGGCGGCGGAAGGAGAGAGCTTCACATCAGTTCCCGCCCCGTGTAATCCCGCTGCTGTGTGTGGTATTGGAATAGTCACAACGACTGTCCCCCTAGATAAAATTCGTGGCCTCTTACACCCCCTACGCACGCTGCCACTAGTCCGCCCCGCACCCGAGGATGCGGGGCAGACTAGGAAGCGGATGCGTTGTCCAGCATTCTACCGTGGCGGCAGATTTTTAGCGCGCCGAATCTGCGTCCCCATCGGCGTCATCATCGCCGTTGCCCGCGGCGTCATCCTCATCATCTTGAGTGCGGGAGCCGTCTTCGCTGCCCTCTGCCTGCTGCTTGAGCATGTCCTCCAATGCGGAAATCTCCGCAATGGGGTCAAAGTCTTGCTCATCTTTCGAGCTCAACAGCCCATCGATGAAGCTAGCGGAGGACTCCAAGTCGCTGGCAACAGGGAGGAAATCCGGATGATTCCACACAGCGTCGCGTGCATCCAGACCCACTGCGGCGTCAACACGCTCCCACAAATTGTGGGCACCCTTGATGTTCGGCGTCTGCATCTCCACATTGAACACATTCTTAAACACGGTTTCTGCAGAGCCACCGGTAGCGCGGCGAACCTGCCAGGCAGTCAGCATTGTGTCCGCAGACGGCAGGCGATCCTTCAACGCCGTGTACACCACATGGTCGACCCACCCTTCAATGAGGGCGAGGATGGTTTCCAGACGCTCAAGCGCCTTCGGATTTTTGCTGATGATCTTCGGCGCAAGATCTTGCTCGGACATCTTGCGGGCAAAGTCCTGCATCGACGCCATGTCCTCCATGGACGCAGGGTCGATATCCCGCAGGGCTTCTTCAAAAGTACTGTTGTCGTATTCCAGTCCGGCAGCGTATTCCTCTACCGCCGAAACAACTAGCTCCACCAGCCACGGCACGTGCTGGAACAGACGTTGGCGGGCAGCCTCCCGAGCACTGACAAACACCAGTGCTTCCTGAGCCGGCACATCCAATTGCGAAGTCAAACGGTTGAGGTTCGCGGGCAAAATACCAACGACGGACGTCACCAGCGGCAACCCGAAATCACAGCCGGCGATCGTCTGCTTTGCAAGGTCCGTGATCTGCTGGCCCATGTTGCGGCCGACACCCTGGCCTGCGGCCTTGGCGAGGAACACCCCAATACCGCCGAACAAGCCCGATAGTTCTGGCGGCACAGTGGCCTGGCTGGCGCCGTCCATGCCCACGGCGATCGGCCCGATGAAGCGCTTCCACGTCGGAAGGGTGTTTTCGAACCATGTGCGGGGAGTCCAGGCAGTAGCCGGGCCGGAACTCGCAGGAAAAACAGTGGCCTCGTCAAGCCATAATTCAGCCAGTCGGATAGCTTCGGTCACCGCCGCAGCATCCTGGGGGCGAACATTTCCGCTATCCAGCAGTTGCTTGCCCATTGATGACGCCGCCTCTACCGCAGCGTTTTCTGCAGCCTGCGCGCGCTGCTCGGGGGACGGGGCTGCTCCGCCACCGCCGCCAGCACCACCGAAGGGGAAGGCCCCATCGCCATCAGCGCCGAAGCTGAATACCTGGAAGCCCCCCTCGGACTGTTTAAACATTTCTCCGAGTTGCTTCATGAGCTCCTCTGGGGTGCCCGAGAAGTCGAAGTTTCCGAAACCGAAATTGGGTGGGGTGTTGGGGTTCTCGCCACCACCCTGACCACCCTGGCCGCCCTGGTTACCCTTGTTGGCGCCGTTGGTGTTGTCGTCGTTGTTGTCATCGTTGGGGTCGTCCCCGCCACGATTTCCGAAACCGAACCAGCTACTCATAGCTCCACGGTACCGGTAGCGTGCTGGGCACGCCATGAATCACGCTCACTTTCGCCAACAGCGTACAAAAGCACCCTATCGCGAAGCCCTACCGTTGGGGAGATGTGTAGCAGATGCGCATCAAGGCGGTACGCTATCCCACGTGTCGAATACAGCCGCCCAACCACAACCACCGACCCAGCGCAGCAGCAGGACCCGCCGCGTCGTCATCGCGACGTCATTGACCACCGCACTTGCCTTGGTCGCGCTTGCAAACATGACGCACATCCCCGGAACCAGCATTGACCTGACTACGGGTGTTGGCGCAGAAGGTCCCGGCCCGACCTTCAACACCCTGGGTGAATTCGAAGGTAAAGAAATCGTCAGCGTAGACGGGGCAGCCACCCACCCGACCACAGGCCAGCTCAACATGACTACTGTTGCCGTGCGCAGCAACATGACGCTAGCCCAAACCCTCAATCGTTGGCTAGTGGAAGGCGACACCCTCATCTCGCTCAAAGACCTCTATCCAGAAGGCATGAGCGAACAGGAGGTTAACGAGCTCAACCAGCACGCCTTCGCCCAATCAGAAAACTCGGCGACCTTCGCGGCCCTCAACTACCTCAACTACCCCCTTCAGGTAGAGGTCGCAGACGTCGTCAAAGATGCTCCCGCCGCAGGCGAGATGCAGGCCGGCGACATCATTGACTCCATAAACAACAATCCTGTGCGCACCCCGGTGGAAGTAGTCCACGCTGTCCGCGACCACAAGCCCGGTGACACCCTCAACGTGGGCTTCACGCGCGACGGACAGCAACGCGACGTCAACATCAAGCTGGAATCCAACCCCCAGGATCCTGACGTCGCGTGGCTCGGCGTACTGCTCAGCCCGAAAACGCTGGACAATATCAGCGTCGACTACAACCTTGAAAACATCGGAGGCCCCAGCGCCGGCATGATGTTCGCGCTCGCTGTCGTGGACAAACTCACCGCCGAAGAGATCACCGGCGGTAAGTACATTGCTGGCACCGGAACGATTGAAGCGGACGGTTCGGTCGGACCCATCGGCGGAATCACTCACAAAATGAAAACCGTCAGTGAGGACGGGGCGGAAGTGTTCCTGGCGCCCGCCGATAACTGCGATGAGGTTGCCCGCGCCAGCAAAAAAGACAAGGGCGGCATGGCGATTATCAAGGTCAACACTCTGAAAGACGCCGTTGACGGGCTGAAGGCGTATAACGAGGGCAAACCCTACGCCACTTGTGAGGCCTCTTAACGCGGAGACAGCTGCTTTAGGGCTGCTGGGCTTTGGCTAACCCGAGTTCGAAGATCGTTTCCTTCGGGTCGGCGTCATCTGAGCTCATCATGTGCTGCAGAACCAAACCCTTGCGGTTATCAATCGCGGTAATCAGAGCGGTGGTGCCGACGGTGCTCCACCCAACCACAAAGTCACCCGAATCCTCCACCACTCTCGAGCTTCTGAGCTCCGTCAGGTATTGGGTGGTCCGGGCGGCTTTGGCCTCGTTGGCGTAGAACATGAATTGGCCGACCTCTGGTCCGGAGCACTGGGTGGATTCATCAAATTTGATGTGTGAGCATTCGGTGAACTGCTCGAAGAGCGAGTCGGGAGCAAGGGAGCCGTAGGTGCGGGCAGCTTCCGCGACCTCCTTCGTCGCAAAGGTGGCTTCGCTGGAAGGCTCCTTCGTAGAGTCTTCGTCCTTACTGCTTAACGGTGTGGCTTTGTCATCCGAGTGGGCGGATGAAGACGACGTGCTGGATGCGCTGGTGGAGGTTGTCTTCGAGGAGGTCGTCGGCTCTGAGGAGTCCGATGGTGTGCTCACCTTGGTGGAGCTTCCCGAAGGCGACTGCGCTGTCGTGTCTTTAGGGGCTTCACTGTCTGAACCACAAGACACCAATGACGTCGCGATAAAGACGCATACACCCGCGATCACCGTGCCGCGGCGAAAGCGCCCGGCCTTCGTGCCGGCCGGGGCTTTGTTGAACGACCAAGAGTGCGTCATCGTGGGCACCTACATATCCTCCGGGCTAGCAAGCAACGTGTGCGACAAAACCTTGATTACACCCGGGGCTACCCCGGGTCCGCCTTTAAGCTCGATGTTGTCCTCTGCGAAGGGGCCGGCTGCTGCGAGCTCTTCCTCCGTCGGGCGAAGCTGTAGCAGTGTCAGCTGCTCCTGGGAGCGCAGCACCCCGGAGAAGATGCGCGCAGGCCGGCGCTCAGCAGCAACCCCCACGGCGTCATCACTGTCGTCGGCAGAGGAATCAAGGAATTCGATTTCCTGCGCCAAAATCACGCCGGCCACTTCCTCCGGCCAGGCAATACGCGCAAGGTAATCGCCAAGTTCATCGGAACCGGGGCGAATGTGCTCAGGGATGGCCTCCTGGATGATCAGCGATAGGGGGGAGACATCCGCGTCATCGCCGAACATTTCACCCGTTGCCTGCATCAAAATGCGGGCGGGGACCAGTGCGAACAACACAGGACGGTTGTCCCACCCCTCGGCATGCACAAACTCAACAGCCTCGAGCATTGCGCGGTTGAGTGCCTGCGCAGACAGCTCGACGGGTTGGAAAAGCTCGGGCGATGAGCCTAGAAACTCGTTGACTTCGTCCGACATGTATGACTCCTGCACAATCGACAATTACGCCCAACATTTTCTTTACAGCGACGAGCGCTCTCGGTGAGACAGATATCGCTAAAGTGGATCCTACCGTTTAAGCAACGCGCAGCAACATAAAGAAAAAGGAGCTGAAGTTGTCCTTCAGTCTGTCTCGCCCCAATGCTCAAACGAGCAGGCGGGTGAAAATAGTTTCGACCCTGGCAGCAGTGGTCGCGCTACTCATAGTCATTGCCCCTACGCTCGTAGATCTTTATGCCCGATGGGAATGGTTCCGCGAAGTCGACTACACCTCGGTGTTTAGCACTGTGTGGGTCAGCCGCATCGTGCTGTTTTTGGTGGCTGGCCTCATCGGTGGGCTTGGTGCTTACCTGGCAGCGGCCTTGGCCTTTCGCTTCCGCCCGTCCCGAGGCTTTGCCGATAGCGGCGATTCCGTCGGAATTGAAGACCTCTTTGGCAAGGGCGGCTTGGGCAGTCTCGGAGGGGGCCTGTCCGGCAGGTTCGCACGCGGGGAGGGCAGCGAACAACGCACTGATGACGCCGGCCTCGAGGGGCTCACTGTCCCTGATGATTTCGGGGCCACCACTGGTGGTGCTGAGAGCCCTCTAGTTATCTATCAGGAGGCCATCGCGCAGGGCCTTCGTAAGGTCATGCGTGCGGTGGTTGTTGTTTTCGCCGTGTTCGTAGGCTTCATGGGGGAAACCCAGTGGCGCAGGGTGTTGATGTATTTCCACGGCGGTGATTTTGACCGCGTTGATCCGCAATTTTCGAAGGACATGGGCTTCTACGCCTTCCAGCTTCCGTTCATTCAAATGTTGCTGAGCATGGCGTCGCTGATTATCTTCGTGATGGTTGTTATCAGCGTGATCTTCCACTACATCCTCGGTGGCATCCGACCTGGGGAGCAGCTGGCTGGCGGCAAGATGAGCGTTACCCGTGCCGCGCGTTTGCAGCTAGCAACGTTCGCCGGCTTGTGGATGCTTGTGCGCGCAGCCAGCTACTGGTTTGATCGCTACAATCTGCTGTCTGCTCACAACGGCATGTTTGACGGCGGTAGCTACACCGACATCAATGCGGTTTTGCCGGCGAAGATGCTGCTCACGATTATTGCGTGTGTTGTCGCAGCGGCCTTTTTTAGTGCGATTGTTTTGAACGATCTCCGTATTCCTGCCGTCGCGACCGTGCTGATGCTGCTGTCTGCTTTTGTTATCGGTGGTGCGTGGCCGGGTTTGGTTGAGAAATTCGAGGTGTCTCCGAACCGTCAAGAAAAAGAGTCCGAATACATTGGTAGAAACATTGAGGCCACTCGGTGGGCTTACGGCCTGACTGATGACAAGGTCACCTACGAGCGGGATTGGGGTGACAAGGGGGCCAGCGCTGAGGCTGTGGCTAGTGACGCCGCCACCCTTGGAAACATTCGTCTGTTGGATCCTGAAATCCTGTCGGCGACTTTCACTCAGCAGCAACAGCTGAAGAACTTCTACGGCTTCCCCAAGACTCTCAACGTTGACCGCTACACGGTGGACGGCCAGCTGCGGGATTATGTGGTGGCAGCTCGCGAGATTAACGCAAATGATCTGCGTGACAACCAGAAGGACTGGATCAACCGCCACACTGTCTACACCCATGGCAATGGCTTTATTGCTGCCCCTGCTAACCGTGTTGATGAAGCAGTGCTGGATGCTGGTTCCACCCGTGGTGGATACCCGATTTACCAGGTAAGTGACCTCAATGGTGTTGGCGAGGGTGCTAAAGAGATGGGCCTGGAGCTCGAGCAGCCCCGTATTTACTACGGTCCGGTGATCGCCGATGTTCCCTCGCAGCAGGATTACGCCATCGTTGGTGTGTCCAATGGGCCTGTGGAATACGACACGGAGTTTTCCAACTACACCTATGAGGGGAAGGGTGGTGTGCCGATCGGCAACATCTTCAAGCGCGCCCTGTTTGCCGCGAAGTATGGCGAGTTGAAGCTGATCCTTTCCGACCGTATTGATGGTTCCTCGAAGATCATTTTCGACCGTGATCCCCGCAGTCGTGTCGAGGCTGTGGCCCCTTGGCTGACGACGGATTCGGCAACGTACCCGGCTGTGGTTGATGGCCGGATCAAGTGGATCGTGGACGGCTACACCACCTTGTCTAACTTGCCTTATTCGCAGCGCACGAGCCTCAAAGAAAGTACGCGGGACAGCCTCAACCCCACGGGTAATCTTCAGACCAACATGAATTCTGATTTGGGCTACATCCGTAACTCTGTGAAGGCAACGGTGGACGCCTATGACGGCACGGTTGAGCTGTATGAATTCGATGACAAGGACCCGGTTCTTAAAGCTTGGGAGGGCGTGTTCCCCGATACCGTGAAACCCAAGTCTGATATTCCGGATCAGCTGCGGGATCACCTGCGCTACCCGGAGGACATGTTCAAGGTTCAGCGCGATCTGATTACGAAGTATCACGTGGATGATCCTCGGGTGTTCTTCACATCGGATGCGTTCTGGTCGGTTGTCAAGGACCCGAACTCTACGACCAAGATCGATGCTGAGCATGAGTCGGACGCGAAACCCAACCAGCCGCCGTACTACGTTGTTGCTGCGGATCCCAAGACGGGTAAGCCCAGTTACCAGGTGATTTCCCCTCTGCGTGGGTTGAGCCGTGAGTTCTTGGCCGCGCACATGTCGGTGTCGAGCGACCCGGATAACTATGGTCACATCACCATGCGGGTGTTGAGCACTAAGAGCACCACACCCGGACCCGCCCAGGCGCAGGACACCATGATGTCTTCGGACCAGATTGCGCGTGACCGCTCCCTGTGGGAGAACTCGGTGACGTTGAAGAACGGCAATTTGCTGACCTTGCCTGTGGGCGGCGGCGAGATCCTGTACGTGGAGCCTTTGTACTCGGAGCGTAAGGACCAGAATTCGGCTTTCCCGAAGCTGCTGCGTGTGTTGGTGTCGTACAACGGCAAGGTGGGTTATGCCCCCACCATCGCTGAGGCGTTGGCGCAGGTCGGTATCGACCCGCGTGAAACATCGGATCTTGATGAGGTCGTCGCTACGGGTGGCGCTGGAGAAGTCGCCAAGGTTTCGGATGCGATTAAGGCAGACGAGGAGCCTGCAGGCGCCTCTAAGGGTGATGACGCCGCGGGTGTGAAGAACGTAGGTGGCTTGCCGGTTGCTACGGGCGATGCCGCGAAGGCTTTGGATGCAGTCAACAAGGCTTTGGCTGATTTGGATGCGGCGAAGGGTAAGTCGTTTGAAGAATATGGCAAGGCCTTGGATGCCCTGGATCGCGCAGTGAAGGAATATCAGCGTTATCAGTAGCGCTCCTACTACACGAACGTAAGTTTTGCAGTACATGTGCTACCTCCGCATGGGGGTAGCACATGTTCTTTTTTGTCGGCGTACCCCCGCGCGAGCTGCGCATTGTTTTCGTCCACTGGGGTTGCCTACGGTGATCCCGTGGCTGCGCTAGATGATCCTGTGGTGTCGGACGTGGCCGATGCAGTTGACACTGCCGATGTAACTGGCACGGCTGACGCTGCTGACGCAGTGGACGCTGCGGACGTGGATGGTGCTGACGAACTCCGGTCACCATGATCAGTCTGAAGACACTGGATCATCGCCCGGACCTTGTACAACGAGACTTCCATGCACAAGCACCAAGCGACTTCACGAAGCATTGGACTACGCCACCCCACAAGAAGTAGAAACCGAGTATTATCTCACCCAGCCCATCAACACAGGGCTGTAAAAGAAGCGGAACTAAACCCAGGACGCTTCATAGCTTCCCAGAGAAAACACAGACGAAACACTGTGTTTTACACATAATCACTTAATGTATTGCCAGATTCGGTTCCTACAGTTAGGAAGTCGTTTTGATTAAAACGTTTATAAGGCGTTTATAGGGAGTACCTTTTTCCAAATAATACCTCTCGATAAGTTGTAGTAAAGGAGAAAACTGGGGTGAATAAACCTTCACGAATTGTGGGGCTTGACATAGCGCGCTCACTCGCCATCATCGGCATGATCATTGTTCATATGGCCTCACTACTTTGGAGTACAAAGGTTGTGCTCTCCGGCCTGCCTTCATCATTGTTCGCCATTATTGCCGGCGCCACCATGATGATTATCGGCCGAAATTACAGCAGCACCACTTTCTTGCGCCTCATCACTCGCGGCGCTCTGATTATTCTCATCGGCCTGGCCTTGTTGCCGGTCGGTGGAGAAGTTCAAGTAGTCCTCGCTGTCATGGGTCTGGTAATGATGTTGGTTTCCTGGATGCCAGCACTCGGAACATGGTGGCGAGTCGGTTTCTTCATCGCCGCAACTATCACCGCAACAATTAAGTACGCGCCCATGACGCTGCCACAGATTTATCCGCTACTGGCGTGGATCGCATATTTCATCGGCGGCATGCTGCTTTACGACGTCTACCTACGCGGTCGTCTGCAAGGCACTTCCGCCTCCGAGACCAGCGCTAATACTCGGTTGAGTTGGATTGTTACCGCTGTCAGCGTTGTCATCACAGCCGTCGGCATGTACTTCCGATTTGATCCCGGGATTGCTGGCTGGCTCCGATTTACCGGACATACCGGTGTCTTCGGCGAAATCATTCTCTCCGTCGCCGTTGCCGCTATTGTGCTGCATTTGTGCCTGTTCGTAGGCGACCGTTTCCCGACCGCGGTTTACCCATTCGCGGCCATGGGAACAATGTCGCTGACCATTTACGTCCTGCACGTTCTCACCGCGTTTTATTGGCAGCAGAATGTGGCTTTGCATTCCACGTTGTCCGCAGCAGGATTCATCGTATTCTTCCTCGTCATCGCAAGTCTTTGGAAGAAGTTTGTGGGACAGGGCCCGGCTGAAAAGCTCGTTGCCACCGCGATCAAGGCCATTGTTCCTTCTGGGAAAGGGAAATAACCGTGAAGAAAGCATCTTTTTCCATCACAGCACTTGTTAGCAGCATCCTGCTTCTATCTGCCGCCCCGGCTTTTGCATTGGAAAACGGCGAACCCGCACCTGCAAATGTTGAAAGCGGTTCTGTGACCGCGCTAAAGATTGGCAAAGTCGGCACTTTTGGTGACTGCACTGGAACGCTTGTTGCAGATCAGTGGGTGCTCACAGCACGCCACTGCCTGGAGTCTGTGAACAACGAAGGAACCCAGGCCCGCATCGGCGGGAAGGTCTACGATGCCGATTCTTGGGCACTGTCTCCAGTGTCCGATGCAGGATTACTTCACTTGACCGAGAAGGTCACTGACGCAACCCCGGCGAAGGTTTCCCGCGATATCCCGGTACCTGGGCAGACGGGAACTCTTTACGGTTGGAGCAGCAGCTCGTCGATGGCCCGATCCGGACAGCTTCCGATGGCCAAGATGGTCGTCAATGAGCTGCTGGGCGGAGGTCCCGATGAAGGAACTCCAGGTGAGGTTGCGCTTGGTGAAGCTACTCCAGGTGAGGTTGCGCCTGGTGAAGCCACTCCAGGTGAGGCTGTTCCGGGTGAATCCCAATCCGTGTCCATCCCCGTGGGAACGGAAAGCATCCCAGCCGACGCTGCCATGATGCCGATGATCGAAAGCGCCATCCTGGACGCACATTCGGTCTCCGGTGCAGGTATGCAGGGCGGCGACTCTGGTGGACCATTCTTCGTCGATGGAAAGCTTGCCGGGCTTGCTACCGCCGGAACTTCCAATGGCGATCCTGACCTGCCCTCGCCCAGCGCGGCAATCACTACCCTCGCAGGCACCGCCGACTGGATTGACGGTGTCACCTCTGGTCGCGACACAGAAAGCGTCCTAACCGCAGAGAACACTCCCGCTCCACCAAAGACCATTCAGACCAGCGCCGATCACATGTGGGGCTACCTCGCCATCGCGTGCGTTGGCCTGGTTGTCGCAGCAGCCTGGTCGCGCATTAGGAATGGCCGACAGTAGAACCGTCTAACCTCAACCACTACATCTTGCGGTGCCTAATCCACTCCGGACAACTACAGGACAAAATCAACGCACTCTAAAACCGGAAGGGCCAGCAAAGCTGGGCCGACAAACCATAAGTTAGTGAGCATGGCAAAGAGAACAACGAAACGACAGCAAGCACGAGAACTAGCAATGCAGGCGCTCGCAGAACGACTGGCAAATCAGGAAAAAGTTAAAGCCGCCACCCAGCGCGCGTTCATCGCACAAACCGAGCTCGAAGCCGTGCGCGCCCGATTCGCAGCCGCTCTTCAGGAGCTCGACCAGCTCGGCGAAGCACACACCTGGCTGCGTGAGTCCTTCGGTCTCACGGCCTCCGAACTTCGCCAGCTGCTCGCCCTCGACACTGACAGCATCCACGACGAGGACGACGCCGAAGACCAGCTCGACGGCGACGAGGACACCACCACCTCCGACATCAACGAGAACGCGGAAGGGGAGGGCAACCGAGACGACCAGGAGCTCGACGGCGAAAATTCTCCCGCCCCCGGCAACGACGAGCGACGCGATAAGCACGACAAGAACTAGGCAGGCACAACTTCCCCCTGAACCACCGCCCACCCGTGGCCGCCTCGCAGCTGTGCGAGGCGGCCACCTTTTATTCAACCGCCGCTAACAAGCCGATCAGACACCCGCGTACCAGTATGGTGAGAACATGATTTCCTCGACCCCCATCAGACTTGACCGCAACGAAATCAAGCACAATCTCGACGAATTCAGAGTGCATTGGCGGCAACGTCTGGATACCTGGAAAGAACACAATGAAGGGGCGATCGAGAAGAAATACGCTCAATCATTCTGGGCAGACTTTCTCGCCTGCTTCGGCATCTCAGCAACACGCATGGATCTGTTCGAACAAGATGCCCGCCGTGGTTCCACGGGCAACACCGGCTACATTGACCTCTTCTGGCCATCCGTCGTAATTGGTGAAGCCAAGTCTCCCGGGGTGAACCTAGACGAAGCTGTCGGCCAGGCGCGCGACTACCTCCAAGGCGGCTCCGTATCCGCCACCGAGCAACCCCGGTACATCCTCGCCAGCGACTTCGAAAACTTTCGTCTTCTGCGACTAGGCTCCCCAGACCAACGATTCGACGTCCTTTCGGCTTAGGTGAAGTCGCGGACAACGTCGATCTACTCCGCTTCTTAGCCGGTTACGACGACTCCATGAGCCGCGAGGAAGAAGAAGCCGCATCGCTAAAAGCCTCCAAAGTTATGGCCAACCTTTTTACAGCTGTGGCAGGCGACGAGGTGGACGGGGGCGTAGCCGATGAGGCCCCAATCAATCCCGAAGATGAGGACGAAGAAGTACAGCGCACCTCTATGTTCCTGACGCGCCTACTGTTCCTCCTATTCGGTGACGATGCAGGACTGTGGGAACAGGATCTCTTTTACCGCTTCGTACTCGACCACACTACAAGCGAAAACCTAGGCAGCCAGATCGACGCACTGTTCGATGTTCTCAACACCCCCGAGAACAAACGCAGGCGTGTTCCCGACTCGATGGCCGCGTTCCCATACGTCAATGGTTCGCTGTTCGACAGGGCAGGTGAAACACGCACGACAACATTCTTTAGCCCCGAGATGCGCCACGCCCTGATTGATGCGTGCCGCTTCCGGTGGACCGACATTTCCTCAGCGATCTTCGGCAGCCTTTTCCAACTCGTTAAGTCGAAAGAAGCACGTAGAAGCGATGGCGAACATTACACCTCCGAGGCAAACATCATGAAGACTCTAGGCCCGCTGTTCCTAGACGAACTTCGAGCCAAAGCAGACCAGTTGATTGCTAGAACAACCGGCAGTAGGAAGAAACTGAGAAGATCGGGAAGTGGCACACTGCTCTTGGTTCTGAAGAAGTTGATGATCTTGTCTCGCAGGTGATCATCGCCCGCATGTCGAAGCCCGACGCTCTTGAAGTGCTGCGTAGTGCTCTGACCCCCGAAGACGACACGCTCAGTGAGCGTATGCAGTCTCTCTTCCAGGATCGCACTGCCTTGCTGGCTCGCCGCGAGGCGCTAGAAGAGTCCGTCATCGATGGTGAGCTTGACACGTCAACATTCGCTCGTGTTGAGAAAAAGATCGCCTCGCAGCTTGCCAAGATCGACGAGGAACTTCAGAAAATCACTGAAACACTCGGCGCTGATCCGTTGGCCACTGAATTGACGGAGGATGTCATCTTTGCTGAATGGTGGGAGAGTGCCAGTGTTGAAGACAGGAGACGCCTCACTCGCTTACTCATGGAGATTCATATTCTCCCCGGCAAGCAAGGTGCTAGAAAATTCGACCCGAACCGCGTCAAAATCACATGGAAAACCTAACCCCATAGTGTGTCACAAACGTTAATTGTTGAGTTATGATACAGACAACATTTTGATTAACGTTTGTGACACACTCGCACCTGCACTTTTGGGCTTCCCATCCCTGTGTCCCGCGAATGTGTCACAACCGACCGATATTGAACAAAGGAACTAGCCCGTGAACAAACAGGAACTCGCCTCCCGTATCTGGGAGTCGGCCAACAATATGCGCTCCAAGATTGAGGCCAATGAGTACAAGGATTACATCCTTGGCTTCATCTTCTATAAGTTCCTCTCCGACCAGGTCGAGCAGTTCCTGCTGCGCAACGATGCGGAGCCGGAGGACCTGCCTGACGCTCTGGTTGAGACGGACACCGACACTGTATCCCTGGTGCGCAACAACTTGGGCTACTTCCTCACCTACGAGAACCTGTACTCCACGTGGCGGGACATGGGCAACGATTTCTCCATCGCGCACGTGCGTGAAGGGCTAGCCACGTTCAAGCGCAACATTGCTCCAGAGCGCAAGCATGTCTTCGAAGACATCTTCAACACCCTTGAGACCGGCCTGTCGAAGCTGGGCACCACCGATACTGCACGAACCGCTGCCATCAAAAAGCTACTGGAGCTTATCGATGACATCCCCACCGACGGCAAGCAGGGCTATGACGTGCTCGGCTACATTTACGAGTACCTCATCGAGAAGTTCGCGGCCAACGCAGGTAAGAAGGCAGGCGAGTTCTACACGCCTCATGAAGTGTCGCTCATCATGAGCAACATCGTCGCCGACCACCTCAAGGGCCGCGAGGAGATTCAAATCTATGACCCGACCTCTGGCTCTGGCTCCCTGCTACTCAATATCGGCCAGGCCGTTGCCAAGCGCATGGGCGACCCAAGCCGCATCAAGTATTTTGCCCAGGAGCTGCGCGAGAACACGTACAACCTCACGCGAATGAATCTGGTCATGCGTGGCGTGAAGGCTGACAATATTGTCGCTCGCAACGGTGACAGCCTGGCTCATGACTGGCCAATGTTCGACGAGTCCGACCCGGTGCAGACCTACCAGCCGTTGTACGTGGACGCGGTTGTCTCAAACCCGCCGTATTCCCAGAAGTGGGAGCCGGAAGGTAACGAGGCTGACCCGCGCTTCTCACGGTTTGGTCTGGCGCCCAAGAACAAGGCTGACTACGCCTTCCTGCTGCATGAGCTGTTCCACGTCAAGCCCGACGGTATTCTCACCATCGTCTTGCCGCACGGCGTATTGTTCCGTGGTGGCTCTGAGGCGGAGATTCGACGCAACCTCATCGAGGCCAACCACATCGATGCCGTCATCGGCCTGCCCTCCAACATCTTCTACGGCACAGGAATTGCCACCATCATCCTGGTGCTCAAGCAGGATCGTGACCGTGACGACGTGCTGTTCATCGATGCCTCCCAAGGCTTCGTTAAGCAGGGCAAGTACAACCACCTGCGTGCCCGTGACATCCAACGAATCGTTGACACCGTGCACAACCGCGAGGACGTGCCACACTTCGCCAAGGTCGTGACCCGCGACGAGATTCGCGCCAATGACCACAACCTCAACATCCCACGCTACGTGTCTGCGACTCTGCCGCCGGAGGCTGTCGACCTGTACGCCACCATGCATGGCGGTATTCCAGTGTCGGAGATTGACACCCTGGAGCACTACTGGACTGCGCTGCCGGGACTGCGTGAGGCACTATTCACCGAGCACGCCAACGGCTACGCGGAGCTGAACACCACTAACCTCCGTGAGGCTGTCGATCAGCACCCTGCAGCTCAGGCACTGCGCGACCAGGTCAATGCAGCACTATCTGACCTGCCAGAGAAGCTGCACGCGCTGCTTGTGGACAGCTCCGCCACCGTGCCACTCAACACCACAGAAGACCAGCTCAAGACTGACCTATTCGACCGACTCGACCCTGTACCGCTGGTTGATGCCTACGAGGGCTACCAGGTTCTCCACGACAGCTGGATCAACACTGCTGCTGACCTAGAGGTCATCCAGACCGAAGGCCTAGATGCCGTGCGGGTCAACGACCCTGTCATGGAGATGAAGACCCGCAAGGGTAAGAAGGAAGAAGTCCAGGTCGGCTGGGAGGGGCGTATCGCCCCCAATGAGTTGGTGCAGGAACTCTACCTACCGCAGCTCAAAGACCAAGTAACCCAGCTGAGCCGTGAACTAGACACAGCAGTATCAGAGCTGACGCAGCTCATCGAAGGCTTAAGTGAAGACGACAAGACCGACCTGGCCGAGGTACTCAACGAGAAGCAGGATGCTTTCGCTACTGCTGCGCTGAAGAAGGCCATTAAGGAGCTGCCGAAACTACCTAAGGGTCAGGCCTGGCCGGAAGGCAGTGTCGAGACTGTCATGCTCAGCGCCAAGGCGCTCATCGAGCAGCGCGACACACTCAAGAAGGACCTTAAGGTTGCGCAGCAGCAGCTTGAGGCAGACACCTACGCCACCATCGAAGCGCTGACTGACGTGCAGGTAGATGAAGTGCTCACCGCCAAGTGGATCACTGCACTCATGGATGACTTGCGTGACATCCCAGGTCACGTGCTTGCAGGCCTCGCCGGTCGTGTCCAGGCGCTGCACGACAAGTACGCGGTCGCGCTCACGGACCTCGACGTGCAGATTCGCGAGACGGAACAGGAACTCGCTAGCCTGCTCAGTGGCCTCACCGGCAATGCCGCCGATATGCAGGCTGTAACGGCACTGCAGGAGCTGCTGGGCGGTGGTCGTAATGCCTAAGCAGAACGTACCCGCACTGCGGCTGGAGGGGTTCAGCGGTGAGTGGGAATTGAAAGCCATCGGAGAGCTGTTTGCGGAGCGAAACGAATCTTTTCCTGAAGGAGAACTGCTTTCGGTAACCCTGCGGAATGGGATAAAGCGGTTCCAGGAAATCGGCCGA
This sequence comes from Corynebacterium argentoratense DSM 44202, assembly GCF_000590555.1. Taxonomy (NCBI): domain Bacteria; kingdom Bacillati; phylum Actinomycetota; class Actinomycetes; order Mycobacteriales; family Corynebacteriaceae; genus Corynebacterium; species Corynebacterium argentoratense. Next base: position 414,167 of record NC_022198.1, read on the forward strand.
CACAATACATCAAACGAAGATAAATCTAAGTACAAGCTTGTCGAAGTAGGAGACATTGCCTATAACTCTATGCGTATGTGGCAAGGTGCCAGTGGAGTCTCGCCTTGGAAGGGGATCGTAAGTCCTGCGTACACGGTCCTGAAGCCTGTCGGGAGCCAAGATACCCCGTTCTTTGCCTATTACTTCAAGACTCCTTTCATGATCCAAGTGTTTCAGCTCAATTCTCAGGGACTCACATCAGACACTTGGAATCTCAAATACCCTGCATTGAGCGCCATTGACATCTGTCGTCCTCAAGACATCGAAGAACAGCAGGCCATCGGCGCCATCTTCACCAACCTCGACGCAGCCATCAACCAGCACACACTCAAGCACAAGGCGCTGCAGCAGTCCAAGACGGCGCTCATGCAGCGCATGTTCCCGCAGGAGGGCCAGACGGTGCCCGAGCTGCGGCTGGAGGGATTCGACGGTGAGTGGGAAGAAAAGAGGTTGGTGGACGAAGTTTCGTTTTTCAGCGGTCTAACCTATACCCCGAGCGATGTTGTAGAGCACGACGGCACCTTGGTGCTTCGCTCCAGTAACGTACAGGATGGTGTTATTGCCACTAAAGATTGTGTCTACGTGCGTACCGATGCTGTCAATGTACAAAACGTGCGCAAGAACGACATCATTATGGTTGTTCGCAATGGTTCAAGGTCCTTGATTGGCAAACACGCTGTAGTTCAAAAACCGATGCCTTCGACCGTTATCGGCGCGTTCATGACTGGAATTCGTTCAGATCAGCCGTGGTTTATCAATGCCCTTTTTGACACCGGACTCTTCAAGTATGAGGTGGATAAATCCATGGGTGCGACTATCAATCAAATCACGGGCGGGATGTTTGCAGGCATGAGCTTCTTCTTCCCACCCACCCTCGAAGAACAGCAGGCCATCGGCGCTATCTTCACCAAGCTCGATGCCCTTATCGCCGCCGAGGCTCAGTACATCAAGTCCCTCTCGCAGGCTAAGACGGCGCTGCTGCAACGGATGTTCATCTAAGGAGCTGGCATGACCACACCATTTCGCTGCGAGGCTGAGTTCGAGGCGGCGCTCATCGACTTGCTCACCCGCCACGGCTGGAGCGATGAGCTACTGCGCTACCCGACGGAGCAACAGCTCATCGACAACTGGGCCAACATTCTCTTCGCCAACAACCGGGGCCGTGACCTGCTCGGTGATGTACCGCTCACCGAGGGCGAGATGGCGCAAATCATCGAGCAGATCAACGTGCTGCGCACGCCGTTGGCTCTCAACGAGTTCATCAACGGTCGCACAGTCACCATCACCCGTGATGCGCCGCAGGCCCACAACTTCGGCGTCGAAATCAGCCTGAAAATCTACGACCGTCTGGAGATTGCCGGTGGCCAGTCGCGCTATCAGATTGCCGTCCAGCCTCGTTTCAAGACCGCTGATGAGCTGCTGCCGAAACGACGCGGCGACCTCATGCTGCTCATCAACGGTATGCCGGTCTTCCACATCGAGTTGAAGCGCACGGGCGTGCCTGTCTCGCAAGGCGCCAACCAGGTAGCTAAGTACGCCCACGAGGGTGTTTACCAGGGCATCTTCTCTCTGGTGCAAATCTTTGTGGCGATGACCCCGGAGGAAACACTCTACTTCGCCAACCCAGGGTCAGCTAAGTTCAACCCGGACTACTTCTTTCACTGGGCGGATTTCAACAACGAGCCGGTCAACCAGTGGGGCGATGTGGCACGAGCACTGCTGTCTATTCCGATGGCGCACCAGCTCATTGGTTTCTACACTGTCGCTGACCGGGCCTCCGGCAACCTGCTGGCGATGCGTTCCTACCAGTACTACGCAGCCTCTCGTATCGCTGACCGTGTGGACCGTCATGACTGGGACAGCGGTGACCAACTCGGCGGTTATGTCTGGCACACCACCGGCTCTGGCAAGACGATTACCAGCTTCAAGACCGCGCAGCTTATCGCAGACTCCCACAACGCCGACAAGGTAGTGTTCCTCCTTGACCGTGTGGAGCTGGGCACTCAGTCGTTGGAGAACTACGAAAGCTACGGTGGCGACAGCATCGCCGTGGAAGATACCTCCAGTGCCGCCACGTTGATAACGCTGCTCAAGAACAAGCGTTCCACTCTCATTGTGACTTCCCTGCACAAGATGAGCAGGGTTAATGCTGATTCCGTCAAGAAAGCCGACCTGGACATCATCCGGTCCAAGCGTGTGGTGTTCATCGTCGATGAGGCACACCGCACCACCTTTGGTGACATGCTCGCCACCATTAAGCGCACTTTGCCGAACGCGCTGTTCTTTGGGTTCACCGGCACGCCCATCCACGACGAGAACCAGAAGAAGCACTCCACCACGACCACGCTGTTTGGCAATGAGCTGCACCGCTATTCAATTGCCGACGGTATTCGCGACGGTAACGTCCTCGGCTTCGACCCGGAGATGGTGGAAACCTTCCGGGAGCATGATGTGCGCACTGTGGTTGCTCTCCGGGAGGCCAAGGCTAAGTCCGTGAACGAGGCTCTGGCGGACCCCAAGAAGGCGGCTGTCTACTACAAGTTTATGGACAAGGACCAGGTCCCGATGGCCTCGGTGTACGAGACAGACACCGACAGTGGTACCAAGCGTGTCGCCAAGGGTATCGAAGACTACCTGCCTATCACTCAGTACCGTCACGACAACCACCGCCAGGCGGTTGCCAGCGACATCAACAAGCACTGGGCGCAGTTGAGTCGGGGCAGTATGTTCCATGCCATCCTGGCGACCTCCAGCATCCCTGAAGCAGTGGAGTACTACCGCATCTTCAAGGCGCAGTACCCGCACATTAAGGTCACGGCGCTGTTTGACCCTAATATCGACAACACTGGTGACAGCCAGCTGTTCAAGGAAGACGGTCTGCTGGAGATTCTGCGCGACTACAACGCCGCCTATGGCCAGCACTTCACCATGCCGACTCACGATGAGTTTAAGAAGGATGTTTCCAAGCGCCTGGCCCACAAGGCGCCCTACAACACCAAGGCCTTCCTCGATGATCGTAGCCAGCACATCGACCTACTCATCGTGGTGGATCAGATGCTCACCGGCTTCGACTCCAAGTGGCTGAACACCCTCTACATGGACAAGGTTATCGAATACGAGTCCATTATCCAGGCCTTTTCACGCACCAACCGCATCTTCGGCCCGGAAAAGCCGTTCGGTTCCATCCGCTACTACCGCAAGCCACACACGATGAAGAACAACATCGACCGTGCGGTGAAGTTGTATTCAGGTGACAAGCCCTTCGGCCTGTTCGTGGACCACCTCGACGAGCACCTTAAGGCCATCAACGAATGTTTTGACATCATTACAGCCCTGTTCACTGACCCGGCGACCGGCCAGACTGACTTCTCGAAGCTACCCGATTCTGAGGCTGACCAGGGTGAGTTCGCCAAGACCTTCAATCGGATGTACCGCGAACTCCAGGCAGCACAGGTGCAGGGCTTTACCTGGGAGAAGGACACCTACTACTTCGATGCACTCCCTGAGCCTATCGTGGTAACGCTCACCGAGGACGTCTTCACCACATTGCTCACCCGTTACAAGGAACTTGGCAAAGAGGGAGGCGATCCAACTGACCCGCCCGGTGGGACAGATGACGCGCCCTTCGATATTGACGTGCACATTACACACATCGACACCGACCGCATCGATGCCGAGTACCTCAACAGCAAGTTTGAGAAGTACCTCAAGGCACTCCAGGACGGCGTGGCAGAGCACATGCTCGATGATCTGCTGGAGCAGCTACATGATAGTTTCGCCCGCCTGAGCCAAGACGACCAGCGCTACGCTAACCGTTGGCTGCATGATCTCCAGGCAGGCGACGTGGCCCTGCAACCGGGCAAGACAGTGCAGGACTACATCAACGAGTACCGCATCACCGAGCGTGACCGGCAGCTGGCACGCCTTCATGAGCGACTGGGGCTAGATACGGGACTATTGCGCCGAATACTCGACAGCCGTGTTACGGCAGCAACCATCAACGAGTACGGGCGTTTCGATGACCTCAAGGCATCCATTGACCTCGACTTGGCTACCGCCTACTTCACCGAGGTCACCGGCGCACCAGTGTCGAAGTTCAAGGTTCGTGCAATGCTGGACAAGCTCCTGCGCACCTACATCATCGATGGCGTGCTGCCTGCTTACCTCACGGTAGCCGAGGAAGAGCTGGCAGGTGAGTAAGCATGTTGATCGGCTATTGTCGTGTGTCCACGGCCCGCCAAACTGAGTCTCTCGACACTCAGCGTGACGCCCTCGTCGATGCAGGCTGCGACCCGAACCGCATTTACCAGGACGTGATCTCTGGCACTAAGTGGTCGCGGCCAGGCCTTGATGATGCCTTGAACTACATGCGTCCCAATGACACCCTCGTCGTGACCAGGCTTGATCGTCTTGGCCGTAGTCTCGTCGAAGTCGTCACCACTATCGCTGATCTGGCGGAGCGCGACATCAATGTGCGCGTCCTGGAGCCAGCGCTAGACACTGGCCGACCTGCAGACAAGGTCATCATCAACGTGATGGCGGCCCTGGCTGAGTGGGAGCGTGATCTCCTGATCCAACGCACCAAGGAGGGTGTGGCGCACGCACGAGCCAACGGGCGCGTTGGCGGCCGGAAGCCGAAGTTGACCCCTGATCAGGAGTCCAAGGCCGTGAAGCTCGTCGAATCAGGCGACACGATCAGCTCAGTGGCTAAGGCTTTTGGGGTCTCACGTGCGACCATCTCCAGGGTGCTAAGTCGGCATAGGGGGGCGTCCTAATCTTCGCGGCATAGCCGCTTCGGACAGATGACTGAACCATCCGTCACTGTGTCGAAAGGCCCTGTCATGCCCAGCTCTACTTCGCTCGCGTCCCCTGCCCGTCTGATCGCCGAAATCCCCGCCATCCTGGGGTTTCACCCCGCCAATTCTGCAATCTTCCTACTCCTGCGTCAGGTAGAAACCAACACTATGTCCCTAGGTCCTGTGCTGCGAATGGATGCTGGTGATGCCGAATCTCTGCCTCAGTTCACCAAGTGCATCAACTCCTTTGCCGCAGACATCGTGTTCGCGGTTGTCTCTTCCGAGAAATCCCATCACGCGTTCGTTTCTGACATCGTTCAGTCTGGCATCGACAACCTCGACATCGTTTGGCACGTGCGCGGTGTCTCCGAAGATGAACCCTATACGGCTCTATGGACTGACCAGCACGACTTTTCGGCCCTATCTTTGCTGCTGGCTGGAGAATTCGGTTCGCTCACAGAACATTCTCATGGGATTCAGAAGCGCCGGGTAAAGCTGCAGTACATTGCGTCATTGTGGGATTTGACCGACTCTATAGTCCACGTCCACGACTTTGGGACTACACCGACATCAAGGGCGACCCCACTGAAATTTCGGTGGAACGGGCAATAAATGCATACCTTGTTGACGGCCCGAATGTTCTTGTCTCCAAACGGTCGGTTCCTCTCTCGGCTTCTCTGCCAGAAGTCAACTACGGATCGAAAGCATCTGATGGCGGGTACTTGGTGGTGCGAGAATCTGAGTATGCGGAAGTTCTCAAGGATCCAATTGCAGCAAAATATGTCCGTCCTTACATCGGCTCCGACGAATTGATAAACGGAAAGGATCGATGGTGTCTTTGGCTGGTAGACGTTGAACCGAGAGATCTTTCCAAGTCTGCGTTATTGAGGGAGAGAATCGCCGGAGTTCGGGCCGAGAGGGCAAAGTCGAAGGCAAAAACGACACGCGAATATCCGCACCATCACCTATTCCGTCAGATTGGACTTATATCAGATCAGCCCATCGTTGGTTTGCCGGAGGTAAGCTCGTCAAACCGTCGATACCTGCCGGTTGCCGAGCTAGATCCAGGAGTCGTTATTTCGAACAAGGTGTATGGTGCTGTTGACCCGGATGGCTTTTTGTTTGCGGTTGCGTCTTCGTCAATGTTTATCACCTGGATGAAGACCGTCGGTGGGCGGTTGAAGTCGGATGTAAGTTTCTCAAGCACTATTACGTGGAATAATTTTGCCTTGCCCGAATTGGACCAACCAGTTCGCCAGCGAATCATTGACGCTGGCAAGAAAGTCTTGGCGGCGCGAGACCTGCATCCCGAACGCTCGCTTGCAGAGCACTATAATCCATTCGCAATGGACCCTGCGCTAATTAATGCATACGATGCCCTAGACAAGGAGGTCGACAAGGCAATGGGCGCGCGGCGTAAATTGACGACTGAGCGGCAACGGCAAGAACTGCTGTTCGAGAACTATGCTCGAATGACTCAAAACGCATAAGAGAGTGGGGCAGGAACGCTGTTGTTCCTGCCCCATGCCACGTCACCAAGTGATCTAGTATCCCTCGTAGCCCTCGGGGGAGTTCACATCGGAAAGCATCTGGTTAAGCGCCTCTTGCGGTGAGTTCACTAGATTCGCCGAGGTTGGCTGGGCTTCCTGTTCGTCCACAAATTGGCGGGCTGTGCCAGCGAGCACTCCGCCGAGAGCACCAATGGCCACTAGCGAAATTGCCAAACCAACAATCGGGAGAACGCTGCGGACAAGACCGGCGATGATGCCGGTCTCGCGCACCTTGGTAATGAGGATGCCCGCTGCACCCGGCCAGAATAGGTATCCCAGGATATTCAAGAAAGTCATGAGTTCTCCTCCCTCGCTAGTGCACGGTAAACGGTACTGCGGCTTACGCCGTATTCCTTTGCTAATTTGGTCGGCCTGGCGCCGGCTCTTGCTCGCTCACGAATTGAGTCAGCCTGTTCGCGGGTGAGTACCCGTTGTCGGCCCTTGTATTTCCCGGCCTTTTTTGCCAGGGCGATACCCTCGGCCTGGCGCTCACGGAATATAGCCCGCTCGAATTCAGCGAAGGATCCAAGCACTCCCAACAGCAGGGTAGACCGGGGGTCCGAGACGCCTGGAGAAAAAGTCAGTCCCTCGCTCAAGAATTCGACGGCTGCTCCTTTGCCGGTGATCTCGTCGATCAATCCACGAAGATCAACTAGTGAGCGCGCGAGGCGGTCAATCGATGCCACTTTGAGAGTGTCACCGTCTCGCAGGTACGCGATGCAGGCTTCAAGTCCAGGGCGCGTGGCTCGGCTACGCGCTGAGAGCTCGTCGACGAACTCTCGGTCTACCAGCCCGATGGTCTCACGCTGGCGGGCGAGATTCTGCTGACACCCCTCAAGCCGATGTTACTCAATGAGGCGATCGGCGCAAAGGTGAATGAACTACTTTTCTTGAACCGCGTAACCAAGAAAGCTCTCGGCGAAGAACTTGGCATCACAGGTCCAGGCGTTAGTCGCAAGATCTATGGCCAAACTGCTTGGTCGGTCGAGGAGCTCTATGCGGTCGCCGATTTCTTTGGAGTAGACGTAGTCGACCTTCTCCCCAAGAAGGTCGATGCAATGCAAGAAACCCCCGATTCGTTTTCACGAACCGAGGGTTCTAATTTAGTAGCGGGGGCAGGATTCGAACCTACGACCTCTGGGTTATGAGCCCAGCGAGCTACCGAGCTGCTCCACCCCGCGTCGGGTGCCACGTTATTCACCACGTTGTTGTGCTAACCGGATGTACCGATTGGCAACAGAGAAGAACTCTACAACACCGCATCCTTCTGTGGCAAATTGGCAGTTGAAACCTGCTCGGGTATCGGTCGGAGTGGGGTAGGGTTCGCGAACACTCCACACAGAAGTAGAGGGTGTCCTACCCTGTGGTGGGGGTGTTTGATGGACTGTTTAGGGTGTGTTTGGCTAGCACCCTTTACCGTAGTGACATGCACAGTCGCGATACTCTCGGCTGGCGCCAGCGCCACAAAGCTCTGACCCAGCTTGTTCACCCCGATCTTGCGCAGGCCAACCTGGATACGCCCCAAGGCTTTGCGAAGGCTTCCTGCTCCACAATGGATCTTCAGATGTAGAGGTCCTCCTGGCAGCTTTGGCCGAGAGTTTGAACGCTTATGTTAGTTCCGGGGAAGGCAAGCTTCTTCTTGCTGACGCCGCGGTGACTACCTATGCGCTGTGCCGAAGCGCTGCCGGCACCGCGGGGTGAGTAGCCTGATGATTGGAAGGGGCTGCGACTTTGCCCAATGATGAGCACCGCAGAGCGTTCCTGGCTACGGTGTGGTCGCTGCTCAATGGCCCCGTGTTGTCTGCTGATATTCGGCAGGGGTTGGTGCGGGGGCTCAAGAGTGCTTTTGACGACGATTCCGATGCCTTGATTGATTCCGAAGTGAGGGCCTTGTAAGCATCTCGGTAAGGGGCGCCTGGCACTGGTGTGTGGTTTGCCACTGATGCCGGGCGCGGCGTGATTACGTGATCTACCCCCATCGTTAACCCCGCCGGTTGAACAGTGTTGCCTAAACACCTCGATGATGTGGACTTTTGCCCGAACGGGCGGCGGGTGTGGCGCTGCCCCTCATTGGGGTGTGGGAAATTCTGTCCGTTCGGACTGTGTACCTAAAAAGTGATCTAAATCGTCACACTCCATCGTGTGGGAGGAAGGTCTACTTTTGAGAGTATGAGCCCGCAAACATCGGATAAACCGAACACATCACGAAAGATTGGTGTCACGGAAGTCGCCCTGCGCGACGCTCACCAGTCGCTCATGGCTACTCGCATGGCCATGGAGGACATGGTTGGGGCCTGTGAGGACCTCGACAAGGCTGGTTTCTGGAGTGTCGAGTGCTGGGGTGGCGCCACCTTTGACGCCTGCATCCGCTTCCTCAACGAGGACCCGTGGGAGCGCCTGCGCACTTTCCGCAAGCTGATGCCGAATTCTCGCCTGCAGATGCTGCTGCGTGGCCAGAACCTTTTGGGTTACCGCCACTACGAGGACATGGTGGTTGATAAGTTCGTCGAGAAGTCCGCGGAGAACGGCATGGACGTTTTCCGTGTATTCGACGCACTGAATGACCCCCGTAACCTCGAGCACGCTATGGCTGCGGTCAAGAACGTCGGCAAGCACGCGCAAGGTACCATCTGCTACACCACCTCACCGCTTCATGACGTCGAGGGATACATCAAGCAGGCAGGGCGCCTGTTGGACATGGGTGCAGATTCTATTGCCCTGAAGGACATGGCTGCCCTGCTTAAGCCGCAGCCTGCATACGACATCATCCGCGGAATCAAGGAAACCTATGGCGAGGACACGCAGATCAATGTGCACTGCCACTCGACCACTGGCGTGACCTTGGTGACCTTGATGAAGGCTATTGAGGCAGGCGCGGACGTAGTTGACTCCGCGATTTCCTCGATGTCTTTGGGGCCGGGGCACAACCCGACTGAATCCTTGGTGGAAATGCTGGAGGGTACCGGCTACACCACCGATCTGGATATGGAGCGGCTGATCAACATCCGCGATCACTTCAAGCAGGTTCGCCCGAAGTACGAGGAGTTCGAGTCCGCCACCTTGGTGGACACCAACATCTTCCTCTCCCAGATCCCCGGCGGCATGTTGTCCAACATGGAATCCCAGCTGAAGGCCCAGGGGGCGGGCGACCGTATCGACGAGGTCATGCAGGAGGTGCCGCGTGTTCGTAAGGACGCCGGTTACCCGCCGCTGGTGACGCCCTCCTCCCAGATCGTTGGCACCCAGGCTGTGTTCAACGTGCTGATGGGACGCTACAAGGTGATGACCGCCGAGTTTGCCGACCTCATGCTCGGTTACTACGGCGAGTGCATCGGCGAGCGCGACCCTGAGCTGATCAAGCAAGCTGAAGAGCAGACCAAGAAGCAGCCGATCACGTGCCGCCCTGCGGACTTGCTCGACCCGGAGTGGGATCAGTTGCGCACCGAGGCCGAGGGGTTGGAAGGCTTCGACGGTAGCGACGAAGACGTGCTCACCAATGCATTGTTCCCGGGTGTCGCGCCGGGATTCTTCAAGACCCGCAGTGAGGGCCCGAAGAACGTCGGCAAGACTGCCGAACAGTTGAAGCGTGAGCAGGACGCCGCGTCGGGTGCAGCGAATGCGGTGCGCGAGCCGATCCAGTACAAGGTCACCGTTGGTGGCCGTTCCCAGACCGTCAAGGTGGAGCCGGCCTAGTCCGGCACCGTATAACCCCCTAGGAGTTCGAAAAATGACTACAGAACCCACAATGGAGGAGCGCCTCGACGCTCTGGCCAAGGCGAAGCACGACGTTGAGCTAGGCGGTGGTGAGGCGAAGCTCGATAAGCAACGCTCAAAAGGGAAGATGACAGCCCGAGAGCGCATCGAAGCGCTTGTTGATGCCGGTACTTTCCAGGAAACCGGAATGTTCGCCAAGCACCGCACCACCCACTTCGGAATGGATAAGGCTGTTGCTCCCGCCGATGGTGTGGTCACCGGTTCCGGCGCTGTGTTTGGTCGCCCCGTGCACATTGCTTCCCAGGACTTTACCGTCATGGGTGGCTCCGCGGGTGAGACCCAGTCCAACAAGGTAGCCGCCATGATGCAGGCTTCTGCCACCACGGGTACGCCGTTTGTGTTCATCAACGATTCTGGTGGAGCCCGCGTGCAGGAGGGCATTGATTCCCTCTCTGGTTACGGCAAGGTGTTCTACAACAATGTGTTGCTGTCCGGCCTGGTGCCCCAGGTGTCTATCATCGCTGGCCCCTGCGCAGGTGGCGCGGCATATTCCCCCGCGTTGACCGACTTCATCATCCAAACACGCAAGGCTCAGATGTTTATTACTGGCCCCGGCGTGATCAAGTCTGTGACCGGTGAGGACGTCACCGCAGAGCAGTTGGGTGGAGCAGATGCCCACATGGCGAAGGCCGGCAACATCCACTTCATCGCCGATGACGATGAGCAGGCCGTGCTCATTGCACAGAAGCTGTTGAGCTTCCTGCCGCAGAACAACACTGAAGAACCTCCGATCGTCGATCCTGAAGAAATCGTCGAGCCCGACCCAGCATTGCGTGACATTGTTCCGGTCGACGGCAAGAAGGGCTACGATGTCCGCGAAATCATCGCGCTCATCGTCGACCGCGGGGACTTCCTCGAAGTCAAGGCTGGCTTCGCACCAAATATTGTGACCGGTTTCGCCCGAGTGGTCGGCCGCACGGTCGGCGTCATCGCCAACCAGCCCAACGTGATGTCCGGTGTATTGGATATCAACTCTTCCGACAAGGGCAGCGAGTTCATCCGCTTCTGCAATGCCTTCAACATCCCACTGGTCACCCTCGTCGACGTGCCCGGTTTCATGCCGGGCGTGACCCAGGAACACGGCGGCATTATCCGACACGGCGCCAAGATGCTCTATGCGTACTCGGCTGCTTCCGTTCCGAAGATCACGGTCGTGCTGCGGAAGTCTTACGGTGGCGCATACCTAGCCATGTGCTCGAAGGACTTGGGCGCGGATAAGGTCTTCGCATGGCCGACCGCAGAGATCGCCGTCATGGGTGCCGAAGGTGCCGTCAACGTCGTTTTCCGCAAGGAGATCGAAGCAGCGGAGGATAAGGAAGCTAAGCGTGCCGAGCTAATCCAGCTGTACAAGGAGACCTTCTCAACTCCGTTCATGGCCGCCTCTCGCGGACTGGTCGACGACATCATTGACCCAGCGGATACTCGTCGCGAGATTGCGATGGCCCTGGAGCTTCTGGCGAACAAGCGCGTCTCGCGTCCCGCCAAGAAGCACGGACTCGGCCCGGTGTAAGGAGCGATGGCCATGTCAGAGATCACCAATGCACAATTACTGGAAAAGCTTGAAGCTGTGCAAGCCAGGCTCGCGGTCGTCGAGTCTGAGCTGCAGGAGCTCAAGCAGCGTTCCCAGCAAGAGATCCCGGAGGATGTCCTCCTTGCTATTTCGGCTGCCGTGTCCGCCTACCTAGGCAACAAGGGCAAGGTTAAAGCCGTTCACTTCAGCCGCCACCGCACGTGGGCAGCACAAGGCCGTCAGGCTGTGCAGACCCTGAGTCGCAAGCTCTAAACGTTTAAGGAACAACCATGAAACTTAAGGTGACCGTCAACGGTATTGCCTACTCCGTCGACGTCGAGGTGGAGGAAGAGACCCGCCAGCTCGGTTCGATTGTGTTCGGCTCTAGCCCGACCAACACTCCCGCAGCCCCGACGACCGCGTCCGTCCAGGGCGTGTCTGCAAACGCTATCGCAGCCCCCCTTGCGGGCTCCGTATCCAAGGTGCTTGTTGCAGAGGGCGACGCCATTGAGGCAGGTCAAGTCCTGCTCGTGCTGGAAGCCATGAAAATGGAAACGGAAATTACCGCGCCGAAGGCCGGCACCGTCGGTGCTATCCACGTGTCCGAGGGCGATGCGGTTCAAGGCGGACAGGGCCTCATTGAAATCGATGACTAACCCCGAAGCACCCCCCCAACTAGCCCCGACGTAGCCCCGGTGCGGCACCGACAGCATCCGGGTCTGGGCAAAAACAACAGGTCGGCGCACTCTCACGAGGCTGCGCCGACCTGTTGTCATTTCGTGACATTCGTGGCCCGCGCGCCGAGGATTGTCACACCTAATGCGCTGGCACAATGGGGTGCTATGCCGTCCTTTTCTCTACGCCCCGCCATCACCGTGTTGGGGGCTTGCCTTCTCGTGTCCCTGCCCGCCACCTCAGCCTTTGCCGATGAAGCCCCGGCCGACGCGGCGTCGCCAATTATTCCCAACAACACCGCGAACACTGTCGTAAATACTGACGCCGCGGTAGCTGCCGGCACGGTCGTGGAAACTGCCCTGCCCAGTAACTTCTTCACGGCGACCCCGGTCGACGCATTGTTTAACGACATCAATCGGCAGGTTGGTCAGCAGGTTGCGGACGCTAATGCGCAGCTGAAGGCTGCAACGGAACAGTTCAATGCGCAGTTCGGCACCCAGGTTGTGGCCCCCAGCATTCAGGCCCCGGTGCTGCCGGTCGCCGAGCCCGCGAAGCTTAACGGGCCGGACTACACCTGGACTACTGATCCCCACGCACAGCTGATGGCGATGAAGCCCGGCGCCGTGCTTCACCGTGTCGAGGGCAGCATGTTCCACGCCCCGGATATCCCGCAAGAATCCCTTGACGCGGAAGCGCAAGGCTATTCCCTCTATGGTCCCGGAACCCCGATCTATGTGGGCGAAAAGGGTTTCTGCACACTCGCCTTCGCAGGTTATGACGCCGCGGGAAACAAGGTTGGCGTGACCGCTGCGCACTGCGGCCAGGTGGGGGAGAAAGTCCTGTCGGCTGACTCCTACAACCTGGGGCCCAGTGGGCAGATCGTCGCCCGAGTGCCGGAAAAGGACTATGCGCTGATCCGCTTCGACGACAACGCCAAGATCACGGGCACCTACAACGGCGTGCACGTCTCTGAGGTCGGCGGCGCCCCATTGGCGCCGGGCGAGGTTGTCGCCAAGCATGGTGTCGCAACCGGCACCACCTACGGGGTCAGTCTGAGCAACGCAGAAGGCTTGAACATTTCCCAGCTGTGCGCCATGAATGGTGACTCTGGTGCGCCGCTGTTGCAGGGCAGCAAGGTTGTTGGCATGGTCTCCGGTGGGCTGATCCCCGGAGCGCCCTGCACCACCCCATGGCAAGGTCCGCTGTTCTCCCCGACCTTGTCCACGCGCATCGACCGAGTGGTCGCCGACTTGGATGCCCGCCAAGGCATTGGCGCGGGATTCACCCCCGCAGCGTAGCCAGGTGCAGCGCGTTCGTTACGCGTAGTACCGCATGTGCCGCCGTCGTCCAGAATGTGGACAGCGGCGGCACAACTGCGAGCGCACCTTTAAGTGTTCAGAGTGCGCAACACGGCGTCATGAAGGGCGCCGTTAGTCGCGACAGCTGAACCACCATGGGGTCCGGGTGCGCCGGCGACATTGGTGAAGGTGCCGCCGGCCTCCTCAACGAGGATCGCTAGGGGAGCGAGGTCCCACAAGGACACCTCCGGCTCCAACCCCACATCAACGGCGCCCTCAGCCACCAAGCAGTAAGAATAAAAGTCACCAAAACCGCGCAAACGCCAGGTGACGTCGCTGAGCTGCAGGAAGGCATCGAGCTTGCCGCAGTCGCGCCACCCATCGAGGGAGGAAAAGGACACAGAAGCGTCCTCGATGCGGGCAACCTTAGACACAGAAATCTTCTCCGCGGGCTTACCCAACGCCTGTCTGAACGCGCCATCGCCCGCAGACGCCCACCAGCGGCGGCCCAACGCAGGGGCCGATACAACACCCACGACTGGCTTTCCATCAACGAGGAGCGCGATGAGGGTGGCCCACACCGGGACTCCACGAACGTAGTTCTTCGTCGCATCAATCGGGTCAATCACCCACTGGCGGCCAGAAAAAGACGCGGTCCCGCCGAATTCCTCACCGAGGACCTCATCATCGGGGCAGAGCCGCTGTAGCTCAGTGCGCAATGCCCGCTCGCAGGCCAAGTCCGCGTCTGACACAGGAGTCATGTCTGGCTTTGTGTCGACAGACAGGTCAGAGGCCTGAAACCTTGGAAACGTCACAGCATCCGCGACGTCAGCAAGCTTCAACGCGAGCGCAAGCTCAGCAGCGTACGCGCCGCCGGATGCCCCAGTGCTACTAGATGCTGTCGGCATTGTTCAAAACCTCCGCCATTTCTTTCACAACCTGGCTATTTCCAGCGATACACCATTTACCCACTCGAGCAGTCGAACCACCGGCGCCCTCCACTAGAGCACGCCCCGGCTGCCAGTCCCACTCCGCTACACTGTGCTGCAGCCACGCCCCCAGAGTGCCATCGGCAACCGACCCAAGATCGATCGAAGCACTACCCAACATGCGGACGGTGCCGAAATTGCTAATCACCTGCTCCCACGTCTTTTTCACGGGTTCTCCGAAACGCGTCGGGTGCAGGTACGTGCCCAAACACAACTGACTCATGGGAGCCTTGTCCAAACGAGGCACGGGTTGCCCATCCCTCGTGGTGGGAAGACCCGGACCGCCGAACCACGTGTATCCCATCGCCGGACGATGCACCGCCCCAAAGATAGGATTGTCGTCTTCTACGAGAGCAAGCGCCGAGCAGAAATAATCACTGCCCGAGGTGAAATTCCACGTGCCATCGATCGGATCAATTACCCAACGGCGACCAGAAGAAGAATCACTGGAAGCCCCCTCTTCACCCAGCAGACCGTCTTCAGGCCGAAGCTGCGCCAGGACACCTGCAACGAAGCGCTCCGCAGCACGGTCAGCGACCGTCACGACGTCAGTAACATTCGTCTTCTGCTCGGCCTTTAAATCCACAGAGCTACGCAGGCGCCACGCCAGACGCCCAGCGTTGAAGACCAACGCCTGAGCCAAATGCTCATCGGAATCAGTCTCGTGAGAAATGACAAACGTCTTGGTTAAAGCGTCGATCATCTCCTCCATATTCGGAGGATTCGCCGCGGCAGTGCCCTTAGTCATACCCCTATTGTGCCAGGCGCGCTAGACTTTGCGATTGTGCAACCCGAAGTAAGCTCCGCCATCGCCAACCTCGATGCGACCCTCACCACCATCGAGAAGGTCCTCGATCCCGCCACCCTGGATGAGGAAGTCCGAGAGCTCGAAGCCAAAGCCTCCGACCCCAGCCTGTGGGACAATCCCGAGACCGCGCAGCAGGTGACCTCCGCACTGTCCCAAAAACAAGGCACTCTCCGCAAGCTCGCTGACCTGCGTCAACGCATCGAAGACCTGCCGGTTATGTATGAACTGGCAGAGGAGGAAGGCGAGGGGCCAGAGCTGGCTGACGCCGAACTCGAAGAGCTACGCGCTGCTATCGATTCCCTCGAAGTCACCACCATGCTCTCTGGGGAATACGATGCTCGCGAAGCTGTTATCAATATCCGTTCCGGAGCCGGTGGCGTCGATGCCGCGGACTGGGCGGAGATGCTCATGCGCATGTACGTGCGGTGGGCAGAAAAGAAAGGGCACAAGGTCGAGGTTTACGACGTGTCCTACGCCGAAGAAGCGGGCATCAAATCCGCGACATTTGTGGTGCACGGCGAATACATGTACGGACAGTTGTCGGTCGAACAGGGAGCCCACCGCCTCGTGCGCATCAGCCCCTTCGACAATCAAGGGCGCCGTCAGACCTCTTTTGCAGAAGTCGAAGTACTTCCTGTCGTTGAGCAGACGGACCACATCGATATTCCCGACTCCGAGATCCGCGTTGACGTTTATCGTTCTTCTGGGCCCGGCGGTCAGTCAGTCAACACCACGGACTCTGCGGTGCGCTTGACTCATATCCCCACGGGCATCGTGGTGACCTGTCAGAATGAAAAATCCCAGATCCAAAACAAAGCTTCCGCGCTACGGGTGCTTCAGGCGAAGCTGCTTGAGCGTAAGCGTCAGGAGGAGCGCGCAGAGCTGGACGCCCTTGGCGCTGGAGGCAACGCATCGTGGGGCAACCAGATGCGTTCCTACGTGTTGCACCCCTACCAGATGGTTAAAGACCTTCGGACGAACTACGAGGTAGGGGATCCCTCCAAGGTGCTCGACGGTGATATCGATGGCTTCCTGGAGGCCGGTATCCGCTGGCGAATGGCAGAGGCAGACTAGCCCCCAGCCAGTCTTTATGCTGCTAGCCGATACCCAGCGGAAGGCCTAGTCCGTACCAGGCAAGGAAAAACAGGAACCAGCCGATGACGCCGCGAAGGCAACCATCGCGCCGACAACCGGGGAGCGTCCCACAGCTTTAAAAGCCGTAGCACCCAGGGGGATCAAAATGACGTAGAGCCAGCAGGGATCTGGGAGGACATTACCCGCGCGTTCGACGGCGCCGAGAAATCCGCCTGCGCGGCCGGCTTGTTGTTCTGATTGCTTGGCGCCCGCTGTGCGGGCGGCGGTGGGTGTTGCAGAGTCGGCCATATCTTTCCAATCGTGGTGTGGCCGGCGTTGGGCCGACCTGTGGTCAACGTGGTGCACACCATAGCAAACCGTGTCCTGGCTCACGCCCCCGCCGCATTCAAGTTTCGCATGGGGTGAAAGTAAACTATTGTGGTTTTTGTGATCACCTTCGACCAGGTAACTAAGCTGTACAAAACATCCACGCGCCCTGCGCTGGACAATATCAGCCTGACTATCGACAAGGGAGACTTCGTCTTCCTCATCGGCCCGTCAGGTAGTGGAAAGTCCACGTTCCTCGAGCTCATGCTGCGTGAACAAAACGTCACCAGCGGCGATATTCACCTCGGGGACTTCCACGTCAACAAGCTGCGCGGCTCCCAAATTAACAAGCTGCGCCAGCGCGTTGGATACGTCTTCCAGGACTTCCGATTGCTGCCGAAGAAGAACGTGTACGACAACGTGGCCTTCGCGCTAGAAGTGATCGGCAAGAACAATCAGACCATCGAGAAGCTGGTCCCCGAAACCCTCGAAATGGTTGGCCTGGAATCAAAAGCTCACCGCATGCCCGGCGAACTCTCTGGTGGTGAGCAGCAACGTGTGGCCATCGCGCGAGCAACGGTGAACAAGCCTCTTGTGCTGCTTGCCGATGAGCCCACGGGCAACCTGGATCCAGATACGTCCAGCGAAATCATGGTGTTGCTCAACCGAATCAACAAGGCTGGAACCACTGTGGTTATGTCGACTCACAATGCCGCTGCGGTGGACGCGATGCGACGTCGTGTGATCGAGCTCAACCTTGGAACACTCGTCCGCGATGACGCCCACGGCGTCTATGGACTCGACCGATAGACACCTAGAAGGATTAGGCCACCATGCGACTCGGATATATTCTGCGCGAGGCCCTTCACGGTCTCGGACGAAACCTGACGATGACGATCGCGCTCGTCATCACGACTGCCATTTCTCTCGCTCTGCTCGCCACCGGTTTTCTGGTCACCGGCATGACCGAGCGGACGAAGGAAATCTATTTGGATCGCGTCGAGGTGATGATCCAGCTCGACGACAAGACCTCTGCCGAGGACCCCAACTGTAAGTCCAAGGAGTGCACGGAAGTACGCAAACTTCTCGAAGACGCTGAGGGTAAGGGGGTGGAATCGGTGACGTTCCGCAACCGCGAACAGTCCTACGAGCGCTTCGTTGACGTCTTCCAGAACACTGACCCTCAGTTGGTCGAGGCAACGTCGAAGGACGCTTTTCCCGCCGCTTTCCATGTCCGCATGAAGGATCCGTTGGACACCAGTTCTCTTGATCCTGTGCGTAAGCTGCCGCAGGTGTCTGATGTGATTGATCAGGTCGACGATTTGCGTGGCGCTACCGACAACCTTGACGCCGTCCGTAATGCGACGTTCATCCTCGCCGGTATTCAGGCGATTGCGGCGATTTTCCTGATTGCGAACATGGTCCAGATCGCGGCGTTCTCACGCAGGGAAGAAATGTCGATCATGCGTCTGGTGGGTGCTTCCCGCTGGTTCACCCAGGCACCCTTCGTGGTGGAGGCAGTCATCGCGGCGTTGGTTGGTGCGGTGTGCTCTGTGGGCGGTTTGTTCGCCGGCAAGGCCCTGCTGCTTGATAAGGCCCTCAAGGGTTTGTACGACAGTCAGTTGATTGCGCCGGTTACTACGAATGACCTGTGGGTTGTGTCGCCGATTGTCGCGATTGTTGGCGTATTCTTCGCGGCGATTACTGCGCAGATCACCCTGCGGTTCTACGTGCGCAAGTAAAGCACAGTAGAATCGTCCACCGTTATGGCAAAGAAGAAGAAACCCACCCAGAATCCGGTCGTGGCGACTAACCGTAAGGCGCGTCACAACTACAACATCCTGGACACTTATGAGTGCGGGATTGTTTTGGTGGGTACGGAAATCAAGGCGCTTCGCGAAGGCAAGGTCAGCCTGGTGGACACGTTTGCCACGATCGATGATGGGGAAGTGTGGCTGCGCAACCTCTACATCAATGAGTATTCGCATGGTTCGTGGACTAACCATAAGCCGCGTCGTGTGCGTAAGTTGTTGTTGCATCGTAAAGAGATTGACACTCTGATGGGTAAGGTCCGCGACGGGAACAAGACTTTGGTTCCGTTGAAGTTGTACTTTGTGGACGGTCGCCTGAAGGTGGAGCTGGGTTTGGCTGCTGGTAAGCAGGATTATGACAAGCGTCAGGATTTGAAGCGTAGGGCTGAGGAACGCGACATTACCCGCGAGCTTGGCCGCCGCGTCAAGGGCATCAAGGGTTAGTTTCGTCAACATTGATGACGTCGCGGGGTGTGGCGTCGCGGGCGGGTTGCTGCTAGGATCGGTGCTTGCGCTTCGGAAGACGAGCATTATCCCGTTCGGGGCGCGGCTGTATGGGGCTGATTTTTGGTTTCGACTGCGTACAGTGAGCCAGGGGAAGCGTGCCGGTGCAGGCTAGAGACCACCGTAAGCGTCGTAGCAAACCTATAAGCGCCGAGAACACTCAGCGCGACTACGCCCTCGCTGCCTAATTAAGAGCTAGCGACCGCGTGTCTGTCGGACCCAGGTTTGTTCCTGGCTTGGACTTCGGCATCGATTACGGGAACTTACTTCCTCGTTGTGTTGACGGGATGGGGAAGGACATTTTTACCGACAACTGGGCCTATCATCCAGACATGTTTGCCTGATCTGGAGGGTCGAGTAGAGATACTGTGCGAACTGCGCACGGAGAAGCCCTGGCGAGGTGGCGTAGGACCCGAGTTCGATTCTCGGCAGCTCCACTTTATGCCCCCTGACCTCTTGCAGGTTGGGGGGTATTTTTCTTTATTTTCCGCAGGTTGCGGCGCGTTTCTGAAAGGTAAAGTTAGGAAAATAGAGAAAACGTAGGAAAGCCTGGAGACCACGTAGAGACCACGTTTCGGACCACGCAAGACCACGTGGACACTGTGCAATGTGCATTCTCTTGGCTGGCTTCCTGCCCTGCATCCACCCTTGGGGAGTGTTCATGCCACGCCGTCGATCATTCGGAACTATTAGCGAGCTACCGTCTGGGCGCTATCGCGCGCGCTACGTCGGCCCGGATGGGGTCAAGCATTCCGGCCCGCATCCTTTCTACGACTACGGCGAGGCCCGCGCGTGGCTGAACACCGAGGAGCGCCTTCTGGAGAAAGGGGAGTGGGCGTCACCGAAGCAGCGAGCCGCGCAGAAGGAACTCGAGGAGATGGCGGACATTACCGTCGGCCAGTGGCTACAGCAGTGGCTGGAGATCCAGTCACGCGCGTTGAAGCCTTCGACGATGCAGAACTATCGCGCGGCGCTGGACCGCAGGGTGTTCAAAGCACCTGGGGCTGCGAAGAACTTTCAACACCTCCCGCTGGCGAGTCTGACGCGTGGCCAGGTTATGCGTTGGTGGGATGCTCTGGAGGCTACCTATGGGCGCCAGCAAGAAAACCACTCGGCGTTGCGCCGTCTATCGACCGCGCTGAAAGCTGCCGTGGAACGCGAGTTGCTGCCGATTAATCCTGCTGCACGGCTGGGCATTAAGCGCCCGAAGTCGGAACGCAAGGAACTGCCGACCTATGAGACGATGCGAGCGATCGTTGATGAGCTGGAGCCGCGGCACCGCATTATCGGTGTTCTGACCTTCTTCCACGGTCTGCGTATCGGGGAGGTCCTGGCCTTGCGTCGCATGGACATCGATGTCACTGGCGACCAGGCTGTGGTGCATGTGCGCGGCAGTGCCTACCGCGACAACGCCGGTGGTGGGATGGTGCGCCTTGAAACTCCGAAGACGGACGCCGGCGTCCGCGACGTTCCGGTGTTCCCTGAGTTCGTTCCGATGATTAAAGAGCACTTGGAGAAGTTCGCGCCGAAACCCGCCGACGCGCAGATCTGCGTGACCGCCTTGGGCAAGGTGGTGATGGACACCAGTTACCGGTGTCGGTTGGCCACAGCCAAGAAGCGTGCGGGTGTGGAGGGCAAGATTTCGCCGCATTATGGGCGGGTGTGGTTGATTACGACGCTGGCGGAGGCGGGTATGCCGATTCCTGCGATTGGTCGGATGTTGGGGCAGGTGGATTTGAAGACGATTACGGAGATCTATCTGCGGGCGACGGAGCAGCGCACGGAGGAGGTGTTGGACAGGGTTAACGCCTCCTTCCGCGCGGGCTAGGCCCCGATGCGTTCTGCTAGCCGATGGGCATGCTCAGGTATTGCCAGTGCAGGGATTACCCGTGTGCGTTCGTCAGCCCATCGCGTGGAGTAACTATCGGCCAGTTCCATCGCTTTATTGCGGTCTGCGTGGGGGATCGTAAAAAATACAGCAATTTCCACGTCATTGCCGATCGTGTGGTGCTCGCCATTGTGGATGTATGTTGCACCATTCGTTCGGAGCTCTTGTATTCGCTGGGTCAAGGCGTCCGCTGTTCGTACCAGGTCTTCATCGGTACCGAAGATCTGAGTCTGGCTGATCTCTTCGACGCCGTACTCAGACTGAACAGCAAAGTCGAAGCTCCGGTCTATTCCAGCAATATTTAGGCGCGGGCGCTTCGCCAGAACTGCAGGAATCCCCCGATAAGCTCGGCGCACTTCACCGCGCAGCTTCTCTCGCGGAGACTGCTTGCGAGGCTTGGACGACAGCCCGATGAGGTCTTCGAAGAGGATGTCCAAGCAAGCATCAACACTATCGGCATCCATCACGCTGGGAGGTGATATTCGGACGGTGCCGTTCCAATGCTTCTCGATAACGGCAAGGTATCCAGGGGCGCTTAATTCGGGTTCGGAGAATCCGAGCTGTGTCGCCAAGGGCTGGGCTTTGTTCAGTGCTTGCGATAGCTCCTGCGCGATGGAATGAACATAGGGTTGGATTCCGAGAACCTCAAGCCTGCGGTAGGCGTGTCCGTTGAGAAAACGGGAGCGGATCTGCTGGGTGCTTGGATCCTCTGCGATGATGCCGATGCCTACCGAAGTGACCGACCATGGAGACGGACGTGCGGTGACAACGCGGTACTTGATTAGCATCTTTCCTCCTTCCTAGAAATAAGCTTGTTGTAGTCTACTTAGCTCCTGCTTGGCGTAATCACGTCTTTCGATTGCGTACCGCACGAGTTGGACGACACGGGCTTCCGGTATTTTCCATTCTTCCGGCAAATGGTGCGTGATGTCCTCAATTAGGGCTGTGGCGTTCAACTGGTTGAGTGTATCAATGGCTTCGTGCCAGTATCTCTCTGAGATGCAGGTATGGAGCGATGGCAGATCTGGCCTGCCGAAGGCGGCATCATGGGGCGTTAAGCCCCAGGGGCTCTCGTGAGAATCAAACCAGAAACCGAAGTCGAAGCACCATATCGTATTGTCGTTTTCCTTCTCGTAGGAGAACTGCACATCTTGGCCGTTGCAGATCAAGATCAGCGCGATTAGGCGGGCAATGCGGCGCTGGTTCGAATTATCATCAACGAATTGGAACACGCTGCTATGCATCGGGATGCCAGGAAAATCAACGACTAGCGAGCCGAACACTGGTTCTTCGAAAACACAAGTCATCTCGTTGGGGTTGCGGGAGTTCCTGAATCGCTTTCCGATCAAGGTGGGCGAGGGGCGGAGTATTGTCCACTTAGGGATCGGTGCGCCGATTGCGTCGCCGATGATGCTCGTGACGAGTTCGTTCACCACAACCTCGGGCCCTTGGCTGTTATTTAGCTGTTTGCACCAGTACTTCGAGCCGTTGTCTGCGCGAACAAGGAGGGGGCGGGAGCCTGTGGGGGCGACTTCGTATACTGTCGTGAAAAACCGGGTGCTTGAGGTTCGATCCTCGCGCCATTGGTTTAGGTCTGTGACGTTTGAGTCGCTCATGGTGCACCTCCCTGAAAAGTAAACGTTTCCCTATTTTTCTACGTTTTCTTACGTTTTCCAACACCGCAGCCCAGCCGGGGGTGGGGTAAGTCGTCCGCACTGTGGGGTAAGACGGGGTGAGCGCACCGGGCTAGGGCATAAAAGAAGCCGCCCGCGACGCGGACGGCCACAAACCCGGGGCGAGGAGGGGCTAGCCCAAGGCCTGCTCGATGCTTTCAAACACGAGGGTTGCCTGGATACGGTCGCCGCCCAGTAGGCCCTTGCTGCCGGAGGATGCCGTGCTGATGGTGTGCAGTCGGTAGCCCTTTTCTGCCTGCGCATTGATGGTCTGCTCCAAGACTGAGAGGTTGGCGGAGCCGCTGGTGATGAGCTTCTCTTTGAGAACTACTTGGAGGACGACGTAGTGGGGTTGTTCGGCCATGGTGGTTCCTTTCTCGGGAATTGTTTTGGGGTGAGTTTATTGGTGGCGTGATGGGCTTTAGACCCGCGTGGGGGTAGGGGGCAAAGCCGCCCGCGACGCGGACGGCTTCTTAGCACATGGCTGGGGGATGTCAGTTCAGCTGCTTGCGTATAGCGTCGCGCTTAGTCAGCAGTTCATCGAGGTCGTCCGTTCCGACCAGTTGAGCCGCTAAGTTTCCAACCTCTTTATCGCCAGACTCTGCGACGTTGATCGCCAGTTCGACCTTCCGAAGCTCGTTCATTAGGGCAACGAGGTCGGCTTCACCAGGATGGCGGTTGAAGAAGTACCAGGCCATTGCCGTTGTCCTCAGGTCGCCAGGAAGGACCTCGATCTCGTTTTCAACGGTGCCATAGATCAGAGCAAGAGGGATCGTGTCGAGCGCTGCTGCTAGCAGCAGGCACTCGACTAGCGATACAGATTTTTTCTTCCCGGTTTCAAGAGCGGTGATTTTGTCGCGGCTGATGGGGGGCCTAGAGCTGTCGCGCGATCAGCAACCAACCGGCGTTCCTGGGATAGGGGCATGCAGGGTGCGTTGCTAGAACAGGATGCACCTCATGGCCGAGGACAAGTACAGCCTGCAGCGTGAAAACGAGGTCATGCCCCGCTGGATCCGCGCTCACGTGGAATCGATTCTCGATGAGCATGGACTAGATGGTGTGTCTTCTCTATGGCCGATAGCAGTCGACTTGCACCGGGTCATTAGCGACAACCGCAAGTTCTCCCGTGAGGTCCACATCCGACAGATGGAAAAGAACCTAAGCGCGGATATCGCAGCCAATTACACGATCCAGTTAGCGCGCCCACGTAAGTACCGACTGAAAGCCACCGTGGACATGCTGCTCGACGCACTAGGCGTCAAGCACATCAACGCCTGGACGCCAGAGGAGATTGAGAACCTCGACGACAAAGCAGCCAAGACCTACCTGGAGAAGCTGAGCATCCACACAGTGGACATCAGCAATCCAGAGCAACGCAAAGCCGTGGTAGACAAGATCACCGCTGGGGCCGTCACCCATGCAAAAGCAGCCGGTAGACAGGTAGTGCACGACACGGCCAACCTCAACATGGTGAGAGACAGACAGACAGGCAAGATCGTCTCACAACCCGATTTCGATTCCGCGCCGGGTTTGACCAATGAGCAGACCCGACGCATGTACAAGGTCACCGAGGAAGACTTCGACTCCTTTGCAGGACAGGATGGGGGAGTGGTCCTTGGTTGGGCGCGGGTGCTAGTCGGCGAAGATAACTGCGCGTTCTGCGCGATGCTGGCATCTCGTGGGCCGGTGTACAAGCGAGAGACAGTAGTGAAGTCGAAGGATGGTCGCCGCTATCACCGGCACTGCGACTGCAAGGCCGTGCTTGTTGTGAAGGGGAAGCCGTGGGAAGGCGAGCAAGAATACAAGCGACTGAAGGAACTCTGGGATCGGAGCAATAAGGAACAACCCGGCACCTATGTTGACGGTCGTAATGGTGAGGAAAAGACGGAAGACCAGATTAAGCACTTCATGCGCTTGGTTAGTGAGGAGAATAGGGAGCAACGTCGACAGGAGCTGTGGGAAGCAGCATCCAAAGATTTAAAGAAGGAAATCAAACGCCTAAACGATACCTCTAAGCGAGAGTATGACGACTGGGTAAAAGAAAAGCTTGAAGAAGCAGAAGAATCGATTGCCGCAGCGACAACCGACGAGGAGCGTGCAGCAGCTCGGTTTATTCCACGAGCATTTGTACCGCCGTGGGACATCGATATCCCCGAAGAGAGGCCAGCTGGTACTCAGCATTGGGGTGGTGATTACGCTATTCGCTACCGGCTCGATGTTATGCCGGAGGAGAACATCCGGTTCGAGCAGTCGACCGTCAAGCAGCTAGAGCAACTGGGCTACGTGGATGAGGTTTTGAGCGGGCTAGAGGCGTTGGATGATTATTCGCAGCGCCTTGCTGAGCGCAAGAAGGAGAAACAGATCACCAAGCAGGCCTTCGATAAATGGA
Organism: Corynebacterium argentoratense DSM 44202; assembly: GCF_000590555.1. Classification (NCBI taxonomy): domain Bacteria; kingdom Bacillati; phylum Actinomycetota; class Actinomycetes; order Mycobacteriales; family Corynebacteriaceae; genus Corynebacterium; species Corynebacterium argentoratense. Next base: position 439,272 of record NC_022198.1, read on the forward strand.
AAACCTATGAGGAACCCTTGGTGGCTGAGCTGTTTCGACAAGGTGCACGTGAGATCAAGGTACTGACAGAGAGCAGCAACCTGTCACCAGAGCAAAAACAACGAGTGGCCAGGGAAATAGGCTCTGAGGTTTCTCCGGATCTGATCGTGGATGCTGTAGTAGTCGAGCTGAAGTTCACGACCAGTGCCAGAGGGCGGAAAGTTGCTAACCTTGTGCAAGAGCTGACCCAGCAGTCAGCAGTTGGCTTTGTTTATGCGCCGAACCTGACGTCGAGTGGCTACTATGAGCTGATAAAGGAACTCCGGAACTTGTCTGGGAGAACGCCACGCAAATTGCTGCGCGCGCAAATACTGACGTCCTTCGGTATACTGAATATCTACTGATCGAGGGACCGAAGGAAGGAGTGATGGATGACTAAAGAATCGCATTTTCGGATCGCTGCCAGGATTGAAGATCTGCCGCAGGATGCCCTTTACGACTTGTTGCTACATTGCCCTTTACTCCAGGACTTCAGACGCTATGGGACCGTTTTCCCCTTTCGAACCTACGCTTCTGTCAACGGACACACTGATGTTGAAGTTATGTGTGAGCCGTTTTGGACGGGAGACATCCAGCTAGTTTCTATCCAAGGTCGGCTTGAGCAGTTCTTCGGAGTTCCTGACGAGCAGTATGAAGGTGCGGTTGAAAGGTTCATAACCGATATACACCAGCTGTATCAATGGCTGTGTGAAAAATCGCCGTACGCTTGGGGTCTGATGTCTTACGAGATGGACGGGATTCCTAGCCGTTTTAGGCCCTCCGTAAAATACCCGACGCCGTGGTGGGATTTCTTCTATGATGATGAGCCACTGCTGATTGACCCAAATAAGCCGAATATCGAGGCAGCCTAACGCCCACAGATAACTCCGCCCTATTAGCCCACCCGCTCACCTCGAGCCGGTGGGTTTTCTCATGCCACCACCCTGGTGGCGCCAGTGCTTCATGGTGTAACACGGCCAACACAGCACCCACCCACACCAGTCCTTGCTGCTGGCAGGCACCCCGCCTAGAACGCCCTTTCCTTTCTCCTTGGAGGCGTTCTCGATTCCCCCCTTGCGAACATTAAACGCAGTCTATTATTAAGTGTACGGTTTACCTTATTTCTACAGGTCGTGAAGACCATGTAGAGACCAATTTTCAACCGTCGGACGAATTAGACCAGTTCGTAACGTGTAGGGGTTGAACCCTCAGCAGCTCCACCTGAGGGGAAAGTGTCGAACACTCGCTTTCGAGCGTAGGTTCGCACTTCCCCCGCTCTGTGTCCGCTGGTGAGCGCTTCTTCTAGGTCCTCGAACTCGATGGGCGCTGCACTGTCATGGAAATAGGACGCGATGATGATCTGCTCGCGCCCGATGAATACCTTGTCTACGAAGTACTCGAAGAGCTGGTCGCGGGTCTCGGGTGTGTCAATGGTGGCCTCGGCGAAGCGCTTGTAGAACGCGCCGATAGAGGCTTTGTCCTCGTAGAGCGTGGCCTTCACATGCTCGGCCTGGATCGCTGCGTCAAGCTCATGCTTTTGCTCTTCCTGGGAGCGCATGGCTTCGGCGGTGGTCTCGTTGAAGATGCCTTGGGAGATGGCCTTGACGAAGTTTGCGAGCTTCTTTTCCACGTCTGCGCGCCGAGCTTCCAATGCCTTGAGGATGTCATCTCCACGCCCGTGGGTCTGCTGGTAATGATCGGCTAGATCAACAGCGAGCGAGGCCAGCATCTCAGGGTCTGCGCGGAAAGAGGCGACGATCTCCTCAATCCGTATCTCGATTTCATCCTTGCGAACGGTCTTGGCTGAGCACTTCTTTTTGCGCTGATTGAGGCAGTAGTAGTACCTGTAGGTCGTGCCGGTCTTCGAGGTGCCCGAGACACCCTCCATCGGCCCGCCACAGGTGAGGCAGTACGCCCTGCCTGTGAGCCAGTAGTCGGGTGCGTTCTCGCCTTGAGCAGCGAGCTCTGCTTTGGTTTTCGCCCCGCGACGATTGTTGATTGCGAACCGGCGTTGGACTTCATTAAACGTGAGGTCATCAACGAGGCGAGGCATCCCGTCCTCATGGACGTGCCCTCCATAGGCGTACTCACCAATGTAGGCGCGATTCTTGAGCATCTTGTTGAGATTCTTCGGCGTGAACCTGTATCCGCGCGTTGTACGGATTCCCTGGGCGTTCAGCTGGTTACAGATTTTCTGCATAGACACGCCCGAGGCGTAATCGTGGAAGATCTGCGTGACGATGGGAGCCGTCTCCGGGTCCGAGATGTAGCGCTTGTCCTGGTCCACAGTGAAACCGAAGATCTTGTGGCCGTTGGAGAGTGCTCGCTCGGCGTTATACGCTGGCCTCGTCGGATGTTGGCTGAGAGCTGGAGTGAGTAGTACTCGGCGAACGCATCTGCGACCCCTTCCATAAGCACAGAATCGGGCGAGTAGGTGGGGGAGATCCCTTCGATGTAGTGGACACGCGCTCCGACGGAGCGGATCGCCTGCTTGACGAGGAGCAGCTCGGCGCGGTCGCGAGCAAGGCGGTCGTTCTTCCACACCGCGACGTAGGCAGGCTTGATCTTGGGTAGCTCGCGGAGCATCAACTGATAGCCCGGCCTGTCAGCGTTGGTGCCGGTTTTCCGTCTCCCGCTGTCCCCTCCCGACAGTGAGGAGGCTGCTCGGTGACCACACCCTGCCCCGCGTGAGGGCCGTGCCCTCCACCTCATGAAAATGTACCCCTAGGGGGTATAGATTTGGGGAGTAGCATCACCGTATCCCACCGACCCGTAGGAGCTTTCCCATGATCACCTCCCCGCCCCGCCTCTTGCCGATGGCCTCCCACGGTTGCAGCTGTTGCGGACCTGCCTCACGTGCCGACACCGTCTCCATCCCTGCCGCCAGCGACTCGTCAGCAGGAGGGTCCTCCCCTAGCTACCAGGTCACTGGCCTGACCTGCGGGCACTGCGCGAAAAGCGTGACCCAGGCCCTTCAGGCCCTCCCCCAGGTCGACGACGTCCAGGTTGATCTCGCTGCTGGTGGTGTTTCCACCGTCACGGTCACCGGTGACGTACCTCCGGAGATGGTTCGCCGGGCTATCGAGGCTACCGGCTACACCGTCTTATCCTGATCGATTTTAACCATCATCTCGACCCCGACCGGGTTGAGCGAAAGGAACGTCATGAGAACTCCCCACCATTCCGGCGATCACCATGGTGATCACCCCGCTCAGGAAACAGACCACACCCACCACCCGGATCATGCCAGCCACGAACACCACGCAGATGCCGACACCCACGGCCACGCGATGCCCCACGGCCACCCGCACTCCGTCCTGGACGATGACCACCACGTTCATGGTCACGGCGAACACGCCGGGCACAGCACCGCAATGTTTCGGGAACGCTTCTGGTGGTCGCTGATTCTGTCCATTCCCGTCGTTATTTTCAGCCCCATGGTCGCCCACCTGCTCGGCTACCACCTCCCGGCATTCCCCGGATCCACCTGGATCCCCCCGGTGCTGGGCACGATCATCTTCGTCTACGGCGGAACGCCTTTCCTCAAGGGCGGATGGAACGAACTGAAATCCCGCCAACCCGGGATGATGCTCCTGATCGCCATGGCCATCACCGTGGCGTTTGTCGCCTCCTGGGTCACCACTCTGGGGCTGGGCGGTTTTGACCTGGACTTCTGGTGGGAGCTGTCCCTGCTGGTGACCATCATGCTGCTGGGCCACTGGCTGGAGATGCGTGCTCTCGGGGCCGCGTCCTCCGCGCTTGACGCGCTGGCTGCCCTGCTGCCGGATGAGGCCGAGAAAGTCATCGACGGGACCACCCGCACCGTGGCCATCTCCGAGCTGGTCGTCGACGACGTCGTGCTGGTGAGGGCCGGTGCCCGGGTGCCGGCCGACGGAACCATCGTTGAGGGAGCCGCCGAATTCGATGAGGCGATGATCACCGGTGAATCCCGTCCTGTCTTCCGCGACACCGGTGACAAGGTGGTCGCCGGTACCGTGGCCACCGACAACACCGTCCGCATCCGGGTGGAGGCTACCGGCGGGGACACCGCCCTGGCCGGGATCCAACGCATGGTTGCCGACGCCCAGGAGTCCTCCTCCCGGGCCCAGGCCCTGGCGGATCGGGCGGCGGCGTTGTTGTTCTGGTTCGCGCTGATCTCCGCTCTGATCACCGCGGTGGTGTGGACCATTATCGGCAGCCCGGACGATGCCGTGGTGCGCACGGTCACGGTGCTGGTCATCGCCTGTCCGCACGCCCTGGGCCTGGCGATTCCGCTGGTCATTGCGATCTCCAGCGAGCGGGCCGCGAAATCCGGGGTGCTTATCAAGGACCGGATGGCGCTCGAGCGGATGCGCACCATCGACGTGGTGCTCTTCGACAAAACCGGCACCCTGACCGAGGGGGCGCACGCGGTCACCGGTGTCGCGGCAGCTGTCGGCGTCACCGAGGGCGAGCTGCTGGCCCTGGCCGCCGCCGCGGAGGCCGACAGCGAGCACCCCGTGGCCCGCGCCATCGTGGCGGCCGCGGCCGCCCATCCCGAGGCCTCCCGTCGGCAAATCCGTGCAACTGGTTTCAGCGCCGCCTCCGGCCGGGGGGTCCGGGCCACTGTCGATGGCGCTGAGATCCTCGTGGGCGGGCCGAACATGCTGCGCGAGTTCAACCTCACCACCCCGGCCGAGCTCACCGACACCACCAGCGCCTGGACCGGGCGTGGGGCCGGTGTGCTCCATATTGTCCGCGACGGTCAGATTATCGGTGCGGTGGCCGTCGAGGACAAGATCCGCCCCGAATCCCGCGCCGCTGTGAAAGCCCTGCAGGACCGCGGGGTAAAGGTCGCGATGATCACCGGTGACGCGCAGCAGGTGGCCCATGCGGTTGGCCAGGACCTGGGGATTGATGAGGTCTTCGCCGAGGTCCTGCCCCAGGACAAGGACACCAAGGTCACCCAGTTACAGGAGCGTGGCCTGAGCGTGGCCATGGTCGGCGACGGTGTCAACGACGCCCCCGCTCTGACCCGCGCCGAGGTCGGTATCGCCATCGGGGCCGGCACGGATGTGGCCATGGAATCCGCCGGAGTGGTCCTGGCCAGTGATGACCCGCGTGCAGTGCTGTCGATGATTGAGCTCTCGCAGGCCAGCTACCGCAAGATGATCCAGAACCTCATCTGGGCCTCTGGCTACAACATCCTCGCCGTGCCGCTGGCCGCCGGCGTGCTCGCCTCGATCGGGTTCGTGCTGTCCCCGGCCGTGGGCGCGATCTTGATGTCTGCCTCGACCATCGTGGTGGCGCTTAACGCTCAGCTGCTGCGCCGGATTGATCTGGACCCGGCCCGCCTGGCTCCCACCAGTCCGAAGGAGGAACACACCACGCCTACTCCGCCATCCACCGCAGTCCACTGATCCACCACTTCTCTCCACTGCCCCCATATGACCCTGAAAGGCTCCACCCTGGCGCTGGCCGCCTGCGGTAAGGCCACCGGGTCAGGCAACACCGACGCCACCACCTGGGCCACCAGCACTGCGACGACTACCGCTGAGACGATCGAGACCACCATGGCGACGACTGAGGCGATGGGGAGATCTCCGCCGATTACAACGACGCGGACATCATGTTTGCCCAGATGATGATCCCCCATCACCAGCAGGTCGTGGAGATGAGTGAGGTGCTCCTGGCCAAGGAGGGTATCCCCGCCCAGGTCGTGGAGTTTGCCCAGGGGGTTATTGTGAACTGCGCCCCGAAACTTGGACGCGTTCAATGGTAGCCGTTATGCGGCTTCCTGTAGGGCCTGGTCCCGGTATTGTGCCGGGGTCAGGCCCTTGAGCTTTACTTGGCGTCTTACTGTGTTCCAGTGTGTGATGTAGGTGGCGAGGTCGGCGAAGTTGAGGGTGGGGTCGAACATGGTGCCGATTTCCTGGAATGATTGGCTTCCTTCTCCAAAGTTGGTGACAGCGAGGGGTTCGGTGGTGAGGAAGTTGCTCCACCATTCGAATTTGTAGGAGGCGTCGGCGAAGCTTTTCCAGGTTAGTTTGGGCGGAAAGGTCATGCCGTTGCGCATGTCGCGGTGGCGTGAGCCGGCGACGGCGGTGTCGACCGTGACCATGAGGGTGTCGTAGCCACTGTCCTGGGCACGTCTGACTAATTCGTGTGCTTTGTCGCGCTTGTTTTCCACAGGTAGAGCTGAAACCAGCGGCGGCCGTTCGGGGCAGCGGCGGCGACCTCCTCGATGGAGGTGGTCGCCATGGTGGATAGGCTAAAGGGGATGCCTGCGTGTTGTGCCGCGATGGCGCCGGCGCATTCACCTTCGGTGTGCATCATGCGGGTGAATCTGGTAGGCGCGATGGCTAGTGGCATGGCGGATTCTGTGCCGCAGAGGGTGGTGCTGAGGTTGACGTTTTCGACGTCGCGGAGGACTCCGGGTCGGAAGGCGAGGTTGTCGAATACTTCGCGGGAGCGCGCTATGGAGATTTCGCGTTCAGCGCCGCCGTCGACGTAGTCGAAGGGGCCTTTGGGGGTGCGGCGTTTGGCTATTGCGCGGAGGTCCTAGATGTAGGCTGCGTGCTCGAGTCGTCGGGTGCGCGGGTCGCCCAGGGGCAGGTCAAGCTGGAGGAAGTCTTTGAGCATCTGTGGGTCCGGTAGCCTGCGTTCGATGGGGACGAGGTGTGTGCGGCGGTTGCTCAACGTGTTAAGTGCTTTGTTGCTGAGTGTGCGGAGCGTATCGGTGGGTTCCATGGGCTGTTCGGATCGGTAGTTTCGTAATTCTTTAGATGGATAAATTTTTCTAATGTTTCAGTGCAGAAGAGTGCAAACGATGTAATGGGAATAACATAAGCCGCACGGTGTGATGGGTCCGTGCGGCTTATTTTCCCTGCTCTATGACCTTTTCGGCTGTCCGGTGGGGGATCGTGCAGGGGGTAATGGTGGTTAGTGTTCTTGTGCGCTGATTGAGGTGTCGGTGCCGGTTTTGTAGATGTTGGCGTCCGTGGTGGGGGTTTCTTCGGCGGTGCCGCCGTTTTCGGGAACGCGTTTGGTTCCGAAGAACAGCAGGTTGAGGGTGATGGCGGTGAATGCCGCGGTGGTGATGCCGGAGTTGAACACGGTGCCGAACCATGTGGGGAATTGCGAGAACAAGCTGTTGTCCATGACGGGCAGCAGGCCCATGGTCAGGGAGACTGCGATGATCAGCACAGACTTTTCGTTCATGTGCACTTTGGTCAGTGTTCTAATTCCTGACGCCGCGATCATTCCGAATAGTGCGCCGGTTGCGCCGCCAAGCACGGGGGTGGGGATGGCGGCGATGATGGCGCCGAGTTTGGGGATGAGGCCGAGAACGATGAGGATGACGCCGGCTCCGGCGACGACGTAGCGTGAGCGCACGCGGCTCATGGCTAGCAGGCCGATGTTCTGGGCGAATGCGGTATAGGGGAATGTGTTGAATACGCCGCCGAGCATGGTGGAGAGTCCGTCGGCGCGTAGGCCGTCGGCGATTTGTCGAGGGGTGGCGTTCTTGCCGACGATTTCGCCGGCGGCGAGGAAGTCACCGGTGGCTTCGACGAGTGTGACGAGGCCGACGAGGATGAGTGCGATGACTGCGGAGATAGGGAATTCGGGGGTTCCGAAGTGGAACGGGGTGGCTACGCCGATCCATCGTTCGTCGGATACTCCGGAGAGGTCGACTTTGCCGAAGAATGCGGCGGCGATGGTACCAACTGCGAGGCCGATGAGGACGGATGCGCGGGCGATGGCGACGTGGGCGAAGCGTTCGACAAGTAGGACAACGATGAGGGTGAAGATGCCGAGGCTGACGTTGGTGATGCTGCCGGCGTCTTCGGCGTGACCACCGGCGATGTTGGTGGCGGCCACGGGGATGAGGGAGAGGCCGACGCAGGTGATGAATGATCCTGTGACTAGTGGTGGGAACATCCATAGGATGCGGGCGAATATGGGTGCCATGAGGAACATGAATAGGCCACAGGCGAGGACAGAGCCGTAGATCGCTGCGGGGCCGTAGTTGGTGCCGATGATGATCATCGGAGGCACGGCGGTAAAGGTGCAGCCTTGGACGATGGGCAGGCGGGCGCCGAGACAGAGGAAGCCGACGCACTGGAGGAAGGTTGCGATGCCTGCGACGAGGAGGTCTGCCGTAATCAAATAAGGCAGGTCAGATGGTTTCATCTGACCTGCCTGAATCATTGCGCCGCCGAGGACGAGCGGGACGGCGACTGCCCCTGCGTACATGGCGAGCACGTGTTGAAACGCTAGGGGGACAAGCCGCTTCATCGGTGGGATTTGATCGACCGGGTGGACGGCTGTACTGCTTGTGGCCTGGATGGTGGCCGTGTTTGGTGCGATGGAAGAATTCACCAGGCTTTTATATCACCGCGCAACCTGATGGCCTAACTGTTCGGGGGGCATCGGAGGTGGTGGCTAGTCTTCTTCCTCGTCTTCGGGGAGCATGCTGGCCAGTGCCTGGGTGGAGGGACAGACGTACCAAGCCCCGGAGATGGCGTCGGTGAAGCGGGTGAGCATGTCGCGGGGCCCGTTGACTCCGGCCATTTGACGGAGCATTTCTTCTAGGCGCCATTGGTCGAAGCTGAATCCGACAAATGCGGTTCCATGGCGTCGTACGTCTCCGTATGCGCAGTTGCGTCGGTAGACGTCGAGTTCTTCGCCATCTACTTCGACGACGGTGCGGGCGACGTGGGAGGAGTCCGGTTTGGTTTCGTCGTCGAGTTCTACGCTGTCGGCTTTGGTGCGGCCGATGATGTCTTCTTGATCTTCGGTGCTGAGGCCGTACCAGTTGTTCGCGCGGTGGTTCCACAGTTGGTAGAGGAGTACGGAGGATCCTGCGCCGGGTTGACCATTGGGGATTGCGACGATACCGGGGGCTTCGAGTGCGCCCGGGTTTTCGGTGCCGTCTTCGAAGCCGGTGAGGTCGCGGTTGAATTCGTAGACCCAGCCGGTGGTTTCGCTGCTGAGTTTCCAATTGTCGGCGAGTTGTTTGGTGATGTGTTGGGCGACGTTGAAGGTTTGGCTGCGGGATGCGGATGCGACCCAGATCCAGGCATCTTTTTGGGTGGCGGGCATTTGGTAGCCGTCTTCGCCTCGGATGGGGGCGTTGAAGTCGTGTACGCCTTCGGGGACGTCGTTGGGGTTGGCGACTTGTGCCCAGAGGCTGGGGCGTACGCCGACGACGACGTTTGCGCCGACTGTGGTGGGAAGGTTGATGGCATCAGCGAGTGCTGTGACGGCTGTGCGTGCAGCTTCAGCACTGTTGTCGACCAGGTTCAGTTCGATGAAGGCATGGTCGGTGGTGCCGAGTGCTGTGATGCCGGCTTGGTGGGTGTGAATTTGGAGTGCGTTGGTGTTGTCGGTGCTCATGGTTTCCATTTCTACTGCAGTTGGGTGTGGTTTGTGCATTGGGTGTACCTAATTTTTAGCTAATATTTAGGGTTCTCTTGGGAGGCGGCACCCCCGGAATAGGCCGAAAGCACGTGTTAGTTTCCATTCTGGATTGTTTAGGTCGTTAGCATTGGGGACACCTTCTTAGATTGGGAGGGCTGATTTCTCAGGAGTTGATCAGATATGCCTTCACGTTCCGAGGACCGTTCCTCTATGGATTTCCGTGATGACGTCGCGTCGGCTGGGGTTTCGACGTGGGTTTCGGCTGAGCGTGATGGCTTTGAGTCTTCTTTTCCGATCGGTGTTTTCCCGCAGTTGAAGGGGGTTATTGAGCTCAATACTGATCCCGTCTCTTTGTCTATTTTGAATGCTGCGCGGGAGTTAGTGATTGAAAATGGGCTTAGTAAGACCCGCATGACGTCTATTGCGAAGCTGGCGGGGGTTAGTAGGCCGACGTTGTATTCGCGTTATTCCAATGTGCGAGATGTGACGACGACATTGTTGACGCATGAGGTCGTTAACGTTTTGATGTTGGTGGATAGTTTGCCGCGCAATGTTGATGAGGTCGCTTCGTATTTGACGGAGTGTACGGATGCAGTCCGTACAAGTGATTTGATGCGCTCTATTGTGCGTAACGACTCGGATTTGCTTAATAGTTATGTGTTTGACCGTCTGGGGCATTCTCAGCGAATTTTGCAGCAGTATCTTGCTCTGATTATCGGTCATGTTCAGGCGGTTGATGAGGGCGGCAGTGTCGCGATGCGTTCCGGTGATCCTCGGGTCATCGCAACCGTGCTGATGAATATCGCTCAGTCTTTTTCTTTCTCTTATGGTGTTCTCCATGACTCGTTTGGTTCTGTGGATACCTGGCGAGAGGAACTTAACGCCTTGGTGAAGGGCTATTTGCGGGCTTAATCACCTGCATGATGGTCCGCCCCGCGTGCACAGGTCGGAAAGGGGTGAAGTGAAGCTTTAATGTTGGCCCGCATGTATGTCGAAAAACATCCTTTGAACTGCTGATTTGTGTGTTTGGTGTGGGGTGTGTAAATTTATCGGGGTCGCTACGGCAGCTGGTTGCACGGTTTTGTGCGGTTTGGTGGTTGTGGTGGTGTTGTTTGAGAACTCAATAGTGTGCCAATGTACTTTTTTTAAGTGTTTTTTTCATGCGCCATGGCATTTTTCTGTCACTGTGTGGTGGTTGTGTTGTGGTGTTTGTTGTTTGTGTGTACCAGCAGCTTGCGCTTGCACGTGTGTGTTTGTGTGGTTGGCTGTGTAAATATGAACTGTTTTGGTTGTGGTGGTTTTTCCTCGTCGGATGCGCCATGATCGTGTTTTTTGCCAGTTTTTACTGGTTGCTAGGTTTTGGCTCTGTCATTTTTTTGATGCTTTTGGGCTGATTTTTTATGGAGAGTTTGATCCTGGCTCAGGACGAACGCTGGCGGCGTGCTTAACACATGCAAGTCGAACGGAAAGGCCTAAGCTTGCTTGGGTACTCGAGTGGCGAACGGGTGAGTAACACGTGAGTGATCTGCCCTCAACTTCGGGATAAGCCTGGGAAACTGGGTCTAATACTGGATAGGACCATCCTTTAGTGTGTGATGGTGGAAAGTTTTTTCGGTTGGGGATGAGCTCGCGGCCTATCAGCTTGTTGGTGGGGTAATGGCCTACCAAGGCGTCGACGGGTAGCCGGCCTGAGAGGGTGTACGGCCACATTGGGACTGAGACACGGCCCAGACTCCTACGGGAGGCAGCAGTGGGGAATATTGCACAATGGGCGGAAGCCTGATGCAGCGACGCCGCGTGAGGGATGACGGCCTTCGGGTTGTAAACCTCTTTCGACAGGGACGAAGCTTTTGTGACGGTACCTGTATAAGAAGCACCGGCTAACTACGTGCCAGCAGCCGCGGTAATACGTAGGGTGCGAGCGTTGTCCGGAATTACTGGGCGTAAAGAGCTCGTAGGTGGTTTGTCGCGTCGTCTGTGAAATTCCGGGGCTTAACTCCGGGCGTGCAGGCGATACGGGCATAACTTGAGTGCTGTAGGGGAGACTGGAATTCCTGGTGTAGCGGTGAAATGCGCAGATATCAGGAGGAACACCGATGGCGAAGGCAGGTCTCTGGGCAGTAACTGACGCTGAGGAGCGAAAGCATGGGGAGCGAACAGGATTAGATACCCTGGTAGTCCATGCCGTAAACGGTGGGCGCTAGGTGTAGGGGACTTCCACGTCTTCTGTGCCGTAGCTAACGCATTAAGCGCCCCGCCTGGGGAGTACGGCCGCAAGGCTAAAACTCAAAGGAATTGACGGGGGCCCGCACAAGCGGCGGAGCATGTGGATTAATTCGATGCAACGCGAAGAACCTTACCTGGGCTTGACATATACAGGATCGCTGCAGAGATGTAGTTTCCCTTGTGGTCTGTATACAGGTGGTGCATGGTTGTCGTCAGCTCGTGTCGTGAGATGTTGGGTTAAGTCCCGCAACGAGCGCAACCCTTGTCTTATGTTGCCAGCACACTWTGGTGGGGACTCATGAGAGACTGCCGGGGTTAACTCGGAGGAAGGTGGGGATGACGTCAAATCATCATGCCCCTTATGTCCAGGGCTTCACACATGCTACAATGGTCGGTACAACGCGCTGCGAGCCTGTGAGGGTGAGCGAATCGCTGAAAGCCGGCCTCAGTTCGGATTGGGGTCTGCAACTCGACCCCATGAAGTCGGAGTCGCTAGTAATCGCAGATCAGCAACGCTGCGGTGAATACGTTCCCGGGCCTTGTACACACCGCCCGTCAAGTCACGAAAGTTGGTAACACCCGAAGCCAGTGGCCTAACCCTTGTGGAGGGAGCTGTCGAAGGTGGGATCGGCGATTGGGACTAAGTCGTAACAAGGTAGCCGTACCGGAAGGTGCGGCTGGATCACCTCCTTTCTAAGGAGTTTATTRTTTTTTGTGTGGAACACGCATTGTTTTTGGGTGGATGCACACCCTCACCAAGTGGTGGTGGGGTTGCAGCAGACGGTAAGGCATGGAAAGAAATTGTTTGGTGTTTCACACTGCTTWRAGAAAAGGGTGCGTTGGTGCATTGTTGGGTGTCTGGAACAGCACTTGTCGCTTTGTGTGTGGCGTGTTGTTTCTTGCTCCATGTGGGGTTGCTGGCCGTGATGGTGGTTGGTGATTGTGTGTGGGGTGTGTTGTTTGAGAACTGTATAGTGGACGCGAGCATCTTTATTTTTTGATTTTGCCTTGTAAGTGTTTTTTGTGTGTGTTGTAAGGGCACACGGTGGATGCCTTGGCAACTTAAGCCGATGAAGGACGTGGTAGGCCGCGATAGGCCTCGGGGAGCTGTCAAACGAGCGTTGATCCGAGGGTGTCCGAATGGGGAAACCCAGCTGTCGTTATGGGCGGTTACCCATCACTGAACGTGTATAGGTGGTGTGGAGGTTACGCGGGGAAGTGAAACATCTCAGTACCCGTAGGAAGAGAAAACAATTGTGATTCCGCTAGTAGTGGCGAGCGAACGTGGATGATGGCTAAACTGCGTGCGTGTGATACCCGGCAGGGGTTGCGTGCGTGGGGTTGTGGGAGCATAACGTCGAGGATCTGCCGGTTCTTGGTTACGTGATAGTCGCGCATGCTAGGTGAAGTGGATTGGAATGTCCCGCCGTAGACGGTGAGAGCCCGGTAGGTGAAAGTGTGTGTGTGGTAATGGTTGTGTTTCCCGAGTAGCAGCGGGCTCGTGGAATCTGCTGTGAATCTGCCGGGACCACCCGGTAAGCCTGAATACTTAAGTTGACCGATAGCGGATGAGTACCGTGAGGGAATGGTGAAAAGTACCCCGGGAGGGGAGTGAAATAGTACCTGAAACCGTGTGCTTACAATCCGTCAGAGCGCCCTTGTGTGGTGTGATGGCGTGCCTTTTGAAGAATGAGCCTGCGAGTCAGCGGCATGTCGCGAGGTTAACACGTGTGTGGTAGCCGTAGGGAAACCGAATCCTAATGAGGGTGAATGAGTGGCATGTCCTGGACCCGAAGCGAAGTGATCTACCCATGGCCAGTGTGAAGCAGCTGTAAGAGGTTGTGGAGGCGCGAACCCACTTAGGTTGAAAACTGAGGGGATGAGTTGTGGGTAGGGGTGAAAGGCCAATCAAACTTCGTGATAGCTGGTTCTCCCCGAAATGCATTTAGGTGCAGCGTCGTGTGTTTCTTGCCGGAGGTAGAGCTACTGGATGGTTTAGCGGGACCAACATCTTAGCGACATCAGCCAAACTCCGAATGCCGGTAAGTGAGAGCACGGCAGTGAGACTGCGGGGGATAAGCTTCGTAGTCGAGAGGGAAACAGCCCAGATCGCCGGCTAAGGCCCCTAAGCGTGTACTAAGTGGAAAAGGATGTGGGATCGCGAAGACAACCAGGAGGTTGGCTTAGAAGCAGCCATCCTTGAAAGAGTGCGTAATAGCTCACTGGTCGAGTGGTTCTGCGCCGACAATGTAGTGGGGCTCAAGTACACCGCCGAAGCCGCGGCRCTCAYAYKTTTGTGTGTGGGTGGGTAGGGGAGCGTCGTGCATAATGTGAAGCCGCCGAGTGATCGTTGTGGTGGAGTGTGTGCGAGTGAGAATGCAGGCATGAGTAGCGAATGATGAGTGAAAAACTCATCCGCCGGATGACCAAGGGTTCCTGGGTTAAGCTAATCTTCCCAGGGTGAGTCGGGACCTAAGGCGAGGCCGACAGGCGTAGTCGATGGACAACCAGTTGATATTCTGGTACCCGGATGGAAGCGCCCGTGGTGAATCAGTGATACTAACCGCCCTGAAGCCTGATGGCAGTCTTTTGGATTGTTGTTGGTGTGGATGCGTGGGATCTGATCTGGTAGTAGCCAAGCGATGGTGTGACACAGGAAGGTAGCCGAGCCACTGAGTGGATTGTGGTGTAAGCGTGTAGCCCGCATGGTAGGTAAATCCGCTGTGCATGGTGGGTGAGGCGTGATGCGTACCCCTTGTTGGGGGATGTTGGTGATCCTATGCTGTCGAGAAAAGCATCTAGCGATGTTTCCATCTGGCCCGTACCCCAAACCGACACAGGTGGTCAGGTAGAGAATACTAAGGCGATCGGGTGAACTGTGGTTAAGGAACTCGGCAAAATGCCCCCGTAACTTCGGGAGAAGGGGGACCACTGCTGGTGACAGACTGGTTTTGAGCTGGTGGTGGTCGCAGAGAATAGAGGGAAGCGACTGTTTACTAAAAACACAGGTCCATGCGAAGACGATAAGTCGATGTATATGGACTGACGCCTGCCCGGTGCTGGAAGGTTAAGAGGACCTGTTAGTCACTTTGGTGGCGAAGCGGAGAATTTAAGCCCCAGTAAACGGCGGTGGTAACTATAACCATCCTAAGGTAGCGAAATTCCTTGTCGGGTAAGTTCCGACCTGCACGAATGGCGTAACGACTTCCCTGCTGTCTCAACCACAGGCCCGGCGAAATTGCAGTACGAGTAAAGATGCTCGTTACGCGCGGCAGGACGAAAAGACCCCGGGACCTTCACTATAGCTTGGTATTGATATTCGGTTCGGTTTGTGTAGGATAGGTGGGAGACTGTGATCACATGACGCCAGTTSTGTGGGAGTCGTTGTTGAAATACCACTCTGGTCGTATTGGATATCTKAACCTCGGCCCATGATCTGGGTTAGGGACAGTGCCTGGTGGGTAGTTTAACTGGGGCGGTTGCCTCCTAAAGAGTAACGGAGGCGCCCAAAGGTTTCCTCAGCCTGGTTGGCAATCAGGTGGTGAGTGTAAGTGCACAAGGGAGCTTGACTGTGAGACTGACAGGTCGAGCAGGTACGAAAGTAGGGACTAGTGATCCGGCACTGGCTTGTGGAAGCGGTGTCGCTCAACGGATAAAAGGTACCCCGGGGATAACAGGCTGATCTTCCCCAAGAGTCCATATCGACGGGATGGTTTGGCACCTCGATGTCGGCTCGTCGCATCCTGGGGCTGGAGTAGGTCCCAAGGGTTGGGCTGTTCGCCCATTAAAGCGGCACGCGAGCTGGGTTTAGAACGTCGTGAGACAGTTCGGTCTCTATCCGCCGCGCGCGTAGAAACTTGAGAAAGGCTGTCCCTAGTACGAGAGGACCGGGACGGACGTACCTCTAGTGTGCCAGTTGTCACGCCCGTGGCATGGCTGGTTGGCTACGTACGGAAGGGATAACCGCTGAAAGCATCTAAGCGGGAAGCCTGTTTCGAGATAAGGTTTCATGAATCAGGTGCCCTCTAGACTAGGGGGTTGATAGGCCAGAGCTGGAAGCGTAGTAATGCGTGTTGAGGTGACTGGTACTAATGCGCCGAACACACCCAAAACACCCATCCGTTGATGATGGGGGGTTGCTTACAACGGTGTTTAGCTCGAATGTATTGAATGTTTGCGTCCACTATGCAGTGTCTGAAACAGCACACCTAGCATCGCCTTGTGGGGTGTTGGTTGTGTCGGTGGTTGATGGCGGTGAGGATACGCCCGGTCCCTTTCCGAACCCGGAAGCTAAGCTCACCTGCGCCGATGGTACTGCACACGGGAGTGTGTGGGAGAGTAGGTCGCCGCCGGCCTAAAACAAAAAACAATAATTATATACAGTCTTGATTGTTGGGAAGGCGTCACTCGTTTGTTCGGTGGCGTCTTCCCTTCTTTTTGTGTGGCCGTGATTGGGGGTTTTGTTCGGGTGGTGGAGTGTGTGGGTGTCGTCTGTGGGTGGGGTGTGTGGGGTGTGAGGCTGAAACGATTATGAACCCGACCGGTAGGGAGGGTGAGTGTAGTGAGAACACACAACCCCACGCACTTAACTACAGGGCATGGTAGGTAGGTGGGTTGGTGGGTGCGAGGCTGAAACGATTATGGGCCGTGAGGCGAGTGTAGTGAGAACACACACCCAACAAACCCACACAGCGCTAGGGCAACGATTAAGAGTGCAGGATGTGGTCGACGGGTGGGGTCGGTGTTGTCTTGTTGGCAGATCATGATGAAGGGGTGGTGGGGGATTTTCCTTGGTGGATGGTTTGTTCGGCGGTAATCATTTGTTGTGGTGTGCCGCCAAGGTGTACTGTGCCGGATTTTTTGGTTTCTGGGTTGGTGCACCAGGGGGTGGCTTCGCTGAGCAAGTAGTCGACTTTGTAGATGCCGGGTTTTTTGGGAATGGTGTGTACGGGGTGTCCGGTTATTTTTTGGGCTACTTGCCTGGTGGTGTTTAGTAGTACGGGTTCGTTTGTGGTGCGTACGTGTGTGAGTGCGGTTATGGGGTGGTTGGTGTGGATGTGGCCGCCGTTGTTTTGATGATGGTGGCTAGTCGGTGGGTCATTTCACCGCTTCCTCTGTGTGTGATTGGCCATCCTGTGGATTGTCCGACTGCGGCGAAGAGTAGGCTGATGCCGGCTGTTACGAGGAGATTTGGGGGTCGGATGGCGTGGAGCGCGCAGCCGCGTAGTAGGGCTTGGGCGGCGTCGTTGGTGAAAGCAGTGAGGGCGAGTACACTGGCAGGCAGTGTTCCGTCAGTGCCGAAGGTAAGGGCGGCTGCGGTGAGTGCGTTGGGCCCGGATCCGACGATGTGGATGGGGTCGGATGCGTGGGCGTTCATGGGGTAATTCTACAGTGGCAGCAGGTTGAATCGGGTGCTGCGGACTTCTTCGAAGCGGTTTTTGTTTGCTTCGAGGAGGTTCCATTCGCGCCCCGGGATGTTCTTGATTGCTTCCTTCCACACAGTGGTGTCGGGGGTGGCCCAGTCGATGGGCATGGGGGAGACTTCTTCTAGGGTGCCTTGGCGGCTTCGGCGGCCTGGGACGGCGACTGTTGCTACGCGGTCGCCGAGTGCGCAGGGGTGGCCGAGGCTTTTCATGGGGCGTACTGCGAGGGCGTAACGGTCCGCGGCGTCATTGATACGGACGAGTGCCATGAGGGTGAGGTCGTGGTCGCCTTTGGCGGCGACGATGGCGGGGGCTAGTGGGTAGGTGTCGTAGAGGTCTTGGGAGTCGCCGATGCGGCGGCTGACGGCGATCATGGAGCCGAGCATGAGGGCGGCGACGACTAGGAGGGATGCGGCGAATAGTAGACCGGTGGGGGTGAGGCCGCTGATGAAGTAGACGATGATCGCGGCGGCGATGAATACAGCGGTGAGGATGTAGCCGGAGAGTTTGAGGCGGCCGGCGTCACGGTTGAATTCGTTGTGGATTTTGTTGTGGGCGGCGTCTACGGGGATGTGCATAGTAGATAGTTTAGGTGGGACCGATGAGATCGTCGGCATCGACGATGCGGTAGGCGTAGCCTTGTTCGGCGAGGAAGCGTTGGCGGTGGGCAGCGTAGTCGACGTCGAGGGAGTCTCGGGTGACGACGGAGTAGAAGTGGGCTTCGCCGCCGTCGGATTTGGGGCGGAGCAAGCGGCCGAGGCGTTGGGCTTCTTCTTGGCGGGAGCCGAAGGTTCCGGACACTTGGATGGCGACGGCTGCTTCGGGTAGGTCGATGGAGAAGTTTGCGACTTTGGAGACGACGAGTACGTTGATGTCGCCGTTGCGAAATTGGTCGAAGAGTTTTTCTCGGACGGTGTTACGGGTTTTGCCTTCGATCACTGGGACGTCTAGGCGGCGGCCAATGTCTTCGAGTTGGTCGAGGTAGGCCCCGATGATCAGGGTGGGTTGCCCTTTGTGCCGGTTTAAGATGCGGGTGACGACGGGGAATTTTTGTTCGCTGCAGGCGGCGAGGCGGTAGCGTTCCTTTGGCTCTGCGGTGGCGTAGAGCATTCGTTCTGCTGGCTCCATGGTGCAGCGAACTTCGACGCAGTCGGCGGTGGCGATGAACCCTTGGGCTTCGATGTCCTTCCAGGGGGCGTCGTAGCGTTTGGGGCCGATGAGTGAGAAGACGTCGCCTTCGCGTCCGTCTTCGCGCACGAGGGTTGCGGTGAGGCCTAGGCGACGGCGGGATTGCAGGTCGCTGGTCATGCGGAAGACAGGGGCGGGTAGCAGGTGCACTTCGTCGTAGATGATGAGGCCCCAGTCGCGGGAGTCAAAGAGCTCGAGTGCGCGGTACTCGCCTTTGGTTTTGCGGGTGACGACTTGGTAGGTGGCAATGGTGACGGGGCGGATTTCTTTTTTCTCGCCCGAGTATTCGCCGATTTCTTCGGCGGTGAGGCTGGTGCGTTTGATAAGTTCGTCGCGCCACTGTCGGCCCGCGACGGTGTTGGTGACCAGGATGAGGGTGGTGGCTTGGGCCCGGGCCATCGCTGCGGCACCCACCATGGTTTTACCCGCACCACAGGGCAGGACCACTACTCCAGAGCCACCTTCCCAGAAACTATCGGCGGCGTAGCGTTGGTAGTCGCGTAGCTCCCAGTCGTCTTCTTCGAGGGCGATGGGGTGGGCTTCACCATCGACGTAGCCTGCGAGGTCTTCTGCCGGCCAGCCGACTTTGAGTAGTTCTTGTTTGAGGCGGCCGCGTTCGCTGGGGTGGACGACGTAGGTGTGCTCATCTATGCGCGCACCCAACATGGGGGCGATCTTTTTCTGACGGGAGACTTCCGCCAGGATTGCGGGTTCTTCCGATTCCAAAATAAGCCCGTGGGCTGGGTGTTTGTGTAACCGTACCCTGCCGTAGCGCGACATGGTTTCCGCGACGTCAATAAGAAGCGGTTGTGGTACAGGGAAGCGGGAGAATCGGTCGAGTACGTCCACGAGCTGTTCGGCGTCATGGCCTGCGGCACGCGCATTCCATAGCGCAAGCGGGGTGATGCGGTAGGTGTGCACATGCTCGGGTGCGCGCTCGAGCTCAGCAAAAGGTGCAAGTGCTGCGCGGGCAACGTCCGCTTGGGGGTGATCGACCTCCAACAGCACGGTCTTATCGGATTGGACGATCAAAGGGCCACCGGACAAAACGCACTCCTTAGAACTTCAGATCGCTGTCAGCCGGCACGAGGATGCCCGCCACCCGGTCGATGCTGACTCGACGGGGAAGACCCTGGGAATCAACCCCGGTTAATGCACCGCTCAGAATACGGCATGTGTCAAGCTGCAGCACCTGCAGGCCGCCCCGACTGTGCTCGAATTCGACGCGCACGGGCACCTTGGCTTGAGATGCCGCGGCAACCACGGTGATGACATCGCGCCCACTCAGCTGCTGACCTTCCGCGTCGCATACGGCCTGCCACTGGGGGGTGTCTTCCACACCAATGCGGCGAACAACGGCATCCACCATCGCAGGGTCGAGCGGGGCGTGTTGGCCATCAATGGTTGCCGGGGGACTGAACTGTCCGGCGGGGCGAGCCGTGTGACGGTCGGAGATTTCGAAACGCCGCACACTCAAGTCAACAACCTCGCCGTCTAGCGACTCAGCGGCGGGGGAGAAACCGGCATTACGCAGCAGATCCAACAGCATTGTGGGCGCCACCGTACTGATTGCCACGGTGGGTGCAAGCAGCCGTAGCTCAGCCGAGGGCACGGCCTGTGCTGCGTGCGCCAGCATCTCCGGGTCCTCGCAGCGCAAAAAACAGCTTGCAGCCCCGACACGAAGCACCCCGTGTGCGCGTTCGGCATCGGCCAGAGCGTACACAAGCGGCTGGGGAAGTTCCCCCACTACATAAGTCTCCAGCAATGTTTTCATTTCCGGGACGCTGACGCCGCGTTCCAGACCGCGCGCAATGGACTCCGGGGAGATGCGGAATACGGTCGCAACACCCGCGGATTCTGTGTCGGCAAAAGCGAGCAGCATGCGTTGGACATTCGGTGCCAGTGGGCCGGGCGCCAAAATGGTGTGGTCGGCTTGAGCAATCAGGTAATCCACCGGCGCAGGGAAGAGTTGTGCTGCGCGCTCCACGCCTTCAAGCAGCAGCGATCCGGCCGCATATATTTCCACTCCGTCGATGGTGTGGCGCGATACCAGCCCCAGCCACGAAGCCTCCCGCAGTACATTGCCGAAGGCGTCACGCGGGTGCTTCGGAACATCGCCTGGGGCCAGCACTGACGCGACGTCAACAATGTCGTCAAGGGACAAAGTGACGACTGTTTCCGCATGTTGGTGGCAGTGCCTAAACACCCGTATCAGTAGCTTTTTGGTTGTCACCACGATGGGGTCGCTGTGCTCGGGGGCGAAGAGTTTTGGTTTCTGGTGCTGCTCCTCCGCGGTTTTCATTAATGACGCCGTGGAGAGCACCGACGCCAACCAACCTCGTGCAAGCAAGCTCCAACGAGCCGCTTGGTCGGAATCGATCCACTGCTGGGAAGACTCCGTGACGGCAAGGAAGGAAAACCGTCCATAGTCGGGTTCGGGGTGGGGCACGCCGACGGTCAGGAGGTCTGCGCCCTGCAGGACACCGATGATGTCAGCAAGCTGTTCAAAGTCCAGACCGAGGGTTTTAGCCAACGCGTTAGCCGCACGGACGCCGACCTGCTCGGATGCGACCAGCTCGACCGGCTGCTGCTCGATAATAGTCACCACGTCGTAGGCCACGCGTACGACCTCCAGGGCTGCAGCGACGCACGCATCGTCAACCTGCTTAAGCGTGGGGCCGCCTGCGTGCGGAGTGTATCCGGGGTAGACCAGCGGGGCGAGGTGACCTCCGTTGGCATAAGCTCGCACGGTGTTGGGCAGGCGCACTCGGCCCTCAACCGGGGGAGCGAGCTCCAGAACACCACGACGAAGCAGCGAAGGAACAGGGGTGTGCGCGTCCAGATCCAACGAGCGGCTGAACCCATAGCCACCACTGGTAGCCAGGGTAGTGACCACCCTGCGCTCCTCGGGGCTTAAACCCTCGAGCAGCTGCGGAATGCCCGCCGCAGGAATAGAGACATCCGCCAGCACACACAGTGCTGACAAACGGTTGAGATTGCTATGCCGAACATGGGGAGAGAGAACAAACGCCTGCGGATTGCCCCACGCAATTCCCGCCACTATCAGATCGACGAAGGCACTGCGGAGTTCAGCCATACTGGGCCGGTAGTTGTCGCCCAATGACGCCGCGTCTGCCCTGGAGACAATGAGCGCCGCGACGTCATCAAGTTGAAAAGTGCGCGGGGTGTTTGCTCCGGAACGCTCGAGGCCATCGAGGCGCTGTTGCTCCGTGGCTTCAACAATTGCGGCAGATAGCGAAGACAAGGTGGGCGGGTAGGCCCTGTCCACGCAACGTGCGAGTTGTGTAAACGTTGACACTTGGGAGACTGTGCGCTCGGGCTGGTGGGCGACGATAGCGCAGATGACCTCGCGCGGACAGGTTGCCAGCCACTGTTCGTAGGAAGCGAGCTGCCCTTCAGCCGGTGCGAGAGTATCGAGAACACCGCTGGAGAAGCTGGCAGGGCAGGGATTCATAGCAGACAATTATCCCACAGTAGGGGTGAAGTCGTTGCAGTTAGTGCCCGCATCTGCGACAATGAGCACATGAGTAAAAGCGCTGATGTTGAGAAGAAGTCCTACGTAGACCCGGGCTGGCCCACACACGTTGCCGGCGGCGGTCACCCCGTAACCGAGCTGGTCTCCAAGGTTGCTGGTGCATCCAGCCCCTATGGTGACGAGACCATCTTCCCCGTCCCCGCATCCCAGCTGGGTTACGTCCACCCCTACACCAAGGTCAATAAGTAATACTTCAAGTGCACAAGCAAAACCCCCGGACACTGCCTTTCTAGCAGGCCGGGGGTTTGTGTTGTGCAGATTAGTTGTTAGCCAGCAGAGCCTCAATGGTGCCGCGGTTAGCGTTGTAGAAGTTGTTGAACTCCGAACGGTTGGCGTTGTAGTAGCTGGTGATGAACGCGGGCATCTGGATGCCTGCACGGTTGAATGCGTCCTGCAGCTGCTTGAACAGTGCATCAGACGGCAGGGAGGAGGTCTCGCTGGAAGCTTCGACTGCGCGCTCAACGGCGCGCTCGACAGCCTGAACAGCGGGGGCTGCTTGGACGTCGCGGAGGGTCGGTGCGGAACTCAGACCCAGGCGAGCGGAGCAGGACGGCCATGCGCCCCAGCCCTGGCCAGCCAGGACCTTCTCAGCGATCGCGATCTGTTGTTCGCGGGTTGCCTGGAAAGCGAAGGGGGCGAACTGGCCGCCACCGTATGCACGCCAGGTGGAGGGGGAGAACTGGAGGCCACCGTGGTAGCCGTTACCAGTGTTGATCTGCCAGTTGCCGCCGGCCTCGCACTGTGCCAGACGGTCCCAGTCAGAATCGGGCGCTGCGGAGGCGTTCGGGGCCAGGATGGTAGCAGCGGTGCCCAGCGCGACGGTGGTAGCTGCGAGCTTGGTCGCTACGGACGAGTTTTTAGCTGCATGACGAGCCATGAAAATCCTCTCGAAGGAAGTGCTTGAATATCTCAGACCACCCTAGACGTTTATAACGAAATAGTCACGCTAAAAGCACAAAAAGTTTGCAGATTTGTTATCAAATTTTAGAAATGGCAGGTCAGGGCGATAAAAGTGCGTTAAAAAAGGTGGTGTGATTCGTGTCGCCCTCGCCCGCGCAGTGCAACGCCACGGTGCGCGCGAGGGAACAATAGCAGCCTGCGGCGCGTTAAAGTGGGCGTTAGGTTATAGCTCACCCCTCAACGAACGCGAAAACGATAAAAAGGAGAAACTCATGCCCATCGGCAAAGTGAAGTGGTACGACCTCGAACGCGGCTTCGGTTTCGTTAGCAACCCCGGCGAAGAAGACTGCTTCCTGCCCAAGTCCGTACTGCCTGAGGGGATCGATGACCTCTACCCGGGGCAGAGGATCGAATTCGACTTTGTCGCCGGCCGCAAAGGCCCCCAGGTCCTGCGCATGGAAGTGCTCGATCCCCCCAAGCACAAGGTGCATAAGTACAGTGCGGATCAGCTAGGGAGCATGGTCGCAGACTTAGTCACCCTCCTGGAAACCACGGTGCAGCCGGGGCTCGCCGCCGGTCGATACCCGGAGAAAAAGGTGGGCCGACAGGTCGCAGAGATCCTGCGCGTCGTCGCCACCGAACTCGACGCCTAAGCAACCCCCGAAAACCGGAACAGCCGGGATCCAACCGAGCCCCAGCCCAGCCCAGCCCAGCCCATTGCCCCAGGTTCTAGACCAGGGGAATGGGCTTTTCATCATCAAAGGCAGTGTGTTCCGCCTGGCCAAGGATCTCCGCCGGGGGCGTATCCGAATGGGCACCGCAACCAAACCCAAGCTGCACAACCCTGCCGTCAGCAGAATACTCATTGGTGCACACACCGAATCCTTCGCCAATGACCTCCCCGGCGGGAACACAAAAAGCACAGGTCTTACAGAACAACTTCGCCGCGCGAGCAAAATCCGAATTCGGACCAGTTTCGCCTTTGCGCCAGCGGTCCTTCGCAGCAGACAACCCCTGTTCACTCAGTGCGTAACCATCGTCACCGCGCTCAAGTCGGGGATCGTCCGGACGCGGAGGCATCTGATCATTAGGCCCCAAATCTCCCGGGCGGACACGATCCTCATAAGGAACCCACTCCGGGGCCTTCAACGCCTCATTGCCAGGCAGCAAAGCAACCTCATTAATGGTCACGTGCTCGCTGCCCGGGGCACAGGCCACCACAGCCGTCCACTCCCATCCCGGATAGCCTGGAACAGACGCTGAGAAACGATGCAAAGCCAGATTTTCCCCCAAGCGTCGAACCCCCAAATGACGCCCAACAGGCCCCTCATCGAGCTCAAGAAGCGCGGCGCGCGCAACGTCGCGGGCAGCATCGCCACACAGCGGTGTTGTTGAATCAGGCACCTGTCCATTATCCACGGTTGCCACCAGCAATCAACCCAGACCCCACGCCCTTCAGGCATGATAGAGCCATGCGCCAGGCAGCACACCAGCACACCCGAGCACACGCGCGCGCACTCCTCATCACCTGTGCAGCAGCGCTCCCACTAGCCACCGCCTGCACACAACTCGACCCCGACCACGTAGAACAGCTACGGGCAGAGGTCATCACTCGTTACCCCTTCGACGCCGACAGCTTCACCCAAGGCCTCGAATTCGACAACACGGGCAACCTCCTCGTCTCCACCGGATGGTGGGGAGAAGGCCGGGTCTACCGCACCACCATCGAAGGCACAGAAACAGCCACCTCAGAAGTCCTCGACCCCGAACTATTCGGCGAAGGGATCACCGTCGCCCAACCATCCGGACCACTATGGCAACTCACCTGGAAAGCCGGAACAGCCTACAAACGCGACCCCCACACCCTAAGAACACAAGACACCGTCACCTACCGAGGCCAAGGCTGGGGACTGTGCGCCTACGAGGACTACCTCGTCATGTCCGACGGCAGCGCAACCCTCACGTTGCGCGACCCGCACACCTTTGACGTCATCGGCACACGCGACGTCATCAATCCAGACACGGGCGAAAAAATAGACAAACTCAACGAACTCGATTGCACCTACGACCGCCACGGCCACAACGCACCCCGAGTGCTAGCCAACCGCTTCCTCACCACAGACGTCTACGAAATCAACCCGGACGACGGCCACGTCACCGCGCACATTGACGCATCCGGCCTGCCCAACAACGCAACACCCGACCCAAACAACGTCCTCAACGGCATCGCCACAGCTAACCCTCACGAACGCAACAGCGACGCAGGCACCGCAGGACGGCTATTCATGACAGGCAAACGCTGGCCAGACCTGTACGAGGTCGCCCTCGTCAACGTAGAATAATCCCCCATGAGCGAGCCCACACACGACGCGACCACATCAACCGTCGAACCAGCACCCGAACGCAACACAAAAACCACCCTCATCCAAATAGGGGTCATGCTGGCCACCGTGGTCGTAGTCACCATCGCATTCCTAGGCTTCCGCACCTGGTGGAAACCCGCCGACCCGGAACCGCAAGACGTCCACATCACCGTCGCCACAGGGGACACAACAGAAGAGGTAGCCCCCTACTCCGTGTGCGAACAAGGCGTCGAATGCCAAGAGCAGCCACTCACAGAACTGAGCTTCGGCGACGACGTGACCCTCACCCTCCCCGAAGCCATTTACGACCACGACTGGGCCTTGCTGAAGATCTACGACAACCCCGCCAAAAACGACCAGTCCTACTACGGCTCGCACGAAAAGCAGGAAATAACCCTGCCCACCCACGAAGACGACGCCCAACTAATGGTCATCGAAGTGTCCTCCCTGATGATCGGCCACGACGACCAAGGCGAAGAAACCCCCTACGTTGTCACCTGGTCAATCAGCTCCGATAAAGCCTAAAACCCAGGCACAGCACCCCATTGGCGCCGCCGCCACGAGCGTTTAAACATCATGCACTGACTGAGCCTGCGCCCACAAATAATCATTGACGACGCCGCGCAATTGTTCCCAGGCCGCAGGGCCCGCGGCGTCATCAATTCCCGCGGCGCGAGTAATATGCTCCGGGATCTCGGGGCAAGAAGCAGGCACCATAGCGGCATATTCCAACCAATGCGACACCGAACGCACCCCGGAAAAAGAATTCAATAACCACACATGCGAACGCATCAAGTGCGGCGGGCGCAAACCTAACTCGTGGCGAATCACCCGGAAACCCCAACGCTCAACCAGCGGCAACACTAAGCCGGCAGTCACCGACGCCAACGCCCGCGGATGCGTCGAGACATGCACAACACCATCGGCATCAAACGCCAGGGGAGTGGAATAAAAACATTCCACGATCCGATCCCTCGGGGCCTCCGGACAACCCAAAATACCCTCGGTGGCGCCCTTCTCATGAGCACGATGCATCAACACACTTAACATGTAAATATCCGGGCCCTTGACCGTGGGATTGTAGCGCTCATCCGGCACAGGATGGACACGAACAATCGCGGCATCCTCCACCACACGGTCCGGGCGATGCGTCACCACCCACTGGGTGCCCTCCAAGCTGATCTTCGGATTGCACGGGCCCGGGCCAAAAGAGCGCAGCCGACCCAGGATTGCTTGCTCGACCTCGGTAGTCCACGGCACCGACTCGAGCGCCGAATAAGTACGCAAACGTTCAAGATGCAGATCCAAACCACGAACCCTGCCATCAACCATCCGGAAAGAGGTCATCCCTAAGGAACTCACAAACCACGCACCTCGCAGAAATAACGTGCATAAAGCACACCTGTACAACACCACCGGCCGGTACCAAGTGGCACCGCGTGGACACAGACGACCGCAGCACTACCTACGGCACATACTGTTGGCCCAGCAGCGCAAACAACGGCCGGGCCTTCACAAGGACCTCATCGTATTCATCATCTGGGTCGCTCAGCCACGTTATTGCACCGCCCACGCCGTAGTGCAGACGCCGCTGACGTAGCACGACGCAGCGAATCAGCATGGACAAGTCAATGTCGTCACAGTCAATGTAGCCCATCACCCCGGAATAATAACCGCGAGGGTGCCCTTCGTATTCCCGCAGAAGATCCATAGTTTTCTGCTTTGGTGCGCCCGTCATCGAGCCGCCCGGGAAAGCAGCGAGCGCGGCGTCGATGGCGGAGACTTCCGGTCGCACGTGAC
Source organism: Corynebacterium argentoratense DSM 44202 (assembly GCF_000590555.1). Classification (NCBI taxonomy): domain Bacteria; kingdom Bacillati; phylum Actinomycetota; class Actinomycetes; order Mycobacteriales; family Corynebacteriaceae; genus Corynebacterium; species Corynebacterium argentoratense. The sequence continues at coordinate 466,148 of NC_022198.1, forward strand.
CAGAAATAGTCGAAATCATCTGAGTGACCTGGGGGAGCTCGTAAATACCAAAAAGTTCCTCCACCGTGACGCTTCCCGGGGTGCACACGCGGGCGAGATCGTTGCGCATCAGGTCGACGATCATCAGGTTCTCGGCGCGATCCTTTTCGCTAGATAGCAGCTCCGCGGGGTCGCAACCGGCTGGACGTGTTCCCTTGATCGGATGGGCCGAGATCGTGCGCCCACCCCCAGTTGCTGCCTGCCCGGGGCGAACGCGGACGAAGCGCTCCGGTGATGCTGAAATGATTGACACCTCGGGGCTCGTTAACATCCCGCGCATGGGTGCCGGCACCAGCGAGCGTAGGCGCACATACAGCTCAAGCGCAGAAACATCTTCAAGCAAGATTGATGACGCAGCGGTGGTCAAGCACAACTCGTAGGAATCACCGCGGGCAATGGCCTGGCGACAACGTGAAATAGCTTCGCGATAGTCTTCGCGGCTGTCACGGAAAGAAATAGCACTGGCCTGCGGTGCTGGCGGAACATCGCCTAAAAGTTCTTCCGGTACGGCCCCCTCCCAATGCAGCTCATGCTCGGGGTGAAACCATATACTCTGCGCACTATCGGCACCGGAGTTGTCCCTGGTATGCAGCTGCGCGGCACTACTGCCATCCACCCCGCCTGTGGCCTCATACGATAGGGCGCCATACAGGGCGACATCGGTGTCCAGTGGCCCCTCCCAGCGCTCATTCCCGGCAGCGATGCGGGTGTATCCGTCGAATTCAAACCACGCAAAATACGGGTAGCGCTGCGCCCACTTCCACGGCTCTAATGCACACAGCAGGGCATTACGCACAAGGTCCACGCCCTGCACGGTCGCAATGGACTCCGGGTGAAACTGCACACCCCACTGCGGTGCATCCATCCGGCGGCAGGCCATGATCGAACCGTCGTCCGCGCGGGCCAGAACCTCCAACGCGGCGTCATTAAAATCTGTGATCTCCAAGGAGTGATAGCGCACAACCTCCATCGACTGCGGCAACCCCGCGAACATTCCTGTGCCGCAATGCGACACCTGGCTGACACGGCCATGCATGGGAAACTGCGCGGGCCCTACCGTCGCACCGGCTTCCATAGCAATCACCTGATGCCCCAAACACACCCCCACGCACGGCACACCGCTGCGCACGGCCTCGATACTCAACCGCGCGTCCTCTGGTCGGCCGGGGCCGGGGGAGAGCACAAACACGTCGGCGTTCGCAGGCAATTCGCCGTCATGGGCAACCACCTGCGGAAGAATCCCGACGGCTCGAAAAATCGCATCAGCTAAAAGATGCGAAAAAGAATCCTGGTTGTCGATCAACACAATGCGCGGCACGTAATACACCCTAAAGCACCCCTGGGCGAGTGGGACTATGCGCCAGTATTTGCCCATTGAGCGGCCTCAGTGAGATTCTTTAAAGTGCCAGTTCACTGAGGGCGAATCCCGCCCCGGCACCTTCAAACGGAGAGTTCATGCAGCAAGCACTTGATCGCTACTTCCACATCTCGGAACGTGGATCCACTGTAGGCACCGAAGTACGTGGCGGACTCGTCACCTTCTTCGCGATGGCCTACATCATCATTCTTAACCCGCTCATCCTCGGAACGACCGAGGACATCACAGGTCAGGCGCTTGGCGGAGCACGCGTTGCAGCGGTGACCGCACTGGCCGCAGGCGCCATGACCATCCTTTTTGGTTTGTTTGCGCGCTACCCATTCGGCATCGCCACCGGCCTGGGCATTAACACCCTTGTGGCTGTCACCTTGGTCGCCACCGAGGGGCTGACGTGGCCAGAGGCCATGGGCCTGGTAGTCATCGACGGTATCATCATCGTGTTGCTGGCCGTGTCGGGTTTCCGTGTCGCCGTCTTCAATGCCATCCCCCGCGAGCTGAAAGCCGCAATGGGTGTGGGCATTGGCCTGTTCATCGCGATGATCGGCCTGGTTGATTCTGGTTTCGTCCGTCGTATTCCTGACGCCGCGGGCACCACCGTCCCCGTCGGCCTAGGCATCAATGGTTCCATCGCGTCGTGGCCGACCTTTGTTTTTGTGTGCGGTTTGATCATCTGTGGCGTGTTGGTTGCTCGCAATACCCGCGGCGGGTTGTTTATCGGCATCGTTGTGACCACCGTGATTGGCATGATTGTCGAGGCTCTCACCGGCGCTGGTCCTTCCTTTGTTGATGGCAAGCCCAACCCCACTGGGTGGTCGCTTGCGGTACCGACCCTGCCGGATTCCATTGGTGGTATGCCGGATCTTTCTCTTGTCGGCGCGGTTGACCTGGTGGGTGCCTTCAGCCGCATTGGTGTGCTCAGCGCTTCCCTTTTGGTGTTCACCCTTGTGCTCGCGAACTTCTTTGATGCCATGGGTACCATGACAGCATTGGGTAAGCAGGGCGGCTTGGTTGATGAGGATGGCAACCTTCCCGACATGAAGCGCGCCCTGATAGTTGAGGGCACCGGCGCCATCATCGGTGGTGGCGTGTCTGCTTCCTCCAACACTGTTTACATTGACTCCGCAGCGGGTATTGCTGACGGAGCACGCACGGGTCTTGCGAACGTCGTCACCGGCGTGCTGTTTTTGGCCGCGATGTTCCTCACCCCGCTGTATTCCATCGTCCCGATTGAGGCTGCGGCACCCGTATTGGTCGTCGTCGGTGCCCTCATGATGGCGCAGATTAAAGACATCGACTTTTCCACCTTCTCTATCGCCTTGCCCGCCTTCCTGATGATCGTGGTCATGCCTTTCACCTACTCGATCGCCAACGGCATCGGCGTCGGTTTTATCGCCTACGTTCTGATGGCTCTGGCATCCGGTAAAGCTAAGCAAGTTCACTGGCTGTTGTGGCTGATCTCTGCATTGTTCCTCGTGTACTTCGCAGTCGATCCCATCATGAGCGCTATCTAATGAGCACCCAGCCAGCTAGCTTTGACGCGATCGACGGAGTTGTACGCCCCGACGATCCCCATGACCCCCGTCTGGACGATTTTCGGGATCTCAACAATTCTGATCACCGCCCCGATCTGCCCGACGGTAAGGGGCTGGTTATCGCCGAGGGTGCACTGGTGGTTGGCCGGCTGATTGACTCTCGCTACCCGGTGCGCGCAATCGTGGGCTTTGGGTCCAAGCTGCGCGGCTTCATCGACGCATATGCCGAGGAACATGGCATTGCCGCCGAGGATCCGGCATCCACCCGGGTCGCGTGCGTGCAGCACTTACACAGCCTAGGGATCGAGATCTATGAGGTATCCCGCGCACTGTTGGCCGAGGTCGCCGGTTTTGATATGCACCGAGGGCTGGTCGCCGTAGCGCAGCGTACGGAGCCGCTGTCGGTGACACAAGCCATCGACGGGGCACGAACGGTGGTGGTGCTCGAAGGCGTGGGCGACCTAGAAAATATTGGCTCCATCTTCCGTAATGCAGCAGGAATGGGTGTTGACGCCGTGCTGTTTGGCGCCGGCTGCGCAGACCCCCTGTATCGCCGCGTGGTGCGGGTATCCATGGGGCACGTTCTGCGACTCCCCTTCGCTTTCTTCGAGGGAAGCACACGCAACTGGCACCACAGTATGCAGCAGCTGCACGAGGCAGGCTTCACCACTGTGTCGTTGACGCCCGACCCGCAGGCGCCGACAATCGCGGCCGCTCTGCAAGGCGTCGAGAAAGCAGCGCTACTCGTGGGCGCTGAAGGGCCAGGCTTGAGCGAAAGAACCATGCACTACACCCACACCCGCGCACGGATCCCCATGGCGGAAGGCACAGACTCGCTCAACCTCGCCACCGCAGCAGCCATCGCATTCTACGAACGCGACAGGCACCTGCACGGCTAACCCCCGCGACGTCAGCAACGGTCGATGCGGCGCAAACGTTCGCGAGCCGAATGCGCCGCAGATTTCGCCGCATCACTCATACCCGACAACAGGGTGCGGCCCACGTCGCTAGCCCTCGCAGCAGTATCACGCATGCGGGCGGTCATCTCGGCCTCCGCATCAATCGACAGATCCTCATAATCCGGCTCCAAAGCCTCAGAACCGGTATCAACCGGAGCCACCGGCCGCGTCACCAACGGAACCTGCTTTGGCTCAGGGCGCCCATCGACCGCAAACGCCACAATATTGATCGGCGGGCCCTCCACCGACACATCAACCCCCAGCCACCCCTGCTGGGATGCCACAGCCAACTCCACCGGATCAAAAGGCAACAAAATGCCCCCGTCAGCGCGTTCCTGTGACCAAAAAGGCAACTCGAAAGGCTCCGGCACGCCTTCGTCTTCAAAGATCCGGTCGGGGATCGCAACAAAACTACGGCGCAGAACACCACCCGAAAAATGCGCAAAGCCCCCAAGCCCACTGGACTCGTTAACCGTACTGATATACACATCAGCAGCCGGCAAAGCAGTCAGCAAAAAATCAGGCAAGTGCGCCACACTGCGTGCGTCCTCCACCACCGTCTGGATAATGCCCACCCCCGGAAAACCGGCAATATAGAATTCGCCGGTGGACGTCGGAACACTGCGATTCATCGAAAACTGGCCGATGGGGGTGATGGGCCACGAAGGATTCAACTGGGCCAACAGTTTCCGGCCGAAGCCACGATCCGCCCGAGGATGAGAATTGATCACCGCAGCAACATCCGCAGCGGTGACAAACCACGCGGTCACAACCGCACTGCAATCCACGACGATCCCCGCTAGTTACGCGGACGCTTTGTGTTGGCACGAACCCCCAACAGGACGTCCTCCCAGTGAGGAGTCACGGCCTTGCGGCGACGCTTGGAGGAAGGCTCCTGACCTTCCCGCTGGGCGCCCCGCGAATCCGACTGCTCGGCCGCAGCGTCGCCGTCGTGAGCAGAAGCATCAGCGGCATCGGACTGTCCAGCGGCAGGGGTTTCGACAACGCCAGTCAGCTCCGACAGAAGATCCATTTCTTGGGTGTCTTCCGCAGAAGGACGGGGCCGGTGGACACTTACTTTGCGGACCGGCTGGATGAACTCCGGATCGATCACATCAGCAGCGATGGCGTTTCTTGCCACAGCAGTGGACTGGCCGAAATTCTTGGTATGCAGTGACCACTCGGCCGTATTCTCCGACAAGCCGGCCTTCCAAGACACGCTCACCACCCACTGGTTGGACGCATCACGGTAGGAATCCCACTCGGCAGATTCCAAATCGATACCACGGGCGGCGAAGGCAGTCGCCAAAATCTCCCACAGGGTGAGCTTGGCCGGGCCGTCGTCACGCACCGGGTAGGCCTTCTTGGCGATCTCAGCCATACGCGAACGCTCCAACAACACCGGGTAGGCGTAGTCGTCAATGCGCTCCACAGACACACCAGCGAGCTCCGCAACCTCTTCGACGGTAGCGCCCGCGCGAATGCGCTCCTGAATCTCCTTTGGGCGGAGCTTGAGCGGTTGCGAACGCGGCGACTCAACGGGTTCAGCCGCGGGTTTAGCGGGGGAGGAAGCGACGTCATCTCCTGCCGTGGCGGTCTCGGCAGAAGCCTTAACTGTGGAGACATCAGCGCGGCCGCGAGAGGACTCTAATGCACTGGCCAGGGCCTCAATATCCTGGGGCGACAAGGTATCCAGGGCGAGGAAAAACTGCTCCTGCGCACCATCGGCAGAAGAATCGGAGGTAAACACCAAAGAATTACCATCAGACTCGGTGCTCTCAAAGCGAAGCTCACGCATCGTTACTCCTGACCCTAACGCGAATACAATTGTGCTCCACCTTAACGCACAAAACGGCCCAGCAAGCAGATGCCAGGCCGTTGACGCCACACACTAACGCGGCGTCACAAGCAGGTAAAAGAACGCACTACCCACCTTTAGCGGGCTGCGTAACCACCATCGAGGATGAAATCAATCGCCTTAGTCAAGGTGGCAACATCGGTGGAATCAATAGCGGGGAACATACCGACGCGCAGCTGATTGCGCCCAAGCTTACGGTAGGGCTCGACGTCAACAATTCCATTGGAGCGCAGAATTTTAGCGACAACAGATGCATCCACGGCGTCATCAAAATCAATGGTGCCGACAACCAGCGAACGCTTCGCGGGATCAGCCACGTAGCAAGAGGTTTCGGGACGAGCCGTGGCCCAATCGTAAAGAATGGAAGAAGACTCGGTGGTGCGAGCAACCATGGCATCCAAGCCACCCTGAGCGTTCATCCACTGCACCTGATTGTCCATCAACAACAATGTGCCCACAGCCGGGGTGTTGTAGGTCTGATTCTTGCGGGAGTTGTCGACAGCCGTCTGCAGGTTCAAAAACGACGGGATAAAGCGGTCAGACGCATTGATCTTTTCGATGCGCTCCAAAGCGGCGGGGCTCATGGCAGCAAACCACAGGCCACCATCGGAAGCGAAGCATTTCTGGGGAGAGAAGTAGTACACGTCAGCCTGCGACATGTCGACAGGCAGACCACCTGCGCCACTGGTGGCGTCGATAGCGACCAGGGAACCCTCGGCCCCTGCGGGGCGGGTGACCGGAACCATCGCGCCAGTGGAGGTTTCGTTGTGTGCCCAACCGATGAGGTCGCAACCCTCCATGGCTACAGGCTGGGGAGCATCACCGGGATCAGTGGAGACCAAGGTGGGCTCCTCCAGCCACGGAGCCTTAGCGGAAGCAGAAGCGAACTTAGAGGAAAACTCACCGAAAGTAAGGTGGCCGGAGCGCTTCTCGATCAAGCCGTAGGTTGCGGCGTCCCAGAAAGCGGTGGCGCCACCCAAAGACAAAACGATTTCGTAGCCGTCAGGCAAGCGGAAGAGCTCGCTCAGCCCCTCACGAATAGAGCCGACCACATTCTTTACTGCGGGCTGCCGGTGTGAGGTGCCCATGATGGACGTTGCGCCATCGACGATCGCCTGGATCTGCTCGGGGCGAACTTTGGAAGGGCCGCAGCCGAAGCGGCCATCAGCGGGCTGAAGATCGTTGGGGAGGGTGGGCATGTCGGACATCCGGGTACCTTCTCTAATTCCTGGCTCTCAAGGGACAGTGCTCTACCAAGCACATGTTCTTCCAGAGTACTGCACCGCCTGCGCAGGTGTTTCTGCCATACCCCTTATGTGGGGCACCGCGCCAAGAGTGGTTTACCCCCGACTAGGGGGTGGGTGCAAAGTCTGAAAAACCTCCAATGGTCGTTAGACGCCTAGGCTTACGGGGCTAGCGAGGCGCGCATCATCAATTGCCCCGGCTGGGCGGAGGATTATTCGGGTGCCGTTGGCTCCTAACACTGCACAAATGGGGGGATGGTCACAAACTTTGCTAAACTGCGACCAACACCACGAAACTTCGGTGATAACGATATATAAGCAGGTGTTTGAGGGGCTCAACCGGCCCAAAACCCGCCGCCTTCCAGTGAATAAAACGTGCTACAAACAGCAACATTGTTGCTCCCGCTTACCTTTCACTGTCAGCTGCGGTAATGTGGCTCTGATCGCTTAAATGATTGTCTCGATCTTGGAGGGCTTTCCTCACAAGGGATGCCCTCCAAGTGGCAGGCAAGGCATGTGAGTAAAACAAGGCCCGAATGCGGTGCTAGCCCCGCAACAAGCCGGTGGAATCCCTCACCCTAGGGAGACCGCTTCACAAGTTTGAAAGGTAATACTGTGGCTACAGAGAACAAGGACAAGGCCATACTGAGCTACCCCGGCGGCGAGTACGAAATGGACATCGTGCGCGCTACCGAAGGCAACGATGGTATCGCCCTCGGCAAGCTTCGCGACGCAACCGGCTTGGTCACTTACGACCCCGGCTACGTCAGCACCGGCTCTACCGAGTCCGCAATTACCTACATTGATGGTGAGGAGGGCATCCTCCGCTACCGCGGTTACGCAATTGAAGACCTCGCGGAAAAGACCACCTTCAATGAGGTTTCTTACCTGTTGATCCACGGAGAGCTGCCCACCCAGGAACAGCTCTTGGCTTTCAACGACGAAGTTCGCCACCACACTCTGCTGGACGAGGGCTTTAAGAAGCAGTTCTCTGTCTTCCCGCGCGACGCGCACCCCATGGCTGTGCTGGCTTCCTCGCTGAACATCCTCTCGACCTACTACCAGGACGAGCTTGATCCCCTGAACCCTGATCACCTTGAGAAGGCCACCGTCCGACTCATGGCTAAGGTTCCGATGCTTGCCGCTTACGCACATCGTGCACGCCACGGCGAGCCCTACATGTACCCCGACAACTCCCTCAACGCGCGTGAAAACTTCCTGCGCATGATGTTCGGTTTCCCGACCGAGCCCTACGAGGTTGATCCCCTCCTGGTCAAGGCACTCGATCAGCTGCTGATTCTGCACGCTGATCACGAGCAGAACTGCTCCACCTCCACTGTCCGCATGGTTGCCTCGGCTCAGGCAAACATGTTCGTGTCCGTGGCTGCAGGCATCAACGCACTGTCCGGCCCGCTGCACGGCGGCGCCAACCAAGCTGTGCTCGAGATGCTCGACGAAATCAAGGCCAACGGCGGTGACGCAACCGACTTCATGAACCGCGTGAAGAACAAGGAGCCCGGCGTTCGCCTCATGGGCTTCGGTCACCGCGTCTACAAGAACTACGATCCCCGCGCGTCCATCATCAAGAAGACCGCCCACGAAGTTCTCGAGAAGCTCGGCGGCGACGACACCCTCGAGCTCGCCATGAACCTCGAAGAGATTGCTCTCGCTGACGACTACTTCATCAGCCGCAAGCTCTACCCGAACGTTGACTTCTACACCGGCCTGATCTACCGCGCCATGGGCTTCCCCACGGACTTCTTCACCGTCCTGTTCGCAATGGGCCGCCTTCCCGGCTGGATCGCTCAGTACCGCGAACTCGTGGAGAACCCCGCATCCAAGATCTACCGCCCGCGCCAGATCTACACCGGCGAAGCCCTCCGCAGCTTCGTTCCTCGCGATCAGCGCAAGTAAAAACTAGACCGAGGAGAAAACATGTCAGACATGGAAAAACCCCAACTGGAAGCTGGCGACCCGAAAGCCCTTCCCACTGAGCTTGTTGTCGAAGACATCATCGTCGGCGATGGGGAAGAAGCAACCCCCGGTGCCAACGTTGAGGTGCACTACGTCGGCGTTGACTACGCCGATGGTGCAGAGTTCGACTCCTCCTGGGACCGCGGCCAGTCCATCAGCTTCCCATTGAGGGGCCTCATCCAGGGCTGGCAGGACGGAATCCCCGGAATGAAGGTTGGCGGTCGCCGCAAGCTGATCATTCCCCCAGCACTCGCCTACGGCGAAGAGGGTGGCTTCCACCCCTTGGCAGGTAAGACGCTGATCTTCATGATCGACCTGATCGACGTCAAGTAGGCCCCGGCCACCCTAGCCAGACTATAAACTGCCGGGCCCTGCACTCACAGTGCAGGGCCCGGCAGTTTTCGTATATATCCCGTCTAGACGTCAGGGTTGTCGGCAAGCGCCTCATAATGGCGGAAGCGCTGCTCACGGCCAACACGTTGGGGCTCATGATCCAGGGTCCACAAGGCGTGCGCCACACTGTCGACAACGCGTTGGATGAACGCCTCCGGTTCCTCCGCGGCGTCATCACGCTCAGCAATCAATCGATCCACCAAGCCCACGTCCTTCAGGGCCCAAGACGACACCCTTTGACGCTCCATCATGGCAGGGGCATGCGTAGTATCGCGGTACATGATCGCCGACGCACCTTCCGGCGGAAGCGGAGACAACCAGCCGTGCTCCGCGCACAACACGCAGTCGGCAGGCAACATGGACAGAGCTCCGCCGCCGCAACCCTCGCCCAGAATCACCGACACCGTAGGCACGTCCACATCGACAAGCTCGCCAAGCGTGCGAGCAATCGATCCAGCCATGCCGTTTTCCTCCGCATGCTGCGACAATTCTGCACCGGGTGTGTCGATGATGCTGACCAACGGAAGCTTCAACTCGTGAGCCAAAGCAATACCGCGGCGGGCAAAACGCAAAGCCTCCGGGCCAAGCCACGCAGCGCCGTGGGGCGGCTGCTGCTCACGATTCTGCGCGATGAGAACAACGGGGCGACCAGCGATGCGACACAACGCGACCGTCACCGCGGGGGAGCGACGTCCATCGCCGGTGCCCGACAGCTCGATCAAATGGTGGGACAGACGCTCGACAATAGCCCGCGCACCCGGCCGCTGAGGACTACGCGTGCGTTCGATGGACTCCCACACGCTTGCCTCCGGCTTCCTGAGCGGTTCTTCCGGTTGTTGGGGTTGATCGGTGGAAGATACGGGACGCAGAACATCGATGATCTTTAAGACAGCGACGCGCAGCTGGTCCGGATCGACAACCCCGTCGATGACACCGTGCTCGGCGAGGTTTTCCCCACTCTGCACGCCTTCCGGCATGGGTGTGCCTGTGGTCAGCTCGACAACCCGCGGGCCCAAGAAGCCGAGCAGAGCGTTGGGTTCCGCGAAGGTGAAGTGCCCAGCAGAGCCCCAGGAGGCCATCACGCCGCCGGTAGTGGGATTTCTCAGGTAAACCAAAAATGGAAGGTTCGCGTCCTTATGCCGGTATACAGCGGTGGTGATTGACACCATGAGTGCGAACGCGGGTGTGCCTTCCTGCATGCGGGTGCCGCCCGAAGAAGGGGAGATAAGCAAAGGTAGGCGCTCGTGGGTGGCGCGGTGAATACTTGCAATGATGCGCCGTGCGGTTGCCGCACCGATGGAACCGCCCAAGAAGCCGAACTCGCTGACGATGAAGGCGACCCGGGCGCCACCGACCAGCCCTTCGCCGGTGATGACAGATTCATCCACCCCAGTCTTTTCGCGTGCCCTGGAGAGACTAGCGGCGTAGTCATCGTCGATATCGCCATAGTCGGGTGGAGTGTCCCAGGAAACAAACGTGCCCTCATCTAGTACGTGGCTGATGAGCTCTTTAGCGCTGGTGTGTTTCGTTTTAGCATTTGAATCGGTGCTTTTAGACTGCGTGCTCATAGTGACAAGACTAAAACATGGGCACACCGAGTGCGCTGGTTTTCGTTTTCGGGGGCACCCGCTGGCCGGGGTTCCTGCACGCGCGCCGCATATTGACTTGAATAGACACTATGGCTACTTCTCTCACCCTCAACGATGGTTCCCCGATCCCGCAGCTTGGTCTCGGGGTGTACAAGATGAGCAACGACGAGGCTTACTCGGCCATTCGCCATGCAATCGAGGTCGGGTACCGGCACATCGATACTGCAGCGCTCTACGACAACGAAGTTGGGGTGGGTAAAGCTGTCAATGACGCCGTGGCTGCGGGGGACGTGTCGCGCGAAGAGCTGTTTGTCACCACCAAATTATGGAATGACCAGCACCACCAGGCTGAGGTCGCGTTCCAACAGTCTCTTGAGCGCCTGAACCTCGACTACATCGACCTTTATCTTGTGCACTGGCCAGTGCCGGCTCAGGGGCTAGCCAACCAGGCGTTCAGCTCGATGGCCAAGCTTCAAGGCATGGGCACTGTTCAGTCTCTCGGCGTGTGCAATTTCTACGAAGAAGCCCTCGAGTCTTTGATCGCTGAATGCGGGATCACCCCAGCTGTCAACCAGGTTGAGCTTCACCCGGGCTTCTCGCAAAAGCCATTGCGGGAATTCAACGAGGGCCTGGGGATCCTCACCGAAGCATGGTCCCCGCTTGGTAGGGGGGCCAATATTGAGGATCCCACCATCGTCTCCCTGGCAGAGGAACTAGGTAGGACCCCCGCGCAGGTGATCATCCGCTGGCACCTGCAACTCGGCAACATTGTTATTCCAAAGTCTGTGACCCCGGCCCGCATCGAGGAAAACTTCGATGTTTTCTCCTTCGAGCTGACCCCAGCGCAGATGGACTCGATCAGCGCTATGGATCCGGAAGATCCCGAAGCCGGCCGAATGAGTAACAACCCGCGCCTATGGCCTGAGGTCTCTTAGAGGCCACAGTACAAACAGCCCTCCCGCCGACCCGACCCTTTTGGAGTGAAAAGACACTGCTATGACCGTTTCGCCAGCTGACACCCATGAGGCATTCAAGACCACGTTGCTGGAAATGACTTCGGAGATCCTCCGCATTGAGCTCGACGGGTTTGTGGCTGTTTCGACGATGACCCGACCGGACAAGCGCAACGCTCTCAACGAGGCGGCTTGCAATGCTCTTGCTGACCTGTTGGAGGCTATCGGCCAGCATGATGAGCAGCACCCTGTGGATCCTCCGGTGCGTGCGGTGCTGATCCGCGGTGAAGGCCCTGCCTTTTGTGCGGGGGCGGATCTGTCGGGGTCGGTGTACGGGGATACATTCCACGCTGCACTGCACAGGATGTTGCGTGCGGTGGTGCATTGCCCGTACCCGGTGATTGCGGATGTTCAGGGCCCTGCGGTGGGTGCTGGCACGCAGTTGTCTCTGGCTTGTGATTTGCGGGTGGTGGGGGAGCGTGGCTGGTTCATGGTCCCTCCCGCGAAGCTGGGTTTTGCTCTTGACAACTGGACTTTGCGGCGCAGTGAGCACTTGTTGGGTGGCGCGTGGACTAGAAGCGTGATGTTGTCGGGGGCTCGTGTTGATCAGCAGCAGGCTCGCATCAGTGGTTTCGCCTCAGAAGTGGGGGATGCGGATCAGGCATTATCTTTTGCTCATGACGTCGCCTCTGCCGCACCGCTGAGCGTGAAGCATCTAAAGAGTGTGTTGAACCGTACGGATTATGGGTTTGAGTTTGCTGATCCAGAGCACCAGCAGGGGTATGAGGAATGCTGGGCTAGTCAGGATGCTGCCGACGCGCGCCGGGCTCGGGCGGAGAAGCGGCCTGCGGTGTTTCGCGGTATGTGATGCTGTCGTCCCCTTTGGTTGTTCGTTCTGAGACTCCTCTGGAGGGCTTGGATTCTTCTGACGTTGCGTTGCGTGCGGCGCGTGGTTTGTGCAATGTGCATGAGCATGCGACGGGGCGTTCGGTGGGCGATATTATTCGCTCGAATGTTGTGACGCGGATTAATGCGATCTTGGTGGTGCTCTTTGTTTGCGTCATGGTGACCGGCAGCGTTGTCAATGGTGCTTTTGGTTTGTTGATCGTGGCGAACTCGGCTGTGGGGATTATTCAGGAGTTGCGGGCGAAGCGCACGCTGGATCGTTTGAGTATTTTGGCGCAGGCTCCGGCTGTTGTGGTGCGCGAGTCGGTGGCGCGTGAGGTTGCTCAGGAATCCGTGGTTGTTGATGATCTGCTCCAAGTGCGGGCGGGGGATCAGATCGTGGTGGATGGGGTTGTGCGTGTCGCGCAGGGGCTGGATGTTGATGAGTCGATGCTGACGGGGGAGTCCGTGCCGATTCACAAGCATCCGGGGGATACGGTGTGGTCTGGTTCTTTTGTGACGGCTGGTTCTGGTGTTTTCCAGGCTGTCGCTGTGGGGGAGGATGCGTATCAAGCGAAGTTGGTCAGTGAGGCTGGGAAGTTTCAGCTGACTGATAGTGAACTTCGGCGGGGCATTGACCGTATTTTGCGGGTGATTACGTGGTTGTTGATCCCGGTGGGGTTGCTGACTATTTGGGTGCAGTTGACGGAGACGGGGGCGCCGTTTAATCGCGCGATGTTGGCGATGGTTGCTGCGCTGGTTCCGATGGTGCCAGAGGGTTTGGTGTTGATGACGTCCGTTGCTTTCGCGGTGGGCGTTGTGCGTTTGGGTAAGCGTAAGGCTTTGGTCAATGAGTTGGCGGCGATTGAGGGGTTGGCCCGCATTGATGTTGTGTGCGCGGATAAGACGGGTACGTTGACGGAAAATCGCATGGTGTTGGGTCAGGTGCTGCCGTGTGGAGAACACCAGGATCGGTTGGTGCGACGGGTGTTGGCGGCTATTGCGCATGCTGATGCTGCTGCTAATGACACGATGGTGGCGATCGCGGATGGGCTAGAGGGCGTGGGCTTTGAGGGGGTGAGTGTCGGTTGCGTTCGCCCGTTTGACTCTGCGTGGAAGTTTTCTTCGTGGTCTGTGGATGGTGATGAGTGTCGGGGGGTGTTCGTGTTGGGGGCGCCTGATGTGTTGCTTCCAGATGGTGACGTCGCGGAGCGTGCGCAGCGCATGGCGGCTCAAGGTTTGCGGGTGTTGGCGTTTGGGGTGGTGGATCCATCTAGTGTGTTGGCGCAGTCGCCGGATAGTGCGCGGTTGCGCATGGATTCTTCTGCGTATGTGGACGATGCATGGGGGCTGGTTGTTGTGGAGCAGGCGGTGCGTGGTGATGCTGCGGAGACGGTGGATTTCTTTGTGCGGGAGGGGGTGGATGTGAAGATCATTTCGGGTGATAACGCCGCTAGCGTGGGTGCGGTTGCTCGTGGCGTTGGTGTGTGTGGGGAGGTTGTGGATGCGCGTGATTTGCCTGCTTATTCGAGTGAACCGGATGCTTTTGCGGAGGTGGTGTGCCGGGCCAAGGTTTTTGGGCGGGTGAGCCCTGAACAAAAGAGGGATATGGTGCGGGCGCTGCATGATCATGGCCATGTGGTGGCGATGACGGGTGACGGTATTAACGATGTGCTGGCGTTGAAGGAAGCCGCTATTGGTGTGGCGATGGGCTCGGGGGCGGATGCGACCCGGAGTGTTGCGCAGTTGGTGTTGCTGAACAATTCTTTTGCTTCTTTGCCATATGTCGTGCGGGAGGGCCGGCGGGTGATCGGCAATATTGAGCGGATCGCTCATCTGTTTTTGACTAAGACGGTGTATTCGATCGTGTTGGCTCTGGTGGTGGGGCTGTTTGCGATTAATTTTCCTTTCCAGCCGATTCATGTGACGGTCGCGGGGTGGTTCACGATCGGCATTCCGGGTTTTATCTTGTCCCTCGCCCCTAATGCGGAGCGCGCGCGTCCTGGTTTTGCGTCTCGTGTGTTGCGTTTGGCTGTGCCGTCTGGGGTGATTATTGGTGGGGTGACGGTGGGGTTGTGGGTGATGATCAATCCGGGTGCGAAGGCGTCTGATGCGGATTTCATGCGAGCGTCTACGGCGGTGTTCGCGGCGTTGATCGTGATGGCTGTGTGGGTGTTGGCTATGGTTGCTCGTCCGTGGAACCGTTGGCGTGCTTTGTTGGTGGCGGGGTGCGCTGGGGCGTACTGTTTTGTATTTTTCTTCCCCCCTGTTGCTCGACTGGTCAAGCTTGATACCTCTGATACTGGGCTGATGCTTAGTGGTCTTGGAGCTGGTGTTGTTGGGATCGCGTTGATTGAGTCGGTACGCGTGCTGGGCAGGAGTGCGTTGGTCTCTTCTGTGCGACAGGCTGTGTCCACTAGATGGAACGGCTAGTGTGATCGCCAACATAGTCAAAATTCTGCGAAGTAGGCATTAACAAAGTTTGCAAAAGTGCAGTAGGCTCCATTGTGGGGGGTGGTTTCACCCCGAGCTTTGCCCCTGTGTGTCCGGAAGGTCGGGGGTGCTCTGTGAAGTGTGTGGAGTTATGGAAGGGTGTCCGCTTTCACATTGCAATGTGTCCTATGTAACTTAGGAGGTACCCAATTGTTATGACTAGGGCCACATAAGGGTTTTCGTGATTGCATCGTCACATACAAGTGTGATCGAGCAGTTCTCCCCAATGGTCTACGTCGCGAAATGAGAAAGCGAGATGACTTCCCGTGACTGCATCGACTTCGCCACAAGGTTTGCCACAGCGGCGTGAGCCCACCGCTGCCGAATTCCGCGCAATGCAAACTTCTCCAGAGTTCATTGACCTCAAGAAGACCTTTAGGCGCTTTACATTCCCGGTATCAGTAGCGTTCTTCGTCTGGTACCTGACCTACGTGCTGCTGGCTATTTATGGCGGAGACGTCTTCGCTAAGCCCGTATTCGGCAACATCAATGTCGGCGTTCTGTTCGGACTGCTCCAGTTCGTCACCACCTACCTGATCACCGCCCTATACATCCGCTACGCCAACCGAGAGATCGAACCGCGAGCGGCCCGCATCCGTGAAGAGATGGAAGGCTAAGGAGCACCCACAATGACTACAACATTTAATGCCCTCAACACTGTGGGGACAGGTAATCTACGCTTGTTGGCCGAAGGTGGAGCCCAAGGCGAAGCCAGCACCGGCAATCCGATCCTGAATATCGCCATCTTCGTTATCTTCATCGTGATCACGATGGCTATCGTGATGCGTGCCGGAAAATCCACCAAGGAAGCTTCCGACTTCTACACCGGTGGCGCTACCTTCTCGGGTAAGCAAAACGGTCTGGCTATCGCCGGTGACTACCTGTCTGCTGCGTCCTTCCTGGGTATCGTTGGCGCCGTCGCCCTCAACGGTTACGACGGCTTCCTGTACTCCGTCGGCTTCTTCGTCGCATGGCTGGTGGCACTGCTGCTGGTTGCGGAGCCGCTGCGTAACACTGGTAAGTTCACCATGGCCGACGTGCTGAGCTTCCGCCTCAAGCAGAAGCCCGTCCGCGTGGCTGCAGCTTTCGGCACCCTGTTCGTGTCCCTGTTCTACCTGATCGCGCAGATGGCTGGTGCTGGTTCACTGGTGTCGGTGCTGCTGGACATCCATGACAAGAAGTCCCAGGCGATTGTTGTCGCTGTTGTGGGCGCCGTCATGATTGCCTACGTCCTCTTCGGTGGCATGAAGGGCACCACCTACGTTCAGATGATTAAGGCTGTGCTGCTGGTCTCGGGTGTTGCGTTCATGACTATCACCATCCTCATTGGCGTCAAGGGCAACTTTTCTCACCTGCTGCAGCAGGCTATCGATATGCACGCCGCATCGGGTGCCTCATCGGAGGATGCCCAGAAGATTCTCGAGCCCGGTTTGAAGTACGGTAAGACCGCTACGACCCGACTGGACTTCGTCTCTTTGGCACTGGCCCTGGTGCTTGGTACTGCTGGTCTGCCTCACGTGCTCATGCGCTTCTACACCGTTCCGACCGCCCGCGAGGCTCGTCGCTCCGTTACCTGGGCAATCGGCCTGATCGGCGCCTTCTACCTGATGGCCCTGGTGCTTGGTTACGGCGCTGCCGCTCTGGTTGGCCCCGAGCGCATCAAGAACGCTCCTGGTGGCGCAAACGCCGCGGCACCGCTGCTGGCTCTCGAAATCGGTGGTAGCTTCGTGATGGCCCTGATCTCGGCCGTCGCATTCGCTACAGTCCTCGCGGTTGTGGCAGGCCTGGCGATTACCGCATCGGCCTCTGTGGCGCACGACATCTACCACTCGATCATCCGTGACGGAAAGTCCACGGAGGAAGAGCAGGTCCGCGTCTCCCGTATCACGGTTGTCGTGATCGGCGTTGTCTCCATCATCTTGGGCATCCTGGCCATGGGCCAAAACGTTGCCTTCTTGGTGGCCCTGGCGTTCGCTATCGCGGCGTCCGCAAACCTGCCCACTATCCTGTACTCGCTGTACTGGAAGGAATTCAACACCACCGGCGCGTTGGCATCCATGTACACCGGCCTTGTGTGCGCCCTGGTGCTGATCATCTTCTCCCCGGCGGTGTCTGGCACGGACAAGTCGATGTTCACCAACGTTGACTTCCACTGGTTCCCACTGAACAACCCGGGCTTGATCTCCATCCCGGCAGCGTTCATCGCAGGCTTCATCGGCACCAAGCTTGGTAAGCCGGACAACTTCGATGACCTGCAGGCAGAGATGGAAGTTCGTTCCCTCACCGGTGTTGGTGTTGAGGCTCCGGTCGACCACTAAAACCTGAGGGCTAGGCTCAGGCCTACCAGCCCCGAGGCGTATGTTTACGTGCACCCCGGGGCTTTGTTATTGGTGTCGTTTTTATGCTTGTGCTCTGCCGCTTAAGATTGTCCTATGCGTTTGGAGGCCCATCACATCTCTACGCCACGCAAGATCGCCATTGTGCTGATCGTCGTGGCGGTTTTTGTTGTGTTCGGGTTCGCTGCGGTGCGCCGCCCGTCGGTGCCGGAGGCCTTGTATAGTGTGTCGGCGGCTCCGGCGGAGATCAAGGCGTCCACCGATGGTCGCGCGGGGCTGAGCGATAGTGATATTGCGACGCTCAAGGGCTTTGTGTCGAATTCAACTGGTTCGCAGTTGAGCTATACGCGTTTGCCTGATGGTTACCACGTGGGCACCGCTACGGAGCGTTTCGCTAGGCCTGCGTTGAGCCTGATCAAGCTGTATATCGCTGATTATGTGTTGGAGCATGGCACGGTTAAGCAGCGGGCGCAGGCGATCGAAATGATTAAGGCTTCTGATGATGAGACAGCCGAGAAGCTGTATGAGGCCTACCCTGAGGCGATTGATGACGTCGCGGATAAGTACGGTTTGCTGTCCACGCGCAGCAATGAGTCGTGGGGGTACAGCGTGACCTCCACGTATGATGTTGTGCTGTTCATCATTGAGAAGTTGAAGACCGATCCTGATTCGCCTTTGTTGGATGCGATGAGGCATCCGGATGCGGTGGCTGCTGATGGGTATCCGCAGGATTTTGGAACGTCGGTGTTGCCTGGTGTGCGCGGTTCCAAATGGGGTTGGTCCAATGATTTGGAGCTGCATTCGTCTGTGTCTTTTGGCGATAATTATGTGGTTGCTGCGGCGGTGACTGGTTCGGCGGATGATTTGACCCGGTTGGTGGTCAATCAGATGGTTCCGGTGTTTGGGCAGTCGTTGCGCCAGCTTGCTCCTCCGGGGGCGTCGGAATCTACGTCTACCCGTCCGCGTCCCACACCAACCGCTACGTCGAAGAGAAAGAGCTAGTACGTGGCTGTCATGCCGGATATTGCATATATGGCTTCTGGTGAGGCCGCGAACGTCGATGTCATTTTGTCGATGATGTGGATCGCGATTGCTGCGTTGGCGTCGCCCTTGTTGAGCTTCCTTACGGGCAAGCGTGTGCCGGGTGTGGTGTTCATGCTTGTCCTTGGTGTCATCATTGGGCCTGAGGTTCTTGGTTTGGCTTCCTCGGACGGCTCGAATGCGTTGTTGCGTGAGCTTGGCCTGGGCATGCTGTTTTTGTTGGCGGGTTGGGAGATTGATCCCGATTCGATTCATGGCAAGCAGGGGCGTCGTGCCGCTGTGACCTGGATTGTGTCTTTGTTGGCGGCTTTTGGTGCCGCGCTGATTGTGTTCGGCAACCGGGACGTGCTGACTTCTGTGGTGATGGCTATCGCGGTCAGTTCGACGGCGATGGGCACGTTGTTGCCGGTGATTAAGACTGCTGGTGTGGCGGATTCGCCTGTAGGCCGCGGGGTGTTGGTCCACGGTGCTGTCGGTGAGCTCGGCCCGGTGTTTGCGATGGCGCTGTTGTTGTCAACGCGGGCGACGTGGTTGACTTTGGTCATTTTGGTGTTGTTTATGGGCGGCGCGATCGTGGTGGCTTTGGTTCCTCGGTCGGTGAGTCTGTTGGTCCCGTGGGTGGGGCGTGCTGTTCGCGATGGTGCGAGCCATACGTCGCAGACGATTATGCGCGCGGTGATTGTGCTGTTGACTTTGTTGATGGCGATGGCTGCGGTGTTCGAGTTGGACGTGGTGCTGGGAGCGTTTGCCGCGGGTATTATTCTGCGCGCGCTGGTTCCTGTGCGGGCGCGCAAGACGGTGGAGGCCCGCTTGGATGTGCTGGGTTATGGCCTGCTGATTCCGGTGTTTTTCATCAGTAGTGGCATGGCGATTGATGTGTCTTCGGTGTTTAGTTCACTGTGGATCGTTGTGCTGGCCGTGGTGGTGATTTTGGGTGCTCGCGGTGTGCCGATTTTCTTGGCGGAGCGGTTCACGGATACTGGTTCGGGGATTGTTGGTTTGCGCGATCAGCTGCAGTTGTCCTTGTATTCGGCTACTGGGTTGCCGATTATTGTTGCGGTGACGGAGATCGCGTTGCAGCGTGATTTGATCGCCGAGCGTTTGGCGTCGGTGCTGGTGTCTGCTGGTGCTGTGACGGTGTTGTTGTTCCCGTTGATGGCTGTGTGGGTTGCTAATTTTGTGCCGGGGCCGCAGTCCGACGATGCCGGTGACGATGGTGATGACGCCGCGTCGGGTACTGATGCGGCGCAGGTTTCCGGTGATGCGGACGATGCGCCGGTGGAAGCGCACCGTCAGGCGGGTGCAGATAATGAGGAGACGGCCGCACCGAAGCGGAGAACGTCGTCGACGGTGGACGATGAGGAGATCACCCTGGATGATGATCATCCTTCATCGCTGAAGAACTCTGCTGATTAGCGCGTGCCTGTGTGCGTGTTTAGCGCGGGGTGAATTGCTGGAGCAGTGTGGAGGAGCCGTTGGCGGCGTCGCTGGATCCTGCGGCAAGTTTGCTTAGGTCGAGTTGGCTCAAGTCAGGGATGGGGATTTCGGGGGCTTCGCCGGGGACGACGGGTAGTTCGTTGATGGTGCTGCCTGGGGTCCACTGCCCCCAGTCGTGGGCGTAGACGTTGTTGATGTCGACGAGGATGCCTCCCACGTGGGTTTGGAGCCCAGCTTTTTGGTGGATGGTGATGCGGGGGTGGATGCGTCCTTGGGAGCCCCAGTCGTGCTGCCAGAAGTACTCCCCAAGGCCGTCGGCGATGCACCAGTCTATGACGTTGTAGTTCCCATAGACGCCAAGGCGTAGCCCTGCTGCGGTGATGAGCGCTCCCAAGGAGTAACAAGAGTTTACTTAGAATAATTCTTGTAACACTAGCAACATTTTTTATAGGCGCGAGGGTTCCTCATGCCCATCAAGCTCCCTCAACAAATACACATCCATAATCCAGCCATGCTGCTCACGCAATGAGGCCTTGAGTTCCGCGATGTCATCACCAATGTCTGACACCCAACCCGAACGCAACACCTGCATATCTGTGCCCACATACGCGCCCCACCACATGTAGGTATCGGGGCCGGAAACCTCACGCCACCCAGCGCCCCCGTCCAACATCACCACACAATTACGGCGATCGGCGGCACTCGTTGCAGGCAGATTACGCGCCGTCGTCACATGGATGGCCTCGCCAATGCGATTAATCAAAATCCCATGGGCGGCAGTGAGTGCCTGCACAGAGGTAATGCCAGGAATCACCCGCACCTCACACTCCAAGCCGCACTCGCCACGCATACGGTCAATAATCCTCAACGTCGAGTCGTACAAACTGGGATCCCCCCACACCAAAAACGCCGCAGAACCCCCCTCATCTACAGCCCCCACTAACGCATCCGTCAGCAGCTGCGCGCGGGCAGAATGCCAACGCCGAACCTCCGCACGATAAGCCGCCGCATCCCCTGGCTGGCGATCTCGAGGCGGATCAACGACACTGACCAGACGCACCTTCGGGGCATGCTCCGCCAAAATCTGCCGACGCACCCCCAGCAAATCATCCTTCGAATCCCCCTTATCCAAAGCGACAACCGCATCGACAGCCTGCAACGCCTCGATAGCTTCAACAGTCACATGCTTCGGGCTACCAGCACCGATACCAATCACATAAACAGTACGCACACCCCAAGACTAGCCCCACCAACGCATGACGCCGCGCACCCACAGCACACAGCTGCAGCACGCGGCGTCACAAAGAGAAGAAGGCTTAGTCCTCGCCGAACATTTCCTCGCGCTCCGTCGGGGACAACTGGCCGTTCATGTCAGCGAAGTTGCGTGCGATGGTGCGCTGCATGAACTGGTTGGTAGCGTCGTGAAGCTTCTTGGCGTCGTACATGTTCAAAAGCAATGCGCGCTCGGTCGAACCAGTGGCCTCGTCCAGAAGGCTAACCTCCAGGTACTCAAAACCATTCTGATCCAAGAACGCGCACACGACCTTCTTGCCATCAACATCGGTAAAGGTGGGCTTCGTGCTCATGATGAAAAACCTAACTCTTGAAACGGACCCCGGTACACGGCCACAGGTCCACGAACAATACGAGTGCTCCAACGCACCACTCACACACTAGGATACTGCCTAAAAGGGTCAGGCGTGGCCGTTTTTAAAAAATGGGGCCAACTGTGTACCCCCGTTGCAGCAGCTCTATTTTTTCGGCACTATGGAACCATGTCTGAAGCACACGTGACCCTGTACACCACCACCTGGTGCCCCTTCTGCCAGAAGCTCGTCAAAAACCTCGACCGCACCAACACCCCCTACGTCAACATCGATGTCGAAGACGACCTCGAGGCTGCCGAATGGGTGAAATCCGTCAACGACGGTAACCGCGTTGTCCCCACCGTCAAGTATTCCGACGGTAGCTACGCCACCAACCCGCCCGCATCCGAGGTGCGCGCGAAGGTCGAGGAACTATCCAATTAGCTCGCGCATATCCCGAATAAAACAATAGTGGGGCCCAGCAGTGTTTGTACTGCTAGGCCTCACTTTTTCAATGGTGCCCCAGAGAGGAATCGACTATAATAGTCGAGCCGTCTACCAGCATAAACACTAAAAACCCCCACCCTGTGGACCATCTGTGGACCACGTAGAAAACGCCGCTAGCTCAAAAGATCGGCCACCGCGTCTAGATCACTGTCAAAAAGGTGGCTATATACGTCCAAAGTCATTTTTGCAGAAGAGTGTCCCAGCTGACGCTGAACAACTAAGACGCTACACCCAGCCTGGATCATGAGGGAGGCGGCGGTGTGCCTAAGATCGTGCATGCTAAGGCGTGGGAATGTAGGGTCTTGTTTCTGAGACTCTTTAATCGCCTTAGACCACCAGCCCCGCTTACCGGGGTTTGTCACTGGACCGCCCTGTGGACGCTCCCAGATAAACTCGTTGCTCCCCTTATCCCCGATGGACTCTAGGACGGCGGCTAGGGTGGGCGCGGGGATCGCCACGCGCCTAACCCTCCCCGTTTTCGTGGTCCCTAAAACAGGCTTAGCACCTATATAGCTAATGCTTTTAGAGATAGTGGCCCGCGCGTGTTTTTCGTCTATGTCTGATGGGGTGAGGGCGGCACATTCACCTAGGCGCGCCCCCGTGGTCCCCATGAAAAGGAGTAGGGAGCGATAACGGCCCGCGTTATCCGCTAGCCGTATGAGCTGTTCCCCGGTTAGTGGGGTGGCCGCTTTTGCCCGTTTGGGTGGCAGCGGTAAGCGGGCGGCGTGGTTAACGTCGATATGCCCACCTTCCTTTGCGTAGTTCAAAAGCTTATGCACGAGGCTGACGGCCCGCTGAACTAGGCTAGCTGATCGTTTGCTAGCCAGTGTGTAGACCCACTCTGTTAGGTCTGGCCGGGTTATTGTATCGGCGGGGAATTCACCCCATCGGGGCTTAACGTGCACCCGGTAGCAGGTCTCTAAGCTTTGCTGGCTAGTGGGCGCTAGGTATTTGAGTTCTAAGCGTTTGTACTGGCCCCATAGTTCGCTGATGGTGGGGGCCGTTGTGGTGGTGTGGAGCTTGCCGTTTTCTATTTCTTGGAAGTTTTGGGCCACCCATGCCTGCGCGGAGGCTTTGGTTTTAAACCCGCGTTTGGCGTGGCGTTTGCCGTCCGGGGTGGTGTATCGGACGCGCCACCTGGTCCCGGCTTTGATCGTGTATTTGTCTACGCTAGCCATGCTTTGCCAGCTTTCTGCGTGTGTGGGCTGTGCCGTTGATAGAATTCTATAGCGTGCCGGGGGAGGTCTAGTTCATTAGCTATAGCACCGGGGTGGCCGCCCGTGAGCGCTTCGGCCACCGCATAGTCGGCGGCCTTAATAAGTAAGGCGGCGGCATACCTATTTGCCTGTAGTTCTTGTCGGGCGTTGAGTGCGGGGTCTGTGGTTGGCCTATGTTGATTAGCAGCGTGCCCTAGCTCGTGGGCTAGGGTCCAGACGTGCTCGCGGTAGTTTTTGGAGACGTCCGCGCGGATGCTGACGCGGTGGGTTTGGTCATCGTAAAAACCTTTCGGACCTTCCCGGTGGTAGGTGATGGTTAGGCCCATGTTGTCGGCTAGTATGGCTAACCTATCTAATTGCATTAGGGTTCCTGTAGTTCGTTTGGTTCCAGTTCGTCACCGCTTAGGGCAACGTGGCGTTTTTCGTCGTACTCGACACTATAGGGGTCGTTATGGACAGCTAGGGGGCGGTAGTCGTCCATATGTTCGACTGTGGCGCCTGTGTCCTGTTGGTTTGCGGCGTTCGAATGTGCGAGTAATTGGTCGCCTAGGACGCGTTTTGTTAGCTCGTTGAGCAATTCGCGGGTGTGGATATTTGGCAGGATTAGGCCGGGCGAGGGGGCGTCTAGTTCTGCTGCGTGCAGTAGTCCTGTTTCATATAGCCCCTGGGCGGGAGGGCGCCCATAAGCCCGGCACAGCTGAATCACTTGGTCAGCTGTAAGTCTACCGCTGGCCAGCCGCCTGTTAAGCGTGGTTTGTGAGATTTTGGCGCGGGTAGCTGCCTGTAGCTGGCTGTCGCCTCCTGTTAATTCATCTAGCCATAGTTGTGCGGGGGTTTGCGGTGGTTTGGGCATGGTATCAGTGTAGCGGCTAATCGTTTTGATTTAAAGGGTTTGCGCTGGTAGGCGCCACGCGCTACCCCAGTATGGGGTTAGTGTAATTTTAAAAAATTGACGTCTAACTAGCTGTGTCCCATAATGATTAACAGTTACCCAAAAGGGGTAGCATGGAGGAAGGTTTACAACATGCGCAATGCAAACACCCCGCCCCTGTGGGAACAACTGGCTATGAGCGTGGTCATGCTAGCCGGCCTGTGGCTGTTCATCATTTTTTTTGTCGCTGTGGCTGACTTAATCGCTGGCTGAGTCTCTACGAACGACGGTGACAGCCTGAGAACAAAGGCTCAAAAGGTGAAGGAAGCAACGGTTAGATAAGGCCCGCGCGTTCACCCCGCGCCTGTAGCTCCTCTAATAGGCGGCTAAAAGGGATGCCGGCCAGGATCGAGTCTAGGTCCGGCTGTTTAGCCTCTGATCGCTCCAGGTAGCCGGTCTCGCATAGCCCCTGAGCTGGAGAGCGCCCATACGAGCGACACAACTGGATAACTACCTCCGGAGCTAGTTTGCCTATCTCGTTGATTTGGCGCGTGAGCGTTGGCTGCTGGATCCCAGCTCTAAAACAGGCCTGGCGGCGGCTGTCGGGGTAGATCAACCCGTCTACCCAGGCGGCTACTGTGGCGGAATTTGGGTGGCGTTTGGACATATCGAAAGCGTAGCGCCTGGTTTGTTTCTTGAAAACCTGTCTCCCCTGGCAGCTAACCAAAAATACCCCTTAATTGGGGTGAATAAATTTCAAGTTTTATAAAAACGGTTCACGTAATACATAATCGACATATAGCAGTTATCCGAAAACGGAAAACATTAACCGTTTTACTAATGGCCCTGTTTGGAACGGGCCGGGGTTCGATTCCCTGGCAGGGCACGAGGCCCCACTAGGTGGGCTGGGGTTTGGGCATATTCACTAGCCCGCCTGGTGTGGCCGCGTTGTTTGAATAACTGGATGAGTGCATAGCGCGGGGAAGATATTTACCCGCCTAGTAGTCCCGGTGAGCATGGTGTGTAGATTGCGACGACCCGTGGATGAACGGCGGGGCGCTGGAACATAGGCCACGGCCTGTAGGTAACCACCCGCGCGGATATAAATGTTTTTGCCCTGGCTGTTTGGCCGGGGTTTTTGCCTCTTGCTAGGTGTGACCACGCATAAGGGCTTGGCCCTGTTTTTCCTCCCTAGTGTTTGTGCATAGTTATGGGTTTGGCCTGTGTGGTTGATGGTTCAATTCCATCGAGGGGTGCTGGGATCATTGGGGGTGTGATCCCTATATTGCGCGCGTGGGCGGGGCTTTTGCCCTTTTCCTAGGCGCGTGTTTGTGGCGGGGCGGTGTTGTGAATTGGTTACGCCGCCCCGCCCTCTGTCTACTTTGAGAGGTATTGCTATGGATGCAGAGTTGAAGCAGCTCCCATTATCGGAGGCGGTTTACTACTGGAAAAAGACGCTTGAAAAGGCTAACTACAAACAGCCGGGGCGTAATTTTGTGCTGGCCAGTATTGGCGGCGTGTTGGCGTATCGGAGTGACAAACTGGATGGGCTTGCTACCCCTATGTTCGCCCCGGCTGGGGTGAGGCTATCTGATGAAGAGGCTAGGGCGCTAACGGCTGTGCTGTCGCTACCGCGATTGATGTAGTTAGAACCTAACGTACGGAGCGGCGTTTTCGTCCGTGGTGCCTATTGCATAGACGTCATTTTCGCCTGTGTCAGTGATTGCTACGGAATAGCTAACGTTTTCACTGAGGTTAACGTAGGCGGCGCCGTAGTTTACGTCACATTGGGTAATGCCTGGGTGGCGGCCCGCTTCTAGATCGGATTTTACGCGGCGCTGTTCCTGTTCGTTGCGAACGTGATAAATGGCGTTCATGGTGCCGTCGTTGACGTGGATGCTGATTTCCATGTTTTCACCTTTTCGGTGTTGAGGGGTTTGGGCACCACTATTTTAACCCGTCGTGTCAACCGGTGGAAGGGGCGCCTATAGGTAAAAGTAGCGTCACTGTGGCGTTTGATCCTAATAGTTTCACATGGGTCAACAATCAAAAATCAACAAAAAAAGAAGACCCGCGCGGGACGCGGGCCTTCGGAGAGGTTTACAACATGAAGTTGCAAGAAATCAGTTTACCTAATTCACCCTACAAATTGGTAATCGCAGAACATAGCAAAAAGGGGCTAATGGTAGACGCTTATCTCGCTTGTACAGCTATGGGGCTGCGTTGGAGGCAACAGGCTCCAAAACTAAATCTGGTGTTTGACCCGGAGCCTAACTTTGACGCTGAGTGGGTGACGCGTGAAGAGTTTAGCCGGTGGTTGGACGGTATCAAGGTGGGCCAGGTGAAGGAAGAGAATAGGGCTACTGTCGAGCTTTACAGGGATTGGCATGGGATAGCTATAGACAAGTTTCTAGCGGATAAAACACCCGCGCCTATGGAAGGCACTCTCGACTTCTCCCCGGCCCCGCGTGAACTCACCCGGCTAGAGATATTGCAGATGGCGCTACAGGCTGAGGAGGAGCGCCTACAACTTGAAGAGCAACAAGCCACCACTACGGATATAGGAACAGTGGCGGAACAACTCATTAACCTGGCTAAGGAATTGAAGGGCGGCGGGGATGTTACCGGATAAAAACGACCCCCGCGTGGGCGCTATCGCGGCCCAATTGGGCGTAACGCGGAATTACGCACGTCAATTGTTTCATGAGGCGGGCTACTCGGACGGGATGCTGTCCACACGTGAAGTAGCACACGCCCTAGGCGTGAGCGTTCCCACGGTGCGTAACTGGTTGAACGCTGGACGTCTACAGGGCACACGTTTAGCGGGCAGCCAGCGGTGGCGTGTGGCCCCGGAAGAGGTCGAGAGGATTAAAGCCCTATGAGTGTGAAGCATACGGCGGATTTTAACCCGGATACCCCGGGGGCGATGGTGTGGGCGCTGGTCCGTAGCGCGCAGGTATTGGAACGCGCGGCGGGGTCCGTGTGGCTGGATGCCGTGGAGCGGCGGGAGCTGCTACGCGCTGTGGCGTCTTTGAGGCGGAAACAACTACTAGTTTTGGAGAGGACGCGGGACGGTGGCAACTGGCTCGACGAAAAAGGAAATAGCGGCCCTGGTGAAGCAGATGGAGGCGGAAAGGCCAAAGCCGAAAAAACGGCGGACGGCCACGTTTTCGGGTGTGATGGAGGACAAGCAAAAACGAAAGTGGACCTACCTGTCTTTAGCGGCTGAACAGTTGGAGACTACACCCGGCCTGTTGATGGAAAAGGCAGACTTTTTAGGTCTGGAGATCCGCAACCAGATTAAGGGCTTTAAGGGGCCGTGGGTTCCCGTTAACGCTGTTAGGGCGTTGAAACTATCGGGCGGGCTTTCTACCGCTGCGAGTGAGCAAATATATAGGCCGTGTGTTCACTCTTGTTGCAATAGCGTTGGCAGTGGACCGTGGGGTTTGGCTATGTGTTTCAGGCATTCAGCTAAGTTCCAGTCGCTAACGCGGGTTAAAGCGAGGCGCCGCCGTATGGAGTTTATTCACGATTACGGCTTTTTGGCGGTGAGGCTAATGGAGGCTTTTTGCCGTGGGGAAAAACTTAAGCCTAATGAGTTTGCGCGTTTGCAGGCGCGGGGGCTGCTTACGCAGTCCGAACGGCTGACGGATGAGGGGAATGCAATTATGCGCGTCTTTAACATTTTGAGAGAGGAGTTAGTGGCATGAAACTAAAAGATCAGGTGGTTTTACAGGCCGCTATTTTAAAGCGTTTGCGGGCCGAACATGACGCGTGCCGACATGCACTTCTGGAGGAAATGGTCCCCGGGGAGAGGCTAGTTGCCGCCACATCTGAGGGGGAGAAACTAGGCACGGTGAGCTTAACAGACCCTAAGCCTACCGCGTTTGTCGCTGATATGGGGACGGTAAGGGCTTTGGCCCCGGCTGAGGCTTTGGTGGATGTGTTCTCCCCCGGTATGTTCGTGAAGGCGATGGAGGTGGTGAAAGAACACGCCCCTGAGTTGTTGGAGCATACGGTCGCAAACTGGTACGTGGAAAAGTTGAAGGCTGACACTGTAGCGGCGGCGCGTACGGGTGGGGATGTTCCCCCGGGTATGGGGGTTAGGCGGGGTGAGCCTAATGTGATGGTCCGCCCGTCCGAGTCTGCTAATCGTGAGGCGGAGGCTATCTGCTTTAACAATCATCTGACGCGCGAATTGGAGGCGTAGGGGATGGTTAAGCACGAGAATACCGCCGAGGCGCTTTTGGCGGCTATGGCTGACGTGAGGGCTGTTCATAAGCGGGAAAAAAACCCCCACCAGGGGTTCTTTTTTCGGGGCGTGGATGCTGTTGTTAACGCTACGGCCCCGGCTTTTCGTGAACATGGCGTGGTGGTTACACCGCGTTTGGAGTCTGTGGACTACGTGCAGCACGCGGGGAGTAAAAACGCTATCACGGACGCCCGAGTGGTCGTAACCTACAGGTTTCAACATGTGGGCTGCGAGCCTCTGGAAGCTCGCGTCGCAGCTGAGGCGAGAGACTACGCGGATAAGGCTACGGCTAAGGCTATGAGCGTAGCGTTTCGTATCGCACTTCTACAGTCCCTTTGCCTACCTACGGAAGATGTAGACCCGGATGCGGACTATGTGACGGTGCCCGGGGATCAGGCTACGCGTGGCCCCGTGGATCAGGCTCAACAGGCCCGTGATGCTCTACTACAGGAATGCAATCGGCTAGGGCTTAGCCCCGTTAAGGTTAAAGACTTTGGTGTTACGCCCGTGGGTGGGTCTTTTGATCTGTCGGTCGTTGAAGGTTCTAAGGGGGCGGCGCTGATTCGTGGGCTTATGGAAAAGATCACGGGCGACCCTGATTTAGTCGAAAAGTTGAGGGGATAAGATGCCACAGTTCCAAGCACCGCTAAACCCGGTTGATATAGAACGAAACATTAGAACATTGTCTAGCCGTATCGCTAAGGGCGTGGACGTGGTGGACGAAGCCTATAGGGCTTTTCTTGACTCTGATCGCCTCTTTGAGGTGGCTTACGCCCGCGCCTATCTTGGAGCTGACGGTCCGGTAGAGGACAGGAAGCAGGCGGCGCGGGTGGAGACTATGGGGGAGCGTGAAGCCCGTGACGTTGCGGAGGCTGCGTTTAAATACGCTGACAGGCGCGCTAAGGCTCTGGAACTGGAGCTACGGGCTTTGCAGTCGATAGGGGCGTCTGTTAGGTCTATGTATTCGGTTGCTGGCCGTGGGGAGTAGCCCGGGGCGTATGCCGCGTGACGTGGCTGAGGCGGTGCATGCCCGCGCGGGTGGGGTGTGCGAGGTGTTGATCCCGTGGGCTGGATGCACGGGGAGGGCTGAGCATATTCACCATAGGCAGCTGCGTAGCCAGGGCGGCGCCCATGATCTGGACAATTGCCTGGCCATTTGCCGCCTTTGCCACGCGTTTATTCACGCTTACCCGGCGCGTTCGTATGAGTATGGCTGGCTGGTCCGTTCGGTTGATAACCCCGCTGATGTGGTGGTGGTTGTGGCGCCGCGTGACTAATTTTTTTGGGAGGTTTATAACGTGAGT
The DNA here is from genome assembly GCF_000590555.1 of Corynebacterium argentoratense DSM 44202. Classification (NCBI taxonomy): domain Bacteria; kingdom Bacillati; phylum Actinomycetota; class Actinomycetes; order Mycobacteriales; family Corynebacteriaceae; genus Corynebacterium; species Corynebacterium argentoratense. The sequence continues at coordinate 495,996 of NC_022198.1, forward strand.
TTGCAGGCTATTTTGTGGGTGATGCATAAGGCTCCTGTTGAGCCTAACGCTAAGTTCCGGACGTTGCTGGAATTGGCTAATTTTGCGGATGATGAGGGGCGCACTGCGTTCCCATCATGGCGGCGGCTAATAGAGCAGACGGGGCTTAGTCGTGGTTCTATCTCTCGACATCTCAAAGAGTTGGAAGCAGACGGGCTTATTAGGCGTGGGGATCAGGCTTTGGTTGCGCATTATCGCCATGACCGTAGGCCGGTTGTATGGGATTTGGCGTTGGAGTTGGACCGATCTAAAGCCCCGGCGCGGGTTGATTCTGAGGCTACGGAGGATGATTTGGGGGCTGATTTTGGGCATTTGGATGATGGCCTGGAGGCCCACGCCCCTGTGGATAACCCTGTGGATAACTTTCGAGCGGGGTCTAAATTTGAGACCCCGTTGGCCGGTTTTGAGTCGGAACGGGGTCTCGCTACGGACGGAACGGGGTCTCGCTACGGACGGAACGGGGTCTCGCCTGTGAGACCCAATCCAATTAATAATCCAATTAATAAACCAATTAATAACCCTATTACCCCTTGTGACGGCGGACACAGTGACGGCAGTCACGTGGACGGTACCGGGCTAGCGCCCTCGACCTCACCCGCTGACGCGGATTCGGCCACGAAACAAAAACCATATTCCGAAGCCTTCCAAAAATTCTATGAGGCGTACCCGAGGAAGATTGGGAAGCGGAAAGCATTCAACGCATGGACGCGCGCCGTCAAACGCGCTCCTGCAAATGTGATCCACGACGGGGCGGTAGCACTGGCTGAGCATCACGAGCGGGCGGGCACCGACCCCCGGTTCATTCCACACCCCACAACGTGGCTGAATCGTGACGGCTGGGAGGATGAGCTAACCCTCCCGGCCCATAATCCGGTCGCTAGCCGTGGGCGTAACGGCTTCTGGGATCTTTTGCAGGAAGGAGGCGGGCATGAGCCTGGTGGACTGGAAGCGGGTAGCAACCCAGCTATTAACCCTGGTCGCTGAATTTGACCACAGGTATCAGGGCTTGGATGTGGACGCCATGCGCAAACGGCGTGATGCCTGGACTCAGGTCTTAGCCAGCGCGGGAGTGGCCCCGGAATACCTAGCTAAGGCCGTATCGGTGGTGTATGGGACCGGGGACCGTGGCCCGTACAACCCTTTGGGCGCGGTGCTGGATGAAGCCCGGAATGTGCGGCAAAGGGCTAGTCAGGGCGCGGTTGTTCGGGAGCTGACGGCGACGCCGCGTAACACGGGCGGGCCGTCTAAGGCTGTCTATGAAGCCACGGGAACACTAGGGGTGGGTTGCCCCCGCTGTGGCGCCCGGCCCGGTTTGCCGTGCGTTGGCGCTTATGGGCCTAGGCAGGCGCCTCACATGGAGCGCTACGATCTAGCGCACCCTAAAAACGGGGGTTTTAAGCCCTCCAAACCCCCAGACCCACACAAACCCCCACGGGGGGCCAAAAAGTCCGCGACGCGGCAAGCTGGGGCCGATTCTGGCCCCTTTAACACTGAAGAGAGGAGCCAGCAATGGCAGAAACTGCTCAAAACGCGGGAACTACCCCACTAGAGACGACTGGATTCTGGGAGGCGTACACGGCTTTCAGCGAGACACTACGGGAGTTGAGGGGACTAGCGGATCGAGCTATGGAGGACATGGTGGACATGGACGACGGTCTGTGCAACGCCTGTGCCTACATGGAAAACGCTCCAATGTCCGAGGAGATGAGACAAAAAACAACACAGGCGATGGAAGGTCACAAAAAGCAACTAGGCGCGCTAGGCCAACGGGTAAACGACGTTTGGGTGGCAATTTCGCTAGCCCTAACCGGGCTGGAAGACTGCTCCCTCCTGATAGATGACATGGGGGAATACGGCGTAAACGCTAAAGCCTATGAACGCCTTAAAAGGGTCAAATGGGACTTGGAGGTGGCGGAACGCTCGGGGCGTGGCGCTAGTGTCATCGAAAAAATAGACGAAGCAATAAAGCAGCTAAAGCACAACGCTAGTATCGCTTTTCTTCACACATAATTAGAACAGGAGTCGAACATGAGCAATAAGCACGTAACCCTACTAGGGTCTACATCTTCCAAGAAACCACCCGCGCTAACTCGCACCCGCGACGGGCGCCCCATGACACGATTCACTATCACCACGAGCGACCGGATCAAGGATAAAACGGGAACATGGACAGACGGGCCGCTACAGTTCTACAGTTGCTTGGCCTTTGATTCCCTGGCGGAAAACATTGTTAACACTTGCAGTAGCCCGGTGGAGCTGCTGGTGGAAGGCGTGGAAACGCGGGAAGAGTGGCAGAGCAGCGAGGGGCCGCGCAAGTCAGTATCCATTAAGGTCAGTAGCGCGGGCGTTAGCCTACGTAGGCAGTACGCTAATGTGACAAAGCAGCAGGGTGGCGGCGGGCAACAGGTCACACAACAGTCCCCGGTTAATGATCCGTGGGGCGGTGCCCCTACGGGCGGGTTTGGTGGTGGTGATGATGAGCCACCGTTTTAGTGTATGTTTGGCTAGCGAAGGCTGGGTAAACGTAGTTCTGGTGTTCCCAGAAGGGGTGGGGCTACCGCCTGAGGCGGTCGATCTGAAAAACCCTCCAACTGTGCAAGGCGGGTATGCAACTTTTGGCATTCCTGAATGCTATGTAAAAAGATGGCGGGGAAAAGTTAAAGAAGCAATTAGTTCAGGTAGCAAAAATGTAAAACTTGAAGTGCTTCAGTGGAGGTTCGAGCTAGACCTTCACCCTGGCCGTCTAAGTCTTACTAGTAACACCACGGACTTTGAAAGCATAACCCTAGAGTCGCCTAACTTTTCCTTAGAATGGCTGTTAGGGGAACTGGAGAGGGCGTTCAATAGTGCGTCCGTTTGATGATCCCCACGCGCCCCGCGCCCTAATGGTGTTGCCCTGGGACAAACCCCCCTTATCGCTGAATGTGCGTAAACATCACCACGCCCACGCTACAGACGTTAAAGCTGTGCGTGGGCTTACTGCCTTAAATGCGCAGCAGGGGGGTCTCCACATGATGGGGTGGGAACGCTACGGGCGCTTATCCGTGAGGCTGCACTACCTACCACGGGATAAAAGACGGCGTGACACGGACAACCTAGTCGCAACCCTTAAGGCTGTATGTGACGGGCTGGTAGACGCGGGACTGGCCCCGGATGACACACCCGCCTACATGTCGAAGCCTGAGCCAATTATCCACCCGGCGGTAAAAGGCTTAGCGCCGCTAATGTGGCTGGAACTAGCCACCGTGCCGCCGGGGAACTATCAACTAGCAGGAGGGCTAAGCAGTGAGCTTAATCGTTCATGACAATATGACGGCGTCCGAGATTGAGCAGGCAAACGCCCTAATCAATAGGTTAAGTCGTGGTCTACTCATGTCTATTACTTATTTAACGATGATGGAAGAGTATGGGGCGCTAGCTAGCCTCGGGGAATATGTAGACCCCCGAGACTTGAAGCTGTGCGAGACGAACAAAAATACGGGGGAATAATGACGGGCATTTACCCGGAAACTAGCGCGGTTGGGGCGGCGTTTGACATACCAGACAGCTATGCCGACGCGCCCTGGCCGCACGGTGTCGATTGGGCGTGCGCGGAAATACATGGCGTGATCTACGCCCTACAGGAACTAGCCACGGCTGGGTGTGTGATGGAACGCCCTACTATGCGTGTCGTAAATCACTACTACAGCTTGGCGTTAAAAATCAGCGCCGCCTTACCAGACCGGCCTCGTTGTGCGCTCCCGGGGCACGCATACGGCTACCGGGATACCTTGTTGCGTTTGGTGAATTCCGCACCCGCGCGGATGAAGGAGCTTAATAACTGGCTGGCCTGGAAGGCTACAGAACTCGACGAAATGGAGGGCACACGATGACAGACGAAGAAAAGCAGGCGTATAAGGCGATTTTGAAACAGCTCCATGACGCTTTACCGCCCGGCCCGTTTTCCGCCGGATTGGTGAGCAATGCCTCCATTGTCCGGGACGTAGACGGCGTTCCCGTGGTGGCGGTGAAGAAACTAGCGGGAATGGACATCGCCAATGTAAAAGCTTTTACAGACCTAATCATTTGGGCGTCTAACGAACTGGAAGGACAGGCTAATGAGTGACATGTGGGAATTCACACTACAAGCGTTGGAAAAATACGCGGGCGGGAAAAAAATAACCCAAACGCAAACCCAACTATTGCTAGACCGTGGCCTAATCGACCACGGGGGAACTATCACAGACACAGGGCATAAGGCGCTAGCCCGCGCTTGGGGAATGGTGGAGGCATGATAAAAGTTATCCACGGGGACACGCTAAAAGTCCTACCCACCCTAGACACTGATAGCGTGGACGCTGTCATCACAGACCCGCCTTATTCCAGTGGTGGTTTACATTCCACTAACCGGAAACAGTCAACTGGACAAAAGTACATGAGAGTTCAAGAGAACTACGTTGACTTTTCCGGCGACAACAGGGACCAGCGCAGTTTTCTACTATGGTTCAACCTTTGGTTAACGGAAGCCCTAAGGATAACCAAACCCGGGGGAATTATCGCCGTATTTACGGATTGGAGGCAGCTACCCTCCGTGACGGACGCCCTACAGGTAGGTGGCGTGGTGTGGCGTGGCATAGTGCCCTGGCACAAACCAAATGGGCGTAGGTGCAAGGGGCGCTATGCAAACATGTGTGAATACGTTGTGTGGGGGACCAATGGCGCCCGCCCACTAGAAGGGGGCGCACTAGGCGGGTTTTGGCAACAGTCCACCCCCGCTAAGGCTAAACGGTTCCACATGACCGAGAAGCCAGTTGAACTTATGGAGTTCCTATTAGGGCTAGTCCCTGAGGGTGGGACGGTCCTAGACCCCTTTGCCGGGTCTGGCAGCACCCTAGTTGCGGCGCAAAACCTGGGACTAAACGCTATCGGCGTGGAAGCCCTAGCCCATAACGTTCAGATAACGAAAGACCGGCTGGCCGCTAATGAGCAAACCCTCTGGGCTAAGCATGCCGAAGTAGTCAAGGAAGGAGAAGACAATGAAGATCACAGTGTATAGCACGCCTAACTGTGTTGCTTGTAGGCAAACAAAAAGACTACTCACACGACAAGGCACACCCTACATGGAAGCCCATATATCAGAAGCACCCTACACTATCCCAGAGCTAAAGGAGCTGGGATACCAGACGTCCCCCTTTGTGCAAGTCCTAGACAGCACAGGGGGCTTAATTGATGAATGGGCCGGGTTTAAACCAGATCGAATTAAGGCGATAGCAGCACACTAGCGGGAATGACACCCGCGCTCAACAAGACAAACCCCTAGGAGACTAGAACGTGAACGTTTTAGAAAATAATGACCTGCGCGCCCTGTTTGATCGCTATGGCCTTGACTACAGTGTCGATTCTGCGCCCGGCTATTGCACGGTCGCCACTCTCGACCTTAACTGCATGGGTGCGTATGACGTAAATCTAGAGTTTCACGAGGATCACGTGGTTATCGAGCTCTGGGTGGACCATGACATCGAGTATGTGCCTCAATGCCTCCAGACTGATTACTGGTTGAGGATTAAGGCGCCTATTTGGATGGCGGATCATATCGCGTATGTAACCGCCCGCCAGCAAAAGGAAGAGAGCTAAAACCGTGTCTACTTCTAACCCTTGGATCCGGTACAGGGATGTTCTCGAAGTCATTGAACGCAGCACTAACCAGGCTATGAGCGAGAAGCTCTCAGCGCAAAGCCAAAGCGACTGGGTCTACTGGGATGGGATTAAGGAAAACTGCCGGGTAATGGGCGTTAACGTTGCCGGCCTCGCTGTGACTACGCCACAGCCTCCAACCGCTGAAATGATTGAAGCCCGCACCCTAGCCAGGGTGATCGACTGTATTGACGCGATTACTGAAAAGGCTTTAAGCAGCCGTGAAGAACAGGCACAGGCAGCCATGCTATTGGGGCTTAAAAACCTCCGCGCTGAACTCCGCAGCAAACAGGACAAACTACTAGGAGAATAACCATGAGCACCCCTATTGCCTACACCGGCCACGCCCCTGTGAAAGCTCACGCCACGGACGCGGGCTATGACCTTGTGGCTACAGCAGCTAAAACACTAGCCCCCGGCCAACGTGCACTCATACCCACCGGGCTACACATCAACCTACCCGCTGGCACCGTCGGTTACGTGTGCCCACGCAGCGGCCTGGCTGCAAAACACGGCATCACCGTACTCAACGCCCCCGGCGTCATCGACCCCGGCTACATCGGTGAAATCTTCGTCAATCTTATCAACCTGGACGAATGCCCCTACGTGATCCTTGAGGGGGACAGGATCGCACAGCTCATCATTCACAACACCGTAGACGTCGATTGGCAGCGCGTCTCAGAGTTTGAAGAAACACAACGCGGCGATAACGGCCACGGATCAACCGGGGCATAAACCCAATGACCCCTCTAGCAACATAAACACGCTAGAGGGGTCAAGACTATATAGCCCCACACAAACGCAACAGGAGGGACACATGCACCCTACCCCCACACCCGAAAAGCTCAACAGGCTACACCTAGAGCTGGACTGGTGGGAGCGGGAACTAAACACACCCGATGAAGAAACTAAGGGTAGAGGGTTCGAAGAATTCAACGCGGGGATATACCACGCGATAGTGGAATTCAAGACCATACTAGACAGACTAGGACTATAACCATGTATGCCACATACATAGACCTATTCAAAGACATAGACAAGCTAACGGACGCCCTACACACAGCCCGCGCAAACATCACAGCCCCCACCACACCACCAGAAGTCCACACCCGTGCCCCCTACGGCCCCAAACCACCGTGTAACCTACACTGGCTAAACACCACCATAGAGGCAGAAGGCAGTCTAAAAGAACTCACCACGGCGCTAGCAGAACTACTAGACGCCCCACCCCCACGCCATAGGCACACCACATGGCTATACCACAAAGCCGGGGACATCGTAGACAACAAGGAAGCCAACCAGTTGGCCCACGAGGATCTATCAACAATCACCCACAGCCTACAACCACCCACACCCACCACAGACACCACACCCCCCACCACATGGGAGGCAGAACACAGCATCCTCCACAAACTCAAACGGCTAGGCTACACCACAACAAGCAAAGAACTACACACCCTAGCCACACGCGGGCACATAGAACAAGCGTGGACACACAAAGGCAAACACTACAAACTAGCCCAGGTAGTAGACTACCTAACGCAAACCACTTGACACGCATACACCACCACATGCTATAATTGCAAACAGTGCCCCCACTGTGGGGTGCCGTCATGGGTTACCAAAGTAAACGTTCCACTATCGCTAGCGGTCTTACTCTGGCAGCTTCTAGGTGTGGCCATGCTGTCCCCTGCCAATAACGGCAGTGTATCGGAGAGACCCGCCGCCCCCGCCCACCACATACGGTAGACGGGGTTTCAAACTTACACACACACAACAAAATACAAACACACACGGGAGGTACCACACATGCCATTCACAGACAGCCCCGCCGCCCGCCGTCTACGCAAACGCCTCCAAGCGCAATACAAAGAACAGAACAAGCCCTGCGCCATATGCGGACAACCCATCGACTACCAAGCGCCACGCACCACATACCACCCAAACAGCCTAGACCTAGACCACATACAGCCAACAAAGACACACCCACACCTAGAACTAGTGGAAGATAACATACAACCCGTTCATGCCTCATGCAATAGACACAAGAGCGACGGTGTAGCAATACATCCAATAGGCAACACAAGCCGCATATGGTGACTAAAGCGAACACAAAACATATAACATGCAAACACATGCATAATATACATAAAGCAAACCACAACACCCCCAAACACCCCCAAACAACAAAAGCCCAGGTCAAAGGGGGTGAGGGGTAAAAATCACGAAGGGAAAAAACCCGCAAAACTAAAGGGGTGGGGACGTGGTATTTCCCCCCATGGTTGCATAGCCCCCTGAATAATATGCAGGTTGTGGCGTGTTTTTGCTGGACTTTTAGGGGTTTGTCCCCTGTTTCGGGAGGTGATAAAAATGGCTACTAAACATGTTGGCGAGGTAGAGGCGGCTGTCTTGAAAGCCGTTGACGCCTCTGGGCTGATGGATGACCCCCGGAATAGTGGGGCGGTGGCTGTGGCTTTGTCGTACGCGCGTCAGATTGACGATAGTGAGCGCGCGTCGTCGGAGGATCGGACTAAGGCGCTGTACCTGGGGCCGCATTTGCTAAAGACTTTGATGACGTTAGGTTTAACCCCCGGCGCGCCGTCTGATGATGCGCCTAAGACGCGGGGGCGGCCTAAGCGTAATAAGGCGGTGATGGATGGACTACGCGCAATTAATGGAGGCTTGGAGTCGTCAGGATGATGGACAGCACGGCCACACTATGCCGCGTTTGTTCCCTCCGACTTTGGGCGGGAGGGAGCTCACCCCAGAAACTACGGCGGGGTTTTCGCTTATCGAGTTTGCGGAATTAATCGGCCAACCTTTGAGGCCATTCCAACAATGGCTAGCGTTGCATGGCTTGGAGTATAACGAGGATGGGTCGGACTTTCGTTTTAAACGCGTGATTGTTGAAGTTGCTAGGCAAAACGGTAAGACTCACTTTATGGTCGTTCTTGGCCTGTGGCGTTTGTTTGTGTTTGGGGCGTCTGGGATCATTTCGACGGCTCAGAATTTGAAGTATGCTGAGGGGACTTTGGCAGATGCGTTCCGTATCGCCGCGTTTAACCCTGTGCTGTCCCAGTGGTTGCGTGATAATACGCGCGCCGATGAAGATGACGAATTTAACGGTAAATATATTACGCGCGTCAATGGTGGCCATATGTTTAAGTTGACGGGCGCCCCGGTGGATGGTGCTGTGGATTTAGCTAAAGATGGCCCGCCGTTTTGGAGCGTGACCACTTCCACGCGTAAGGGCGGTCGCTCTATGACTGTTGACCTGGCGTTTTTTGATGAGCTGCGAGAGCATATTAAGTGGGATGCGTGGGACGCTATTACACCCACAGTAAGCCAGCGGCCCTTTGGCCAGGTGTGGGCGTTCTCTAACGCGGGCGATGCAAGTTCTATTGTCTTGCAGGATTTGCGTAGTCAGTGCTTGGAGTCTGTGAACGCGGGCTTAGCGGATGCGTCTAATATGGCTTTGTTTTCGTGGTCTGCGGATCCGGCTTTGCCGATTGATGATCCGCGCGGGATGCTGCAGGCAAACCCATCTTTGGGTTATGGGGCGGCAAAGCTGGAGCATTTGCGGGCAGAGGTTAGGTCAACGCCTAACCCCGATGGGTTTAGGACTGAGTACCTGTGTCAGTGGGTGCAGTCGGTTGAGCCTGGAAAGATTCTGCCGGCTGTGTGGGAGCCGTTGGCCGATCCCGCGTCTACTATCCCGGATGATGCGGTTATAGCGGTAGGTGTGGATGTGGCTGTGGACGGACGCGCTGCCTATATCGCTGTTGCTGCTGAGCGTGGGGACGGTGTCGTTCATGTCGAGATTGTGGCGGCCCGCCCCGGCTATTCGTGGGTGGTGGATTGGCTACGGCCCCGCGTGGGGTCGTGGTGCGATGGTGTCGTGGCTCTCCAAGTGAAGGGTTCACCGTCCCAGGCTTTGGCCCCGGGTTTAGCCGACGCTGGTTTCACTGTGCGCCCGTGGCAGGGTGGGGATATGACCCGATCAACTCTTGGATTCTTTGACGCTATCCAATCTGGACGGGTGGTTCATATTGACCAGCCTGTTTTAAATGAGGCGGCTTTAGCCGCTGTTGAGCGTAAAGCCGGTGACGTCTTTATCTGGGATCGTGGCAAATCATTTGGCGACATTAGCCCGTTCGTGGCTTGTAACATTGCGTGGTGGGCGGCGTTAAACCCCCCGGAAAAATTCATTAGCGCTTACGCCGCCGATGATTTCGAGGACGTCGTGGAAGAGTTGGAAGACGCGCCGCTTATTGATGATGATGATGACGGCGGCGGTTTGTTGATCGTGTAAAAGAGAAGGGGGGTGTCTTATGGGCTTTTTTGAAAAGCTGGGATTTAAAGCCCCGGTTATGGAGGCACCTAGCGCGGATGTGCTAGCCGCCCCATTATTTGCAAAATTAGCTAGCGACGTGGATTCAATGCCAGTCGAACAGTTGTGGAAAGAGCAACCACACCTTAGAACTGTTACCGAGTTTATTGCCCGGAACATTTCGAGTGTGGCTCTCCATGTGTATAGGCGGGGGGATGATGGGGGCCGTATTCGCGACCGTGATTCAGACGCGGCGCGCGTTTTGTTTAAGGCTAACCCTGGTCAGTTAATGCAGGATGTTTTACATGCCTCACTACTTGACCTTTGTTTATTTGATGAGTTTATTTGGTTCGTCGCTGTTGATGATGATGGTAGCCCGGCTGTTTATCCGATTAGCCCACTGTGGGTGTATCGGAAAAACTTTAGTGATAGGTGGACTTTGCGGTCTATCATTGTTGCCGATGATGATGGTAACCATGTGGAGCTGCCCGCCTCTAACATTGTTTATTGTCATGGCTATCAGCCGGGGACTTATCGCTACGGCGTGTCACCTGTCGATTCTTTGCGGGATGTGTTGAAGGAGCAACTGGAGGCGGCGGCGTATCGTGGCCAGTTGTGGAAAAACGGGCCACGCCTATCAGGGGTGATTACACGGCCTAAGGACGCGCCGTGGACGGGTGCAGACCGTAACAGGTTTAAGGCGTCTTGGAGTAGTCAATATACGGGCCGTGGGTCTGGTGCGGGTGGTACTCCTGTCCTTGAGGATGGTATGGACTTTAAGCCCATGCATTTGAAAGCACAGGATGAACAGTTTGTCGACGTCGCTAAACTCGCATTGGCTACCGTGGCTAGTGTCTACCATATTAACCCTACGATGGTAGGGCTTTTGGATAACGCTAACTACTCTAACGTTAGGGAATTCCGCAAAAGCCTTTACGGCGATAGTCTGGGGCCGATTATTAAAAAGCTGGAGGGCGTGATTAACGCGTTCCTGTTGCCTTTGCTAGGAGTCCCGGATGGGGTGTATGCGGAGTTTAATTTGGATGAAAAACTACGCGCGTCATTTGAGGAGAAGGCGTCTATTACGACGGCGGCGGTTGGCGGCCCGTGGATGACCCGGAACGAGGCGAGGGAACAGAATAACCTAACACGTCTAGATGATGGTGATTCTTTGCTTGTTCCACTAAATACGACTGATGCGGATCGGCTGGGGGAGTCTCTAGCTGGTGAGGGGGAGCAATGACGCTACATGTGGTGGTGGGGCCGCCTTGTTCTGGTAAGTCTACTTTTGTTGAGCTACATGCCCCGCGTGGTACCCCGCGATTTGACTTTGACCGCGTGGCAGCCGTGGTGGATGGTACGGGGGAGTTGCACCCGGAAACTGTACGCGGGGAGTCTGTGCTGAACGCTGTGGCCGCTATGAGGCGCGGGTTTACCGGGTGGATACTGGATGCTGAAACAGGTTCCCCGGATGCTTGGATTATTTCAGGCAACCCGCCACAGTCGCTTATTGCTGCGTATGCGGGCGCCGGGGCTGAGTTCCACCTTTTAGACCCTGGTATGGATGTGTGTTTGCAACGCGCCCGTGATGAGGGGCGCCCCGCATATACAGAAGAGGCTATTAGGGCGTGGTATGAAAACCCGCCCACGATCCCCACGGGGGAGAAAGGGGGAACAATGAAGCTAAAACAGTTGGATTTCACTTTGGTTAAGTCTGATAATTCGGATGATTTAGCCGAAGGTGAGTTTATCGGCTATGCGTCTGTTTTCGGCAATATTGATTCTTACGGGGATGTGGTGGCGCGTGGCGCGTTTGCCGATGCTCTGAAAGAGTGGGGCGGGGCGCCTGGCCGTCTGCCTGTCCTGTATGGGCATGATTTTCATGATCCGTTTTCCAACATTGGGGAGGTGTTGGACGCGGTAGAAGACGACCATGGGTTGAAGGTACACGCGCGCCTTGATCTGGACAACCCTAAGGCAGCCCAGGTTTACCGTTTGATAAAGGCGGGGCGCCTCTCTCAGATGTCTTTTGCATATGACGTTTTGGACGGCGGGCCTGTTGATATTGACGGGCGGGACGCTTACGAGATACGGCGCGTGAAGCTTTACGAGGTGTCTGTCGTACCAATCGGTGCTAACCAGGATACTGAAATTGTGGGCGTGAAGAATGCGCCATCGATTTCTAAAGACGATGTTATGCAACTGTTGCGTGACGTCATGAGCACGCCTGTGGCTGAGGCTGAACAGGCGGCGTCATCTGTTGTTGCTGACCCGGAGGGGAAAGACGCCTCGGGGGATGTTTTCGCGGCTGCGTTGGCCGTGGAATTGGAACTACTGGAAGTGGGAAAAAATGACTTTGAAGAATGAGCGCGCGCTTGCATTGAAGGCCGCCCGCGAACTGGCTGACAAGTACCGTGAGACTATGACCGAGGACCAGCGGGCTGAGATTAAGGCCGCTGTTGATAAGGTCCATGAGATTGACGAAAAGCTGGAACAGGCGGCTAAGTCCCGTGAGTTGTTGAAGTCCGTGGGGGCTTTGCGTGAGGTTGAAGAGGATGCAGCCCCGGCTGAGGTGAAGGCCGCTACATTGGGTGAGCACTTTGTGAAAGCGGCGCGTGATGGTTTGCGAGAGCAAGCAGCGGGCGCGCGCTTGAACATCGTGGGCACTGAGTTTAAGGCGGCGGGGGATCCGTATAAGCGCCCTACCGGTGATGGCGCTGCGTGGGGTACGACGTTTGATCGTGCCATTGTGAACGCCCACCGAGAGCAGCTGGTCGCAGCTGATCTTATGGGATCGGCTACCGTGTCGAACGCCACTATTAAGTATTTGGTGGAAAAGGCCAACCGCATTGCAGAGGGCGCTGTCGGTTTTGTCGCAGAGGGCGGTAAAAAGCCCTACGTTAACTTTACTGCCTTTGACGTGGTTACTGAATCACTGACTAAGGTTGCGGCGTTGACTAAGCTCACAGACGAGATGATCTCCGACTATGGCTTTATTGCTGACTGGATTAACAACAATCTGGTGTACGAGTTGTCTGTTGCTGAGGAAAAGCAGCTCCTCAATGGTGACGGCACTAGCAACGGGATTAAGGGTCTGTTGAATCGTGACGGCGTTCAAGCGAAAACCGGAACGGGTGTAGGCACCTGGTCGGACACGATTTTCGAGGCTATGGGCATGGTTCAGCAGTCCACTACGCTAACGGCTGACGGCCTGGTTATTAACCCGGCTGACTACCAGCCTTTGCGCCTGTCTAAGGATAAGAACGGCCAGTACTATGCGGGCGGGCCATTCGCTGGCCCGTATGGTAACGGTGGTATTCAGATTAACCCCGGCCCGTGGGGTCTGCGAACTGTGGTCACTAACGCAGTGCCTCAAGGCACGGCGCTTGTGGGCGCATTCAAGCAGGGCGCTACGGTGCTGCGTAAGGGCGGTCTGCGAGTAGATTCCACTAACACTAACGCGGATGATTTCGAGAACAACCTAGTTACTGTCCGCGCGGAAGAGCGCCTCGGTTTGATGGTCCCGGCCCCGGCTGCGTTCGTCAAGCTGACTTTGACGGCGTGATAAGTATGGGTGATTCGCGTAAACGGTGGAGGGTGGTTTTCCCTAACGGGTTTGAGACCACTCTTTTAATGACGGACGAATTCGCGGCGCGTTTTTATCCGGGGGCCGTTCCTGAGGGTGTGGCTCTGGATGGGGTCACGGCTGAGGATGAAGAGGCGGCGGGGGATGCTGTAGAGGCTCCCCCCGCCCGCCGTGGGAGTAAGCCGAAAAACGGTTAGCCTGTTAGGGGGTGATAGCTGTGGGAAGGATTGAAAAACCGTCGTCTTTTATAACTGTGGATATGTTGAAGCAGTTGGACCCTAAGGGCGCTGAGTTTATTTCTCAAGAGCATATTAACGCGGCTATCGCGTCTGTTCGTAATATTTGCGGGTGGCACGTGTTCCCTAGTTTGTCGGATAGTATAACACTTACTGAACAGTCTGGGGATACTATTATTTTGCCCACCAAATCGGATACTGTGGTTAATTCTATCGAGGTGTATGCATCCTTATCCCAGTCCGAGGGTGGGCAGATTTGGACTACCCGCGCGGGTGGTGAGTTTATGGCCTTCCCCGGTGGTATTGTGAAACTGGTAGGTATCCAGCTTAAGCCCGGCTATTCGGTTAATGTTGATTTCGAACACGGCTTTGGAACACTTGGAGATAGTGCAGATAGCTACCCACAGGACTTAATTTCTGTGATTCTGTCTATGGCGTCTCGTGCTGCACAGCCCTCTGGGGCTATCACGGTGGGCGGTATCAGTATGGGTGCTACCACAGGGATCACCCCACAGTCTCACGAATATAGGATCCTTGATACCTATAAGCTAAGGGCGTTGCCATGAACGGCGCGATTTTCAACCAGACAGTTGAGATATTGCGCGCGGGCACAAAGCGTAGCCGCTACAGCTCGGAGACTGTTCCCGATTGGTCTAACCCCACAGTTATCCCGGTAGAGTTCCCTGTCAGTGTGCAGCCCGTGGGGACTACCGAGGACGGGGTTTTACGCCCCACGGTGGACCAGTCCTGGAGGATGTACACACCACCGGGGACTGATTTAGATATTCGGGCGTCTGATCGCGTGAGACTAGGCGGGGTGCTGGTGATGGCTGTGGATGGCGCCCCCGCGCGCTGGCCGGACCCTAATAACCCCGGTTCAGTTCATCATGTGGAAGTGGGGCTAAAGCATGTCGTCGGATAGGGTGCCGGACTTTATTTGGAGGGACGTCAACCAGCAAAAGGGGTTAAAGCGCCATTTGTTGGGGGTGGGGGAGCGTGTAGCCCGCGCCGCCCTGGCTGAGTCGCGTAAACACGGCGGTAAGGCTAATTATTCTGTGCGTTACAGTGTGCGTCCCCGTGGTCGTGCCCAGGTGCAGGTCTTTTCAGACAATAGGGCTGAGGAGTACGGCGTGGAAGATACTCCCCGGATTGGAGCGCTGAGGCGCGTTATCAAGAGGGGAGGCTACTAGTCGTGGATGTTTTAGCGGCCATTGTGGAAAAGCTACAGGGCGTTAATGATTGGCCGGTTTATGCTGAACTCCCCCATGATTTCGAGCTAGAGGGGCTTCCTGTCGTGGATGTGTGGCAGGTTGGCCCCGCTGAACGCCGTGCCGCTATGAACGCGTTAGGGGCGGATATTGTCGAGTTTGATGTCGATATTTACACCACCCCGGCTATGTGGAATAGCGGGGAGGCGTGGAAGCTAGCGAATGCGGCGCGGATGGAGTTGTGGAGGTGGTGGGGAGCGTCTATTCATGTGGTGGACGCTTCCCGCCCTGAGTCCCGTCCGGATCGTAACGAAAATATTAGGCGCGTGGGTTTCACTGTATCGGTGATGGTTGCGGCCTAGAATTAGATTTTTTTATTTTCCTTGAAGGGGGAATTATGGCTAAGGCCACTGTTGATGTTTCTAACCTGGTCGATCTGTCCCAGGCTAATTTTGCGCGCGAACTAGCGCTGCTTGGTGTTACGGGCGTAGCTCACTACG
Source organism: Corynebacterium argentoratense DSM 44202 (assembly GCF_000590555.1). Taxonomy (NCBI): domain Bacteria; kingdom Bacillati; phylum Actinomycetota; class Actinomycetes; order Mycobacteriales; family Corynebacteriaceae; genus Corynebacterium; species Corynebacterium argentoratense. The sequence continues at coordinate 511,568 of NC_022198.1, forward strand.
CACCTTACGGCACTAAGCTACCTGAGTCTATGGAAAAGCTAGACAAGCCGTGGACCGCCCTAGGCTGGTGCAACGATTCCGGCATTTCTGAGTCTCAGAGTGAAGAGAAGAACGAGTTCAGCGTTTGGCAGTCTACCGAGAATTTGCGCGAACAGATCAATAAGCGCGAATACACGTTTAAGCTGACCGCGTTGTCTATCGGCGGCCTGGCTAACGCTCTTTATTACTCTGTCCCCGAGGACATGATGGCGTGGGATGAAGAGACAGGGGTGGCGTCTTTCGAGCAGGGCGGCACTATCCCCGAGGACTACATTTTTAGTCTGGTTATCGATATTGTTGATGGCCATAAAGCCCGCCGTATCGTTATCCCTAAGGCTACGGTCTCGGAGCGCGGGGACGTGAATTACACGCGGTCTGATTTGGTGGGCTATGAGTTCACCTTTAAGGCTAACCTTGATGCGGGCGCGGGCTATTCGGTTAAGCGCCTGTTTAAGGAAGGCTGGAAGCCCGGAACCGAAGGAACGATGCTCGCGGGCGCCGCCTCTGAAAACGGCCTAGGCGATTGGTCTAAGGACGTTGCCACGGCTGAGGGTGATACTAAGGCCTACACCTTTACGTTGAAGGGTGCCACCTCTGGCACCTGGGATTTGGCAGTCGGTGATAAAAAGGCTACGGGCTTGTCTTGGAAGGCTACCGACGAGCAGGTGCAGAAGGCGCTGCGCGCTAAGGGTGAGAAGACGGCCCGCGTATCTGGCAGCGTGCAGGGTGGGTTTACTATTTCCGGTGTGGCGTCAAAGCCTACGGTCACAGTGACCGCCCTGGAAGGCGTAACTAGTGCTGAGGTTTCGGAGGCTACCGCCGCCTAGCCGGTATGGGTGACGTGTGAGGGGCTGGGGACTGTAAACCCCTGGCCCCTCTTTATGTTGCCGCCTTTTTGTAGACTTGCAGCCCGCGCTAACGGGTGCACGTGACCACCTAGAAAAGTAAAGGTTTTGCGCGCGTGGGGGAGTTGAGGGCAGGTCGCCCCCACATGTTTGCGTTGTTCCTATTGGCGCGGTTGACCCCGCGCGGGTTGCATATAACTTAAAAAAATTGATGAAAAGACTTGCCCCTTTTTTTGAAAGGATCTGTCACAGTGACTATTAACCTAGATGCCATGCTTGCTAAGCGCCGTGAAGCAGTGGGGGACGCTAAGGGATTCCCCGTCGAATTCGGCGGGAAGACGTTTTATTTCACAGCCCCGGAATTGGCTAGTTCTGATTTTAATGACCGGTTCGACGAACTACAGCGGGATGTCCAAGACGGCCTAATGACCGCTAAGGATGTGCGCGCGGAATTCCTAGACATGTTCCTAGGGGAACAAGCGGAAGAATTCGCGGCCTTGTGCGAGAAGGAAAATGTAGACCCCACGCCGATCATTCTTTATGCAGTTCAGGAGCATAACGAAGCTGTTGCGGAAAACCCTACCCAGATGCGCTCGCGGAATTCCCGGAAGCCTGTGAAGCGGCGTTAATCGCTGAATATGGGCGGGATTATGTCGCCGCGTTTTGGCGTGGAGAAATAACCACGCGGATGCTGGTGGCCCTGTTGAAGGGGCTACCGGCTGATAATGCTTTGGCGCGTGCGCGGGGGCGGGAGTACGCGTGGACGCCGCTAGAGGACTTAGCGTGGGCACAAGTCCAGTATCTGAGGCGTCTTGAGACTATGGTTGCCACGTCCTTGGATCATAAACAACGGGAATTGCCTAAGTCTGTTCCCTACCCGTGGAGTGAGCCTGACGATGGGGTTAACCGTTTGGGCCGTGTTGATTCTGGTGATGAAACAGCGGCGGTCGAGTATCTTATGGGTATGCTTTCGGCGGGGGAGTAATTTTTTTTGTGTTAGGGGTGGTGCGCTATGGGCATGGATTCTGTATTTATTCCGATCCTACCGGCGTTTGATAAGTTTTTTGATGAGACTAACAAAAACCTTAAAAAGGCTGGTGACGATGGCGGCAAAGTCATGGCGCAGTCTTTGGCGGATGGGATTAGGCGCGCGGAGTCTGATGTTAAGCGGGCTAGTGAGGCTATCGGCAGGGCTAAGGACAGGGCGGCCGAAAAAGCTGATAAGCTTAAAGTTGCTGAGCTGCAATATCAAGAGGTCTTAGATAAGGGGGATGCTAAGGCGTCTCAGATTGCGGCGGCTGAGGCTAAGGTTGCTAAGGCCCGGCGCGATGTCGAAAGCGCGGATAAGTCCGTGGAAAAGGCTGTTAAAAACTTAGCTAACTCTGAGGAAAACCTTATAAAGGTAAATAATCAGACGGCGGACAGTTTTCAAGCGACAGAGAAACGCGCGGGCCTCTTGGACGGCAAGCTAGGTGGACTAGCGAAGTCGGCGGGCGCTTTTATCGGCGGGTTTGCTGCATTTAGCACTATTAAAACCTTAGTAGTGGATGTGGGGGGCGCATTTGATGGCGCCTTTGACGCTATTCGCATTGGTACGGGTGCCACTGGCTCCGATTTGGAGGCGTTGAAGGATTCCATGCGGAATGTGGCCGGGGTCACCCCTGATGTGGCTGATGGTATTGAGGGGATCGGCACCACCCTTGCCGATCTGAATACGCGCCTTGGTCTAACTGGTAAGCCTTTGGAGACAATTACATCTCAGCTTGCCGAGTTGAAAAACATGGGTATGGAAACCGATGTTAACACCCTATCGGCTGCGTTTAAAGCTTTTGGCGTAGAGGCTGAGGCCATGCCGGGTGCCTTGGATGATCTGTTTAGGGCGTCGCAGGCTACAGGGCTTAGCATTGATGAGCTAGCGGGGGCGGCGCTAAAGGGCGCCCCACAGCTTAAAGAATTTGGCTTTAACCTGGGTGACGCTACCGCCCTTGTTGGCCGGTTAGATAAGGCCGGTGTTAATTCACAACAGGTTATTGGCGCTATGGCTAAGGCTATGGGCGCGTTCGCTAAAGAGGGTAGGGCGCCTAAAGAGGCTTTGGCGGAAACCGTTGCCCAGATGCAAGAGTTCATCGACACGGGGGACCGTGCCGGGGCTATTGATTTAGCTAGTCGTTTGTTCGGTGTCAAGGGCGCGGGACAAGTGATTCAGGCATTGCAGGATGGTGCGCTGGCTATAGATGATCTGGCCGGTAGTATCGGCGCTACGGGGGATACTATTCTTGATGTGGCGGCAGAGACTGCCGATTTTCCTGAACAATGGGCGTTGTTTAAACAGCAGGCCATGTTAGCGGTGGAGCCTATAGCGTCCCAGATTTTCGGCTTGTTAGCACCCGCCCTGGAGCTGGTGGCGGGCCAATTGGGGCCGCTGGTTTCGAAAATTCAAGAGGCTGTAGATTGGGGTAAACAGCATAGGGATTTAATGACTGTTTTGAGTGGCGCGGCTTTGGGCGTGGCGTCTGCGTTTGTGGCTGTTCAAACGGCCCAGGCGGGCCTATTCGTTGTGGGCAAACTAAAGGCGGTTGTTGCGCTTTACAAGGCGTGGCGCGCGGGTACCCTGTTGCAAACAGTGGCCCAGATGGGGCTTAATACGGCGCTGCTGGCTAACCCTATTGGGTTGATCGTTTTGGCTATTGGCGCTGTCGTTGGCGCCCTGGCAATTTTCTTTACTAAGACGGAAACAGGGCGGAAACTGCTAGATTCCCTGAAAGGCCAGATTGGCGCGTTCTGGGAGACTCTAAAAGGCTGGGGTTCTGGTATCGCTGGCTGGGCTAAGGGAATTTGGGGAGGCATTAGTGATTCCTTTGGTAAGGCGTGGGAGTTTATTAAAGACTTTGGCGGGGCCGTGGCTGATGTATTCAGCATTTTTACTAAGGGTGATTACACGGGTGGCCTGGCCGCGTTTGGTTTTGAAGAGGATAGCGGCCTGGTTAACTACCTGTTAACTATTCGTGATGCGTTCCTAAATACCTGGGAGATTGCTAAGGGTGTTTTTGGGTTCCTGTGGGGCGCGTTTAAGGGTGTTTTGCAGGTTGTGCAGCCTTTTGGGGAGGCGCTAGTTTGGATCATTCGCCAGGGTTTGCTGTTCCAAAAATTCCTAGTTAGTGGCATGTTTGATATAGCTAAGTTGGCTATTGATGGTTTTGTTAGCGCTTTTGTCTCTATTCGCGATTTTATTATGCCGATCTGGGATTGGTTTAGTGGCGTTTTGGTCGCTGGCTGGAATGCGGCTGTTGAAGGTATGCGCGTAGTTTTTGAGCCTGTCGCTAACGCTATTGTTACGGCATGGAACTGGATTAGAGACGGTGCTACTGCTGTGTGGGACTGGATTCGCGAGGGCGTGCTGTGGGCGTGGAATAGAGAAGTTGAGGGTTGGTCAATCGCCTTTAATATCGCTAAGGATTTTATTCTTGGAGTATGGGAGACCCTGAAAAACGCCCTATTGGCTGGCTGGCAGTGGATAGACGCTAACGTGTTTACGTCTTTGCGCGTGGGCCTGGACGTGATTAAAAACGCGTTTGGTGTTGCCGTGGACGGCATTACTGCGATGTGGGATAACATACGCGCGGCGGCAGCTAAACCGATTAAGTTTGTTATCCAAAGTGTTTTTAACGACGGTATCGTTAGTGCTTGGAATAAAGTGGCTGACTGGGTGGGACTCGATAAGGTCCAGCCCTATGAGCCAGCCTGGTTAGGCGCTTTTGCTGACGGTGGCGTACTGCCTGGATACACCCCGGGGCGTGATCCCTACACGTTTGTGGAGCCGCGTAGTGGCCTAAAAATTGGACTATCCGGTGGCGAGGCCATCATGAGGCCCGAATGGGTGAAGGCTGTAGGCGGCGTCGCCGCTGTGGATGCTATGAATAAAACGGCGGCGTCTAGCGGCGTTAGCGGCGTTCGTAAACAATTAGGCGAGGGCGCGGCCTTTGCTAACGGCGGCGTGGTTGGCGACCTGGATAAGCGCGTGGCGTCCCTGTTCGGAAAACTGAAAGGTGAGCACGGCAAACCCTACCAGTACGGCGGCGTGGGCAACCCGTCGTGGGACTGTTCCGGCCTGTGGTCTGGAATTGTTCAGGATTTGAACGGCGGGAATTTACGCGGTGGGCGCATTTTTAACACCGAGTCTAATTTCGGCAATTTCGGCTTTGTCCCCGGTTTGGGGGGCCGCGTCACTATTGGCGTGCTGTCTGGCAAAGGCGGCGGCGCTAACGGCCACATGGCGGGTACTATTGACGGGGTTAATATTGAGTCCTCTGGTGATAATGGTGTTCAGATCGGCGGGCGTGCCCGTGGCTCTGACCACCCCCTGTTTAACCACGCGTACACGCTGAAAGAATTCCTAGGGAAGTTTATTTCCGGTGGCGCCGGTGGAGGTGGCGGTTTCTTTGACATTCGCGCGCATGTGCGCAATATAGCGGAGGCTGTTTTGCGGCCAATCATGGACGCTATACCGCAATTTAACGGCACCCTAGGCTACGTTCCTAAGGCGTTTGCTGGGAAACTTAAAGACGCTGTTCTGAATTTCATTTCCGACCATGCCGGGTCGTTTAATGGCGGCGCGGGCGTTTCTGGTAACGCTGAAACGTGGCGTGAGATGGCTATGGCTGCAATGCGGCGTAATGGGTTTAACGCGGATGACCCCCGGCAGGTTGACACGATGATTCGACAGATTCAGAGCGAGTCGGGCGGTATTCCAAATCGTAATCAAGAGATTGTCGATGTTAACGGTACGGGGGCGGCGGCGGGCCAGGGCTTGCTGCAGATCATTCCCAGTACGTTTGCGGCCTATCGTGATCCGTCTTTGCCGAACGACCGGACGGACCCGTGGGCTAACATGAATGCGGCGCTACGCTACTACCGGGCGCGTTATGGCGATGACCTTACAACTATGTGGGGGCATGGACATGGCTATGATAGTGGCGGCTGGCTGAAGCCCACCCCGGGTGGTTTTGGCAGTTACTTTAATCACACTGGTAAACCGGAGGCTGTGCTGACGGACGGACAGTGGGCGCGGGTGTCCGGGCTAGTTAGCTCTGTGGATGCGCTGGTGGCAGAATTGCCACGCATTTTGCAGGGCGGCCCCCGCGCCTGGAATGAAACAGCGGCCCACTTGCAATACCTGGTAGACACAGGTGACTACCTGGGGAACGAGTGGTTTTCGGAGTCTAGCCCGCTTGCTAAGGCGGCGCTAGCGGCGCATAACTACTTTAAGAGTTTCGGCAACCCTGGCCAGTTTGGGCGCCCGGATCAGTGGGCGGCACACTTTGGTGGGATGGCGGCGGCTGGTGTAGCTAATGACGTTTTGGGCCTATTTGGGCTAGACGGCATTATCGGCGGCTCTTTGAAGCAGTCGTTTGTTGATCTGGTGAACGCGGGCGCTGATACTGCCAGTGCTCAAACAGGCTACCCCGTGGGACATATCCATACTGGTAGTTTGCAGCCGGTGGCGGTGTTGGACGACAACGGACTTGTTGTTGGCGAGGCGTCTAGGGCTGTCGGTGTTGAGGCGTCGTCGGGTTCGAATACTACCGTCACGGATAAAGACGGTGTGGAGAAAACCCCGGTAGTTGATTCGTCTAGCTCTACCACCAAATTAGAGATTAGTTTAGATCCTGATGGCAGCTACACAGGTAAGCAGGTTGAAGAGTTATTAAAGGGTCTTAACGAAAAGGTTAGAGGTCTGGATGTTGAAGTTAAGGGGCTGAAAAAAGGTCAGGAGGCCACGGTTACCAGTGGCTTGTCTATCCTGGTCTAAAAGTTCCTGACGGTTAGGGGCGTTTTCATGGTGAAGGATTTATATACAGTTACGTGGACTAGCCACGCGGGGCGGCGGTGGATTCTGGAAGGGGATTTACGCGCCCGCCGTGGGGTTATCTTTACGGGGCTAGACGGCATGGTGGGGAAGGTTAATCGCTCTAGCGTTGATCGTTCTACGGGCGTGGGTGTGGTTGATACTGCTACCACGTTTGGCGCGATGTCTGGCACTCTGTCTGTGGCTGTCTATCCTGACGGGGACGCCCCTTTGGGCCGCGTGTGGACTGAGTTTGTGCGTGGTTTTGATTTGACGCGCCACGGGGTTTTGGAAGTGGTGACGGCGGGGCGGGAGGTTTGGCGCGCTGAGTGTGTTTTGTCGGAGCCTGTGGGCGCCCCGTCTGTTAGTCCTTACGCGGCTGGATTGTGGGAGGCGGGTTTGTCTATCCCGTTGTATTGTTCAACGGGCGTGTGGTGTTCCCCGTGGGAGGTTGAAGTCTCTGATAGCGCGGGCGTTCGCGTAACTAATACGGGTGATTTGCCTTTGTTCCCCTATATCGAATGGGCGGGGGCGGGTAAGTCATTCACGGTTAACGGGGTGCGTATTTCGTTGCCTACGGCAACGCAGCCACGGTTCCTTTCCTGTGACCCGGGGGAGGGGTTTGTGGTGCGCTCCGAAGGGCCGGAGGGTGCTAAGGATGTGGAAACTTGGTCGGCTATGCGTGGGTTGGCTGTGCCGTTTAGGGTTGACCCGGGGGAACAGATGCACGCGGCTACCGATTCAGGGTTGAAAGTACACACGCGTCAGCGGGCGTTAAGCCCTTGGAGGTGATGCCGCGGTGTCTGATTTTATTAACTGGCTGGATCAAAGGAACGCGGCTCATACCACGGGCGACGGCTGGGGGCTATGGTTAACCGATAAGTACTTTAACCCGGTGGCTGATCTTCACGGCTGCAGTAGCCTATCTTTTGAGGACAAAGTTAACGCCGTGGGGGTTATGGAGATTGTGCTACCGGGGGATCACCCGGCGGTAGAAGCGCTTTTGCCTTTGGACTTGGAGCGGGTGGGCGCCCCCGAAGCCATGTGGGGGGCCCTGGTTGATTCTGGACAGTTCCTTATTTTTGAAGGGCCGGGGGGCGCGTCGGAGCGTATTGTGGGCCGGGTCGCTCGTATCACTGACACCCGGGGGCAGGGCGGCCACGGGACGGTAACAGTTGAGGCTAAGACTCTTTACCGTCATGTGGAGAAAATAGCTTGTTACCCTACCCCTGGGGCACCTTTGGTGGCACAATTAAAGTACCGTGACTACCGGGCGGGGGATTCTTTGCGCGTGGTTAAAGAATATCTTTTCGTTAACCTTATGCGCGAATTCCAGCCTGAGTTAAGGCTTGGGTGGAAGCTGTGGGACATGGGCGCGTGGCGTTCACTTGTTGACCCTAGCCGCTGGCCGTTGATCGTTAACCCCGTGCACGCGTCCACTGCTACGCAAAACACGGTGTTAGACGCGCGTATGGATTTAGCGGCGGATTTGTTTTCTGAGACGCTCGACGCGGCGGGTTTGCTGTTAACGGCTAACCTGTGGCTACCGGGGGATAAGCAACCTGACGGGTTCCCCGTGGCCTTAACTACCCCTATCATTATCTTGGACGTTGTTCCTAGGCAATTTGATACGTCCACTACAGGCGGGGGGCTGGATTTTCTACGCGGCCTAGTCCGTAGTTTTGACAGGTCCAATAACGCCCCCCGCCGTGGTTTGGGCGATACGAAAGCAACAGCTGCGGGGGTGTACCCGTGGGTGGTGTGGCGCCCCGAGGACATGGGGGCTATGACGTCCGATTTCACTGTGGTTAAATCGGAAGACGCCCACGTAATTGTGGGCGGGCGTTCCCCCGAAGTCTTGAATAAGGCTATTAGCGCGGGTACGAAAGCCGCGTTTCATGGGTTAGCCGGTGGCCTGGCCGCTGCGTTCCCCCAATTTTCTATCTTGATCGGCGCGGCGGGTGAATTCTTTGGCGAAGCCGCCGCCTCATCGTTTCAGGATAAGCTTTTCGCCTGGCAAGAATTTAGCGACTCTGTCCGAATGGAGGCCCAGGGGCCATATCGCTATAGGACGTCTGTAGGTTCCGGCGATGGTTGGACGCTGTCAGCGTGGCAGCAGGCGTTTCAGATGCTCCAACAGGGAGCGGGCATGATGTCCGTGGGCTTTACTACTAGCGCCCAAACGATTTATAAGTGGGGGCGCGATTACCGGGCGGGGGATCAACAGGGCTTAGTTCATAGGGGCGCCTTATTCGCTACTTATGTTGCGGAGGCTAAATTATCGTGGTCTGTGTCCAGCGGGTGGCGTGAGGAGCTAACCCTGGGTGATCCTAGGGCGCGGGAGTCGTGGGCGCGGGGTTATGCGCGTTCACTGAAAGCGGTTAGTAACGCGGTTAGCCGCGTGAAGTCTTTTGTCATGTAAAGGAAAGGTATAGCCCTGTGGATGATATTTACCCGTACCCCGTTGCTGATGATTCCCACCCTTTGGCGTGGGTTTTTTTTAACGCAGCGGGTTTTCGCTTTGATCTTGAGTCGTGCGAAAAATTAGCGGCTCATGTGTTCGACTCGTTGAAGTGTGGCGCCCCGGGGTCTAATGGTGACCCGCTGATTAAATACGACGGCCTGGGCGGCATGGGTGGCCCGTGGGAGGCCGGGGCGTGGATTCCAGCCGATCAGGGGCGCGCCAGTGTGCGCGTCACGGCCCCGTCTGTGGATATTGGGGCTATGACGGTGGAAGAGCGGGAGGAATTGCGCGCCGCCTTGGAGGCTGTGGACGTGATGGAACGCGCTAATAGCTTAGATAGGGGTGGTGAATAGTGGGAGTTGATTTGTCGGGGCGTGTGGCCCCGGCCCCGGGCACTGATCCCGTGGGCGATGTTGTGGGTAACGCGCGTAAATTTTTTGAAAAATTGGGTACTAACCTGTGGGACGTCGTTCTAATGCCTGTGAAAATGATGACAGACGCCATTACACAGGGGATTGAGGGGCTGGCTAAAGCGTGGGGTTTTCTACCTGAGCAATTCAGGGACGCCCAGCTGGATTTAATTAATCGCGTGGACCTTTTGTCTAGCCCTATGAACTATTGCACTGCGTTCATGGACCACGCCCACCTGGGCGTCGGGTGGATGGATTTCAATAAGCAAATTGGCCCGGCGCGTAACGTGGAAGTACACGACGGTGGTTTGCGGCTGAAAAAGGAAGGCCTGTGGGATATTCGGGCGCTAGTTTCCCCATCGTGGGTCGTTATCGGTTTCCAAGACACCCGCTGGGAGTTAGTTGTCTTAACACCGGACAATAAGGTCTTTTCGAAATGCCAATTCTCATTACATACGACGCATGGTGGTTCGTCTGTGGGTATTATGTCAGTGGTCACACCCGCGCCTAATTATGTGGTGAAGGTTAAAGTCTGGCAGGTTCAGGCGGGGCGGGAGATTCGCGGCAACCCTATGTATTCGCGACTAACAGCCCAACAAGTTACCCAATTTACTAGGGGCGGTGTGACTGGTAAAACAGAGGAATCAGATTTCCTAGGGACGGGGGAATAGTTTTAAATGGCTAAGACTTTGGTCATTGATGTTACTAATGTTGTTGGGAAGACTCACCCGGATGATTCGGTGGCTTTGTATGCGCCGCGTGTGCGTGGTAGTGCTGACCGGGCGGGTGGTGTTGTGTCCACGGCGGCGCGTGTTGTCCATTTGGTTGACGGGCAGGCGCGTGTGGAAAACGTGGAGCCTGGCCCTATGGTGGTTGAGTTTCATTGCGCTAACTATCTAGGTGGCGAGCCTGTCGAGGTGGTTGTGCCGGATGGTAGTGGCACTGTGACTTTGCGGGCGCTTATTGAGTCGAAGTTTAAATACTCACCGGCTGTGCAAACGGCTGTAGAAAAGGCGGCGGACAGGGCGGCGGATAGTGAACGCGCTACTATCACGGCCCAGCGGAAAGCAGAAGATGCAGCATCGAAGGCTAACGCTAAGGTAGACGGCGCCCTGTCGGATGCTGTGGGCGCGCTGAGGAAGCAGGTTCAGGCGGATTTATCCCAGGTGGGCGCCGAGGTCGCTAAAGCTGCTAAGGCGGCTGAGGATGCGGAAAAGTTTAAAAAGGCGGCGGAGGGGGCGCTGGATTCGAAGGCGGATAAGACAGACCCGCGTTTTACTGACGCCCGCCCGCCTAGGCCGCATAGGATGGTTGAGCACTCCGATTGGCCGGGGAATATTAAGCCTCCTATGTTTTTGCCGGTGGGCCTATCGACGGCGTGCCGCTTACCGGATGGGCAGTTGCAAGTTAAAGAGACGCCTACAAATAAAGACCACGCGGCGTCGAAAAAATACGTGGATGATGTGGCCGCGTCTATTGCGCCTGTTGTTAAGCAGGTAGGAAAGTGGCGTTTCGCAAAGATCGGCGGGGTTGTCACTGCAACTCTTATTTATTCTGCGACCCCTTCTATTATCGACACTGGCAAAAGTGGCACCAGCGCCGAACAGATCCCGGCGGGGTTTGAGCCTGTCGAACAAGACTTATCCGCATTTGCGGCCCCACATCGTGAAACAGGAAAATCAGCGATAAACATTAGGGCGCGTAACCGGCAAGAGATACTTTTGGAGACTTTCCATGCAAACGCTGGCACAGTCCAGCCAGGCGTTTCTATCACATGGATTAAAGGATAAAAGAAAGGGGAGGCTATGAAGCCTAATCATAATTGGCGCGGGGATCCCGTATTCCTAAAAGAATTGCTGGAATTCTGGGGCGTTCAGGTTAAGGAGCTGGACGGCTACAAAGATAGGGGGCATGGTGATTTTGGCCCCATTAAGGGGGCGGTGTGTCATCACACAGGCTCGGATAATACCGGCCCGTGGTTTATTGCACAGCACCCGTCTTTGGGGCTGTGTGCCCAGATTCACCTAGACCGGGCCGGGGTGGCAACCCTATGCGGCGTGGGGCTTGCATGGCACGCAGGGGCGGGGTCTGGCTACGGCTACCCACCTAACGGCGCTAACCAATACACCATAGGCATCGAAGCGGTTAGCAGTGGCTCTAGCCCGTGGCCTGAGGTGCAAATGAAGGCGTATGCGCGTATCTGCGCGGCCCTCTGCTGGTTCCTAGGATGGAATGTTGACCGGATCATCGGACATAAGGAATGGGCGGGCGCGGCCCAGGGAAAGTGGGATCCGTCGTTCGATATGGCGGCGTTCAGGCAGAGGGTGGCCCATGAGTTAGCTAACCCGCCTAGTGGTGCAAATACCGCCCCGGCTGTGGGGGCTATAGATAAGGAGAATACTATGGAGTTTGACAACATTAAGCGGCGTTACCGAAGCCGCGTAGCGGGTAGTACTGTGGATATGACCCCGCTAGACATGCTGCTAAATGCGGATGCTCACGCGTATCTTGCTAAGACGGATGCGGCGGCGCTGCGTAAAGAGGTGGAAGTGATGAAGGCCACCCTGGAGGCTATCGCTAAGAAGGTGGGGGCGTAATGGCTAGGAATTCTAATCTTGCGGTGGATTTTGCGGCGGGCTGGCTTAATAGTCAGCTGACGGCCCAGCCGTGGTGGAAGGAATACTCGAACACGGTGACTACGGCGGCGGGTTTTCTGGCTACTGTGGCGGCGTGGGTGGGTTCCCAGGCGTTCGCGGCTGACCCCCGTGTACAGACCGCCCTCCTAATTGTGGGGTTCCTTTTGACCGTGGTCGGCGTGAAGAACACGCCTAACGGGTGGACTCAATCACAAGCGGCCCAGTTGAATGCGGCCCGTGCTGATTTCATCGACTCTAATCACTCATGCGGCGGTGGGCAATGCTCGGAGGGTCGCTACGAGGATTAACCAGGGGGTGACGGGATGCTTTTGGCAGAAGCCTTAGACGTGGGTTCTGTGATTGTGGCACTGCTTGCAGCCCTGGCTAGTATCGTTGGCGCGCGTTATGTGTTTAGTGCAGAGCTGGCAAAGGCTAAACAGTCTAAAGACGCTGTGGCCTGGCAGCAGTACTCGGGCTACGCAGAGGCGTTAAGCCAGCGTGTAGAGTCACTGGAGGCTGAATTGAGCCGCCTAATGGCCGAGGTGCACGAGCTACGCGCCGCCCGTGTGGTCGACGATCACGTCCGCTTATATGCGGTGGCATTGTTGGAGGCGTGGCCACGTCCGCCTGGGCCGCCACCAGCGCCCGCGCCTGTCTTGGAGGCTCTGGGATTGCTTGATGATGAGACGCGCCACTCCCCTAAAAGTGGGGGCGGTGGGATTAGGGAACAGCCCTAAATGTGTGAGTAAGGCCCCGTGCCGCCCTTAACCCCTGTATGGGGCTGGGGTGGTGCGGGGCCTATTTTTTTATGCCTGGGCGCTGTTGATGATTCGATAAATGTGGTTCCGGCTTAGTCCTGTGGCTTTTGCTATGCGGGTGATGGGTATTCCGTTATCTACCGCGTTTTTAATAAGCCGGTCGCGTTCCTGGGCGGCGACGTGTTGCTGTTGTGCGATACTGGCCACCCTGGACGCGGCGTCGGTTAGCTCTTGAAGCATTACTCGAGGCCTAGGTCTTTTGCGATTAGGATGTCTGCGATTCCCAGGATTTCGTCGCGGCTGGGGATGTAGCTGTCCCAGGTGTAGGTTGCCACGCGGTCCCCTGTGGTTAGATCTTTGATGTAGACCGTGCCGTTTTGGTAGCTGACCCGGTGGGTGAATTGGCCGCGCCTGATGGCGTCGCAGGTGAAGTTTGCAGTCTTTTTGTCGGCTACGAGGTTGCGAAAGTTGACGCGGTGGAATTGGCCGGGGGTGTATTCGATGGTGTTCATTGTGGGGGTTCCTTTCTTGTTTTGTTTTTTGCTTACACCATGATTGTAACGCGGCGGTTGCATAATTGCAACCTATGGTGACAGTGTTTTATCTCACACGGTTATATGGCCTACGGCTTGTCGGCCCTCTGCTTTTTGACTATCAAGTTGATAGCGGCAGTGGATATCCCTAGCGTTTTCGCTATGCGGTACTGGGATGCTGTTTGGGCGCTTACGGCTTCACAGATGGCGCTATCGCGGGCTATGCGGACCTCGTGGGCCTGTTGCTCTAGTTGCTCTAGTTTGTTGTGCAGGTCCGTAATGGTGTTGAGTGTGGGCATTAGTTGGCGCGCCTCATTTCGTTGTAGAGGGCTATTGGGATGGCGATTAGGCCAGGTGCCCATACCCACAGGGGCGGCTGGAATAGGAAGCATAGCGCTAGTGTGGTGACTAGTTCGGGATGGCGTTTAATAAAACACATGGCGAACTCCTTAGGTGTTGGTGGTTAGTATTGATGTTAGCCCCCGCTAGGGGGCGGGGCCTTTCGGCCCCTGGCCCCTGGGGGTTATTTCTTGCGGCGTTTCTTTGGCCGCTCTGGCTGTGCTTTGCGGATTTCCTTAAGGATGGTGGCTACACCCTTTAGGAAGATCCCTAGCGCTACTAGCCACCCCTGGGGGCTGTCTAGCAGTTCTGCCAGCTCTTTCATTTTTTCCTCCTCTCTGTGGTGACACTCCTATCATAGCTAAGCGTGCTTAACTATGCAAGTTAAATTAGCTACTTTGCGAGTGTTTATAATCACACTTTCGCCACACTCTGCAAACTAAGTTTCAAAACCGCTGTGGACCACCTGTGGACCACTTACACCTATCACAAACCAACGAAAACCTACATGCATACATAGGGCATATTTGTCAAAAAAGCCCCCAACCTGCATAAACACAGGTTAGGGGACGCTATAAAAAAGTGCCCCAGAGAGGAATCGAACCTCCGACACCGGCTTTAGGAGAGCCGTGCTCTATCCACTGAGCTACTAGGGCAAACACCACACGCACACAAGGGGGCACAAGCCGCGAAGCTTCGATCCCCCTGTCGTGGGCAGCTGTTAGATTATCACGATCGTGCCCAGCGTTCGAAGCGTAAGCGCAAGGGCACTTCACTATGGGCTTCATCAACACCTATGCCGCGAAGGAACGCAGCCGTTAAACGGCCACGTGCCGACTGCCGCCAGTCGGAGGCCTCCACCAAAGAAAAATCCTGCCTCACATCCGGGGCGTGCACCAAGGATGAACAATCAGCACCCAGCGCCGACAAATCCACATCAATACTGGTCACAACGACCTCTTGGGCCTGGTCGAGAGTGCTGGAATACAGCTTGCCGCCGCCAATCACCCACAGGACAGGGCCATCCTGCTGCCCACCTGCAGCCGACTGTGCAGCGTGATCCAACGCGGCGTCAACACTGGAAAAAACCGTCGAGCCCTCCGACCATCGCCCAGACTCTCGGGAAGACAACACATAATTCGGCCGGCCAGGCAGCGGGCGGAAACGCTCCGGCAGAGACTCCCACGTGCCGCGGCCCATCACAACCGGGCAACCCAAAGTGGTGGACTTGAAATGGGCGAGGTCCTCCGGAACATGCCACGGCATCTCGCGGCCATCGCCGATCACCCCGTCGATGGACTGCGCCCAGATCGCACGCAGTTGCGGCTGCACTTAGACAGCCACCTTTCCGCGGATCACGGGGTGGGGGTCGTAGCCTTCGAAAGACATATCGTCGAAGGTGTAGGAGAACATATCAGCGGCCTTACGCAGGTTCAACTGCGGGTAGGGGCGGGCCTGCCTGCTGAGCTGCAGGCGGACTTGCTCCTGGTGATTGTCGTAAATGTGGCAATCGCCGCCCGTCCACACGAACTCGCCGACCTCGAGACCAGCCTGCTGGGCAAACATGTGGGTCAACAGAGAATAGGAGGCGATGTTGAAGGGCACACCAAGGAACATATCCGCACTGCGCTGATAGAGCTGGCAGGACAACTTACCGTCCGCGACGTACAACTGGAAAAGCAAGTGGCACGGCGGCAGCGCCATGTTGTCGAGTTCGGAGACATTCCACGCCGACACAATGTTGCGGCGCGAATCCGGATTGCTACGCAGCAACTCGAGCGCGCCCGCGATCTGGTCAATATGCTGTCCATTCGGTGTGGGCCAACTGCGCCACTGCACACCATAAACAGGGCCGAGGTCGCCGTTTGCATCTGCCCACTCGTCCCAAATGGTGATCCCATTGTCGTGCAGGAACTGGATGTTGGATTCCCCACGAAGGAACCACAGTAACTCGCCCACAACCGACTTGACGTGCACCTTCTTCGTGGTGATCAGCGGGAAGCTTTCCGAAAGGTCAAAGCGCATTTGCTGGGCAAACAAACTGGTCGTGCCGGTGCCAGTGCGGTCGTCCTTGTGGGTTCCCTCGGCGAGGATCTTCGCCAAAAGGTCTTCGTACGGGGTGTCGATCGTAGCCATTAGTAGCTGCCGTGCTCCTCGCGATATGCAGCGACCAGTTCGAGAATTTCCTCCGCCAACTCGGGGCGGCAGATCAGCAGGTCGGGAAGGTAGGTGTCCTTATTGTTGTAGTTCAGGCTGCTGCCATCGAGACGGCTGCAGTGCAGGCCAGCTGCGGTGCACACACCAACAGGGGCCGCGGAATCCCATTCGTACTGTCCACCGGCGTGGATGTAGGCGTCAGCATCCCCCAGCAACACGTGCATGGCCTTGGCGCCTGCGGAACCCATTAGGGTGGTTTCGAAGTTCATCTTGTTCGCCACGAACTTCGCGACCTCTGGCGGTTGGTTGTGGCTGATCACGATCTTGCGTGACAGGGGGCCGGACACAGCCTTGACATCGTCGGATGCGAAGACAACACCAAGGTCAGGCAGCCCCACGGCGGCAACAATAGGGGTGCCGTGTTCGACGAGTGCGATGTGTACCGCCCAGTCTTGGCGCCCTGTAGCGAATTCTTTCGTGCCATCGAGGGGGTCGATAATCCATACGCGGTCTTTGGCGAGGCGGGCGGGATTATCCGCGGCTTCTTCACTTAGCACGCCGTCGTCGGGACGGTGCTGTTCCAATACGCGGGCGATCCAGTTTTGGGAGAGCTCGTCACCGGCGTCGCCGAGGTTACGGCCACGCAGTAGGCCGACGTTGCGTACCCCTTTCAGAATCTCGCCGGTGCCCTGCGCGAGGCGGCGGGCCAGGATGGCGTCATCAAAGTGTGCAGTCATGGGTTTTAGCTTAGTTGCTCTTGTATGTTTGAGGCATGTCCGCTGATGTCGTCGATCGTTTCCCCCAGCCAGTCGCGCACTGGTTCCGTTCGTCTTTTCAGCGTCCGACCTCTGTGCAGGCTGCCGCGTGGGAGGAAATTTCCGCCGGCCGCAATGCACTGGTGGTGGCTCCTACTGGTTCGGGTAAAACGCTAGCAGCATTTTTGTGGTCGCTGGGCCAGTTGTGCCGGCCGCGTTCAGAGGGCACATCTGTGCAGGATTCTGCCCCACAGCAGGGGGTTCGAGTTGTGTATGTGTCCCCATTGAAAGCCCTGGGCGTGGATGTGGACAACAACCTTCGGGCCCCGTTGAAGGGCATTGCGCTGGCGGCGGAAAAATTGGGTGTTGACGTCGCGTCGGTTACGGTCGGCGTGCGCAGCGGCGATACTTCACAGGCGGAGAGGGCGCGGCAGGTGCGCCGGCCCCCGGACATTTTGATCACGACTCCGGAGTCGTTGTATTTGTTGCTCACTTCCAAAGGTGGGCGGATGTTGCGCACCGTCGACACGTTGATTATCGACGAGGTGCATGCCGTTGCGGGCACCAAGCGCGGGGCGCACTTGGCGCTGTCCCTAGAGCGGTTGGAGGAGCTTAAAGCAGAGGCCGGCGGATCGAGGATTCAACGCATCGGCCTGTCCGCCACCGTGCGACCGGTGGAGGAAGTGGCAGCGTTCATCGGCGGTGGGCAGCCCGTGTCCATCGTGGCACCGGAGGCGACGAAACACTTCGATCTGATGGTCAGCGTCCCGGTGGAGGACCTTGACGACATCCCTGCGGTGGATACCGGGTCGGTTATTGGAGAGGCCGTGGTTGATGATCCTTTTGGTATCAGCGACCTATCCGACACACCCGGGGTCGGTGCTGACGCATCGGGACCCGCTGCTGCCACCGTCGCGGACCCCGGGGGTTCCGTGTGGCCCTTCATCGAGCGCGACGTCTACGACAAGATCATGGGCGCCCGCTCCACCCTCGTGTTCGTCAATTCCCGCCGCACCGCAGAGCGTCTCACCAGCAAAATCAACGAACTGTACGCGCAAGAACACCAGCCGGAAGCCTTGAGCCCCCCGCTGCGCCGAGACCCCGCACAGATGATGGCGAGCAGCGCACGCGCGGGCACCGCCGCTACACTCATCGCCCGCGCCCACCACGGCAGCGTCAGCAAGGATGAAAGGGCAGAAACCGAAGCGCTGCTGAAATCCGGCGAGCTACGTGCGGTAGTCGCGACGTCATCACTAGAACTGGGCATCGACATGGGGGCCGTGGATCTGGTCATCCAAGTCGAATCCCCACCGTCGGTGGCGGCAGGGCTGCAACGCGTCGGTCGCGCCGGGCACAACGTGGGTGATACCTCCCGCGGTGTGTTCTACCCGAAGCACCGAGCTGATGTTGTGAACACTACGGTGGCGGTTGCACGCATGCTGCGCGGCCAGATTGAGCAGCTCAGCGTGCCCCGCAACGCGCTGGATGTTCTGGCGCAGCACACCGTGGCGGCAGTTGCTTTGCGGGACTGGCATGTGGACCAATGGTTCGAGGTTGTGCGGCGAGCGTACCCCTACGCCGAGTTGCCGCGCGAGGCTTTCGACGCAGTCATCGACCTGGTGTCCGGCACCTACCCCTCGACGGATTTTGCGGAACTGCGTCCCAGGGTTGTGTTCGACCGCGTGTCCGGCATGCTGGAAGGCCGCCCGGGTAGCCAACGCGTGGCGGTGACCAACGGTGGCACCATCCCGGACCGCGGCATGTTCGGGGTGTTTCTCAGCGGCACCGAATCCGACACTGGGCCTCGGCGCGTCGGTGAGCTCGATGAAGAAATGGTCTACGAATCTCGAGTCGGTGACGTGTTCACCCTCGGGGCCAGCAGTTGGAAAATCGACAATATTACCCGCGATCAAGTACTTGTCTCACCCGCCCCCGGGCACACCGGGCGCCTGCCTTTTTGGCGGGGTGACCAGGGCGGACGTCCTTTCGAGTTGGGGCAGGCGATTGGCGCGTTTCGGCGCGACGTTGCCCGGCGCGGGCAGGCCGCGATTGATGACGTCGCGTGCGTGAAGGCCGGCGGTTCGGATGCTCGTGTGGTGGATGATTACGCCCAGAACAATCTGCTGAGCTTCATTAAAGATCAGCAGGAGGCCATGGGGGTGGTGCCTGACGAGTCCACTGTTGTGGTGGAGCGTTTTCGTGATGAGGTGGGGGATTGGCGGGTCGTGGTGCATGCGCCGTTTGGTCGGCCGGTGATGGCTGCGTGGGCGGTGGCTGTGTCGGCTCGTATCGAGCAGGATACGGGTTTTGATCCTCAGGCTGTTGCGGGTGATGACGGCATTGTGTTGCGTTTGCCTGATGGTTTCGCGGAGGGCGATGGGTTCCGTTCTTTGTTCATGTTCGACCCGGATGCGGTGGTTGATATTGTGTCGGAGCATGTGGGGGATTCTGCGTTGTTTGCTTCGCGTTTTAGGGAGTGTGCGGCGAGGGCTTTGCTGCTTCCGCGGAAGAATCCTTCGCAGCGTGCACCGTTGTGGCAGCAGCGTCAGCGGGCGTCTCAGTTGTTGGATGTGGCTAAGCGTTTTCCGACGTTTCCGATCATTTTGGAGACGGTGAGGGAGTGTTTGCAGGATGTGTATGATTTGCCGTCGCTTCGTCAGGTGCATGCGGATATTGCTGCAGGGCAGGTATGCATTATCGATGTGACGACGGAGTCGCCGAGCCCTTTTGCTTCCTCTTTGTTGTTTAACTACACCGGGGCTTTTATGTACAACGGGGATTCGCCTTTGGCGGAGCGTCGTGCCGCGGCATTGTCGTTGGATCCGGTGTTGTTGGAAAAGATCCTGGGCCGCCAGCAGCTCAAAGACGTGCTGGATCCCGCGGTGATTGATCAGTGTGATCGTCGTGCGCGGCGCATGGTTGAGCCGTACCGGGTGGGCAGCGCGGAGCAGTTTGTGGACATGTTGCGCGAGTGTGGGCCGGTGCCGGTGAGCGAGGGCTATTCGGCGATGCCTGCGGATGTGGCTGTCGGGCGTTGCGACGATAGTTTCGCCGCCGATCTTGAGCAATTGCGTTCGGCGTTGGGCCCGTTGATGCCTGCACGCGTGATGCAGGTGCGCGTGGGTGGGCGCGAGGTGTTCGCGGCGTCATCGGATGCGGCGGTGCTGCGTGACGCCCTCGGAGTGCCGGTGCCTGCCGGTGTTGCGGCCAGCCCGGAGGTTGCGGAGGGGGCATTAGGGCAGTTGTTGCGGCGTTTTGCGCGCTCACGTGGTCCTTTTGTGGTTGATGACGTCGCGGAGGCGTTCGGGTTGGGCGCGTCCACTGCCGCGTCGGCACTGAGCCAGGAGGTTGCGGCGCGTTCGCTGGTGCAGGGACGTTTCAGGCAGGGGATTGGCGAGCAAGAATTTTGTGCGCCGGAGATGCTCGACCGGATTAGGCGGCGTAGTTTGGCCGCCGCGCGGGCGGAGCTGGAACCCGTCAGCGGCGATGCTTTTGCGCGGTTTTTGCTCGATTGGCATTCGCTGCGCCCGGCGGCCATCCTGGGCCCACCGAATGATGGTGCTACTCCGGCCGACCCGGGTGCCGCCCAAGCCGGTGGGGCGGTCGGCGGCATTGACGCGGTCTACGCCTGCATCGAGCAGCTCGCCGGGGTGGCCATGCCCGCTAGCGCGTGGGAAAAACTTGTGCTTGCCCAGCGCGTACCGACCTACAACCAGCAATGGTTGGACGAGCTCACCTCCAGCGGGGATGTGGTGATAGTCGGTGACGGTGCAGCAGCGGCCAATGACCCCAGGATCATGCTGCTGCCGTCTGCTGACGTATCGGCTTTGGCTGGCGAACCCTCGCCGGAACTGGGTGATGATCCTTTGGCAGACGCCCTGCTAGATGCTGTGTCCTCTGGTGGGTTTTTTAGCTTCGCCCAGATAGTCCACCACGTTCGCGCCTCGAGCGACAGTACCGCGGCTAGAACCGCCAGCGTGAAGGACATCCGCATGGCTGTGTGGCAGCTGGTCGAACGCGGCGTCATCACCCCAGATAGTTTTTCTGCGCTGCGCACCCACGTGTCCGGCCAGGGGGCGCGCAAAGCACACCGATCGCCGCGCGCCGCCGGCACTTACCGGGGCCGCCCCCGGGGCCTGGGCAGGGGCAGAGCCCGCGGCATCGGTATGGGCGTGGCCACCGGGGACACCTTCGGGGTCAGCGCCGCCGAGTTGTCCGAATACCCTGATGTGGCCGGCAGGTGGGGTCTGGGTGCGCGCGCTCCACGAGGTGCACAAGAGCTCGATCCGCAAGCCCAGGCACAGCAGGTTGTCGTCGCCGCTGACGCCTGGCTGGACCGCTACGGTGTGGTCACTCGCGGGAGTATTGTCGCCGAGGACGTCTCGGGTGGATTCGCCTTCGCATACAAAGTGCTCAAAGGTTTCGAAGATGCTGGCACCGTGATCCGCGGATACATCATCGAAAAGTTGGGTGCAGCGCAGTTTTCCACCAGTTCGGTGGTCGACCGGTTGCGCACGTACCAAGACGAACACCCCGGCAAGGTGCATGTTTTGGCCGCTACCGACCCTGCTAACCCCTATGGTGCGGCATTGCCGTGGCCGGAGTCCGTCGAGGGCCGCTGCGGCCGCCACGCAGGCGCACTAGTGGTGCTACTCGATGGCCACTTGGCTGCCTACGCCAGCCGGGGCTTAAAAAACGTGCACATCCCCCAGGAGGTCGACCCGCAGGTGGCCAGCAGTGGATTGGTCGATGAGCAGCAGGCTCGGGAGGAATCCGTACGACGTCGCGTCACCGCGTGGGTCCGCGGGTGTGCGGCACTCATCGACCGCGAACTGCTCAGCCCCTTTAGCGTTGAGAAACTGTGCGGGGAGCCCGCGTTGGCCAGCCCATTGTTGCCTGCGGTGCGTGAGGCTGGTGCGAAGATCAGTCCACGCGGCGTCAGGATTGGGGGTGCGTCCCGTGCCTGAGGGCGATAGCGTCTACCAGCTGGCCCGGCGTCTGCGTTTCGTGGAGGGCTGCGAGGTCACGCACACAAGCATCAGGGTGCCCAACTATGCTGTGGCTTCGTTTGATGGGTCGCGTTGCAGACGGGTGTGGCCATATGGAAAGCACCTGTTTATGCAGTTTGATGAGCAAATTTTGCACACGCACCTCAAGATGGAGGGCACGTGGGCGTTTCACCCTGCGGGCACGCGCTGGAAGAAACCCGGCTACACGGCGAGGGTGGTGCTGAGGCTGCGGTCGCAGGCACTGGCGGCCCGAGGTTTCGACGAGGTCGAGCTGGTGGGCCACAGCCTTGGTTTCGTGAAGGTGTATGACGCCGCGGAGCTTGAGGCACACACGGGGCATTTGGGGCCCGACGTGCTGGGCGCACAGTGGGAGCCCCAGGGGCGTGACGAAGCCGTGCGTCGGGTTCTTGCCCGTCCCGAGCGCAGCGTGGGGGCGGCATTGATGGACCAAACCAATCTCGCGGGAATCGGTAATGAATACCGGGCGGAGATTTGTTTTTTGTGCGGTGTGCATCCGGAAACGACCGTGGCCGCCGTGGGGGAGGCTGGTGTCGACAAGCTGGTGGATACTAGCCGGGCACTGATGTGGGCGAACAAAGACTCCCCGCTGCGGGTGACCACAGGGGTGCGCCGCCCGGGAGAAAACGGCTACGTTTTTGGCCGCTACTCTAAACCCTGTAGGCGGTGCGGGGCGCTCATAGAAAAGTCCACCCTGGGTGGGGATGATCCCCTGGCCCCAGGTGAACTTGAGCGCATTATTTGGTGGTGCCCACGCTGTCAGCCATTGCTGGGCTGAGGTGCCGGTTCGCCCTCTGCCGGTGCAGGCTCGCCCTCGGGCTGTTGCCCTTCGGGGAGCAGTTCGCCTTCAGGTGTGAGCGTGCGATCCCACTGTGACGGGGGAAGTCCGTAGAGGGCCGGATCCCCAGTGCTTTCCATCAGAACCCAGGGGTCGCTGTCGCTGCTGCGCTCGATCGGCAGGTCTTTGTCAGCGGGCAGGTTGTATTCCATCGGGTGCGGGCACAGGTTGAAGGTCGCTGTGGGGACTTCCACAACCCCGATCGCCTTGCCTTCAGCGTCGATACCGACCAGGAACTGTTGCTTGTTGTCAGCACCGTCCTTCGCAACCATTTTGAGCTTGCCGGCATCAATACCCGCAGCGCTGGCGGCTTCTTCACGGGGGGTACCACGGCAAATGATGTGGTATTCGGCGACGTCATCACCGAAGTACTCGGCTGCACTCATGTTTTCCACGCCAGTGCCAGCGTACTTGCCGCTATCGATCTGTTCGGCGAGTGCGCGTTCGGCGTCCTTATCGGTGCCGCTGCCGCATGCGCTGAGCGCCAGCGTAGACAGTGCCACGGTAGCGATAGTTACTGCGCGAGTTACTGCGCGGGTCGCTCGGCGCGCACAGGGGTTGGTGCTGAAAGTCATCTATACGTTCCTTTTTTAGTCGGTGCGGGGCTACTTCTTCGAGCGGTACCAAGTGATCAAGTTGTCAGTGGAGCTATCGCCGGAATCCGCAGCAACCTCACCGGTCACCGCAGGCAGAAGGTCGCCGGCCTGCTTCTTACCGAGCTCCACGCCCCACTGGTCGAAGGAGTTGATGTCCCACAGCACACCTTGAACAAACACAATGTGCTCGTACAAAGCGATCAGTGCACCGAGCACCGCAGGGGTGAGCTCCTTGGCGAGGATCGTCGTCGACGGGCGGTTACCGGGCATAACCTTGTGCTCGACCAGTTCCGCAGGGACACCCTCTGCTGCGATTTCTTCGCTGTTCTTACCGAATGCCAGCACCTTTGTTTGGGCGAACAGGTTGCTCATCAGCAGGTCATGCATGCTGCCTGTACCGTCGGCGGTGGGCAGATCCTGGCGGGGGCGGGCAAAGCCGATGAAGTCTGCGGGAACCATGCGGGTGCCCTGGTGCATCAGCTGGTAGAAAGCGTGCTGGCCGTTGGTGCCGGGCTCGCCCCAGTAGATCTCGCCGGTGTTGTAGTCCACACGGCTGCCGTCGTGGCGCACGGACTTTCCGTTTGATTCCATCGTCAGCTGCTGCAGGTAGGCAGGGAAACGGCCAAGATCTTGAGAGTAGGGGAGTACCGCATGGGTGTCGGCTCCGAAGAAGTTGCCATACCAGGTGCCCAACAGTGCCATCAGAACCGGAACGTTGCTACCAAAAGGTGCAGTGCGGAAGTGCACGTCCATGGCGTTGAAGCCCTCGAGGAAGCGCATGAAGTCCATGGGGCCGATGACAGCCATGAGGGACAAGCCGATGGCAGAATCCACGCTGTAGCGTCCGCCAACCCAGTCCCAGAAACCAAACATGTTGGCGGTGTCGATGCCGAACTCCGCCACCTTGTCCGCATTGGTCGACACAGCCACGAAGTGCTTAGCCACCGCGGCGTCATCACCGAAAGCATCAATGATCCACCGCTTCGCAGCATGGGCATTGGCCAGGGTTTCCTGCGTGGTGAAGGTCTTGGAAGCGACGATGAACAGGGTGGATGCGGGATCCAAGCCGTCCAAGGTAGCCACCATGTCGGCGGGATCGACGTTGGAGACAAAACGAGCCGAAATGCCGGCAGTGGCTTCAGAACGTAGCGCCTGTACAGCCATCGCAGGGCCCAAATCAGAGCCGCCGATACCAATGTTGACGATCGTCTTGATCGTGTGGCCGGTGTAGCCCAACCACTCACCCGAACGCAGGGCATGCGCGAAATCCCGCATGCGGCCCAGGACCTCATGTACGTCGGCTGCCACATCTTGGCCGTCGACCGTCAGTTCTTGGTCCACCGGAAGACGCAACGCTGTGTGCAACACCGCGCGATCCTCGGTGTTGTTGATGTGCACGCCCTCGAACATCTTCTCGCGTGATTCGGCCAGATTGCAGGCCTCCGCCAAAGCAATGAGCTTGTCGATGGTGTCTTGATCGACGAGGTTCTTCGACAAATCAACATGGAGTCCCGCGGCGTCAAAAGTCATCCGCGATGCGCGCTCGGGGTCGGCTGCGAACAGTTCCCGCAGAGTGGTGTTGCTGATGCGTGCATAAGCATCTTCAAGGGCCTTCCACTGGGGAAGGTTGATGACTGTGTTGTCGCCATCGGTGGTGGAGTTAGACACTGAGGTCTCCTAACAAAAGTGGTTAAAGATGGGGTTTAGCCGAGTTTGCCGCGGCCCATGCGCAGCAAAATTGCGGCAAGGCCGGGGCCTTCCTCGCCGATTTCTTCACGGAATTGGTTGATGATCTGGACCTCGCGGGTGTGCACCAGTTTGGTGCCTCCAGAGCCCATGCGGGTGCGGCCGATGGCTTGGGACACTGTTTGGCGACGTTTGACCGCGGCAATAATTTCTTTATCCAAGCGGTCGATTTCTGCCCGATACTGCTTAATTTCGGCGTCCGATAGGGGATCATCAGTGCCGGTGGGCATCCGGGGAGTAAACGAGTTGTCCGCGTCGAGGCTCATGTGTCTCATTGTGCCACTTTTTGCGCGCCATGAGTATTGTGCAGCACGCTGCCCAGGTGCTGTTAGATTGAAGAGCATTATGACTACTTCTCAAAACTCCCGCGCCGAAGCACTCCTGGATGGGCTCAACCCCCAACAGCATGACGCCGTGTTGCATACAGGCAGTCCGTTGTTGATTGTTGCGGGCGCGGGGTCGGGAAAGACAGCGGTGTTGACCCGCAGGATTGCCTACCTCATGCGGGCTCGGGGTGTGCAGCCTTATGAAATTTTGGCCATCACCTTTACAAACAAGGCTGCTGCTGAGATGCGGGAGCGTGTCACAGAACTGGTGGGGCCTGTTGCCCAGCAGATGTGGGTGTCGACTTTCCACTCCACGTGCGTGCGGATTTTGCGACAGCAAGCGCACCTGGTTGAAGGGCTTAACAGTAACTTCACCATTTATGATTCGGATGATTCCAAGCGTCTGGTCACCCAGATACTTAAAGAGATGGACGTAGACATTAAAAAGGTCACGCCCCGGTCGATCTTGGGGGTCATCTCTAATTGGAAAAATGAGTTGGTTTCTGCCCAGCAGGCCGCCGCGGAGGAGGGGGCTCAGGCGCAGGCGTATGGTGCGCGCAGTGGTTCCGGCCAGAGCTTGGCCGCTGAGGTTTATGAGGTATACCAGCGGAGGTTGAGGCAGGCCAACGCAGTCGATTTTGATGATCTTATTGCTTTGGTTGTGTCTGTTTTTATCAATCACCCCCAGGTGGCTGAAACCTATAGGCGGCGTTTCCGCCATGTGCTGATTGATGAGTATCAGGACACTAACCATGCGCAGTATCGTTTGGTGGCTGAATTGGTTGGCAAGCCGGGCGGAGCGGTTCCCCCGAGCGAGCTGTGTGTGGTCGGTGATGCGGATCAGTCGATTTATGCGTTCCGTGGTGCCACGATTCGTAATATTGAGGAATTCGAGCGGGATTATCCCCAGGCACGGACGATTGTGTTGGAGCAGAATTACCGTTCGACGCAGCGGATTTTGACTGCGGCCAACGCTGTGATCGCCCAGAATCAGGGTCGGCGGGAAAAGAGGCTGTGGACGTCGCACGGTGATGGGGAACCGATCATTGGTTATGTGGCTGACAATGAGCACGACGAGGCCCGTTTTATCGCGCAGGAAATCGACGAATTGGCCGATCAGGGCTATTCCTTTAGTGACATTGCGGTGATGTATCGCACCAATAATTCTTCGCGCGCTATTGAAGATATGTTGATGCGCAACGGGATTAATTACCGTGTGGTCGGCGGCACGCGTTTTTATGAGCGCAAAGAGATCCGTGACGTCGTTGCGTATTTGAGGGTTGTTGATAATCCCCAGGATGCGGTGTCTTTGCGTCGGGTGATTAATACCCCGCGCCGTGGCATTGGGGATAAGGCCTTGGGCTTGATCGATACGCATGCGCGCTTGCGGGGGATTGGTTTTTGGCAGGCGCTGCAGGACGCCGCGCGGGGTGATGTCGATGGTTTGAGTTCGCGCGGTCGCAACGCTGTTGCTGGTTTTGTGGCGGTCATTGAGCAGTTGCAGGCGGCGGCCGTCAATGCGGTCAGTGAGCAGACGGGTTTGCCGGATGTGGGCGCGATCGTGGGCAATGTCCTCGAATTCACCGGCTATAAGTCCAGTTTGGAGGGCAGTAACGACCCTCAGGATGGAACGCGCTTGGACAACCTTCATGAGTTGGTGGCGATTGCTCGCGAGTTTTCTTCAGAGGCGGCGATGCAGCAGACCTATGAGGATTTTGCTGATGACGCCGCGTTGGCTCAGCAGGCGGGTCAGGCTGCGGCTGAAGGGTTGGCGGAGCCGGGTAGTTTGCAGGCTTTTCTGGAGCGTGTGTCGCTGGTGGCTGACGCTGATCAGATTCCGGATGAGGACGAGGGCGTGGTGACGCTGATGACGTTACATACGGCGAAGGGTTTGGAGTTTCCTGTTGTGTTTGTTGTGGGGTGGGAAGATGGGCAGTTCCCTCACATGCGTGCGTTGGGGGATCCAGAAGAGTTGGCGGAGGAACGCCGCTTGGCGTACGTCGGAATTACTCGTGCCCGGGAGCGTTTGTATGTGACGCGGGCAAGTATGCGTAGTGCGTGGGGTAACGCAACGCAGAATCCTCCGTCGCGTTTTTTGGGTGAGATCCCCAGTGAGGTGCTGTCGTGGCGTAGGGAGGAACCCGAGTGGATGAGCTATGGTTCTGGCTTTGGCGGCGGCTCTGGCTACGGCGGTTCTGGCTATGGTCGGGGCGGCGGTTTCGGCAACAGTGGTTTTGGTGCCAGCCGGGGTTCTGGCTTCTCCTCGAAGCCACCGCTGCCGAAGGCTGCCGAAAAGCGCCCTCAGCTGCATCTTGTGGTGGGCGACAAGGTCAATCACGAAAAGTATGGTTTGGGCACCGTCAAAGAGCTGTCGAGCATGGGCGGGTTCGATATGGCTGTGATTGATTTCGGAAGCAGCGGGACGGTGAAGATGATGCTCAATGGCACCGCCCCGATGGAGAAGCTATAGAAAACTCCCCACAATCTGGTTTCTGATTTCTCAGTCCGGATTATGGGGAGCAGTTCAGGTGTTGCCGGCGGGAGGTTGCTTTTTCTTTATGCGGTTTTAGATGGTGATGCCGCGCTCTGCGAGCCACGGGATCGGGTCGACAGCTGCGCCGCCACCCGGGTGTGCTTCGAAGTGGAGGTGGACACCGGTGGAGAAACCGCGGGAGCCCATGCCTGCGATCTTCTGGCCGGCGGTAACGTGCTGGCCGACTGTGACGTCGATGGTTTCCATGTGGCCGTAGACGGTGATGGTGCCGTCTTCGTGGCGCAGGCGCACCCACTGGCCATAGCCGGAGGCGGGGCCGGCGTCGATAACTTCACCGTCGAGTGCAGCAACGATGGGGGTGCCCAGGCTGTTGGCGATGTCGATACCGGAGTGGAAGCTGCCCCAGCGGGGGCCGAAGGGGGAGGTGAGTACACCTTCAGCGGGCTTAGCGGCCTGGGGTGCACGGGCTGCAAGGTCAGCGGCTACACGCTCTGCGTTGTACTGAATGGCTTTGTTGAGCTGGTCGCTCAGGTTGGCCATGGGCTTGAAGTCTGCGATCGCGAGGATCTGCGGAGCGCCGTTGATGGGTTCGGAGGAAGAGGTGGTGAGTGCGATGTCCTGTGCTTCGCGCACTTCCTGCTGGGGCGCGGAAGCGTGGGCGGCTGCGGCACCTGCTGCGCCGGCGGTGGACACTGCGCCAGTTGCTACGGCGACGAGGGCGACACGGCCTTTGGTGGTTGCGGAGGAGTGGTGCTTACGGTGCGCACCGGCGGTCTTCCGCACAGACGTGGTATTCGCCTTCATCTGTATGTGGCTCTCTTCCTTGAACGCTCGTGAGTACCTGCCCCGAGTGTGGAGTAGTGGTACAGCTCGGTCGTTGTGACCGTCTTGTTATCTAACAGTGTCCAACGATAACGGTTTGTTACAAAGCGTTCAACAAAATGCGCGACTTTTTCGGCGCGCGCGCAAAATTGTTACTGATGTGACGCAAGTGTTTTGGTGGTCGTGTTCACTTGCAATGGTCGGGGCGCTCGGAACATGGCTTCCTATCTGCGCTTTAAGGTTCTTCTTAGGCTTCTATCTCGCTTTTTGTCCCTCGCGTTACAGGAAACGGCACCCATTGAGATGCTCATCACCATTTTGGGGGTAGTGGCCTTTTTCGGTACCCCGGCACGCCTCGGCCTGTGCTGCGGTCACGCGTGGCATGGTGGTCTCGTGAACTCTAAGCAACCTTCGCGCGGTGGACATATTGACCGGGGCGGACAGCCTGCATCGGCTGGTGCTGAGCGCCCCGCACGCTCCCAGCGTCCCCCTCGGACGGCTCCGGGGCAACGGCGTCCGCGTTCCTCGAGCCCTCGAGCGTCGCGAAATAGTGGTGTGTCGAAGGTGCGTCGCGGCGTGGGCTTGTCTGTTGTTTCTGCCCAGAAGGCGGCGTTGATTGACAGGTCGACGTGGAAGGGCAAGTTTAAGGCGTTCCTTCCCACCCTGGTGTTGCCCCACGTGACGATTATTGCCGTGGCGATTATCGGCGCTATTTCGGTGTTGCTGGCCACGGGGTCGAGCTTTGTGGCTTTGCCGGCCACCATTGCCCAGCTGTGGTTGTTGGCGCATGCCGCCCCTGTTGCATCGTCGTCCACCGTGTTGTCTGTGGTTCCGGTTGTTCCTGCTTTCTTGGTTGCGCGTGCGATGGCCCGGTGGATTCGGGTGCTGATTAAAGACCGCGTGAGTATCTCTGACCTCGTGCTGTTGCAGGCTTTGACGGTTGTCTTCCCACTTGCCTTGACGGGTGTTGCGTGCGGAATGTTGTATGACGCCGCGTCGGTTCTGCCCGTCGCTGTTCCTCCTGTTGGCACGGCGATGCTGCGGGCTGTGGTTGTTCACGAGTTTGGGTTGATTGCTGCTATGGGGGTTCGTTTGTGGCGGCTGCTTGTGGTGCGCTGGAAGATGAGCCCTGTGGTGGTTGATGCGGCGCTCTATGCTCGTGACTTCTTGCTGCGTCTGGGCGCTGTGGGTGTTCTCGCCGTGCTTGTTTCTTTGATTGTCCATGGATCGACCACGGTGTCGATGGCGGGCATGTTTGGAGATGAGGTCCATGGCGGTGGCCCTGTGGCGATCGTGGCGATGATCGCCTTAAGCCTTCTCTATCTTCTTAATGCTGCTGTGTGGTCGGCTGCGGTGCTGTCTGGTTCTGAGATGCATGTGGGCGATGGGGTGGTGTCGGTGTTTGGTGTGGCACCGAGTCCGTTGCCACCTCTTCCGTTGTTTGCTGCCATGCCTGTGCAGGCGTGGGTGGTGGCGCCAGTGTTGCTGCTTGCTCCGGTTGCTGTGTCTTCGGCGATGGCCTATCGCCGTGTTGCCCACAGTGAGCGCGCTCTGAGCGAGTTTGCGTTTGCTGGCTTATTTGCGGCGTTGGGATGCGCTGTTGCTGTTTTCATGTCCTCGGGTGATGCTGGCGCATTCGGCTTTGTGGGGTCGACCTTCTGGTTGACTGTTGCTTTGGTGGCGCTGTGGTGTTCCGTCCCGGGTATATTGATTGCCTTGATTCACGGCTTCATGGCAGTGAAAGCCCCCTTGTCTAAGAGGGACATCGAGCCGGCAGACGATGAAGTTGCAGAGACCGATGTGGAGGACACCGATGCAGCCGAGCTAGAAGAGATAGATGTAGAGGAATCGGAAACGGAAGAAGAGGCCGAGTCTGAGGCCCCAGAAGGAGCTGAACCGGCAGATCCGGAAAGCGCAGAGAATCTGGAAGCTGCAGAAACGACTGAAGAAGAAGCAGAAGCGGAAGATCCGGAGGACGCAGAAACGACTGAAGAAGAAGCAGAAGCGGAAGATCCGGAGGACGCAGAAGCAGTTGAAGATGCTGAAGCAGAGGACATAGAGGCAGAAGAACTCGACGCAAAAGAAATTGACGCGGAAGAACTCGATGTGGAAGACGGAGAGTCGGAGCAACCCGGTAGGGGGTAGGTTCGGGGGTTATAGCTCGTGCATGTAGCTACACTATTCGCGTGACCAACAACCCTGAACCACTGCGCGTAGCGGTGTTAGCATCCGGTAGTGGTTCACTTCTGCAAGCGATTCTCAACGCCCAGGACAACTCCTATGTTGTCGTGGGCGTTTTTGCTGATAAGCCTTGTGAAGCGATTGACCGCGCGCGCCGCCACACGCCGCGGCCGCCCATAGTGCAGGTTGTTGATTTTTCCGATTTTGGCCAGGCCCGCCGACCACAGTGGAATAACCTGCTGGCCGACAGCGTCGCGGCGTCATCACCGGATGTGGTTGTTTCTGCAGGTTTCATGCGGATTTTGGGGGAGGAATTCTTGGATCGCTTCGGGGGACGGACGATCAACACCCACCCGGCGCTGCTGCCGAAGTTTCCGGGAGCTCACGCGGTCCGAGACGCCCTAGCCGCGGGCGCGAAGGTGACGGGGACGACCGTCCACTACGTCGATGCAGGTGTAGACACCGGTCCAGTGATCGAACAGCGCGAAGTACCCGTTCATCCGGGGGATGATGAGTCCACGCTTCACGAGCGCATCAAGACTGTGGAACGCGAAATGATTGTCGACGTGCTGCGGGACTTCCGCTCATTGGGCACACGCGCCCGACCGGGCGGCTAACCCCCACAGCGGCCCGTTGTTGGCCCGCCGCACTTTCACCCCTTATGTACTCGGTATCCCAAAACGCATCTTGAAGAAGGTTTCATCGTGACTCAGACTGCACGCAAGCAGATTACCCGCGCGCTCATCAGCGTGTATGACAAGACTGGCCTGGTAGAGCTAGCCTCCGCACTGGCTGACAATAACGTGGAGATCGTCTCTACTGGCTCCACCGCGAAAACCATCGCCGAGGCAGGCATCAGCGTCACCCCGGTGGAGGACGTCACCGGCTTTCCCGAGTGCTTGGAAGGCCGCGTGAAGACGCTGCACCCCCGCGTCCACGCAGGTATTCTCGCCGACACCCGCAAAGCTGATCACCTGGCACAGCTGGAGGAGCTCGACGTGGCTGCCTTCCAGCTTGTTGTCGTGAACCTGTATCCCTTCACGGAGACCGTTTCCTCTGGTGCGGATTTCGATGCCTGCGTCGAGCAGATCGACATCGGAGGCCCGTCGATGGTGCGCGCTGCCGCCAAGAATCATCCGTCGGTTGCCGTTGTGGTGGATCCTGCGCGCTACGGTGATGTTGCGCGTGCTGTCGCGGAAGGTGGCTTCAGCCTGCAGCAGCGCACCGAGCTGGCTGCGCAGGCTTTCCAGCACACTGCAGCTTATGACGTCGCGGTTGCTACCTGGATGTCGGAGCAGCTTGGCGCCCAGCAAGGGGAGGATTCGGGCGCTTACCCGCAGTGGATGGGTCGTACCTTCGAGCGCGCGCATGTGTTGCGTTACGGCGAAAATCCCCACCAGTCCGCTGCGTTGTACACGGCGGCGGGGGAGCGTGGTTTGGCGCAGGCAACCCAGTTGCATGGCAAAGAGATGAGCTACAACAACTACACGGATTCTGACGCCGCGTGGCGCGCCGCGTGGGATCATGAGCGCCCGTGTGTTGCCGTGATCAAGCATGCGAACCCCTGTGGCATCGCGGTGGCTGATGATATTGCTGCGGCTCACCGCGCGGCCCATGCGTGCGACCCGGTGAGTGCTTTCGGTGGGGTGATCGCCGCCAACCGTGAGGTTAGCGTCGAGATGGCCAAGCAGGTGGCGGAGATTTTCACCGAGGTGATCATCGCCCCCAGCTACGAGGATGGTGCTGTGGAGGTTCTGCAGGCGAAGAAGAACATTCGTATTTTGGTTTCTGAGGCGCCTAATGGTGCTGTGCCGGAGTTGCGCCAGATCTCTGGCGGCATGTTGGTGCAGGAACGCGACCGTGTTGACGCCGCGGGGGATGATGCTTCGACGTGGACTCTTGCTGCTGGTCAAGCTGCTGATCCGGAGTTGCTGAGCGAGTTGGAGTTCGCGTGGCGGGCGGTTCGCGCAGTGAAGTCGAACGCTATTTTGTTGGCTCGCGAAGGTGCGACGGTGGGCGTCGGCATGGGGCAGGTCAACCGCGTGGATTCGGCGCGGCTTGCGGTCTCCCGTGCGGGCGAGGAGCGTGCGCGTGGTTCTGTGGCCGCCTCCGATGCTTTCTTCCCCTTCGCTGATGGTTTCGAGGTCCTGGCTGAGGCCGGTGTGAAGGCGGTTGTGCAGCCTGGTGGTTCCATCCGTGATGAGGAAGTTATTGCAGCAGCGCAAAAGGCTGGGGTAACGATGTACTTCACGGGGACGCGCCACTTCGCCCATTAGTTGTTGTTTCAAACAAAGAGCGGGCTTTCACTAATTTTTTAACGGTGAAACCCCGCGGGCGCTGGCGGGAAGCGTGCATACTTGGAACCATGGTGATTAACGATTCCTACATCTGCGGACCGGCTGTGCTGTTTGCGCCCGCCAATCGACCGGAAATTTTTCCCAAGGCCGCGGCAGCCGCAGACATGGTCATTCTCGACTTAGAGGATGGTGCTGGCGAAGCCCCCAAACAACAATGCCGACGCAACATCATTGACTCCACGCTTGACCCCGCCCGAACCATCGTCAGAGTCACCGGCCCCGACCATCCGGATTTTATTGATGACGTCGCGTGCGCCAAGACCTCACCTTACGACCTGATCATGGTGCCCAAGGTTCGCGCGAGTCTGCCGGAGGAAGTCCAAGGCTTGAAGGTGATCGCAATGGTGGAGACCCCGCAGGCAGTGGTGGGCATTGATCGCTTGGCATCTGATCCGTCCGTGGTGGGCATGTTTTGGGGAGCCGAAGACCTCACGATGGAACTGGGTGGGACGCACTCGCGCTTCCTCGTAGACGAGGGCGCACCCTCTGGCCGGCCGGGGCCCTACCGTGACACCATGCGTTTAGCTCGGGCAACCATGCATTTGCACGCATCTGCATGGGGCAAATTCACCATTGATGCCGTGCATGCAGACTTTAATGACGAGGCGGGGATGTTTGCCGAAGCGGTCGATGCCGCCCGCAGTGGCTTTGCCGCCAGCGCGTGCATTCACCCGCGACAGGTGGCCACTGTCCGCAAGGCTTACCAGCCGGATCCAGGGCAGCTCGAATGGGCGCGCCGTGTGGTGGACGAGGCCGCGTCGTTCCCCGGAGCCTTCAAACTCGACGGGCAGATGATTGACGCGCCGCTGATCGCCCAAGCTAGAAGGATTCTCAATCGTGGGGGTCGAGCAAACTAGCGCACCTGTCGGCGCGGTCGGCCGGAAGGTCCGCGCCGACAACGCGCAACGCGGCGTCAGCAAGCATGATTGCTAATTCAGGCAACGCGGTGCCGCCACTGGGGTCGAAGGGTGCTTTGCCATCGTTGGGGCGCATGTCTGTCACGGATAATGCGATGTGGAAGGGCAGGTCGTTGAGTGCGGATTCGAGCGGCGCGCCTGTGATGTCCGCTGAGAACTGGCGGAATGTTGCCTGCAGGTCGGCACGCTGCGCATGGAATTCGGCGAAATCCTCGGAGGCGGCAACCGGCAACTGATACAGCTTGCCGATGTTCCACCGTTGCGACAGCAACAGCCGAGTTTCCGCCGCGACTAGCGACCACAGGCGCAGCTCCGGGGTGAGATCCCCGATGGTGCTGAACCGCTCCGCTAGCTCCACCGCCGGATTGACGGTCGAATTGAGCAGGGTGAGGAAGATTTCCGTCTTTGAAGGGAAGTAGTAGTACAAGGAGGCTTGACGGATCCCCACCGCATCGGCGATTTGGTGGGTGGAGGTTGTTGCGAAACCCTGGGTGGTGAACAGCTCTGCTGCGGCATCCAGGATTTCCTCGCGGGCGGTGCCACCGCGACGGCGCGGGCTGTTTTTGCGCGGGCGTCCAACGTTACCGGCCATGGGGTGCCTCCTCGCTTCGGGTGACGACAGACGCGATCACTTCGGAAATCATGCGGGCTGATGCCCCATAGGCGCTGCGATGAATGTGGGACAAGTCGTCGATGAAGTCAGCGTGGCTACGGTTTTTCCACTGCTCCAGGTCGATTTTTATGCCGGTGCGCCAGGCATCAAGAACGTATTCGGATTCGTCGACCGACAGGGCAGGGCTGTGCAATCGGTCGGGGGTGTATCCGGAGGCGGTTGCTGCCCGCACTGCCGCCCACCGCGCCAAGGCTACGCATGGATTAATGACGTCGCGTCGTACGTCGGCAGTTGCGTCTTTATCTGGCATCCCGCCAACAAAAGTGACCGCCCGGGGGCGTGCTGCTGATGCGTCGGCCAGGAGCAAATGTTCCAGCGCGGGGTCGATGGGCTGGTTGGTGGGGGAGTCTGCGTAGAGGGCGCGTTGCGACCCATTGCCTGCGTGGTTGGCGTCAGCCAGGCTGGGGCGGGTGACAAACGACACCGTCTGGCTGCGGCCATGGTGCGCCCCGTCGGCGTTAATGCTGCGGGCCAGGGAGTGGATTTCTTGCAGATAACCTTCGATACGCGCTAGTCGATCTGTTGCAGGGATTGAAGCGAGGCCCGGATCATGGGCCGTCAGAGCTGCGGGATCCTGCTCTAGTGCTTGGGTACGGAGCGTCGACGGGTGGGGTGTATTGGTGGGGAGGACGAGCACTATGGGGCTTGTTGGTAGCCCCTCCCCACGGGAAAAATCCCCACCTAGTTCTACAGCGCTGGGCAGGACGGCACGACCATTGATGCGTGGTAGGGCGGTGGCGGGGGAGTGAAACACGTTGCGGACCACGTCGCAGTACCAGCTCATCAGTAGTGTTGGGTCGCCGGAGTGGTCGAGGGCATTACGGAGCAGATGGTGTGCTTCGCTGAGGATGCCCCGCGCATGGGAGTGCGTGCGGCAGGCGGTGGCCTCGCGCGAGAGTTCGACTAGCGATTCATGAAGCACGCGTGCACTGATCCTTTCGACTGTTTGGAATGCTCATAGACTACCAGTGAGTTTCTACTCTGGTTGGATGAGGTGGGTGCATAAAAAGCTCCCCCCAAGTACATACTCGGGGGGAGCTTTGGTGGCTTGTCGCCGCAGTTCTAGCCTGGGCCCAATGCAAACCATTGGTTCAAGTTAAAGACATGCGGCTAAAGAGCCCGCTGTCATCTTCTAACGTTGACCGTGCCTTTAGCGGCTGGTGAACGGCAGGAGAGCCATTTCGCGTGCGTTCTTCACGGCAGTAGCAACCTGACGCTGCTGCTGCGGGGTGAGGCCGGTGACGCGACGTGAGCGGATCTTACCGCGGTCGGAAATGAACAGACGCAGGGTCTTCAGATCCTTGTAGTCAACCTTCTCAATGCCGTTGGCCTTGAGCGGGTTCTTCTTCGGGCGGCGGGACTGTTCAATCCGCGCCTTCTTGATGTTGGTGCGCTTCATTGTGAAACCCCTTACCAGCTGGACTTACGAACGCCCGGGAGCTCACCGCGGTGAGCCATCTCGCGGACACGGACACGGGAGAGACCGAACTTGCGGAGGTAGCCGCGGGGACGACCATCGGCAGCGTCGCGGTTGCGAACGCGGACCGGGGAGGCGTCGCGGGGCTGGCGGTTCAGCTCAAACTGTGCGTCCAGGCGCTCTTCGTCGGTGGAGTTCGGGTTCTTGATGATGGCCTTGAGCTCGTTACGGCGCTCCGCATAGCGGGCGACGATTTCCTTGCGCTGCTCGTTCTTGGCGATCTTAGACTTCTTAGCCATGAATTAACGCTCCTCGCGGAATTCGACGTGCTTGCGGACAACCGGATCGTACTTCTTCAAGGTCATACGGTCGGGGTTGTTGCGCTTGTTCTTGCGGGTGACATAGGTGTAACCGGTGCCAGCCGTAGACTTCAGCTTGATGATCGGACGGATGTCATTACGTGCCATCTTTTAGACCTTCTCTCCACGTGCGCGGATCTGAGCAACAACAGCTTCGATGCCGTCGCGGTCAATGACCTTCAGACCCTTGGTGGATACGGTCAAAGTGACCGTACGGCCCAAAGAGGGAACAAAAAACTTACGACGCTGCACGTTGACGTTCCAACGGCGGTTGGTGCGTCGGTGCGAGTGCGAGACGGACTTACCGAAACCCGGCTTGCGTCCCGTGACCTGGCAAATAGCCGACATGGACTTTCTTTCTCCTAGCCGCCCACATCAAAAGACGGCCGCTATGGTGGGCGGCCGAGCCAGCTGACGGGGCGAAAAACGAATAATTCGACAACAGCAAGCGTCAACAATACCGTTTCTAGCCTCGGATGCATAATCGAGGGTGCTGTGCGGTTGCGCGGTGCGCTGTTTGCTGCACTACCTACAGTCGCTAGCCTCGATAGGGCATCAACAGGGCGCATCAACGTGGTGCTCGCACTATATTAAATGGTGCGATATCGGCCGCTGCTTACGTGGGTAACCGGCTCGATTTCGGTTTTTGGGGGTCGACGTTGTAACATGCTCGGGTGCGCCGTACGCGGCGTCTCAGCCATTAAAGACTGCTGTACTGCTATTGGGTACAGTGTCCGCAATGTGCAGACCTCGTTGCCATCTTCTTAGCTAAAGAAGTGGCCTCGTGGCTCTGAGGCCCGGCGCGGCTACTTAAGTTTTAGCGTCAGCGCGCGCCGAACGGCTATACATTATGGCGTTTATGGCCTTGAGCCGTCGTAAACCACTCTTATTTGATCGTTTAAGGGATGAGAATGAAGAAGGATATCCACCCCGACTACCACCCGGTGGTCTTCCAGGATGCGGGTACGGGTCACCAGTTCCTGACCCGTTCCACCGCTAAGTCTGACCGCACCACCCAGTGGGAAGACGGCAACGAGTACCCGCTGATCGTCGTTGACGTCACCAGCGAGTCCCACCCGTTCTGGACCGGTGCTCAGCGTGTCATGGACACCGCTGGTCGTGTCGAGAAGTTCCAGCGTCGCTACGGCAACCGTGCCCGTCGCGCTAAGAAAGCTTAAGGAGGGTAGAAAACAATGGCAGTTCCGAAGCGTCGTATGTCGCGTGCAAACACCCACGCTCGTCGTTCCCAGTGGAAGGCCGACAATGTTGCCCTCCAAGAGGTCACCATCAACGGTCGTTCCCACCTGATCCCCCGCCGCCTGGTCAAGGCCGCGAAGCTGGGTCTGGTTGACGTTGAGCAGTTCTAAGCTCGACTTCTAAACGAATTCCTTAAAGTCCCCCCATGTAGGTCCCTGATCCAGGGCACATGGGGGACTTTTGCGTTAGCTGCACACAACGTGTTTGATTGATTTACACAGTTTGTTTTAACCCCACACCACTATTTCTCCAT
The DNA here is from genome assembly GCF_000590555.1 of Corynebacterium argentoratense DSM 44202. NCBI lineage: Bacteria > Bacillati > Actinomycetota > Actinomycetes > Mycobacteriales > Corynebacteriaceae > Corynebacterium > Corynebacterium argentoratense. The sequence goes on from NC_022198.1 coordinate 549,612, forward strand.
GGTTGCTGCACGCAGTCCAGATGGCTTTCGTAGCCCATCGGCGACTTCGGTATCGCCCCAATCCTCGAAGGCGGATATTGTATATGAAGGTCCTCGTTGTTGATGATGAACAGGCAGTGCGTGAGTCACTGCGCCGTTCGCTAGCGTTCAACGGCTACAAGGTATCGCTGGCCGGTGATGGCGGCGAAGCACTCGAGGTGATTCGGGCGGAGGAGCCCGACCTAGTCATCCTCGACGTCATGATGCCCAATGTTGACGGATTGGAAACCTGCCGCATTTTGCGCAGCAGCGGTGACGACCGGCCGATTTTGCTCCTGACCGCCCGCGATGGGGTGTCCGATCGCGTAGCCGGTTTGGACGCCGGAGCTGACGACTACTTGCCCAAGCCCTTCGCCCTCGAAGAGCTTCTGGCCCGTGTGCGCTCCCTTCTGCGCCGTGCCGCCAGCATCGACGCCACCAATGCTTTGAACGCGGCAGGTGCAAACAGTAGTGTGCTGTCTTTTGGCGATCTTAAAGTCGATACGGATTCCCGCGAGGTTTATCGCGGCAACCGTCTTATTTCTCTGACCCGCACAGAGTATTCCCTTCTGGAACTGCTCGTGGCTCACCCCAGGAAGGTGCTGTCCCGCGATGAGATCTTGGAAGCGGTGTGGGGCTACGAGTTCCCGACTTCCGGCAACGCCCTCGAGGTGTACATCGGTTATTTGCGGCGCAAGACGGAAGCAGAGGGCGAGCCGCGCTTGATCCACACCGTCCGCGGCGTCGGCTATGTTTTGAAAGAAGACCCCAACGACGCAGCCTAGGGTCTGCTCGTGGGGTGGTGATGTTTTCCCACACGCGGAGGAATGTGCATGCTGAGGCGACCTGTCGAGCGAGAGGACGGGGGCGAAGACATAGTAGACCCCCGAAGCTGGTCACGCCGCGTCTCTCTGCGCTGGCAGCTGTCAGCAATGTTGGCGTCCATGGTGGCACTGTCACTGGGGATGATGATCCTCGTCGCCTATTTGACGCTGTCCGCATCCCTTGCGCACAATGTTGACCAGGATCTCAAAGAGAAGGCGATATCGCTGATTTCCAAGGTGGAATCGAGCGATTTTTCCGACGATCCTGGCCTGCTCATCAGTGAGTTCAAAGAGTACAACCCGGACATTCGCATCGCCTACTTCCCACCGCACTCCTTTTCCGGTATCGGTGACAACATTCCGCTGTCGGAAGAACTTTCCGTGGTCGGCGGAGCAAAAAGTGAAAACATCCGCACAGCCCAAAACGAACGCATCCTGTCGCAACGCTCCCCAGAAGGCGCGACCTTTATTCTGGCTGAGAACATGGAAAGCACCCAGCAGCTGACCTCTTCCCTAGGATTCGCCCTATTGTTTGTTGGTGGCGTTGGCATTTTCGTGTCCGTCATGGCTGGTGCAGTAGCCGCACAAGCCGGTCTGCGCCCCATCAGCCGCCTGCAAAGCGCTGTTGATTACGTCGCGACGACCGACGACTTGCGCCCCATTCAGGTCTATGGAGATGACGAAATTGCGCAACTGACTCGCAGTTTCAACTTAATGCTCGCGGCTTTGCAGAACTCCCGCGACCGTCAGACGGCCCTTGTTGCCGACGCAGGTCACGAACTCAAGACGCCTCTGACCTCTCTGCGAACTAATATCGAACTGCTCATGCTGATTACAAAATCGCCCAACGCATCGGTCAGTGAGCAGGACCGCGAAGATCTTGAGCGCGACGTCATTGCTCAGATGGAGGAATTAGCGTCACTGGTTAACGATCTGGTCGACCTCGCCAGGGAAGAATCCAACGAGCACTCAGCAGAACCCGTGGACCTCAGTGAAGTCATTGACGGGGCACTAGACCGCGTCCGCCGCCGCCGCGTCGATGTGGATTTCCACGTGTCGACCTTTCCTTGGGAACTACAAGGAGACCCCTTCGCCCTCAACCGTGCCATGGTCAACCTACTCGACAACGCTGCGAAATGGTCGCCGGCCAATGGGATCGTCGAAGTAACCATGAACCGCACACCGTGGGGCGGCTGCGAGTTGCTCATCGGCGACTCCGGCCCAGGAATCCCTCTGGCAGAACGACACAAAGTATTTGAACGCTTCTACCGGGCTATCGAATCCCGAAGCATGCCGGGTTCTGGCTTGGGGCTGGCGATTGTCAAGCAAGTAATTACCAGGCACGGCGGTACAATCAGCATTGGTGACTCTAGAATGGGCGGAGCGCTCATCCGTATAGGATTCCAACCAGAAAGGCTGCTTGCCGACCGAGACACCCAGCTCGGCGACACCCCCAACTAAACTGCGGGTTACTCCCAGCAAACCCCCAGCAACATTAGATAAATATCGGATCTCCACCCGAGAACCATCACAGCAGACAGCGTGAGGATAGAAGTCATGAACAACAAACCTGAAGACTTCCGAGGCGTCAACAATCCCTACGGGCAGGCAGTACCCGCCCCGCAGCCGCACGCCTACCCGGGCCAGCCCACCCAACAGTTCGGCCAGGCCCAGCCCGCAGGGCAACAGCCCTACACCCAACCCCAGCCCGAGGCGCACTACCACCCGCAAAGCCAACCTGAGGCTCAGTACAACCCGCAAGGGCAACACTCCGCCTACGGCAGCAACACCGCAGAGCCCACGCGCCAGTACGAACAATTCGAACCCCAGATGGGCGGCAACACTGGAAGCGGCGGTATGCAGACCGACAATCAGGGTGGAGGCTTTGGGGATCAAGGTATGCCCCAAGGGCCAGCAACCGCCGCAGCACCGGAGCCGAAGAAGCGGCGTACCTTGGGCATGCCCGCCGTCCTATCACTGATGCTGGTCTCCGCGGTGGGGGCGGGATCTGCAGTCGGCCTGGGGCTGAGTGCTGCAAACCAACACAATGACAACTCCCATGTTGTGAACGCACTCAACGAACCCGCTGTGCAACGAACCGGAACCACCGAACCTGGTGACGTCGAGCAGGTGGCCGCCAATGTGCTGCCCTCCGTCGTGAGTATCCGCGTATCCAGTCGTAATGCCGTCGAAGAAGGATCGGGCTCGATCATTTCCTCTGATGGCTACGTGCTTACCAACAATCACGTCGTCGGTAGCGCAGCCCAAGGCAGCAACATTCAAGTCACCCTTAACGATGGTTCCACCATGGATGCCGATTTTGTTGCAGGTGACGCCGAAGCCGATATCGCCGTCATCAAAATCCGGGGAGCCAACGACTTGCCCGTCATCAGCTTCGGTGATTCAAGCCAGGTTCGGGTGGGCCAGCAAGTTGTTGCTATCGGTTCGCCCCTGGGCTTGTCTGCCACCGTCACCACCGGTATCGTCAGCGCGCTGAACCGGCCTGTGCGTGCCTCTGGCGGTGACGGTGGAGAATCCTCCCTCATTGACGCCATCCAAACCGACGCGGCCATTAACCCCGGCAACTCCGGTGGCCCCCTGGTCGACATGAATGGCAACCTCATCGGCATGAACTCGGTGATTGCCTCCATGAGCAACGGCCAAGGACAGGCTGGCTCCATCGGTTTGGGCTTCGCGATCCCAGTCAACCAGGTTCGTCGTCTAGCGCAGCAGCTGATCGACAATGGTCGAGTGTCCCAGCCGAAGATCGGCGTGAGCCTTAACCCCAACGATCGTTACCGAGGGGCATTGATCGCCGATGTTGCTAAGGGAAGCCCCGCAGATGAGGCAGGCTTGCGGCCGGGTGAATTAGTTGTCGGCGTCAACGACCGGGTGATTGATAGCAACGATGCGTTGATCGCTGCTATTCGAGGCTTTGAATTCGGTGACACCATCACCCTCAAAGTTCGCACCAGCGACGATCAAAAGCCCCGCGAGGTTCAGGTAACTCTCCCGGCTGAATAGTGGCCACGCAGTCGGTTTCTGGGGGCCTGCTGGGCGCTTGACCGGACGTGCACCCACAAGGCACACTGTAAGGGCACCCAAAACAACGCGAAGGAGTAGAACAGCTGTGACTGGACAGACCGGACACCTCGGCAGCCTTGAAGACATCGTCGAGCCGGACGACAACCTCCTTCGCGAGACCGAAGCGGAAAGCACAATCCCCCCAGTTCGTCGAGCAATCGTCGTGCTGGTTAGCGACTCCGCCATGGATAGTGACGACCGCACAGGCGACCTAGTGACTGAGTTGCTCAGTGAAGACAACTTCGAGGTTGATGGTGTTGTCAGCGTCGCCGCCAAACGATCAACAATCCGTAAGGCCATCGAAACCGCAGTGGTCGGTGGAGCAGACCTGGTGGTCACCATCGGTGGAACCGGGGCAGGCCCCCGCAACAAAACCCCCGACGCTACCCGCGCGGTACTCGACCAGATCCTGCCCGGCATCGCTCAAGCATTGCGGGCCTCAGGTCTGGCGTGTGGAGCTATCGACGCCTGCACCTCCCGCGGTATCGCCGGTGTGTCCGGCTCCACCGTGATCGTCAACCTCGCCCCCTCTCGCGCAGCAATCCGCGATGGCATGGCAACCCTCGGCCCACTTGTGCATCACGTCATTGACCAGCTGCAGCAGTGGACGTGTGACTAATCCACGCCGTGCAATCACCTCGACGACCGGGACGACGTAGGGCAGTACGCCCATCGGATGCCGCCAACATTGATCGAAGTTGGGATCGTGAAGACGCCCTCGAAATAATCTCTGAGGGTGGGCGTAAGGCCCACCCACGAGATTCTGGCGAGCAACCAGCAGCTGATCCGCAGCAGGGGCTGAGTGAAGAGTTCTGGAAAAGCCAGCGTCCGCCCCATTGGGGATAACAAGGGGATAGTAGGGGATTGCAGACAGCAAAAACCCCGGTGGCTGGGCCGTTTTCACGGCAACCACCGGGGTTGAGTCACACACTGGGGGTGAACCCCAGAGAGATCGCTAATTACTGCTTAGCAAGCAGGTCGCGGATCTCGGTGAGCAGCTGGGTCTCGACGGGAACCGGAGCTTCTTCGTCGGTCTTGGTGCCCTGGCGTGCTTCCTGGAGCTCCTTTATCTTGTTCATCGGCAGAACGATGACGAAGTAGACAACGGCAGCGATCAAGATGAAGTCGATAGCAGCGTTGATGACTGCACCGAAGTTAACGAAGGTAGCTTCGTTGCCTTTCTTGATGAAGAAGCCGAGGCCGGGGACATCCCCGGAGCCGAGGGAAGCGATCAGCGGCTGGATGAGGTTCTCGGTGAAAGCGGTCACGATGGCGGTGAATGCGCCACCGATGACGACTGCGACGGCGAGGTCAACAACGTTGCCGCGCATGATGAAATCTTTAAAACCCTTAAGCAAGGTGTGCTCCTTGGTGTAGCTGTGTAATTGTCGTGCAGCGCACGTATGGCTGGCACTCTCTGGCCCTGTGTCTAAGTAACCGCCCATAGCTTAACGAAATATTAACGTTTTACCTATAGCAGAAACGCTATCCCTGAGCCCTTGCCCCCGTAATCACCACGGCTAGCGGTGTACCCAGTGAAGCCGTAGCAACGTCACGCGCTTGGTCTGCAGGTAGCGACAACAACACTTTGGGTGAGGAATGCGAGCCACCTTTATCCGAGGACCGATCCACCAAAACTACTCTTCCACCTGCAGCAATAATCTGCGCTGCTTGTCCTTCGTCGGTCGCGATCACGACGTCGACAATGTCACCGGGGTGGAGCAGCTCCGCTAATTCTGGGTGTGCAAGATGTAGGGGTACCAAGTTAAGTAGGCTGTCTTTATTATTTTCTGTGTTTGTTATCACTACAGGGCTGTTCTGTGGGTCCGACAGGACCTTAGAGAAGCTCAACACCTCCCCCCGAGACATGGTGCTGGTGGCGATCATCCCTTCAATATCCGCAATGTTCTCAGGCTCCGGTCGGGCGTCTTCAGGTAGGAACCGTTCGGGTATCGGCGCTGTAGTGAGATCCTCTGCAGTGATCACAGCACCGGCGTCGACCTGGCGGGCAAACACCACGACCGGCTGCACCTGGGTAGTGCGCGCATGAACGAGCGAAGCGATGGCAACCGCGAATAACATCAGTGCCGCAGCTTTGCGCAACAAAGAGGTGCGCCGCCAACCGGGATGGCGCACGTTAGCCAAGAGCGTGGAGGAACGAACGGAACGAGCACGAAAAGAAGAATTCATGCATATATAGACGTCACCTGGCCGCCATGTGGTTCCCACCCAGCCCCGAGGTGAGCACCAGATCGACTGGAGCGTCGTGGGGTTCAGCGAACACCGTATCAACCACCTCGTGATCGTGTACGAGAGCAGCAACCAATGGACGCGCAGATCGGCGCGCAGGTGTTTGAACACCAGTACCCACGCCTGCAGCTCCGAGTGCACGATCATAAAAACCAGCACCACGCCCGAGACGCTCGCCGGTTGCAGTGCAGGCCAACGCTGGAACCACAAAAATATCAATATCGGTGACGTCCACTGTAGGAAGGCACTCGAGCGGCTCCAGCAGGCCGAAAGCCCCCGGCGCAAGATCCTCCATGCGTTCATACACATGCCAGGCCATCAACCGCCCAGGAAGCACCCGCGGCAACACCACCGTCACCTTTACACCGGCCTCCCAAAAAGCTGAACGGAGAGCCTGAACAAACACCCCGGGCTTGGCTGCGCCCGATTCATCCATGCACCAGCCGGGCTCGCCGACATCCGGCGCATACGCGGCAAGCGTCACAACCGGGTCAGTCGATGCCCCGACCCTGCTACACCACTGCGGCACAATCCCCTCAGCGACCCTGCGGGCACAGCGGGTTGCTGCATCGACAGTGTGCGACGCGGCGTCATCACCTAAAACTGCCCTGGTGGCCAGAAGCTTCCGTCGAAGCGCGTCCTTATCCTTCCGCGACATAGTCGGATTCTAACCCCGCCCCGGCCTGGTTAGCGTCCGGGCAGGCCTCGGCGCGCTACCCTTAAGCCATGAATTTGCCAATCCACGAGCACAAGTATGCGGTCAAGACGGTAGTCGTGCCCGCGGCCGGACTAGGCACCCGATTTTTGCCGGCGACGAAAACCGTCCCCAAAGAGCTACTACCCGTGGTTGACACCCCAGGAATCGAACTGATCGCAGAAGAAGCCGCAGCCCTTGGGGCTACGCGACTAGCCATCATCACAGCACCCAAAAAACAAGGCGTGCTTGCACACTTCGACCCCTACGTAGAACTCGAAGAAACGCTGGAACAGCGCGGAAAAACAGAACAGCTCAACAAGGTCCGCCGCGCCCCAGAGCTGATCAGCGCAGTGCCCGTCGTTCAACAACGCCCACTGGGCCTCGGCCACGCGGTGGGGCTAGCAGAAGAGGTACTTGACGAAGACGAAGATGTCGTCGCTGTCATGCTCCCCGACGACCTTGTGCTGCCCATGGGAGTCATGGAAAAAATGGCCGACGTACGCGCCCAATACGGCGGCAGCGTGCTTTGTGCCTTCGACGTGCCACGCGATGAAGTAAGCAACTACGGCGTGTTCGACATTGCCGACACCGACCGAGACGACGTCAAAAAAGTCCTCGGAATGGTGGAAAAACCAGCACCTCAGGACGCACCCTCTACCTTCATCGCCTCCGGACGATACCTACTGGACCGTGCCATTTTTACCGCCATCAAACAGATCGGTGTCGGCACCGGTGGGGAAATTCAACTCACCGACGCCATCCAGTGGCTCATCGACCAAGGACACCCCGTCCACATCGTCGTGCACGAAGGCAAACGCCACGATCTCGGCAACCCTGGCGGCTACATCCGAGCGTGCGTAGAGTTCGGATTGAACCACCCCACCTACGGCCCTGGCTTGCGGCGCTACCTCACAGCGCTACTCCAAGAACAACCAGACGGTGGACTATAGATGCGTCAGGCTCATCCCGGTGCACGTTAACAGTCGTGCTGCCGCGCCACCACAGGGTGCGGACATACCGGGGAGTGTTAGAAGACAAGGAATGAGGTAGGTCAGTGCGCAGCGTCGAAGAGCAGCTCGCTATTGTCACCGCGGCGGCAAGGGCACCCGAGCCCGTGCGTTTGGCGCTGACTGAGTCCCTAGGGCTCATGTGCGCTGAGGAAGTCCAAGCCACACGCCCCCTTCCTGGTTTCCCTCAGGCCGCGATCGACGGCTATGCCGTGCGCGCAGTCGACGTCGGGGGAGAGCGGCCCATCGTTGCCCGGGATCGCGGCCAAGAACAGCCCGCCAAGCCCCGGGCCGTCGAAGGCTTAGGGCCGCTGCCCGTCGTCGGGGAAGTCTCCGCAGGCTCCGGTCAACCGCTCAGGCTTCAGCCCAAACAAGCCGTCCGCGTGCACACGGGCGCACCCCTTCCCGCGTTGGCTGATGCGGTGTTGCCCTTGGAATGGTCGGATCGTGGCACCCGGCGTGTAAAGCCGGTCAAAGTGGTGCGATCTGGGGATTTCGTGCGCCACCCCGGCGACGATATTCGCCCCGGTGATGTTGCGGTGAGCCCCAACTCAATCCTGGGCCCGGCACAGATCGGTTTGCTGGCTGCAGTCGGCAGGTCGAAAGTTCTGGTCTATCCGCGGCCGCGGGTCACCATCATGTCCTTCGGTTCAGAGTTCGTGGACATCGACCGCGAACCAGGCCTGGGCCAGGTGTATGACGTCAACAGTTACGCCCTTGCGGCCGCGGCGAAAGACGCGGGTGCGGATGTGCACCGTGTCGGGATCATCGACGGGGAGCCTCGCCGCCTTGCTGAAATTATTGAGGCTCAATTGTTGCGCAGTGAAGTTCTGGTGATTTCCGGCGCTGTGGGTGGTGCGGGTTCGCGCCGTATCCTCGAGGTGTTGGAGGGACTCGGTCGCATCGACACCACCCGTGTAGCCATGCACCCTGGGTCGGTTCAGGGCTTTGGTTTGCTAGGCGAGGCCGAAATCCCGACCTTCTTGGTGCCCAATAATCCTGTGGCTGCGCTGGTTGCTTTCGAAATTTTTGTGCGCCCCTTGATCGGTGCGGCATTGGGGAAGACGACGTCGCGTCGTCGTACGGTTCGCGCGCGTTCCTTGGGCCATCTGCAGTCGCGGATGGGACGCCGCGGGTTTATTCGCGCACGACTCATGCGGGATGCACAAACCCAGGATTACCTCGTGGAGGGAATGGGCGGTGCTACAGGCGCCCCGGCACACTTGCTTGCTGGTATGGGGCAGGCCAACGCGTTGATCAGGATCCCCGAGCATGTCTCCGAGGTGCGTCCGGGTGATGTAGTTGAGGTGCTGTTTTTAAGTCAAGGGGCTTGATCAGTTCCTGATGTGTGCGTTTGCGTGGAACAGGCTGGGGGATCCAAGTAGGCAACCCCATGCCCAGCACCCGGGCTGGCCAGAGAATACCCCCGCCGTCGTCGTACGTTCCCGCCCAGGGGCGTTGGCCATCTCTGGTGGGCAAGCGCAGGGGATCACAGTGTGTCTGCGGCCCTTGCGCACATCCGACGGCTCGGCCTGGCGCACCATGCGTGTGCGCAATGAGCACCGGCTGCGCCCCGTCGAACCAACGGTTGTTGGCTCGTGGGAGTCCGTCCACAGCAGGGTTGGGTGGTGGCGATTTTTCCTACAGAACCATGAGTCAGCGCAGATGGGGGCCTCTATTCCATTCGTCATTGATGTTGATGGATGTTTTGCCGGCCAGCTGATGATCGGTGGGATCAGCCGTGGCGCACAGTCGGAATGCTGGTTGGGTTACTGGGTGGACGAATCTTTCGCGGGCAGGTCAGTGGCGACTGCCGCGGTGGCCCTGGCGGTCGACCACGCAACCACGCGGCTTCAGTTGAGGCGTGTGACGGCGACGTGCCTGCCCGACAACGAGGCCTCACAGGCGGTGCTACGCGCCAATGGTTTCGTGCAGGAGGGGTTGTTGCGCAAGTATTTACACATCGATGGGGCACCAGAGGACCACCTGTTGTTTTCGCGCCTGGCGGAAGATTTTGCCGATTCCGCCGTGGAGTTTTTGGCCCGCCATGGCCGTGTTGTTGCTGATTACGGCGTGGGATGATCGATCGATGGGGTTGGGTCGATAAGTTTAGGCGCAGTATGTCTGCTTAATACCTGTCCGCGCCTGTGCGGGCGGGTGGTGTTTAGCTAAAGAAAGGTCGGGTGGGCTTGGTGTCCGCAACCCTCGTGATTGGCCTGATTGTAGTAATGTGGCTGTTTGTTTTGGCGCCGTTGTTGCTGCGTTCGCAGAGGCCGATGAGCCGCACCAATGACTCTTTCGAGCAAACTCGTGTGGTCTTCGAGGGGGGTCGTGATGCTCCCCCTCAGCGTGCTCGTTTGGCTCGCGCGCGCCGTGGGGTGGAGACCAATCTTTTGGACGACTACGTCGACAATTATGACGATATTTATGACGCCGCGAAGGTGCAGGCAGCAGGCGAACGCGACGTCATCGATAACGCAGATGATGTGGTCTTGGAAGATTACGAGGAGGGCTTGGCGCGTCCGAATTTTGGTTTCTTTACTGGGCTGTCCTCGAAGCTCGGTTGGGGTTCACGCCGCGCTGAGCAGGTAGAAGCCTCTGTAGATGAGGCAGACGTCGAGCAGACAGAAGCGGACGATCTTGATACCGACTTCGCACCCGTCGACGAGCCGCTTGAGCTGGAAGAACAAGCCGATGCAGACGCCGACGCACAGGTTGAAGCAGACAGTGATGCAGACGCCGAGGCTTGTGAAGACGGGGATGTTGTCGAGCCTGAGATTTTCGACGAGCGAGATCTCGATCTGCGCGATGACAGCGAGGCCATGGCCGACACCATCGTGATCGAAGCCCAAGACATCTACGAGATGGATGATTCTTTCGTCGGCCCGGCTGACATTCTGGACCGCCGCGCAGAACTGGATGATTTCGAGGCCGATGCTCAGGCTGCGGCCGCCCAGGAAACCGGGGCAGATGCTGCGGCCGAGTACGACGCAGTTGATTCAGACGCTTACGCGGCTGACGAGGTCTACGACGATGAGCTCACGCACCTGGATCCGGAGGACCTCGAGTTCGCTGCTCGCCGACGCGGCCGCGGTGGCTTCGATCCAGAGCGGGATGCGCAAATCCGCCAGTCGCACTACCAGCGCCGTCAGCGCACCGTCATGGGTTTGGTGGCGTTCATCGCGGTTGCAACAATCGCCGCGGTTGTGGCTGGCGGCTGGATGTGGGTCGCGCCTGCTGTTGGTGTGGTGGTTCTGTTTTGCTACATGTCTGGTCTCCGCCGGCAGGTTAAGGTCGAAGATCAGTTGCGTGCCCGCCGTATTGCCCACATGAAGCGTGCGCGTTTGGGTGTTCGTACGGTCAGCGATGAGCAGTATGGAGTGCCGGCCCACTTGCGTCGTCGCGGTGGCGTGGTGCTGCAAATTGATGATGACAGCCCGGACTTCGTTGACCTTGAGGTAGTCGATTACACCTTTGATTCCGGTGATGATATTACCGGGGGTCAGTACCGTGAACAGCAGCATGCCGGCTAGGCAGTGGGTGCGTGAGGATGCACGGAGCCGGGTGATCCTATGAATAAACCTGCTGTGCGTGATGGAGCCTTGTTCGTTTTGAGGCTTGTGCTGGGCTTTGTCTTTATTGCCCACGGTTGGCAGATTTTGTTCGCTGATGGTGCCGCTGCGACGGCCCAGATTTTCGCGGCGGCAGGGGTTCCTCAGGCACAGATGTCTGCCTGGGTGGCGGGGGTGTCGCAGCTGGTGGGCGGTTCAATGTTGATTGTCGGGTTGTTGACGACTGCCGTGGCAGGGGCGTTGGCGTTGTTGGTGTTGGCGGCGGCGTATTTTGTGCATTTCGACCATGGGGTGTTTGTCACCAACAATGGGTTTGAGTATGTGTTGGTGTTGATGGCGTCGTTGATGATGATCGTGGTGTTTGGTTCTGGCCGCGCGTCGCTTGATGCGGTGTTGGGGTAGGTTGCGGCGTGCTTGATTGTGCTCGTATGCAGGCGGCATTGTCTGCGCGTCTGGATGGGGAACCTTCGGGCATTGATGATGATGTGCTGGATGCGCACGTGTCGATGTGCGAGCAGTGCCATGCCTTTGTGGAAGGCGCAGCCCGCTTGAATCGCCATTTGGCGGTCAGCATGGTGCCTGAGGTGCCTGTGGATTCTGAGCGTTTGCAGCAGGTTGTTCTTTCGGGTGTTGACGTCGCGGGGGTTGGGCGGCGCGGTGCTGTTCTGCTTGCTTTTGCGCGTGTGGCGTTGGTTGTCGTGGCTGTGGGCTACGTTGCGTGGGCGTTGCGTCTGTTGGGGGATTCGGCCACTTCGGTTGCGGTTGAGCAGGGTATTGCTCGTTTCGTGAGCGATGCTGCTGCGGTGCGTTTGGCGTTGGCCTTTGGTTTGGTGTGGTGTGCCTGGCGTCCGCGTGCTGTGGGGTCGGTGTTGCCGGTGTTCGGGGCGTTGTTTATGTTCAGTTCGGGTTTCGCGGCCAGGGACGTGATGGTGGGGCAGGCGTCGTCTGGCCAGTTGTGGGGGTTGGTGATGTTGTGTGCGTCTGTTGTAGTGATGGTTGTTGTGTGGCTGTCTGATCGCGGGTGGGCTGAGATTGTACGCACCTGGAAGTCTTTGCAGTCCAGCCCTGCTTAGCGCCAGCTGGGTAGCCATAGCATGGACTGGTAGTACCACTCGGGCACGGTGATGCCGTAGAGCAAGGGGGAGAAGAAGAGGAACGCGGCGACGACGAGTGCTAGGTAGCCTTGGGCGATTCTGCGTTTCAGTGCGCTGTCGCTGGTGATCAGTTGACTGGTGATGATGGCGATGATGATGATGCTAAAAGGCACCAGTACGGTTGCGTAGAAGAAGTACATTTGCCGGTCGGATTCCAGCATCCATGGCAGCCAGCCGGCGAGAAAAAGTCCCAGGGGTAGCCAGTAGTGGTTTTCGCGGCGTGCGATTGCGGCCCACAGTGCCCAGAGTAGGACGGGGACGGTGACCCACCAGATCGGTGGTGTGCCGAAGAGGTAGACGACGCGGGAGCAGCTGGTGGTGCCGAGGCAGCTCAGGTCGTGTGTGGAAGAGTACAGGATGGGGCGGGTGGCGGCTAGCCATTGCCAGGGCTTGGATTCCCACGGGTGTTGGTGGCCGGAGCTGTTGGTCAGGGTGGTGTGGAAGCGCAGCACGCTGACGTGGTAGTACAGCCAGTTGGATATGCCGGTGGGAAGTAGGTCGTAGAGTCCGCCGGTTGCGCCGTTGCTTTGTTCTGCGTGCCGGTAGACGCCGGTTTCGGAGGCGAACCAGGCGCGCCAGCTCCAGGCGTAGATGGCGATGGGCAAGATGACGAGGCTTGCGAAGGCGCTGGGTGCGTCGCGTAGGAGGGCGCCGGGCAGTGGGGCGCGGATGCCCGCGCGGCGTCGTAACCAGTAGTCGGCACCGACGCTGATCAGTCCGAAGAAGGCGATGTAGTACAGCCCGGACCATTTCACCGACAGTGCGAGTCCCAGGCAGAGGCCCGTGGTGAAGCGCCACCATCGGAACCCTAGGCGTGGTCCAAGGATTCCCCATTGGAGGCTTGAGGGGTAGCCGGGTTGGTAGGGCACGGTGGTGCCGGCGATGGTCGTTTCTAGTCGGGTGGTGACGTCGCGTCGGTCAAGCACCCAGGCCCATGCGGCAAGGATGACAAACAGGGTTTGGAAGATGTCGAGCATCCCGTAGCGGGAGATCACCAGTAGCACTCCGTCGAAGACGGCGAGTAGACCGGCGATGGTCATCACCAGGGTGGAGCGAGTGAGGCTTCGTGTGAGTCCCATGATCGCGAGAACCACGAGGATTCCGACAAGTGCTGCGCTGATCCGCCAGCCCATGGGGGTGTATCCGAACAGGGTGTTGCCCCAGGCCATGATTTGTTTGGCAAGGGGCGGGTGGACGACCAGCCCGTAGCCGGGGTTGGATTCGATGCCGCCGGTAAGCGGGTTGGTGGCGGATACTGCGATGTCGAAGGCTTGGGGCGCGTAGTGTTTTTCGTCGAAGATGGGGGTACCGTCGCCGGTGATTGCGGTGAGCCCGATGAGTCGGGTGATGGCGGCGAGTGCGGTGATTGTTGCCAGGCTGATCCAGTCGGCGCGGGTCCATTGTGGGGAGCTTGTGGCGCCCGCCTGGCTGGCGCCGGTGGGGGCCTGTTGGGGTTGTTTGGTGAGTTCTGCTCCGCGATTCACGGCTTTTAGTCTAGGGGATGTGAGCGGGTATCGTCGGTGCCTTATGCTGGTGGGCATGATCTCTGACGATGCGCCTGCTGCTGCGACCTTGGAAGATGGCTATGTGTTGGGGGTTGTTGTTGCCGGTACTCCTTTGGGTAATGCCGGTGATGCGAGCCCTCGGTTGCAGCGGGCTTTGGCCGTGGCGGATGTGATTGCGGCGGAGGACACGCGGCGCACGCGTGCTCTGTGTGATGCTTTGGGTGTGGTTCCGCGGGGCAAGATCGTGAGCAATTTCGACCATAATGAGGCCTCACGCGTGGAGGGGTTGTTGGAGGTTGCTCGTTCGGGGATGGTGTTGGTGGTTTCTGATGCGGGCATGCCTGTTGTTAGCGACCCGGGTTTCCCTTTGGTGGAGGCCGCCCATGATGCGGGGATTCGTGTGTCTTCGGTTCCGGGGCCTTCGGCTGTGACGACGGCGTTGGCGTTGTGTGGGCTGCGTGTGGGGCATTTTGCTTTTGATGGTTTCGCGCCTCGGAAGCCTGGGGCGCGGCGGGCGTGGTTGGAGTCTTTGCGTGGTGAGCGTCGGGCTGTGTGTTTTTTTGAGTCCCCTCATCGGATTGCTTCGACGCTTGATGACGCTGCGTCGGTGTTGGGGGAGCAGCGTCGGGTTGCGGTGTGTCGCGAGCTGACGAAGGCGTTTGAAGAAGTCAAGCGGGGCAGCTTGGGCGAGGTTGCTGCGTGGGCGCAGGGGGGTGTGCGCGGTGAGATCACTGTGGTGTTGGAGGGGGCTGCTGCGTCTGCTCAGCCGGTGGGGGAGGACGAGTTGGCGGCCTGTGTGGAAGAGGTTGAGCGTTTGGTTGCTTCGGGGGAGCGTTTGAAGTCGGCATGTGCCTGGGTGGCGGAGCGCGTGGGTGGTGTGTCGAAGAAGCAGTTGTATGAGGCCGTGTTGTTGGCGCGTTCCGAGGGGTAGTTTCTGATGGGGAGCGCCGTGGTGGTGTGTTCTGCGTTACTTTAGTGACCGCATCGTCCGATTGTTATCGTTTCGTGATCTTAGGCCGTCAGGGTGATTGTTAAGTCGTTCTTATTGATTTTCTTAATCGTCGCCACTAGCGGCTATAGGGTTATGTTGCCCAAAAAAGGGAATGTAACAAAATGATAACGGGGTGACTGAGTGGGGGCTGTGAGCCCCGCGGGGGTAGTCCGATCATGTTGATTTCACCCCCGCCACACACCAAGGTGTGTAGGCATGACCAAAAATCCCTCAGAAGAACAACCAGATATTCATACAACAGAAGTATCTGCTTCCCGTGAGCAGCAGGACACTGCCGCCGCGGGACATGCAGCCACCGATGTCGATCACTTCGACGATGTCACAGCGGAGCACGCAGAACGCACGGAAGAAGTCTCTGCCCACAGCCAGTTGGCTGTGCTACTCGACAATCACGAAGAACTCCCGGCGGAGCTCGGTGATGCCGATATCGATGCAGCCTTCGACAACGATGAGGCCGGGATGAACTGGCCCGTTGTAGTCCCCGCTATGGCTGCGGTCCTCGCCGTAGTGGTGTGGGGTTTGGCCGCTTCCGAGTCCTTCAGTAACTTCGCCTCCACCGCGCTGTCGTTCGTGGTGAACAATTTCGGTTGGGCCTTCGTGCTCTTTGGTACCGTCTTTGTGTTCTTCATCATCGCTATTGCCGTGTCCAAGTTCGGCCTCATCCGACTAGGTAGACAGGACGAAGCTCCGGAGTTTTCTACCGTGTCCTGGATCGCGATGATGTTCGCGGCCGGCATGGGTATCGGTCTGATGTTCTATGGCACGACCGAGCCGCTAACCTTCTACCGCAATGGCGTTCCGGGCCACACTGAACATGAGGTTGGCACCGCGTTTGCGACCACCCTGTTCCACTGGACTCTGCACCCCTGGTCCATTTACGGCATCGTTGGTTTGGCGATCGCGTACAGCACCTTCCGCATGGGGCGTAAGCAGCTGCTGAGCTCGGCCTTCGTGTCCTTGATCGGCGAGAAGCGCGCCGATGGCTTCCTCGGCGGACTCATTGATGCACTGGCTATCGTGGCCACCGTTTTCGGTACCGCAGCCTCCCTCGGCATTGGTGCTCTACAGATCGGCGCAGGCCTCGAAGCTGCTGGCATCGTGGAAGAAGCCCGGAACAATACTGTTTTGACCATCGTGTTGATCCTGACCCTCGCATTTTTGGTCTCCGCTATGTCGGGCGTGGGTAAGGGTATTCAGTATGTCTCCAATGCCAACATGGTTTTGGCATCCCTACTGGCCATCTTCGTGTTCGTTCTCGGCCCCACCGTGGCCGTGCTCAACATGGTTCCCACCGCTATCGGTAACTACCTGCAGTCCTTCTTCGAAATGGCGGCCCGCACCGCTGACTCTGCAGACGGCACCGCCGGTGAGTGGCTGTCCGGTTGGACCATCTTCTATTGGGCATGGTGGATTTCCTGGAGCCCCTTCGTCGGTATGTTCCTGGCACGTATTTCTCGTGGCCGCACGGTCCGGGAATTCATCGTGGGCGTGACCCTCGTTCCGGCGGCAGTGACCGTCGTATGGTTCGCTATCTTCGGTGGTACCGCTATCCACTTCGAGCAGGCTGATGAGTCCATCTGGGGCGACGGCGATGCTAAGACACAGCTTTTCTCACTCCTGCACTCCCTACCCGGTGGCACTATCGCTGGTTTCTTTGCGATGATCCTGCTGGCAACCTTCTTCATCACCTCCGCCGACTCTGCGTCCACGGTGATGGGGTCGATGTCCATGCATGGCCGCCTGGAGGCTAACCGCTGGGTGACCGCAGCGTGGGGTGCTCTCACCGCAGCGATCGGCCTCACCCTGTTGATCTCCGGCGGTAACGATGCACTGTCCAACCTGCAGTCGGTGACGATTATTGCCGCCAGCCCGTTCCTTTTGGTCATCATTGGTTTGATGTTTGCCCTGGTTCGCGGCATGAGTAACGATCAGCTTTACCTTGACCACAAGGAGCAGCAGCGTTGGGCGATGAAGCTCGCCCAGGAGCGCCGCCACCTGCTGGAGCAGCAGCGCCGCGAACGCCGCAAGGTTGCTCGCAAGCGCCGTGGTATCCACGCCCCGCACTTGAAGCGCTAAGCCTTAGCTGCCTTTCTCTTTCAGCCGTCCCGCAAGCTAGCGGACACCGGTGCTGATGTACGCGGCGTCATTGCTGCATCGCTGATCATGATGCTGGCAGGTGCTTCAGCGCTAGCGTTTCGTGCTCGTAAGCACATCAATTAAGCTAGACACTTATGTCTAAGTCTGTGCTCACTGCCGTCGCTTGGCCCTATGCGAACGGCCCACGTCATATCGGCCACGTAGCTGGCTTCGGTGTCCCCTCCGACGTATTCGCCCGCTACCAGCGAATGGCAGGTGCAGACGTGCTGATGATCTCCGGAACGGACGAGCACGGCACCCCCTTGCTCGTACAAGCGGAAAAAGAGGGCGTGAGTGTCCAAGAGCTCGCAGACCGCTACAACCGGCAGATCGTCGAAGATCTCGCTGGTTTGGGTCTGACCTACGACCTGTTCACCCGTACCACCACCCGTAACCACTACGCGGTGGTACAAGAGCTGTTCAAAGGCCTCTACACCAACGGCTACATGATCAAAGAGACCACTTTTGGTGCGATCTCTCCGTCCACTGGCCGCACGCTACCGGACCGCTACATCGAAGGCACCTGCCCCATCTGTAACGCCCCGGGTGCCCGCGGTGACCAGTGCGACAACTGTGGTAACCAGCTCGACCCCGCCAACCTGATCGACCCGGTCAGCAAGATCAACGGCGAAACCCCCAAGTTTGTCGAAACCGAACACTTCCTTCTGGATCTTCCGGCTCTCGCCGAGGCACTGTCGCAATGGTTGTCCACACGTGAGGATTGGCGCCCCAACGTGCTGAAATTCTCCCTCAACCTGCTTGACGACATCCGCCCCCGCGCGATGACACGCGACATCGACTGGGGTGTTCCGGTGCCGATCGAGGGTTGGCAGGACAACAACGCCAAAAAGCTCTACGTGTGGTTCGACGCCGTAGTGGGCTACCTGTCCGCATCCATCGAGTGGGCCTACCGCACCGGCAACCCCGATGCGTGGCGCACCTTCTGGACCGATCCGGAAGCCCTGTCCTACTACTTCATGGGCAAAGACAACATCACCTTCCACTCCCAGATTTGGCCCGCTGAACTACTGGGCTACCGCGGCGAAGGCGCCCGCGGGGGAGAGGTCGGCGAGTTCGGCGAGCTGCAGCTTCCCACGGAGGTTGTCTCCTCCGAATACCTGACCATGTCTGGTTCGAAATTCTCCTCCTCCAAGGGCGTGGTCATTTACGTCAAGGACTTCCTCAAAGACTTCGGCCCCGACCCGCTGCGCTACTTCATCGCCGTGGCAGGTCCGGAAAACACTGACACCGACTTCACCTGGGACGAGTTCGTCCGACGCGTCAACAATGAGCTCGCCAACGGCTGGGGCAACCTGGTCAACCGTACCGTGTCGATGGCGCACAAAAACTTCGGCCAAGTACCGACCCCCGGGCGGCTGACCGAAGAAGACCAAGCGATCCTCGACCTGGCCACAGACGCATTCGGTATCGTCGGCGAAGCGCTGGAAAACAACCGCTTTAAAGCTGGCATCACCCACGCCATGCATGTTGTTGGCGAAGCCAACGCCTACATTGCGGCGATGGAGCCATGGAAGCTGGCCAAGGACGACACCCAGCGCGAACGCCTGGGCACCGTACTGTGGACCGCGTTGCAGGTGGTCAGCCACATCAACACCCTGCTGACCCCCTACCTGCCGCACACTGCCCAAAAAGTCCATGAAACCCTGGGTCGCGAAGGCGTGTGGGCACCGATGCCGAAGATCGTCGAAGTGCACGATGACATGCCGGTTAACCCGGTGGGCGTCGGCGTGCCCAAGGAAGGCAAGAGCTACCCGGTGATCATGGGCGACTACTCCAGCGCCCAGGCCAAGTGGGAGCCTATTGCCCTTGAATCCGGTACTCCGCTGTCCAAGCCGAAGCCGCTGATCGCCAAGCTCGACCCAGAACTTGGCCAGACCGGTCCCGAATGGGCGCCGGCCCAGCAGGGCTAACAACCGCAGCACAGTTCGAAGGAGTCCCACAGCGTGGCTAAGAAAAAGCCCCGCCCGCAGCCGGTGCCAGCGCCACTCATCCCGGGCGAAACGATCATCGACGCCCACACCCACCTGGCGTCCTGTGGTGCGCGTACGCCTGAAGAAGTGGGCGCCATCGTCGAGCGCGCCAAGGCAGCCGGGGTGGCCCGAATCTGCACCGTCGGTGACGGTCTTGACGAGGCTGAGCTGGCCTTGCAAGCGGCGCACAGTAACGCGGATGTGTTCGCTGCATGCGCAATCCACCCGACCAGGGCCCTTGAGCTTGATGACGCCGCGCGAGCCCGCCTTAGTGAGATGGCTGCCGACCCCAGGTGTGTTGCGATTGGTGAGACCGGCCTGGACACCTATTGGATCGGAAAATCTGAGGACTGCGCGCCCCTAGACGTACAGGCTGAAGCCCTGCGCTGGCACATTGGCCTCGCCTGTTCCGCTGGCAAAGCCCTGATGATCCACAACCGAGAAGCAGATGCCGAGCTGATGGAGGTTTTGGCCGACGCCCCGCGTCCCCGCGACGTCATACTGCATTGTTTTTCCTCACCGCTCGAGGTTGCGGAGGAAGCACTTTCTAGGGGGTACGTGCTCAGTTTCGCTGGCAACGTCACCTTCAAGCGCAACGACTTTTTGCGCGAGGCAGCCCGCATTGCGCCGGCGGGGCAGTACCTGATTGAAACGGACGCGCCCTACATGACGGCTGAACCCTACCGGGGTACGCGCAACGAACCGGCGTTCGTGGGGCACGCGGCCCACTGCATCGCGCAGGCGCGAGGGGTTGATCCGGCCGTAGTGGCACGCGACGTCAGCGAGACCTTCGCGCGCGTCTATCAGGTGTAGGCAGCGGCCACGGGTACGGGCCGAGGCCAAGCCACCGTGTGAGTGGCTGCTGTTGCCTGCTGTGGAAGTTGCGAATCCTGAGGTTGTAATTTTCTGTGAGCTGCATCGCTAAAGCCTAAATCCGCTAGACATACCTGCATTGTTACCGTATCGTGACAATGTTGCTTGAGGGCCTCGCGCACCAAAAAATGCGCACTAAAAACCAAGGCCCCTTCGGCTTTGAACCCTAAAGTCGAAGATCTACACAGCTAATGAAAGAGTGTCCCCGTGGGCTTTTCCGCACGTCGTCGTATTAACACCTCCTCCGGCCGATCCGTCCCCGTACGCATCGCAACCGGTGGCGTGCTCGCCGGCCTCGTCGTCGGTGGTGGCGTCGTAGTCAGCATGAACAAAGATGTCGAACTGGTCGTCAACGGCGACACTCAGCACATTAAAACCATGGCCGGCAGCGTGGATTCCGTCCTGCGCCAGGCAGGCATCGAGGTCGGCGACAAAGACATGGTCGTTCCGGCACCCAGCGAAAAAATCGGCGACAACGCCACCATCACCGTGCGCACCGCACGACCCGTGGCCGTCACCATCGACGGTGTTACCCAAAACATCGACACCACCGCGCTGACCATCGAAGAGCTCCTCAACCAGCTGTCCGTCGGATCCTCCGATGCTGTTGACGTCCCCTCCGACCAACAGATCCCTACCTCTGGCCTGTCCATCGGCATCGCCACCCCGAAGCCCGTCACCGTTGACAACGCCGGCAATGTTGAAAACCTGGTCGTCGCAGCAAACACCGTCAAGGACCTGCTCGATCGCCTGGGTATCGCCTACGACGATGATGACGTCGTGGAGCCCGCCTTGGACACGCCCGTCACCCCCGACATGACCGCCCGCGTCACCCGCATCCAAAACGATGAAGTGACCGAAACCAAGCCCTACGAAGCACCGGCCGAATACGTCGACAACCCGGAGCTCAACGAGGGTGAAGAAAACATCCTCGAGCCGGCCAAGCCTGGCACCAAGCGGATCGTGTCCACCATCCGCAAGGTCAATGGAGTCGAAGAGGCACGCGACGTCATTGAAGATGTGGCGCTGACGCCCGCGGCCCCCGCCAAGATTGAACGCGGCACCAAGCCCGCCGCCCCCGCAATGGCTGAAGGTAGCGTGTGGGACTCCATCGCACAGTGCGAATCCACCGGCAACTGGGCGATCAACACCGGCAACGGCTTCTTCGGCGGACTGCAGTTCACTCCTTCCACCTGGTTGAGCTTCGGCGGTGGCGAGTATGCACCGTCCGCGCACCTGGCCACCCGCGAACAGCAAATCGCCATCGCGCAAAAGGTACAGGCCGCGCAGGGCTGGGGCGCATGGCCTGCCTGCACCGCAAAACTCGGCCTGCGCTAGGTCCCGTGTGGGGAGCGCGGCCGGGATTCACTAGGATGGTCTTTTATGACTGAGCTGCTGGGACCCGCAGAGATCCGCCAACTTGCCGACAAGCTTGGCGTAGTCCCAACGAAAAAACTGGGGCAAAATTTTGTGCACGACCCCAACACCGTGCGCCGCATTGTCGCCGACAGTGGTATCGGCAGCGAGGACCACGTAGTCGAGATCGGCCCCGGGCTGGGCTCTTTAACCCTGGAGCTGTTGGACAAAGCTGGCCGGGTGACCGCTGTGGAAATCGACGACCGGTTGGCCGCGGAACTGCCGTACACCGTCGAATGGCGCGCGCCCGAGCATGCGGACAAGCTGCGGGTGCTCAACAAGGACGCGCTGAAAATCGAGGCCAGCGACCTGCCCGGTGGTCCCACTGCACTGGTTGCAAACCTTCCCTACAACGTCTCGGTTCCCGTATTGTTGCATTTCCTTGCAACCTTCCCGACGATTCGCCGCGTGCTGGTGATGGTGCAGCTGGAGGTGGCCGAGCGCCTTGCGGCAGCGCCCGGAAGCAAGGTCTATGGTGTGCCGAGCGTGAAGGCGGCGTTCTACGGGAAGGTGAGCTTGGCGGGTAAAATCGGCAAGAACGTGTTCTGGCCCGCGCCCAACATCGAATCCGGACTGGTAGCAATAGATTGCTACACCCCCGAGGATGCCCCCTGGCCGATCACACCTGAGCTGCGGGAGCTGCTATTTCCGCTTATTGACGCCGCGTTTGCCCAACGCCGCAAGACTCTGCGCGCGGCACTGACGCGATACTACGCTTCCTCCATCATCGCCGAGGTTGAACTAGAGGGAGCGGGGATTTCCCCACAGGAGCGCGGCGAAAAACTCGGCATCGCAGACTTTGTCCGCCTGGCAGCTCAAAACTTATAGTGAACGCGCACACGGAATCGGCGTACGCCAAGGTCAACCTAGCGTTATCGGTGGGTAATGCCCGCGCGGACGGCTACCACGAACTGGTGAGCATCTTCCACGAAGTCTCCCTGCACGACGACCTCGCATTCACACTCATCGATTACGACGCCCACGGCTCCACCCACCCCGAAGCCGGGTGCTTCATCGAGCAAGGCTATGTCAGCTATACCGAACTGCACGTCACCGGCAGGCAAGCAGACGAGGTGCCGCTAGGGCCCAGCAACCTTATTTGCGCAGCCATCGAACACATCTCTCGTGTCGCCGGCGTTGCGCTCAACCTGCGCTGCGAGGTGCACAAGCGGATCCCCACCCAGGGCGGCATGGCCGGTGGGTCCGCCGATGGTGCGGCCGCTGTGCGTGCGGCGGCGAGTTACGCGGCGTCATTAGGTGGACAGGTGCTGAGTGAACAGCAGCTGCTTGATATCTGCCTCAAACTCGGATCCGATGTGCCCTTCATGCTGCGCGGTGGCACCCAATGCGGTCGCGGGCGGGGTGAGGTGCTCAGCCCTATCGACTGCGCGTTGCCGCTGCACTTCGTGATCCTCCCGCGCGAGGGTGGGCTGTCGACGCCGGCGGTGTTTCGTGCCCTAGATGCCATGCGCGACGAGGGACTGTGCCCCGACCCTAGCCCCGTTGACGTCGAGGCGTTCTCTCGGGCCTTAAGTGCCGAGGGTATCGGCGGGGCGACGGGTGCGGACGCTGTTGCTGGATTGATGGTCAACGACCTGCAGGCGCCGGCGGTGGCCCTGGCGCCAGACTTGGCGGAGGCGTTGGAACGCGGTGTGGCTGCTGGTGCCGTGAAAGGCATGGTGTCTGGATCTGGCCCGACGCTGTTTTTCCTGTGTGCGGATGCGCAGGCGGCGAATGACCTGGTCGAAGCTCTCGGTGGGATCGCGGTAAGCAGCCGGCACTAGCAGTCGGCAGCATGGGCCGGCGGTGAGCGCTAAGATGTGCCGGTGGTGAGGGAGGGGGTAGCAGCAGTGGTACCGCGACACATAAACTATTGAAGTTATGACTCAAGTAACACTTCCGTCGCAGGAGCTACCATGACTCCACAGCCGTCGCGTTCCCTGCTCGTGTCAGCGAACCTCAACCCCATCTGGTACTCCATCGATGTCGCCGTGCGCCGACACGATCAATAAGGCACCCCACCCATCGTGGCGGGCCTCGTCGACTCCAGCGGCACAAGCCTCATCCACAGCAACGGCTGCCCGCCCGACGCCCCCACCGGACGAAAAAAGGGATCCATCAGCTGTTGCGGCCTGGGCAACCTCTACATGTGGATCGACCCAGACACGGGCATCGCCGGGCTGTGGGCCACCCGACTGTTGCCCTTTTTCGACGGGCCCTGCGTGGCGGCCGCGGAAGCATTCGAGGCGGCAACTTACCGGGCTATTAGACGGCGCTAAGCTGCGGCCAAGCGCCAGGGGTAGAAAAGCCGCAACCCGACCGGGTGCCATTTCAAGTGGCTCCCGATCGGGTTGAGTTTGCTTTTGTCGACCCCATTGGTTTTGGGGCCTGCGTTTTGACGGCACGAGCTGGTTTCGGTCGCTGTTAGCGGATGGCGCTTAGTCTTTCTTGGAGAGGGCTCTGGTGTTTCGAACTAGGTCACTGGAGGCCTTAGCTAGAAGCTGTACGTCTGCGCCCACAGCAATGAAATCTGCACCAGCATCGAGATACATCTGTTGTTGGGCAAAAGCGAAGGCATTGACGCCCACGCGTGTGCCTGCAGCACGCACCGCGTCGATGGTGTCAAGGACAGAGGAAATGACTTCGGGGTGGTCTTGTTGTCCTAGATAACCCATATCTGCAGCGAGGTCTGCCGGGCCGATGAAGACTGCGTCCACGCCTTCGATAGCAGCGATCGCTTCTGCGTTGCGCACGCCTTCTGTCGATTCGATTTGCACGGTCAAACTGACGGTTTCGCTGGCTATTGCCAGATAATCCGGCACGCGGTTCCAACGAGATGACCTCGCTAGGGCACTGCCCACACCACGCACGCCTTTTGGCGGATAGTGCATCGCTGATACGGCGCTCGCTGCGATGGAGGCGTCATGCACCATGGGTACCATGATGTTTTGAGCCCCAAGGTCCAGGAATTGCTTGATACGGGCGGTATCGCACTCTGGCACTCTTACTACCGGCGTAGCGCCGTAGGCTGCGACGGTATGCAGCAACCCTAAAGTGGATTCCAGGCCGATGGGGGAGTGCTCGCCGTCGATGAGTACCCAATCAGGCTGTGCCCCGACGATAAGCTCCGCGCACGTCGCGGAGCCGCTACACACCCATAGACCCACCTGGGGATCGGAGGCTTGGGAGAGTCGCTCTGCAAAGGTTAGCGGAAGTTGCATGAGATCACTCCGAGGTCATTGAAGTCTGCGTAGACCGAGTCACCGGGGTAGACCCACATGGGGCGAGTAAAAGAACCAGCAAGGATGATATCTCCTGCAGCGAGATGGTCACCGTGGGGGTGCAACTTGTTGGCGAGCCAGGCAACCCCCATGGCGGGGTGACCGAGTACAGCTGCCGAAACACCGGATTCTTCGATGGTTTCATTGCGGTACAGACAGGCCGAAATCCACCGGAGGTCAACATCATCGGGGCGGATAGGCCTTCCACCCACGACCATCGCTCCCATTGCAGCGTTATCTGCGATGGTGTCGACGATGGTTCGTCCTTCCATCTCGATGCGAGAGGAAAGGATCTCGAGTGCCGGAACCACGTAGTCTGTGGCACGCAGAACATCGAATTGATTGATGTGGGGGCCCTTGAGATCCTCCTTGAGTACGAAGGCGAGCTCAACTTCGATGCGCACACCGGTGTACTGGGCGTGCTCGATAACGGAGCCCGATTCGTAGACCATGTCATCGAAGATAATGCCGTAGTCAGGTTCGGTGATGCCTGTGGCAACCTGCATCACCTTGGAAGTCAGGCCGATCTTTCGGCCGACCATGCGGCGGCCTGAAGCAATCACGCGATCCCGCCACACGTTTTGTACCGCGTAGGAGTCTTCGACGGTCATTTCGGGGTAGCGAGCAGTAAGCAGCGGAATCATGCTGCGACTGTCCTCGGCGGCCGCGAGATCGTCCGCAATTGTAGTGATGGTGTCTTTGTCCAGCATTGCTGGCCTTTCCTTCGGCGATATGTGAGCGAGACGGACTTTAGAGCTGGTGCCCCAGCTTATATTCGCCTTGTTTCCATTCCGGCATTGCTTCTTCGTCCTCTTTGCGGGTGTAAGAGAAACCATCGGCGCCTATGGTTTGCTCCATTTCGGAGGCATCCGTGCGCTCGGTTAGAGGGACGATGTTGCCGTCGAGGTCCAGGACGCGGGAAGCGTCGGTGTACCAGGAAGGAACGACAGGGGTCCCCCACCAGTCGCGGCGCTGATTGTCATGGACATCCCATGTGACGGTCGGGTTGTCTGGATCGCCGGTGTAGTAGTCCTGGGTGTAGATCTCGACGCGGTGGCCGTCCGGGTCGCGCAGGTAGAGGTAAAAAGCGTTGGAAACACCGTGACGCCCTGGGCCGCGCTCGATGTGATCGCTTAGGCGCAGTGCGCCCAGCTTGTCGCAAATGGCGAGGATGTTGTGCTTTTCGTGGGTTGCGAAGGCCACATGGTGCATGCGAGGGCCGTCGCCACCAGTCATAGCCGTGTCATGAACTGTGGGCTTTCGGCGCATCCAAGCAGCGTAGACGGTGCCCTCCTCGTCGCGAATGTCTTCAGTGATGCGGAATCCTAGGTCTTCCATGTAATTCACAGCGGCCGGCACATCCGGGGTGACCTGATTGAAATGATCCAGCCGGACTAGGGCGCCGGGAGTGTACTTGTCGTAGGCCCAGCACAGCCGCTCGACGTGCTCCACCTCGTGGAAGAACTCGTAGGGGAATCCGAAGGGGTCCTGGACGCGGACGGAATCGCCAATGCCCTTGGTGAAGCCCTCCTTGTTGCGCTCCACACGGCAGCCGCGCTCCTTGTAGAAAGCCTCAGCTTTGTCCAGATCCTCGGGGGAGCGGACGCGGTAGGAGAAAGCAGCCACTGCTGCCTGATCTCCCTTGCGCAAGACGAGGTTGTGGTGGATGAACTCTTCCATGCTGCGGAGGTAGATAGTGTTGTCATCTTCTTCGGTGACAACCAAGTCGAGGACGTCGACGTAGAACTTGCGGCTCGCCTCGAGGTCGGTGACGACGAGCTCCATGTAAGCACAGCGCAGGATGTCTGGTGCAGCGGTGGTCATGGCGGGAACCTTTCTAGTGAAAAGGGGCGGGGCGGGGTACAGGGGGTGAAAACGGACAAAGGAATTGATTAGAGATCAACAGCGGAGTCGTGGCTGGCTTACTGCTTACCGAAGACTGGGTTGTGCACTTCTCCGAGGGTGATGTGCACTGCCTGCTGGTCGGTGTAGAAGTCGATGGAGCGGTAGCCGCCTTCGTGGCCGAGACCAGAGGCCTTAACACCGCCGAAGGGGGTGCGCAGGTCGCGGACGTTGTTGGAGTTCAGCCATACCATGCCTGCCTCGATGTCGTGGGCTACGTTGTGGGCACGCTTTAGATCACTGGTCCAGACGTATGCGGCCAGGCCGTAGCGGGTGTTGTTAGCCAGAGCCACAGCCTCTTCATCAGTGTCGAAGGGGGTAATCGCTACGACGGGGCCGAAGATTTCTTCCTGGAAGATTCGGGCGTCGGGGGAGACATCAGCGAATACGGTGGGAGCGACGAAGTTACCCTTGGGGAAGCCTTCGGGGCGGCCACCCCCGGCTAGCAGCCGGCCTTCCTCCTTGCCGATCTCGATGTAGCTCATCACTTTGTCGAAGTGCTCGGGGTGTACCAAAGCGCCGACCTCGGTTGAGGGATCGGAAGGCAGACCCACCTTTACACGCCGAGCCTGGGCCGCGTAACGCTCGACGAACTCGTCGTAGATGCCCCTCTGGACCAGAATGCGGGAGCCTGCAGTGCAGCGCTCGCCGTTGAGGGAGAAGACACCAAAGATTGTGGCGTTGACGGCCTCGTCCAAGTCAGCGTCGTCGAAGATAACTGCTGGGGACTTGCCTCCAAGCTCCATAGACAACCCCTTGAGGAAGGGAGCGGCGTTGCCAAAAATAATCTGTCCGGTCCGGGATTCTCCTGTAAAGGAAATCAAGGGAACATTGGGGTGCTTAACCAGCGCATCTCCTGCGGTTTCGCCAAAGCCATTGACCAGGTTAAACACGCCTTCTGGGAGGCCGGCCTCTTCGAAAATGCCCGCCCACAAGGACGCCGACAGCGGTGTGAACTCTGCGGGTTTCAACACAACACAGTTGCCGGTTGCAATAGCCGGAGCCAACTTCCACGACTCGAGCATGAACGGAGTGTTCCAAGGAGTAATCAGGCCTGCGACGCCAATTGGCTTACGGTTTACATAGTTCACTTGACGTCCAGGCACTTTAAACGTGTCGTCAGCCTGTGCCACGATCAGGTCGGCAAAGAAACGGAAGTTTTCAGCAGCGCGCCGGGCCTGACCCAGTGCCTGGGTGATCGGAAGGCCGGAGTCGAAGGACTCCATCTCAGCGAGGATCTTGTCGCGAGACTCGACAATATCGGCGATCCGATGCAGTACCCGAGCGCGTTCGCGGGGGAGCATCTTCGGCCAGGGACCATGCTCAAACGCGTGTGTGGCGGCGGCAACTGCAGCGTCAATATCTTCTTTTTTACCCGATGCAGCCTTGATGTATGGAGTATTGTCCACTGGATTGATTACGTCGAAAGTGTCGCCGTCGATGGAATCGACAAACTTGCCGCCAACGTAGTGCTGGATCTTCTCGGGCATACCGGAAGGAAGTGTCGTGTTCGTAGTGTTTGTAGCGCTCATAGAGTTTCTCCTTGAATTCCTTGTGAGGGGTGTTGCTTGAGTGAAGCGAGGTAGCTGTTCAATGTTCCGTGGCGGTGGTCCCGCGCGGTTTTTTCGATGAATGTGGCCTCGGCGCCGATGTCGATAAGGGTCAGTATCTTGTTGTGTTCCGCCACGCTGTCTGCAGCGCGGTTCGGAACGAATGCAAAGGTGGATTCCCGCAAGTAAGAAAGCCTTTCCCAATCAGCAGCGACGAGCTCTACCAGCCTTTGGTTGGGGCATCGGGAAAACAACGTGCGGTGGAATTGGTAGTTCAGGTGGGTAAACGCTGCTGCGTCGAAACGGTCAAGTAGTGCGGCCATCTGAGCGTTAATCTCCCTGGCTTCGCTGAGATCTGCTGCGCTCAAGTACGGCGCGGCCTGTGCAGTCGCAGCACCCTCCAATACGCCGATGGTGTACATACAATCCAGGTAGTCTGATCGGTCCACCATAGCGACGCGCGCACCGACATTGCGCTCGTATTCGATTAAGCCCTCGGCTTCGAGTTGTCGCAGCGCCTCACGGACCGGCACGACGCTGGAGTTCAGTAGTTCCGCTAGGCTAGCCAGGACGATGCGGTGGCCGGGGGCGAATTCCCCGGTGGTGATCTTTTCTTTGATCAATCGGTACGCTGCCTCAGTCTTGCTCAAGCCCGCCGCTTTGAGCTCAAGGGAGCCGCTTTCCGTGTTGAAAACGTCCGCAGGGTCCGAATCACTCAGGGCAGGGGGCGTCGCGCCGGTGGCTGTGCGTGTAATCGAGGTATGAGGCATGGCTACGCAATCACTTAGCTTCAGGCGGCGTTGGTAGCGCTGCCATTAGTTCGGGATGGTTGTCTAGGTAGTCCGCGTAGGCCTTCTTCCATTCCCCCGTGGGCGGGAACAATCCGTCGACTGGGTGTCCTTCTTTGACGCGTTCGGCGACCCACTCGTCTTGGATTTCCTTTTTGGCTGCAGCGATGGCGACCTCCCAAGCGAGTGCGCGGGGGATGACAATGACTCCGTCATCATCGCCGACCAGAATATCGCCGGGGAAGACTGTAGTGTTGCCGCATCCGATGGCAATATCCGTGTCATATGGCAGGTGTTTGCGGCCAAGTACAGCGGGGTGTGCGGTGCGGCCAAACACAGGGATGTCTACTTCTGTTACCGGCGTGAAGTCGCGGATTCCGCCGTCGGTGACGATACCCGCAGCTTTGAGGTTTGCTGCACGAAGTGCGAGGACATCCCCGAGGGTTCCGGATCCCGGGTCGTTGCGCGCTTCGATGACGAGGATTTGGCCTTCCTTCAAACCATCGAAGGCTTTCTTCTGCGCGTTGTACCCACCGCCGAGTGCCGGGAAGAGGTCTTCGCGGCAGGGAAGGAACCGCAGCGTGGTGGCGACACCCACCATGTGCGTGCCGGGCTTATTGGATTTCACGCCTTCGATGTGGACTTGGTTGAGGCCCTTGTTACGTAGTTGCGCGGACAACCCTGCGGTGGGGACCTTTTCCAGCAGAGCACGAAGCTCTGGGTCCATGCTGCTTAGGTCGTCTTCTTCGGGTAATCCCGCGCTGGCGCGGTCGCCGTAGGCATCTTCGCGCTGCTTGTCGTCGATAGAGGGGAGCATGCCAACGGATGCATTGAAGTTACCAGGGCCTTCGACGATGGTCGTGGACAGTTTCCCGGATGTGGGGCAGCCCTCTACTGTGGGGCAATCGACTTCGACCTCTACGGTGTCGCCGGGGAATATGACAGTAGATCCAGCTGGAGTGCCTGTGAGGATGACGTCCCCTGGTTCAAGCGTCATGTGCTGCGATAGGTCGGCAACAAACTGGGACAGTGGGAAGATCATCTCTTCCTCGTCAGTGATAGCTTCTTGGGCGATGTGGCCGTTGACCCACGTCCGGATGCGAAGGTTGTGGGGGTCTACGAGGCTGGCGTCGATAACGTCGGGGCCCAGCGGGGTGTAGCCGTCGCGGCTCTTGGAGCGCGTGTTGGAGCCCTTGTCTTGCGCCCGGTAGTCGTATATTCCGAGGTCGTTTGCTGCGGTGACTCCGCCGACGTAGGACCATGCATCTTCTGGCTGAACCCGATGCGCGGGGCGCCCGATGATGAGTGCGATCTCGCCTTCGAAGGCCAGGAGTTCGCACCCTTGGGGTCGTTCCACATTGCTCCCGCTGGCACTCACGCTGCTCGAGGCTTTGAGGAAGTATGACGGTTGTTTAGGCCAGCGCCCGCGTTGTGCTGCGCGGGAGTTGTAGGCCACGTGTACTGCAATTATTTTTCCGGGTGTGACCGGGGACTTTGGGATGTCGCTCAAGTTTTCCTCCTAGCAAGTCCTTGCGTGTTCAGCAAAATCGTATATTATTTCACTCAATCCCGCAAGCAATCTCGGTCATAGTAAAGTAATGAGTGTTGTTAAAGCCACATGAATTCTTCGACTGGGACACAGCCGGTGGGAAGTAGATTTCTTAAAATGCCTGGTGAGGTCACTATGATCTCGCCCCGGCGATGTTCATTGGCTTAACCCACCCCAAAACGGGCATCGGTGCCATCCTGTCTTATCGGCGCCCTTTGTATATGAAAATTGGAGGAATAGTGTCGTCTCACGTACCCCATCTTTCGCATCCCCCCATGGAGGAAACTGCGATCGAAGCCGTTCGTCATGTTGACAAAGAACAGCGCCGTGTCGCGGCGGCCACTATCGTCGGCACCGCCATTGAGTGGTACGACTACTTTGTTTATGCAATCGCGACGGGTCTAGTGTTCAAATCTGTCATGTTCGCCAACCTGAGCCCAGGCCTGGCCACAATCGTTGGCTTCCTGTCGGTTGGTTTGTCGTTCCTGTTTCGCCCGCTGGGTGCTTTTCTTGCCGGCCACTTCGGTGACAAGATCGGTCGGCGCAAAGTCCTCATGGTCACTCTCATCATGATGGGTAGCGCCACCGCCCTCATTGGTGTTCTTCCGACATATGCCACCATCGGTCTGTGGGCCCCTGCGTTACTCATCCTCCTACGCATCGTCCAGGGGATTTCTGCCGGAGGTGAATGGGGCGGCGCTGTGCTTATGGCTGTCGAGCACGCGCCGACTGCCCGCCGCGGACTTTTCGGTGCTAGCCCACAGATCGGCGTCCCCCTTGGCCTACTCATGGCTTCGGGCGTGCTGCAGTTGATGAGCTCGATCGCCCCGGGAGACGCATTCCTTGAATGGGGTTGGCGCATTCCTTTCCTTCTGTCTGTGGTTCTGATCATCGTCGGTTTCCTCATTCGCCACGGTGTTGAAGAGTCGCCTGTATTCGCAGAGATGGAGGAGCGCGCAGAAACCGCATCCGCCCCCGTAGCCGTGCTGTTCCGCCGGCACTTTCCCCTGGTTATCGTCGCAGCCCTCATCTTCGCCGGTAATAATGCGGTGGGCTACATGACCACCGGTGGTTACATTCAGAACTACGCCACGGATCCCAACGGTCCGGTCGGGCTTGCCCGCGGCGATGTTCTCGGAGCTGTCACCCTGTCGGCTGTTTCTTGGCTGGTGTTTACCTTGCTTGCCGGTTGGGTTAGTGACTACATCGGCCGAAGGGTCACTTACTTGATCGGGTTCGTCCTCCAGGCTATCGGCGCTATTGCCTTGTTCCCACTGGTCAACACCGCAGACCCTAAGAAACTGCTCATCGCGTTGGTGTTCCTTACTTTAGGTCTCGGCCTTACTTACGGTCCCCAAGCTGCGCTGTACGCTGAGCTGTTCCCCGCATCCATTCGCTTCTCGGGAGTATCTATTTCTTATGCCATCGGCGCGATTCTCGGTGGCGCTTTCTCCCCGATGATCGCCGCTGCAATTGTCGAGCGCACTGGAGCTACTACCAACGTCACCTACTACTTGGTTGCGATGTCCGTCATTGGTTTCCTCGCGGTGTTTGCTGTCAAGGATCGCTCGGGTATCCCACTGGGGCCCGATAACGAAGCAGAACAGGCAGCCACCCCACTGCGTTTCGGCAGCTCCGCCGGCGCCCACTAGGCCCCACCCCCGATTTCTTAATCGCTTCTCTTCCCTGCCCCTAATTTTTTCCTAAGGATGAACAATGGAATTCCACCATCACGGTTATGTTTCTGAAAATCCCCGACTACTTCCCGCGAGTGGAATTGGCCTAGACCGGCCTGAGCAGCTTCCCGAGTATATGGATGTTCTCATCGTAGGCTCTGGGCCGGCGGGCATGATTGCTGCAGCACAGCTGTCGATGTACCCGAATGTGCACACGCGCATTATCGAGCGCCGCCCGCATCGGTTGATTCTCGGCCAGGCCGACGGTATTCAAGCTCGCAGCGTGGAGACCTTCCAGGCCTTCGGCTTCGCTGACGAAATCACCAATGAGGCTTATCAGATCACTGAGATGGCGTTTTGGAAGCCTGCCGCCGACGGCTCGGACGCGATCGAGCGCACAGCCCGCACCATCGACGATCCGGAAGGTATTTCGGAGTTCCCACACTTGATTGTGAATCAGGCGCGCGTGCTCGACTACTTCGCGGAGTTCATGGCCAACAGCCCTTCGCGGATGCTCCCTGATTACGGCTGGGATTTCGAGGATCTAACTATCCATGATGCGGGCGAGTATCCTGTGGAAGTCACCTTGCGACGAACCTGCGACGGTGTGGGTGAAGGCGAAGCAGAGGGTACGGTGAAGGTCGTCCGTGCCAAGTATGTCGTGGGGTGTGACGGTGCGCGCTCTAAGGTGCGTAAGTCAATTGGGCGGACGCTGAAAGGTGACGCTGCGAACCATGCGTGGGGTGTAATGGATGTTGTCGCCTCTACCGATTTTCCGGATATACGCTTGAAGTGTGCGATTCAGTCCCGTAGCGGCGGTAACATTTTGCACATCCCCCGAGAGGGAGGCCACCTCTTCCGTATGTACGTTGACCTAGGCATTGTTGATACAGCCGATGGAGGTGCGATCCGGCAGACCAGGATCGAGGAGATCATCTCCAAGGCACAGGAGATCATGAAGCCCTACACCTTGGAGATCAAGGATGTTGCGTGGCACAGCGTCTACGAGGTTGGCCACCGTTTGACCGACAAGTTTGATAATTGCCGTGCCGAGGACGACCAAGCGAGGGTTTTTATTACCGGCGATGCCTGCCACACTCACTCGGCGAAGGCTGGCCAAGGCATGAACGTGTCCATGCAAGATGGCTTCAACATTGGTTGGAAGCTGGGACAAGTGCTCTCGGGGCGCGGAGGAGACGCATTGCTGCGCACTTATTGTGAGGAGCGTCGCGTGGTTGCCCACGATCTGATTACTTTTGACAAGGAGTGGTCGACGCTGATGGCCACACCCTCGGAGGAGTTTGAGGATCCGAACTTCCTGGAGGATTTTTACGTCAAGACTGCGGAATTCCCCGCAGGCTTTATGACGTGTTATACCCCTTCGCTGGTGACAGCCGGTGATAAGGATCAGACCTTGGCCACAGGATTCCCGATTGGTAAGCGCTTCCACAGTTATCCTGTGGATCGGGTGTGTGACGCCACGATCCATGAGTTGGGGCACCTGCACGTCGCCGATGGTCGATGGCGCGTATATATTTTCGCCGATGGCAGTACCCCTGCCGATTCTCCCAAGGTGGAACAGTGGTCGCAGTGGTGGATGAATGACGCCGCCAGTCCCCAGGTCACCATCACACCTGCCGACGGTGACACGGACGCTGTGTTTGATACGAAGGTCGTCTACCAGGGAGATCATACGGCTATTGAGCACCCGGATGTGCCCGAGGCGTTTCGCCCACTGGTGGGCCCACTCAAGCTGGTCAACTACAACAAGGCCTTCGGTGCAAAGGTGCGCCAGCGTTCCGGTGAAATCACCGATTTCTTCGAGGCTCGCGGGATCAGCCGCGAAGGCTGCGTTGTGGTCGTTCGCCCCGACCAGTATGTCGCGGGTGTGTTTGCTCTCGAGGACACGACGGCTTTAAGCGAATTTTTGCACCCGATTTTCGAGGCTTCATAAAAGCGTTAGCACTCAAACACAGTGTAAAGGTAATAGGAAGACGGAGGTTGCGATGGCTGCCGAGGCACTGCAGCGCCAGGTAGATACCTACCGGTCTGCGGTGCTGCGCGGTTTTCTACCCATGGAGTTCGAGGCTGC
Source organism: Corynebacterium argentoratense DSM 44202 (assembly GCF_000590555.1). NCBI lineage: Bacteria > Bacillati > Actinomycetota > Actinomycetes > Mycobacteriales > Corynebacteriaceae > Corynebacterium > Corynebacterium argentoratense. The sequence continues at coordinate 583,989 of NC_022198.1, forward strand.
ACACCCGGAGAGCTTCGTTGGCGCAATTGACGGAGCCACGGTCGGAAAAATCAGCTTTCACCACATCACCGCAGGACCGCACGTCGTGACGCGTACAGCCCGGCATGTTAGATCTGATGATCCACGCTGTCTGAAAGTGTCAGTGCAGTTAGCCGGCAGTACCTCCGTAGAACAGGGGGGTTTACGGTCAGTGAGCGTGCCAGGGGACATCGTTGTCTATGACACCAGCCGTGAGTATGAGGTTGTGTTCGAGGAGGAATCCGAGATCCTGGTCATGCAGGTCGAGAGGGGGCATGTGGGGGTTGGTGACGACCTGCTGGAGGGAGTGCTCAGCCGAACGATCGACGGAGCTGCGGGCCACGCGGCGCCTGCGTCGGCGTTTCTGTCTAGCCTGGCAGGAAGTCTCCACGCGCTCACACAGCCGACTGGGCAGCACTACGCCATTGCAGGTGCGCGGATGATAGGCCCGCTGCTCGCTGCAGCCGCAGCCGAAGACGGTGCGATACTCAGCGAGCAGGCACGCGTGCTTGCCAAGATCGACGCCTATATTGACGACAACCTACACGAGGACACTTTGGGACCGAACACCATTGCTGCCGCGAACTTCATCAGCGTGCGGCACTTGCATGGACTGTTTAGATCCCGGGGTGTCACGGTGTGCCAGCTGATTAAAGAGAAGCGGCTGCGGGCAGCGCTGCATATGCTCAACGATCCAGCACTAGACCATGTGAGTATTGGGGCTATCGGCTCCAGGGTGGGAATTCACAGCCCTGCGCAATTTTCCAGGGCTTTCAAGGGGCGTTACGGCTACACACCAAAGGTCGCCCGCGCAGGGCGCATAGGCCACGCCTAGCGGTACGAAGAGGGGGTGCGGTTGGCGTGCTGGCGGAAATGGTTGCACTCAGCGTCTACATGGCTGCAGTAACAGTCAACTACCGAATGAGATCTGCGACATATTATCGGCGGAAAGTCTAGGTGGATTGCCGTGAGACAAGTATCACGTGCAGGTTGTCTGAGGTCCGCGAGATCCCGTAGGCACTGCCCTGACTCCATGAAAAGCCCATACGTCCACGTTCTCAAGAGGAGTAACCATGTTCAACCAGATGATAATTGGCGGCGAAAAACTCGCTGGCAGCGCAACCACAATCCCCACATATAATCCGGCGACAGGGGAGGAAATCGCTGCCGTTGGATCCGCGACCTTGGCTGATGTGGACAGGGCGGTTGCTGCGGCCCGCGCAGCACTGAATGACCCGGACTGGTCGGGCCTGCTTCCTGCCCAGCGCGCAGATGTGCTGTTCAAGATCGCAGACCTGATCGAAGCGAATGCTGACGAGTTGGCGCGGCTGGAGACCCTCGATCAGGGCCAGCCGCTGGGGATCGCACAGGGGGTGAGCGTAGGAGGAGCTGCCAGCCACTTCCGTTACTACGCGGGCTGGGTTACCAAGATCGAGGGAACAGTGAACTCCATTTCCTTCCCTGAAACCCTGAACTACACCGTCCGCGAGCCTGTGGGCGTGAACGCTCTGATCACCCCGTGGAACTTCCCTCTTATGATCCTGGCCTGGAAGCTGGCACCCGCACTCGCGACGGGCAACACTGTTGTTATCAAGCCCAGCGAGGTGACCCCGCTGACTAGCCTTCGCCTGGTGGAGCTATGCCACGAGGCAGGGGTGCCTGCCGGTGTGGTCAACATTGTTACAGGCGGCGGGGATGTCGGCGCGATGTTGTCTAGCCACATGGGGGTCGACCACTTGAGCTACACCGGTTCGACAGCAGTTGGCAAGACCATTACCAAGGCCTCGGCGGAGTCGAACCTCAAGCGACTCACCCTGGAGCTTGGTGGTAAAGCTCCCTCCATAATCACGAAGCACGCGGATATTGACGCCGCCGTAGCCGGGAATCTGGGCGGTGCGCTGCTTAACTCGGGTCAGGTGTGTGCCGCATACACTCGCTTCTTTGTCGATAAGTCCGTTGAAGACGAGTTTGTCAGCAAGATGGCAGACGCTATGCAGTCGATGACTATCGGCGCAGGCGACGACCCGAATGCGCAGATCACTCCGTTGGTGAGCGAGAAGCACGCCGGGCACGTGTTGGACATCATCGGCCGAGGTAAGGGCGAAGGGGCAGAGCTGGTTACAGGAGGTAATCGTGTGGACCGTGATGGCTTCTTCGTTGAGCCGACTTTGTTCAGGGGTGTCACCGATGATATGTCTCTGGCCCGGGAGGAGATTTTTGGCCCGGTATTGTCTGTCATGGCTTTCGACGGTGAAGACGATTTGATGTCCACCCTGGCACGCGCAAACAATACCGACTACGGCCTTGCAGCCAGCGTATGGACGAAGGATATCGGTGAGTCGCAGCGTATTGCTCGTGGTCTGCGCAGTGGTGCTGTGTTTATTAACATGCTGCCCATCCCGGATATGGCTGCTCCCTGGGGTGGCTACAAAGCTAGCGGTTGGGGACGCGAAATGGGTAAGTGGGCGCTGGATTGCTACACCGAGCAGAAGACGGTGTGGATGCACTACGGCTAAAGTAATCCGAGACGAACTAGACGAAAGGCCCACCCATGAGCACCCCCACCCCCTACACCGTCGCCGACTACCTCTTCGACCGCATCGCACAAACCGGAGTCAGCGACATCTTCGGCGTCCCCGGCGACTTCAACCTCACCTTCCTCGACAACATTCTGGACAACCCCGCACTGCGCTGGGTGGGTAACAATAACGAGCTCAACGCGGGCTACGCCGCCGACGGCTACGCACGCCTGCGTGGCTTTGCCGCCATGGTCACCACCTTCGGCGTGGGCGAACTATCCGCCATCAACGCCACCGGTGGCTCCTATGCAGAAAACGTTCCAGTCCTCCACATCGTGGGCGCCCCGGTGCGCTTTAGCCAAGACAATCACCTCAAAGTGCACCACACCCTGGCTGATGGTAACTACCGGCACTTTTACGAGATGGCCAGCCACGTCACCTGCTCCCAAGCATGGCTGACTCCGGACAATGCGGCGAGCGAAATCGACCGCGTCATCCGCACCATGCTCATCGAATCCCGCCCCGGCTACCTGGTGCTCAGCCCCGACGTGGCTGCGGCCCGCATCGGGCAGCCCGTGGGTAACATCCGTGAGGACGTCAGCGAATTTACGGCACGCAACCAACTGGCTGCCTTCGAAGAGGCAGCGACCGAATTCCTTAAAGGCAAGAAAACCACCATCGTCGCTGACCGGCTGATCGAGCGCTATCACGCAAAACAAGCAACGGGGGAGTTCATCGCCTCCTGCGACCTGCCCTACGCGACGCTGCCGTGGTCTATCGGCGTCGTCGATAATGACAGCCCCCGCTACGTTGGTGCCTATTGGGCGTCCGTCTCCCCGGAGCGCACCCGTGCGGCAGTCGAGGATGCCGAACGGCTCATCACCATCGGCGTACTGTTTACCGACACCGCCACCGCTGGTTTCACCGCAGACATCGAGGAAGCGGACATTCTGGCCGTCGACCCGCACTCCGCACGCGTCGGACACACTATCTACGGGCCCATCGCCATGGCCGATGCCCTCCCGGCTCTGACCCGGGCCGTTGCCGCCGCCCAGCCGCAGCCTCAACCCCTGAAGCAAGCCGAGCCAGCAGAGGCAGCCGAGTCTAATCCCGATGAGCAGCTGCGCCAGGATGACCTGTGGGAGATCATCACTACCTGGCTTCCCACGGACGCAACCTTGGTCGCTGATCTTGGAACCTCCATGTTCGGCCTTGCCGGCAAGCCCCTGCCCAAGGGCACCGAATCCATGGGCCAGCCCGTGTGGGCTTCCATCGGATTCGCGCTACCCGCCAGCCTTGGCGCATCCTTGGCCGCCCCCGAGCGGCGCAGCGTGCTGGTCAGTGGTGACGGTGCGGCACAGCTGACCGTGCAGGAAATCTCCACGATGCTGCGGGAAAAAACCAACCCGATCATGGTGATCATCAACAACGAGGGCTACACCGTCGAACGCGCCATCCACGGCCCCGAAGCCCCTTACAACGACATCACCACCTACCACTGGGACCTCGTGCCCGCAGCCATGGGCGGCACCGAAGAAACCACCCTGGTCCTCAAGGCACGCACCCCGAACGAGTTGAAGCAGGCGCTCGCCACGGCGGAGGCCACCAGGGACAAGCTGGTGATGGTGGAAGTCATCATGGATCGCGACGACATCCCCACCACCTTGAAGAACTTCGCCGCATCCGTGGCGAAGAAGCCGCAGCCGAAGAACTAAAGCTTCTAGCACTCAGGGGTATTGACCGCCACGGTGATTGCCAAACCACCGCCGGCGGTCTCTTTATAGCGCTCCGAAAACTCCGCCGTTTTCTGCGGGTCCTCCGCAGCCCGCTGCTCGTGCCAGCCATGCGCACGCCGACGAACCCCCAAACCACCAGGAAGAACACCTGTAGTGTTGACGCCGCGTTTCGCATATCCATCCATGGCGTGAAAAACGCGATCCAGGGCGCTATCGATCGCGGCGTCATCACGCACCGAACGCTCGCACTCGCGCTACACCTCGGCGATGCTCAAGCCGTGGTCGGCCCCGTATCCGCTAAAGAACCGTACAAAATGATCGTGATGCTACCGGCAACATCGGCGGGGATATCCTCGCCAATAGTCACCGCCCCGCCGACAATTTCATGGGCAGCCGCAAGCTCGGGGCCATTCGGGAAGCGCAGCAGGCTGTCGGCAAACTCGTACCCGGCGAGCATCGGGCCGACCGTATGGCTCGAACTCGGCCCAACACCCACCTTGAACAGATCAAACGCGGACACCGTCATAGTTTGTCGGCGACCTCCATCCACTGCATATCCAGCTCGTCTTTTTCCTCACGCACCGCACTGAGCTGCTCGTTAAGCTCAGCCACCCGGGCAAAATCATCCGCTGCCTCAGCCATGGCCTGTTCGATCTGCGCCTGCTTGTCATCCAACTTGGCGATCTTGCGTTCCAAAGACTGCAGCTCCTTGGTCAGCTTGCGTTCCTCCGCCGCGCTCAAACCCGACGTTGACGCGCCCGCCCCAGCCCCCGCGACGTCAGGACTAGATGATGACGCCGCGGGGGACGACACCGAACGCGACTGCGCCGCCGCAGAACCCACATTGCTCGCAACAGTCGACTGGGCAAGGCTAGCCCTACGCTGCAGATACTCCTCGATGCCGCCCGGAAGGTTCGTCAGGGTGCCATCACCAAACAGTGCCCAGGTGCTGTCACACACACGCTCGATCAGATAACGATCGTGGGAAATAACAATCAGGGTGCCTGGCCACCCATCGAGCAAAGACTCCAACTCCTGCAAGGTATCAATGTCGAGGTCGTTGGTGGGCTCGTCAAGCAACAACACATTCGGCTCCGCCATCAGCACGCGGGTCAGCTGCAGACGACGGCGCTCGCCACCAGACAAATCCTTAATGGGCGTGCGCTGGCGCTTCGCTGAAAAACCAAGACGCTCCGCCAACTGGGAGGCCGACAATTCCTTCTTGCCCAACTGCACATAGGACGCCACCTGCTCCACCGCATCCAGCAAGCGCATGTCCTGATCCAGATCATCCAACTCCTGGCGCAACCAGCCCAAACGCACCGTCGTGCCCTCGGTCCGGGAACCCGCCGCCAGTGGATGCTCGCCAGCGATCGTGCGCAGCAACGTCGTCTTGCCGGAACCATTGACCCCCACCAAACCAATGCGCTCGCCCGGCGCCAACCGCCACGTCAGATCATCAACCAACACCCGACCATCAGGGGTCTGGATGGTCGCATCTACCAAGTCGATAACCTTCTTGCCTTGGCGCTTACGCGAAAACGCCATCAGCTCCACAGAATCCCGCGGCGGCGGAACATCGTTAATCAACTGCTCGGCTGTCTCAATGCGGTAGCGCGGCTTCGACGTGCGAGCAGGCGCACCGCGGCGCAACCATGCAAGCTCCTTACGTGCAAGGTTCTGACGCCGCTGCTCCGCAGCATCTGCCTGGCGGGCACGCTCCGCACGGGCAAACGTCCAATCGTTGTAGCCGCCCTCGTAGGTGTCCACCTGGCCGTCGTGGACTTCCCACGTCTTCGTCGCCACCGTATCGAGGAACCAACGGTCGTGCGTGACCACAATCAATGCAGCCTTGTTGGCCAGCAGATAGTCCGCCAACCACTGCACACCCTCCACGTCCAGGTGGTTGGTGGGCTCGTCCAGAATGATCAGATCGAGGTCACGCACCAGTGCTGCAGCAAGGTTGGTGCGGCGGCGCTCCCCACCGGACAGCGAACCCACCGGGGTGTCCAACCCAAGGTCGACAATGCCCAACCCCTCTAGGACCTCACGAACCTTCGCGTTCGACGCCCACTCGTAGGTGTGCACACCCAACGGTTCCAGCACAACCTCAGCCACCGTGGCGTCATCATCCAATTCTGCGCCTTGGGTGACCACAGCCATCGCCAAATCCCCAGTATGCGACACCCGGCCAGAATCCGGCTGCTCGAGGCCCGCGAGGATGCGCAACAGGGTGGTTTTACCGCCACCGTTCAACCCCACCACGCCGATCCGGTCGCCCGTCTGAATGCCCAAAGACACCTGGTCGAGAACAGTTTTCAGCCCGTAGGACTGCGAGACATTTTCGAGGTTAATGAGGTTAGCCACGAGCGCTATTGTCGCACACTGTACTGCCCACTGCCGCCTGCTGCCCGGTGCTGCCTGCTGCGTGATGTGGACTTCCTGGTGTGGGCTAGTCCGTGGTGAGCATCGTCAGCAACAGCAACGCATCATCGCACCCATCCACCGCATCCACCCGATGCAGCTCATACGCATCCAGATGAATCACGCGCCCCGGCCGCAAACGGAACGCCTGCGTGGTTGTAGCAGTAGATCCTGGCGCAGACGTATACACCGTGAAATCAAGCTCGCCGCGCACGCACTGCACCGTGATCGGATGCGCCGCAGTATGGTCGTTCAGGCACTGGCCGGGAGCAAAACGAAACACGATGATGTTCGCGCCGGGCAACGTCGCCAGACGAGCAACCGCTGGGCGCGCGCCCTGCCGCGGCTCCGGGGCGTCATTAAACAGATCGCTGTAAAACATCTTCCACCCACCCGCTAGGACACATCGGACTTTTTCAACACCAACCCGATAGCCCCCAAGTGCTCCGCATGCTTACTAAACGTCGCGCGCATCGTGACAACACGCTTGCGCAATTGCGGCTGGCGCAGCAGATTGAACGCAATCTTGAACACCCCGAGGCCCTCGTCGGCAATCAACCGGCGCGGCTCTAACAGAGACATTGAGGTGGTGAACGTCTTGACCACCTCAAAGCCCGCCTGAGTGGCCAGGTCGCTCCACTCGTCAATAGTCAGCGGGCGGGCATTGACCTTGATAGCCCGAGCCAAATCCCGTTGAATAGCCGTCTTCGATTCCTCATCCAGCTCCGCCGGCGTTAACAGCAGTTCGTGGATGGCATAGATGCCCCCGGTGCGCAGAATGCGGGCGGCCTCCCGCATGATGGCCAGCTTGTGGGCGTCCGTCTGCATACTCAGCATCGCTTCACCCACCACCACGTCGGCGCTGCCATCTTCCAAACCGGTAGCATCCGCAGGGCATTCCCGCACCGACACCTGGCACGGGGGCTGGAGTTCGTTCAAACGGCGACGGGTGGTCTCACATGCGGAAGGGTCGGCGTCAACACCCACATAGCTGCGGGGTGTTCGGGACAGGATCTCCGCCGCGGTGATACCCAACCCTGGGGCAAACTCAACCACCCGCGCGCCAGTGATGGGGCAGTGGTTGAGCAGGAACTCGGTGGTTTCGCGCCCGCCGGGGCGGAGGACTTTTTTGCCGAGGGCAGCCAGCACCCAGTGGCCGGCCTGTGGTTTATTCATGGGCGCAATCCTTGATCCTTGGTATTTTTTTGCTTACTTCTCGCTGGCACCCGCAGGGGGATGAGGCGTACGCAGCTAATTGTAGACTAATCTTTTCTTTCCTGTGGGGTGCGTTACCTATATCCTGGCCACATGATTTTGATCAACGTAAAATTCACGCCCCTGCCCGACAACGTCGCAACCTTCCCCGAACTGGTCCGCGACTTCACCCAAGCAACCCGCGCGGAAGACGGCTGCCTGTTCTTCGAGTGGTACCGCTCCACCGAACGCCTCAACGAATACATCCTGGTTGAAGGCTTTAAGGATGACGCCGCGGAGGCCCATGTCGGCAGCGAACACTTCAAGGCTGCCTGCGAGCTATTCCCCACCATCCTCGAGAAAACCCCAGAGATCATCAACACCCTGATCGAAGGCAAAACCCACTGGGACGAAATGGCCGAATTCCAAGTTCAATAGGGGTTGGCCATGTAGGGGTAGCGGGTGGCATCGAGGGACTAAAATGCCACCCTATGGGAAAAAAAGAGCTACCGAAGCTGTCGAAGAAAGCCTATGAGGCCGAACTAAAGCGCCTGCAGGCTGAACTGGTTGAGATGCAGCAGTGGGTTGTCGAGACCGGCGCCCGCGTCGTCATCATCATGGAGGGGCGCGACGCCGCAGGCAAGGGCTCTGCGATCAAGCGGATCACCCAATACCTCAACCCCCGCACCTGCCGCATTGAGGCGCTGCCCGCGCCGTCATCACGCGAACAGGGTCAGTGGTACTTCCAGCGTTATGTTGAAAAACTGCCGACTGCGGGCGAGATCGTCATTTTTGACCGCTCGTGGTACAACCGTGCGGGCGTGGAGCGCGTGATGGGTTTCTGTACCTCGGAGGAATACCGCCGCTTCTTGCACCAGGCCCCGATCTTTGAGCGCCTGCTGGTAGAAGACGGCATTATGCTGCGCAAATACTGGTTCTCGGTGTCGGATGAGGAGCAAGTCAAGCGCTTTAAGTCCCGCCGTAATGATCCGCTGCGCCGCTGGAAGCTGTCGCCCATGGACCTGCAGTCGATCACCCGCTGGGAGGACTACTCCCGCGCGAAGGACGAGATGTTTGTCCACACCGACATCCCTTCTGCTCCCTGGTACACGGTGGAGTCGGAGGACAAGAAGCGCTCGCGTATCAACGTCATTTCGCACCTGTTGTCGACCATTCCCTATGAGCACATCGATCGTCCGATGCCGGAGATCCCGGAGCGCCCCAAGTCGACGAATGACTACGAGCGTCCTCCCCGCGAGGATTTCCGTTACGTTCCTGACGTCGCGTCCAAACTGGAGGCAGGCAACCAGGATGCCGCTGAGCAGGGCAAGAAGGCGAAAAAGGAGAAGAAACCCAAAAACTGACGCCTAGGTCACATTTTTTCGGTACAGTGTGCTGCATGGCACACGATACTGATGTTTCTACCAACGACGCGTCCACCGTTCCCGACAACCTCGTCTACGCGCACGTCGTGGGCACCACCGGCCGGCTAGAACTCAACCGGCCCCGTGCCCTCAACTCGCTCAACCTCGAGATGGTCGAGATCATCCTTGACTACCTGGAACAGTGGCGCGACGACCCGTCGGTCACCCACATCCTCATCACCTCCACCTCCGAGCGCGCATTCTGCGCCGGCGGTGACGTTCGAGCCATCCGCGAACAAGGCATGCAGGGCCAGTACGCCGAAGGCGACCGCTTCTTCAACACCGAATACAAGATGAACGAGATGCTGGCGGTATACCCCAAGCCGATCGTCTCCCTCATCCACGGTGTGGTGATGGGCGGTGGCCTGGGCGTATCGGCGCACGGTTCGCACCGCGTGGTCACCGAGAAAACCTTCGCCGCGATGCCCGAAATGCTCATCGGGTTCATCCCGGACGTCGGCATGAGCTGGCGGATGCAAAAAATGGTCGGGGGCAAGGGCTACGCATCGGTGGCGTTGGCGAACTTCCTCGCCACCACGGGTATGTACTTGAAGCCGGCCGACATGCTGTGGAGCGGCCTGGCCACCCACTACATCGATTCCTCCAAGATGGATGAGTTCGTAGAGGCCGTAATTGATGAGTCCAAGGGTGTTGACGCCGCGATCGAAGCGCACACCACGACCGTTGCGGAGTCCTCGGAGTTGGCCCGCTGGGAAAAGCAGATCGAGCAGTGCTTCGCGGCGAGCTCCTGGTCGGAGATCCGCGCCAACCTTGAAGCCTGCGCGGACGCTGAGTTTGTGGACTTGGTGCGCGAACACACCAAGCTTGCCAACCCGACTTCCCTGGTGGCCACCATTGAGGTTATTGCCGCGACCGTCGAGTGCAGCCACATTGGGCAGAGCCTGGGCCATGAGCTGACCATGGGTAACCAACTGCGGCGCGAACCCAACTTCGCAGAAGGCGTGCGCGCGGTGCTCATCGATAAGGACCGCAACCCCAGCTTCGTGCCCAATGACATCGCCGAGGTGGACGAGCAGTTCTACCGCGACCTGCTGCGCTAGCGGCTAGCTGGCAGCTGCTGAGCAGTTATGTGGTAGCTATTGCGCAGCTAGCTGGCGGCTAGATGGCGTTGCCGGGGAACAGCAGCAACGCCCAGGAGTCATTCGGTTGTGGCACCCACGCGTGATGCCACAACCCGGTGGCAGAGGTGCACATAGCCAGCACATGTGACTGCTCTACCTCCTGCCTCGATAGCTCAGGGCGAAGCAGTGCACCCACCCCATGCCGATAACCCAGGAGACGAATGTCGTGGGCTGGGCTGGGCCGGGTCGGCCCGAACGCTTGCGCACCAAACCACTCTGCGGAACGCGTGGCATCCGCCCACGACCACCGCCAGGTATCACCCTTCACCGTGGCAACATGATAGGCGGTGACGGACGCCAAGCCCCGCGACGTCATTAATGACAGGGGAGCGCCGTAGGGGGAGGGCGCTGTGCATTGCAAGGGGCTGCGTCCATCGGCTGGTGGGGCGAGCAACGAGTTCAAGTAATGCTGGAATTCCGCGGTGGGTTGCAGGCCCTTGGCGGCGATGTCCTGGCCGGTGACGTCGCCCACGCCGTTGAGGTAGCCGGGGGTGCGTAGGTGCATCACCGACCCATTGGAAAACTCCACCAGCGTGCGGCCTTCTTCCGGCTGCGAGGTGCGGATACCGAGCTCGTGTAGAGAGGCGAAGCCCTCGCATGCGCGAACCGACACGTGCGGGGACCATGCTGCTGCGAACAATTGCTGGTGGGGGTCCTGGTGCGGCAGCCAGTCGATGATCGCGAGGGTCCGGGTGCCGTCGGTCTTGGGCAGGCTGATGCCCGGGCGGCCCATGAGGTGCGCGGAAGCGGCCGCGAGATCTGACCAGGATTCGCCCGGAACCGTCACGGCAGCGAACGTGCGGGGGGCCTGGCCCCGCAGAGTAAAACGAATGCTGATGGAGTCGTCGCTGGCAAACGGTGAGACCGAAGGGTCGTGCGTGGTGCCGGATGATGCGTCCGACGAGGAGTCAGCAGATGCATCAGGCGAGGTGTTGGACACGGGGGCGTGTGCTGGACCGTTCGCCAGGCCTTGCGGGGTGGCGGTACCGGTGGGTGCGACCTCGATGTGTTCGATGTGGCCGAGTTCCTGCAACAAACACTGGATGCGGGCGGCACAGTTCAAGGAGCCGAAGGCGGCGGCGTCGGACGCGTTGGTGGCGTCGGCGGTGTGGGCGTTGACTGCGTCGGCGGTGTCGGTGGCGTTGGCGGCGGGGCCAGTCGAATGCTCAGACATAGCTCACAGCATACTGACAACAGTGCCGCCGCGGACGGACAATGTGCGCCACGCATGACTCGCTGCAACTGACTGCAACAACAGCTAAGGCGGCGGTAGCTAAGGCGCGTAAATGTAACCCGATCGCGGACAAGTCGATATAGTCCCATGAGAGACTTTTAACGAATGCGGCAAAACTGACAACCCGGGTTACACCGGTGAAGCTGCCGCAGTCGCAAAAACACACCAGTACACGGAATCCCCCTAGGAGCAGTTGAAAGTGCGCACGCGTCGGATGTTGACCTCCCTGCTAGTAAGCACTACCGTCTTCGGCGCGGCGCTAAGCCCAGCCCCAGTCCACGCGCAAGACCACGGACTCGACCCCGAAGGTGCCGACAATCCCGGCAACACCGACACCCGTCGCGCTCCCAGTGGCTTCTCGGAACAAGGTTGGCTGAACGCCCTCATGCCTTCAGTTAACCCACAGTTCGACAACCCCATGTTCCCCAACGGGCGCGAAGGCATGCCGAAAGCACAGATCGACATGCACCCAGAGGAAATCGAACGCCTCAAGCACTGGATGGGCGTCAACGGAGATACCGTCCGGCAAATCAATGCCTACTCCCCGTCGATGGGCCGCTGGATTCCCTTGGTGTGGTTGCCCGCGCCGGACACCAGCACGCCCCGCCCCGTCGTCTACGCATTGGGTGGCGCCGATGGGGGCTACACCGACCAACATTGGCTAAACCGCTCTGACCTGCCGGAACTTGCCCGCGAAGGTAACTACCATGTGGTCATCCCCGCCCTGGGCCGCCACTCTGCTTACACCGACTGGGTCGAGGAATTGCCGGAACAGGGCGGCAAGCAAATGTGGGAAACCTTCCTCACCTACGAGCTTCCCGAGGCACTGGAAGCCGAAATCGGTGGCGACGGCCAGCGCAGCCTCATCGGCATGTCCATGTCGGGCGGTACCGCACTGAACTACGCCGCCCACCAGCCGGGTTTCTATTCCTCCGTGGCGTCCCTGTCCGGTTGCGCCGCGAACAACACCTGGTGGGGTCGCTACGGGCTCAACCGCACCATCGAAGGTGGTGGCGGAAACGCCGACATGATGTGGGGCCCGATGAACTCCCCACTGTCCCGCTACAACGATGCTGTCCTTAACGCCGAGCGGCTGAAGGACCAGGAAAACCTCTACGTCTATTCCGCCACCGGTTTGATGGGCGCCCTGGACTTCTTCGGCGACTGGGCCCCGGCTAACAGCAACCAGAAGAAAGACCGCTGGAGTTTAGGCTTCAGCATCGAGGCTGCGTCTAACCTGTGCGCCCACCAGCTGAAGGTCCGTACCGATAGCCTGGGCATCACCGACATCGCCTACGATTTCCCAATGGCTGGCACCCACAGTTGGGACGCGTGGAACACGGCCCTGCATACGTTCTGGCCTCGCCTTCAGCGTGGATTCGGCGAGGAGGTCGTGGTGCCGGACGTTCCTAGCTTGGGATCCTCCGACCGCGGCTCCTCCGATCCTGCGACCGGTGTTAGCACCTCTTCCGAATTGGCGGAAGGTTCGTCCGCGTTGGGTTCCTCGGATGGTTCTTCGGATGATCACGCCGCGAGCGGCAGCGCCGCGCTCGGGTTCCTGGCGGGCAGTAGCATGGCGCTGGGTAACTTCAGTAACTCGCTGCTGCAGATGATCTTTACGCTATTCAACCTGCTGTTCGGTTGGATCAGCAGGGCAACGTTTAGCGGCTAGTTGCACTAAATTGCCGCCCTGATTACTGCTGGAAACTCTGTAGGGTGTCAGCGGTATGCACGACTGTGGCTTGAGGGCTCAGAGGTACCCTTTCCCTTGAGCGATCTGGTTTTGAATTTCAGCGGAATGCTTTCGGATGTCCTCCGAGTCTGCCTCTTCTGAAAGTTTCCCAAGATTTCGTTCAAGAGAAAATCGGTAGGCCAAGTAGATTAAAGCTACTGCGAGAATAGCCAGAAGCAACCAGAGAAAAAAGCTCATTGTTCTAGTTCTGGCCGTACCCGATCCACGCTAAGCAGGCACGCATCTGCCAGTCTTCGTGAGGCCGGTTCGTAATGTTTTTGCAAGTGTACTCATTTGGGTACCAGCCGGTGCACCTTGGCCCATTCTCGTATTCGCATTCCTTTGCTGGGAACACGTGAGGTACCTGAGCGTGAACGGGGGGATGTACATATGACTACAGCTGCGACTGCTGCCAGACATGCGCTTAAGTTCTTTTTTAAAGCGTTCATGTGGATCTCCCTTAGGGGTTGTGTGACTCTGAAATGAGTAGCTTCCAAAATAGAAATATTTTCCACATATAGCAACCACTTTGAAGTGATCTTAGTCGCATCTCGAGGGGGTACTGGTCCCTAATAGCTGCTAGTTGGCGGGGCCGAGCCTCTGCCGCTAGTCGGCGACTAGCGGTTCGAGCACGAACTCGGGGTGCTCCTTGTCGATGAACTGCAGGCGCCACTTGTCGCCAAATAAAGCAATGAGCTCCCCATCGGTGCGGGTAAAGACCTCACACCCGCGCTGCTTGGTCAACTCTGCAGCCGTCTCCGGGGTAGTGCGCCGGGCCACCGAATAGGGCACAGGTTCGGCGATGGTCTCCACGTTGTATTCGTTGTCCATGCGGGCCATCATGACCTCGAACTGCATGGGGCCGACTGCGGCCATGACCGGCGCGGCGTCACCACGCGCATCATTTTTCAAGATCTGTACGACACCTTCGGCCGCCAACTGATCCAAAGCCTTGCGGAACTGCTTGTACTTGCCCAAGGACTTCGCGCGCAACGTGCGGAAATGCTCGGGTGCGAACTGTGGCATCGGCGGGTACTGCACCTTACGGCCTGCGTAGATGGTGTCGCCGGGTGCGAGTGTTCCTGCGTTGACCAAACCAACAATATCGCCGGGGTAGGCGGTGTCGACGGTGTTGCGGGTGCGGCCGAACACGGTGAGCGCATACTTGGTGGAGAAACTCCTACCGGACTGGGCGTGCGTGACCTGCATGCCGCGGTCGAACTCGCCGGACACAACGCGCATAAACGCCAGGGAGTCGCGGTGGTTTTTGTCCATGCCAGCCTGCACCTTGAACACCACGCCGGAGAAATCATCGGTGACGTCGCGGGCGGCGTCGAAGGCCGCAGTGGCCTCGTCGATTGCCTTCTGGGAGGACGCACGCGAGCCTGGTGAGGGGGCGAGCGCGCACAGGGTATCGAGGATCTGGTGGACGCCGAAGTTCAGCATTGCGGAGGCGAAAATTACCGGGGAGGTGGTGCAGTCCAGGAAAAGCTCCTGGTCATGCAGGGCTCCATCCATCGTCATCAATTCGACTTCTTCCGCAGCGGTCAACCACGCATCCCCTTCACGCTCTTCGGCCTGCTCCGGGCTGTAATGCTCCTCGGGGGCGATGGTGGAGCCGCCGGCGGTGCGGATGAAGTGGATGTATTCCTCTGGCTCACCGTCATCGCTGACCTTGGCGAGCCCACGGAAGTCGCCGGCTTCACCCACCGGCCAAAACAGGGGAGTGGGCTGCAAGCCGATCTCCTGCACGATCTCATCCATGAGCTCGAGCGGCGCCATACCGGGGCGGTCCCACTTGTTGATCACCGTGACGATCGGCAGGCCACGGGCCTTGCACACGCGGAACAGCTTCAGTGTCTGGGGCTCCAGGCCCTTCGCGCCGTCAATAAGCATCACGGCCGCATCCACCGCGGTGAGAACGCGATAGGTGTCCTCAGAGAAATCCGCGTGGCCGGGCGTATCCACCAAGTTGATCATGTAGGGCTCGCCCGTGTGGCCCTCTGGTGCGTATTCGAACTGCAGGGCGGAGGACGCGATGGAAATACCGCGGTCTTTTTCCATTTCCATCCAGTCCGACACCGTGGCCTTGCGCCCTGCCTTGCCATGCACCGCACCGGCTTCGCTGATGACGTGCGCGTGCAGCGCCAATGCCTCCGTCAGAGTGGACTTACCGGCATCGGGGTGGGCGATGACGGCGAAGGTACGGCGGCGGGCGGCTTGGGCAAAAAGATCAGACACGGACGCCTATCTTACAGGCAGCAAGGCCAAACGCAGGCGCGGGTTGCGCCCGAGTGCGCACAGGGTTAGCGCTTGCGGGTGTGCACAATGTTTTGGGCGCGATCAACGCCCTCAGTGATGATTAACTGCGCAGCAACGATGGCGTCGGCCGACTGGGCGGGCAGGGTGTCGAGGATCTCCTGGGTCATGGGGCCGATCACGTGCTCGATGATCGGAACGCCAGCGGGCCGGCCGATACCCATTCGCACACGCGCGTAGGCACCGGATCCGAGCTGCGCGGTGATGGACTTCAGCCCATTGTGGCCATTATCGCTACCGCCCGCCTTCAGCTTGACCGTACCTGGCGGCAAATCGAGCTCATCGTGGATGACGATGACGCGCTCCGGAGGGATCGACCAGCGCTGTGCGAGCGCGGCGACCGCGACACCGGACTCATTCATATACGTATCCGATCGCACCAGTGCGACGGTGTTCTCGCCCCAGGTGGTGACGGCGGCATGGGCGGTGCAGCCGGGTACGGGCTGCAGAGATAGCTGCGTGCCTGAAGGCTGCGGGCCCTGGCCGGGTGCGTAGTCGTCCGCGTGGTCAAGCGCGTGGTCGATGGCGAAGTACCCGACGTTGTGTGGCGTCAGCTGATACTTGGCCCCCGGATTGCCGAGTCCGATGATGAGCCACTCGGGCACAGCGTCGGGGGAGTGTGCGGCGTCAGGATGTACAGATCCGCCGGAGGCAGACGCGGCGTCATGATCGCGGGAAGAAAAAATCTGGGCGATGCGCTGAAGGAAGCGAGGTAAAGCCATGGACACTATAGTGGCAGATCGTCAACACGCAACGACACAGCGGGCGCGCCATGGCGTTGTAATGGCGGTGCGATAACGGTGGTGAGGTACAACACCTCCACAAAGTAACCCCGGTAGAGGGTAAAAGGCGTCCGAAACAAAGAAAACTTAGCTACGTTATATGTGTACTTGTTTTCTTTGAATCACACCCCACGGAAGGCGCATTCATGCCCAACAACGACTGGAACCAGCGGATCGAACTAGCGGAAAAAATGATCCCCCTGCTCGGCCAGCTCCGCCGGAACAACAACGTTGTTACCTCGATCTTCGGCTCCCTACTCGACAACGCAACCGCCGTCGACATCGCCAAATCCCACCGCTTCGCCCGCCGCATTTCCGGCACCGAACTATCCCTGCACAAGACCTACCCGATCGTCGAACTGCTCACCACCCTCAACCTCGGCACCGCATCCATCGACCTCGGAGAACTCGCAGTCCGCTACGACGAACGTGGCGGCGACCTCGAAGCCTTCCTACGCGAAGAACTCGCAGATGTCATCGACGCCCCCGTCACCAAGACCGACGAAGTGGACGTCGTGCTTTACGGCTTCGGCCGCATCGGCCGCCTGCTCGCCCGCATCCTGCTCGCCAAGCAATCCTACGGACGCGGCGTCAACCTCCGCGCCATCGTCGTACGCAAAAACGGCGACAACGACCTGCAAAAACGCGCAAGCCTGCTGCGTCGCGACTCCGTCCACGGTGCCTTCGACGGCACCATCAAAGTCGACGAAGACAACAACATCATCTGGGCCAACGGAACCCCCATCCAGGTCATCTACTCCAGCGACCCCGCAACCGTCGACTACACCGAATACGGCATCAATAACGCCATCGTCGTCGACAACACCGGCCGCTGGCGCGACCGCGAAGGCCTCTCCCAACACCTCAAGTCTACCGGTGTGTCCAAGGTGCTGCTCACCGCGCCGGGCAAGGGCGATATCAAGAACATCGTCTTCGGCATCAACGACGGCGACATGACCGCAGACGACCAGATCCTCTCCGCGGCGTCATGCACCACGAACGCAATCACCCCGGTGCTCAAGGCCGTCAACGACAAGTACGGCGTCGAATTCGGCCACGTCGAGACCGTCCACTCCTTCACCAACGACCAGAACCTCATCGACAACTTCCACAAGGGCTCCCGCCGTGGACGCGCCGCGACCCTCAACATGGTGCTCACCGAAACCGGTGCCGCCAAGGCCGTCTCCAAGGCGCTGCCCGAGTTTGAGGGCAAGCTGACCGGCAACGCCATCCGCGTCCCCACCCCGGACGTCTCCATGGCGGTGCTGAACCTCACCATGGCCGGCGACGTCGACCGCGATGAGGTCAACGAATACCTCAAGCAGGTCTCCCTGCGCAGCGACCTGCGCCAGCAGATCGGCTACATCCACTCCCCGGAGGTTGTGTCCAACGACTTCGTCGGCACCACCCAGGCGGGCATCGTCGATGGCCTTGCGACCATCGCCACCGGCAAGCACCTTGTGCTCTACGTCTGGTACGACAACGAGTTCGGCTACTCCAACCAGGTGATCCGCATCGTCGAAGAAATGGGTGGCGTGCGCCCCCGCGTCTACCCGAAGCGCAGCACCATCGACGCTATCTAGGCGGGGCAACGCTAGGCGTGCTGATCGCGCGGCCGTGGTTGGGATTTCGTGTCTGGCTGCGGCCGTTGTTTTTATGCGGTGTGCACTTTTTTCGGGGGGGGCGGGCATATGCGGCGGTGTTTTCACAGTTCGCTGGCTTTGGGGCGTTGGCCCACCCGATTTTTTGGTACACATTCGATAACGTGACGCCAGTTACTTTTTCTATAGGCTCGTGGGGGAATCAGGACACCTGAAAGATTCAAGTCACCTGGACAGCCGAGGAAGTAGTGGGCAGCAATGAGCGACCGCGAACATCACCCAGAGGAAACCGCTGGCGCCGCTAAAACCTTGGCGGTGGTGGCGGGTGTGGTGCTTCTCATGGTTGCCGTGCCCGCGGAGAAAGCGACCGCAGGCTCAAGGAGTTGGGGTTGGAGCCGATCCCGGTGCGAGGCGATGCGAAAAGTGGCTAGCGGTCTGTTCTGTGGCGTGGAGTGTAGTGGTTAGCGGCGTGGAGCGTTGCGGTTGACGGTGTGTGGGGGCGGTGGCTGCTGCTGTTAAGGTAAGCTTTGGATCGTGGATATGGACAAGCTGCGCAAGAAAGCTGCGAAGGCAGCCAAGGGGGGTAAGCGTAAAAAGTGCTGTAGGTCCAAGCCGCGGTGCAAGGGGTGTCCGGTGGTAATGCACCGTTTGAATAAGGGGGGTTGCTTGGAGCTTGATGACGCCGCGTTGCGGAAGGCTCTCAAGAAAGCGCGCGCTTACTGAGTGACTGCGGCACAGGGGCGGCAATCGGCCGGGGATGGGTGATAGTTGCTGCATGACGCGTGGTTGGGGTCAATGCTGTGCGCATTGAGGGCGCAATCTGACGATGTTATGAAACTAAAGTTGTATATACAACACGGTGTGGAGTATGATTCATTTCTGCAACCTACGCTAATCTACGGCAAGGAGTACCTATGAAAACGATCACTAAGGGTCTGGCGGCTGTCCTAGCCTCCAGCGCACTGCTGCTCACCGCATGTGGCGGCACTGGAGAAACCACCGCGACGTCAGAAAGCACAAAAGCTGACGCAGCCTCGGGCAACGCAATCACCGTCACCGACGTCGAAGGCCGCACCGTCACCTTCGACAAGCTGCCTGAACGTGTCATCCTTAGTGAAGGCCGCGGCGTGTTCGCAACCTCCATCCTCGACCGTGAACACCCTCTCGACAAGGTCGTCGGCATGGGCAACGACCTGGAAAAGTCAGCCCCCAGCTACTACGACAACTTCAAAAAGTCTGTTCCTGAGCTCGCCGACGTCACCACGATCGGCAACATGAACCACGGCGACGTCACCGTCGAAAACCTCCTCGCCCTCAACCCCGACGTTGTCGTCATGAGCGCCGACGCCTACAAGACCTCCGGAACCAACGGCCTGCTGCAGAAGCTCGACGACGCAAAAATCAAGTACGTCGTCACCGACTTCCGCCAGCACCCGCTGGAAAACACCACCAAATCCGTCGAAATGCTCGGCACTGTCCTCGGCAAAGAAGACAAAGCCAAGGAATTCACCAAAGAATGGACCGACAAGGTCAACAGCGTGAAGGAACGCGTCGAGAAGCTCAACGACCGCCCCAGCACCTTCTTGTGGCGCGCGGCCGGCATGAAGGAATGCTGCTCCACCGTCAACGACAGCAACCTCGGCGAGATGATCAACCTTGCAGGCGGCGACAACCTCGGCGACCACCTAGTCGACGGGCCGTCCGGTAGCGTCACCGCCGAACAGCTGATCGCTTCCCAGCCTGCTGCGATCATCGCCACCGGTGGATCCTGGGCGCCGGACAAAGACAAGCCCGAAGTAGTGCCCCACGTAGAACTCGGCTACAACTCCGACCCCGAGACCGCACAGAAGACCCTCCAGGGCCTGCTAGCAACCCCCGGCTTCGAAGAACTCAAGGCACCCAAGGATGACGAATTCTTCGCCGTATGGCACCAGTTCTACGACTCCCCGCTGAACTACATCGCTATCGAACAGTTCGCGAAGTGGCTGCACCCCGACGAGTTCAAGGACCTCGATCCCGAAAAGGACCTGAAGGAAGCCCACAAGAAGTACGTCGCCTTCGACGCGACCGGCGTCTTCTTCGTCAAGGACGACCAGAAGTAACAGCTGGCACACACAACGCTCGGCATGCCGCCCGGCACGCCACCCGAGGAATGGAAACGGTAGGACAGTGACAACAGTCGACACCCTTGTCTCCGCACACAGACGTCGCGTCGCCCGGCGGTGGGCAATCATCGGACTGCTCATCGCCGGGGCACTGGCCGCATTCGTGACCTCCACAGTGGTCGGCCCCATCGACCTAGGCGCGAAAGAAGTCGTCCAGGGTATCTTTTCCCCGAGTAGTCTGACGGACCAAAACCGGGTGGTGCTGTGGAAACTGCGCCTGCCGATGTCAGTGATGGCGCTGCTCGTCGGCATGACGCTGTCCCTGGCCGGGGCGCAGATGCAAACCATCCTCGGAAACCCCCTCGCCGAGCCCTTTACCCTCGGAATATCCGCAGCGGCGGCATTTGGCGGGGCGGCCACGATCGTGCTGGGCATCACCATCATTCCGGTTGCGCAATTCAACCTCGCGGCGACCGCATGGATCTCCGCAATGGTCGCGACCACGCTGATCGTCGTGGCGTCAATACGCAGGGGAGCCTCCGCCGAAACAATGATCCTTTTGGGCATTGGTCTGGTGTTTTTCTTCCAGGCGATGCTCAGCCTGATGCAATACTCGGCGTCCGTGGAGGCTCTGCAGCAGATCGTGTTCTGGACCATGGGGTCGATGACCCGCGCAACCTGGCTGGGTAACGGAATTATTGCGGTCGTTCTGGTGGTGTCGCTGCCGATTTTCATGTGGCTGTCGTGGCGGCTGACGGCGCTTCGCCTGGGGGATGCGCGCGCGATGGCGATGGGCATCAACGTGCAGCGCCTGAGGGTCGTGGTGCTAATCATGGTGTCAGTGCTGGCGGCAACCACCGTCGCCTTCTCGGGAATAATCGGCTTCATTGGGTTGGTGGGGCCACACATTGCGAGAATTTTGGTGGGGGAGGATCAGCGCTACTTCATTCCGGCGTCCATGGCCTCCGGTGCGCTGGTGCTCGTGTGTTCACATGCGGTGTCGTTGATGATCCGTCCAGGGCTAGCGATACCGATCGGCATCATCACGGCGGTCATCGGGGTGCCGTTCTTCATCCTCATTATCATGACTAGGAAGCGGGCGAATTGGTGAACGACGTGGCGCAACACAATGAGGCTACTACGCTGCACATTGAAGACTTGAACGCTGGGTACGGCTCGTGCAACATCCTTGAAAACTTCGCGCCGCAACCTTTGTGCGGAGGCCGAGTCGTGGGGCTGCTTGGGCCGAATGCCTCCGGAAAATCCACGCTGATCAAAACGATCGCGGGCGTGCAGACCAAGCTCGGAGGCTCCGTCTACCTACGCGCCGACGATGGTGAGATACTGCAGGGAAAAGCGCTCCGCGGCGTCATTGGTTACGTGCCGCAAGACCTCCCCGGATCCGCATCGCTGACCGCATTCGAAACCGTGTTGGTGGCGGCCAGGCGCGTCGCTGTCGGGATAAAACCCACCGAGCTGGCGGCCCGAACCATGGTTGAGCTGGGCATTGGGCACATTGCGGAAAGCTACATCGGGGAACTGTCGGGAGGACAGCGGCAAATGGTGGCGGTCGCGCAGATGCTGGTGGGAGACCCCAAGGTGATGCTGCTAGATGAGCCCACCTCGGCGCTCGACCTGCACCGGCAGCTGTACCTGCTCGGGCTCGTGCGGGAACGGACGCGGCGTGCCGGGGCAGTGACGATGGTGGCGATACACGACATCAACCTGGCAGCACGGTTCTGCGACGACCTTCTCGTCATGCGGGGCGGGGAGATCATCGCTCAAGGCGCACCGTGCGACGTGCTGTGCGAGGGACTCATCAAGACGGTGTATGACGTCGCGGCGGAGATCCTCGACCACAACGGAACCCCCGTCGTGTCGCCCACCGGGCTTTGACGCAGGCTGCCTGGGGGCGGCGGCTGGGTTTGTGGGGCCGTACAGACGGAGGGGCGCTAGTTGGCGGGATCCTCTGCTGCTTCCTCTCCTGTCTTCTCTTTGGGGTCTTCGACCCTGCTGCCGGAGGGTGTAACCATCACGTCGAAGACGGGTTCCCGGTGTTGGTACAGTTCGGCGCGAACCGCCGTGGGATCCTCGAGATCGGGCAGGAACTCAAAAGCGAAAGGCGTGCCGACCGTCTGCACACCATGCTCGGTGATCAGATCAAAGACCGATGCAAACGCGGCAGGATACAGATTGGTGACGTCAACCGTATCAGTGAAAAACGGGTCATCGGGGCGCGTCGGCAGGCACTGGAGACCGACCTGCTGCGAAGTAATGTTATCGGTGAGGGGGCCTTGACCCGACGACAAAATCATATTGGCGGACATGTTGATCCGCATCGTGGGGTGCACTCGGGGCTGCCCCCAACACTGGGTGCCACCGTCCCGCGGAAAACATAACCGGGCACCCCATCCGACAGGTTCGCCGGCGGCTGCACCTCGATCGCAGTGAGGGTGTCACCGAAGAAGGCACCCGCATAATGCAACAGGGTGCGCATGTCATCTGCCTGCAGCAAATTCAGTGGTCGATCGATGGTGACCGCACCATCACCGGCAGCTGCGGAAGATGGGTCGGAGAGCCCCGCGACGTCATCGGTGATGGTTAGCTCACCATTCCTGTTCACAATGTCATCGGACGGAGCGCAAAACGTTTCGACCGATGCCTTTCCGGAGGGGGTGACACGGTAGGACACGTGCGTCAACATGTCGGGGGCGGAGCCGCGGGGATCCTCGGTGGCGCGTTTGTGCATGGCGGCGACGAGGTCCGCGATGGGTGCCTCGGTGGGGGAGAACGTAGTGATTGCGCCGAGGACGTCGTCGAGGGGCTCATCGCTGAACTGTGAACCGTCGGAATCGTCGAGGTGCCACTGCGACCAGGTGCGGGGGCTGCTTGCAGTTGCGGGAACGGTCACCGCGACGGAACCGAGTTCACCATTTTCGAGTTGGAGTGCGAGCAATTCGACCTGGTTGGCGCCGCGGTCTTTTAGCTCCTGGACGTGGGTGGTGGCGGTGGTGGGGGCATCGGAGGAAGCGCCCTTGGAGAATGCGCCGTGGAAGGGATTGATGGGGAGGACGGAGCACGCGGAAGGTGCGGCGACGGTGAGGAGGGAGGCGGAGAGGGTAGCGGAACCGGTCGTGTTGAGTAGAGGATATCTGTCCCATCCTCCAGCAGTCAAGGATGTTGGCGTCGCGCAGGGCGGCCGTGGATACCGCGAGCCGCCTCCAGTCCGCGCCGGTGCCGTTTGTTCTATCTCTCAACTCTTAGGATAAGATTCTCAAATCACTTTAGTGGTGATTCTTGTGACTCGATCTGAAAGGAGTTGTGACTTGTCTCAACCTGTTAAATCTGTTGATTTGGCCGGGTCCACTGATGTTGTGGAACGGGTCCGCAAGGTTCTAGACGCAGAAGCTGAGAGTCTGGTCGCGTTACGTCGGGAACTCCATCAGATTCCCGAGTTAGCGTTGGACTTACCGCAGACCGCCAGCCGCGTCCGTGCGGAGTTTGAGGCGTTGGGCTGCGAGATTACCGATGCCAGGGAGGTCAGTGGTTTTGTCGCCGTCCTTCGTGGCGGAGGCTACGAGCCAGGGGATAAGCATCCGACTGTGTTGTTGCGTGCAGACATGGATGCTCTTCCGGTGGTTGAGGAGACCGGCGTGGAGTGGGCGTCGACGAACGGCGCGATGCATGCTTGCGGGCACGATATGCACATGGCAGGAATTGTTGGTGCGGCGCGTGCTTTGCATGCGGTCCGTGATCGTCTTGTGGGCGATGTTCTTTTCTTCCTTCAGCCTGGTGAGGAGGGCTGGGATGGCGCTCAGCATCTGATTGATGAGGGCCTCTTGGAGGCGTCGGGTGCTCAACCAGATCATGCTTATGGTCTGCATGTGTGGTCGGGTCGTTTCCCGTCGGGGATTATCACTACGCGTCCGGGGGCTTTGATGGCTTCGACGGACAGTATGCATATTGAGGTTAAGGGCCGGGGTGGGCATGGTAGTGCTCCATTTTTGGCGTTGGATCCTGTGCCTGTGATTGCGGAGATTATTACGCAGTCTCATGTCGCTGTTACTCGGGAGTTCGATATTTCAGATCCTGTGGTTGCAACGTGTGGTGCGGTACTGGCCGGGACCACCTCGAACGTGATTCCGGATTCCGCGCGGGCGTCTTTCACCCTTCGTACGTTCAGCGAGGCTAACCGTCAGCGTTTGCCTGATGTGTTGGAGCGACTCGCTCGGGGGATTGCCGCGGCTCATGGGATGGATGTGGTTGTGGAGAGGGAGATTTTGTATCCGCCCACGATTAATGACGCCGCGGAGGCTGCGTTTGTAGAGCAGGTTACGGATGCGGTTTTCCCTGGGCGTTTTGCGGAACTTCCTGCGCCGTTGGGTGCTGGTGAGGATTTTTCGAAGATTTTGCAGCGTATTCCGGGTTGTTATGTGTTTGTGTCTGCGGTGCCTGAAGGGGTGGATGCAGAGTCTGCTCCGTTTAATCATTCGCCTCGGGCGTTTTATGACGATTCTTATCTGACTGATTGCAGCTTGTTGCTTGCTTCGTTGGCTGTTGCGCGGTTGTGTCCGTGACAGCGGGCGACAGTGATGACGGTTAAGGGTTTTATTTTCTTCACATGAAAGGGGTGGTCTGATGAGTGCTACGAATTCTGCGGTTGTTCAGATCGATATTGCGAAGCAGTCGCATGCTAAGACTTTGTTTGGTACGGGTGTAGGTAATGCGCTCGAGTGGTACGACTGGATGGTGTACGGCAGTTTTGCTGTGTATTTTTCCACTCAGATTTTTAATGGCGAGGACACTAAGTCTGCGTTTTTGAAGACGATGGCGGTGTTCGCGGTCGGTTTCGTCGCTAGGCCTTTTGGTGGTTTGGTGTTTGGTTGGGTGGGGGACCGGTTTGGGCGCAAGCATTCTTTGAGTTTTGCGGTGTTGAGTGCGTCGTTGGGTTCGTTGATTATTGCGTTGTGCCCCACGTATGAGCAGGTGGGTTGGGTCGCGTCTGCGATTTTGTTGTTGGGTCGTTTGATCCAGGGGTTGGCTCATGGTGGTGAGTTGCCGGCGGCGCAAACTTATTTGGCGGAGCATGCTCCGCGGGAGCATCGTGGGTTGTGGGCTTCGTCTATTTACATCACGGGCACGTTTGGGTTGCTTTTTGGTTTGGCGTTGGGTTTGATCCTGCAGAATGTGCTTACTGACGGTCAGATGAATTCTTTCGGTTGGCGTATTCCGTTCATTGTTGGCGCTGTGCTTGGTCTGTTTGCACTGTTCATGCGTTCACGTATGGAGGAGTCTGCTGTTTTCGAGGATTATCAGGAGGCCACTGCGGAGGATTCCCGCGAGGCTGTTCTGAGGTCTGTGGTGAAGAATTGGCGCACCGGCTTGAAGGTCATTTTGATGACGTCCGGCCTGACCGTCGCGTACTACATTTGGTCGGTGACGATGCCGTCGATTGCTTCTACTTCATTTGGTTACTCCGCGAACCATGCGTTTACCGCGTCGTTGATGGGCAATATTGTGTTCATTATTGCGCTGCCTATTTGGGGTTGGCTGTCGGATAAGGTTGGCCGGAAGCCCACGATTATTGTTGGTCTTCTTGGCTGCGCTGTGTTGTATATTCCGCTGATCAAGCTTGTTGAGGGCGGCCAGTTGTGGCAGTTGACGGCTGCGATTTGTATCCAGCTGATTTTGCTGTCTGGCTTCTTGTCTCATGCGCCGGCTACGTATGCGGAGATGTTCCCGACCCAGCAGCGCACTGCTGGTTTCGGTATTCCTTATGCGCTTGCGATTGCTGCTTTTGGTGGCACTGCTGGATACGTGCTGACGTGGGTGGGGGATCCCTACAAGTTCGCTTGGTACTCCATCGCGCTGTTGGTTGTTTCGGTTATTACCGTGGCGACACTACCGGAGACCAAGGGCAAGGACCTTTCGGTTCACTAGTTTTAAGCATTAATGACGCCGCGTCGGTTTTTGCCGGCGCGTGCGTCCATGCTGGCTGCGCAGCGTGGGGTCGGTACCGCCCTGGGCGCCATTGACAACGTGAGGGAGGAAAGCCATGCGCCCACTCTATACGGGTGGCACGTACAGATGGCTGGCTCTGAAGGGTTGTAGCTGGGTGCGGCGCGAACTAATTGATCAGCGTCTTGAAAACGTTACGCCGAAGCAGTCCCTCATCGACCAGGCCGTATCAGCGCTAGCATTCTACGAGCAGGAAAATAGTCTGCTATTCCGGGACACGTTCACGGTGCTGAAATCACCGGTGCATAAAAGAACCCGATCGGATGGCAGTCCGATCGAGGTTTCGGGCGAAACGCCCGTCTAGTTGAGAAGTCTGATGAGCTCAACTAGTGCGGTCGTAAGGACCACAAGCTCGGTCAGCAGTTTTACTACCTCGCTAAAGGTGCTGCTGGCCGAGCTTTTGCCTAAAATGACAACCGTGACTGACACACCCCGGCGCTCCCCGCGACGTCATTTCACCCGCTGGGTCGTTGAACCGGGCGACACGCTTGCAGCCATCCTGGCCGAACTACCCACGCGAAGCGGCGTCTACATCATCGAATTCGCCAACGGGGAACGCTATGTAGGCGAAACGGAAAACATTCAGACTCGCTTCGCCACACACGTCCTACGCTCCGGGCAGCACGCACCGTGGAAAGACGCCGTCGCACTCCAATTCTGGCCACTGCCGAAATTCAGCCGCGCCGAACGCCAAGTCGAGGAACGGAAACTCATCGAAGAACTGCGCGCACAAGGCCACACGCTTCGAAACCGCACTTGGAACCTTTACTCCACACAGCCCGGAACACTCGACGGTACCCTCGACGCCGACACATTCGAGCACTGGGCAGCCGGCACCATCGACCACGCCATTCGGCGGGACTGGCACGAACCAGATGCTGTCCTAGAGCGTTGCATCCGCGACGGCTCCAAACTCATGCGCAACACTGCGGCCGTCCCGGGGTTATACGGCGCAATTATTGATGACGTCGCGTCGGTACTTCACCGCACCATCCCCATGCCGGTCACGTTGGAGGCCAAACGCTGGACTTTAAGCGACTTCCCTTCGACCAGTGGTGGCCGCTTTGTCACACTCAACGTGGGAAGACTAGAGGTGTACTTCGCGCCCCGCGAATGGGATGACCCGTGGGTGGTGCTCAATGCTGCGTTGGGAACCGTGCAGAAGATTAAACGCGAACGACAGCTCAAGGAGTTGGACGCCGTGGCCAATAGTGGAGCATACAAAGGACACCCCGTTGACCAGTTTGCTTTTGGTGCGGGTGAGGTCGCGGAAGCATTTGACCGGTCGCCAGCATTGCTGGAAGGCGTGCGCCGGTTGACGATGCAGTTGATGCGGCGGGAAACCTCTGGCCTGTTCGCACGTCATCACAGTGAGGTGCTGGCGACCGAGGTATTCCGCTACATGCATGTCAGCTACTTTGATGGTGACACCAGCGGGTAGTTTTATACGTCCCATCCTTCTTTTCTGAAGAAGTGCTCCGCGATGGCGTGCTTGACCGGGCTATCGGCTACGAAGGTTCCTGCACGTAGTTCGCGCCGGGCGTGGCTCATTGCTTTATTAAACTCCGTCTGCGGGAATTGTTTTTGCATATGTTCTGGTAGTAGTGACCATGCCCCGAAGGAGTGCGACGGCAACCCACGTTGTGGGCCCAGGAGTGCGCGTAGGTTGTGTTCGCGCTCAAAGTCGGCGACACTTCCTTGCCGCCGGCTGCGACTGATCGATGGCTTTGTTTTCCCGCTCCCGGTTGTGGTGCCGGCTGCTCCTGCCATGGGGGCGGCCCCCATCATCGGCCCCATTGGTCGACTGCTTGCGCTGTTGGATCCTGTTGCTGTGGTGGTGGGGGACTGCGGCGTACCACCACTGCCGATCATGCTGCGACCTGCACCACCACCGGGTGTGCCGGGGCCTGTGATGCTACGGCCACCGATGCCGCCGATACTGCCAGCGGATAGACCCCGGCTGCCTGTACCGAGTGCGGCACCCGCACCACCGATCCCGCCGATACTACGAAGGGATGTGCCCCCGCCGCCACCACGGCCGCCAATCCCACCAGTGCCGCGCTGGGTGAGTTTGTCTGATAGTTGTTGGCTGAGTTTTTCTCCCGTCAATCCAGTGATCAACGGCCTAGCTCCACTCCCGGTGGTGGGTGTAGTGCCAGTTGTTGTGTGTTGTGCGGCGGTTGCTTTGAGTTGTTCTAGTGCTGGAGTAAAAGCACCGTGGCTGCCTGCGGATGGGTTGGTGGCAAACACTTGTGATGGGTGCATTCCCTGGGCATGGCCCAGCCCTGTGGTGTGTGCATTAGACATGCCGGGTGTGGGTGTAGGTGCTGTGGGGGTGGCGACGGCGTGCTGGGTGCCGACCTGCTGTAGTGCATCACTTGTTGCGCCGACCGCTTCGAGGGAGCCACCTGTGCCAATCGTGTTGGCTTGGGTAATGGTCTGTTCGAATGCGATGGGTTCGACGCTGGTGGGGCCTGCGCCTGAGACAGAACGTTTACCGGTGTGGCCGGCCTCCCGTTCGCCGGCTTGGCCGAGTATGTCCATGAGGGTGTTAAACGGTGGTATGGC
Source organism: Corynebacterium argentoratense DSM 44202 (assembly GCF_000590555.1). Lineage (NCBI taxonomy): Bacteria > Bacillati > Actinomycetota > Actinomycetes > Mycobacteriales > Corynebacteriaceae > Corynebacterium > Corynebacterium argentoratense. Next base: position 612,805 of record NC_022198.1, read on the forward strand.
TCCGGTGGTTTGTGTGCTGAGCACGCTGGCGAAGGCATGGAGGAAGGCGTGTTCTGCTGCTTGTTGGGCAAAGGGGTTGGGTAGTGCTGCGATCATGGCTTGTGCTTGGGCGATGGTGGTGGTTGCTTCGGCGTGGATGGCGTTCATCAGGGAGACGTTGGTGGCCATGGTGTGGGCGGTGTCGATGAAGTGTTGACCAGAGGTGATGATGGCGTTGATTTGTTCGCCTGCAGCGGTGAAGGTATCCCCTTGGTTGTTTGAAGCGAGATCGCTGGCGGCTTGACGCACATCGTTGACGACTGTGCTGAGCGTGTTAGCTAGGTTCCGCCAGGTGTGTTCGGCTGAGCTGAAGGCTGCAGTGTTGGTACTGCCTAGTGCGTTTGCTAGCCAGGTGAGGGATATTTCGGCGTGGGCTATGGGTGGGGGAAAGATGAAAGGGGTGATGGTGGTGTCGGGTCGGGTGGGGAAGTGCTGTGTGCTGTCTGCGACAGTGGCACCGGCGTGCGTGTCGCCTGGTGTGGTGGAGATGGTGTTGGCGACTGTGTCGAGTTGGTTGCGCAGTGTTGTGTCGGTGGTGGTCAGTGCTTGAGTGGTGGCGTTGAGGTTGTCGGCGACCCATTGGAGTTGGTCCGCGTAGTTTTTGAGTACTTGGTATGCGGAGCCCTCCTGGCCGGACAACACATTTGCATGCCCCTGCGCCAGTTCCCGGAGACCGGAGACCTGGGTAGCGGTGGCTAGATCGGAGCCGAGTACATTTTTGCCAAGGAAGGTGGTTGTCGTAGCGGCCGAGGCGAAGTCGTGAGCTGCGTTAGTGATGCTGTCAGGTATGTATTGGAGCATTTTTCCCCCGAGTTTTTATTTGAGTAGTTTTGGTTGGGTCGATGAGAAAGTCTTAAGTGATCCCCAAGAGCGCGTTGTGGACGGTAAAAGCAGTAGCGCACGCCGTTGGGATGTTTGATGGGGTGGAGCTGTCGGTATCAGAGATCATCATTAGTTGCCCTTTGTCGGTTCGTGTCACTGAGATACAGGAATCGTTTGCATTTTCCGGAAATATTTGCCAAGCACTGCCCTTCGATTCGGGTAACGGTAAAGGCTCGGACAGACTGTGTGCAAGAGGAATGTCGATCGTGGATGGCAGCATTCTTAGAAGTATCTGTTGTTGGTGGTCTGGGGTTGGATAGTGTACGAAACCGCAGATCTTCACTTCAGGGCCATCCACTGGAAAGCTGTTGCCGAATTTTTCGAGGCCGAGTTTTTCCTGCATTGCTTCCGGCATGTCGCAGGGGTCCCACACGTCGAAGCCTGGTTGGGTGTAGATCTCCGATTCGTCGGGTTCCAGTGGGCGTAGTGGGGCAGTGGTGTCCCTAGTGGGCCACTGCGTGTCAGGATTCGCCTCAGCCATGTGGGTGGCGGAGGCTGCGTCGGGTGTTGATTCCCCCGCGGCGTCATTCCTTTTGGACAGTTGCCCCGCGGCGAACCCGACGGCGAACATGACAACGAGCGTAAGCAGCAGGCCGAGCACGATGAAGGCGATCTTGGCGCCTTTGCTTAGGCCTTGTTTGTCTGGTTCGGGTTCTGGCTGGCTGGGTGGAACGAAGACACTTTGTTGCATACCGGTGTTGTGTGGTGCGTCGAATGTGTTCCCGCCGCCGGTGGGTGGTGGTGATTGTGGTGGATACATCTGCCCTTCCCCTTCTAGTTCACCGGTGTGCGGTGAACGTCTAGAACATTCCCCTCAGGTGAGCGCCCAACCCGTGGCGTGGGGTGGGATGTTCACCGTGGCGGCGCGCGGAGATGACTGTCTGAGCGCCGTCAATGTACTTAGACGTAAAAGATACCTGAATCGGTTCCATGGGATCTTAAAAAAATTTGCATCATCCGTCGACTCTTAATTCTCTGTAGCTGAGTACACCGCCTAACAGGGTTTTTATTTCGGCTCGACAACGTGTCGAACACCGGCTGTGCTGCACGAGCGCGGGTAATTACCCCAATTGTGGGGTGATTAAAGTTTTCAAGTATTTGAGATCTGGAACACTTTCTACTGTATGGTCCAAAAGGTGCAGTAACTAGACCTTTTAAGGAGGCTTGCAGTGTCAACCGTTGCGGGGCGCACGGAGTTTCTACGAGCCCTCGTAGGCCTCAGCACCGTGGAAAGCGGAACAGTATCGCTCAACGGTGAAACGTACACCCCATCGCGCCCAGCAGCTGCAGCATCCCGCGGGCTCGTTTATGTCACGGAAGAACGGAAAACCGACGGAATCGTTGCCCAAATGAGCGGGCTCGATAATGTCGCACTACCTGTTCTCAAACGTTATACGCGTTTTGGTTGGTTGCGTCGTGGCGCAATGGATGAAGCGGCCCTGGAGATCCTTGGTAAATTGCAGATTCGAGGCGACGTTATGTCGCCGGTGGAATCCCTGTCGGGTGGAAACCAACAGAAAGTTTTGCTGGCTCGTGCCATAGCGCAACGACCTACGGTGCTGCTTCTTGATGAACCCACCAAGGGCGTTGACATTGGCGTGAAGAATCAGATCCATGACCTCCTGAAACACATGGCTGAGGAACAAGGGTTGACTCTGATAGTGGCTTCCTCCGAAGAGGAAGAAATCTTGAATCTAGCGGACCGAGTCGTGGTCTTTGCCAAGGGAAGTGCGATCACTGAGCCGATTTCTACCGGCGCGCTCGACGTCGCCCGCCTCCACGAGCTCGCCTGGAGCTAGCCCGCACAGGAGGGGTTGTGAAGGGCTTATCCCGCTACAATCGCGGCGATATCCCACAGCAAGCGGGCGGCAACTTTCGCCGTCCGCCCATCAACGTCAAACCCTGGATTCAACTCCACCACGTCCACCAGCCGTAGCTTTCCACTTGCCGCCACTTGGCAGGCGAGTGCACGAATAGTAGCCAGATCGACGCCAAGCCCCGCAGGTGCGCTTACGCCCGGCGCGACACCGGCTGGCAGAACATCCAGGTCAATCGACAAATGAATCACGTCGTGTGATTCGAGGAAGTTCGCTACGACGGAGTCTGCTTGGTCGATCTGCCAATCTTCCACGTAGGTTGCGCCCAGACGGCCAGCCTCATCGAACAATTCCTGCGTGTTATTCGGCCTTGAAACGCCTACTACCAGGTAGTCTGGTCCGCAATCGAACTGTTCACAGATTTGCAAAAATGGGGTTCCTGACGTCGCCTCTTCCGCACGCCGCAGGTCAAAATGTGCGTCCAAATTAATCACGCCGACACGAGGGGAGCGTGAGCTTTCGTTGGTGCGGGAGTCCCTCGCGGCGTCATCGTTGAGCCCATGGCGTAGGCCGCAATGGGAGCCGTAGGCGGTTTCGTGGCCCCCACCGAGGACAAACGTCACGGGATGTGAGCTCACTGATGCGGCCACCGCCGCTGCTAATTCTTGGTGGCCTTGCTCGAGGTCTGTTCCTCCAACGGTGACGTCGCCGTGATCAACAACGCTCAATTGACCATGCACTGCCAGCGGTGCGAGTGCCTGTCGCAGTGCGGTAGGTCCCTCGGAGGCCCCCGGTCGCCCGTGGTTGCGCCTCACCCCCTCGTCACTTGCGAAACCCACAATGCCTACCGTGCTATCGCCCGAATCAGTGACGATATGATGCCAGCGGGGTCCGTCGCTACGTCCTGTCCAGATGCTCATGATTGCACTATAGAGTGTTGTCATGAGTCCCGGGAAGAGTCGCGTACCAGCCGCTGCCAATACTCTTGCAATTCTGCAGGTGCTTACAGCCGCTGACGTGCCCATGTCTGCAGCCCGCATCACTCAAGAAACAGGCTTGCCGCGATCAACGGTGTACCACCTATTGTCCGTCATGGAGCAGGCGGGTTTTGTTGTTCACTTGGCGGAAGAGCAAGCCTACGGGTTGGGGGTTGCGGCGTACGAGATGGCGAGCTCCTACTCCCGTCAACAGCCTCTGGTTCGCGTTGGTAGGCGATACGCGGCGGCGTTGGCTATGCAGGTGGGTGGCAGTACGCACATTAGTCGTCTGTCTGGTTCGGAGGTTGTGTATCTGCTGGAAGAACGCGCGCCGGATGCGGTGCGTTTGCTAACCGATGTGGGGGTTCGCCTCGATGCTTATCGGACGGCTAGTGGTAAGGCGATGATGGCGTATCTTCCGGCTGCTGAAGTCAAGGCTGCGGTCGGTGTCCACGGTGTAGGCGGGCGGGATTTCTCGGAGTTCGAGCATGATCTTTGTATTGTGCGGCAGCGGGGCTGGGCGGAGGAGACAGGCTTGGTAAGTCCGGGGCAGGAGAGTCTTGCGGTGCCTCTCTTTGATCATTTGGGTCGTGCTAGCTCATCGTTGGCTCTTACCTATCGTCAGGGATCCTTGGCGGAGTCTAAAAAACAGCAATTGCTGGCGGAAATGGTGGAGACTGCCGGAAAAATAGCCAGCACGGTGTACGGAAGTAACGTGCTTCACCTGCATAGTCTTGGATCCCAGACAATATAGTTCTTCAGCCGCTGGGAATCTTTAGTATCGGCCCTTACATTTGTGGCAATCCACAATCCAAGTCATAAAATGCGAAGGAGCCACAATGAGTGAAACCACCACTAACACGAACGGCAGCAGGGTCATCCGCGCCCCCCGCGGGACTGAGCTGAATGCAAAGTCCTGGCAGACTGAAGCACCCCTGCGCATGCTCATGAACAACCTCGATCCCGAAGTGGCTGAGCGCCCCGAGGAGCTTGTGGTTTACGGTGGTACCGGCAAAGCCGCCCGCAACTGGGAAGCCTTTGACACTATCGTCGAGACCCTCAAAACTCTCGAAGACGATGAAACGCTTCTTGTTCAGTCCGGAAAACCCGTTGGTGTGTTCCGTACCAACGAGTGGGCGCCCCGCGTCCTAATCGCTAACTCCAACCTCGTTGGTGACTGGGCAACGTGGCCGGAGTTCCGCAAGCTCGAGGCCGAAGGTCTCATGATGTACGGCCAAATGACCGCCGGCTCCTGGATCTACATCGCCACGCAGGGAATCCTTCAGGGTACCTTCGAAACATTCGCTGCGATCGCGCGCAAGCGTTTCGGTGGAACCCTCAAGGGCACGATCACCCTCACCGGAGGCTGTGGTGGCATGGGCGGTGCCCAACCGTTGGCGGTCACCCTTAACGGCGGTGTGTGCATCATCGTCGATGCCGACCGCTCTCGCCTCGAACGTCGCCAGTCCAAGCGCTACCTCGGTTGCGTTGCCGACTCGCTTGATGACGCCGTGTCGCGCGCTCTGGCCGCGCAGGCTGCGGGCGAAGCACTGTCCATTGGCGTCGAGGGCAATGCTGCTGAGATTTTCCCCGAGCTTCTTCGCCGTCATCGCGCCGGCGAAATCAAGGTCGACATCGTCACCGATCAGACCAGCGCACACGATCCCTTAAGCTACCTACCAATTGAAGTAGCTTTTGAAGACTGGCACCGCGAAGCTGCTGAAGACCCCATCACCTTTACAAAGAAGGCGCGGGAGTCCATGGCAGCACAAGTCCAGGCCATGGTGGAATTCCAGGACGAAGGTGCCGAGGTGTTCGACTACGGCAACTCCATTCGTGACGAAGCACGACAGGCAGGCTACAACCGTGCCTTCGAATTCCCAGGATTCGTGCCTGCTTACATTCGTCCCCTGTTCTGCGAAGGCAATGGTCCATTCCGTTGGGCAGCGCTATCCGGTGACCCCGAGGACATTCGAGTCACCGACCAAGCGCTGAAGGAGTTGTTCCCAGACAACGAGCATCTGCACCGTTGGCTCGACGCGGCCGAAGAGTTCGTGGAGTTCGAAGGTCTTCCTGCTCGCATCTGCTGGCTAGGTTACGGTGAGCGCCACAAAGCCGGCATGCTGTTCAACAAGCTTGTCCGCGAAGGCAAACTCAAGGCCCCGGTGGTCATCGGACGCGATCACCTCGATTCAGGATCGGTCGCATCGCCCTACCGAGAGACCGAATCTATGCTCGATGGGTCCGATGCGATCGCGGACTGGCCGCTGCTCAACGCTCTTACCTCAACTTCTTCCGGTGCAACCTGGGTGTCACTGCACCATGGCGGTGGCGTCGGCATCGGCCGCTCCATCCACGCAGGCCAGGTGATCGTCGCTGACGGTACCGACCTCGCAGAAAAGAAGCTCGAACGAGTGCTGACCAACGACCCCGGTATGGGCGTTATTCGGCACGTGGATGCCGGCTACAACCGAGCCGATGAAGTCGCACGCGAACGCGGCGTGCGCATCCCAATGCCATTCAACTCTCGTGAAAACACTGACAACTAGGGGACATGACCATGCGCTTACCGTTCCTTTCTCCACCTACGACGCCGCTGACGGCCCAGTCGTGATCGCAGTGAGCAATGACAAGCTCTTCGCTGCGTTAGCGGCCGCACTCGATCGACCTCAATGGATCGAAGACTCCCGGTTTGCAACCTATGACGCACGCTTCGACCACCGTGCAGAGATGCGCGCAGAGATTAACGGTGCGTTGAGCGGCTTCACCGTGGAACAAGCAGTAGATAGGCTCCAACAACATGGCATACCCACAGCGCCAGTTGTCGGTGTCAGAACCGTACTGAGAAACGAGTACGCTACTCACAGAGGACTCATTGCACGTGAAGAAGACGGCTTTGAGACACTAGCGAGCCCTCTACGCCTGCGAGGCACTGTCGCTCCCCAACGTGCACCAGAGCCCAATGAACACATGGACTACGTCCTCAACACAGTTCTCAAAGAGCCACCCCGCTAGGAGCAACCATGTCATCCACTCTGTTCACAGGCATATCGGAACTACATACAGTGAGTGAACGCGGCGTCATTAACAACGGGGCGGTGATCATTCAAGACGGCACCATTCAGTGGGTTGGTCCAGCCGCAGAAGCGCCAGCTGCTGACCAGGAAATCGACTGCGGAGGACGGGCAGTGCTGCCGGGGTGGGTCGACAGCCACACCCACATGATCTTCGCCGGCGACCGTAGCCAAGAATTCGCTGCACGAATGGCAGGCGAAGACTATGCGGCAGGTGGCATAGCAGTCACCATGAACGCCACCCGGGAGGCCGGCGAACATGCCCTCACTGAACTGCTCAAACAACGCATCCGTGACGCCCACGCCGGAGGCACTACCACCATCGAGACGAAAACCGGATACGGGTTGGATACACAATCAGAAGCCCTAGCCGCGCGAATCGCTGCGGCTCATGTCGACGACGTCACCTTCCTTGGCGCACACCTCGTACCCCCAGGTGCCGACCCAGATACCTACCTCGACGAAGTCTGCGGCCCCATGCTCGATGCTGTCGCCCCACACGCACAATGGATCGACGTCTTCTGCGAACGCGGCGCATTCAACGAGGAACAATCACGCCGAGTTCTGCGCGCCGGGCAAGCACGTGGACTCAAGCCCCGCGTTCACGGCAACCAACTCGGCGAAGGCAGCGGGGTACAGCTCGCAGTAGAACTAGGGGCCGCCAGCGTTGACCACGTGAACTACATCAATGCCGAAGACATTGAGGCGTTAGCGAGTTCCAATACCGTCGCGACCGTGCTACCCGCCTGTGATCTGTCCACTCGCCAACCACTAGCGCCCGCCCGCACCCTAATCGATGCGGGAGTTCACCTCGCTATTGCTAGCAACCTCAACCCGGGAACCTCCTACACCTCATCTATGAATTTCTGCGTGGGCACCGCTGTGCTGCAGATGCACCTCAGCCTCGAAGAAGCGATTAGAGCAGGTACCTCTGGTGGCGCCCGAGCCCTCGAACGCCATGACACCGGTAACGGACTCGACCCTCACAGGCGACCAGCCAAAGGAACACTCGTGGAAGGCGCCGCAGCCGATCTTCACATTCTGTGCAGTGCGCATGCCATCGATCTTGCCTACAGGCCTGGAATGCCCATGACCCACCAGACGTATCGTGCCGGCCGCCGCGTGGCCTAAACTGCGGATTATCAAGAATCGTTTTCACAAAAACAAGGAGCACTAATGATCACTGTGAGCACTGGGCCGCTATCCATCGATGATGTCGTCGCCGTCGCTCGACACGACGAACCCATCCGTCTCAGCGATGAAGCGCGCGCAGGCATTGCAGCCACCCGCCAACACATCGATAAGCTGGCGGAACAGCAAGAACCTGTCTACGGAGTCTCCACCGGATTTGGCGCACTAGCACGACGTCATATCCCCCACGAACAGCGAACACAACTTCAGCGAAGCCTGGTTCGCAGCCATGCGGCGGGCTCCGGCCCAGAAGTAGAACGAGAAGTAATCCGGGCGCTCATGCTGCTGAGGCTATCGACCCTGGCGACTGGTCGCACCGGTGTACGCGTCGAAGTCGCAGATACATACGCCGCCATGCTCAACGCAGGAATTACCCCGATCGTTCACGAATACGGATCGCTCGGGTGCTCAGGTGATCTAGCTCCGCTATCGCATTGCGCACTCGCGCTGATGGGGGAGGGGCGAGTTCGTGACGCACAGGGGCGCGCCATGGACGCAGCGGAAGCCCTCGCCGCCGCCGACATCGAACCCCTCGTGCTGCGGGAAAAGGAAGGCCTTGCGCTCATCAACGGAACCGACGGCATGCTGGGGCAACTGTGCTTAGCAATCGTCGATCTGCGCCAACTAGCAAAGACCGCGGACCTCGCCGTCGCCATGAGCGTTCAGGGCCTTCGCGGAACCACGGGAGTGTTCGAACCACATCTGCAGGCACTGCGTCCGCAGCCAGGTCAAGCAGTATCTGCGGCCAACATCCTTGCCCTTAGCCAGCAATCTCCCTTGCTGGACGCGGCCTACGAAGAGTTCAAAACGAGCCACGTGCAGGATGCTTACTCGGTGCGCTGCTCCCCGCAGGTTACTGGTGGGTTCCGGGACACCATCGACCATGCGGCTCGCGTTGCAGGTTACGAGCTCGATTCCGCTGTCGACAATCCGGTCGTTACTCTCGACGGCGAAGTTCGATCTAATGGAAACTTCCATGGTGCACCAGTGGCCTATGTACTTGACTTCCTGGCCATTGTTGCCGCAGATGTGGCCAGCATGTCAGAGCGCCGCACAGATCGTTTCCTCGACCCTGCACGAAATCGGGGCCTGAATCCATTCCTTGCGGATGATCCAGGCGTCGACTCTGGGCACATGATCGCCCAGTACACCCAAGCTGCGATCGTTTCGGAGATGAAGCGATTGGCTAACCCTGCCTCCGCCGATTCCATTCCTTCCTCCGCGATGCAGGAAGACCACGTGTCCATGGGATGGTCGGCAGCGCGAAAACTACGCAAAGCAGTCGACGGATTGCGCAGGGTGCTAGCAATCGAAATCCTCACAGCTGCCCGCGCCATCGATATGCGCGAACAGCAACCATCGCCCGCCGTCGCCGCAGTCATCGCCAGGTTGCGTGATGACGTCGCGGGGCCCGGTGTTGACCGGTTCCTTTCGCCCGAAATTGAAGCCACCGTTCAGCTCGTCGCTGACGGAACCCTGCTGGATGTTGCAAACCAGGTGTGCCCCATGCAGTAGCCCGGCAGTTGTCACCGTATGGGATAGCAGTGCCTCCGAGCTACAGCAAGGCCGCTACAGCAGGGTCGCGATCAGATCAGCCGCATCAGCAGCCACGATCGGAAGCTCGTCGCGTTCTCGCTTCGAAAAATCCTCCAGCACAAACTTCGCCGGAGTCATCCTGCCCGGAGGCCTACCAATCCCAACCCGAATCCGCTGATAATCCGGGGTAGACAACGCCTTAGTAATATCGCGCAGACCATTGTGGCCATTCCCGCCACCCCCAACCTTGTGCACGACCTGGCCTAGATCTAGATCCAACTCGTCATGCACCACAATGATGTCCGCGGGCGGAACCTTGAAAAAAGAAGCCACATTTTTTACAGGCCCGCCCGACAAATTCATCATCGACCGCGGCTTTACCACAATCACATCAGGGAATTCCGCGACGTCAACATTCGTACGTTTATGTGTACCGAAACGGCCACCGCGGTCGTCAACAAACGCATCCACGACGATAAAACCCGCATTGTGGCGAGTCATCGCGTAACGAGGCCCCGGATTACCAAGACCAACTAGCAGCTTTTTCGCCAAGGGGTACCTCCTCAGGCGCTTAATACAGGCGCGTACTCTTCGTTGCCCACACATCACAGTGAACAGTGGCGACAGTGAGAATAGTTTATTTAGCGCCTTGTCACAGAATCGTAAGAATATCCCACCGGGGTTCGTAATTTCTGCTCTTTACAATGGGCATCATGAGAATCCACAAGAGTTACCTCACAGTATTGTTACTACCCGCTTTGGCACTGGCTGGCTGCAGCTCCAGCTCGGATGCAGACAAAAAAGATGACGCCATGATGTCGACCTCCGCGACGTCGAGCGCGATGAGCACGTCGTCCGAAGCCCCTGAAACTTCAGCGGCCATGGACAAAGATGCCAAGGACGGCATGAAGAAAGACTCCATGGAAAAGGACGGCATGAAGAAAGACTCCATGGAAAAGGACTCCATGAATAAGGACTCCATGAATAAGGGCGGCGAATTTGTCACCTACGAGCAGTACATGGAGCACTCCGACGCAGCAATGCACCACGACGGCCGAACCGTCCTCTTCTTCGACGCATCCTGGTGCCCCGACTGCCAGAAACTCAAGAACGCCCTAAGCTCCGAGCACGATGTGATCCCCGCTGACGTGACCGTCGTCGACGTGGACTACGACTCCCACAACGATCTGCGCAAACAGTACGGAGTGACCATGCAGCACACCTTCGTTGAGGTGGATGCGCAGGGCAACAAGGTCAGCAGCTGGTCCATCACCGACCCGTCGGCGCTGAATGAAAAGCTTGCAGGCTAGCCGATGATTCTCACTGGGCTACTGTCGTTCGGCGCGGGTCTGCTCACAGTACTCGCGCCCTGTGTGCTGCCTTTTCTACCGATCATCGTCGGAGGCAGCCTACGCGGACATCGATCGCGACCGTACATCGTCGCGGCGTCATTAATTGCTTCACTGCTCGCATTCACACTGCTATTGAAGGCAAGCACAGCGCTCATCGGAATTGATCCGCGCTGGTGGAGCATCATCTCCGGAGTAATCGTTGTCCTGCTGGGCATCGCTATGCTGTTCCCGGACCTGTGGACGCGTGTGTCGCTCGCTATTGGCTTCGACCAAAAGTCGCACAACATCCTTGACCGCGCAGTCAGCCACGAAAAGCGCGTCACCTCAGCCGTGTTAACGGGTGCGGCACTCGGCCCAGTGTTTTCCAGCTGCAGCCCCACCTACGCGTGGGTGATCGCAACAGTACTACCCGCAAGCCCCGTGGCGGGACTGATCTACCTCGGTCTCTACTGCGTGGGCGTTGGGGGAGCGCTGCTTGCATTTTCTCTACTCGGCAGGAAGCTTGTCGACCGAGTGCAATGGGCGGCCAACCCCCGAGGATGGTTCCAACGAAGCATCGCCGTGCTGTTCATCATCATCGGCCTGGCCGTGAGCACCGGAGTCGATAAGAAATTCGAAACATGGGCAGTGTCATGGGCGCCGTCCTTCACCGAAATCGAAAACAAACTGCTCCCCAGCGATAACGACGATTCATCCGCCGACGCCGCAGCTCCTACACAGTCGTCGGGTGCTGCCGCCCCAGACTTTCAGGGAATCGATACATGGATCAACAGTGATCCGTTAAGCATCGATGAACTGCGAGGCAAAGTGGTGCTGGTGGACTTTTGGACGTACTCCTGCATCAACTGTGTGCGAACCCAGCCGTACCTGAACGAGTGGTACAACAAGTATCACGACGACGGATTGGTGATCGTCGGCGTGCACGCACCGGAATTCACCTTCGAAAAAGACCCAAAGAACGTCGAGCGTGCCGTGGAAGAAGCGGGTATCAAATACCCAGTCGCTTTGGACAATGACTTCGCTACCTGGAACGCCTACAAAAATAAATACTGGCCAGCGAAATACCTGATTGATGCTCAGGGAAACGTGCAATACACCCATTTCGGTGAAGGCGAATACGAAGACACCGAGAAAGCGATCCAACAGCTACTCGATGTACGCCAACCCGTGTCCACGGTGGACAATGGCCTTGCCGCCGGAGTTGGTCAGTCCCCCGAAACCTACCTGGGCACCCAGCGTGCACGTAACTTCCAAGGCGACCACCCCCTGCGCTCTGGAACAGGGGAGTATGACGCCGCGGGGGAACTGGACAGCGACGAATGGACCCTGGGTGGAAACTGGGATGTTCAGGATGAAAAAATCACCGCTGACAAGAGTGGCGCTACGTTGACCTACGTGTTCGATGGTGCGGAAATGTACCTGGTGATGAGTGGTCGAACAGGCGCAACAGTACACGTATCGGTTGAAGGTGAGCCGGATGCCTTCGGCGACGACGTCACAGATGGGCGTATTACACTAGACGGAAGTCGCTTGTACCACCTCGTTCATCTACCTCAACCGCGTACGAAGACCACGGTGAAGTTAACCTTCGATGAAGGAGTATCCGCTCATGCATTCACCTTTGGGGGCTGACGAACCCTCCCGCAGCACAGTGCTCGTCGTCGATGACGACTCCACTGTTCGCAGCGTCGTCGTCGACTACCTGAAGGCGTCAGAATACGACGTCACCGAGGTCGGCGACGGATTGCAGGCGCTACAGCTGGCGCAAAGCCAGCGGTGGGACCTTCTCATCTTGGACCTGATGCTTCCGTCGATGGACGGACTAGAAATCCTGCGTCGCGTGCGGCACTCGGATCCAGACACTCCGGTTATTTTGTTGACAGCCAAAGGCACGGAATCCGAGCGCATCCTGGGGCTTGAAACAGGCGCCGATGACTACATGACCAAACCTTTTAGCCCCCGTGAGCTCGTTCTTCGAGCAAACACCATCATTAGAAGAACTAAAGCCAAAGCCGAGCTCGAGCCTGACCGCGACGTCATTTCCGATGGGGACCTACACGTCGATCTCACGGCAAGGAAAGCATCCAACGGCGACGAAGAGCTATCCCTCACCGTGCGGGAGTTTGATCTACTCGCACACTTCATGAGCCACCCCAACCAAGTATTCTCACGAGACCAGCTCATGGGGGCTGTGTGGGGATGGGAAATCGGTGACCCCTCAACGGTAACTGTCCACGTGCGACGTCTGCGCAGCAAGATTGAGAGCGACAGCACGGCACCGCAACGATTGGTCACAGTATGGGGAACCGGCTACCGATGGGAACCACAGGAAGGTTGAGATGGCTAACGAACTGCTCCTGGCCGTAGCCGCCGCAATAGTTACCGGCATGCTCGGCGCCTTGGTGACCGTGCGGATCGCGCGAAAAAGCCTACGGTGGGCGTCAATTTTGAGCCCACTGGCAGTCGTTGGTTCGATCGCTGCAGGCCTCACAGTCGGTATTCATTTCATGGTGATCGAGGGGCAGAGCGTTGTCCTACTCATACTCGCTGCCACTATGCCTGTGGCACTCGTGCTCGGGGTGGGCATGTCAATGAAAGCACAACAGGTGGCTGCTCAGTCATTGGCGGAGATCGAGAAAGAACGACGCCAACGCGAGGTTGAAGAAGGCCGTCGAGAGCTGATCACCTGGCTTTCACACGATTTGCGCACCCCACTAGCTGGGATTAAGGCGATGGGCGAGGCTTTAGAAGACGGTGTGGCCCCCGATCCGGGGCGCTACTACCGCATGATTGTCGCTGAAGCCGAACGAACAAACGAGATGGTCAGCAGCGTGATGTCGCTGGCCGGCCTGCAGACATCTTCTGAGGAAGTCAACCATGAGCTCGTATCTCTGAGCGACTTGGCATCCGATCTGGTGGGGCAGCTGACCCCGCTCGCTCAAGCTCGACGGTCGCGTTTGCTCCTCGAATGTGACTCCAACGTCGACGTCCATGGCGACCCGCACTTGCTCAGCCGAGCGATGCAAAACATCGTGGCGAATGCGATCCAATACAGTGGCGAAGAATCCACCATCACGGTCAGCGTGCGTTCCACACAAGAAGGCGCTGCATTTGAGGTGCTTGACCAGTGCGGCGGGCTTTCAGCGGATGCGTTGAGCAACATGTTCCATGTTGGTTGGCGGGGCAGTGTGGCACGCACACCGTCGGCACACGGCGGGGGTTCCGGCTTGGGCCTGCCGATAGTCCAAATGGTGGCCGAGGCGCATCAAGGAACGGTCAGTGTTCGCAATGATGGGGACGGGTGCCGCGTGACAGTGGAATTGCCAGAAAGACGATAACTTGCCGACTGCTCAGCCGTCGCTGTAAGTCGCGGCGGCGATCTATGCCGTGGGGGGACGGGCGCACTCTGCCCCGTTGGTGCTTGTTTTTGGTGGGGAGGGTACAGAAAATCGGCAGATTGTGTGTTTTGGGTGGCGCGAGCTGGGGAAACTGGGGGCTGGGGTGCAAATCTGCCGGGTTTTTGTACTGAGAAGGGTTTGTGGGGGGCGCCTGCTGTGGTTGGTGTGTGGGGCGCGTGCTGTGGTTGAGGTCGATCAGCTGCAGCCCATTAGATGGCGGGCGCATTCCGCCCCGTCGGTGCTATTTGGTGGGGAGGGTACAGAAAATCGGCAGATTTGGGTTTTGGGGGAGAGTGACCTGGGGAAATAGGGGAGGGGGAGGTAAATCTGCCGGTTTTTTGTACGGTTGGGCATCTGAGGACGGGGCGTGGGCGGGTGCGTGTGGGGCGTGGGCGGGTGCGTGTGGGGCGTGGACGGGATGCGTGTGGGGCGTGGGCGGGATGCGTGCACTGGTTTGGGCAAATTTGCACCTTTAAAAAGGAGCGACCTGGGGAAATCGGAGCGCGAGGTGCAAATCTGTCCAAAAAGTGCATCTTTCACGCGTCCCCCAGTGCGCCCTCCCCGGCACCGGCATCGCCCCCGCACCGGTCGCCAGCTGCAGACTGCAGACTGTGCGCTCCCGGCGCATCTGCTGCCCCAGTACTGCACCTTGCTTGGCAAAACCCGGCCACGGCATCGCCACCACCCCGGCACTGCCGGCACCGCCAGCTCGCCCTTTTGCGGCTGTGTTGGCGGTGAGCCACTCCTAGTGGGGCATGCCTGGAGGGCCTGCGGTTTCTTTGCTGGTGTTCCATTGGATGGAACGTGTGCAGGACTCATGGGGGGCACTTTTCTAAGCTGTGGTGCAGCACACTGCCCCTCGTTTTTGTAAGGAGTCTATCTATGAACTACACCAGCACTTGGGACGACCTAGCCGAGGTAGCTTTTGACCAGGGCTACATCGAAGCAGGCGGATATCGCACGCGTTACCTCCATGCAGGCACCTCCGATAAGCCAACTCTGTTCATGCTTCACGGGATCACCGGACACGCCGAAGCGTACGCACGAAATCTCGCTGCTCATTCAGAGCACTTCAACGTGTACGCGATTGACTTCATCGGCCACGGTTACTCTTCGAAGCCGGAGCATCCACTGGAGATTAAGCACTACATCGAACAAGTGCTGGCAATCATGGATGAGCTGGGGGTCGAAAAAGCGTACTTCTCAGGCGAATCTCTTGGTGGCTGGACCACCGCCCGCTTGGCGCAACTGCACCCAGAGCGTGTCGAGCGCATTGTCCTCAACACCATGGGCGGCACTATGGCTAACCCACAG
This sequence comes from Corynebacterium argentoratense DSM 44202, assembly GCF_000590555.1. Lineage (NCBI taxonomy): Bacteria > Bacillati > Actinomycetota > Actinomycetes > Mycobacteriales > Corynebacteriaceae > Corynebacterium > Corynebacterium argentoratense. The sequence goes on from NC_022198.1 coordinate 628,385, forward strand.
GTGATGGAGCGTCTTTACACATTGTCTATGCAGGCAGCAGAAGATCCAAGCTGGGAACGCGTTAAGGCCCGCCTTGAGTGGCTGATGGCAGACCCAAGCATGGTTACCCCAGATCTCATCCGCACCCGTCAGCGCATCTTCGAGCAGCCAAATTGGAAAATGGCTTGCGAAATGAACATGGCATTGCAGGATATGGAGATCCGCAAGCGAAACATGCTCTCCGATGATGATCTGCGACAGATCGAAGTGCCAGCTTTGGTTTTGTGGACAACTAAAGACCCGTCTGGCCCGGTAGACGAGGGGCGCCGCATTGCTGATCTGATCCCTAACGGTCAGCTTGCCGTGATGGAGGAGTGTGGCCACTGGCCACAGTACGAGGACACCGAAACCTTTAATAAAATCCAGCTGGACTTTCTGCTGGGTCGAAACGACTAGGAGCAGTGATTGACCATGGCAGAATTCGCATTGCTCGCAATGAGCCACAGCCCACTCTTGGGGATTAATGATCCGGGCCAGGAAGCTACCGACAGCCTGAATGAAGCATTCGAGATTGTCCGTTGCTTCGCTGACGATTTCAATCCAGATTTGATTGTCAACTTCGCGCCAGATCACTACAACGGGTTCTTCTATGACTTGATGCCACCCTTCTGCATCGGTTACGAAGCCATTGGTGTCGGAGACTACAACTCTCAGGCTGGTCCACTGAACGTGCCAACCCAGATCTCAGAAGAGATGGCGCAGTACGTTATCAACGCAGGTGTGGACATGGCGATTTCGCGGCGTATGGAGATCGATCATGGTGCTGTCCAGCCAATGGAAGTCATCTATGGTGACATAACGGCCAAGCCATGTGTTCCCATCTATGTCAATGGTGTGGCACGGCCATTCCAGCCGATGGAGCGTGTCCGGAAGATGGGGCAGGCGATAGGTGCTTACCTCAAGGGACGCGATGAGCGCGTTTTGTTCATCGCCTCTGGCGGTTTGAGCCATGATCCACCTGTGCCTCAATGGGCAACCGCCACTGAGGACCAACGAAAGCTTCTTCTTAACGGTCGTAATCCTACCGAGGAGGCCCGTAACGCGCGGCAGGAGCGTGTCATCACTACTGCTCAGGCCTTTGCGCGCGGAGAAGCTGACATCTTGGACCTGAACCCCGAATGGGACCGTGGGTTCATGGATGCCTGTGCGGCGTCGGACCCCACCCGTTTTGATAGCTACACTGCTGATGAAATGGATGCTCAAGCTGGGCATTCTTCCCACGAAGTTCGTTCATGGGTAGCTGCGTTTTCTGCTATGCATGAGGCCACAGGCGGCTACAAGGTGGAGTACGAATACTACCGACCGATTCGCGAGTTCATCGCTGGTTTCGGTGTGATGGCGGTGAAGTAGCTATGACAGCAGAAGGATGCCGCGACGAAATTTTTACAGAGGTGGCAGCGGGTTTACTAGCAGCGTATAGCTCACGTACCCCTGTGGAACCGCCGCGCGATGTCATCGAGGATCTCGATGTTGCAGGAGCGTATAAGATTCAGCAACTCCAGGAAGCTACACTGCGTGCAGGCGGCCATAAAATCGTCGGGCGCAAAGTCGGTCTTACGTCGAAGGCTATGCAGAAGCAGCTCGGTGTTGATAGTCCAGACTTTGGATTCTTTACTGAGTCTATGGTGCTCAAGGGGCCCGTGGAAGCCGATAGGTTTATTGCGCCGAAGATTGAACCTGAACTCGGTTTTCGACTGGCAAACGACCTGCCTGCGCATGCAACGGTTGACCAAGTGGCCGAGACCGTGGACGCGGTTTTCCTAGCCGTTGAAATCATTGATTCTCGCGTTCGAGACTGGGATATTCGCTTGGTTGACACTATTGCAGACAACGCATCGTGCGGCGCAGTTTTTCTCAGTGATGAGCCTATCCAGGTCAGGATGGACGAACTCAATGGAGTTTCCGCAGTGATGTGCGTCGACGGTCGTGAGACCGGTAGAGGCTCTGGCATCGATGTCATGGGAAACCCCTTGGCGCCAATCGCTTGGCTGACTTCTGTGGGGGTTGAGCTCAACGCCGGCGACATTGTGCTGTCGGGTAGCTTCTGCGGTGCAGCAGAAGTGAGTGCGGGGTCGACAGTTGATATTGATTACGGCAAGTACGGAACGCTCAACGTTGAATTCGTGTGAGGGGAAGAAAAGAGAAAAAATGACGAAAAAATACACTGCTGCCGTGGTCGGGCCGGGGAACATCGGCACTGACTTGTTGATGAAACTGCTGAAAAACTCCAAGTACGTGGAGCCGGTATACATGATCGGCGTTGATCCTGAATCCGACGGGCTAGCCAGGGCTGAAAAGATGGGGATCCAAGCTTCCGCTGGTGGCGTGGACTGGTTGCTGGAGCAAAGGGAACGACCAGACTTAGTGTTCGAGGCAACTAGTGCCTATGCGCACCTGGCCAATGCTCCGCGATATCGTGAGGCAGGCATCCGTGCGATCGATCTCACTCCGGCTGCAGTAGGTCCGTACTTTTGCCCTTCCGTGAACTTGGATGCGCTGAAGACGGTGGACAACGTCAACATGATTACTTGTGGCGGGCAGGCCACTACCCCGATCGTTGCGGCGATCAGCCGGGTGGTTGATGTTCAGTATGCCGAGATCGTTGCATCCATCAGTTCTAGATCTGCGGGGCCTGGTACACGAGCCAACATTGATGAGTTTATGGAGACTACTTCTCGGGCCCTCGAGAAGGTTGGTGGTGCGAAAAAGGGCAAGGCGATTTTGATTCTGAACCCTGTTGAGCCGCCGATGCTGATGCGTAACACAGTTTATTGTGCTCTGCCGCCGGAAGCAGCAGAGCCTGGTGAATTACAAGACCGGATTAGGCAGTCCATTAGCGAGATGGTTGAACGCGTGCAGTCCTATGTTCCGGGGTATCGCCTGACTGCCGAGCCACAGTTTGATAGGGGGCGCGAAGACTGGAATGGATGGGGCCGCGTGATGGTCCTGATTGAGGTTAGGGGTGCGGCTGATTACCTGCCGGACTTTGCTGGCAACCTCGACATTATTACTGCGGCAGCGGTAGCAACCGCCGATACGTATGTGGAATTGCTGGAAGGGCAGGAGTAATCATGGTTCGTATTAATGACACTACTTTGCGCGATGGTTCCCACGCGATCCGTCATCAATACACAGAAGAGCAGGTTCGTAAGGTGGTTCGCGCTCTTGACGATGCCGGGGTCGAGATGATTGAGGTGACTCATGGCGACGGTCTGGGCGGCTCTTCATTCAACTATGGCTTTTCGAAGCAGTCTGACCTCGAGCTGATTGCAGCAGCCGTGGACGAAGTTAAGCAAGCAAAGATTGCTTGCTTGCTTCTGCCCGGCTTGGGAACGGTTGCGGACCTGAAAGAAGCGCGTGATCGTGGCGCATCGATCGTTCGGGTGGCTACACATTGCACAGAAGCTGACGTTTCCATCAAGCACTTTGAGGCTGCTCGGGAGATGGGAATGGAAACTGGGGGTTTCCTGATGCTTTCGCACCGCATTGGTCCGGCGGAATTGGCCAAACAGGCTCGAATCATGGTTGATGCTGGTTGTCAGTGTGTGTTCGTTGTTGACTCTGCCGGCGCGTTGATTATGGAGGAAGCTTCTGAGCGAGTGAAGGCTTTGGCAGATGAGATTGGGGGAGACGCTCAGGTTGGTTTCCATGGTCACCAAAATATGAGTTTCGGTGTGGCCAACTCAGTCTTGGCAGTGCGTGCCGGGGCTAGCCAAATTGATGGCTCGCTGGCAGGCCTCGGTGCGGGGGCAGGTAATTCGCCGACTGAGGTGCTGTCTGTAGCTTTTGAGCGGCTTGGGATTGAGCATTCCGTGGATACTAAGAAGATTTTGTCTGCGGCGGAGGACGTGTTGAAGCCCATGGTGCCACGGTTGCCCGCGATGGACCGGGGATCGATCATTCAAGGGCAGATGGGTGTGTACAACTCGTTTTTGTTGCATGCCGAACGGGCGGCTGAGAGATATGGGGTTCCCGCGGACGAGCTGTTGCGTGAGGTCGGTAGACGCGGATATGTGGGGGGTCAAGAAGACATGATTGTTGACGTCGCGGTTCACCTTGTCGAGCAGAATAGCTGACACGCCCAAACTTTAAAACGTTCCGCTAGATGGAACCCCACATGGAACATTAGCGTGAGATAGGGCACAGTTTAGTCCCATAGGTATAAGCGACACAAAGGAGATTTAGGTTGTGTACTCCAGGTAACCCAATGCCCCGAGGCGGTTTGACGCGTCCGGAAGGAATCGACCCGGTAATCGATGTATCGGGCATGGTTGATCCCGACGGGGGCTTAGTCGATCGTCGAATTTTCTCCGATCCAACTGTTTACTCCCAAGAGATGCGGCGGATCTTCGCACGGAGTTGGCTCTTCATCGCGCATGAGGATCAGTTCAAGAAACCCGGCGACTTTTTCCAAACTTACATGGGGGAAGACCCAGTCATCGCATGCATGAACAAGAAGAAAGAAATCCGTGTTCTTCTCAACAATTGTCGGCACCGGGGTGCTCGTGTCTGCCGTGCCGACATGGGCCAGACCAAGAACTTTTCCTGCACCTACCACGGATGGACCTTTGACCTTGACGGCAAGTTGATCAATGTGCCTGCACAGGAGTCCTACGCATCGGACTTTAACCCAGCAGACTGGGGGCTGGTCACCGCACCACGCGTTGAAAGCTACAAGGGCCTTATCTTTGCCAACTGGGATGCAGGTGCGGAACCTCTCGAAGATGCACTCGGTGATATGAAGTGGTACATCGATGCTTTTATGGACCGTGATCCTGAAGGCACTTGCGTTGTTGGTGGCGTCACCAAGTGGGTGCTTGACGGTAACTGGAAGCTTGCTGCGGAGCAGTTCGCTACTGACTGGTATCACGTGAACATGTCCCACGCTTCAGCGCTGATGGTTCTGTCCCCAACAGGCAAGGGACCAAAAAAGGAAATCGCGCAGCGCACAGGGCGCCAGTACAACGACGATCACGGTAACGGTGCGGGCTTCCCGGTACACCCACGCAACCGCTTCGATGCCCAGCCGGTCCACGAATACTATGACTATGAATTTCTGCGCGAGCGTCTTTCTCCTGAGCAGGTCATGGGCCCACTAACCAATGGACACGCCACCATCTTCCCGAACTTCTCGTATCTTCCTGTCAACGGCTCCATCCGTGTTTGGCACCCAAAGGGACCAAACAAGATGGAGGTCTGGTCCTGGACTGTCTTAGATAAGGGAATGCCGGAGGACGTCCGTCACGCTCAGCGTTTGTACAACCTACGTACTTTCGGCCCGTCCGGAATCTTCGAGCAAGACGACGGAGAGAACTGGTCTGAGTGCCAGGCCAACGCCCACGCCTTCATGGTTGGAAACACAGCTCTGAACTACCAGATGGGACTAGGCACCGAAAAACACGAAGAAGGATTCCCTGGCACGACCTCGGAGCTGTACTCCGATGCTGCTGGCCGCGCAGTGTACCGCCGTTGGCGCGAACTCATGTCCACCCCCGCTTGGCACGAAAACAAGGAGTAGAACCCACAATGTCTGAGCCAATCAAGGTCGCAACCATCAACGACATCGATGAAGAGGAAGCAATTGTCATCGATGACGATGTCACCGGATACGGCGCCCCAATCGCCATCTTCCACACCGAAGACGATGAGTTCTACGCCCTAGACGACACTTGCACCCACGCAGTCGCCTCCCTGGCAGACGGCTGGATGGAAGGTAACGAAGTCGAGTGCCCAATGCACGCAGGCAAGTTTTGCCTGAAGACCGGCAAGGTGTTGTGCATGCCGGCAGTGGAGGACGTCAAGACCCACAAGCTAGAGATCCGTGGCGAGGACATCTACCTCTACCCCGGCACGCCAGCGGAGGTCGAAGCATGAGCACCACCATCGTTGGAGGCGGCATCGGCGGATTCACTGTTGCATCAGAGTTACGCGCACGAGGATACGATGCCGAAATCACTATCATCGATCCCCACGGGTTGCCCTATGATCGTCCACCGTTGTCGAAGGAGATTCTCTCCGGGGAAAAGAATGCAGAGCAGCTTCTTCTCGCGCCCCGTTCCTGGTACGAAGAAAACAATGTTCACGTCAAAAAAGCACACGTCGCGCGCATTTGCGGCGTCGAACGCCAATTGCACTTTGACGATGGAACTGCTGAAGGCTTCGACAACCTCGTGATTGCCACCGGCGGTGTGCCACGCGCACTTCCAACCCCAGGATTCGACGATCCTGGATTGTTCGTTCTACGTACTACCGAAGACGCCGCTGCGCTCAAGAATGTTCTAGGCGAGGGCGTTCACCTCGCTATTATTGGAGCCGGCCTAATCGGAGCGGAGGTTGGCTCTTCCGCGCAGGACCTTGGTGCAAAGGTCACCTTGGTTGATCCCGCACCGGTCTCGCTGGTTCCTGCCGTCGGTGAAGAGATCGCAGCTCGCTTGCACGATATGCATGCTGATCACGGTGTCGAGCACATCTGTGGTCTGACAACCAAGCTAGAAAAGACGGATGACGGTTACCGCCTCCATATTGATGGTGAACGCACGCTCGACGCTGACCATGTACTGCTAGCTGTTGGCATTGTTGCGGAAGAGGAGCTGGCTCAGTCAGCTGAGCTTGAGTGCGATGGCGGCGTTCTCGTCGACCATGAGCAGCGCACAAGCATGGAGAAGGTCTGGGCAGTGGGTGATTGTGCTCGCCTCCGCAACGCAGACGGTTCCCTCGAGCGACGTCACGAGCACTGGGAATCTGCAGTGCACGAGGCGCAAACTGCAGCTGCCTCCATTATGGGCGATGAGCTTCCCCAGCATGGTGCGTCTTGGTTCTGGACTGACCGTTATGGCACGCACGTTGAGGGAATCGGTTCTATGACCGCACCGGGCACAACCGTTATTCGTCCAGATGCGGAGGGGAAACCTTGCGTCGCTTTCAGGATGCATCATGACGGTCGCATGGCCGGCTGCGCCAGCGTTAATGACGGAATGGCTGTGCGTGCGGCGCGACGAATTATTGACCGTGGGCTGACTCCAGACCAAGAGGCACTGGCAGATCCAGCTGTTCCCCTGAAGAAGTTGGCTAAATAAGGAGCAATCACCATGACTGACTACTTGTGTAAAGAAGATGTCACAGTGGGGGAGTTGGTAGATATCAATGTTTATTACCAACTGCAGCAGTTCTACTTCGAGGAAGCTGACCTCCTTGACGAAGGCCGTTATGCGGACTGGTTAGAGCGGTTCGATGACGACTTGTATTACTGGGCACCTACGCGTACAAACCGCACTCGGCGCCAGCAGGCTTTAGCTATCGCAGCACCCGACGAGGCTGCGTTCTACGATGAGACCAAAGACTCCCTCGCCTGGCGAATTCGGCGCTTTGATTCTGGCATGGCGTGGGCGGAAGATCCTCCATCACGCACCCGCCACCTCATAACCAACCTGAGTGTGCGCCATGCCAAGGACGGTGAGAGCAACGAACTGCTCGAGGCGCGCACTAACTTCCTGGTCTGGCGCACCCGACTGGAGCGCGAGCGTGACCTCTTTGCGGGCACTCGCACGGATTTGTTGCGTCCTGTCGGCGACGGCTACAAGATTTTTGACCGCCGAATCCTACTCGACATCAACGTTCTGCCCAGCAAGAACATCTCGACCTTCTTCTGATCATCATGGAAACCGTACTGATCACAGGAGCCGCATCGGGGTTGGGGGCGGCGTTAGCGTTTCGGTTCAACGAGTTAGGCCAGAATGTGGTGCTGCTCGACCGAGATTTGGAGAGGGCGCAGGAAACGGCGAGTGCCTTGCCGCACTCAGACAATACACTCGCCTTGGGAGCTGATGTACGTGACAGCGCGCAGCTTCACGCGGCTGTCGATAAGGCCATTGACACCTTTGGCCAACTTGATACCGTCATCCCCAACGCGGGCATCTGGGACTACAACCGTTCCGTAACCCGACTCAATGGGGAAGAAATGGGCGAGCTCTTCGACGAGCTTTTTGCGATTAACGTCAAAGGGTATTTGCTCACCGTCGAGGCAACCTGGCGCCACCTCGTAGAAAGCGAAGGCAACATCATCATGACGTTGTCCAACGCAGCTTTTTACGCTGCTGGTGGTGGACCAGTGTACACAGCCAGTAAATTCGCCGACCGTGGCCTCATGCTGGAATTTGCCCACGAACTTGCACCCAAAGTTCGCGTCAACGGCGTAGCGGTAGGCGGCATGCGTACCGATCTACGCGGCCCAGTAGCCCTGGGCCTCGAGTCCCGTAAGTTCTCCGACAGTATCGACCGCTGGGAGGAGTCCAACCCTTACATTCCGCTGCATGATATCTCCACGGAGCCACTCGCATTCACTGGCCCCTACGTCATGCTTTCCAACCGACAAGAAGCCGGCAACATCACCGGCGCCATTATCAACTGCGATGGCGGTATAGCCGCCCGTGGATTCCACCAAGCAGCAGGAGGTGATCACCTGTGATTATCACGGGAGTTAACCACAGCGCAGAAAACATGGACGTTAATCCCTGCGCTCAAATCCACCGTCATGCACAGTATCACCCAGATACTGTTGCCATTATCTACGAAGATGAGCCGATAACTTACGCTCAGCTGGAGGAAGGCATTAAAAAGTGGGCTGCCCATTTTGATGCTTCCGGTGTACGACAAGGTAGCCGCGTTGCCTACTTGGGCATGAACTCTGCCTCCTTCATTTACGCCATGCTGGCAAGCTGGTGGGTGGGTGCTACGTTTATGCCGTTCAACTTCCGCCTATCAGCCCCCGAAATATCCCAGCTACTTATGCAGGGAACGCCGCACACAGTGGTGGTGGAAGGCCCATTCGTCGAGATTGCTCGCCACATTTACGGCATTGAGCAGCACCATGTCCTCGTAGTCGACGATGATCAACATGCTCCTGCCGAGGTAGATATTCCCCTGTACTGGTCGAAGACGTCTAAGAATGTCACTGGCTTTGAAGATTTCCATCATGTAGCCAAGCCGCGCCCGATGGTCATGTCTGACCTGGCATTGCTGTTATTTACTTCCGGCACCACCGGCCTGCCAAAGGGAGCACAGCTTACCTTCGGAAACTTATGGTGGAATTCCATAAACGTTGACACCATGGTCGATACAAGGCCAGGTGACGTCACTCTGGCTGTGGCTCCGCTGTTCCACGTTGGGGCTTTGAATTCTTTCGCAATTCGTAGTCTTTTTCGTGGCAATACGCTGCTGGTGCATCGGCATTTTGATCCTGGGCAAGTGTTGTCAGATTTGGAAAATTACCGTATCTCTTCGGCATTCCTGGTTCCTGCCATGCTGGAAGCTTTGTATGTGCACCCCAACTTCGCCGATGCCAAAATGGATACCCTGCGTGCCACCATTTGCGCAGGCGCTCCAGTCCCACCCGTACTTATTCGCCGCTACATGGACAAGGGCGTCAACGTACAACAGGCATGGGGCCTCACAGAAACTTCACCGTTTGCCACCTACCTTCCGGCGCGCATGACGGAAGCCAAAATCGGCTCCTGCGGCATTCCAATGCCACACACCGAAATCAAGCTAGTCGACCCTGAAACCGGTGAAGATGTCACGGAGCCAGGTGTCACCGGTGAGTTGTGGGTACGCGGACCAAACGTGGCCACCGGTTATTGGAATAACCCAGAAGCAACCGAAAAGGCCTACACTGCAGGCTGGTTCCACTCCGGTGACCTCGGTCACCGCGACGAGGACGGTTACTACTACATCGTCGATCGCCTCAAGGACCTCATCATCACCGGTGGCGAGAATGTCTACCCGGCTGAAGTTGAACGAGTGCTCGCTGAGCTTGACGGTGTTCTGGGCAATGCGGTGGTTGGGCTGCCGGATGAGAAGTGGGGCGAGATTGTGGTCGCCGTGCTACAGCCAGAAAACGGCGCTGCCGACAAGCTCACTCTGGACGCCGTACGTGAGCACTGTGAGCGTCACCTGGCACGCTACAAGCTACCAAAGAAGGTCATCATCGTGGACGAGATTGAGCGCAACTCTGCTGGCAAGGTAAACAAGATTGCTATTCGGCAGCAGGTCCGTGAGTTGGCAGGTAGTGCCCATGTCTAACACAATATCGATCCTGGTCAGCCCGCTGCGCCACACCTACCCCTTTGGCGTCGGCGATCGCGTGGCCGAGTACGGCACAGTAGAGCAGATGCGTAGCGACATCGCGTCCTGCTTTGCCGAACATCCCGATTGCCGACGCGTGATCGTGGCTGCCGCAGAAGACAACCTGGAAGAAATCGCTGCCTGCGAGCAGGCCGGCCTGCGCTATGTCGTGGACGTGCAGACCCGTGACCACGAGGCCTACTCCCTCATGGTTGCGGAACCCGACTGGGTGGTAAACCAGCCATGTGAAATTGATGAGATGGAGCTAAAATGAGTGATTTTCTAGCGCAGTGGGACGAATTTTATTCAACGGTCGATGACGTCGCGGTTTCTTTACGCCTCTACCCAATTTCAGGCGACGAGGAGGAAGTCCAAGTAGGTATGCCGCTGTTTAAAGAAATCACTCAGCCTGCTGGGATGTTTTCAGCCCCCGCACTGTTTGGGCTTGCCGACGTCGCGGGCACCTGGTTGGCCATGCAACAGGTACCGAAGGGAGTCTTCCCGCTTGCTGTGGGAAGCAACATCAACGTTGTATCCAATACTCGTCAAGGTGATGCGGTGGCCAAAGCCCATGTGGTTCGTGCAGGCAAGATGGTTATCGTGACTGACACGGAAATTTTTTCTAAAGAGACAGGTGCTATTTTGGCTAAGGTAGTCACTACCTACACGGTTCCGCCTTTGAAAAAATAGTCGAAAATAGGGGGCGCATGACTGACCTTGTCCCCGCTAGTTGGACTGGCTAAACAGAGCCCAGCTAGCGGGGACATTTTTATGAGCACATTGTGTTCTTCAAGCGTTCTCGCTCTCTTGTGGATTAACAGGAATATTGAAAATTTAAAAAGCCGTCATGAGGAAAGGCAAGTGTCCTTTTGCATTATGACGGCTAGGAGATGTCCTGCCTGAATGAAATTAGGCTTTAAACACGGCGGTTTCTTCGAAGCGTTCTTCGTGACTCTCACGGTGAGCAGTTTCTCGCGAGAAGTAGATCGCTGCTGAAGAGATAACGAACAGGCCGCTTACCCACCAAGCTATTGGGTCGAGGCTTGATCCTGGGGGTGCTATTCGATTGGCGATGAGGGGAGCTGTACCCGCGCCCAAGATGGATGCCATTTGGAAAGTCATTCCCGCGCCTGTGTAACGATGCGCGGCGTCGAATTTTTCGGATAGGAAGGCGCCAATGGGGCCGTATTGCGCAGGCTGAACGACACAGACCATGAGGATCATACCTGCCCACACCATGGATGGATCGCCGGTCTGGATCATGTGGAACACGATCCAAATACCCGCAATTGAAACGATTCCACCACTGATCATGACAGTCCGGCGCCCATACTTATCGGATAGCCAAGCCAGGAAGGGCATCACGAAGATCGCGATGATCGATCCGATAGTAAGCATCATGAGAGCATCTGCACGTTCGATTGGCTGATCGGAGTCCTTTGTAGAACGAACGATGAACGGAACCATGTACGAAGCCTGCAGACCTTGGACAAACAGCCCGGACATACCGGCTAGGGTGCCCAGGAGTAGGTCCTTGGGTGAGTCGCGCAGCATCTTGACCAGTGGAACACCGGTGTGAACGTCGCCACGGCGACGCGCCTCTTCGAATTCGGGAGATTCGGTAACACGGCTGCGTAGGTAGAGACCGAAAATGACGATGCAGGCCGACAGTAAAAACGGTACGCGCCAGCCCCAGTCCGTTACGAAATACTGTTCAGGATTCGCGAAGTTGGCACCTGAAGCCTTGGCGAAAATAGAAAGCACAAGCGTCGCCAGGACAGCGCCAGCAGGTCCACCAGCGATGGCGAGTGACGCACCGAAGCCCTTGTTACCTTGTTTAGAGTGCTCCATGGCCATGAGAGTCGCACCCGCCCATTCGCCACCGACAGCGACACCCTGGATTGCTCGAAGTAAAACTAGCAGCCAGGGGGCAAGCGGAAAAGCAGCCGATGATGGCATGAATCCGATGGCGACGGATACTAGTCCCATTGTCAGGAGGGTGATGACTAGAACATTTTTACGTCCGTAGCGGTCTCCGAAGTGTCCAAATGCGACGGATCCAATTGGGCGCGCAATGTATCCAATCAGGAGGATTAAGAAGGACAGCGTCGTCCCGGTAGTTTCATCAAGATTGTTGAAGAATAGCTTCGGAAAAACCAGTCCTGCTGCTGCGGCGTAGAGGAGGAAGTCGTAGTACTCTACGGTTGCGCCTAGGAAACTGGACCATACAGCACGGCGCCGTTCTTTGGGATCTACAGACTCTTGGGTAGATGGGGATACTGCGGGAGGCATGGGTTCTCCTTAATGTTGTAGTGAAGTGTCGGGCATATAAGGCGTTTATTGGGCGCCCCAGATCACGGTGTGCGAGTAGTGGGCTGTGTCGGCAGGTAAGAGCCGGCCGTAGTGGTACTCAAATGGCTGGTGTCGGTAGAACTCACGGGATACTTCTCCCCGTTGGCGGGGTGAGGGCTTGCGCCCAGAATCACCTCGGTAATCAGAGGTTTTCATGCGGCCAAACCAATGAGCGTCGTAGATTACTTGGTTGTCCCACAGCTCCAAAAGAAGAAGATCTCCGGGGCGGTCGACGTCCTCGTACCAGGCGTATTGCAGGCATCCAGGTTCTGCCCGAGTTTGGCTGATTTCTTCGCTCGTCATCGCGTACATTGCAGGGTTGTTTTCGCAGGCAGTTTCGATGACTATTCGCACCGGGGAGTTCCCCGGCCACATGATGCGGGAATCCTGGATTGCATCCCTCGGGGTCCAGACACCGTCAATCAACGCATAGGACGATTGGATATAGCAATCAATCGTTGCGTGGCGGAGCAGTTCATCTGCTGGGCCGTTGGGTGCTTCGGCAAGATAGGTTTCGAGCGCGGCCTCGTCTGGAAATAACAGAGTGAACGCGTAGATTTTTTCCTCGCCCTCAGCTAGGCTGCGGTAAACCGTAGCGTTGTAGTGCGCATATAACGCTGCTACCTTGCGGTGCAGTTCTAGATCAGACGCGGACTCTACTACCATTCGGATCATCGTCATGGCTCCCTAATATTCGATAACCCAGTCGGGTGAAGCGAATTCTTCAGCGGGGGCTTCTCGTCGGATTACACCTTCGATGAGATAGCCACCGAGATTGTCGAAAGTGTCGAAATATCCAAATTCAGCTGCACCACCGCGCAGAGGCGAACCCATGCATAGGCTCATACCTTCATCGCTCATGAGCTCGATGACCCTAGTCCACGCAGCTTCGGCTTCTGCCGGTGTCGAGTAGTCCTGGGTCGCTACCATCCAGGGAAAAATGTGGTGAATACCGGGCCCAAGGATGTCAAAGAATTCACGGTTGTAGTGCGAGGGGCCGTGGTTGCATTGGATTATTTCAAAGCCGAAATCGGCGCAGTGGCCTTGAGCAGTGAAATAGCCGTGGTCGACCTTTTCGCCCCGGTACATTGAATCGTCCAAACGCCCAAAGCCGGTTTCCCAGGTTTTGCACTCGAATCGCTCGATGCCGAAGATATCTCGGTAAAAGGGGAGGGTCTTGAGTACATCGTGAACGAGGACTCCGAAATGGTATATCCCTTGAGTAGGGAGGATGCCTTCAACAGCTTCGGGTCTTTCATCCATGTCGGTACTCATTTCGAGCAAGAATCCTCCGAGGTACTCCCTCGTGTCGTAGAAACTACGGCCCCCTCCCACGTAGCAGCGCTTGACATAGGAAGGCCGAGTGGGATCGGTGATTACCCGGAGGAAGCAAATTCCTTCCCTTTTGGTTCGCAGGTGTTCCATGAAAGGGGATTCGCCGGACAGTGGCTGCACCAGTTCGAAAGTGATGTTAGAGGTTGAGCCAATTGCGGAGGTCCAGGACGCTTTAATTCCTTTGCGACCATAGGACACTGCGTTGTTCTCTTCGATAGTTTCCACAGACCAGTCGGTGATTCCGTATACCTTGGTGTAGTGCTCCATTGCCGACTTGACGTCGTAGACGACCACCCCGATGCGTCCGAGTTTTACTTCACTCATGGTGTTACTCCTTAGTAGAAAAGAGATAGGTTTTTAATAAGGATCGTTGCCATGTCGAAACGGATTTCGCGTTCTAGCACGAGAAACCCAAGGGGTGCTGTCTCGTCTTTAACGATGATGTCGCGCCGTTCGTAGGTGATGTGATCCTGGTAGCGCTCTCCGCGGCTGCGGTAGACGAGGACGTTAGATCGAACATCGAAGTTCCCGTCTCCGCGTGCATCAACTCGGACGTTTGACACGAGGTGTCGGGATCGCGATGCTGGCTCCTCGGCCCATGCTTTTTGTGTTTGAAGTCGGAAGACTCGTTGGCGGAGGTATTCCCAGTTTTCCTCGAAGTACACCGACGTTCCTTTTTCATAGAACTCGTGTTTACGTTCGCGGTAGACGCGATTTTCTCGAACTGGAGCCCAGTAGTAGATGTCCGGATGCATGCATTCAAGCCAGGCGTCCCAATCCATGTTGTCGACTAGATCTGCTTCATCAAAAAGGAAGCGTGTCAGGGCGCGTTCAGTTTCGGCGTCGGCGTGTTTGCTTAATGACGCCGCGGTGGGTGTCTCGAGTATTGCTTGGGCTGTGGTTTCCTTCGAATCTGCGAAGTGCTCTCCAGGGGGTGGTGCCATGGTTTCGGGTCCATGTGACATGTCTGCGTGTCCTCCTATCTGGTGTCTGTAGGTCGTTTAGGCTTTTGCGTTTTCGGTGTCGATGTCGAGCTTGGCCATGGTGTTGTGGGTGGCTTTGTAGTCAGCGCCGTCAGGCATTACTGCCGTGAAGTCGGCTTGTTCCACTTCGACTTCTCCGTGGCGTATTTCTTTAAGTTGGGGCCAGTCGTAGCCCATCATCATGTCGCGGTAGAAGCCGTACATGTTGAGCGCTGCGTTATCGGAGTAGACGTGGGCTGTTGATCCGCCGGGGTATCCGTCATCATCTCGGGTGACGGGGACGCCGCGCATGTTGTAGGTGAATCCTGTTTTGCGAGATACTGCGCCTTTGAGAATGTGCTGCATTTCCTCCCAGTTTTCAGCATCATCTTGTTCAAACATTCCGGCTGGGGAGAAGGTGCGCATTACATCGAGTCGAATCGATTCCTTGACTTCCTCGGGTGCATCCTTCGGCACGAACGTCCAGGACCAAATCTCCATTTCGTGTGGCCCGCGCGGGTGTGTGACCCGGAATGTGTAGTTACCGAGAAGCATGAAGTTCGGAAAAACGTTCATATGGCCGCGAACCTCTCGGAATTCTCCTAGACGTTCCTCGATCTTGTCTCGGACGGTGTTCTCCCAGTCGATGAGAGCAGGGGCAGTGTTGGGAATTTCCTTTCCACGCTTGCCGAAGAATGCGCCACCGTGCCCGTAGGGGCTGAACCACTGGCGTCCGGTAGGAATCTTCTCTCGTCCGGTTTTTCGGTCGAAGGTGTCTGATCCGGAGGCCAAGGCTTCCACGGCGGAAACATGAGAGATCTCCGAGTGCTGCATGTCAGAAGTGGGCTGCTCCACGTTGAACTTCCAGTTTGCTGGAAGAACCCACTTGTGTACGGCAATAGCCTCCATGCCCCCTGCGTAGCGGTCGAGATAACCGTCGAGGTAGTACTTTGCATTTCCGAGATACTCTTCAAGAGGGGGAATATTTTCATCCCATGATCCGAAGATGAACCCGTTATAGTTTTCAATCCGCGGCACTTGGATAGCTGAAAGTTTCGTTTTGTCCATGCCTTGCGGGTACGCAGTGTCCTCGTGTGGAATGTCGAGAAGCGTGCCATCTAGTCCGTAAGCCCATCCGTGGAAGGAGCACATGAATCCTTTAGCGAGGCCCCGGTCGGCACGGCAGATTCGCATGCCACGGTGACGGCACTGATTCAGAAAGGCTTTTACGGAGCCATCTTTTTGTCGGCAGACAATCACGGGATCTTCACCGATGTAGGTCTGGATGTAGTTTCCTTTTTTCGGAAGCATTGAGTCATGGGCTAGGAAGACCCAAGTTTTTTGCCAGACCGTTTGGAGTTCCTGCTCGTAGATATCGGCGTCATGAAAAATTTTGCCGGAGACGTAGCCGCCCACCGGGTCTATCAGGTTTTCAATGCCGGTGACGTTAACGTCATGTTGCGCGTGAGTCACTGAAATCCTCCTTCAAAAGTGCGGTTGCGTAAATCACACACTATTGGGGGATATGGGGTGATGTCTCACCAGTGTTCCACTGTGAGGAACACTTCACTCGCGGGTCTGGCGAGAGAGCAGCGCCGCAGCGTGGCTTGTTTTACGCGCGATTATTCGATTGCTAAGCGTTAAACGAGGAAGGGGGCCGTTCGGTGAAGCCTAGTTAGGAGGCATCTGAATTGCAGTATTAACCGTTACTTTGACTGCGCTGCACCGCCAGTACTGCTTTAGATGCCGCAGCACTTACACGCTTGAGTGGGCCAATGAAATCAGATGATCGAAAAACACCGGAAGCGCCGGACACGGACAGAGCGGCTACCGGCACGTTATTTTGACCGAGAATCGGTGCAGCGACGCAGGAAAGCCCGAGAGTAATTTCCTGATTGTCGTAGGCGAAGCCTTCGGCACGGATACGCTGTAGCTCTTCCCAAAATTCGTTGGGGTCGGTGATGGTGTAGGGAGTCCATGGGTGCAGGCCGGACTCAACGACCGATTTTGCTCGGGGCTGGTCCCAGGCAAGCATCGCTTTTCCTACACCCGTGCAATATGCAGGGGCTCGTCCGCCGATCCTTGAAGGTGAAGAAATCCGGCGAGTAGTAAAGAGCTTGTTGATATAAGCAACCTGATTGCCATAGAGATATGCCAAGTGAACTGTGTGGCGAGTCTGCTCGAACAGTGCTGCTAGATAGGGTGTTAACAATTCCGAAAAGGTATTGTGATATTCATTCTCGGGGTTCGACACTAAGTCGTAGCAGAGGGTGCCCAAACGGTAGACATTTCCGCTTCGCTCCACAGCATCGTTTTCGACGAGCGCGGCCAGAATGCGGTGTGCGGTTGATTTCGATAAGTCTGCGCGGCGGGCAAGTTCGCTTACTCCGACTCCGCTCGCGTCTTCAGCTGAAAAACTGCGGAGCAGGCTGAAGGCTTTATCTATGGCGCTTCTTGTGTCAGTCACCTTGGTTCTCCTCACCCTCAACGACGCCTGCGAATTACGCTCAATTATAAGCGGTAGGTCTTCCCATAATCTGTGAAAATATCGGCGGAATCAGTGTCTCAAACGTGAGAACGGGACCGGGGGCAGGCGCAAGCTGTCATCTACGGTGCGTATTGAGTCTATGGGATACCGCAGGGCCGATATGAAAGTACCCCCGGGGGTAAAAATATGCCGATCCGTGCAGCGAAAATAGCAGCTCAGCGCTGGTTTAATGTTTTTAGCACGCTAAAACTGGCGGGGGGGGGGATCGCTGCTAGCCTTCCATAAAAGCTGGAGAAATCTCAGCGTATCGCCCCATTTGATCACGAGGTCGCTGCTCATCATACGCTGACCGCATGATGCCTGTGTCCACCATAGGCAGGGTGATGCTCCATCGTAAACAAAACCATGGAAGGTGTGCGGCCGAATGAGCCAAGAAAATCCCCCCACCCAACCCAATCCCGAACAGCAGGTCGTGTATGTCCAGGCACCGAAGGCTCCCTGGTATAAGCGCCCCGGCTGCCTCATCCCTCTCGTATTGGGCATCCTCCTTCTGCTAGGAATCGGTGGTTGCATGGCCGCCATCGGGAATTCTGTCTCGGACAGCGTTGCATCGTCGAGCAGCAGCTCCAGTAGTGCCGAGGCTGTCGCAGATGATTCCCCCGCTATCGCAATTAGCGCTGTGGATTATGTTGCAGCTTACGACACCAATGAGATCGCAGCCGACAAGGAATACAAGGGCAAGAAACTCGAAGTCACCGGCACAGTAGACAGCGTCAACGAAACCTTTGGCAGCTACCACCTCACCCTCGATGGGCCGAGCGACGGTATCGCAAGCGTTTCCTGCAGGCTCGAAGACTCTGAGCTGGACCGTGCAGGCTCTCTCACTCCTGGAGGAACTGCGACCGTCACCGGCATCGGTGATGGTTTCGACGGCTTCAATGCATTCGTAAAGAACTGCACAATTCAGTAGCTCAGCTTCTCGCAACAGAAGGCTTGCCCCGATTCCAAAGTGGTCTCGGGGCAAGCCTTCTTTAGCGTCATGCGCCTGTGATTCTTCGAGCTAAGTACAAAAAACCGGCAGATTTGGGTTTTGGGGGAGAGTGACCTGCGGAAATAGGGGAGGGGGAGGTAAATCTGCCGGTTTTTTGTACGGTTGGGCATCTGAGGATGGGGCGTGAGCGGGGTGCGTCTGGGGCGTGGGTGAGGTGCGTGTGGGGCGTGGGTGGGATGCGTGCACTGGTTTGGGCAAATTTGCACCTTTAAAAAGAGCGACCTGGGGAAATGGGAGTGCCAGGTGCAAATCTGCCAGAACCAGTGCATCTTACACGCGTCCCCCAGTGCGCCCTCCCCGGGCACCGGCATCAACCCCGCACCGGTCGCCAACTGCAGACTGCAGACTGTGCGCCCCCGGCGCATCTGCTGCCCCAGTACTGCACCCTGCTTGGCAAAACCCGGCACCGGCATCGCCCCCGCACCGGTCGCCGACTGCAGACTGTGCCACCCCGGACTCTGCCGCCCCGGCACCGCCAGTTCGTACCGCCTGCCCGCCCCATCCGGCACCGCTAGTTCGTACCGCCTGCCCACCCCACCCGGTACTACCAGACCACCCGCAAACCCTAACCCCACCTGCAAACAGCGAAACGCCGCGCCCACCAAACGGTAGACGCGGCGTCAACACCCAAAGGGGAGTAAGCGCAAGAAGGCTTACTCGTCAGCTGCGGAAGTCTCCTCGACCTCAGCGGCGTCATCTTCGGTGCCGTCTTCTTGCCCGCCCTCTTCGGGAACGTCAGCGACCTCAGGAACAACAACGTTGATGATCAGCATCTCCGGATCATCGACCAGGGTGCAGCCGCCAGGCATCTGAACGTCGCCAGCGGTGATGGTGGAGCCGATCTCCATGCCCTCAACGTCGAGGACGATCTCTTCCGGAATGTTCATAACGTCAGCTTCAACGCGGATGGTCTCTGCGTCCTGCATGAGCATTGCGCCGGAAGCGATCTCGCCAGTGTGAACGACAGGAATGTCGACCTCGACCTTTTCGCCGCGCTTAATAGCAAGCAGGTCAGCGTGGTCGATGTTGAAGGTCAGTACGTTCTGGTCCACAGACTTGATCATGGCCAGCTGCTTCTCACCCTCAATGTCGAGGGAAACAACAGCGTTGGTGCCGTGGTTACGGATGATCGCGGTGAAGTCGAGGCGGTCAACCAGGATGTGGAGGGGCTCGAACTCGTTGGCGTAAACGACCACGGGGATCTGGCCGGCGCGGCGTGCACGGCGGGCAGCACCCTTGCCGAATTCCTTACGGACGGCAGCCTCAAGGGCGATAGCTTGGTTAGACATGAAAGTCTCCTCACAGGTATTAGTTTCCCGGTGTGCGCATCGGCTGTGAACAGCATTGATGACGCCGCCGGGGTGTAACGTTGTCGCCTGCGCATCACGTCGCACACCGTGTGGCTGGGGCTGAGCCCACCAGGGGTGAAACAACGAAAGCCCGCGCAGGACTCGGATATCTCGTCGAGTCTTCGCAGGCTTACAAAGATTCAAATCGCGTCGATAACGGCAACCGTTGTACAGTACGTGCGCTATGCGGTGTGCATGGTGCTGCGCTGCGTGGCGGCGCCCTCGCCGAGACCTGAAAAATAATACACCCTGCCGGTCTGTGATTCAAAGTGGAGCGACAAAAATATGCGGGTCGGGAACTAAAGCGGTTCGCCGTGCGACTTGTATTCGGAACGCGTTCTCAAATCAAAACAACACATAAACAAGGCCAACTGCGACCGCAGAACACCCCAGAGGGCACTGCGAAGCAGCCGTGACCTTGCACAACCACTTGTGATGAATGAGGACACATGGCACGCAACGCCCTAACAACGCACGAACACAACCACAACACGCACACACCAATCGATGGGCCACCCACCCGCGATGAACCCGCGATGAACCCGCGCACCCCGACGCTCGCGAACCTCGCGGGGCAGCCGAGCACCCTGCTGGAGAGGTGTTTGTTTGCTTGCCTGTTCGTTGGCGCCTTGCTCCTTGGCGCTGGTTTGTGCGCTCTCGTTCGCAGTCGAGGGCTGGTCGGTTGCGGCCGTCTCTGCCGGAGACGGAAGACCGGTCAGCGTCCCGGCAGTAGGTTCCCCAGCGTTCTTCGGGGTGATGGTCACCATCCCGCATGAACTCACGACAAGCCTCACCGTGCACAAGGACGCAACAGCTGACAGCCTCCTGGCGGCACCGACATTAAGCACTCGCATAAGACAATCCTAAGATGGAGCCGCAACCCATTGCCCCGCCTAAACCCCATAGCCCCAGCGTTCCGCACCTGGCACCCGGCCGCAACGCGTCGCCCGTGCGCGCGTTGGTCTGTCTCCGCAGTCGCCGCACCGCGTCAAGCGTGCACAGATTTCGGCAGCGAGCCCGTGGTTTTCGCGTTTTCCCAGGTCGAAAATTTTGAAGGAGGCTCGCTGCCGAAAAACGTGCACACCCCAAGCATCCAACGTGTACACCCCAAGCATCCCCTGGCATAAAAAAGTGGCCCCGCCGATGAGGCGGGACCACACAGCGCACAACCTACAAAGGCAGTGCACAAGGCTCTACATAAAGCTAGGCCTGGCCCTCAAACAGGGTGGTCACAGAGCCGTTTTCGAAGATCTCACGGATGGTCTTGGCCAGCAGCGGCGCAATCGACAGCACGGTCAGGTTGTCCCAGCCCTCAGTGTTCTGCGGCAGCGTATCGGTGGTTATAACTTCCTTCGCACCGCACTGCGACAAACGCTCGCGAGCCGGATCAGAGAACACACCGTGGGTGCAGGCAATGATGACGTCCTTCGCACCGGCGTCGCGCAGAACACCAACGGCACCTGCGATGGTTCCGCCGGTGTCGATCATGTCGTCGAGCAGGACACAGGTGCGGCCGGTGACATCACCGACGACACGGTTAGCAACAACCTGGTTGGCAACATCCACGCTGCGGGTCTTGTGGACGAACGCCAGGGGAGCGTCGCCCAAAATGTTGGCCCACTTTTCGGCAACCTTCACGCGGCCAGCATCGGGGGAGACCACAGCAATGTTGTCGAGGCTGTAGTTCTTCTTGATGTAGTCCGTCAGGATCGGCATGGCGTGCATGTGATCGACGGGGCCGTCGAAGAAGCCCTGGATCTGGTCGGTGTGCAGGTCGACAGACACGATGCGGTCGGCACCAGCAGCGTAGAGCAGGTCGGCGACCAAGCGCGCGGAAATCGGCTCGCGGCCGCGGTGCTTCTTGTCCTGGCGGGCGTAGGGGTAGAAGGGCAGGATCGCGGTGATGCGCTTGGCGGAGCCGCGCTTTAGGGCGTCGATCATGATGAGCTGTTCCATCAGCCACTTGTTCAGCGGCTGGGTGTGGGACTGCAGGACGAAGGCGTCGCAGCCGCGGACGGATTCTTCGAAACGGACGAAGATCTCGCCGTTGGCGAAGTCCCGTGCGGTCATGGGGGTGAGGTCGATGCCAAGGTTCTTGGCGACGGCTTCACCGAGTTCGGGGTGTGCGCGCCCTGAGAAGAGCATCAGGTTGCGTTTGTTGTCCACCCAGTTGTCAGTCATCACGTTCAGCCTTCCTACTGTTGTGCTCGCTGTTGTGCCCTAGCTGCGGCTTCGGCAGCGGGCGTGCCGGGGCGTTTGGCCTCGACCCATCCTTCAATATTGCGTTGTTTACCGCCGGACACGACGAGTGCCCCGGCCGGTACGTCTTCCCTGATCACTGTACCTGCGCCGGAGTAGGCGCCGTCGCCGACGGTGACTGGTGCGATAAACATCGTATCGGAGCCGGTGCGTACGTGATCCCCAATAGTGGTGTGGTGCTTGTTGACGCCGTCGTAGTTGACGAAGACGCTGGAGGCGCCAATGTTGGATTCTTCCCCGACGGTTGCATCACCAATGTAGGTGAGGTGCGGAACTTTCGAGCCGCGGCCGATCTTGGCGTTCTTCGCTTCGACGAATCCGCCGAGTTTGCCCTTTTCGCCGAGCTCGGTGCCGGGGCGGATGTAGGTGTAGGGGCCGACGGTGGCGTCTTTACCGATGACGGACAGTGACCCATGCGTGCGGATGACGGATGCGCCTTCGTGGACTTCCATGTCGATGAGTGTGGTGTCGGGCCCGATTTCGCAGTTGTCCGCGATGGTGGTGCAGCCTTTGAGTTGGGTGCCGGGATGGATGATGACGTCGCGTCCGATCTCGACATCAATATCGATCCAGGTTGTGTCGGGGTCGATGATGGTGGCCCCGCCGCGCATGGCCTTTTCGCAGATGCGGCGGTTCATTTCTTTGCCCATGGCGGCGAGCTGTACGCGGTCGTTGACGCCGGCGACCAACGCGGCGTCATCAAGTCGGTGGCCGCGGACGGTGCGGTCGAGTTCGCGGGCGATGCTGATGACATCGGTGAGGTAGAACTCGCCTTGGGCGTTGTTGGTGTCTAGGCGGGTGAGGGCGTGGCGGAGGAGTTCGGCGTCGAAGGCGTAGACACCAGAGTTGACTTCGGTGATGGCGCGGATGTCGTCGGTGGCGTCTTTTTCTTCGACGATGCGCATGACTTCGCCGTCGACGGAGCGGACGATACGGCCGTAGCCGCGGGGTGCATCCACGGTGGCGGTGAGCACGGTGACGGCTGCGCGGGGTTTGGCGTTGTGTTCGGCGAGCAGGCCGGCGAGGGTGTCACTGTTGAGCATCGGCACGTCGGAGGTGGTGACCAGGACAGTGCCGTCGAAATCCTCGGGGAGTTCTGCGAGGCCGCAGGCGACGGCGTCACCGGTGCCGTTTTGCTGTTCCTGGGTGGCGGTGGCAACCGTATCTACCCCGTAGTCGCGCAGGGCTGCAGTTTCAGCGTCGATGGCTGGTAGGACTTGTTCGCGCCCGTGGCCCACAACAGTGATGAGGTGCTGGGGTTTCAGCCCGGCGGCGGCATGTAGTGCGTGGGCCAGCATGGTGCGGCCGGCTACGCTGTGCAGCATTTTGGGGGTGGTGGATTTCATTCTCGTGCCGGCACCGGCGGCGAGGATGACTACAGCGACATTGCTCATAGACAGTGTGGCTCCGATCGCGAATTCGTCTGGTTGAACACGTTGAACACACACCACGGTACCCCTAACGCGAACTGCTCCCCAAAAGGTCGGCCACGGTGCGTGTCGGTTGCTTTTGGGGAGCAGGAGTGTTGCTTCCCCACCTGGACTCGAACCAAGAATGACGGTACCAAAAACCGTAGTGTTGCCAATTACACCATGGGGAATTGCGCGAGTGCCTACGTATGCCACCTGTGAGGGGCGTTGCGGGCATTGCGCGCCTAAGACTATAGCTCACACTGTAGGGTCTTGTCTATGGTTAGGCAGAGGATGTCGGGCTCTCAACGTCGTGAGCAGCTCATTAGTGTTGGTCGTAGTGTGTTTGCTGCGCGGGGTTATGACGCCGCGAGTGTTGAGGAAATTGCGGCGCGTGCGGGTGTCAGCAAGCCTGTGGTGTACGACCACTTTGGGGGCAAGGAGGGCTTGTATGCGGTGGTGGTGGACCGCGAGATGGTGCGTTTGCAGGAGGTGATTACCCAGGCGTTGGCTAAGGGGCGTAGCCGGACGCGTATTGAGCAGGCCGTGTTGGCTTTGTTGACGTATGTGGAGGAGCATACGGACGGTTTTCAGATTTTGGTGCGCGATGTGCCGCAAGGTGGGGATCGTGGTTATGCGACGTTGCTTAATGACGCCGTGGGGCAGGTGTCGCACATTTTGGGTGAGGCGTTCATGCGGTTGGGCCTGGATCCGGATACTGCGGTGTTGTATGGTCAGGCGCTGGTGGGGATGGTCAGTATGACTGCGCAGTGGTGGTTGGATGTGCGTACTCCTGATAAGGAGGCCGTGGCTGCCCACATCGTTAACCTATGCTGGAATGGTTTGGCCCGGATGGAGTCGCATCCGGTGTTGTCTGAAGATCTTTAAGGATTGTTGTTGTGACTGCTGCTTTCTCTATGGCTGTGAAGGCTCCGTTGTCGGGGTTGTTGAAGGCTGTGGCCTCGTCGACGACGTTTAAGGGCATTGTCCCGAATTTGGATGAGCAGCGGTTGGCGATTACTGGCCCTGAGCAGGTGCGCCCGTGGCTTGTTGGTGTGATGGCGGGTGCGCAGGATAGGCCGGTGTTGGTTGTTACGGCTAATGGTCGTGAGGCGGAGGATCTGGCGTCGGAGTTGTCTTCGATGTTGGGGGATGTGGTGGATTTGTTTCCTAGTTGGGAGACGTTGCCGCATGAGCGTTTGAGCCCGGGGGTGGACATTGTTGGTCATCGTGCGCGTGTACTGGATCGGTTGGGTGCCGGACAGTGTCGTGTGGTTGTGGCGGCAGCTAGGGCGTTGAGCCAGCCCATTGTCGACACTGCGATCAAGGTGATCGAGTTGCGCGTTGATCAGGAGTGCCTTGGCCTGGCGGATCGTTTGACGCATGCGGGTTATCATCATGTGGATTTGGTGGCTAAGCGCGGCGAGTTCGCGACCCGCGGCGGCATTATTGACGTGTTTCCGACCACCGCTGATTTCCCTGTCCGCGTGGAGTTTTGGGGCGATGAGGTATCAGACCTCCGCCCGTTTTCCGTCGCCGATCAGCGCACGTTAACGCTCCCTGAGGGTGAGGAGTTACGCGAGGTTCAGGTCTACCCCTGCCGCACCCTATTAATTGATGACGCCGTGTCGGCTCGCGCCCAGGATTTGGCACGCGAGCACGCCGGCAACCCGTCGTTGGCGGAGCTGCTGACCAAGATCGGAGAGGGGATGTACACCGATGGAATGGAAACCCTCATCCCCGCACTGACGGATGCCGAATATCGGACCCTGCCTCAGCTGCTGCCCGAGGGCTCTTACACGGTGGTCGTGGCGCCGGAAAAAGTACGAACACGCATCCACGACCTGCAGCAAACCGATGAAGAATTCCTGGCGGCAGCCTGGGAAGCCGCAGCGATGGGCGCAGAGGGACCGATCGCGACGTCAACACTGGATTTGTCGGCAGCAAGCTACCGCAGCCTTGAATCGCTGGAACGCAACGCCATGGAACGCGGCGGGCACTATTGGACACTAGACCCCACGGGCATGGGGGCAACCCTGGACCACGAGTCCGGGAACTTCCTGCCGCTTGAGCCCCAACTGCCGCCGGCACCGCACGGTGATCTCAAAGCCATCGAAGCGCTGATGGCCACCCTGAAGGCGCACACGCATGATGGGGGAGCCGCAGCATTTATCGCGCCGGCAGCCGCAACCATCAAACGCATGAAGCAGCGCTTCACCGAGGCGGGCATCCCCACCTACGTGCCCTCCAAACCTAGCGCGCCTAAGCCAGGGCACGTCACCTTGTATCACGCACTCAACCACGCCGGCATCATCGCGGACAATGCCAAAGGCTACGCAGCGCCACTGGTGGTCATCACCGAAACCGACCTGACCGGCAACCGCGTCGGCGACCTCACCGGTGCGAAACGACGCCCCGCCCGCAAACGACACAAAGTCGACCCACTGGCGCTGCAAACCGGCGATCTTGTCGTCCACGACACCCACGGCATCGGGCGTTTTGTGAAGATGACCGAACGCACCATCACTGCTGGAGACGAGACCTCCCGCCGCGAATATGTCGTGCTTGAATACGCCCCTTCGCGCCGCGGCGGCCCGCCAGACCAGCTCTACGTCCCCATGGACTCGCTGGACATGCTGTCCCGATACGTCGGCGGCGAAAGCCCAGCACTGTCCAAAATGGGCGGATCGGATTGGAAAAACACCAAAAAGAAAGCCCGCGCCGCAGTTCGCGAAATCGCCGGTGAACTGGTCGAACTCTACGCCAAGCGCCAAGCCGCACCCGGGCATGCCTTCGCGCCGGACACCCCATGGCAGCGCGAAATGGAAGACAACTTCCCCTTCGTCGAAACCGAAGACCAAATGCTGGCCATCGACGCAGTCAAAGAAGACATGGAAAAACCCGTGCCGATGGACCGCGTCGTCATCGGCGACGTCGGATACGGCAAAACCGAAGTGGCTGTCCGCGCAGCATTCAAAGCAGTCCAGGACGGCAAGCAAGTCGCGGTGTTGGTCCCCACCACGCTGCTCGCCCAGCAGCACCTCGCCACCTTCACCAGCCGCACAGAAGGCTTCCCCCTGACGATCCGCGGCCTGTCTCGGTTCACCAGCACACGCGAAGCCAAAGAAACCCTCGCCGGCCTGGCTGACGGCACCGTCGACATAGTCATCGGTACCCACCGGTTGCTGCAAACCGGCGTGCAGTGGAAAAACCTTGGCCTGGTCGTCGTCGATGAAGAGCAGCGCTTCGGTGTGGAACACAAGGAGCACATCAAAGCACTGCGCTCCGCCGTGGACATGCTCACCATGTCCGCGACCCCCATCCCGCGCACCCTGGAAATGTCGATGGCGGGCATCCGAGAAATGTCCACCATCCTCACCCCACCAGAAGACCGCCACCCCGTGCTCACCTATGTCGGTCAGCAGGAAGAAAAACACATCGCGGCGTCAATACGCAGAGAATTACTGCGCGATGGCCAGGTGTTCTATGTACACAACAAGGTCAAAACCATCGACAAACGTGCCAGGGAGCTGCGCGACCTTGTGCCGGAAGCGCGAATTGTCGTCGCACACGGCCAGATGAGCGAGGAACAACTCGAGCAAACCGTCCAAGGCTTCTGGAACCGCGAATACGACGTGCTGGTGTGCACCACCATCGTCGAAACCGGCCTAGATATTTCCAACGCCAACACCCTGATCGTGGAAAACGCCCACCACATGGGCCTATCGCAGCTACACCAGCTGCGCGGACGCGTGGGCCGATCCCGTGAACGCGGATACGCCTACTTCCTCTACCCCAAAGGCGCGATCCTAAGCGAAAACTCCTACGACCGCCTGGCCACCATCGCCCAAAACAATGATCTGGGTGCTGGCATGGCCGTGGCGATGAAAGACCTCGAAATGCGCGGTGCCGGCAATGTGCTTGGTGCCGAGCAATCCGGCCACATCGCAGGCGTCGGCTTCGACCTGTACATGCGGCTTGTTGGTGACGCCGTGCAGGCCTACCGTGCGCTCGCCGACGGAACGCCCGTCGACGGAACCGATAAGGAGCCCCGGGAAATCCGCATCGACCTACCCGTCGACGCGCACATTCCAGAGCAGTATGTGGCATCAGAACGCCTGCGCCTGGAGATCTATCGCAAGCTCGCCCAGTCCAACACCGATGACGACCTGGATCTTATCGCCGAGGAACTCATCGACCGCTACGGGCCTCTACCCACCGAGGTCAGCAGATTATTCAGTCTCGCCCAGCTGCGCAACAGCATCCGACCGCTCGGGGTGAACGATGTCGGCGTGCAAGGCACCCGCATCAAGATGCACCCGGTGGAACTGCCGGATTCCCGCCAAGTCCGGCTCAAGCGTTTGTTCCCCGGGGCCACCTATCGTGCCGCTGCGAAAACAGTGGTGCTTCCCTTCCCGAAGACCGGCAACAAAATCACCGACCCCACCCTGCGCGACGTCGAACTACTCCAATGGGTGGGAGAGACCGCGCAGGCCTTACTGGGTGTCGACTAGACGCGACTAGGGAGACAACGACAAAGCGCTCCACCCACAAGTTTTCATGGGTGGAGCGCTCGGTACAGCGGTGGCCTTAAGCCTGTCGTTTAAGTAAACAGGGTTTGGCCCCACCACTGCGAGTTATTCCGCGTGCCCGGAGGGCAGGCGAAAATCGCTGAGGATTCGTAGCGGACGTACTCATTCATCTTGTCGTTTTTCGACAAGTTGTTCTGAATCGTGATGAAATCCCGATCCGGATCAGCAACGAAAGCGATGAAGAACAACCCTGCGTTCAAGTGGCCGAAGCCATCCGAACCATCCACAAAGTTGTAGCCGCGGCGCAACATCCGGCCACCATCGTTTTGAGAAAAGTGAGCCAGACGCGCGTGGGCGTCATTGGGGATGATGGGGCCCTCCGTGCCGACGTACTCGTCCAAGGGTAACTCGTCGAATTCGTCCTCGCGGCCCAAGGGGGCCCCGCTGCGCTTGTCGCGCCCGAAGGTGGCCTCCTGTTCCGC
The DNA here is from genome assembly GCF_000590555.1 of Corynebacterium argentoratense DSM 44202. Taxonomy (NCBI): domain Bacteria; kingdom Bacillati; phylum Actinomycetota; class Actinomycetes; order Mycobacteriales; family Corynebacteriaceae; genus Corynebacterium; species Corynebacterium argentoratense. The sequence goes on from NC_022198.1 coordinate 656,762, forward strand.
CAAGATTTGACGATCCCAGTTCTCAATGAGCATGCGGATGCGGCGGGTGATCAGGAACGTGCCGCCATCCATCCACGAGGGCTGTTTGACCCACACGTGCTCGTCGATGAGCTTGGTGTACTCGGACTTTAGGTTGTTGGTGCCATCTTTAAACCCGAACAGGTTACGCGGCGTCTTCTGCGCACTGGAGGTGGAAGAGGTGCGGCCGAAACCCAGCTGCGACCAACGAATCACGACCATGCCGACACCGGCCTTAGCCAGAACACGCACCGCGTGAACCGCGACCTGGGGGTCGTCGGCGCACGCCTGGATGCACAAATCACCGCGGGATTGCTCGGCAACCAGTTGGTCGCCGGGGAAGTGCGGCAGATCCCGCAACTGTTCGGGCTTTTTGGATGCTAAACCGAAACGGTCGTCAAACAACGAGGGGCCGAAGCCCACCGTGATCGTCAGGTTTGATGGAGGAAGGTCGAGTGCTTCGCCAGTGTCCTGGGGGACTGCAACATCACCGAGGCCGGTGGCGCCGTCCTCAACAGCCTCTTTACCTGCGGACATACGGCGGGCCATAACTGTCCACTTCTTCAACAACTCGATCAGGTCCTCACGCGTTGTGCCTTCGAGAACATCGAAAGCAACAAAGTGCATGCGGTCCTGCGCAGGCGTCACAATGCCAGCCTGATGGGCACCATTGAAGGGAACAATCTGCGAACTATTTCCCGCATGGGCTTTGGGCTCGGAGGAGTCTGCGGGCATCGCAGCGAAACCTGCGACACCGGCAACACCCAAGCCCGCGCCTGTGAGGAAACCACGGCGGGACAGAGACTTTTCGTTCATGACGACCCTCATCTATCAGTTAGCGACGACTTGCTGAACCTTGGCGACCTTCTCGGTCAGCGCGTCGATAGCCGTTGCCAGCTCCTTGCGCTCAGGCTCAGTGACCTTGTTGTAGTCGACGAAACCGTCGCCCTCGCGGTAGCGATCAAGCAGCTTCTGAACATTGTCGAAGCGCTTGTTGATCTCCTTGAGCAGGTCGGCATCGCGCTCGTTGATAGCCTTCTCGAGGGAGGCAATAGCAGCCTTGGAGCCATCAAGGTTGGCCTGGAAATCGTAGAGGTCAGTGCCGGAGAAGATGTCCTCTTCGCCGGTGATCTTGCTGGTGGTGATTTCGTCCAGAAGCTCCTGGGCGCCACCTGCGATCTGGGCGGGGGTGATCTTGTAATCCGGGGAGTTCACGCCCTCGTCGAGCTCCTCGACGTCCTTGTACAGCTGGCGAGCAGTCTGCTTGGTTTCCTCAGTGATGGCGCCGCCGACCCACAAGTCCTTTTCGATCTTGTGGAAGCCGGACCAGTCGTCAACGGTCTGGCCGTCCTCGAGATCAGCCTCACGCCGGTCGATGCGGGGATCGAGATCGTCGGGGAAGGACTCGGCGACGGGCTCGATGCGCTCGTAGGGGGTGCGGGCAATCGGGAACAGTGCCTTGGCAGCCTCCACATCGCCCTTTTCGATAGCGCCGACGAACTCGGAGGTTTGCTCCTTCAAGCTGCCGACCTGGGAGCGGACGTAGGCGACGTAGCCGTCGACGGCCTCAGTCAGCACTGCGTCACCCTCAGTGGCGGACTTGGATTCGCCAGTGACCTTCAGTTGCTGGGAAATACCTTCGCCGACCATGCCGGGCTTACAGGTCAAGGTGTAGTCGCCCGGATCGGTGATCTGGACAGTCAACTTGCGGGTGCTGCCGGGACCAATGTTTTCGACCTCGCCGACCACGCGGCCGCCGGAGGTGTAGACATAAAACTCGGTGGTCTTGCTGCCGTCGTTGGTGACCTCGAAAACGGAGGTGCCGGTCTCGGCGGAATCGCCGCTGACTTCACAAGCAGAATCGTTGGCCTTCACGGTGAAGGTGGTGGTGGAGGCTTCATCAGCCTTATCTGCACACGCAGCCAGAGCCAAAGGCATGGTGGCCAAGGCAAGAAGAGAAATGGACTTGCGCACTGGAGTTCTCCTAAGAATTGTTTATAGTGCTTACGTTACACGGTGGTGTTCACCGGCGTGGGGGGCTGAAGTCGAAACAGCCTTAGGGGGTGCAACCGGGCGCAGGAACAGCGCCAAAGCAACAATCAGGTAGATGACCCACCCGATCATTGATGCAGTCGTTGGGGCTGGCACCAGGTTGAAGATGCCTTCAACCAGTGTGGCGACGGGAGTGCCGGGCACCAACACGTGGGAAATATCAAAAGCGAGGTTTCCAAGACCCGGCACAACGCCGGCTTCCTGGAGATCAGTAATGCCGTAGCGCAGGATGCCTGCGGCGACGACAATCAGCAAAATTCCGGTCACCCGGAAAAAGACACTCAGGTTGATGCGAATAGCGCCGCGGTACATCAGCATGGCAAGAACAACAGAGGCAACGATGCCCGTCATCAACCCCAAGAAGGGAGTTGCGAGGGTGCCGCCGGTGAAAGAATCAAACACCAATAGGGCGGTCTCGATGCCTTCGCGTACGACTGCGGTAAACGCAACCAGTACGACAGCGAAGGGGCCGATAGCGACCGCCTTATCCAGTTTTCCTTGCAGCTCAGCCGATATAGTGGCACTAGCGGTGCGCATCCACAGCAACAACCAGGTAACCAAGCCGACAGCAATCAGTGATGCGATGCCGCCTACTAGTTCCTGGCCCGTGCTGGTCAGTGTCTTGGTGCCGAATTGGATGATGACAAACACGGCAGTCGTCGTGGCGAGTGCGGCTGCTACGCCGAGCCATACCCACTTCAACTGCTGTCGACGGTCTCCTTTAACCAGGAAGGCGACGAGGATCATGACGATCATCGACGCTTCGAGGCCCTCGCGTAAACCGATGAGTGCGTTAGCTACAAACATGTAAATGGTTCCTTATCTGTGGTGAAGCAGGCTAGCCTGTTCTGCTCCAATCAAAGAATAGGCTATGGCTACCACGTTCAGAAAGTCTCTCCATCACATTTTTGTGCATCTGTGATCTGCCTCCTCGGCAGTCTGCGAACGCACAGAGTCGTATCCGGTACTTATACCGTTGCTATAGGAAACAGTGGTCAACTCGGTATGACTAATGTCATGCAGCGCACAAGCCCACAGTACCCGTGCGAATACCCGCGAAAAGGGGCTATCGACGATCCCACATGTGGAGGGTCTAAGATCACTCGCATGCCCGTGCTGTTGCTCGACCCCCGCTGTCCCAACCAGATCCCTATCGAAGCCCTAGCATTTATCACCGGCACTACCAGCACAGTCGCCTACACCGATGAAGTCCCCATCAGGGTGCGTTGGGCGATCGCCGACCTCGGTGCCACTACCGTGTGCGATGTCAGTGATGCCCAGCTGCTTGTCACCACCGATGATTCGAGCGCATTGTTCGCGGAGGCGACAGCCGCCGACAGTCACGTCATCGTGTGTCCGTCGCGCGCCATCACCGCGGCGTCATCAATCCAACAAACCCCCATTGAGCAGGCGCAGGAGACCATCAGCCGTGCCCTCGATATAGGGGAGTGGGAGCAGAAACAAACCCACGCGAGCCTCATCCCCTACCTGGAAGAGGAAACACAAGAGTTCGCCCAAGCCGTGCGCGCAGCAGAAACCCGACGCAGCTACTTTGACGATAGCGACATGTGCGACGAACTCGGCGACATTTTGCTGCAGGTGCTTTTCCATGCAGAGATCGCCCGCCGGCGCGAAGCCTTCACGTTTAATGACGTCGCGGAATCCTTCAACAACAAAATGCGTGCGCGCGCACCCTACCTGTTTGACGGCACAACCGAGATAGTGCCGGAGGCCGAGCAGCAACGACTGTGGAATAAAGCAAAAAGCGTGTAACCCACCCACCCCAGAAGTGATGGGGCGGCGTGGACTACACGCTCAGGCAGTGCGCGGGCACTGCGGATGAAGCTTCCGAATGTCGAAAGCTTAGCCAGCCAGGAGGTTGGTGGCGTTGATCAGGCGGGTGATCTGGTCAAGCAGCGGCTTGATGACCTTCAGGATCTCCAGCAGGGGGCCGAAGATCTTGCCCTGGACACTGTCCTTGGAGGACAGGGTGGGGAAGTCGTTGGAGTCGTCGTGGACGAACTTGCACTGCACTGCCCGGTCGGACAGCCCGTCAATCTGGTTGGCGGTGACATTTGCGACACCCAGGTTGATACCCAGGGTGGTGGACTTCTTGTCCAGAGCCTTGTAGAGCTCGGCGCGGGTGTCGTACTTCTTGTCCTTGGTGTCGATCTCGTTGTCGGTCAGGAAGCTCTTGAGGTCCGGGCAGGTGACGGTGGAGATGGTGCCGTTGCCCATCAGGTAGGTGGTCACCGAAGCGGATGCGGCCTGTGCAGGTGCTGTTGCCATCGTGCCGGCGACAGTCATTGCGGCGAGTGCCAGGCTGGCACGGGTAAAGCGAGACATACAGATTATCCTTATCTGCTGTTGGTCAGGGTTGGTGGCACCTAGCTTAACCGATATGTCAAGCCTGTGTTCTGCGCGCTCGGTCACAGTAGGCACTTGTGGGGGAGGAGGTGACAGTGTGGCGGAGCGTTCGGCGCAGTATGATGTGCCCCTATGAGGTCAAGAGGGTGCGCGGCAGCAGTGGCGTTGGTGGTTGTTCCATTGTTGCTGTTGGTCTTGGCTGGTTGGCTTGTCGTGATTGGGCGTGGGGTTAATCCGATTCGCCACCTTGAGCCTGTTCCGGATGATGTGCCTCCGGCTGCGGGCGCTGCTTTGCCTTCGGTCGATATCAATGGCCCCGGGCGTACTGCCCAGCAGTTCACCGATTGGTCGCAGCCGTTGTCGGAAGAGACGGGCATTTCGGTGCAGGCGTTGAATGCGTATGCGAATGCGACGGCGATTATTGATGCGGCCACGCCTGGTTGTCATCTTCGGTGGACGACGTTGGCTGGGATCGGCTACGTGGAGACGCGCCACGGGACGTATTCCGGTCGTGTGTTTGGTGGCGGCAAGTTGGATGCTGATGGGGTAGCGACGCCGCCGATTGTGGGCCCCGTGTTGGATGGGACTCGTGGTTTCGCGGAGATCAAAGACACCGACCGTGGCGAGATTGACACCGATTCCACTTATGATCGCGCGGTGGGCCCGATGCAGTTTATTCCTGGTTCGTGGGCGTTGTATGGCCGCGATGCGGATGGGGATGGCGTCAAAAATCCTCAACAGATTGATGACGCCGCGATCTCGGCGGCTACATTGTTGTGCGCGTCGGAGCGTGATCTGGCGACACCGGAGGGGTGGGTGAGTGCGGTGCGGGCCTACAACAATTCTGATGACTATGTGATCAAGGTGCGCAACGCTGCTAATGCTTATGCGATGGGGCAGCCCCCTGCTTAAGACCCCCCTGCTTAAAACACAGTGTGGCGCAGAGTAGCGCAGTGTGTGGCGTGCAATGGGTGGATTCTGGGGGTGCGGCGCCGAGCGAGGGCGCTGGTGTGCAGCGGGGGCACACAGTCGAAAGGTGTGAAAGGCCACATTTTTGGACGGTTGGTGCCTCGAGCTGCATCAAAACCCCAGTAGTGGTGTCCGATTGTGTGGTTTTCTGTGCTGGGTGGGCATCACGATCAAAGGATTCGTGCAACAATTGAACAAGAAGGTTTACACAACGATCAAGGAGGCCACAAGTGGCTGAAATCATGCACGTTTTTGCTCGCGAGATCATGGATTCACGCGGCAACCCCACCGTCGAATGCGAGGTCTTCCTCGAGGACGGTGCTCACGGTGTTGCAGGCGTTCCCTCCGGCGCATCCACCGGTGTGCACGAGGCTCACGAGCTGCGTGACGGCGGCGACCGCTACCAAGGCAAGGGTGTCTTGAAGGCCGTCGAGAACCTCAACGAAGAAATCGCCGACGCCCTCGCTGGCCTCGAAGCTGATGACCAGCGCCTTGTCGACAAGGCCATGATCGACCTGGATGGCACCCCCAACAAGTCCCGCCTGGGTGCTAACGCTATCCTCGGCGCTTCCATCGCCACCGCGAAGGCTGCAGCTGAGTCCGCTGGCCTGGAGCTGTTCCGTTACGTCGGCGGCCCCAACGCTCACCTCCTTCCCGTTCCGATGATGAACATCGTCAACGGTGGCGCACACGCTGACTCCGGCGTTGACGTCCAGGAGTTCATGATCGCACCGATCGGTGCCCCCACCTTCGCAGAAGCACTGCGCATGGGCGCCGAGGTCTACCACAACCTCAAGGCCGTCATTAAGGCTAAGGGCCTGTCCACCGGTCTCGGCGACGAGGGTGGCTTTGCTCCCTCCGTTGATTCCACCAAGGCAGCTCTCGACCTGATCGTCGAAGCTATCAACAAGGCCGGCTTCACCCCCGGCGAAGATGTCGCCCTCGCACTGGACGTTGCTTCCTCCGAGTTCTTCGACAAGGACAAGGGTGTCTACAACTTCGAAGGTGGCGAGCACACCGCTGCCGAGATGACCGAGGTCTACAAGAAGCTGATCGAGGAATACCCGATCGTTTCCATCGAAGACCCGCTGCAGGAAGACGACTGGGAGGGCTACACCCACCTGACCGCCGAGATCGGCGACAAGGTGCAGATCGTCGGCGACGACTTCTTCGTCACCAACCCCGCCCGCCTTGCAGAAGGCATCGAGAAGAAGGCCGCCAACGCTCTGTTGGTCAAGGTCAACCAGATCGGTACCCTGACCGAGACCTTCGACGCTGTTGAGATGGCTCACCGCAACGGCTACCGCTGCATGATGTCCCACCGCTCTGGCGAGACCGAGGACACCACCATCGCTGACCTCGCAGTTGCTTTGAACTGTGGTCAGATCAAGACCGGTGCTCCGGCCCGTTCCGAGCGCGTCGCTAAGTACAACCAGCTGCTGCGCATCGAGCAGCTTCTCGGTGACGCCGCTGTCTACGCTGGTCGCTCTGCATTCCCCCGCTTCAAGTAAGCCGGTGTAGCTAGCGTCTAGCAGCTTCAAGGCCCGTCCGTGATGAATGTCGCGGGCGGGCCTTCCGCTGTGCTGCCCCCAATGCTTCTAGGATGGTTGGCATCATGGATTTACAGCAGCGGCCCACCACAGGGCGGACACACACCTCATCGAAGCGGCGCTCCAACCGTAGTTCGGTACCTGTCGCGCGCCGTGAGGTCACTGGGGTGCAGCCGAAAATTCGCGCTCCTAGGCCGGCGTTTAAGATTGGGCCGAAGGAGATCTTCGTTGTCGCTGCGGTGTTGATCCTCATGTTGCTTGCCACCGCTTTGCCTCTGCGTAATTACTTTCAGCAACGCCACGCGATTGTGACCGCCCAGCAAGCTATTGAATCCAAGCAGGAAGAAAAGCAGCAGCTCATCGCGGAGATTGAGCGCTATCAATCGGAAGACTACATTCGCGAGGAAGCGCGCAACAGGCTCGGCGTAATCCAGCCGGGGGAGAGCGCGTACCGCATCATCGACCCCGAGATGAAGCGCGAACACACGACTCAGGGCCGTGACCCTTCGAGTGAAAAACACGACCCCTGGTTTGAGCAATTGTGGGGGCAGGTCGCAGGTGCGGATGACGCAGTTGCAGACAGGGGCTCGGCACTGGGACAATAAGCCCCATGCCTGACACTTCCCACGTCGATCCCCAGGACCTCGCGACCGTTGCCGAACAGCTTGGCAGGCAGCCCCGCGGCGTCGTTGAAATTTCTTACCGCAGCCCGGATGGTGTTCCCGGTGTAGTTAAGACCCGCCCGCGCCTGGATGACGGTACTCCCTTCCCGACGCTGTACTACTTGACGGATCCCCGCCTGACTGCAGAGGCCTCCCGCCTGGAGGTCGCACAGGTGATGAAATGGATGACGTCGCGTTTGGCTTCGGACGCAGAATTGGCTGCGGATTATCAGGCGGCGCACGAGCATTTCTTGGCTGTGCGCAATGAAATGGAAGACCTCGGCACGGATTTCTCCGGCGGGGGTATGCCCGATCGGGTGAAGTGCCTGCACGTACTCATTGCGTATGCGTTGGCTGAAGGCCCTGAACGTGTCCGTTTGGGCACCGAGGCCGTGGCACTGGCCGCTGAGAATCCCGATCTGCGCGGCAGTGCTATTCCCGCCGATTGGCCGACCGCTGCCGAACTTGGCATCGACACCAGCCTGTTTGAAGACTAGAGAAAAAAAAGGGGCAGCTGATGGCCACGAGTGCACCCAGGGTCGCCGCAGTCGACTGCGGTACCAACTCCATCCGCCTGTTGATCAGCGAAATCCGTGGGCCTAAGCCCTCCGACATCGTGCAGATCCGCAGGGAGATGACGATCGTCCGATTGGGCGAGGGCGTCGACGCCAGCGGCAAATTTTCTGACGCCGCCTTGGGGCGCGTACGCACCGCCTTGGAGCGTTATGCGGACACCATGGTCGCCGAAAGAGTCACGGCTGTTCGGATGGTTGCTACCTCCGCGACCCGCGATGCGTCCAACCGGCATGAGTTTTTCCGTATGACGGAGCAGATCCTTAGCCGGGTTGTGCCGGGGGCGCGTGCCGAGGTGATTACCGGTACTGAGGAAGCCGAATTGTCCTTCCGGGGTGCTATCGCTGATCTGCCGGCGGACAAGGGGCCTTTCTGTGTTATCGACTTGGGTGGTGGCAGCACCGAATTTATCGTCGGCACAGAGTCGGAAATCTTAGGCAGTCACTCTGCTCAGATTGGATGCGTGCGCCTCAGCGAACGAATCCTACACACTGACCCTCCCGCAGAGCCAGAGATTGACGCCGCGCGCGCCTTTGCCGCAGAGAAGGTCGCCGAAGTGCGCCAAACGGTTCCCTTGAGGAAGGCCGCCACCTTTGTTGGTTGCGCCGGCACATTCACCACACTGTCCGCCCTGGCTCTCGGCTTGGAGGAATATGACGAGCGGGCGATCCACAACTCCACCCTGGAATTCGACGCGTTGCGCGTGCTGACTGCCCAGCTGCTGCGCCAGACGGCCGCACAGCGTGCGGCACAGCCGGTGGTACACGAAGGCCGGGCGGATGTGATCGGCGGCGGCTGCATTGTCGTCGATGCCATCATGGACGAAGCACAAGCCGCAACCGATGGGGCGGCGTCATCGTTTGTGATTTCTGAAAAAGACATCCTGGACGGGATCGTTTTTGGCTTGAGCGAGCAGCTACACCTCGAGGGGTAGGGGAATCACGCGCCAGGGCATAAGTAAAACCCCAGTCTGTGGGGCACACACGGTGCCGACCACGGGCCGGGGTTTTAGTCTGTGACGCTACTAGCGGTTGTTGAAGTAGCTGAGCAGACGCAGGATCTCGGTGTAGAGCCACACCAGAGTCACAGCCAGGCCGAGTGCAACACCCCAGGCCATCTTGGCGGGTGCGCCAGCGCGAACGAGCTTGTCGGCATTGTCGAAGTCCTGAAGGAAGCTCATAGCCGCAAGGCCGATGCACACCAGTGAGAACACGATCGACAGCGGGCCACCATCACGCAAAACGTTGAAGCCGAAGAAGCTGCCAACAAAATTACCCAGCATAAGCACCAGCACACCGATGAAGCCGCCCATCAGCAAACGGGTGAACTTCGGGGTGACCTTCACAGCACCGGTCTTGTAAACGTAGAGCATGCCCGCAAAAACACCCAAGGTGCCGAGCACTGCCTGACCGATGAGGACGCCTGCGCTAACAGAGCTGACAGTCATGGAAGCGAACATGTAAGAGATGCCGCCGACCAGCAAACCCTCAAAAACTGCGTAGGTCAAGGTGACAGCTGCGGAGCCGTACTTCTTGCCGAACGTGCTCACCAAAACGGTAATCAGGCCACCGATGGCGCCAATCAGGGCAAGGCCCATGGCAAGCCCGGGGGCGACAGTGCCGATGAAGAAGTTAACGATCGCCACCGCAATGATGACACCGAGGGTGATGCCGGTTTTGGAAATGACGTCATCGACAGTCATGGCGCGCTCAGCTGGAGCGACGGCACCGGGGAAGCCGGGCTGCTGCCCAACACCAGCGCCGAAAGGAGACTGCTGGTACGGGTTCTGCTGGCCGAATCCAGCACCCGCACCATAGGGGTTGCCGTAGGGGTTTCCGTACTGCTGCGGAGCGCCTCCGTTGGCAGTTAAGTCTTTAAAAACAGGATTGCTGCTTCGCACGTTGTCAGGTGTCCTTTCAAAGGATCCACGCCACGAGTAGTGACCTGGAATTGATGTACACCCTTTACAACGAACAAACGTTGCGAAAAGTTCCAACAGGGTGGTTCGTGGGTATCTGTGCAGGGCTGTTTGGTTGGCCACTGTTATGGTCTAGACTGTTTTATTGGCTTTTAAACAGCCAGCCCCTATAGCCCAATTGGCAGAGGCAGTGGACTTAAAATCCATTCAGTGTCGGTTCGAGTCCGACTGGGGGCACGCGTGAGCCCCTACCAAAAACGATGGTAGGGGCCTTTTCTTTGCCTGATTCGCAGCCATATTCCTCGATGCCACGGCACTCCCAGGGCAGGCACCGGCACGGCTCGGTGGAGTGCACGTTTTCCGTGCAGACACAGGTTTGTGCTGGTGTACTGCCGCACTGGTACCGGCCTATCATATAGGCTGGCAGCTTCCCCGCCAGACGACAACAAGTAAGGAGGCAATGATGGCAACAGCACAAAGCGACTACATTACGCATTTCAATGCAGCGGTTGATGTGGTGTTTGAATTAAAGAATCTGTGGGATCCAGATGGGGAAAATCGACAACTCCGCAAAATCGCTGGGGAATGTGCCGAAGCCCCTTTTGAAACCATCGGCGACATGTTCGGATACGCAGAACAACATGGGCTGAACACCCCTGCAGATCTAGCAGACCGACTAAAAAATATTGAGCCCGTCGATGATGATGATTCCATGTACGCGGTATGCATTGAACTTGCAGAACAACTAGCAGCGCCCGTCGAGTAAACACCTTGTTGTGTCTAGCGCCAGGTTCGATCCCCGACGCGATGTTTGGCTACAGCACCTTTCACACCTTGATCGACACGGCGGCATCGGTAGGCAGGCGCCGGCATCCGCTGGCAGGCGCTGGCACGGCTTGGTGGAGCGCAAGCGTACACAAATTTTGGCTTCTCGTCACCCATGTCTCGTCTACAATCACTCCCAAGAGACTGCCTAGTAGAAAGGCCGGAACCATGGCTGGCGAGCAAGGGGTGCAATCCCGCGCTATAAGCGGGGTTTGAATTCCCAGACCCATCCGGACTAATCGAAAGTGGTCCAGTGGGGGCTTGGGTTGCACTAAAAAGTTGAAGCCGCCGGCACTCCTAACAAGTGCGCCGGCGGCTTCAAGCCTTTATGCGGTGTATCGCTTAGGAGGCGAAAGGCTGACCATCAACCATCAGAGTGGTGAATTCAACGTCGGGGGAGGTGCCCAAGTTCGCGGGGTTGACCAATGCCACCTCGACCTGGGACTCGACGAATTTGCCATCGGCGCAATTCGGGATGCACTCGTTGATGCGTCGAGTTGCAGTACCAGTAGCCTCAGTATCGGTCCAGGAATTCCACTTGATGTTCACGAGCTCATCATTGTTGTCCGCACATGCCAAGGAAAGGGTCTTCGGCTTGCGCTCGCCCTTGTCAGCAGCGCACAGACCACGGTAGGTCGGAGTAGCGGCGTCCTTGCCGTCCTTGGCTGCGGCAGCAGGCTGAGCTTCATCGGTGCTTTCAGCGGCCTTAGCGGTGGTGGAGGGAGCCTCTACGGCGGTAGCGGTGTCGACGCGAACATCGCTGGGGTTTTCGTTGGGCGGGGTGCATGCTGCGAGTGCGAGGGTGCCAGCAACGAGGGCCACACCGGTAATGGAGATGCGCTTCATGGACTAACTCCTGTGAGTTCTAGAGCTACTGTTAACTATTGTTTTTTACTTGCTTTCACGCAGAGTGGCGTACTTCTGGGAGTCGTAGGGCTCTGCGGAAATAATGGTGACGGAAATGGTGTTGCCGTTGGGGGCGGTGTACTCGCGGGTTTCGCCTTCGCGTGCACCCAAAACAGCGGCGCCGAGCGGTGCATGCTCGGAGTAAGTTTCGAGGTCCTTGTTGTCAGAGGCAGCAGCGCGGGTACCGATCAGGAAGGTTTCCTTCTGATCCTTGTCGCCATTGTAGTACACGTGCACGACGGAACCAACCACAGCGACGCCCTCTTCGATGGAGGAACGCTCGGTGGTGGAGTTGGCGAGGATCTCCGAGATTTGCTTGATGCGGGCCTCTTCTTGGTCCTGCATTTCGCGGGCGGCATCGTAGCCTGCGTTTTCCTTCAGGTCACCTTCTTCGCGGCGCTCGTTAATTTCGGCGGCGACGACGGGGCGGTGAGCAATAAGTGCATTGAGCTCGTTTTCGAGCTTCTGCTTGGTTTCCGGTGTGATGTACTGCTTCTGATTCTCAGCCATAAAGGAAACCCTATCACGCGGGCGCAGGGTTATACCCGCTATATCGGAGCCCCTACTGTAGGTAGTCGGGGATGACGTCTGAGCAGCCGTAAACAGTACCTGCGACGGGCTCGTCATTGGTGGGGATATCGACGGTTACTGGCTGGGTTTTCGCTCCACCGGCGGGAACGAGGACTTCCCGCCGGCCCACCTCAGCTTTGTTGTAATTTAGTGCGGTGACGATGCAATACGCTGGGGCATCGGGGTTCTTACGAGTGATATCCACCGTGGAGCGGAGGGTGTGGTCGTCGACTCGTTCGATGCCGGCCTGGGTGGCGGAGACAGTGGTGGCGCGTTGGCGCTGGAAATACTGCACGGCGACGATGATGATCGCTATGGCGATGAGTACCGCTGCGATGGCAACGAGTTTGCCCGATAGGTTGGGCTGTGTGCCAGGGACGTTGTAGCGACTGGTGCGTTTGTTCTCGCGCATGGCTACATCTTAGCCCTGTTGCTTCTAAGATAAATCGGGTGACTATGAACCAAGGTCTTCGACTGCTCGCAATCCACGCCCACCCCGACGATGAGTCCAGCAAGGGTGCCGCCACTATGGCCCGCTATGTTTCGGAGGGCAACCGGGTGATGGTGGTGACGTGTACCGGTGGCGAACGCGGTGACATCCTCAACCCCGCACTGCTGGCAGAGGACACCACCGCTGACGACATCGCCGCTATCCGTCGTACAGAGATGGCTCAGGCCGCTGCGATTTTGGGTGTTGAGCACATGTGGTTGGGCTACGAGGATTCAGGGTTGCCCTCCGGCGACCCGCTGCCGCCGCTGCCCGAAGGCTGCTTTGCTCTTCAGGACAACGACGAGGTTGTGCGACGCCTCGTCGGAGTGCTGCGTACTTTCCGGCCACACGTGATCATCACCTATGACGAGAATGGTGGCTACCCGCATCCGGATCATCTGAAGGTTCATGAGGTATCCATGTTGGCGTGGGACGCATGTGCCGACCCTGAGTACGCCCCCGAGTTGGGTGGAGCGTGGGCTCCTTTGAAGATGTACTACACCCACGGGTTTATCAGGCAGCGCTTGGAATTATTTGACGCGGAATCTGAGCGCCTTGGGCAGCCCAGGCCCTACCAAGAGATCTTGGGTCGTTGGAAGTCGCTGCGCGGTGACATCATGTCGCGAGTGACTACACAGGTTGACGTCGCGAACTTTTTCGAGCAGCGTGACGATGCGCTGCGTGCGCATGCGACGCAGATTGATCCTGCCGGCACCTTCTTCGCGACGTCATTGGATGTGCAGCGCAGACTGTGGCCCACGGAGGAGTTTGAACTGGCGCGCACACGCATCGACGTCCCCGGTTTTGAGGGTGTTACCCGCCTGCCGGATGCCGGCATGGAAACCGACCTGTTCGCGGGCATCGAAGACGAAAGCTAGAGTCTAAGACATGTTGTTGATGGATATCCTCGCCCAGGCAGAGCCCTCGAGGCCGTTGGGTTCAGAATTCGGTAAGGCCTCACCGGTGGGGTTGTTCCTCATTGTGGTGCTGCTGGCCATCGTGCTGTACCTGGGGTGGGCGCTCAATCGTCGCCTGAAGCGCATGGCACGCCGCCGCGCGTTCGCTGAGGCCCACGGGATTGACATTTTCGATACCGAGGCGCTGGACAAAGCCATGGCCGAGGCCGGTCTGGCTGACGTGAACAAAGAGCGCTTGATCTGATCATGAGAACCCTGCTCTATCCCTTGTACGAGTGGCGGCTCCAGCGGCAGCTGAAGTCTAAGCCGCAGCCTCGGCATGTGGCCATCATGTGCGATGGTAATCGCCGCTGGGCTCGGGAGGCTGGGTTCGCAGATGTTAGCCACGGCCACCGGGTCGGGGCGAAAAAGATCGGCGAGATGGTTCGCTGGTGCCAAGACACCGACATCGAACTGGTCACTGTCTACCTGTTGAGCACCGAGAATCTGGCGCGCGAAGAGTCAGAACTGGAGCTGCTGTTCGACATCATCGGCGATGTTGTCGACGAGCTTTCGGAGTCCGACACCAATTGCAGCGTGCGCATGGTGGGGCATCTGGACTTGTTGCCGGACGAGCTTCGCTCGCGTCTTAAGCGTGCGGAGGAAGCCACCAAAGACCACACGGGCGTGTGCGTGAATGTTGCGGTTGGCTACGGTGGGCGTCAAGAAATTGTTGACGCCGCGCGCAAACTGTTGCTGGAGCAGGCTGCTGCTGGTGTGACGACCTCTGAACTGGCCGACAGCATCACTATTGAATCGATCAGCGAGCACCTGTACACCTCGGGCCAGCCTGACCCGGATTTGGTGATTCGTACGTCTGGGGAGCAGCGTCTGTCGGGTTTCTTGCTGTGGCAGGCGGCGTATTCGGAGATTTGGTTTACCGATACCTATTGGCCGGCGTTCAGGCGGGTGGATTTTTTGCGTGCGTTACGTTCTTACGCGTCCCGAACTCGTAGGTTTGGCCGCTAGTCGAGCCGCCGGCTGTTAAACCTTGCGCATGCGCACACGGCGCACCAAGTGATCGTCACCTTTTTGCATGATGAGTGAGGCTCGCACTTTGGTGGGGGCGATGTTTTCCACAAGGTTGGGCAGGTTGACTGATTGCCAGATTTCGCGTGCCTGGGCTGTCGCTTGGGCATCGCTTAGGTTCGCGTAGTACTTGAAGTGCGCGCCGGGGGCTCGGAAGGATGTGTGGCGCAGTTCGAGGAAGCGCTCGATGTACCACTGTTCGATGTCTTGGGTCTTCGCGTCGACGTAGATGGAGAAGTCAAACAAGTCACTGACCATTAGCGTCGGCCCGGTTTGTAGCACGTTGAGGCCTTCGAGGATCAAGATGTCCGGCTGGGAGACGGTGATGAATTCTCCGGGGACTCGGTCGTAGCGGGTGTGGGAGTAGACAGGGGCGGTGCAGTGGCTGCGGCCGGCTTTGACGTCGGTGACGAAACGCAGCAGGGCACGTTGGTCGTAGGATTCGGGGAAGCCTTTGCGGTTGAGGATGCCCCGGCGCTTGAGTTCGTCGGTGGGGTAGAGGAACCCGTCGGTGGTGACTAGGTCAACGCGTGGGTGGGATTCCCAGCGCTGCAGAAGTACTTGGAGCAAGCGGGCAGTGGTGGATTTGCCGACGGCGACAGATCCCGCGATGCCGATGATGAAGGGCACGTGGTGAGGTTTGGAACCGAGGAATGTTGACGTCGCGCGGGTTAATTGTTGGCGCGCTGCTACCTGGAGGTGGATGAGACGGCTGAGTGGCAGGTAGACTACTTCGACTTCTTGGAGGTCGATGTTTTCGCCCATGCCTCGAAGTTCGTCGACTTCCTGCTCTGTGAGCACCTGCGGCATGTGTTGGCGCAGGCTGTGCCAGGTGCTGCGGTCGAAGTCGAGATAGGGGCTGGTGTCAGCGTGGCGAGCCATGTAGCTCATTGTGCCAAAGATAGCGGTGTTGTTGGTCTACAGGGGGTAGTTTGTTTGCTGCTTAGGGTTATGATTGCGTACGACCCACTGAACTAGTCGAGAGGTTCTTTATGACCGCGTCTGACGTCCGTTACCAACCGTTGCACGAACTTGATCCTGAGGTTGCTGCCGCTATTGCTGGGGAGCTTTCCCGCCAGCGCGACACCCTTGAGATGATCGCTTCTGAAAACTTTGTTCCGCGCGCTGTGCTGCAGGCTCAGGGTTCGGTTTTGACCAATAAGTATGCCGAGGGGTACCCGGGGCGTCGTTACTACGGCGGTTGTGAGTACGTTGACGTGGTTGAGGACCTGGCGCGTGACCGCGCGAAGGCTGTCTTCGGTGCGGAGTATGCCAACGTTCAGCCGCACGCTGGTGCGCAGGCGAACGCTGCGGTTTTGATGGCTTTGGCCAACCCGGGCGACAAGATCATGGGTCTGTCTTTGGCTCATGGTGGGCACTTGACCCACGGCATGAAGCTGAACTTCTCCGGCAAGCTGTACGAGGTTGCTGCCTATGGTGTCGACCCCGAGACCATGCGTTTGGACATGGACGCCGTGCGCGAGCAGGCGTTGAAGGAACGCCCCCAGGTGCTGATCGCCGGCTGGTCTGCCTACCCCCGCCACGTTGATTTCGCCGCGTTCCGTTCGATCGCGGATGAGGTTGGGGCGAAGCTGTGGGTGGATATGGCTCACTTCGCTGGTTTGGTTGCTGCGGGTCTGCACCCCTCTCCGGTTCCGCATGCTGACGTCGTGTCGACTACCGTTCACAAGACTCTGGGCGGCCCGCGCTCCGGCATGATTTTGGCTAAGCAGGACTACGCCAAGGCGTTGAACTCTGCTGTGTTCCCGGGCCAGCAGGGTGGTCCTTTGATGCATGCTGTGGCTGCGAAGGCTATTGCCATGAAGATCGCTGCGACGGAGGAGTTCAAGGCTCGTCAGCAGCGCACCCTGGATGGTGCTGCTATTTTGGCTGAGCGTTTGACTGCCGCTGATTGTGCTGCGGCTGGTGTGGACGTACTCACCGGTGGCACTGACGTGCACTTGGTCTTGGCTGACCTGCGTAATTCTGAGATGAATGGCCAGGAGGCCGAGGATCTGCTGCACGAGGTTGGCATCACCGTCAACCGCAATGCTGTGCCGAACGACCCCCGTCCCCCGATGGTGACTTCTGGTCTGCGTATCGGTACCCCGGCGTTGGCTACCCGTGGTTTTGATGACGCCGCGTTCACCGAGGTTGCAGACATCATCGGCACCGCACTGGCAGCCGGTAAGAATGCCGATGTTGCGTCGCTGCGCGCCCGCGTGAGTGCGCTGGCCGAGCAGTACCCCCTCTACGAGGGCCTCGAAGAGTGGAAGATGGTTTAAGCGTCCTTATTCTTGGCGTTTTCTTCGCGCTGCTCGGCCAATTGGGTGCGGGCAGTGCGTAGCCATTCGGGCTGATCTTCCAGTAGGGCTTTGATGTCAGCGGTGGTTAGGGGCTTGTCCATGTCGTTGCGTTTGAGCGCGGCGATGGTGATGCCGAGTTTTTGCGCTACGACGGGGCGGGGGTGCGGCCCGGTGCGGCGCAGTTCGGACAGCCACTCGGGCGGGTTGGCTTGCAATTCGATGAACTGCTCGTGGCTGAGGCCGGTCGCTTGAAATTCCTCAGGGGAGGCGGGCAGGTAGATGCCCAGTTTCTTCGCTGCGGTCCGTGGCTTCATCAGGTTATTCACGCACTCACGGTAGCATGAATGCCCATGGACGCCAGGCTGAAGCTCAATTTTTTCTATGTCACCGGTACCGCTCCGGGAAAGTGGATGGAGAGGTTCAGCGAACGCACTGACTATCGTTTGGACGCTCACGAGTCTGCGGATCCTTTAGCTGTGCTGCTTGACCCCCGCGACGTCGTTAATGATGGGGCGGTGACTGTGGGGTTGGTGCGTTTGCCCGATGAGCGCATCACCGACGACATGCACGTGGTGCGTTTATACGAGGAGGCCCCGGGTGTGGCGGTGCCCAAAGACCACGAGCTCAGCTTGCTTAGCACCATCACCCCCGAAGACTTGGATGAGCTTGGTGACGCCGCGGGGGTTTTGTTCGAAGGACACGGCCCGGTTCCAGTGGGGGAGGTCAAAGCGCAATTGGATGTGGTGGCGGCAAACGTCGGGCAGGTGATTGCGCCGCGCCCGCTGCTGCGTCGGCTCAACGTTTCGGGCACTGTGCATGCGGACTATGCGGGCTCTGTCGCCACACCCGTCGCTTTGGTGTGGTTTAAAGACGACGACTGCGACATGGTGCAAGACTTTGTGGGCATTGCCCGCGGGAGGAAGCAATCGAGCTCGCGGATGGCCAAGGATGCAGGGAACAAGGGTGCTTCAAGGAGCGCACAGGGCAGGGGTGCCTCGGGGGCGAAGAAGAGAAAAGCACAGGGATCAAAAGCCAAAAACATGAGGAAAGGCAAAGCTTCTTTAAAGGGTAAAGGTGGCGCACGTCGTAGAAAAAATAGCCCCAACCAGAGGTAATAATGTGCCGTGTGGTGTGCTTTTCGGGCTGCCGAAGTGCTACCGTAGCCGTGTAGGTTTTCTTTTAAGAGGAAGTTGGTATCACATGAACACTCGTCTCGTTGCCGCAGCTGCTGTGGTCGCATTGTCCCTCGGCGCAGTTGCTTGCTCCAGCGACGATGCAACCAAGGTGAAGGACTCCGCAACCTCCGCAGCTGAAGCCGCCACCTCGGCAGCCAAGGACGGCGCCGACGGCGCTGCCGACAAGGCTAAGGAAGGCGCTGACAAGGCCAAGGAAGCCGGCGAAGCCGCTGGCGATAAGGCCGCCGACGCCCTCGAAGGTATGGCTGAGGTCACCGACGCACAGGGTGCAACCGTCAAGATCCCCGCACAGGCTAAGGCACTGTGGGAGAAGATGGGCGGCGCTAAGGGCCACCTGGGTGCCATCACCTCTGTCACCGACCGCAACGAAGGCAAGGAAGCCATCGTTGAAACCGAGGGCGGCCAGAAGATCGTCTACTCCAAGGACACCGGCGCACACATCGTCCAGGGCATGATCGCTGAAACCTGGATGAGCGAAGGTGGCCTGGATGCCCCCGTCGGCCTGCCCACCTCTGATGAGCAGCGTGTCGACAACGGCTGGACCCAGGAGTTCAGCAACGGCAGCATCTCCTGGTTGAGTGACCATCAGGGCACCTTCTCTGCAACTGTCAGCTAAGTAGCCCCTTGGGCAGTCACCGCTAGTGTGCCTGTCCCACATGGCACTGTAGGCACCAGCCTTTCCCACCTCGGGTAGAGCTGGTGCCTACATCTATATTCACGTTAGTTAGACTTGCCCCCATGGCTGACTTCACCATCCGCCCGCTGCGGCAACAAGACTTCCCCCAGGTTCAAAAAATTTATGAAATGGGCCTTGAAATTGGGCATGCCACCTTCGAACTCCGGGCACCCACGTGGGAAGAATTCTCCCGTAGTTCTCGGCGGTAGGAGGACAATGTCGGCGCAGCCCTAGGGGTGCTTAGGAGATTGTCTCCTTGAGAGAATCCTCCCGGACGAACATCAACAAGATGACCGCCACGATCGACAGCGGAACCAACATGAGGAATACCGGAGTCAGTGCATCGTTGTAGGAAATATCGATAGCCTGAGACAGGGGTTCGGGCAATGAAGCAACAATTCCGGGGGTCAAGCTGGATTTCCCGTGGCTCATCAAATCGCTAAACTGTGCGGCGTCGGGCCCCATGGTCTTCAGCGCGGCCGGCACGTTTTCGCTCAAACGCTGGGTCAAGTTAGAAACAAACACGCCACCAACAAACGCCGACCCCACCGCGCTGCCGATCTGGCGGAAGAAGTTATTGGCTGCAGTAGCGGTGCCGACCATCGCGATCGGGAAGGAGTTTTGGACGATGAGCACCAGGATCTGCATCGCAGCGCCCAAACCGAAACCGAACACGAACAAGCACATCCCGACGTGGACCAGGCTGGAACTAGCCTCAAGTTGAGACAGGAGCGCCAGGCCGATGGTGACAATCACGAGACCTGCGACCGGGAACCACTTGTAGCGGCCGGTTCGGGAGACAATGTTGCCCACCACGATAGAGGTGCCCATCAGGCCCGCCATCATGGGGATCATCATCAGGCCCGCATTGGTCGGCGTCATGGAATGCACCATCTGCAAGTAGGTCGGGATGTAGGCGAGCGTACCAAACATGAAAATGCCGACGAACAGACCAGCGATCGTGGTGAGCGTGAAATTGCGATTCGCAAACAGCTGCATCGGGATGATCGGGTTAGAGGCTTTAAGCTCGGTAAAAACAAACAGTGCACTAAACACAGCCGCACTGATGCCCAGCAGGATGATCCGGGTCGAGCCCCACGGGTACTCATTACCGCCCCAGGTGATCAGCAAGATGATTGACGTAGTGGCGATAGCCATCGTGGCCATGCCCAACCAGTCGGTGGCGCCAACAGCCCTGCGCTTCGGCAATTTGAGGAATGCCGCGATGCCGGTGAGGGCAATGATGCCCAAGGGCACGTTGAGCCACATACCCCAGCGCCAGCCGGGACCGTCAGTAAACCAACCACCGAGCACGGGGCCCAACACACTACTCACGCCGAACACGGAGCCCATGACACCCATGTACTTGCCGCGCTGACGGGCCGGCACGACGTCAGCAATGATCGCCTGAGACATGATCATCATGCCGCCACCAGCAACACCTTGAAGGGCGCGGCAGATAATCAGAACCGACATCGAGGTGGCCATGCCGCCCACGATCGAACCCACGATAAACAGACTGACGGCAAACATGAACAAGCCCTTGCGGCCAATCATGTCGCCCACCTTGCCGAAAATCGGAAGGGCGATCGTCTCGCCCAGAAGGAAGGCGGTGATCACCCAGGTCATGTGCTCGACGCCGCCGAGGTCGCCGACGATAGTGGGCAGGGCGGTGGAGAAGATCATCTGCCCCAGTGAGCTCATGAGCATCGTGAGCATCAGGGCAGTGAACACCAGGGCCACGTTGGGTTTGTGCGCCGACGTCTGCGACTCGTTGGTGTCCTTTTTATCGATGGCTGCAGTTGCGTTGCTCATCAGTGGGCGTCTCCTTGGTGTTCGTTGGTGATTAGCGTGTGTAGGTGTGCCAGTGCGAAGTGGCAGCTGCGGCGGAGGGAATTATCGGAGGCGTCGTCGCCTTCGGCCCAGCGGTGGAAGCCCAGTTCGATGCAGGTGCGGGCCAAGCTCATCCATGTGTCGGCTTCGGCTTCCACGCTCAGGGCATCCAGTTGGCGCTGGTCGGGGTGGGCGTTGAAGTACACGCCCAGTGCCTGCTTGTAGGACTTGTGTGCCTCGATCAGCTGAGACATCCGGGCCACGCCCAGTTGGGGGCGTTGGGTGAGGATCTGCTTGCGACGTTTGCGTACCTCGGGGCAGGTGTAGCCGTAGCCTTCAATAAAGCCGTCCACTATGAGATCCACGATCGACGCCAACAGGGGAGTATGTACGTCGCGCGCGAAGGCGTGGACTTCGTCTTCGCTCAGGGGAGTGGGCAAGGGGCCGAGGACAGCGGTTTCCTTGCTGTCGACATAGTTGAAGAAGGTGCGTTTGGATATTTCTGCGGCTTGGCAGATGTCTTCTACGGTGACGCCATCAAAGCCGCGGTCGAGGACCAGCCGGGTGGCGTGTTCCTCGATGGCGGCTTTGGTTGCGCGGCGTTTGCTTTCGCGCAGGGTGAGGTTGGGGGAATTCACGAAAAGTAAACCTACTGCAAACTTTCACCCGGTGCAAAAATTTACTTGGTGAAGTTCTGCACCTGTCTGCGGCGAAAGCGAACCAGATCACCCGGAGCCAACTGAGCACACCTATCCGACGAACGACCGCTCAACACACCAATCACCGGATACCCACCGGTCACGGGATGATCCGGACCAAAAATCACAGGATGGCCATTGGGTGGAACCTGAATGGCGCCACGTACCGTTCCCTCACTAGCAAGCTCCTGATCAACCACGCGCTCTAAAGGATGCGCGGCAGTAAGACGCACACCCACACGATTCGAATCCGAACCCACCGTAAAGGTCTGTGAACACAACGCAGCAGGATCCCTAAACCATCCATCCCGGGGCCCCATGATGACCTCCAGCTCGACAACACGCTGGCCCGCACGCCACAGGGGAGTGAGCTCCCTCAACGCAGGATGCCAGCCAGACTCAGCCACCCCAACAGCCAGAACATCGCCCTGCGTCAGCGGCGCCGGCCCAAGCCCACTCATCACGTCCGTGCTGCAACTGCCCAACACCTTCGCCGCGCGCACACCCCCACGAACACCCACATAGCCGCGCATACCAGCAGAAAACATCCCAATGTTGATGCAGTCGCCCTCCGCGACGTCAACAACCCTATTGCTAAACAACCTGCGCGCAGGCTGCCCACTGGAAGGAAACACCGTCACCGAGCACGCCACACCCGTGACAATCAGCATCGCGGAACGCAACGCCCGCAACTCCAACCCACCCATCAGCACTTCCAGTACCGCACAGTCGGGATCATTGCCCACAGCATGGTTGGCCCGCGCCGCCGACAAACGATCAAAGCTGCCAGAGGCGCACACACCCACAGACGCAAAACCAGCCCGCCCACCATCCTGAATAAGCGTCTGCGGCCCTGTCGCAATAACCTCGAACGTATCCACGCCCTCGCACCTATCCAGGCCCATCAGACACGCCCCTCAGAATCAACAAAGCGCACACCCATCCCCGGGGCCAGCAACGCCGGCGGAGTGCGATCAACATCAAACAACACAGCATCCGTACGGCCAATCAACTGCCAACCACCCGGCGACGCATTCGGATACACACCACTAAAACGACCCGCCAACCCCACCGACCCAGCAGGAATCTTCGGCCGAGGAGTCTCACGCCGCGCAACCTCACGACGCTCACCCTGCCCCACGAGGTAGAAAAAGCCCGGCGCAAAACCCCCAAACGCCACCTGCCACACCTGATCCTGATGCCAGCGGACCACAGCATCCACGCTGATGCCGAAACTATCCGCGACGTCATGAAGATCCGGCCCATCGTAGGTCACCCCGATCTCCTTTATTGATGACGTCGCGGGGGCCTGGGTCGCAGCACGCGGCGACAACCCAGACACAAAAGCGACCACATTGCGCACCCGCGCAGGATCGCAGACAACCAGCAGCGTCTCCGCAGCCGGCACAACATCAACAACCCCCGCCACCCGGCCGGAATCCACCGCGGCGCCAATCTGCGCCGTCAGGTCCAACACGCAATCCAACACTTCAGAACCCGCCGGGCAACTGCTTGCCACATCGACGATGAACGCGGACTCACCACACGCACGAACCCTCATCGAAGACCCAACGCATCCAAACGCTCAGCCACACGACGAGCCAACTCAACCGCCGCAGGATTATCCCCATGCACGCACAAAGAATCCGCACGCACAGACACAGCCTGGCCATCCACGGACGTAATCGATTCGCCCCGCGCAAAGGCCACAGCCTGGGCCACAGCGGCCTCCGGATCATGCAACACAGCCCCCGGCTGGCTACGCGACATCAACCGCCCCTGCGCCGTATACGCGCGATCGATGAAAGCCTCCTCAATCACTTCGATGCCGCGCTCGCGAGCCCACTCGGTGGCCTCGCACCCCGCCAACAACATAATCGGCATGCCCTCCGGCAAACCATCAAACACAGCCTCCGCCTGGGGGCGATCCCAGGCAATGCGGTTATACAACGCGCCATGAGGCTTCACATACGACACAGCTGCGCCGGCGCGCCGGGCACACGCCTCAAGCGCGCCAATCTGATACAGCGTCTCCGCCGTCAGCTCTCGTGGCGCATAGGCCATATCGCGACGGCCAAACCCAGCCAAATCCCGATAACCCACATGCGCACCCACCATGACGCCGCGCCGGGCAGCCTCAGTGCAGGTATCGATCATCGTCGCAGCATCACCGGCGTGAAAACCACAGGCGACATTAGCGCGGTCGACAACAGCGAGCATCGCGGCGTCATCACCCATAGGCCACAGGCCGAAACGCTCGCCCAGATCCGCATTCAAATCAACCATCGAACAACTACCTTTAAGCGCTGAGCAAAGCCCACATCGGCTGGAAAGCCTTGACCGCCAAGAACCACGCAATCGCCAGGGCAAACAAACCGGCGGTAATCAACCACTTCGGGTAGCGGTAGCCCTTGAGCAGATCCTTCGAGCGGAACAACGCCACATAAAGCATCAACGTAAAGCCCACGGGCAAAACCAGGCCGTTGAAAGCGCCGGCGAAGACCAACAACTGCTTCGGGGCGGTACCGATGGCAACGAACGCAGCGCAGGAAATCACGATGAACACGATCGCCACGACATTCTGCGTGAACCGCTTGTCCGGACGCTGGCTGACCAGGAAGGAAGCGCTGGTGTAGCTCGCACCAATGATCGAGGACAAAGCTGCTGCCCACATCACCATGCCAAAGAAACGGAATCCAACCTCGCCCGCAGCAATACGGAACGCGGCGCCCGCAGGGTTAGCGTCACCGGACAGATCGCTCGTGCCGGCTGCCACCACACCCAGTACAGCCAGGAACAGCACGATGCGCATGATGCCCGTCAAAATGATGCCAGTGACCGACGAGCGGCTAACCTGACGCACGTGCTCGGGGCCGGTCTGGCCGGAATCCAACAAGCGGTGCGCGCCGGCGTAGGTGATGTAGCCACCCACAGTGCCGCCCACCAGGGTGGTCACAGCCAACCAGTTGTACTCGTCCGGTAACACCGAGCTGCGCAGAGCCTCGCCCACCGGCGGCTGGGACACGACCGCGACGTACACCGTCAGGCCGATCATCAGCACACCCAGGCCAACAATCAGGTAGTCAAGCGCTAGGCCCAGGCGCTTGATCAGGAAGAAAGCGATAGCGATGCCCGCGGTCAGCGTGCCGCCGACCTTCGCATCGACGCCCAGGAAAGCGTTGGTTCCTAGGCCAGCGCCGGCGATATTGCCGATGTTAAACACCAAACCGCCGACGCAGACGAGCAAGGTCAAAAACCATCCCAGGCCGGGAGCGACGCGGTTGCCCAATTCGCTCGCGCGCAAACCGCTGATGCCGATGACCCGCCACACATTGAGCTGCACGGCGATGTCGATGACGATGGATGCCAGGATCGCAAAAGCGAAGGCCGCACCCAGTTGCGCGGTGAAGTTGGCGGTTTGGGTGAGGAAGCCCGGGCCGATGGCTGAGGTAGCCATAAGGAAGATAGCGCCGAGCAGTGGACCCTTGGCCTTCTTTACGCCGTCGGCGGGGGAGTCGATGTTGGTCGTTGGGCCGGGTGTGGTTGCCGGCGGGGTGGGGGAGTGTTCGCTCAATGGCTTGCCCTTTCTGACAGTTGTTCCACCCCATAGAGGGGGATTGTTGAACAATCTCGGTAAATTTGTTCTGAGTATAGGGGCTTGTGTCCTGAAGCACAATTAGATCTTGCTATGGTGTGCATATGACTACCCCCGCATCAGGCTCAAGCTCACGACGTAGCTCCTCCGCCGGAACCCCTGATTCGGCGGTCAACCAAGCAGTGGCAGCAATATCCGAGGACATAGCCAGCGGTTTCTACCAGCCCGGCGACCAACTCGTCGAACAAGAATGTGCACAGGACTACCAGGTCTCTCGCAACACCCTGCGCGAAGCATTCCGCATCCTCCAACGCCAGCAGTTACTTGTCCATCAACCCCACAAAGGTGTGTTCCTGCGCAGCTTCGACTCGGAAGCGACAGCAGAGCTCTACGTCTACCGCCGCTTTGTCCAACTCGCTGCCATCGACGCTTTCGCCTACGCCAGCGAAGACAAACAACAGCAGTGCATCGACACGATGATTGCCGCGTGCGATGCCGCGTACAATGCCCAAGCAGAAGGCGATTGGCGGGCTGTGGGCACCCGCAACTCAGAAGTACACCTGGCACTGGTCGATGTCGCTGGTATTCCCAAACTGAGCGAGGACATGCGGATCATCATGGTCCAGTCGCGACTGGCATTTTTAAGTGCTGCGCACAGGGGAGACCTCGCCGCCACCCACGGGCCTTTCATAGACGGCAACCGTGAGCTCGCCAATGTTCTTACCGCAGTACAACAGGCAGCCAATACCAGTGAAGAGGCTAGGGACGCTGCCCGCAGGCAGGCCCGAGCATTCCTCCACGATTACCTCGACCGCGCAGAGCGCACAGTCATCGACTTGATTGAAGGCGGCAGCAGCGCACTGGGATTCCTGCGCTAGGCCCTGGACGGGAGCACCCGACAACCTCAGGAGGCATAAAAAGGTGGTGGCTTCCCGTGAAAATGGAAGCCACCACCTGGTGTCTATCCGACCTGCGTCGAACTACGACGTAGGTCTACATGGTTCTACTTGTCGCGGTCGGTGTTGCACATAGCAAGCACATCGAGGCGTTTGTCGAGCTCTTCCTCGGTGAGTTTCTCGCCATCAACGAAGCCCAAGTCGATGACGGTCTGGCGGATGGTCTTGCCTTCCTTCAGAGCAGTCTTAGCGACCTTAGCGGCGTTTTCGTAACCGATGGCGGAGTTCAGCGGAGTCACGATGGACGGGGAGGACTCAGCCAGGTTCTTCATACGCTCGGTGTTGGGCTCGATGCCATCGACGAGACGCTCAGCGAAGACACGGGCGGTGTTAGCCAGCAGGCGAGCGGACTCGAGAACGTTGCGGGCCATCATCGGGATGAACACGTTGAGCTCGAAAGCACCCTGGGAACCAGCGAAAGCCACACCAGCATCGTTACCGATCACCTGTGCAGCGACCTGGGTAGCGGTCTCGCACAGAACCGGGTTGACCTTGCCAGGCATGATGGAGGAGCCGGGCTGCAGGTCGGGCAGGTGGATCTCGCCCAGGCCGGTCAGCGGACCGGAACCCATCCAACGGATGTCGTTGGCAATCTTGTTCAGGGACACGGCGATGGTGCGCATCGCGCCGGAGAACTCAACCAAGCCGTCACGAGCAGCCTGAGCCTCGAAGTGGTTCACACACTCGCGCAGCTCCTTAACATCGGTGAGGTTGACCAGCTCGGCCACGACCTTAGCGCCGAAATCAGCAGGGGTGTTCAGGCCGGTGCCGACAGCGGTGCCACCAATCGGCAGCTCACCCAGGCGGGGCAGAGTAGCCTCGACGCGCTCAATACCAGCCTCGATCTGGCGGGCGTAGCCAGCGAACTCCTGACCCAGGGTGACCGGAACAGCATCCATCAGGTGGGTGCGGCCGGACTTAACGACGTTCTCCCACTCCTTAGCCTTGTTTTCCAGGGAGGTCTGGAGAACCTTTAGGCCGGGGATCAGATCGGTGACAGCAGCCTCGGTTGCAGCAACATGGGTTGCGGTGGGGAAGGTGTCGTTGGAGGACTGACCCATATTGACGTCATCGTTGGGGTGAACCTCAACACCAGCCTGTGCACACAGCGAAGCGATCACTTCGTTGGTGTTCATGTTGGAGGAGGTGCCGGAACCGGTCTGGAACACGTCGATCGGGAATTCAGCATCGTGCTTGCCCTCAGCGACAGCCTTAGCAGCGGTGATGATGGCATCGGCCTTTTCTGCGGGAAGCAGGCCACGGTCCTTGTTGACCTGTGCGCAGGCGGCCTTCAGCAAGCCCATAGCGCGGATCTGTGCGGACTCTAGGCCGCGGCCGGAGATTGGGAAGTTTTCAACAGCACGCTGGGTCTGTGCACGCCACAGGGCGTCGACGGGGACCTTCACTTCGCCCATAGTGTCGTGTTCGATGCGGTACTCGGTCATAAAAACCACCTTAAAAGTTGGTGAAAGCGTTGTGTTGTAGAAAGCCTCAGTGAGGCACCGCTTTCAAGTATGGCTGATTTTCTTCTCTCTGGCATCGACAGAAGATAGTGGCCACCCCCTAAAGGTGGTGGCCACTATCTTCCAGCCAACAGCCGGGTGCGAAAAAGGAGGGGTTCGTCGGCCGCTAATGCCCTGCGGCGACGAACCCCTCCCACATCACAGCGACCAGACAGGCGATCGCTCGGGGTACTTAGGAGTAATCGATTACCGAGTATTCCTGCAGCTTAGCCAGCTGGTGGACGGACTCAATGTAGCGGATGGTGCCAGAACGAGAACGCATGACCAACGAACGGGTCGTGGCTCCATTCTTGCGGTAGCTCACGCCGCGCAGCATGTCGCCATTGGTCACGCCGGTTGCAACGAAGTAGCAGTCGTCGCTGGTCACCAAGTCATTGGTGGTGAGCACACGATTGAGGTCGTGGCCCGCATTAATAGCCTTCTGAGCTTCCTCATCAGAGGTGGGGGCCAGCTTGCCCTGGATTTCGCCACCCATGCACTTCATAGCGCAGGCAGTGATGATGCCCTCTGGGGTGCCGCCGGTGCCCATCATGATGTCAATGGCATTGGTGTCTTGCGCTGCAGCAACAGCGCCCGCGACGTCACCGTCGCTGATCATACGAACCTTGGCGCCAGCCGCACGGATATCGGCCATCAGCTGGTTGTGGCGAGGACGATCCAGCACAACAACCGTCACGTCCGAAGGCGCAATGCCCTTAGCCTTGGCAACCTTCTTGATGTTGTACTCCACGGGAGCCTCGATGTCGATAACCCCCACGGCCTCCGGGCCGACGGCAATCTTCTGCATGTAGAACACAGCGGAAGGATCGTACATCGAACCACGCTCGGCAGCTGCCAATACAGAAATAGCGTTCGGGCGACCCTCAGCCATCAGCGTGGTGCCATCAACCGGGTCAACAGCGATGTCCACCTCTGCGCCCACACCGGTGCCGACGCGCTCGCCGTTGAACAGCATCGGGGCTTCGTCCTTCTCGCCCTCACCGATCACGACAACGCCGTTCATATCAACAGAATTGATCAGCTTACGCATGGCATCAACAGCTGCGCCGTCACCTTCGTTCTTCATACCGCGGCCAACCCACCGGCCACTGGCAAGCGCGGCGGCTTCGGTCACGCGGACCAGCTCCATCGCGAGGTTACGGTCGGGGGTTCGGGAATCAGTGTGTGCAGTAAATGCGTTGTTCTGATTGTTCACAGCTCTTGTGCCTCCTGAGGCATTGCTACATGGTGATATAAAACGAAGGTTTAAAAACCATCCCCTTAATTGTGTCACTTTCTTGGCGATCGCGCGCCGCTTTGAAAATAAAAACCCAGGTACGTTCTTGACCCTCTACCCGCCAATGGGTGTGCTCTCAAGCACACGGTGGGGTGTGGGATACTGGGAAACGTGGCTGAAAACAAACCCCGCATCTTCCAAGGTAGCAAAGACATCACCATCTCCCTGGTGGTCATCATCGCATTCATGGCATTCGCCGTCGGTTTTACCGGCATGTGCAGCTTCAACCCAGGAGCCCCCGAGAACGGGCCCGTTCATGAGGTCGACGCGCCAGCTGTAATCTCCATGGAGTCACGCGCCATGGCCTTCCCTCTGCGATACCCGGATGTGCCCGAAGGATGGATACCGAATTCTGCGCGCCGCATGGGTCTCAACAACCAACCAGCGGTGGTCGTCGGATGGGTAACCCCCAACGCAACCTACGTGCAGCTCACCCAAACATCAGCCGACCTAAAATACGCGCTCGAACACATCGACCGCCACGTGCGCACCCTAGGCGAGCCAGTCAACATTGACGGTCAGACCTTCACTACCTACACCTCCGATGACCCCACCGCAGGCGAGGCCTGGGGCACCGACCTGGGAGACGTCAGAATCATCATCTCCGGTGGTGGGACCAAGGAAGACTACCGCACCATGGCGAAAGCGATCCTCAAAACCACGCCCATAGATAACACGGAGAACCCTGAGAGCTCCGAAAGCGCAGCGACCCCCGCGAGCAACTAGCTCGAGCTAGTCTTCCCCGAACTCCTCATCGGCCTCGGGATCATCTTCTTCAGCCTCAGCCACCTGCACTGCCAAAGCCGCAGTGATGCGTTGCTTAGCGCCGTCCAAGAAGCCCTTGCACGCCTTGGCCAAGGCTTCTCCGCGCTCCCAATAGGCCAAAGACTCATCCAAAGACATCTGTCCCAGCTCCAAAATGCCCACAACCTCAGCGAGCTCAGAACGAGCTTGCTCGTAAGACATCTGCTCAATGGGGTCAAACGTGGGGCCAGTGGAAGATTTTTGGGTCGACATGCCAGCCATCCTAATAACTAAACCGATAACTAGTCCGCTGGTGTCACATTAAGAACCGCAGCGCCCATGGAACCATCACCCACGCGGACCCTCAACTGGCTACCCGGTGCCACATCCCCGATGGAGGTCACCACAGAATAAGCATCGGCACCTTGCTGCTTAGGAGCATCCGGATCACGGACCTGCACCACCGCATAACCGCGAGCAAGCGTAGCCGCAGGGCCCAAAGCCTTCACGCGGGCCCGCAGCGACGCGACGTCATTACTCTGTGACTCCACAAGCGACACAACCTCCCGGCGCAGCCGACGGCGCCACCCATCCAACTCCTCCGCATGCCGATGGATAGGCGTATACGGATCCGCCAACACAGGGCGCGACGCCAACTGGCCCACATAATCAGCCTGATTATTGACATAGCCCACCACCGCCTGGCGCCCTCGCGCACGCAACTGCGCCACCAACTCACGCTCGGCCAACACATCTGGCACCACACGCTTAGCGGCATCCGTCGGGGTAGCAGCACGAACATCCGCAACATTATCCAAAATCGGATTGTCTGGCTCGTGACCAATCGCCGACACAACCGGGGTGGAACACGTAGCCACAGCCCGTTGCAAAGCCTCCTCCGAAAACGGCAACAAATCCTCAACACTGCCGCCACCACGCGCGATAATGATGACGTCGACCCCCGCGGCGTCATCAAGAACCTTCAGCGCCTTCACAATTTCAGGAACCGCCGAAGGCCCCTGCACGGCAGTATTGATTACCTCAAAGTCGACCTCGGGCCAGCGATCCCGCGCAACAGCCAACACATCACGCTCCGCCGCAGAACCACGTCCCGTGATCAACCCAACCCGCCGAGGAAGAAAAGGCAGAGGCTTCTTGCGCTCCGGATCAAACAACCCCTCCCGGGCAAGGGCCTCCCGCAAAGCGTTAATCCGGGCCAACAACTCACCCACACCCACCCGGCGAATCTGCGTAACCCACAAAGAAAAACTGCCCCGACCAGCATAAAAAGCAGGCTTGCCGTAGACCACCACGCGGTCACCATCGGAGAGATCCATATCGCGTAACAACGAGGATGGGCACGTCAACTGCACGCTAGCCTCGGCCTGAGGATCACGCAGCGTCACATAAGACAACTTCCACGACGGTTTGTAATTAATCTGGGCTAGCTGCCCCTCAACCCACACATGACCCAGACGCTCAATCCACTGCTTCACCCGGGTGTTTAAGTCCCGTACCGGCCAAGGAGACTCGGGGGTGGTATCGCTCACAGTGGGCGCCTGCCTTTCGAAGAAGTTACGAGTGCCTCACCAGTGTAGGTAAAACCAGCGCGAGACGTTAACCTAGACGTCATGACAGACACGGCGAAGAAAGTCCTTTTGGCCGCGCCTCGCGGATATTGTGCCGGCGTTGACCGGGCGGTGGAAACCGTGGAACGCGCACTAGAAAAATACGGTGCCCCCGTCTACGTGCGCAAAGAAATCGTCCACAACCGTTATGTGGTGGACACCCTGGCCGAGCGTGGCGCCATCTTCGTCGATGAAACCACCGAAGTTCCTGAAGGTGCCCACCTGGTGTTCTCCGCGCATGGTGTGAGCCCTGCCGTGCATAGCGAAGCTAAAGAGCTATCCCTTCACACTCTCGACGCCACCTGCCCGCTGGTGACCAAGGTGCACAATGAGGTCAAGCGTTTCGCGAAAGCTGGCTACCAGATCCTGCTGATTGGCCACGAAGGCCATGAAGAAGTCGAGGGCACCGCTGGCGAAGCGCCTGATGTTGTTCACCTCGTGGACGGGGTAGAGGGGGTTGAACGACTGGAGTTCTCGGACGATGACAAGCTGATCTGGTTGTCACAAACCACCCTGTCTGTCGACGAGACCATGACCATCGTGCAGCTGCTCAAGCAGAAGTTCCCTAACTTGCAAGATCCGCCGAGCGACGACATTTGCTACGCCACCCAGAACCGCCAGGTAGCAGTCAAAGCAATCGCGTCCCAGTGCGATCTGGTGATCGTTGTTGGCTCGCAGAATAGCTCGAACTCTAAGCGTTTGGTGGAGGTTGCGCTGCAAAATGGTGCGGCCGCAAGTTACCTTGTGGATTACGCCCATCAAATCGAACCCGAATGGCTCGAAGGGGTTAAAACCATTGGGCTTACCTCCGGCGCATCCGTTCCGGAGATTCTGGTGCAGGGAGTGCTCGACCTCGTAGCCGAACATGGATTTAATGACGTCGAGACAGTCACTACCGCAAGCGAAAAATTGGTCTTTGGCCTTCCGCGTGAACTCCGTCCGGCCGATCGATCGAAGCGATAATCGGACGCAGGACATAGACTCAGCACCTAGTCGAAAAGCCGGACGCATTGGTGAGCGTCCGGCTTTTGTTTATTTTTGCTGTGTACTAGCGGCTGTCGCGGCGGCTATCACGATAGCGAGGAGCATCGCGATGTCCCTCACGCGGGCGGAATTCGCGATAAGCAGTGCTGCTTTGCGTGCGTGGGGGCCGCGTTCGGGGAGTATCGCCGCCTAGTCGGGTGGTCTGTTGGCGGTCAACAACGACCCGGCGCTCTCCCGAAGCGCTGGCGCGGCGTCGTGAAGAATGCGTGGCGCCTCGTGTCCGCAGTAGCTCGTCGACTGTGACCTGTTGTGGGCGCTCGCCACGGGCGCGGCGGGTGCGTACACGGGTTGTCGCAGCCACATTCGCCCTGTCTGCCGACTGTTCTTTTCTGCGAGCGCGAGCGAGCGCAGCGGCGCGTGCTCGCGCACGGTTACGGGCAGCCAAATAGCGCAGCAACCCGATGAAACATACCAGCAGCGTGACGATCAACAGCGCAGGGAAAAACACAGTCAGTGGGTACACCGCGGCGACCATGTCCGCACGCCCCAAGGACCCCTTCGACGCGTCCGGAGCCATGGAATCCGATACAAACCATGACGCCACGGGGGTTGCAAAAGCGAAGAAAATAGGGACGCATGCTGCGAAAATGCTTAAGCCGCGGACCTCAACCAGAAGGGAAGTCAGTAGCGCACCAACCGCGAAACATGCTAGGTATTGCCAACCCAGGTGAGAGCCAAGGACGCTGAGAAGCACACCGGTAGCCAACGTGGCGACCAGTATCGATAGGGCAGACCACAGCGGTATGCCAAAACCACCGGCCCTGCGGGGCGGGGGAGTGGGGCGCGAAGTGCGCGCAGGCTGTGAAGTCACAAAACGTTATGTTAGCCCATCGGGGGCTAAATCACCCGCAGCAGCCGGCCCAAGTTATTCATCTTTTGGGCATGCCGCTTCGGATCGGGCAGGTGTGGTGGGAAAAAGCTCAGAAAAAAATTCTCGCTGCGACACAAACTCCACCTCTTCAGGTGTTCGGGCGCCGGTTTTTAGATCAATCATGTCGCCAATGAAGCGCAGCAGCACAGCGACCATCGCGGCGACCGGCACAGCAAAAAACGCGCCGAGGATCCCAAAAAGGGAACCGCCGATAGTGACGGACAACAGCACCACGGCCGGGTGAAGATTCATCGCTCTCGACTGCAACAGCGGTGACAAAATATTGCCTTCTAGCTGCTGCACGGCAACGACGATCACCAGTACAACAATGGCGGCGGTCAGCCCCTTAGCCACAAACGCCACCATGACAGCCAGTGCGCCGGCAACGAATGCCCCAACGATCGGGACGAACCCCGCAAAGAATGTCAGCATCGCCAGAACCAGAGCCAGTGGAATCCCCATGATGACCAGAGCAAGGCCAATGAACGCGGCGTCAACAAACGAAACGATCGCCTGAGCTCGAATGAAGCCCGACAAGGTGACCCAGCAGCGGGCGAGTAGTTCCCTTAAAGGGCCCCCCGCACGTCGGCCGACCACAGAGTTAAGCCAGGGCAGGAAGCGGTCCCCATCTTTAAGGAAAAAGAAGGTGAGAACCAAAACAATACCCACGTTGACGACGATGCTCGATGCCTTACCCAAACCGGCGAACAGGCGCTCGGCGATAGTGCCCGACTGATTTTGCAACCAGGCTGTGCCGGAGGCGAAGTAATTGTTGAGGTCTTCATCGTGTAGATTCAGCGGCGGGCCTTGCAACCACAGTTCAATGCGCTGGATCCCCTCGAACCCTTGAAAATATAAGCCGGGCATCTGCTGTGCCACACTCGGTGCGATGAAAGCGAAGAATGCCCCTACCACTCCAACACTGCCGAGCAAAGTGATCAGAGCGGCGACCGCACGCGGCAGTTTGAGCCGGCACAGCCACTGCGTCGGAGTCCACAGCACGGTGGTGACGATGATCGCCAAAGCGACGGGCAGGATGCCACGCCAGAATTTACCCAATAACAGCCAGGTGACATAGGTGCCTGCCAGGATTACCAAGATGCGTAGAGACCACCACGCGAGCTGTTTTAAACCCTCAATGATGACGCCGGTACGGTCGCGTGGGTGAGCGTGTGACGCGACGTCAGTATCGTGCAGTTCATCGACTGCATGCGGGGTAGAAGACAACACGCCCCCTATTGTGCCACTACACAATAGGGGGCGTGAATTAGCAACACCCGGTAGCCGTGCGCGGTCGGCCGGGTGAGAAAGGTTAGTGTCCTTCGTGGGCGATCAGTGCGTCGTCCGTGGCGTAGTCATTGCTACCCAGCAAGCCGGACTGCTCATCCGGGTGGCGGCGCAACGTGGCGATCGAAGCAGCGAGGCCACCCCAGATCACAACCATGAACAACACCATCATCATTACGGCAATACCACTCATGGTTTAGGCCTCCTTCGTTGCGGGAACGGCATCCCCATTGTCGGGAACGTACTTTTGCGGGCGCTCCACGCTGAGCTCCAAGGAATTGGGGTCGACACCGAAGTCCGAGCCGGGCGGGCCCTGCAGCGGCTGGTTACCCTTCCACGGCATCACAGAGATCATGAAGGAACCGAGTACGACGACAGCCAGAACACCCCAGCCGTAGAGCAGTACCTGGGTGTGCGAGTAGCCGCCGTAGGGCTCCTTGATGAGGGAGATGAGCTCCTGCAGCAGGGTGTAGCCCAGGACGATGGTCGTGACGTTCACGACGCAGATACGCCAGATGGTGCCGACCTTGAAGGAGGAGACAGCGTTGAGGTGGAGGGCAAGCTCGTCGATGCGGCGCAGGATCCAGTCGATCACGACGATGGAGATCAAAGCGATGGCGACGATGCCAACGTTGTTGGTGAACTTGTCCATGATGTCCAGGGTGACCAAGCCCGAGGTGGTGGAGAACAACGCCAGGGAGAGCAGAGCCATCGCAACACCAACACCGATGGCGGCAGTCTTGCGCTCGAGATTGAGCTTGTCCTTGACACCGGAGACAACGACCTCAAGGAGCGAGAACAGGGAGGTGAATCCGGCGATGGTCAGGGAGCCGAAGAACAGGGTGCCGAAGATGGCGCCCATTGGCATGTTGTTGATGATGGTCGGGAACGCGATGAACGCCAAGCCAATGCCGGAGCTCACGACCTCATCCACGGCAACGTTTTGCTGGTTAGCCATGAAACCCAGAGCGGCGAAGACGCCGATACCTGCGAGCAGCTCGAAAGAAGAGTTCGCGAAACCAGTGACCAGGCCGGTGCCGGTCAGGTTAGTGCGGGGCTTGAGGTAGGAGGAGTAGGTCAGCATAATGCCGAAGCCGACAGATAGGGAGAAGAAGATCTGACCGTATGCTGCGACCCAGATGCTCGGGTCCTTCAGAGCTTCCCAACGCGGAGTAAACAGTGCATCGAGGCCGGTGCCCGCGCCCGGCAGGAACAGGGCAGCGATGACAACAATTAAGAAGAGGACGGTCAGGATCGGCATGAAGATCTTTGACGCCCGGCCGATGCCAGAGTCAACGCCCATCGCCAGAACGAGGATGGCGACGATCCACACGATGGCCAAAGCGACCGCGATCTGAGGAACGATCGAGGTGGAGAAAGTCTGGGAATCGTCCATCCTGAGGAAGGACTTGAAGAAGTAGTCCTGTGGTACCTCGCCCCATGCCTTGTTCAGCGACTTGACGGTGTAGAGGGCTGCCCAGGCGATGATGGCTGCATAGTAAATGGTGATGAAGAAACAGATGCCTGTCTGAATCCAACCAACCGGTTCTGCCCAGCTCTTGATGCGGCGGAAAGCCAAGGGGGCGGCGCCGCGGTAGCGGTGGCCCAGTGCGTAGTCGAGGAAGAGCAGGGGGATACCTGCGGTTAGTAGCGCTAACAGGTACGGAACGAGGAATGCGCCGCCGCCGGATTCATACGCGACGTAAGGGAAGCGCCAAATGTTGCCCAAGCCCACAGCTGAGCCGATAGCGGCCAGCAAAAATGCCATGCGGGATGAGAACACTTCGCGGCGCTCAGGGCTTGAAACTTCCTGTGCAGCCATGGTCGAAGACCTTTCACTTTAGAAATGAACGATATGTGTATTTTTTGCGCAGACCGCGGGGTGGTGCGGAGTGTACTCAAGCGCGAATCTCACTGGCCATGGTGAGGGTGTTCACAATCTAGGCCTGAAAGTCAACACATAATAACAAAAGGTGGTGGAATAGCCCCCCACGGTTGCCCCCGGTGCGACCCGGCTAGTGGTGTGGGGCCAGCGTTACTGTACCCAGAGGTTGGACCGTCGTAGAAAAGCAGGTTATGGGCGGGCGGTCGAGTGGGCTATAGGAATCTATGGTCAGCTGGCTGATAGTATTAGCGCCCGTGAGCCTTACTCTTGGAATCGTCGGTCTGCCCAATGTTGGCAAGTCCACTTTGTTTAACGCACTTACCCGCAACGATGTTCTTTCGGCTAATTATCCCTTCGCAACCATCGAGCCCAACGTTGGCCTCGTCGAGCTGCCTGACTCGCGACTGTCTAAGCTCGCCGAGATCTTCGGCTCGGAGCGCATCTTGCCCGCAACCGTCTCCTTCGTCGATATCGCCGGCATCGTCAAGGGTGCGTCCGAGGGGGAGGGGCTTGGAAACAAATTCCTGGCCAACATTCGCGAAGCAGATGCAATCTGCCAGGTAGTGCGTGCATTCGCCGATGGCGACGTCATCCACGTCGATGGCCGTGTCGATCCGCGCAGCGACATGTCGGTTATCGAGACCGAGCTGATCCTCGCCGACCTTCAGACCATCGAAAAGGCACTGCCGCGTTTGGAAAAGGAAGCAAAGAAGGACAAGTCCAAGGCCTCAGAAGTAGAGGCAGTCAAAAAGGCCCAGGCAATCCTCGAAGATGACCGCACCTTGTTCGCTGCACAGTCTGAGGTTGACCTTGCAGCTCTGCGTGAACTTCACTTGCTGACTGCAAAGCCGTTTTTGTACGTATTCAACTCTGATGAAGCCGTGCTGACCGATGAGGCCAAGAAGGCGGAACTCCGCGAGCTGGTGGCGCCTGCCGACTGCGTGTTCCTAGACGCCAAGACGGAGACCGAGCTGCTCGAACTGGACGAGGAGGAAGCCGCAGAGCTTCTAGAGTCTGTCGGTCAACATGAGCCCGGCTTGCATTCGTTGGCTAAGGCCGGCTTCGATACCCTCGGATTGCAAACCTATTTGACGGCAGGCCCCAAGGAAGCGCGTGCGTGGACTATCCACAAGGGTGACACCGCGCCCCAGGCAGCTGGCGTTATCCACACCGACTTCGAGCGTGGATTTATTAAGGCTGAGATTGTGTCCTTCGATGATCTTGTTGCCGCCGGTTCCATGGCGGAGGCTAAGGCCCAAGGCAAGGTGCGCATGGAGGGCAAGGACTACGTGATGGCTGACGGTGACGTCGTCGAGTTCAAGTTCAACGTGTAGTTACGTTCCGGTTCAACGTCTGGGCGTCGCGTCCACTGTCTACTTGTGCGCAACTTGTACAAGTTGTACTATAAGGTCATGACTTCCGTGACCCTGTCCCGGTTCCGTAGTCGGCAGAGCGATTACATCGCTGCAGCGCAGCGAGAGCCCGTCGAGATCACTTCGCGCGGAGCCGGTCGCCGTGCCGTGGTCGTGTCCCCCGAGTTCTTTGATCGTGCGCTGCAGGCATTGGAGGACCAAGCTGATGTCCGTGGTGCCGCCGAGGCTCGCAACGAAGAGGGGCGAGTCTCCCACGCGGAGCTCATGCGCGAGCTTGGCCTCTGAACCTGTTGGATGTCGTACGCGATCAGCTACGTTCCTTCAGCAGCTAAGGCTATTCGGAAGCTCGACAAATCGGTGGCTCGTCGGCTGCTTGAGGCCATCGATGGCCTCGCCACTGACCCGCGTCCGCCGGGCTTCATCCAGCTTGCGGGAGGCAGGGGAGAGTTCCGCATCCGCGTCGGTGACTATCGTGTCGTATACGACGTCCAGGATGGCGAGCTGATAATCCTTGTGCTCCGGGTCGGGCATCGCCGAGAGGTGTATCGATGAGGTGGCGTCCGCCGTCTCATGATGGAGGGGAGTTTGTTGGCGTGAGCTTGCCTAGATCGAACCAGCGAACTGAGCCCATGGCTGGCCAAGCGAAAAAGGGGCGGGTTTACAAGTCGCCGCTAGCTGTACTGACCGGGGAGGTTAGTTAACCGGGACACCGGTGGAAGACCCCCACACGCGGAATGGGGCCGGTGGTGATTGTAATCTCGCAGCCACCGGCCCTTTGTCGGCTCTTCACGATTTAGAGTGCGTTGATCCGGGCGTGCAGCTGCCCGGAGTGAATCAGGCACCGCAAGATGTAGTAGTCGAGGTTGCCGAACCCCAGGGCGATCCCCCGTAGATGCTCTAACCGGCCATTGATGGCCTCGACCGGCCCGTTGGACGCCCCGATGTCGAAGTAAACCAGCACATCCTCGCGCCGACGCCACAACGTCCGACCCAGCTGGGCCAGCTCCTCCAACCCTTTCGGCACGCCCTTACGCAGGGTGTTGATGATCCGTTCCATCAACTTCTTGCCCTCCGATTTCTTCGGGTGCCCGTAGGCCTGGATCATGTCCTGTGAGAGCCATCCACGTGACCTCGAGTGCCACGTATTCGTCATCGGTGGCCCACAACAGGTCCAGCCGCCTGTTCTGCCGCTCGGTGAGGTAGTTCCTCCTGGTCAGCAAGGTCCGCCGGTGCTTGTACAGCGGATCATCCTTGCGTCCACGACGCCCCGTGGTCTCACGTTGGAGCCTCTGCCGGCAGCCAGTGAGCTTGTCCGCTGCCAGATGCACGACGTGGAACGGATCCATCACCTTCCTCGCCTGGGGCAGTACCTGGTCGACGGCGGTGGCGTAGCCGGTGAAGCCGTCCATGGTCACCACCTGCACCTGGCTGCGGAAACCAGGGTCGCGTTCCTGCAGCCACGTGCGCAGCACGTCCGCGCTGCGGCCTGGGCGGATATCCAGTAGTCGGGCCGGCCCACGGCCATCGGCCAGCGGGGTGAGGTCGACCAGGATCGTCACCAGGTTCGACGGCTTGCCTGGCTTCCGGGCGTGCTTCCACACGTGCTCATCCACCCCGAGGATGCGCACCCCGTCCAGATGGGAGGGGTTGTCGTAGACGAGCTGTCGGCAGGCGTCCACAGCGACCTGATTGACCAGTTCCCACCCCACCCCGAGGGCCTTGGCGGTGGCGGCCACGCTCATCCGGTCGATGGCCAGTAGCTGGAGGATCCAGCCGGTCACCCGTTCGGTGAGCTTGGCCCCGTCATTGGCGCAGTTGAGGCAGGCTTGGAAGATTTTCCGCCGACATTGTTGATTGGTGCAGGTGAATCGGGGGACACGAACGTGCAGGCGGGTGGGAAACCCCACGACCGGCAGGTCAACCAGTCGGCGGACAGTGTGATCACGCAGTTTCCCGGGTTGGGTGCAGTCGGGGCAGTGCCCCTCGACAGCGACCGGGGCGGCGTCGATGATGGTGAAGGTTCCGACGTCGGCGGCTGCGGTGATCGTCAAGCCGATTTCTGCCGTGCGGCAGATGGTGTCTGCGACGAGGTTGCCACTAGGCTGCACAGTAGGGTCCTGGTTCGGTCAGATGGAAGCGTCGTAACTCTCATCTTGTACCGGCCAGGACCCCTTATATGTTGTGCCACCCCGAACCGGGCTCTGCGGTCAGCTACGCACTCCGAAACGCGAAGAGCCCCTTAACCGGCTGGGGTACGTGCCGCGAAGAGCCAGGTCGCCGAGTACGATCCCGATTCCACGGAGACGGACCGTGAACTCGAATTACGTGCCTGGCCCAAGGTGTGTCCGCTCGGCGTGTGGTTTAACCCTTACGAGACTTGCCGGTCGCAGCCTCAGCGTTTCGCTTGCGCAGCCCGCAGGCCGTTCAAGATCACGATCACTTCGGCGACCTCGTGGACCAACACGACGGCGGCCAGGCCCAGCACGCCGCTGATCGCCAGCGGCATTAACACGATGATGATGGCCAGAGACAGCACGATGTTCTGGTTGATGATCCTGCCGCCTCGGCGGGCGTGCTGCAGCGCCTTCGGGATCAGCCGGAGGTCGTGGCCGGTGAAGGCGACGTCAGCGGACTCGATCGCGGCGTCAGAGCCGGTCGCTCCCATCGCTATGCCCACCGTCGCGCCCGCCAGCGCAGGCGCGTCGTTGATGCCGTCGCCAATCATCGCCGTCGGCGTCTTGGAGGAGAGTTCGGCGACGATGCTTGCCTTGTCCTCCGGGCGAAGCTCGGCGCGCACGTCGTCGATTCCGGCGATTTCAGCCAGCGCCCGGGCGGTGCGAGTGTTGTCGCCGGTGAGCATGCTCACTTCCACGCCGTTGGCGTGCAGGGTCTGCACGACTTGGGGTACCTCGGGCCGCAGCTCGTCGCGGACCCCGATCGCCCCGGCGAGGGCGTCATCGACGGTGACAAGGACGCAGGTCTGGCCCTCGGACTCCATGCGCTCAACGTCTGCCTTTAGTGGCCCGGCATCGATCCACCGGGGGCTGCCCACCAGCACCCGTCGACCTTCGACGGTGCCGCCGATGCCATGTCCGGCTTCCTCGCTGATGTCCTGGGCAGAGGGCGCTTCGGGCACCGCTGCCGCGATCGCCGCGGCGAGGGGGTGCGTCGATTGCTGCTCAACTGCCGCCGCGAAGGCAAGCACCTGCGCCCGATCGAATCCGTCTGCCGGGACCACGTCGGTAACCTCGGGCTGGTTGCGTGTAAGGGTTCCGGTCTTGTCCACCGCCAGGTGACGGATGCCGCCGAGCCGCTCGAACGCCGCGCCGGACTTGATGACCACGCCGAACTGGCTGGCCGCGCCGATCGCGGCCACGACCGTCAGCGGCACGGAGATTGCCAGCGCGCACGGCGATGCTGCGACCAGGACCACCAACGCGCGGGTGATCCACGTCTCGGGGTCGCCGAGCAGCGAGCCAATCACGCCGACCAGCACCGCCAGGATCATCACTCCGGGCACTAGGGGTTGGGCAATCCGGTCGGCGATCCGGGCGCGGTCGCCCTTTTCCGCCTGCGCCTGCTCGACCAGGTCCACGAGTGTGGTCAGCGAGTTGTCCGTTCCAGCTGCGGTCGTCTCGACCTCCAGAACACCGGCGGAGTTGATCGCTCCCGCGGGCACCTCGTCGCCGGGTGCGACCTCCTCCGGAATGGATTCTCCGGTGATCGCTGAGGTGTCAAGGCTGGAGCGTCCGGAACGAATGATGCCGTCCGTGGCGATCCGCTCCCCAGGGCGAACGAGCATCAGCTCGCCAGCCACGAGGTCCTTCGCTGCGACCTCGACCGTCGTGCCGTCGCGCAGCACCGTCGCGGTCTGCGGCACCAACTTCAACAGTGCCCGCAGTCCGCCCTGGGCCCGGTCCATCGCCTTGTCTTCCAGTGCCTCAGCGATCGCGTACAGGAACGCTAGAGCCGCAGCCTCTCCGACGTAGCCGAGGATTACCGCGCCGACCGCGCTGATCGTCATCAGCAACCCAATGCCGAGCTTGCGCTTTTTGACAAGGTTCCGGATCGCTCCAGGCGCGAACGTATACGCCCCCAACAGTAGGCCGACCCAGAACAGTATTGTCGCGGGTGTCTCCAGTCCGGCCCAGTCCAGCGCCAGGCCTATACCGAGGGCTACGCCAGAGAAGATCGGCAGTAGCAACTCGGCGTCCTTCCACCATGGCCGATCGAGATCTTCGATCTCCGTGGCTGGTTCGTGTTCGCATCCACATGCTGAACTCATGCGTCCGCTCCTTTCCCGTCGCAGCCAGGCACCGAGCACTCAGGGTCGATGCACGGGGTGTTCTCGTCGACAGCCAACGTCGCGTTCACTAGCGCGTTGAGCGCTGTCGCGAGGTGCGGATCGGCGATTTCGTAGCGTGTCTTGCGGCCCTCCGGCTCGGCGAGGACGATGCCGCAGTCACGCAAGCAGGTCAGGTGGTTCGAGACGTTCGAGCGGGTCAGGTCCAGGTCGCGCGAAAGCACGGCCGGGTAGCTCGGGCCGTCGAGTAGGGTCATCAGGATTCTGGAGCGCGTCGGATCCGCCATGGCCCGGCCGAGCCGGTTCATGACGTCGAGGCGTGAAGCAATAGTCAGCATGTGCTGAACAGTACAACGTGTGCTGAACTATTCAAAATGGGCTGTACTGGCAGTCACGCGAAGGTCCTGTGACCTGCAAGAATTAGTCGATGGGATAGCCGATGACTAGTTCTTCGCGGTTTGGCTGCCACGCCCACGCGGGGGCGACGTGGGTGGCAAAGTTCTCCAGAATCTTCACGTTGGCGTCCACGCCCATCCCGCAAAACCTATACGTGTTTCCTTGCGCCCCATATGTTCTCTGTGTACTGACGCAAATTACTGTTTTTTGATTGTTGCAGGCTAACGAGAAAGTAACTTTGCAACGACACGTAGTCGAATTCAAATTCAACGTCTAAGTGATCGTCTAGTCCATCCAGTCGAGCACTGACTCGAGCTGCTCCTGCACTGATCGCTCTAGAGTTAACGCACAGCGTTAATGACGCGAAGAGTTATGTTTGGCATGATTATTTTGTGATCAGATCATTTGGTAACCGCGACGCGGAGCTTGTGTGGCTGCGCGAACCGGCTCCAAAGCTTGATCTAAGGATTCATAGAGTTGCTAATCGCAAGCTTCAGCTCCTGGACGCTGCAACCTCCTTGAATTCCCTGAGAGTTTCGCCGGGGAATCGGCTTGAGGCTTTGAAAGGGGACCGAAAAGGTCAGTACAGTATACGGATCAACAGTCAATGGAGGATTTGTTTTAACTGGACTGAGGCAGGCCCAGAGAACGCGATCATTGAGGATTATCATTAAGGAGAATCATGGCCGAAAAGTTATATGAGCCGATACATCCTGGTGAGGTTCTGATGGAGGATTTCATCAAAGGGTTTGGCATTACGCAACACAAACTGGCCGTTGATATTGAAGTGCCACCCCGCAGGATAAATGAAATCGTTCATGGCAAGCGCGCAATCACTGCGGATACCGCGCTTCGGTTAGGTCGTTATTTTGGGATCGAATCTCAGTTCTGGCTGAATCTTCAGAGTCGCTATGATCTGGAAAAGGCCCAGAGTGCAGCAGCTGAGCAACTTGACAAAATCGTGCCTATCGTTGCTGCTTGATCAACATTTCACAGGTTTGACCTCCATCTTTTTGGCGAGTGCTCTTCAGCGTCACAATCACTACGCTAATGAAGTCAGGGCCCGAAACGGTGGCGGGTGCACCTGGAATTAGGCCGACCAGGGCATCGCGGATTTGTAGCTTCATTCTTCGAAAAGAAGTTGCGTTCTGCACCCTCTTGTAGATTGTCTTCGATCCTCGCCCGGAGGTCTTCTGCCGTCTCAGTAGTCCAGATGGTGTAGCTCGGGTCGATGCTAGATTTCCCATCGCCGAGCATTCTGTCGAGAATAGGACGAACGAGCTCA
Organism: Corynebacterium argentoratense DSM 44202; assembly: GCF_000590555.1. NCBI lineage: Bacteria > Bacillati > Actinomycetota > Actinomycetes > Mycobacteriales > Corynebacteriaceae > Corynebacterium > Corynebacterium argentoratense. Next base: position 700,522 of record NC_022198.1, read on the forward strand.
GCTAGTCGAGCATCTTCGGCGAACATAAGGGCCTGTTCGATGGCAATGCGGTCTACGGCAATGCCCATGATGGCGCTAACCCTTTTTCCTGTTAAACAGCGTGTTTATTTCTTCGATACGAGCGCTTTTAGTGCCACCACCACTGCGGTGATGATCGCACCGACCACCAGGCCAAATGCCGCGGAAGCCAATGTGTCCACTACCCATGACGCCGCGCCTACCGATGCTGCGTGCGTCGCGTGCAGCAACCACTCAACAACATGATGCGGCCCATCCACGCCGAGCTCGTGCAAGTTATGGATGGCAATGTGCCCGCCCACCCACAGCATGGCAAATGTGCCAACTTTGGACAGGATCTCGAGGATTATCGGCATGGCCCGAACCATCACCCTGCCGAGATGAACGCCAAACCCGCTCGCCTTGGGGCGTGTCGAGATTCTTAATCCAATATCGTCGAGTTTGACCAACACTCCGACAACGCCGTACACACCAGCGGTGATCACCAGAGCCACAGCTAACAACACAGCGATCTGAATACCCAGGGAGCGCTGAGCTACCTCAGCTAGGGAGATGATCATGATCTCGGCGCTCAGAATCAGATCCGTGCGGATCGCGCCCATTACCAGCGACTTTTCCTGCTCCTTGGCGCTTGCAGGTTCCTGCGCGGCGATGGGGGTATCCGCGGCGTCATCATCGTGGTGCTTGAGCAACCCCACTGCTTCAAGTATTTTTTCCGCGCCCTCAAAGGACAAAAATAGGCCGCCGATCAACAGCAACGGCGGCAAAGCCCAGGGGGCAAAATAGTTCAAGGCCAAGGCGATTGGCAAAATAATGATCGCTTTATTAAAAAGTGAACCTTTAGCGATGCGCCAAATAATCGGAAGCTCGCGCGCGGGAGTCACCCCGTGCACGAACTGCGGGGTGACGGCGGCATCATCGATGACGACACCAGCGGCCTTAGCCGAGGTTTTGGCAGTGGCCGCAGCCACGTCATCCACGCTGGCGGAAGCTGCCTTGGCGATCAACGCGACGTCATCAAGAAGCGCCGCGAGGCCCCCCGCCATTTAACGCACCATCCCGGTAAATAGCGTGTGGATTTGCTCATTTCCGCAGGTTGCGACAGTCAGCGGTAGGGTAACCCACTCGGTATCCCCGGGTGGGTAAACCTTCAAAGCGGTGGAGTCGATCGTGTTGCATTCTTTCGGATCGAAGGCCAACGCGTTGGTGCTGCGGACGCTAAATGACGCCGCGTCTCCCGTGGCCAACGTCAATGACTGCGGGGTAGCAGAGGCTGGCTCGCGGTCAGCAGCGGCGCCAATCTGGGATCCATCCACGTCTATCAAGCTCACGCCAGGGAAGCCCGCGACAGTGCACGAGGGGCCGTCGTTGCGCAGGGACACGTCAATAATGGTGGAACCTGTGGCCCCTTGGACCTGTTCGATGGTGCCGACAAGGTTGTGGGCCGCACACGGTGCAACGGCTGCAGCGGCGGCGGGGGTGCTGGATGAAGACGAAGGCGACGCCGTGACAGCGGCATCTGCGACAGAAGAGGCGTCCGCCGACCCATCGTTGGAAGAACACGCAGAAAGCGTTAGCACTGCGGCGAGGGCGGCTGTTGTGGCAGCACACAGTGTCAATGGTGTGTGTACGCGGTTGCTGCGCACACGGGCAGGGGCTGGGGTGCTGGATGTGGTGCTCATGCGGTTCAGTCTACTTGTGTGCAGGTTGCTACCGCCCATACTCACGCGGATGGGGGAGGCCACGGCCACCAATTAGGTTGCGGGTTTGGACGTGCTAACCTTTAAACGTCCACGGGTGCCTCCTTGGAGGCTGAGAGCCTAAACCGTCCGAACCTGATCCGGTTAATACCGGCGATAGGGAGAGAGAAACCACTATGTCTTTCGCGTCTTCTGAACCTTCCGCACAACCCTCAACACAGCCGCAGTTTGGCGCAACGCCGCGCCGATCCTGGCGGGCTATTGACATCATCGTGGCGTGCGTATTGTCTGTTGCTATTGGCCTGATTTTCTGGGTGTGGAACACCGTCGGCGTCATTTGGGGCGACAGCTTGTCTGCCCTGACTCCGGGCCTCCACGGCTTGGCGTTGGGTATTTGGCTGTTGGGTGGCCCGATGGTGATGCTTGTTATTCGCAAGCCGGGCGCCGCGTTTATCGGTGAGCTTCTTGCCGCCAGTGTGTCTGCTTCTTTGGGCAGCGTGTGGGGCATCGGCGTGTTGTACTCGGGTCTTGCCCAGGGGTTGGGCGCCGAATTGATCTTCTTGATTTTCGCGTACCGCCGATTTGGTGCCGGTGTCGCGATGCTGGCGGGTGCCGGGGCAGGGCTGGGCGCTGTCATTCTTGAGCTGTTCATGTACGGCAACTTGGCGAAGTCGATCGAATTCAACGTCATTTACGGCATTACCTCGATGATTTCTGGCGCTATTTTGGCTGGTCTGCTGTCCTTCTTCTTGGTTCGTGCGTTGGCTCAGACTGGTGCGCTGGACAAGTTCCCTGCTGGTCGCGAACGCATGAAGACGGTGTAGCGCTTCCGTGGGTGACCGCATTGTCGCGCGTGGTTTAGGTTTTCGTCATTCCACGCGCAAACAGTTTGCTTTCCGCGGCGTCAATATTGATATTCCTGCTGGGCAGAGGGTACTTCTTGTTGGTGCCTCTGGTGTGGGAAAATCGACTTTGTTGGCTGCGGTTGCGGGGGTTCTTGGGCCCGACGAGGGCGAGTTCGAAGGTCAGCTGACCGTCGGGGATCAGCCGCCGGCGCCTGGTCGTGTCGGCATGGTGTTGCAGGATCCTGACTCGCAGGTGATGTACGCCAGGGTGGGTGATGACGTCGCGTTTGGTTGCGAAAACATGGGCGTTGCGCGCGAAGAAATCTGGCGTAGGGTCCCCGAGGCGTTGTCCATGGTGGGGCTGGATCTTCCGCTAGACCACCCGACTTCGGAGCTATCGGGTGGGCAGAAGCAGCGTCTGGCGTTGGCTGGTGTGATTGCGATGCAGCCGGACGTCATCGTGTTGGATGAGCCAACCGCCAACGTAGACCCGGAAGGCACGCGGGATTTGCTGGCTGCTGTCCAGCGGTGCGTCGATGCTACGGGCGCGACCTTGTTGGTAGTTGAGCACCGGGTGGATATTTGGGCGCCGCAGGTAGATCGGGTGATTGTTCTTGGTCGTTCCGATGATGACGCCGCGGAGAGCAACGGGGCGGGGGCTGTGGTCGCTGACGGTTCCCCCGAGGATGTTTTGGTGGGTTCTTCCGAGTTTTTGCGGCGTATCGGCATTTGGGTTCCTGAAGCCTATGACGAGAACCGTGGCGATGATGCTGGAATGCCTGTCGTCCACGAGCAGTCTGCCGGGGATATGAAGGAACAGCCCGTGTTGCAGGCGCGCGGTTTGGTCACTGGGTGGGCAATAGATGCTCCCATGGGCACTGTTGTGCAGTGCTCTACCGCCCGGTGTTCCTCGGACACTAGTGGTCTTGATCTAGAGGTTTTCGCGGGTAGCTCCACGGTGATTACGGGTGTCAATGGGGTTGGCAAGACGACATTGGCGCTGACTCTAGCCGGCCTATTAGAACCCCTAGCTGGCACAATTCAGGTCAAAGAATACAAGCGCCCGCCGCAGCAATGGAGCTCGCGGGCCCTGGCGCGGCGAATAGGTTTTGTGTTCCAAGACCCGGAGCACCAATTCATGGCCCCCACTGTGAGGGAAGAACTTTTGTTGGCTGCGGCGTCGCAAACCCTGCCCCCCGATGGGCTTGCCCGCTTCTTCGGCCAGTTCGGTGGGGTGAAATCCTACCTGAAGCGCTTGGACGGCCAACATCGTGTGGCGGCAGAGGCCGAGGCGGCGTCATTGCTTGAACGATTGCGCCTGGAGCAATTGCAGCATGCCAATCCTTTCACCTTGTCGGGTGGACAAAAGCGGCGTCTGTCGGTGGCGACGGCGTTGATGGCAAAACCATCGATTGTCATTCTGGACGAACCCACTTTCGGTCAGGACCGTCGCACATTTTTCGAGCTCGTGGAGCTATTAAGGGACCTGACGCGCGCGGGCTCGGCGGTTATTTCCATCACGCATGATCCCTTGTTTATTGAATTGATGGGGGACCAGCGCTGGAATCTGGAGGCTGCGCGATGAATGTGCTTGAGAAGGTCAACCCGGTTGTTCGGCTCATCGCGGTGATGCTGCTAACGACCCCACTGTTGTTTAGTGTCGACGTTGTGTCGGCTGCTGTGTGCCTAGCGTTTGTCGTTGCGCTGGCTCCGCTGTGTGGCGTCGGTCTTGTCCAGCTAGCGAAGACGGCGTGGCCCGTGTTTGCGGTGCTGCCGGTGGCGGGCCTATCGATGGCGTTGTACGGCAAGCGGGGTGGGCATGAGTATTTCTCTTTCTTTTATGCGCACGTGACTGATAATTCGCTGATGCTTGCCGCCGCGATCATGGTGAGAATGCTGGCGGTGAGTTTGCCTGTGATTATCGTTGCGCGCACTCTGGATTCCACGCGTTTGGGCGATGGCTTGGCCCAGGTGTTGCATTTTCCGGCGCGTTTTGTGATTGGTGCGGTGTCTGCTGTTCGGATGGTGGGGCTGTTCCGGCGGGATTGGCAGGCGTTGGGGCGTGCGCGTCGCAGCCGTGGTTTGGCTAATGATGGTCGCATTTTCCGCGCGTTCACCATGGTTTTTGCTTTGTTGGTTCTTGCGTTGCGCCGTGCCGATAAATTAGCGACGGCGATGGATGCCCGTGGTTTTGGTGCTCCAGGGAAACGGACGTGGGCGCGCCCGTCAACGGTGGGAATGTCTGACGTCGCGGCGGTGTGTGTTGCCATCGCTGTTGCGGCGATCAGCATTGCTGTGGCTGTGGTCACCGGTTCTTATGATTTTTTGAACTTGGGCTCGTCTAGCGCCTAGTGCCTTCTTTTCTTGGGGATGGGGTACGTGGTGGGGGAGGCGGTGGGGGAGGTTTGATCACAATTTGATAACCCACCCCGTTGAAAGTTGCTTTTTTAACCTCCGTCACAGTTAAGATAGTCAGCAACTCCCCACACAGTGGCCGCACAGTAAATATTCAGCGTTCTTCAATACCGACGCTCGGGGTTTGTCGCGGTTGCTGGGTGGGGCGATATCAAGTTCACCTCAAGGAGGAGCGTCAACGTGACGATGAAGAAGTACCTGGCAATCCCTATGTCCGCAGCGCTGATGTTCGGTCTCGCAGCTTGCTCGAGTGACGGCAGCTCTGGCGGCGGCGACAACTACATCATCGTCAACAGTTCTGAACCCCAGAACCCCCTCGTTCCGGCAAACACCACTGAAAACGGTGGCGGTCGCCCGATCGACATGCTCTACTCGGGTCTCGTCTACTACGACGCGAAGGGCGAAGAGCACAACGAGGTCGCAGAGAAGATCGAGACCGAAGACTCCCAGAAGTACACCATTACCCTTCGCAAGGACGCTAAGTTCTCTGACGGTTCCCCGGTGAAGGCTGAGAACTTCGTTAAGGCGTGGAACTACGCTGTGGAGAATTCTCTCCAGGCAGCGTCCTTCTTCGAGCCCATCAAGGGCTACGCCGAGGGTGTGAAGGAGATGGAAGGCCTGAAGGTTGTGGATGACTACACCTTCACTGTCGAGCTCACTCAGCCGGAGGCTGACTTCCCGCTGCGCCTCGGCTACTCCGCTTTCTACCCGATGCACGATTCCGCATTCGATGACATCGAGGCATACGGCCAGAAGCCGATCGGTAACGGACCTTACGTCCTCGAAGAGTGGAACCACGATGCATCCGCACTGCTGGTAAAGAACCCCGAGTACGTAGGCCCTCGCGAGGCCAAGAACGACGGCATTGACTTCCGCTTCTACGCAAAGATCGACGCCGCGTACACCGACCTGCTTGCTGGCAACCTCGACGTTATCGACGCTATTCCGGATTCCGCATTCAAGACCTACGAGTCCGAGCTCAATGGCCGTGCAGTCAACCAGCCTGCTGCTGTGTTCCAGTCCTTCACCGTTCCGGAGCGCCTCGATCACTTCAGCGGCGAGGAAGGCAACCTTCGTCGCCAGGCTCTGTCCATGGCCTTTGACCGCAGCGAGATCACCGAGAAGATCTTCGACGGAACCCGCACCCCGGCTAAGGACTTCACCTCCCCGGTCATCGCTGGCTACGACAAGGACCTGAAGGGTCACGATGTTCTCCAGTACAACCCGGAGAAGGCTAAGGAGCTGTGGGAGAAGGCAGATGCAATCTCCCCGTGGAGCGGCAGCTTCGAGATTGCCTACAACGCCGATGGTGGCCACCAGGGCTGGGTCGATGCGGTGACCAACTCGATCCGCAACACCCTTGGCATTGATGCTCAGGGCAAGCCGATGCCCGACTTCAAGTCCTTCCGCAACGAGGTGAAGGACCGCACCATCCAGACCGGTTTCCGTACCGGCTGGCAGGCTGACTACCCGGGCCTCGGTAACTTCCTTGTTCCGCTGTACACCACGGGTGCATCCTCCAACGATGGTGACTACAGCAGTGCAGCATTCGACGCACAGATGAAGAAGGCTGCGGGCGCGGACAGTGTTGAAGAGTCCAGCAAGCTCTACAACGAAGGCCAGGAGATCCTCTTCCAGGACCTGCCTGCTATCCCGCTGTGGTACTCCAACGTTAACGGTGGCTGGTCCGAGAACGTCGACAATGTCGTCTTCAACTGGAAGTCCGTCCCCGAGTACTACAGCATCACCAAGAAGTAATAATTATTTCTGCGTGAGTTATTCCAAGCTTGGCGGAAGTGCCAAGTGGAAGGAAAAGCCCCGACCGGTGCAGCGCAAACAACCAGTTCACTGGGAAGTCTGCACTGACCTGTTGGGGTTTTTCGTATGTTAACTACAGATCTTTAGAAGATCTTTGCGGTGTTTACATAATCTGATCCGATGGCTTTATCTGAGTCATCGTCAGTTAAGATAAATGCCGTTCCTAAGCCATCAATGAGAGGAAGGGGTGTACATGCTTCGCTATGTCGGCCGCCGGTTGCTACAGATGATCCCGGTCTTCTTCGGTGCCACCCTATTGATTTATGCCATGGTGTTTCTCATGCCTGGCGACCCAGTGCAGGCGCTCGGCGGTGACCGCGGTCTAACCGCAGCTGCAGAAGCACGCATCCGTGCCGAGTACAACCTGGACAAACCATTTTTCATCCAGTACCTGCTCTACATCAAAGGTATTCTGACGCTTGACTTCGGCACCACGTTCTCTGGGCGTCCCGTCATCGAAGTCATGGCACACGCCTTCCCCGTCACCATCAAGCTCGCTTTGATGGCACTGTGCTTCGAAGCCGTCTTCGGCATTCTTTTCGGTGTTTACGCAGGTGTCAAAAAGGGCGGATTCTTCGACTCCACCATTTTGGTTGTGTCGCTGTTCGTCATCGCTGTTCCCTCCTTCGTGATTGGCTTCGTCTTCCAGTTCCTAGTTGGCGTCAAGTGGGGGCTGTTGCCTCCTACAGTCGGCCCCAACGAGACTTTTAAGAACCTGCTCATGCCGGCCATCGTGCTTGGAGCAGTGTCTTTCGCTTACGTGATTCGTTTGACCCGTCAGTCGGTCTCCGAGAACCTCACTGCTGATTACGTGCGAACCGCCCGTGCAAAAGGCCTGGGCAACCGCGTAGTCATGATCAAGCACGTGCTGCGTAACTCGCTGATTCCCGTTGTTACCTACCTGGGTGCTGACCTCGGTAGTCTCATGGGTGGTGCCATCGTCACCGAGGGCATCTTCGGTATCAACGGCGTCGGCGGTCACCTCTACCAAGCTATTTTGAAGGGCGAGCCCACAACGGTTGTGTCCTTTACCACCGTGCTGGTGATCGTCTACATCGTTGCCAACCTGCTGGTTGACCTCCTGTACGCAGTACTCGACCCGAGGATCCGCTATGCATAACGTTGATAAAAACATTGGAAACCCCATCAAAGCAGAAGTGCGGGTGGGGCAGGAACACTACATTGCGGAAACTGACGAAACCGGTCTCGGTGCTGTTGACGCTGTAGCTGATGATTCAGCACCCGCTTCAATGTGGGCTGAGGCTTGGCGCTATGTTCGCAAACGGCCTCTGTTCTGGGTATCCAGCGTCATGATCGTTCTTGCGCTACTCATGGCCGCGCTACCTGGGCTGTTCACCAGCGTGGATCCCCGCTTGTGCGAGTTGAGTAACTCCTTGGCCGACCCCACTAGCGGCCACCCCTTCGGTTTCGACCGTCAGGGCTGCGACATTTACTCTCGCACCATTTACGGTGCTCGCGCATCCGTATCGGTGGGCGTGCTGACCACCTTGCTGGTCGTCTTGATTGGTGGCACCATCGGTGCACTCGCCGGTTACTTTGGTGGTTTTATTGACGCCATTCTTTCCCGCCTGACCGACGTCTTCTTCGCAGTGCCGCTAGTGCTTGCAGCCATCGTGGTTATGCAGATGTTCAAGGACAGCCGCACCATCGTCACCGTGGTCGTGGTTCTGGCTGCTTTCGGTTGGACGAACATCGCCCGCATTACGCGCGGAGCTGTGATGAGCGTGAAAAACGAAGAGTTCGTGACCGCCGCCCGCGCGGTGGGCGCATCCCGCACTCGCATGTTGCTCAATCACATTCTGCCCAACGCGGCAGCCCCCATCATCGTCTACGCAACCGTTGCACTCGGTGTGTTCATCGTGGCGGAAGCCACGCTGTCCTTCCTGGGTATTGGTCTGCCCCCGAGCGTTGTGTCTTGGGGTGGCGACATCTCCAATGCACAGGTGAGCTTGCGTAACCAGCCGATGGTTCTGTTCTATCCGGCGATGGCACTGGCACTGACCGTGCTCAGCTTCATCATGATGGGCGACGTCGTGCGTGACGCGCTGGATCCGAAGTCGAGGAAGCGATAACAATGACTAATCCTCAAAACAACAGCACCGAAGCAGTGCAAGAGTCTCGCAGCAGCGAAACCCCCTTGGTGGAGCTCCGTGACCTGAAGGTTTCCTTCACCAGTTCCACGGGTGTTGTCGACGCTGTCCGCGGCGTCAACCTGACGATCTACCCAGGGCAGTCTGTGGCCATCGTTGGCGAGTCTGGCTCCGGTAAATCCACCATGGCCATGGCCATCATCGGCCTTCTTCCAGGAACCGGCAGGATCACCGGCGGCAGCATCTTCTTCGAAGGCAAAGAAATTTCTAAGCTTTCCCCCAAGGAGATGCAGGATTACCGCGGCAGCGAGATCGGCCTGGTGCCTCAGGATCCGATGTCTAACCTCAACCCGGTGTGGAAGGTCGGTAGCCAGATCAAGGAGTCCTTGATCGCCAACGACCTGTCGAAGGGCAAAGAGGCCGACGAACGCGTCGCAGTCCTCCTTGACGAGGCAGGCCTTCCGGATGCTGCGCGCCGTGCCAAGCAATTCCCCCATGAGTTTTCCGGCGGCATGCGCCAGCGTGCACTCATCGCTATGGGTTTGGCCGCGCGTCCGAAGCTGCTGATTGCTGACGAGCCCACCTCTGCGCTGGACGTGACCGTGCAGCGCCGCATCCTCGACCACTTGGACGGGTTGACCACCGACCTGGGCACTGCGGTGCTGTTCATTACTCACGACCTGGGCTTGGCAGCTGAGCGCGTCGAGCACCTCGTCGTGATGCACCGCGGCCGTGTCGTTGAGTCCGGTCCCTCTTTACAGATCCTCCGAGATCCGCAGCACCCCTACACCAAGCGTTTGGTGAAGGCTGCTCCCTCCTTGGCATCCGCACGTATTCGTGCTGCGCAGGAGGAAGGCATCGAAACCGACGAGCTGCTGGCTAAGCACGAAAACGTGGAGACCGAAGAAGTCATCCGTGTTGAGAATCTGACCAAGGAGTTCCCCATTCGCGGGGCCAAGGGCGATAAGAAGATTCTCCGCGCAGTCGACGAGGTCTCCTTCACCCTCCAAAAAGGCCACACTCTGGCGCTTGTGGGCGAGTCCGGCTCCGGTAAGTCCACTGTTGCCAACATGGTGTTGAACCTGCTGGATCCGACTTCTGGCACCGTCTACTACAAGGGTACCGACCTGTCGACCCTGGGTAGCAAAGAGCTCTTTCAGATGCGCCGCAAGCTGCAGGTGGTTTTCCAGAACCCCTACGGCTCTCTGGACCCGATGTACTCGATCTACCGATGCATTGAAGAGCCCCTGAGCGTTCACAAGGTCGGCAACCGCAAGTCCCGTGAGAAGCGTGTGGCAGAGCTCCTCGACATGGTTGCTATGCCGCGCTCGACGATGCGCCGCTACCCGAACGAGTTGTCGGGTGGTCAGCGTCAGCGTATTGCTGTCGCTCGCGCGCTTGCGTTGGAGCCTGAGGTGATCGTTCTCGACGAGGCGGTCTCCGCACTGGATGTGCTGGTGCAGAATCAGATCCTTCAGCTGCTTGCTGAGCTTCAGGACAACCTGGACTTGAGCTACCTGTTCATTACCCACGACCTCGCTGTGGTGCGCCAGACCGCCGATGATGTGGTTGTGATGAAGCAGGGCAAGGTAGTGGAGCAGGGTACCGCGGACCAGATCTTCTCTGGTGCGAAGGAAGTCTACACCCGCGACCTCATTGACTCCGTGCCCGGCTTAGGCATCGAATTGGGTGCGACCTTGAACTAGGCGTTGCCTGGCTGTTTTTGATGACGCCGCGTTGGTCACTGTGTGAAGGTGATTAACGCGGCGTCATTTCTTTAAGTAACAACCGCGACGTCAAGACCTGCTACTTTGCAGGCGTAGGCCAGGTAGAGGCCTGCAGGGTCGGTTCCGAGTGATAACAAAAAGTACGCGCGCATGGTGGTGAAGTACCTGCTGCTCGGAGCGCTGCGGTCGATGCAGCTTCAGTGGCCTGCAGCAGACTTCGACGTTGATGCCGAACGCCGCAGAGTCGAAGCGTCCTAGCCGACGGGGGTGAGCTCCACGGACTCGGCCCAGTCAAGGTCGATGCCTTGGCTGCGCAGCCATGCCATGGGGTCGTCGTTGTGGCGGGTAATGCCGTCGACGGCTGCGAGCGTGGTTTCAATGGCTCGCTCGGCTTCCTCTGCAGTGATGAGCTTTTCGGAAGTAGCGGCGGCGAGCTCGTCGATGTCATCGACGTCGATGGGGCTACCGACGTGGCTGATCAAGTCGACGTAGAGGTCGCGGGTGGTCCAGGTGTTGCCGTCGCGTGAGATGTCCGCGATGTCAAAATAAAAGTCTTCGCGTGGGCATTCGGCGGTGTCGCGGTAGTGGAAGCGGTTGGCGCGCAGGCCGAGTTGCGGTAGCAGCCAGCTTTCGAGGTACCCAAAGTTGGGGTGGTTGGCGCCGCGGGCCATGTACAGGCCGAAGTCTGTGATGCGGTAGGTGTCGACGGCGCGTTTGAAGCCTTTGGGGTCGATGTTAATGTCGCGATCGACTGCGAAGGTTTCCTGTTTGACGGGGTGGATGTGTGTCATTAGTTCACCTCGAACACCGCTGCGGTGGGTAGGAAGTTGCAGGTGGCGGTTTCGGTGGCGACTCCGCCAGACAGCCATGCGGCGATGGTGCCGCGTCCGGTGTTGGCGGTTGCGTTGATGGTGGCGGGCCCGTTGGGGTTGATGCCGCCAAAGCTTAGGGGGGTGCTGCCGCGGGTGCCGGTGCTGAGGTTGATCCAGTCGACGCGCATGGTGCTTGCGTCTGGTTGTGCGATGGGATCGGTGCCTAGAGCTGTGAAAATGAATGCGGTGTGGCCGTCGTCGACGCCGGGTAGGGGTAGGTCGGCTGGGCCGGGCACGGCGATGGCGGTGCCTGTGGCTTTTTGTCCGTTGATGCAGTTGCCGGCGATGGTGGGCCAGGCGAATTGGGCGATGCGTGGTGCGCCTTCGGGAATGTCGACGCCTGGTGTGCCGGTGCCTTCGATGAAGCCTACTGCGGTGGTGAGCTTGTCACGCAGGGGCTGGGGGAGTGCCGGATTATTGATGACGCCGCGGAGGTGGTCGAGGACGGGTTGTGTTGGGCGCCCAAGGTGGTCGACGTAGGTGCTGGGGTCGACTGACCCGGTGTCGGAGCTGGTAGGTACCGCGGGTTGTGCTTGGGCGTTGGTGGCTAGTGTCGCGGGGGATAGGGCTGCAGCGGTCACAGTTGCCGCGATCAAGGCCGCTTTGAGCGTACCGATGGTCGATATGCGCACCTAAACACTCCAATCACTTTCGTTAACTTGAATAACTCTAGAACACTCTAGTCACATGAGTTTCGGGGGTCAAGCTTTCCTATATGCAATTTTCTCCCCCGGTTACCCCCAATGACATGGGAAGAAACCAGGTGGGCTAGCACGGGGTTACTCGACGCTTGCCGTGACACCAGCCGTATCGTTATCCATGTCGGTGCTGGTGGCCAAAATGTTACAAATTGGTCACGAGTGCCGGTAGGGGAGTACTGTGTTCAGGGTTGTAATTTTTTAAATCCACAGGTGCGCCTGTGGATATGAGGTAGGAGAACCTTTGACTCAGACAGAGTTTCGTAACGTCGCCATCGTCGCGCACGTTGACCACGGAAAAACCACGCTCGTTGACGCCATGCTGCGCCAGTCCGGCGCCTTCGATGCTCACGCAGAGCTCGTCGACCGAGTGATGGACTCCGGTGACCTGGAAAAGGAAAAGGGCATCACCATCCTGGCTAAGAACACCGCCATCCGCCGCCATGGCGCAGGCAAAGACGGCCGCGACCTCATCATCAACGTCATCGACACCCCCGGTCACGCCGACTTCGGTGGCGAGGTTGAGCGTGCACTGTCCATGGTTGACGGCGTTGTCCTTCTGATCGACGCATCCGAAGGCCCCCTACCTCAGACCCGCTTCGTGCTCGGCAAGGCCCTGGCCGCCAAGATGCCCGTCATCATCGTCGTCAACAAGACCGACCGACCCGACGCCCGCATTGACGAAGTCGTCGAGGAAGCGCACGACCTCCTGCTGGAGCTCGCCTCCACCATCGAGGACGAAGAAGCAGCCGCAGCCGCCGAGAATCTCCTCGACCTACCTGTGCTCTACGCCTCCGGCCGTGAAGGCAAAGCCTCCACCACCAACCCCGGTAACGGCAACGTCCCCGAGGCCGAAGACCTCCAGGAACTGTTCGATGTCCTCTACGATGTGCTCCCCGAGCCCACCGCAGAGCTCGATGCGCCCCTGCAGGCTCACGTCACCAACCTTGACTCCTCCTCCTTCCTCGGCCGCATCGGCCTCGTCCGCGTTCACGCCGGCTCCTTGAAGAAGGGGCAGCAGGTTGCCTGGATTCACTACGACTCTGAAGGTAACCAGCACACCAAGACCGCCAAGATCGCAGAACTGCTGCGCACCGTTGGCGTCACCCGCGTGCCCACCGACGAGGTCATCGCAGGCGACATCGCCGCGATCTCCGGTATTGAAGAGATCATGATCGGCGACACCCTCGCTGACATCGACAATCCGGTCGCGCTTCCCCGTATCACTGTGGACGATCCCGCCATCTCCATGACCATTGGTGTGAACACCTCGCCGCTCGCAGGCCGCGGTGGCGGCGACAAGCTCACCGCCCGTGTCGTCAAGGCCCGCCTCGACCAGGAGCTCATCGGTAACGTCTCCATCAAGGTTCTTCCCACCGAGCGCCCCGACGCATGGGAAGTTCAGGGACGTGGCGAAATGGCCCTGTCCATCTTGGTGGAAACCATGCGCCGTGAAGGCTTCGAACTTACCGTCGGCAAGCCCCAGGTTGTGCCCCGCACCATCGACGGTAAACTCTACGAGCCCTTCGAGCACATGGTCATCGACGTTCCCGGCGAATACCAGGGCAACGTCACCCAGCTCATGGCCGCACGCAAGGGCCAGATGGTCCACATGGACAACACCGGCTCCGACTGGGTTCGCATGGAATACAAGGTTCCCGCACGTGGCCTCATCGGTTTCCGCACCACCTTCATGACCGAAACCCGCGGCACCGGCATCGCCAACCACTACTCCGAGGGCTACGAACCCTGGGCCGGCGAAATCAAGGGCCGTGCAACCGGTTCGCTCGTCGCCGACCGCTCCGGCCAGATCACTGCCTATGCTCTCCAGCAGCTGGCCGATCGAGGCTCCTTCTTCGTCGAACCCGGCACTGAAGCCTACGAAGGTATGGTCGTTGGCGCGAACAACCGCGACGAAGATATGGACATCAACATCACCCGTGAGAAGAAGCTCACCAACATGCGCTCCGCCACCGCAGACGCAACGGTGACCCTGGCCAAGGCCCGCAACCTCTCGCTGGAAGAAGCCATGGAATTCTGTGGCCAGGACGAATGCGTGGAGGTCACCCCCGAAACCATTCGCGTCCGCAAGGTCATCTTGAACGCCACCGAGCGTGGCCGTGCCCGCGCCCGCGAGAAGCAGCGCAACAAGTAAAAAACTTGAGCGTGCCGCAATAAGTGCTGCCATGTCTTCTCCATGCCACCCGGGCCCTTCCGAGAGGATAGCCGGGGTGGCAGGGCAACCTAGCGGCTAGACGCTGCTAAATTTGGGAAGGGTGAAAAACAACCGCGGCTACCTGCGAACCGGAACACTCCTGTGCGCGCTACTACTCCCGGCGTCATTAATGGCAGGGTGCTCAGCCCGCCCAGGCCCAGCGCCCACCGTGGACCCCAGCGAAGCCGCCCCCACGCTCGACCAAGGTCAAGACAACCTCTCCAGCGCCAACGTTGACAACCGACGCAGCCAACTGACCATCGGCATCGACCCAGTCGACAGCGGATTCAACCCACACCTCGCCGCCAACGACTACTCCTTCGTCCAATCCCTCGCGGCACTCGTATTTCCCAGCGCCTTCGTCCAAGGCCAACTCAACACCGACCTGCTAGTCAGCGCCGAAGAAATCCCACCAGCAGAAGGCGCCGCGCAAACCATCCGCTACGTCATCAACCCCGAAGCACAATGGAACGACGGCACCCCCATCTCCTACGCTGACTTCTACTACCTGTGGGACTCCATGCGCGACAATCCCGACGTCATCAACGGCGCCGGATACCGCGCCATCAAAGCGATGCGCACCTCCGACGGCGGCAAAAAAATCGAAGTCGACTTCGACCAACGCATACGCGACTGGAACGAACTCTTCGACAACATCCTGCCCGCCCACCTGCTCAAAGACGCCACCGGAGGATTCGACGGCGCACTCAAAACCTCCATCCCCGCCAGCGGCGGCCGCTACGCAGTCAAAGACATCGACTTCGCCCGCGGCATCTACACCATCGTCCGCAACGACCGCTTCTGGGGAAACAGCCCCGCAGCCACCGAAGTCCTCCAATTCCGCGAAATCCGAAGCGTCACCCAAGGCGTAGAAATGCTCCGCTCCGGCCAAATCAACTTCGTCGACGCCAGCCCCACGGAAACCGCAGAACTGTCCTACGACCTCATCCCCGACGCCCAAGTGCGTGCCTGGGACCGCAACTCCACCCTCACCATCGACTTCAACACGGCGTCAACCCGCATGCCAACCCCAGAACTACGCAAGCAACTCGCCGGCCTGATCGACACTGAACAACTCGCCATCCTCGCCACCGGGCGGCGCACCAACATCGCGGCCATCCCCAAAACAATAAACAATGACGCCGCGGGCAACGACAGCACAGCAGACGAACTGCGCGCGCTCAGCAACGACACCCCCCTTGTGATCGCAGCAGACCCCGCCGACGCCACCTCCACCTCCGCCGCAACGGCACTAGTGGACATGCTCGCAGGCAAAGGCGTGAAAGCGGAAGTCAAACTCGTCGAACTCGCAGACATCGCACGAAACCTCGCCCCACAAGGCCGTATCGACGCCACCATCAGCTGGCACCGCACCCCCAACACCTCACTGCTACTAGCCTCCGCCTACGGCTGCAGCACGGCCCCTACCAGCACAAAAGAAACAGAAGATCAATCCGATTCGACCACAACAGCAACCACAACCTCCACAACCCCTAACACCCCCAGCACCCAACCAGGCCGCTACACCCCGCAAGCGGCCAACCTCACACAATTCTGCAACCCAGAAATCAACGACGCCCTCGACCACGTCATCGCAGGAGAGAGTGACTTCGAAGAAACCAAAGCACTAGTGCAACGCTACAACCAAGAACAAACCCTCACCCTGCCCATACTCAACGACCGACGCCTAGACGTCCTCGGCCGCAACATCCAAGGACCCAAGCCAGAACTAGGGCAGTGGCCCATCATCCAACCAGCAGGAGTTCTACCCACCGCCGCCACCTGGAAATCCACCAGATAACCCCCAGGCAGCCCCCGAGTGAGCATCACCTATAGTAAAGGAATGCACACCACCGAGCCCCTCTCCGGAACCAGCATCCTCCTCGTCCACGCACACCCCGACGACGAAGCCATCTGGACAGGCGGCCTCATCGCCAAAGCCGCCAAACTCGGCGCCTACGTACACATCCTCACCTGCACCCTCGGTGAAGAAGGAGAAGTTATCGGCAACCAATGGGCCGAACTCACCTCCGACAAAGCCGACCAACTCGGCGGATACCGCATCCACGAACTCAACCGCAGCATCGCCGCACTAAGCGAAGCAGCCACCAACAGCAGCGGATCCGTCACCCACAGCTTCCTCGGCGGCGCCGGCCACTGGCGCGACTCCGGCATGGCAGGCAGCTCCACCAACAACCACCCCCGCGCATTCATCCACGCCGAACACGAAGCAACCCAAGCGCTCCGCGACGTCATTGAAGAACGAAACCCCGACTACATCATCACCTACGGCCCCGACGGCGGATACGGACACCCCGACCACATCCAAGCACACACCATCGTTACCAACGCCGCACGCCTCACCGACACCATCGCATGGGCAGTCACCGACCGCGAGACCTTCAACCACCACCACCAACAACTCACAGCTCCCGAAGGCTGGACACTCGCACCCCAAGACATCGCCACCATCGATACCACAACCAGCGAACACCCCGTGCAAAAAATCCCCCTCAGCGACCACATCCGTGGCATCAAAGCCAACGCCATGCGCCAACACGCCACCCAACTCATTGTCCCCACCAACACCATGTTCGCCCTATCCAACATGATCACCCAACCCCTCACCCCAGCCGAACACTACATCATTGCCCAAGGCCAGCCACTCCCAGAGGCACTTAGTGCCCACTAGGCCCACCAGCGGACGCCGAACCGCACTGCTGCTGCTCAGCATCTTCGCAGCAGCAACAGCACTCAGTGCATCCGCCAACCTTGGAACCACCAACACCACCACACTCCTCGCCACCTACGCACTCAACGCATGGTGGATACACGTCCTCACACGCACCGCACACCTCTGGAACAACCACCCCGCCACCACCACCCTCCCCGCACTGATCTACACCACCACTGCAGCACTGACCATCCTCGCCCTCCACCACCGCTGGGACAGCTTAGGCAGCGCTTGGACGATGCAAAGCGCAACAAGGAGTATCATCTTTGAGCTGAGTAGCATAGCAGGCATCCCCTGGGCCTACACGGCCATCTACCTGCGACAAAAGAAAAACCAACAGAAAGCCAGAAAACCAAAACAATGACCTACGTGATCGCCCAGCCCTGCGTTGACGTCATGGACCGCGCCTGCGTCGAAGAATGCCCCGTCGACTGCATCTACGAAGGCAAACGATCCCTCTACATCCACCCCGACGAATGCGTCGACTGCGGCGCCTGCGAACCGGTATGCCCCGTCGAAGCCATCTTCTACGAAGACGACGTACCCGACGAATGGGTCGAATTCAACGACGCCAACGTCGCCTTCTTCGACGACCTAGGATCCCCCGGCGGAGCAGCTAAACTCGGCCCCCAAGACTTCGACCCGCCCCTGGTCGCCCAACTCCCACCCCAAGTCGAAGACTAAAAATATCCCAAGGCTACATCTCATGAACTACGCCATTCACCCACCCCAACGCACCCCCCTCAACCTCCCCGACTTCCCCTGGGACAGCATCGCAGACGCAAAAAAACTCGCCTCCGAGCACCCAGACGGACTCATCAACCTCTCCGTTGGAACCCCCGTTGACGATGTAGCCCCTTCCATCCAACTCGCCCTCGCCGAAGCAGCCGCAATCCCCGGCTACCCCCAAACCATCGGCACCCCCGAACTCCGCAACGCCATCGCCGACGCCATGCACCGCCGATACAACATCGGCTCCCTCACCGACGACGAAATCCTCCCCGTCATCGGAACCAAAGAAGCCATCGCCAACCTCCCACACCTCCTCGGAATCGGCGCAGGCCACACCATCGTCATCCCCGAAATTGCCTACCCCACATACGAAGTAGCCGCACGCATCACCGGCGCCAACGTCGTCCGCGCCGACTCACTACTCCAACTCGGGCCCACCACACCCACCCTCATGTTCATCAACACCCCCTCCAACCCCACCGGCAAAGTCCTAGGACGCGACCACCTACGCAAAGTCGTCCAATGGTGCCAACAACGCGGCGTCATCCTCTGCTCTGACGAATGCTACCTCGGCCTCAACTGGAGCGAAGAAAAAGCCCACTCCATCCTTGACGACGAAATCTGCGACGGCAACCACACCGGCCTCATCGCCATCCACTCACTATCCAAAACCTCCAACATGGCCTCCTACCGATCCGGCTACCTCCTCGGAGACCCCACACTCATCTCCGAACTCCGCGAAGTACGCAAACACGCCGGCTTCATGATGCCCACCCAAATCCAGCACGCAACCATCGCCGCACTCAACGACGACGCACAAGAACAAGCCCAACAACTCCGCTACGCACAACGCCGAGCCACTCTCACCAGCGCACTCCTCGAAGCAGGCTTCACCATCGACCAATCCGAAGCCGGCCTCTACCTCTGGATCACCCGCAACGAAAACTGCCGCGACACCCTAAACTGGTTCGCCCAACGCGGCATCCTCGTAGCCCCCGGCGACTTCTACGGACCCAAAGCACACAACCACATCCGCATGGCACTCACCGGCACCGACGAACAAATCGCCCAAGTGCCCCAACGACTCCAAACCAACCCCTAAGGCACCCCACAACCATGCGCCAGTTCATCAAGTTTGGACTCGTCGGCGGCTCAGGCACCCTCGTCAACCTCATCGCCACCATCATCTTCACCAAACTCACCCTCTGGACCGCCGGCCACACCCCAGCCGACCCCTTCCTCAACCTCCTCGGCACCCAATTCCACCTACGCTGGTACCACATCATCATGACACTAGCGTTCCTCACCGCCAACACCTGGAACTACCAACTCAACCGCGTCTGGACCTTCAAAGCCGACAACCGCCAAAGCTGGTTCCGCGAATTCTTCCCCTTCCTCGCCACAGGAATCCTCAGCTACATCGTCTCCCTCATCGTCGCCACCCTCCTCATGAACCCCCACTCACCCCTCCACCTACCCAGCCACATCTTCGACGACACCACCGGACTCCGCACCAAATTCTACTGGGCCAACCTCATCTCCATCCTCGTCGCCATGCCGGTTAACTTCCTCGTCAACAAATTCTGGACATTTAAAGGTAAACCCATCGTGTAGATGATTTGGCGGGGTGATGGATGCTCACTCACTAGGCTTCGCCGGCACGCTAATGCGTGCTGGCTGCAGAATTCGTTCGTGAGCATCCATCACCCCGCCCATCTATACGTTGAGCTACCTGGTAGCACCAAGGGGGCACAAAAACGGGGCGAAGGCACCTGCTGCCCTCGCCCCGCTAAAAACCGGCCGCACTAGTTAGCGTGCAACGCCTCATTCAGCGCAACTGCAGCGGACTTCCACGCCACAGCCTCAATAGCACCAGACACCGAATTGCGGCGGAACAAAATATTCGACGCGCCAGACAACTCAGCAGCCTTCACTGCATCGCCATCCTGCAAACTCAAAGCCTCAGCGACGCCGCCACGAACCAAAACCTTCGAACCGGCAGTCACATACAAACCAGCCTCGACCACGCAGTCGTCGCCTAGCGAAATACCGCAACCCGCGTTGGCGCCCAGCAAACAACGCTTGCCGATGGAAATAATCTCTTTGCCGCCACCGGACAGCGTGCCCATAATCGAAGCGCCGCCGCCGACATCCGAACCATCATCCACCACAACACCAGCAGAAATACGGCCCTCAACCATCGAGCTACCAAGTGTGCCAGCATTGAAGTTCACAAAACCCTCATGCATCACGGTGGTGCCCTCAGCCAAATGCGCACCCAAACGGATGCGGTCAGCGTCACCAATGCGCACACCAGACGGCATCACATAATCAACCATACGGGGGAACTTATCCACCGAATACACCGTCACAGGGCCGCGGGCCTGCAGCTTCGCACGAGTGACCTCAAAGCCCTCAACCTTGCACGGACCGAAGTTCGTCCAGACCACATTGCTCAGAAGACCAAACACACCATCGAGGTTCGCACCATGAGGCTTGACCAAACGATGCGACAACAAGTGAAGGCGGAGATACGCGTCATAAGCATCAACAGGAGCAGAGGACAGATCAGCAGAAGTCGTCGCAATAGCAACGCGAGAAACCCCGCGGTCAGCGTCTTCACCGACCAGAGAGGCCAACTCGGCAGGAGCATCAATACGTTCGGTGCCAGCCGACGACGAACCCTCGCGGAGCTCCGGTGCGGGGAACCAGCAATCCAGCACAGTTCCGTCGGGAGTTACAGTGGCAAGTCCAGTGGCGTATGCAAAAGTCATGGGGTTAAACATACCAGCCTATGCAACCACGTCAGCGGCCTGCTTGTTTCGGCTACCAGGAGCCAAGAAAGACAAAGCGATCAGCACTGCAGCCAACACCGCGACAGCAACGATCTGCATACGTGCCCCAGCATCGGACAACATCAACAGCAGCAAAGCAGCAAGCATCGCTACCGTTACCCAGGACAGGACAGGGAATCCCCACATCTTCACACGAAGTTCACCTTCTGCCTCCAGTTCGCGGCGAAGCTTAATCTGCGACAGGGCGATCATGAACCAGATGACCATCAAACAACCGCCGACAGCGTTGAACAGCATGCCAATCAATTCCTTCTGATCAGACAGCTGCAGAGCAACCGACAGGAAGGAGAAAAAGACCGACAACAAAATCGCCGGAATCGGAACACCGTGAGAGTTCGTGCCGCGGAACCACCGAGGTGCGTCACCACGCTGAGCCAAGGAATACACGAAGCGAGAAGTACCATAAATCTGTGCGTTAAAAGCCGACAACAAAGCTAGCACAATGATCGTTTCCATGAATCCCACCACGCCAGGCACATGGGCCATCCCGAGGATCAAAGTGAAGGGAGAATCGGCTGCACTGTCCGCCCCGCCGATCGACTCGTAGGGCAGCAAGAAGCAAATGACAACAACAGCGCCCAAGTAGAACAAAGAGATGCGCCAAATGACAGAACGCACCGCAGTTTTAATGGACTCAGAAGGCTGCTCAGATTCTGCCGCAGCGATAGTCACAATCTCAATGCCGCCGAACGCAAACGCAACAGCCAACAAGCCGGCAGCAACGCCACTAATCCCATTGGGCATGAACCCATGCTCGCCGATGAAGTTATCCAAACCCACAGGCTGGCTATTCGGCCACAGGCCGAAAATCAACAAAGCACCAATCACCAGGAACAAGCCAATGACAGCAACTTTGATGAAAGCAAACCAGAATTCGAACTCGCCGAAGCCGCGAACACCGGCAAGGTTAATAATTGAAAACAGCACTACGCATACCAAAGCGGGAATCCAGGGGGCAACCCCAAACCACTGAGCCATGATTGCGGACGCGCCAGTAATTTCCGCGCCCATCACCATCGTCAGCATGAACCAGTACATCCACCCAAGCATGAAGCCAGCCCAGTGGCCGAAGGCCATCTGGCCATAGGTGGAAAAAGAACCGGACGCTGGGCGGGCAGCAGCCATCTCGCCCAGCATCTGCATAACGAAGACGACAATCAGGCCAGCAAAAATGTAGGCGAGCAAAATGGCGGGGCCAGCGACCGAAATACCTACGCCGGTGCCGAGGAACAGGCCGGCGCCAATCGCAGAACCCAATCCCATCATGGTGAGATGTCGGGTTTTTAACCCTTTACCCAGTTGTGTCGAGTCCGTAGTCATACAGTAAATGTAGCGAACCTATTGACTATTTAAAGAACCTTAACTCCCAAACGGGGGTGCTAAGCAGGCACAGGGCGAACCACCGGAGTAGAAGCGCCAGCCTCAACCGCAACCGACCAATTACTTTCCCCAGACAGTACCGATGCAGGCAGAACCCGACCTGCACGATCGCCACACGTGCCGTCATCACTAAAAAGCAACGGAGTATCCGCATCAATCACCACGTTGTTACCCAAGGAACAATTATCACCAAAACGAACACCAAGCAGCCCGGAACTTACCCCCAAAGTGCAATTCTTCCCGATACTCATCGGAATACGCATGCCGTGATCATCCCGCGGCGCCATCAACGTAGCGGACAAACCAACCCGAGTGCCCTCGCCGACCATGATGCCGTAAGACAAACGCCCCTCGATTTTCGCAGCACCAAAAGAACCCGAATTAACGCTGACAAAACCCTCACGCAACACACGCGTGCCAGGAGCCAAATACGCGCCCAAACGCACACGCTCAGCCTCCGCGATCTGCACACCCGAAGGCACAACATAATCAACCATTCGCGGCAACTTATCGATCGCATACACGTGAATCAGTCCGCGAGAACGCAAAGACGTGCGCACAAACTCGAAATTATCAGGCATACACGGGCCCTTGTTCGTCCACACCACCGTCTCCAGCAGGTTAAACATCCCATCCATGTTGATTTCCTGCGGACGCGCCAAGCGGTGCGACAGAAGATGCAGACGCAGATACACATCGTGGGCATCACGCGGCGGCTCAGCCAGCGACGAGATCGTGGTGCGCACCGCCACCTGCTCGATCATGCGATCCTCGTCGAGCTTCACCAACGACAACATCTTGGAACTCAACGCATGCGCACCCAAACGTGTGGTGCCAGCAACATGGCCACCATCATGCACCTCAGCAGCAGACAACATCGTGGGGTGCGGAAACCACGTATCCAACACCGTTCCATCCAAGGCGATATTGGCAATACCAATGGCGGTAGCCCCAAGATCGGCAGGGATGGCATGCAGGATCGGGTCAGGCGCGCTCATGCCATTCAAGCTTACTAGGCGCCATCGCGGACTCCGCAGAGCAGTCGGTCGCTAGGGTAGTGGTGTGAACTCCGCAACTAGCACAGACAACAACCGACAGCTCCCGCGTCTCACACTCGACGACACGGCCGTAACCCTCACCGAACAGCTCGTCGACATAGCCAGCCCCTCCCATAACGAGGCCGCCATCGCCGACGTCGTAGAACATGCCCTGCGCAACCACTTCAACGGGCGCGACTGCTCAGTTGAGATCCACCGCTTCAATAACAACGTCATCGCGCGCACCAACTATGGGCTACCGAGCCGCGTGATCCTCGCAGGCCACCTGGACACCGTCCCGATCGCCGACAATGTCCCCAGTCACCGCGAGACCGCCACCGTCGAAGGCCAAGCAGAAGAACAAATCTGGGGCTGCGGCAGTGTCGACATGAAAAGCGGCGACGCCGTGTTCCTCCATGCTTTCGCAACCCTCGCTGACGGCGGCCTGCAACGCGACGTCACCCTTATCTGCTACGAAGGCGAAGAGGTCGCCAGCCGCTTCAATGGGCTGGGGCACATCGCCGAGCAGCATCCGGAATGGCTCGAAGGTGACGTAGCCATCCTGGGTGAACCCAGCGCGGCACGTATCGAAGGCGGCTGCCAAGGAAGTATCCGGCTGAGGATCACCGCGCATGGGACGCGGGCGCACTCCGCGCGCGCCTGGATGGGGCTCAACGCCATGCATGTGTTGTCGCCGGTGATCAGCCGAGTCGCTGCCTATCAGCCCGCTACCATCGATATCGATGGGCTGAAGTATCGCGAAGGTCTCAACATTGTGCACTGCGAATCCGGGGTGGCAACCAACACCATTCCCGACGAGGCCTGGATGTTCGTCAACTTCCGTTTCGCGCCCAACCGCACCGTCGACGAGGCGCTGGCACACATGCTTGAGGTACTGGACCTGCCCGAGGGCGTGTCCTACGACATTGATGACGCCGTGTCTGGCGCACTGCCCGGACTGTCTGTTCCGGCCGCGCAGGAACTGATCGACGCCACCGGTGAAGCACCCGCCCCGAAATTTGGGTGGACGGATGTGGCTCGTTTCTCCGAGCTTGGTATTCCCGCCGTTAACTTCGGCCCGGGCGACCCAGCGCTGTGCCACAAACGCGACGAGCACTGCCCGGTGTGGATGATCGAGCGGGCATCCCAGGTGATCCTCGACTACCTCGGTGGTGCCGGTAGATAGTTTTGGTCCACTCCCTCTGGGCGTCGATGACGCTACTGTGGTGGGCATGAGCGACAAACAAAAAGCGGCAGTCAGTGCCCAGCGCGTGATGCGCGGCCCCGTGTTGGTTCGGTCCGAAGGCAAGCAGCAGTCCACCAC
This sequence comes from Corynebacterium argentoratense DSM 44202, assembly GCF_000590555.1. NCBI lineage: Bacteria > Bacillati > Actinomycetota > Actinomycetes > Mycobacteriales > Corynebacteriaceae > Corynebacterium > Corynebacterium argentoratense. Next base: position 725,003 of record NC_022198.1, read on the forward strand.
AGACAGTCGACTGTTGGATAGCCAGAAGGATACTCACTGGCTGCACTCCGATCCGTGGCGTGTGCTGCGGATCCAAAGCGAGTTTGTCAACGGCTTCGGTGCACTGGCTGAAATGCCACCAGCTGTCGCCGTGTTCGGTTCGGCGCGCATCGGTGAGGGAAAATTCTATGACCGTGGTCGTGAGTTGGGGCAAAAACTCGCGCGCGCCAACTATGCGGTGATCACCGGCGGCGGCCCAGGCTTAATGGAATCGTCCAACAGGGGAGCGTTGGAAGAAGGCGGGCTTTCTGTCGGGCTAGGTATCGAGCTACCTCACGAGCAGCACCTCAACGATTTCGTGGAGCTTGGGCTGAACTTCCGCTACTTCTTCGTCCGTAAGACAATGTTTTTGAAATACAGCCAGGCGTTTGTGTGCTTGCCGGGTGGCTTCGGCACTCTCGATGAGCTTTTTGAGGCCCTGTGCATGGTTCAGACCGGAAAGATCACGCACTATCCGATTGCGTTGATCGGCACCGAGTTTTGGGGTGGGTTGGTCGATTGGATTAAAGATCGATTGGTTGCCGAGGGCATGATCAGTCCGGATGACACCGATTTGTTCATTGTGACCGACAGCGTTGACGAAGTTGTAGATCACATTACCCAGGCTCATGCTGACCTGGATCACTAGAGGCAGCTACACTTGGTAGAGGTTGGGCTTCGGGTTTCCCGGAGCCGATTGCGCCGCGTACGCCGTGTGCACCGTGCACACGCTTTATCTTAGGAGTGCATTTATGGCCGCTATGAAACCCCGTACTGGCAATGGTCCGATGGAGGCCGTCGAAGAGGGCCGCAAGATCGTTATGCGTGTTCCCACTGATGGTGGTGGCCGCCTGGTCATTGAGATGAATAAGGAAGAAGCGGGGGAGTTGGGCGCGTTGCTCACTGCCGTTGCGGAAAGCTAGAACACCCAAGTCGTGGCCGGCGTTGTAGGATGGCTAGCATGCTGACCGACATCATCGACGTGCTGGCCGACCCTACCGACGGTTCTTCTTTGCGTATCGCCGACGATGGCACACGCATCGTGTCGGACACCGGCCATAGTTACGATATTGCCCGCCAAGGCTATGTGACTCTCGCAGGGGGCGAGGGCCTGCGCTATTCGGGTGATGACGCCGCGATGATTGCGTCGCGCGAAACCTTCCTGTCCCAGGGACATTTCGCTCAGTTTGTTGAAGCAATGACAGCCAACGTTCACACGGCGCTAGATTCTCGTGAGAGCACTAATGACGATGACGAATTCGATGCGCCGGTGACCTTGTGCGAAATTGGTGCCGGTACCGGCTACTACTTGGCCCATTCTTTGGATGACATCATGGGCAGTCGCGGCGTCGGAATTGATATTTCCATCCCGGCAGCAAAGCGTTTGGCCCAAAGCCACCCACGCGTGGGCGCAGTGGTGGCTGATGCATGGTCCAGGCTTCCCATCGCTGACAACAGCGTTGATGTTGTCACCGTGGTGTTTGCACCCCGCAATGCCCAAGAATTTGCCCGCATTCTCAAGCCTGGTGGTCAGGTTGTTGTGTTGACCGCAGACACTGGCCACCTCGGCGAGCTACGTGAGCCGCTGGGAATCATTGACGTGGAAAAAGGCAAAGTTGAGCGCATGATTCAACAAGCCAGCGGGTTCCTCACACCAGTGGGGGAACAGGAAAACGTGGAATTTACCATGTCCCTGGACCAGGCCTCCATCGCCGCTCAAATTGGCATGAGCCCCTCCGCCCGGCATATCCACCCTGAGGTTCTGCAGGAGCGCATTGCGGCTCTGCCAGCACACATGGATGTTACAGCCAGGGCCTGCATCACACGCTTCGAAGTGGCCTCCTAAGACCCTACGTGTCTTGGGTGGGGGATACCTCGTAGCAGCGCTCCACAGCAGCGCTGCCGAACGTCTTGACCGCGAAGGACTGGAAGCCGCCATTAAAGTACACGCGGCTAGCTAGAGTGGCGACACCACCATCGGCGAAAACTTCCACAGTGGAGCCATCGACGATGATCGTCAGTGAATCGGGAGAACTCCCATCCAAGGGGGCGACCGCTGGGTCGTCCCCTTCATGTTTGGGATTCATCGAACGGTCAACCATCACTTCCGTTGCCGTATGGCTGATACGTGCTGCAGTTGCCCCCGCGGCGTCAACAAGATCAACCGTGACACTCGCGGCGGGGGAGCGGAACACTTCGGTGTGCTCCGCCGTCGCATCCAGATCGATCAGGCCCATCCACCCATGCGCCCTGTATGACTGCTCAATCGCCTGAGCCAGACCCGGCATAGGCGTTTGATAGAGAGTGCCGTCCTGCAATGTGGTGCGACGCGGCAGAGACAGGCAGTTTGCCCACCCCTCCGACTGCATACTCAGCTGAGTCGTCGGATTATCATAGCGACCGACACCATTCATCGAACCAAACAACACCGCGGTCTCAAATAACTGCGAGCCGATCGTATTGGTGTTTCGGGGGCGGGTGAAGTCATGGCCATAATCGATACGGCGGAAAGGCTTCGACACCTTAAAAACCGTCCCATCCAGCTTGCCCACCATATAGCCCGACACATCCACGCCATTGTGCTCAATCGTTGCAACCAGCACCTCCCAGATACCGCCCACAACTTCGTCTTTAAGACGGATGATCCGCGGAGCAACCAAGTCGGCATCCGTCCCAGTATCGCCCTCGAAGCGAAGCGGACCGCTGAGCTGCCAATCGTAAGCATTGTCGGAGCAGGCAATCATCAACTGCGGATGATCCACCGGGCCACTCACCGCCAACATGTTCCATCCCCCATGCGGATCCTCAACCACGCACGGGGAACGAAAAGCCATCTCTGGCTGGTCTTCGAACAATCTGCTAACGAAGCTAACGTGCTGATCGACCTGGCTAGCCTCATCGGAGACATCAACCGTTGTCTCCTCAAGATCGCTGATTTCTGCAAGATCAATGAAGCAATTCTCGCCGTCACCGTTGGGCTCGACAGCGGTGTAGAACAACAAGACCTTATCGCCCACCGCAACCACGGACCCAGCTCGCAAGCGAGACTGGGAACCGCTGGGGGCAAGCACGTCGTCGCAAATATCCCACGCGTAGGGCGAACCTGATGACACCTGGTGTGCCCACCGGCTTGGGCCGCCCAGCTGGGGCTGAAACTGGTGGAACATGTGCCACACATGCCCGTCGGTCAGCACACCCGCAGGTGCATTCAACACGCCGATCTCGGGGGTGACGTGAAGTTCGGGCCGAAGGGGGGCGTAGCTCATGAGGACTCTTCCACTGGATAAACAGTTGACTAACGCCACCAGGATAGTGAAAAACTCCCGCCGGGGTCGGGCCGGCAGGAGTTTAGACGGTAATAACCGCTACATTAGGCTCGAATACAGCTCGACCGTCTGAGCCGCGATCGAAGACCAAGAAAACTCGTCGATCGCGCGTTGACGCCCAGCGGCACCAAACGCCGTGGCCTTCTCAGAATCACCAACCAACAGGTTGACCTTCTCCGCCAAACCACGCTCGAATTCTTCCGCGCGGGTAGGGTCGTGCTCCGCGGCAGGGTGATAGTGCACCAAGAACCCCGTCTGTCCATCAACAACAACCTCGGGGATACCGCCTACATCAGACGCGACCACGGCAGTAGCGCAGGCCATCGCTTCCAAATTGACGATACCCAAAGGCTCGTAAATCGACGGGCATACAAACACATCGCTGGCGGTGAGGATCTCTTGAATCTTTGGCTTATCCAGCATTTCCTGAACCCAGAACACACCATCTCGTTGCGATTGAAGCTGTTCCACAAGTGCGGTCGTTTTCGCCGCAATCTCGGGAGTATCCGGGGCGCCGGCGCATAACACCAATTGCACACCCGGAGTGAAATGCGCCGCAGCCTTGATCAAATGGCGCACGCCCTTTTGCCTGGTGATACGACCAACGAAGCACACGATTGGGCGGGTGGGATCCACGCCCAGGTCCTGTAGAACAGAACCGCCGGCGGCCGCAGCCTCGTCGAAGGTTGGCCGCGGCTGCCACAGCTGAGTATCAATACCATTCAAGATGACGTGGACTTTATCGGGAGACACTCGAGGGTAGGCCTCCAGCACCGAACGCTTCATACCTGAGCTAACAGCCACGATAGCGTCGGCATATTCCATCGCATTGCGCTCCGACCAGGAAGAAACCTCATAGCCACCACCGAGCTGCTCCCGCTTCCACGGACGATCAGGCTCCAGAGAATGAGCAGTCACAACATGCGGAATGTCGTACAATTTGCCGGTCAAATGCCCACCGAGACCCGCGTACCACGTGTGGGAATGCACGACGTCAATACCCGGAACTCCCGGCGCATCGCCAGGATGGCTGATGGTGCCGGCAGCTGTGGCCATTCGCAAACCCGTAGACAACGTTTGCAGGGAAGCATTGGCATCCGCCAAAGCAGGATCAACCCCGTGAACATATACATCGGCTTCGTCCCTGGGGGATCCGACGCAATGGACATCAACATTGATCAACTCGCGCATGTGGCGGACCAGCTCCGCGATATGCACCCCGGCCCCACCATAAATCTCCGGCGGGTATTCCTTCGTCATCATTGCAACTCGCATAGTTTCTAACTTAGTCCCCAAACCCTAATGACATGGCCGAACCTGCATCCTGCAATGTGATCAATACCCTTTATGGGTGTGATATTGACGGGTAGTTCTAGGCATTTGTGAATTTAGCGGGCGAAAAAGGGGCAGTAGTAATAAGTTGAAACATGTGAGAAGCCAACCACATGTTCTAGCAATTGTCCTCGCAGGTGGTGAGGGTAAGCGCCTTTTCCCGCTCACTGCGGACCGCGCCAAGCCTGCAGTGCCCTTTGGGGGAACCTACCGCCTCATTGATTTCGTTCTTTCCAACCTTGTCAATGCCGGCTACATGCAGATCTGCGTGCTGACCCAATACAAGTCGCACTCCCTTGACCTTCATATTTCCTCCTCCTGGCAGCTGTCGGGCCTCGCCGGTCAATACATCGCACCAGTTCCCGCGCAGCAGCGACTCGGAAAACGCTGGTTTACCGGCTCTGCCGACGCCATCCTGCAGTCACTGAACCTCATCTCCGACGAAAACCCCGATTACGTCATCGTTTTCGGCGCAGACCACGTCTACCGCATGGACCCCAAGCAGATGGTGGATGAGCACATTGCGTCCGGAGCATCCGTGTCAGTGGCCGGCATCCGTGTGCCACGTGACGAGGCCAGCGCTTTCGGATGTATCGAATCCGACGACGAGGGCAACATCACCAGCTTCGTGGAGAAGCCGGAGAACCCGCCGTGCACCCCGGACGACCCGACGATGACCTACGCATCGATGGGTAACTACGTGTTCACCACCAAAGACCTCATCAAGGCCCTTAAAGAAGATGCCGATAATGAGAACTCCGAACACGATATGGGCGGCGACATCATCCCCTATTTCGTCGCCAAGAACGCAGCTCACGTCTATGACTTCATGAGCAATGACGTCCCGGGGGCGACCGAGCGCGATAAAGGCTACTGGCGAGACGTCGGCACCATCGACGCTTTCTACGAAGCTCACATGGACCTCATTTCCGTCCACCCGGTGTTCAACCTCTACAACCGCTCTTGGCCCATCCACAACCGCGACGATGGCAACCTGCCCCCCGCGAAGTTCGTGGCCGGTGGTATCGCGCAATCGTCCATGGTGGCCTCTGGATCCATCATTTCCGCGGCTACAGTGCGTAACTCTGTGGTGTCTAACAACGTCATCGTTGAAGAAGGTGCCACGGTCGAAGGTTCAGTCCTGATGCCCGGTGTGCGCATCGGTAAAGGTGCAGTGGTGCGCCACGCCATCCTCGACAAAAACGTCGTGGTATCCGACGGCGCATTCATCGGAGTCGACCATGAACGCGACGCCCAGCGCTTCACGATCAGCCCCGGCGGCGTCGTATGCGTAGGTAAAAACGAAGAAGTCTAAGCACGCACAACAAACGGCCTTCGTGGTGGCAACACAACGAAGGCCGTTATGCATTCAGCAGCCAACAAGACTGCAATGATTTTTGTGCGGCTCTAAGACACCTTTGTAGCCACAGCCATGCCCGCGCCCAAAGGCAAGCGCGACAACACGATACGTCCCTCAGCGGCCAGACGACGCAAATGCTCATCTGTCTCCCGCGCTGCGACGATATCCCGCTCCGTACGAGACGAATCCGCGACTGTGCCATCCAACAAATAGTCCGCGAGAACCAGCGCCCCACCGGAAACCAGAAGAGGCAACGCGGCGTCAACAAGAGCGCGAGCATCCTGGGGTCGAGTTTGAGCGAAAACCAACTGATAATTGTCCGCGGCCAGCCTGCCCATCACCTCCAACGGGCGGGAAGGCAAAAAGCGGGTCTGCGAACCACGCAAACCGACAGACGCAAAAGCCTCACGCGCGCTGCGCTGATGCTCAACCTCCGGGTCAATACAGGTCAACTGAACATTGTCGCGAGCGCCGCGAACAATGTGAAGACCGACCACGCTAGCGGCGGGAGTTACCACAATCGCCGAAGGAGAAGGTCCCGCCTGAGACGCCAACACCGACAACAGTGAACCTGTAGCCGCGTCGGGGAAATCCACGCCGAGCTCAGCTGCATCCGCAGTTGCCTTCGACAGCGCAGCTTCCACACTGACAACACTGCCCGATGAATCGCCGGGTGTAGACGCAGGGGTAGCCTGACAATCCTCCACCAGGGTGGAAGAAATATAGCTGGACATCAGATCAAAAGGGGAGGCACTCACCCGGCCTAGTGTAGTGCGCACACAACCACCAGCGGCTGAAGGCACGCGGCACCCATGCACAGCATCTTCACAGACTCCCGTAGGTTTCCTCACAGCCCACTAACGACGTTAAACTAAACACACCATGCATACTTCCGACATGAAGCGCGACACCCGCACTGCAGCAGCACCGGCACACACCCACAACAGGGCTGTACCGGTAGCTACCCCTGCCGGAAGTACTGGGGGAACAGAAGCCTTCGACAAAGGCGAAGGCACCATGTCTAGTTGGTCAGACATCGTCTCCCAACACGCCGACAGTGTGTACCGCCTGGCATATAGGCTCAGTGGCAACGAACAAGACGCCGAAGACCTCACCCAAGAAACCTTCATGCGCGTCTTCCGTTCACTCGACCGCTACAAGCCAGGCACTTTTGAAGGCTGGCTACACAGGATTTGCTCCAATCTCTTCCTCGACATGGCTCGCCACCGCTCGGTGATCCGCATGGAGGCACTACCGGAAGACTACGAGCGCATCGCCAGCACCGACCTTGGGCCAGAGCAGGCCTACCACCACATCAACATGGATCCAGCGTTAGAAAAAGCCCTCAATAGTTTGGCGCCGGAATTCCGCGTTGCACTGGTTCTTTGTGACGTCATGGGCCTGAGCTATGACGACATCGCCGACACCCTCGGCGTCAAACTCGGCACTGTGCGAAGCCGTATTCACCGTGGTCGCACGCAACTTCGCGCAGCCCTTGAAGCCGATACCGCTGCCAAAGAACTCATTCCGGCGTATCCTCGGTGACAACCTCGCCATGTGCACCCAGCACCCAGCGAAAGCGTTGTTAGGTAGTTGATTCCGGCACAGCTGGCAGGCACAGGTAGCAAAAGCTCACAGGAAGGAGGCGACACAACAGTGAACACAGCACGCAATGGCAATCCCGATCAGCCGGGCAATCGTGGGCAGTCAAGCTCTCGCACTACGCGTCATTTCGCCTCCGTCGAACACTTGAGTGCCGAGGCTGTGGCCGCCTACGTTGATGGAGAGCTCGGACGAGGAGCCCGCCACAGAGCCCAAGTTCACCTGGTGCACTGCGAAGAATGCCGCGCAGATGTCGCAGCCCAACGACAAGCCGCCGATAGGCTCCGCCAGGCAACCGTCGCTAGTGACAACGACCTGTGCGTGCCCAATGCGCTTCTCGACAAGCTACGCGGGCTAGAAGAATCCTGCCCTCAAGGCCCCGGCCCCGACGCCGTGTTTTTAGAGCAGCCACGCTCCCTAGGGGATAAAGTGGAACTGTTTTATCGAGCCGTCGTGCGCTCCCGTAAGCTCTAAAGCAATGGTCCTCAGCGGCGCCGCCGGCGCAGCCTTCAACAGCAAAGGTGCAATGTTCTAGTGTTGTCATCAGTCGGCTGGAGTGAAATAATCTTCATCCTCGTGCTGGCGCTCATCCTCGTGGGACCTGAGCGCCTGCCAGGCCTCATCGAAGACATTCGAGCAGGTCTGATTGCCGCCCGGCGAGCCATCGACAATGTGAAAGCTGAAATGCGTGATGAAGTAGGCGACCTGGGGGAGTTCGCCAAGCCACTGGGAGACATTGCTGCCTTCAGCCGCATGGGGCCCAAAGCCGCAATCACACGCACCCTCCTAGATGGCGACTCTTCGCTGTTCGACTCGCTAGAAGAAACTAGCAACCTCGCACGCCGCGGCTTGACTAGACCGGTGAAAAAGCCCGAGTCTCCGCTGTCCCAACCTGTTCAACCCACCAGAACGCCTCCTGGGGTCGAGCAGCCTCCCACAAGCCCCGAAACAAACGCTCCCGCGTCACGTCCTAAGGCAGACGGTAGCAACCCGGGTAAGCCCACCTGGGAAGACATTACTTAGTGCCCTTGTAGCCGAGTGAGCACTCAAGGGCACTAGTAATTTATTTTGCGGTGACGTTGAGCCCCAAGGGCTTACCCGCGAGCGATTCCTGCCTCCGCGCGAGGTGGTCGGCGATGCCATTGATTGCCTTGGCTGTGGGACTGTCAGGATCTGCGAGAACCACGGGAACCCCATCATCGCCGCCGGTTCGAAGGGCCGGATCCAAGGGCACTGAGCCCAGCAGAGGAACGGATGACCCAGTAAGGGTGCTCAAACGATCAGCAACGATCTGGCCTCCACCTGATCCAAACACGTCCATTGTGGTTCCATCAGGCAGAACCATCGCCGCCATGTTTTCGATTACACCGGCGACTTTCTGACGAGTCTGCATGCTGATGGACCCTGCACGCTCAGCGACCTCCGCAGCTGCCGCTTGAGGCGTCGTGACGATAAGAAGCTCGCCGCCGGGAACCAGCTGTGCCACAGAGATGGCAATATCGCCGGTGCCAGGGGGCAAGTCGAGGAGTAGGACGTCTAGATCTCCCCAAAAAACATCCGTCATGAATTGGGAAATGGCGCGGTGCAGCATGGGGCCACGCCACACCACGGGGGCATTGCCTTCCGTGAAATGAGCGATCGAAATCATTTTGATTCCGTGTGCTTGGGGCGGCATGATCATGTCGTCAACCTGATGTGGGCGGTCATCCGAACCCAGCATGTGGGGGATCGAGTGACCATAAATATCAGCATCAAGAATGCCGACCGACAATCCCCGTTGCGCGAGCGCCGCAGCCAAGTTCACCGTCATGGAGGACTTGCCCACGCCGCCTTTGCCACTGGCAACTGCATACACACGCGTTCGGCTATCCGGCCGTGCGAAGGGATTTTCAGGTTCAGCTACACCGCCGCGTAGGTGGGCGCGAAGCTCCGCGCGCTGTTCGTCGCTCATGACATCAGTATCGACACTGACATGTTCTACGCCAGCAACCGCTGCAACGGCCTCACGGCAACGTTCAACGATGGTGGACTTCATTGGGCAGCCCGCGATCGTCAGATAGACGGTGACAGCGACCGATGAGCCATCGATATCGATTGACTTGACCATCCCCAGCTCTGTGATGGGGCGGCCGATTTCGGGATCATCCACTTTCGCTAGTGCGGCGCGAATATCGGCGTCTGTGAAGTGAGCGCTCTGAGAATCAGTCATTGTCTTCCTTGTGGTTATGTGTGCTGTGGCGGCCCATGGAGGGCGCATTGAGTTCGGAGAAATCTGCGGGATGTTTGCCGTGTTCCCGAGCAATACGTGCCGCCGATTCGTCATCGAGCTTGTCCTCGATGCGATCGAGCAGACTCCGAAGATCTTCCAGCTCGTGGCGTAGGTAGTCGCGGGTAACCGCGTCACCGAGGGAGATTCGTACGGAGGCTAGTTCGCGAGCCAAAAATTCAGTATCGGCCTTTGTTTGCTCTGCCCGGCGACGGTCTTCCGCGAGGGCCACGCGGTCACGGTCCTCCTGACGGTTTTGCGCCAGAAGAATCAACGGGGCAGCGTAGGCAGCCTGGGTAGAAAACGCTAGGTTGAGCAGGATAAAGGGGTACGGATCCCATTGCCAAGAAAAACCTGCGATGTTGAGGACTACCCAGGCGATCACAAAAATTGTTTGCCAGAAGAGGTATTCGCCAGTGCCGAAAAAACGAGCGACTTTTTCAGCGAAAGCACCAATTTTGTCGGCATCGATGGTGATCAAAGAACGACGCTGTCCCACGGAGGGAGTATCAAGTTCGCTGCGAACAGTATCAGCCACGGCTGCTCCTTTCTGGTTTATGTAAACGGTGAACCCTTTTGTAGGTTACTCGCCTGGTCGAAATCCGCCTTCGCGCCAATCATCGGGCAACATGTGGTCAAGGAGGTCATCGACCGCGACAGCGCCCATGAGGTGCTTATCTTCATCCAAGACAGGGCCACATACCAAGTTGTAAGCAGCGAAATATTTGGCCGCGGTTTCTTTGTCGTCTTCGACATACAAGGGTGGCAAATCTGGATCGAGGATTCCGCCGATGAGTTCGCTGGGTGGCTCGCGCAGCAAGCGCTGGAGATGAACACACCCCAGGTAGCGGCCGGTGGGCGTAGATGTTGGCGGACGGACGACAAAAACGATGGAGGCCAAGGATGTCGGCAACTCCGGATTACGTACCGTCGCAAGAGCCTCCGCAACAGTGGTCTGAGGCGTCAAAACAACGGGCTCGGGGGTCATAATCGCACCCACGGTGTCGTCCTCGAAATCCATCAGACGCCGAACAGGCTCGGACTCCTCAGGATCCATCATCTCAAGCAGCACATCAGCTTTGTCATTGGAGAGCTCGCCCAACAAGTCTGCGGCGTCATCCGGATCCATCTCTTCCAACACATCCGCCGCACGCTCGATACCCAAAGACTCAATGAGCTCGGTTTGTTGCTCTTCGGGCATTTCCTGAAGAACATCGGCGAGGCGGTCATCGTCGAGAGCTTCAGCAACGCGGCGTCGTTGCGCAGGATTCATATCGTGCAGAGTGTTCGCGATATCCACTGGGCGCATGTCACCAAACTGGGCGATGAGCTCTGCGTCGGCATTCGACTGGCCTACTCCAGCAGCAGAAATGCCTTGGACGTGAGACCACGGAGTGATGAATACGTCTCCGCGGCGTCCAAAATTCCTTTTCTGTCCGAGCACAGCGACTCGGGAGATCACCCAATCACGGGAACGGGTTTTTTCGATTTCCACATCGGCGATTTCCACCGCTTTGCCGCGCAGATTTTCAAGCTCTGGATCGTCGACATGCACGCGGGAGCCGATGAGGTCATTCATTGCCGAGAGCTCGCCCGGCCGCGTCGCGAAAGAACGCAAGGACACAGACCCCGACACCAGGGTGATTTCTTTAGGATCGATCGCAGCGATGCGAAGCATCGGCAAAAAGATGCGCCGCTTATTCACCAGTTCCACCACCAGGCCCAAAACGCGTGCTGTCTGGCGTGAGGAACGAACACTAATAATGACGTCGCGGACGCGGCCAATCGGTTCAGTGTCCGGACCGCGCACAATCATCCCTGACAGGCGACCCGCATACAATTTCGACACTGAGCTCATAGCCAACAAGCATACAGTCGCCCATCCGCCACCGAAATGTGTGCTGCTCGTATATCCTTGGCAAGCATGGCAGCACAACGCCCCACCAGAGACCAAGGTTATCGCCGGCAGCGCCCCGAGGGCTGGCCGGTGGGCAGTTTTGAAACCTACGAGCAGGCCCAGGCCGCCGTAGAGATGCTCACCAAGGACGATAGTTTCCCCGTCGCGGAACTCACTATTGTCGGTGTTGACCTCATGGAAGTTGAACGCGTTGTGGGGCGCTTAAGCTGGGGGAAGGTCCTCGTATCGGGAGCACTGTCGGGTATTTGGATGGGTGCCTTCTTCGGGCTACTCATGGGGTTCTTCAACGAAAATTGGGTGGGGCCGTTGATCGCCGGTGTCGTGATGGGGTTGATATTCGGGGTGACGAGCAGCTCGGTGAGTTACGGGGCGTCAAAAAAGAGTCGCGATTTCTCCACGACGACAGAGATCGTCGCCGGACGCTACGACGTACTGTGCAGCCCACCGCATGCGCGGCAAGCTAGGGACATGATCGCCCGCGCACACCTGTAGTTGAGTCTGCGCGCGGCGAGCACAGGGTCTACAGCCAGTGGTTGCGTTTGAACGCCCAGTACACGCCCACGGTGATAGCGGCCATGACAAACAGCACCACAAAGTAGCCATACTGGGTGTGCAGTTCGGGCATGTTGTCGAAGTTCATACCGTAAATACCGGCGATCATTGTTGGCACTGCGGCCATACCGACCAGTGCCGATATTTGGCGCATGTCAGCGTTTTGCTGAAGGGAAATCATCGCCACACCAGCATCGAGCAGTGAGGACAAGCGCTCATCGTAGGAAGCAATTTGGTCCGCGGCGATTAATTCGTGGTCGAGCACGTCGCGGTAGTAGGAGCGGATTTCCTTATCCACAACGTCTTTATTGTTTTGGATCAATAATCGCAACGCTATGGCCAGTGGATCGATGGCGTGCCGCATCTCCAAGATCTCGCGTTTCAGCATGTAGATCTGCTCAATATCGAAGCGCTTGTCCGGGCTGAACACCTCGGATTCCAGCTCGTCGACATCGCCGGACAGCTCGGTCGAAATCCGCAAGTACTCATCGACAAGGCTGTCCGCAATAAACCACGCGATCGCCATGGGGCCGACGATGAAGGTCTCCGGGTCTGTACTGACCTCATGCTCGATGCGTTGTTTGATGGTCTTCATGGGGGACGGGCCGTGGCGCACGGTGATAATGAACTCTGGGCTGATGATCATTTGAAGCTCACCGGTTTGGATGATTTCTTTAGCATCCACCACCGATTCGTGCTCCTTGTAAAACACGGAGCGGATGACCATGAACAATTGGTCGTCGTAGCGTTCCAACTTGGGCCGTTGGTGTGCGCTGACGGCGTCTTCGACGATCAGTTCGTGTACCCCGTAGCCGTCAGCAATATCGGTCATTTGTTGTTCTGTTGGCTGCCCTAGGGATAGCCACATGAAGGCTTTGGGTTCACCGGGGCCGATGGTGGCGTTGTGCTCACGTACGGCAACGAGCGCGCTGTGCTGATCGTAGGGGCCCGGTTGTGGAAGCCCATCGATGAAGACCATGCAGCGCTCAATCAGTTGACTCGGGGGCGCCTTGAGGTCTTTGCCGGGGTGGGCGGAGTTATTTCCTCGGCTGGTGATGCGTGGAATGCTGACCACGGGTCCTCCTCGGGCTTCAATGAGAGGGTGAGCGCAGGGCGGGTGCGTACACAACTGCTCAAGCTTAATACAGTGCCAGTGGATCTGTACATGAGGTGGGGATAGACCTGTTGGGGTAGGTATCCAAGTATGCTTGTATGAGTAGTAAATAACAGTGGTCTGTGGTGTGGCGGAGTGTTCGCGCTTTCGCCCAGTGCCATGCTAGCGGGAAGGGCGTGTGATGCGTCGACGGTTAAGCCTGGGGGCCTTGTGCGTTGCGTTGAGTGTGTGCACTGCTGCATGCAGCCAGCCTGCGCAGAGGCTTTTGAGGGATATCGGCGATCGAGACACCTTGCTCGTTACGTTCAATCCCGTCGATACAGAAAATTGGATTTTGGCGGAGTTGTACCAGACGTCTCTGGATAGCGCCGGCCACCAGGCGTATTCCCACGACAATAATGATTCGGTGCGTCAGGGGTATGCGGCGCTGATTCGCAGTATTAGGGAGGGGGATGCTGACGTCGCGGTCGTCTGCACTGGCACCGCGTTGGAACTGTTGGACCCCGCCAAGGCGAAGGAGCTTTCGGAGAAGTTTGCCGCAAAGGGTGGGCAAACTGCGGATGTGAATTCCGGTGAGACTCGTGATGAGGTGTATGCGGCGATGGTGGCGAGCTTGCCAGAGACTGTCGCTGCGGCGAATCCCTCGACAACCGAAGGCTGCGAAAATTCAGCGGGGGAGACCATGCTGGAGTTGCCCCAGAATATCGTGCCGATTTTCCGTAAGCATTTGTTGGATCATCACGATCGTCAGAGCCTCAACAAAGTATCGGGGATGATCAACCGCGCGGATTTAGACGAGCTTGATGATAAGGCCATCGAGCTTCAATCAGTATCGTCAGCTATCAAGCCCTATTTCATCGACAATGATATTTAACGATATTTAACGCCCGCTAGCTCGCAGCTGAGAGCTGTGCTCCAGCCACCAAGCACAGTTAAAGGCCGCGCTCCTCGACCAACGAATCGAGGAGCGCGGCCTTTAATCACAAGGATTTAATTAATCCTCAAACGCTGCTTGCAGCAGTTGTTCTTGCTCGAAGGCGTGAACCTTAGCAACACCAGTTGCGGTGGAGGATTGAGCGCGGCGGCTGATGCGCTTCATCGGAAGCATACCGGGGATGAGCTCTGGTAGATGCAGGCCGAGGAAGGGCCATGGGCCTTGGTTGGCGGGCTCGTCTTGGCAGAAGCGAATTTCGGTTGCGTTGGGGTAGCAGTCGAACGCTTCCTTGAGGCGGTTGTACGGGATCGGGTGCAGCATTTCGATGCGAACGATCGCGACGTCCTCACGGCCGAGCTTCTTGCGGCGCTTTTCGAGCTCGTAGTAGAGCTTGCCGGACACCAGCATGATGGTCGTCACCTTGTCAGCATCGCCAATGACGTTGCCTTCGCGATCGACCAAGCGCGGGTCGTTGATGACCGACTGGAACTTCTTGACCTCGGTGAAGTCCTCCACGGGGGATGCTGCATCCTTGAGGCGGAGCATCGACTTCGGGGTGAAGACAACCAGGGGGCGCTTGAGATCACCGAGGGCATGGCGACGCAGCAAGTGAAAGTGGTTTGCCGGGGTCGAAGGCTGAGCGACAGTCATAGAGCCCTCAGCACACAGCTGTAGGTAACGCTCGATGCGTGCAGAGGAGTGGTCAGGGCCCATGCCCTCGTAGCCGTGAGGCAGCAGCAGGATGACACCTGAGGTCTGGCCCCACTTGGCCTCACCGGAGCAGACGTACTCGTCGATGATGGTCTGCGCGCCATTAGCGAAGTCGCCGAACTGTGCTTCCCAGGCGACCACGGCATCGGGGTTACCGACGGAGTAGCCGTATTCGAAGCCCATGCCTGCGTACTCGGTGAGTGCCGAGTTGTAGACCAGGAACTTGCCTTCGCCCTTGGAACGAGCGAGCTCGTCGATCGGGTTGAATTCGGCAGCGGTGTTCGGGTCGATCATCACTGCGTGACGCTGCGTGAAGGTACCGCGGCGGGAATCCTCACCTGCGAGGCGAACGAGCTTACCGGAGTTAGCCAGGGTGCCGAAGGCCAACAGCTCGCCCCAACCCCAGTCGATGCCGCCCTCGCGGACGCTTTCCGCACGCTTCTTAGCGACGGGTGCGACGCGTGGGTGAGCAGTGAAGCCTTCCGGAAGATTGACGTAGGACTGTCCGATTTCCACGAGTTCTTCGCGGGTGACGGAGGTATCCAGGCCGTGCGGAAGTTCCTGCGCACTGGTGATGCCCTCTTGAGCCTTAGCCTTCTGCTTTTCAGCAAGCTTGACTTCGTTGAAGACGGACTCCATCTGATCGTGGAAGTCACGAGCAACTGCTTCAGCGT
Source organism: Corynebacterium argentoratense DSM 44202 (assembly GCF_000590555.1). NCBI lineage: Bacteria > Bacillati > Actinomycetota > Actinomycetes > Mycobacteriales > Corynebacteriaceae > Corynebacterium > Corynebacterium argentoratense. Next base: position 740,810 of record NC_022198.1, read on the forward strand.
CCTCGTTGGACAGGTCACCGCGGCCGACCAGGTCTTCGGTGTACTTGGTGCGGGTGGTTTCGCGGTTGTCGATGATGTCGTACATCTGAGGCTGAGTCATCGACGGATCGTCGGCTTCGTTGTGGCCACGGCGGCGGTAGCACACGAGGTCGATGAAGACGTCCTTGCCGAAGCGACGGCGGTACTCGGTCGCCAGGCGACCAACCCACACAACGGCTTCGGGATCGTCGCCGTTGACGTGGAAAATCGGGCAGCCGAAAGCCTTCGCTATGTCGGTGGCGTAGTGGCTGGACCGGGAGGAATCCGGTGTGGTCGTGAAACCAATCTGGTTGTTGACCACGATGTGGATGGTACCGCCAACGGTGTATCCACGCAGTTGAGCGAGGTTGATGGTCTCGGGCACGATGCCGAGGCCGGCGAACGCAGCATCACCGTGGAGGAGGATCGGAACAACGGTGTATCCGTCAGGGCCGAGGTCCAGGATGTCCTGCTTAGCGCGGACGATGCCCTCCATCACAGGGTTGACGGCCTCGAGGTGGGAGGGGTTGGCGGTCAAGGTGATCTTGATTTCGCCATCACCAAACATCTGCAGGTGGGTGCCCTCAGCACCGAGGTGGTACTTGACGTCGCCGGAACCGCCAGCCTGGGCGGGGTCGATGTTGCCTTCGAACTCGTTGAACAGGGTGTGCAGTGGCTTGCCAACGATGTTGGCGAGGACATTCAGGCGACCGCGGTGGGGCATACCAATGACAACTTCGTCCAGGCCTTGGCCTGCAGCGGTGTCGATTGCCGCATCCATCAACGGGATGAGGGATTCTGCACCCTCGAGGGAGAATCGCTTCTGGCCAACGTACTTAGTCTGGAGGAAGTTCTCGAACGCCTCCGCAGCGTTGAGCTTCTGCAGGATGTACTTCTGCTCTGCGGGGGTGGGCTTGGGCTGACCAGCTTCGATCTGATCCTGCAACCAGGTGCGCTCGTCGCGATCCAGAATGTGGGTGTACTCGGAACCAACCTTGAGCGTGTAGGCAGTGCGGAGCTTCGCCAACACCTCGCGGAGAGTCATGGTCTCGCGACCATCGAAACCACCGACGTTGAAGGTGCGGTCGAGGTCCCAGAGGGTCAAGCCATGCGACTCGATGTTGAGGTCGCGGTGGTCCGGAATCGGCATACCGGGCTGTACCCAGTGCAGCGGGTTGATGTCGGCGAGGAGGTGGCCGCGGGAGCGGTAGGCCTCGATCAACTGCATGACGCGGGTGTTTTTATCAACACTGGTGTTGGGCAGATCCTGGGCCCAGCGCATGGGGGAGTAAGGCACGCCCATGACGTCGAAAACGTGGTCCCAGAAGTGATCATCGACCAACAGGCGGCTCATGGTGCGGAGGAATTCACCGGACTCTGCACCCTGGATGATGCGGTGATCGTAGGTCGAGGTGATGGTGACGAGCTTGCCGACACCGAGCTCTGCGAGGCGATCCTCGGAAGCACCCTGGAACTCCGCAGGGTAGTCCATGGAGCCGACACCGATGATGGCGCCCTGGCCCTTAGTCAGGCGAGGCACAGAGTGGCGGGTGCCGATGCCGCCGGGGTTAGTGAGCGAAATGGTGACTCCGGAGAAGTCTTTACCGGTGAGCTTGCCTGCGCGGCCACGGTTGACGATGTCTTCGTAGGCTTCGACGAACTCGGAGAAGGAAAGGGACTCACATTCGCGGATTGCTGCGACAACCAGTGCACGGGAGCCGTCCTTTTGCGGCAGGTCGATAGCCAAACCGAGGTTGATGTGCTCCGGTACCACCAAGAAGGGCTTGCCATCGCGCAACTCGTAGGCGTTGTTCATGTCCGGGTGGGCCATGACTGCCTTCACCATGGCGTAGCCGATGATGTGGGTGAAGGAAATCTTGCCACCGCGGGTGCGGCGCAGGTGATCATTGATGATCGCGCGGTTTTCGAACATCAGGCGCGCAGGCATGTCGCGCACTGACGTCGCGGTGGGGACCTCAAGGGAAAGGTCCATGTTCTTAGCAATCGCCTTGGCGATGCCCTTCATCTCGGTTGCACCGGATTCCGGTAGATCGCCCCCCGCGTTCATCGGGGAAGCTGCGGCCTTCTTGGCAGCCGCAGCGGCTGCTTCCGAATTAGCGGCTGCCGAAGCCGGGCCGGGCTGGCGTACCTTCTTTGCCGGGGCAGGGTGCGCGGCTTTGGTTGCCGCGTCAGATGTGTCCTTGGTGTCCTGCCCCTGAGCGGTGGCAGGTTCAGGGGCATCGCCGGAAGTGGGATTACCATTCGCGGCAAAGAAGTCTCGCCATTCCTGATCCACAGATTGCGGATCCTTTTGGAACTGCTGGAACATCTCGTCTACCAGCCATTGGTTCTGGCCGAAAGAATTAGCGCTGCTCACGGCAGGTGCTCGCCTCTTTTCCTATTGGGGTACATGGTGTGCTCCTCATGCCCACTGCGGGGCAGTGAAGAGCAACGTTTCGTTGATTGTTTTCGCTATTGATCATTGAGCGTTATCACCGTCCATGGTTGCACAGTCGCATTGGAAATATGCGCGCGACACCACGGCCGGTAAACGGGCTTCATCCAGAATAGCTAAAAAACCACAAAATGTGGCCTTTGTCTACCTTTATTGGGGCATGTCCGTGCCAGAATACTGCCACAGCCGAGCATAGTGCCCGGCCTGAGCTAGAAGTTCACTGTGAGAACCGTCTTCAATAATGCGACCAGAATCGACAACAAGAATGCGATCGGCACGTGCAGAGGTTGCGAGCCTGTGGGCAATAATTACCGAGGTTCGTTGGGTTCCCTCGGCTGCATTATCCAACGTCGTATGAAGGCTTTCCACCACCGTGGCCTCGGTATTTGGGTCTAAACTGGCCGTCGCTTCGTCGAGGATCAAAATAGAAGGCCTGACAAATTCGGCGCGGGCCAACGCGATCAACTGGCGCTGGCCTGAGGACAACCTGGAGCCGTTGCTGATCTGATAATCGAAGCCTCCAGGTAGCGCCTCGATTGTGCTTCGCGCCCCCACAGCCTCCGCCGCAGCAACAACGCGGTTATGAAGATCATCCGAGGGGGTATCCGTCAGGGGAGTGTTGTTCTCAGCTTTCATCCCTTGGGGGACATGGGGGTATCCGTACGCAATGTTATCGGCGATGCTTCCCCTAAACAGGTGGCCCTCTTGAGGAACGTAGCCCAACTGTTGCCGCCACTGGTCAATGGGGAAACCATCAATGGGTGCACCACTGGCGCATACACGCCCGCTGACAGGATCGTAGAACCTGGCCAACAACTTGGTGAGCGTCGATTTGCCGGCCCCCGTCGGCCCCACAATCGCCACCGTAGACCCAGGCTTAATCGACACATTAATGGCATCAAGCGCAGCCTCCGCGCTACGCGCACCACCGTAACTAAACGCGACGTCATCGTAAACGAGAGGTCCGCGGGCACACTGTGCAGCATTGGGGTTGGAACCCTCGTCGCGCACCGATGCCTTCGTCGACAACAACTGCTGTATCCGCTGCAAACCCACCCGCGACTGCTGATAAGAATCAAACACTTGGGACAGCTCCTGGATCGGCCCAAACAGCATCCCCATGTACATCACAAAACTAATGACGACGCCAGCAGAGACCTCACCGCGCGAAATCTGCACCGCACCGAACCCCAAGACCGCAGCCCGAGCAACCTCCGACAAAGCATTCATGCCCGGGAAATACACAGACACCGCAGTCTGAGACTGCAAACGCAGACGACGATAGCGATCGGACTCGGAAGCAAAACGCTCCAAAGTAGCGTCCTCGCGGCGGTACATCTGCGTTACCAGAAGATTGGCGACCAGCTCCCGAAAATCAGCATTAACACCACTGACCTGCTCGCGCGATTGGGTATACAAACGCGCGGAAATCCTGCGGAACACAATCGTGGCGACCCCCATCACCGGCACTATCGCCAAAGCCACAAGTGCCAAGCTGGTGTCGGTAACCAACAGCATCAACACCACGCCCGCCAACGTACCCACCGCGACAATAGCCTGCGCCACCGACGTTCTCAGGAAGGAACTCAAACTATCGATGTCCGTCGTCATGCGGGTCAACACCTTGCCCACACGAGTGGATTCGAAATAATCCAGGCTCAAAGACATCAAATGTTTAAACGAACGCGTGCGCAGCGCCAACAGCAATTGCTCACCCGTGCGCGCAGACAACACCGTCGAAGCCACCGCGACCGCCCAGCTAGCGATAACCAACGCACTGCCACCGACGGCAACCCACAGCAACGTGCTCTTAGCCTGCTCCGTCGGAGCAGCGACACCGTGGTCGATCGCGACACGAACAAGAGCAGGGAACGCAAGATCGCCTAAAACCGACAACACAAACAAAGCCACAACCCCCGCCAACGGCCACGCAACAGTGCTAAGCAGTGCGCGAAGAGTAGCATCCGCAGCAGTCGGAATGTCGCTGGAGTCCGCAGCGTCGGCAGAAACAACCGGCCTGGGTGCGCCGCCCTTTGGAATGCCCGCTGGGTGGCCACGACGCGGCATCCCCCCAGACTGATCGCTAGCGCTACCAGTCGGCGCAGACGTTTTCGGGGCGGCGGCAACACCCGACATAGACGTGCTCGGTCCGGCGCCCACAGAACACTGCGTCACCTCGATTACCTGATCCGCCCAACGAACAGTCGACTCGCGATGGGCAACCATGATGACAGTCATATCCGGATAATTCTCGCGCAGTGCAGAAAAGACAGCCTGTTCCGTCGCAGCATCCACAGCCGACACGGCGTCATCAAGCACAAGAACCCTAGGCGGGCACACCAACGCTCTAGCCAACGCAAGCCGCTGACGCTGACCACCCGACAACGTCATGCCAGACTCGCCGACAACGGTGTCCACACCATCCGGAGTCGCACGCACAAAACGATCAGCCGACGCAGTACGTAACGCCCGCTCAACATCAGCATCAGTGACGTCGCGGCCCACGGTGATGTTGTCGCGAATGCTTGCGGAAAACAGATACGGATCATCAAAAACACACACCACGTCGCCCCGAACAGCAGGGGAGAGCTCCACATCGCCACCGCTATCCGAGGTCAACATGATGCGGCCAGAAGCTAGCTGCTGAAAACCACCAAGCACATCCACCAACGCGCTCTTACCGCTACCAGGAGGGCCCGTTAGCGCCAACCAGTGCCCCGCAGGCAGAACACAACTCATCGCCGCAGACGGATCACCCGTCGGAACAACAACGTTTTCGAAACGTACCCCCAATGGGCCCTCCGCTGCCGGCGCCACAGGATCATCCCACCGCAACAACGCGTCAAGATCGATGACATCGAACACGCGCTTCACCGAGCTCATCGACGTGATAATGCGCAAAGACATAGCCGAAAGCATGCGCGAAATGGCCGTCAACGTGGTCAAATACGAGGCGAAAGCGACAAAAGTACCCAGTGTGATCGAACCGGTATGCACCAGCCAACCACCCAAAGCCACGTTGGCAACCACCAGCAGCTTCGGAAGCTGATCCAACAAAGGCTGGAAACGCGCCATCACCCGGGCCACCACCATGCGCAGCTCGTACAAGGTACGACTGGATGCCTCAACACGCTCGCACTCACGACCCTGCTGGTTGAAGGCCATCACCACGCGGATCCCGCGAACGGCCTCCTCTACCTCACCGGCCACAACGCCCTCCTGCTGCTGAGCTGCAGCAGAAGCCTCGAATAAGCGCTTGCGCGAGCGCCACGCCCCCACAACAATGATCGGGATCGACACCAAAGCCATTGCCGCAAGAGGCGGCGACAGCCACAGCATCACAACGATGACCCCCGCCATTTTGATCGAAGACCCAAGCGCCAATGGCAACATCGCAAGAATCGCCTGCACTGTGGACAAGTCAGAAATCGTCCGACTCATCAACTGCCCCGAATCGACCTGACGAGCCGCAGGCCCATCCAACCGGTGAACCGAACGCAACGCATCAATGCGCAACAGGTGCTGGGTGCTCAAACTCAAGCGCCCGGCCGTGTACCTACGACCAAATTGGAAGCAGAAACGTACCACGGCGATAGCCACCAATGCAGCAATGAGTGGCGCAACCGGGCTGCCCCCAATAGCCCGGTCAATCACATCCTTGGTCAGTAGTGGCGTGTAGACCTCAGCGGCAACCACCATCAAAGTGCATACCGCAGTGACAACAGACAGTCTCCGCTGAGCGACGACGACCTTTGCAAGCCTCAGGGCTGAATCAAACACGTGACAAACTGCCTACACGCTGCACTAAAAGAAACCGATTAAAACTCTGCAGGGAGCGGGCCAAGGGAGGTACGTGCGTTAGAGATCACTTTGTGCGCCAGCGTGCGGTTAGCGAAGGTGCCAACAACCGCGCCCACGCCCAGAGGCAGCAGCTTGCCCAACCATGCAGCCTTGAACTTCTTACCCATGCGCTTGACCGCGGCGGCAGTCAGCTTAGAGTTGACGTCCTTCAAACGCGGAGCACCAAAGCGGGTGAGGGTGGCGGCGACAGATGCGCCATTTTTCTTGTTCAGATCGCCCACCGCGGCGTCAACAATCAGAGTGCCGGCCGAACCTAACAACACCACCAAGATCAGTGCACGACGACGTTCCTCGTCGTGGATATCGACGCCGCGTAGATACGCCGACGCCATCACATACAGCGTCGCAGCATCAAGAAACACCAAAGACTCCGCGCCAACAGCAGCGGCACCAGTGACGAAACCGATCCCGGGGATCGCAGCTGCAGCACCCGCACCCGCACCCGAGCCCATAGCCAGGCGCTTGAGATGCTTGTCCATCATTTTCTGAATCTCGCTGGGCGACGCGTCGGGGTTTCCGGCACGCAACCACTCGACGTATTTGACGATGGCACCGCTTTGCATATGGGCCGCGCGATCAACAGCCTTGATCAACATCCGCCCGCTAGCGCCCGCACGCTGCTCGAGCGCAGCGGGATCAGAGTTCACAGCGTCTGTAATGGAATCCGTATTGGTAGCCATAAGCACACAGTCTAGTAGGGCTCCTAACGGCAGCATTTGTTAGCCTGGGACACTAACAACGCACGACCGCCACATGGATAGGGCAGCACCCATGACATCCCCACCTGACAGCGCAGCGCATCGCGACGCCGTCCTGAGACAGTGCGCTCACCTGTGCGCAGACTACCCACGTTTTGCCCCAGCGCTGCACCCTCAGGATGAGTCGCGGACCTTAACAAATGATGAGCTGCAGCAGCACATTCCACGCGCAATTGCTGATTGTCAGCAGCGTTTCAATCTGGAGCAGCCTAAACATGCTGCACAAGTGTGGTGGTTTTCGGCGTGCAATACTTTTGTGGGGCCGGCTGTGACCGCAGCGGTGGAGTACGCCGCCATTCTTGACATGCATCTGGATGATGGCCAGCTGTTTCTTCGCGATGACGAAGACTACTGGTTGGGTTTCATGCCCGGACGGGTCCATAGGCTCGAAGACACCACCGACGAATCCACGTGCGAGCTACTAGCCGAACAAGCAGCCGCGTTCGCTCGCAGCATCACACCGATTGTTGAGCAACTGGCCGAGCAGGCATCTATGCGGCCCAAACCTTTGTTCGCGATCGCCTATGACGCACTCATCCAGGCTGCGATCAATGCTGGTAACGACAGCTTCGATCCTGCGGAAGGCATAAGGGTCGCCCATGCCTTGGGGCGGGGTTTTGGTTCAGTCACCGGGATCGACAATCTCATCGTTGAGGTAGTGGATGGTCAGTGGGAGGATGCTGACGTCGCGGGGGCCCTGGCGGGCGAAATATGCGAAGGGCACCACGTGGCGCGCCGGGTGAGTTGTTGCATGATTTTTCACTCCGCGAGCAGTGGGAAGTGCGCGAATTGTCCTCGTCAGACCCCGCAGGATCGACATGCAGCGGTGGCATCGATCGTTGATTCGGACTTTTAGGGGCCGGCCGCGGGGTGCGTTCTTCGGCTAGGCTAGGTGCCGTCGCGGGCAGGCGCCGTCTGTTTGTTGAAACTTTCCGTAGAAAAGGTGTGTCGTGAGCTTTTTTGAAGACATTGCTCTGGCTCTGGATGCTGAGGGTATTGAATCTCGTGCCACGGAGGCTCCAGATCCCACACTCTTTGTTCCGATCAGTGCGGATGTGGAAATTCAATTTGTAGAAACTGATCCCGTGCTTCCCGCAGCCAACGTGTATGTCGCTGCGGCTGACGTTGATGAAGACGATGAAGATTTTGACGCCGTGCTCACCTCTGTTGTGTTTTCGGTTGAGGATGCAGTCGCTGCGGTGGCCCAGCACATCGCAACCGACCAATTGGTGAGCATTCTTCGTGAATTGTTGGAAGGCTCCGATAGCCGTTTGCAGGATCTGCAGTTTTTCCAGGATCCTGTCGTTCCTTCATTGGTGACGGCAGAGGTTGGTGATTCATCCACCCTTGAAGTGAGTGTTTCAACGGTGGATGCTGCACCGGTGGCTCGGGTGCGTTTTATCTGCCCGGCACCGGTTGACGCCGATAATCTGGCGCAGCAGTGTGAAGAGTGTGACACAGATGCGGTGGCTGAAGAAGTGCTGGAACTAGGCACTTTTAAGGAGATCAATCGGCTGTTTGACATTGTTGCTTTCGCAGCGGAGCAGGCGGATTCGTGGGAAGAGCAGCTTGTTCCGGTAGCCGATTACGAGGCCTATGGCGATCTTTACGATCACCCGGCAGAAGCACTCGATGACATCGATGGTGTTGATGACGTCGAGCAGTTCTGAACAATCACCTTCGCGCACTCCGATTCCCAGAGAAATTTGGGTGCTGGTTAGTGCTGCGCTGGTCATTGCGTTGGGCTATGGCATGGTCGCGCCGATCTTGCCTCAGTTCGCTAAGAGCTTTGATGTAAGTATCGCTGCGGCATCCGCCGTGGTGAGTGCTTTTGCGGGTATGCGTTTGCTGTTCGCTCCTGCAGCTGGGCGCCTGCTTAACGCTTTCGGTTCTCGCACCGTGTACCTATCCGGTTTGTTGATGGTGGCCGTGTCCACAGGGCTTGTGGCAACCGCACATGACTACTGGCATGTGTTGGTGTTGAGGGCTGCGGGCGGTATTGGATCCACCATGTTCACGGTGTCTGCGATGGGGTTGATTGTCCGCATCGCACCGCCATCCATTAGGGGTAAAGCCTCATCGACGTATGCGACTGCGTTTCTGTTGGGCAATATTTTGGGACCTTTGTTGGGTTCGGCATTGGCAGGCTTAGGTATGCGGGTGCCTTTTATCATCTATGGCATCGCCCTGCTTATTGCCACTGCTTTGGTGTGGATCATGCTCGATCCTGCGGTTATTCGTGACGTCGAGCAGCATGGTGCTTCTGCGATGCGGTTGCGCGAGGCATGGGGCCGTACGTGCTATCGAGCAGCACTCGTCGGGGCTTTTTACAACGGGTGGGCAAACTATGGAGTCAGGGTTGCGATTATCCCGCTGTATGTGGCGACGTTTCACAGTGCTGCACTGACGGGCATGATTTTGGCGAGTTTCGCAGCGGGTAACGCTGTTGCATTGCAAGGAGCCGGTCGTCTGGCGGATACATTGGGGCGAAAACCGCTGGCGCTGACGGGCATAGTGACGAATGCCACCTTCGCAGCTGTGCTGGGGTTGAGTCAGCACACGGCCGTGTTGATCGGTGTTTCGGTTCTGGCTGGTGCAGGGGCGGGTATTTTAGCGCCCGCACAACAGGCTACTGTCGCTGATGTTATCGGACAGGAGCGTTCGGGAGGCGGGGTGCTTGCGACGTTCCAAATGGTGCAAGACCTGGGCACAATCAGTGGCCCACTGATTATCGGAATGGTTGCTGAAGCATTCGGTTTCAGGTGGGCCTTTGCCTTGTGTGCGGCTATTGGATTGGTGGCTGTCGCGGCGTGGGCGCCGGCTGAAGAACCGCTTGGGCTCGGGCAGTCTAGGCCCCAGCCAGCCTGATGTGCTGACGCCACGCGAGGCCGTCATAAATAGCTAAACAGGGGCGGAACGCGTACAGTGGCTAAAACAATGAGCAATACCGATAACGTCACCAGCGGCGTTGAAGAGCTGGAAAACGTGAACTTGTCGGAAGTGGAAGATCATTCGCAGGACGTCCAAGAAGACGTCAGGGAAGCGAAAGAATCTGAGGCTACCGGCCCGATTAATGGTTTTGAAAGCCTTGGACTCCCTGCGAACGTGCTCGCAGCAGTCAAGAAGGTGGGCTTCGAGACCCCGTCCCCCATTCAAGCGCAGACCATCCCGGTGCTGATGGAAGGCCACGACGTTGTGGGCCTCGCACAGACCGGTACTGGTAAGACCGCTGCATTCGCACTGCCAATCCTTTCCCGGATTGACCTGGACATGCGTAAACCCCAGGCTTTGGTCCTGGCCCCCACCCGTGAGCTAGCACTACAGGTTGCAGACAGCTTCCAATCCTTCGCCTCCAGCCTTGGTGGCATCCACGTGCTGCCGATCTACGGTGGCCAGGCCTACGGCATTCAGCTGTCCGGCCTTCGCCGCGGTGCGCAGATCATCGTCGGCACCCCGGGTCGTGTCATCGACCACCTCGAAAAGGGTTCCTTGGACATCTCGGATCTTCGCTTCCTCGTGTTGGACGAAGCAGACGAGATGCTCAACATGGGCTTCCAAGAAGACGTCGAGCGTATTCTCGCCGACACCCCGGAAGACAAGCAGGTTGCACTGTTTTCCGCCACAATGCCCAACGGCATTCGCAGGATCGCCCGCGAGTATCTGCGTGAGCCGAAGGAAATCTCGGTCAAGTCCGAGACCCGTACCAATACCAATATCACCCAGCGTTACCTGTCGGTCGCGCACCGCAACAAGCTCGACGCCTTGACCCGCATTCTTGAGGTCACTGAGTTTGAGGCCATGATCATGTTCGTGCGCACCAAGCACGAAACTGAAGAACTCGCTGAAAAGCTCCGTGCACGCGGATTCTCTGCTGCAGCTATCAACGGTGACATCGCGCAGGCACAGCGCGAGCGCACGGTCGACCAGCTTAAGGACGGCCGTCTCGACATTCTGGTCGCAACAGATGTTGCTGCCCGTGGTCTTGACGTTGAGCGGATCAGCCACGTGCTGAACTATGACATTCCGAATGACACCGAAAGCTATGTCCACCGCATCGGCCGTACTGGTCGTGCTGGGCGCTCCGGCGAAGCTATTTTGTTTGTCACTCCCCGCGAGCGTCGCATGCTCCGTTCCATTGAGCGCGCCACCAATGCGCCCTTGAATGAGATGGATCTGCCGACCGTCGATGAGGTCAACGAATCCCGCAAGAGGAAGTTCGCGGATTCCATCACCAATGCGCTTGAGCACGCTGAGGTCGCTGTGTTCCGCAAGCTGGTCAAGGAGTACTCGGAAGAGCACGATGTTCCCCTTGAGGACATTGCTGCCGCTTTGGCCACCGAGGCCTCGTCCGGCGATGAGTTCTTCATGAAGGAACTTCCCCCGAGCAAGCGCGATCGCTTCGATCGTGACAACCGCGGCGACCGTGGTGATCGTGGCGGCCGTCGTGATCGCTTCGACCGCGAAGCCCCCACGCGTTTCGATCGCAGTGGTAAAGAGATGGCCGTATACCGCTTGGCAGTGGGCAAGCGCCAGCACGTGCGCCCCGGTGCTATCGTCGGCGCTCTTGCTAACGAAGGTGGTTTGAGCAGCAAGGACTTCGGCCGAATCAACATCGCTGTTGATCACACCCTGGTCGAGCTTCCCAAGGACCTTCCGAAGGAAGTGTTCGAGGCACTCGAAGACACTCGTATTTCCGGTCAGCTGATCAACATTGAGCCAGATCCCGGCGCGCCCATGGGGCGTCCTGCAGCGCATCGCTCCCGTGGGGACCGCGATGATCGTGGCGGCCGCGGTGGTTTCCGTGGGCGTGATGATCGTCGTGATGATCGCGGTGGCCGCGGTGGTTTCCGTGGGCGTGATGATCGTCGTGACGATCGGGATGATCGTGGTGGCCGTGGTGGTTTCCGTGGGCGTGATGATCGTCGTGACGATCGCGGTGGCCGTGGCGGCTTCCGCTCACGCAACAACGATCGCTATTAGAAGCAGTCGTCGGCTTGAGGCCGACTAGCTGCTAAAGCTTAAGGGCTGGGAAGATCTCAACGAGATCTTCCCAGCCCTTAAATGGCTTTTAGGGGGGTTTTAGATGAACATCAATACCGCGGCGATGATCCACAGTGCGTTGAAGATTCCAGAAAACATGGCGAGTTGCTTCTTCAGCGCGGGGGCTTTGTCGGGTTCAGCTGCGTGCGCTGCGGGGTCGGTAGCGAGCGCCAGCAAGGCTTTTTGGCGGGGGAGAACCAGGAAGAACAGGACAGCCCAGGCGATGACGCTGATGAGGATCGCGGCGTGAAACTTACCTTGCTTCATGTAGGCACTGTCGAAGATGAACATTCCCAGGCCTGCTAGTGGCACGAGGAGGCTCAGCAGTGCGTAGGTGTTGGTGATGCGGTGCAAGATGCGGGCAGAACCGAGGGAGGATTGGTCGCCTCCTGTGGCTTGGAGTGCGAAAGCGGGGTAGAGGGAGGATGCAACCGCCACGGGCCCGAGGAATAGGATGGCAGCAATGATGTGCACGATAACGAGGATATTCACCCGCTAAACCCTACCCAAGGGTTGCGTGGAGCGCATCTTGGACGATGCAGGCGCGTTTCATGGTGCTGACGTCGTCGTTGCTCAGGTTTAACTGGTAGGTTGCGGCAATCAGCGCTATTCTGCGTGCGTACCAGCAGTGCACGGTGCGGTCGGGCGGCATCCATTCGGCTGGTAGTTTGTCGCCTTTGTCTTGGTTGTGGGTGCGGGACACGGCGACGAGGTTGAGTGGGTCGTTGGCGAAGGCACGCATTGTTGTGTGGTCCCAGGTGTAGGCGCCCATGTCCCAGGCTGCTGATAGGGGAAAGATGTGGTCGATTTCTATCGCTTGGTTGACGTTGGGGCCCATCCGTCCATTGCCGTAGGGATCTGCTGCCTCACCGCGGATGAGCGTGCAGCCATCGAGTGATTGTGGGCCGAGTGCTCGGGAGAGTTCGCGTTGTCGCGTGGTACACGGATGGGTGTTGACGTCGGCCGTGGCCCATCCCCCGAATTGCTCACGGTGGTAGGGGGCTGTCGCCGGCCGGTCGCTGCGCTGTCCCCTGGGTATGTGGGGCAGTGTGTGCGCTAGTGGAGGGTCGTAGGTGAAACCTTCTGTTGGGTGGCCGGGGTGTAGTGAGTGGGCGATGGTGACGATGGTGGCAATAATCAGCAGGCGTTTGTAGTTTCGGAGGGGGTCACGGAGCATATCTACATAGACGTCGTGGTGGTGGGTGTGGTTCCGGGGCCGGGTAGTCTGTAGGTCATGCCCACCCCAGATTTTTTGCTTCACGGCACAGTTGCCGCTGATGGGGTGCTGTATTTGTGGATTGAGCAGACCCAGGGGCACCGTGTGGTGACGGTGCAGGATGTGCCGGGGGATACTTTCCCGCCGGTGATCCATGGGTTGTTGTCGTCTTCTCGTGTGCGGGTGGCTAAAAATATTCGGGTGCATACGCCGAAGGGGAGGGAAGTCCGGCTTGATATGCAGGCTGTGGGGTTGATCCCGGAGCAGGCGGTGCGTTTTTTATCGAGCGCGGCGTTTGTTTTGTCTGATTCGCCGGCGGCGACGCGGCGTCAACGTTCGGCGATCGCACCAGATCTAATGTGGTTGCTGTCCGCGTATGTTGGCATCGAGCGTTTTGTGCGTTCGGGCGGTTTTTTGCCCTCGGTGCGCTGGGAGGATGGCAGCTGGTATGGGTGTTGGATTCTGGCAAGTGGCGTGAGGGAACGGGCTTGGCAGATTGATATGAGCCGTGCTCAGCCGGGGGTTTTGGAGGCCAATTTTGGGCCAGGTCTCATCGAGTGGTTGTGCGGGCGCTACGCCCATTGGGTGGTTGTGAGCTTGGTGGATGACACCGCACTAGACGACCCGCACCCGTTGGTGCGTTCACTGGTGGGATATGAGCCTGTGCGGCGGACCCGGGAGAGTTTTGTTCAAGAGCTCAACGCGTGGGTGAAAAGTGCCAACACGGTTCCTATGCAGGTTGTGGTGATGGTGGAGGAACCAGTCGATAGCTTGTGGCCGGTGAGTGTACAGGTGCGTGTGGGGGTGGATGCGCCCGTCCCGGCTGCGACGCTGTCAGCTGATTTCCAAGTGGAGGCGCAGCAACTCATCGAAGAGGTTGCCGACGCCGCTCCAGGAGTGTCGTGGTGGCCTCGATGGTCAGATGACTGCGTGGAATTGGGGGTGGAGGACATGGCAACCCTCATCGACCGTGACATAGCCGAGCTCAGTCGGGCCGGGGTGAAAGTGATGATGCCCCAATCCTGGTCCAAAGGTTCGGCCACAGCAACGCTCAAGGTTCGCTCCAGCCAGCAGCCCGGCGCGATCGTGCGTCATTTTGGGATGGATCAGATTGTCGAATACGACTGGAAGGTTGCGGTTGATGGCCAGGAGCTTGATGCGCAGGCGATGAATGAGCTGATCCACAGCAGCCATAATTTGGTGAAGATCCGCGGCAAGTGGATCAGTGTTGATCAGCGGATGCTTGGCAAGATTCGCCAGTATATTGAGCGGGCGGCTCAGGCGGATCGTCGTCTGCGGGGTGAGGGCACGGCGGCTGCAAGTGGGGTGATGAGCGCCGCTGACGTGCGTGCTTTGGCGTTGGAGCAGGCTGCAGAGGACGTGCTGGATCGGGATGTGGAGATTGCCTCCAATGATCCCTGGGTGGAGGCCCTGTGGGGTGCGGAGATGCCGGCCCCACAGCCGCGCGAGGTGCCGGACAGTGTGCAGGCTACGTTGCGGCAGTATCAGCAGCGTGGCTTGGATTGGTTGGCGTGGATGTCGGACAACAACGTCGGTTGTATTTTGGCCGACGACATGGGTTTGGGCAAGACTCTGCAGATCCTGGCGCTTGTGGCCTACGAGCGTTCGGGTGCGTCTGCCGCCGGCAGGGCCGCAAAGCCGTCGATCGTGGTGTGCCCTACGTCGTTGGTGCATAACTGGGTGGCGGAGGCGGCCAAGTTCGTGCCCAGCCTCAACGTCGTTGCTTACCATGGCCCGCGCCGAGACATCGAGGCGGTGCGTCATGCGGACTTGGTGGTGACTACCTACACCACGGTCACACGCGACGTCGAAACCCTCAAAGACATCGAGTTCGACCACGTCATCGCCGATGAGGCCCAGGCGATCAAAAACACTGCGACAAAGGCAGCTCGCGCTATTCGTCTGCTGCCCGCGCGCCATCGCATCGCTTTGACCGGTACCCCTGTGGAAAATCGCCTGATGGAGCTGCGGGCGATTATGGATTTCTGCAACCCCGGCATTCTCGGGACGCAGAGTTTCTTCCGCAATTATTTCGCCAATTCCATTGAACGGGATGACAACCTTGATCTTGCGGACACGTTAAAGAAGTTGTGTGCTCCGTTCATGCTTAGGCGCATGAAAACCGACCCCAGCATTATCGATGACCTACCGGACAAGAGCGAGCACATCGTCGAAGTGTCCATGACCGCCGAACAAGCCGCTCTTTACCAGGCGCTTGTTGATGAGATCACCGCGGTGCTCAACAGCACGGATGTCAACGAACGCTCCCGCCGCAAAGGCTTGGTGCTCAGCTCGATCACCCAGATCAAACAAATCTGCAACCATCCCGCCCACTATCTCAAAGACGGCAGCCCCATGATCCTCAAAGGTCGGCACCGCAGTGGAAAAGTCGAAGCATTAATGAATATTGTTGACGCCGCGTTGCGTGCAGGTAAGCAGATTTTGGTGTTCACGCAATACCGCGAGTTCGGGACCATGCTGCGAACCTATTTGAGTAACTACACCGGAAGCGACATCGACTTCCTCCACGGTGGCACTACCCCACAGGGGCGGCAGCAGATGGTTGAACGCTTCCAACAAGGTGATGCGCCCATGTTGATCGTTTCGCTCAAGGCTGGTGGCACGGGCCTGAACCTCACCGCAGCAAGCGTCGTGGTTCACATGGACCGGTGGTGGAACCCAGCGGTAGAAAACCAAGCCACCGACCGTGCGTACCGCATCGGCCAGCGCGACAATGTTGCCGTGTATAAAATGGTCACCCTATCGACCCTCGAAGAATCCATCCACGATGTCCTGGCCGGAAAACTCACTCTCGCCAGCAGCGTGGTGGGTGCCGGCGAGGGCTGGCTGACAGAACTGTCGCCCGAAGAATTCACCATGCTGCTCCAAGCGGACAGCATCAGCGAACGCACGACCACTTAAAAAAAGGGGGGAAGTTATGAACGTAAGCGACACACCACCGGCACGCTCGGTCAAAGACAACGTCATCTACGCCAAATTCGGCGCATCCCAACAACATGACGAACCCGCACAACCTGCAACCCCCACCACAGTCGCCCCCACGATTACCCCGCACGTGCAGCTGCGCCTGCTGCTAGCCACCATCTGCGAGCGCGGCCGTTACACTCGCGGCGTCAACTATCATCGCGATGGGCATGTCACCAGCACCGACGTTCGCGCCGGGCTGGTCACAGGGCTGGTGCGCGGATCTCAATTGGATCCCTTTGAGGTTGCCCTCCACTTCGCATCCAACCCCCTTGACCGCGACAGCATCACCGGCATACCCCATGCGTTGACGTTGATGAGCAAAGGCACATACCCGCAGCAGATCGCGACCCAACTGTTTGATATCCAGCGTTGCGAGTGCACCTGTCCGGACCCAGCTCCCGTGTGCAAACACGCCGTCGCCGTCGGACTCGCCTTCGCCGATATGCTGCACAGCAACCCCGAAAAAGCACTCGCTCTCCGGCACATGAGCCTGGCAACCATAGCTGATGCCATCGATGCCCCACCCGCAGCCGATTTTTGGAACGGCGGGCAGTTGCCGCCACTGCCGGACATAGAACCCGACAGTGCCCTCGAACGCGGCGACCGCACGCTGCTCACCCAAGCTATACGCGCGGCATCATTAAACTCCGTAGAAGCACTCAGAGGCATGTATCAACTCGAAGAGATCTACGAGCACATCATGCCCACCAACCCTCGCTAGGACACCATGACACGCTTCATCCACACTTCCGACTGGCAACTCGGTAAAACCTGGGCCCGGCTACGCCCCGAAGCCGCAGCACGATTGGCCGAAGCACGCCTCGAAGCCATCCGCACCCTCGGAAAGCTAGCCACTGAACACGGCGCAGAGTTCATTGTCGTCGCAGGCGATGTGTTCGAGCACAATAGCCTTAGCCGCGAAACCCTCGGCCGTGCGCTCGAACAACTTAAAGCATTACCCGTGCCCGTCTACCTCCTACCGGGAAACCACGACCCCCTGGTCGCCGACAGTATCTTCTACGAAACCCAGGACATCCCCGGCGTCCATATTGTCACCGACCACACGCCCATTCGCGTCGAAGGCACCAGCACACCGGTAGAAATTGTCGGAGCCCCCTTGCTCACCCGTCACCCCGACACAGACCTCGTCGCACTCGCCCTCGACGCACTACCCGATGACCCCGAACACCCAGCACGCATCCTCCTAGCCCACGGACAAGTACTCAACCGCGACACCATCGACAACCCCGCCACCATCGACCTTGGGCTGATTGAAGACGCCCTGCAACGCGGCGTCATCAATTATGTTGCGATGGGCGATACACACTCCGCGCAAACAATCGGACACAGCGGCGCCGTGTGGTACTCCGGAGCACCAGAACCCACAGACTTTTTCGACACAGCAACCGGTGGCGGTGAAAACAACAGCGGCCACGCCCTGCTGGTTACCCTGCGCGACGAAGGGGTCGATGTCGAAGAACTATCCACGGGCACCTGGACCATGGAAGCCATCGAAGCCGATGTCAACAGCATCGATGACGTCGAGGATTTCCTCGCGCGCCTCGACGCCTACCCCAACAAATCAAAAACAGTCATCAAATACACCCTGCGCGGCACCGTCGATCTCACCGCAATGAACCACCTTGACGCAGGACTTGACGCACGAACCCCCATCTTCGCCGCATTCTACCCACGCGAACGGCTCATGGACCTCACACTCGCCCCCGGCACCGAAGAGCTCGACACCCTCCAACTAGGAGGCTACGCAGACGGAGCACTCCGAGAACTCCTCGAGGCAAGCGCAGACGGCGACACAACAGCCGAAGACGCCCTCCGCCTACTGTTCCGACTCCAACACTAAAGACCCCACACGAGGACACCATGCGCATTCACAGCCTGAGCTTCGATAACCTCCGCGGAGTCGAACACTTCCAGCTATCCAACATCCCAGACACCGGTGTTGTCATCGTCAGCGGCAGCAACGAAGCTGGAAAATCCACCATCCTCGACGCCCTCGACATGGTGCTGACCCAAAAACACACCACCGGAAAAGCCCAGTACAAACTCATGCGCCCCGTCGGGCGCGACGTACCCACCACCATCACACTCGACGCCACCATCGGGCCGCACCACATCAACGTCACCAAAACCTACTTCAAACAAAAACGCTGCGAACTACGCATCCTGACGCCCACCGTGGAAAACCTCACCGGCGGCGAAGCCGAACAGCGCCTCGAAGACATCCTCGCCGAACACATCGACCCCACCCTGCTCAGCGCATTGTTCGTCCGCCAAGGAACCATCGACGAACGCATTAATGCCGCAGGAATCCCCAGCCTGAGTGCCGCACTCAGCGCCGCCGGCGCCGCCAACGACCTCGACAACGGCAACCCCACCGAGGTGACGGGGGACAACACCGCCCTCATGGACGCCGTCGCAAAAGAATACGGACGCTACTTTAGTGAAAAAACAGCCAAACCAACGGGCGAATATAAACAAGCAGAAGCGGACCTCGCCGCAGCAGAACAACGCTATGCCCAAGCACAAATCGACGTTGACAGCGTAAAAAACTACGTCGATCGGGTCGGCGAAGCAGAAGCCATACGCGACGACGCCGCCCAACGCATACCCGGTGTTCGTGAAGAACTCGAACAAGCCCGCGCAGACCTCGCCGAAGCCCAAGAAGCCACCAAGCACGCTCACGCAGCAACCGAGAAAAAGAACAGTGCACAGATCGTACTAGAAGCAGCAGAGCAACGCCTCGATCAGCGCACAGCACTCAAAACCCGCGTCGCCGCACTGAGCAAGCACGTGGAAACCCTGCTGCAACAACAACCAGAACTCGAACAAGCCCACCAAGAAGAACAACAGCGCGCAGCCGAACTCCACGAACGCGTTACCCAAGCCCAACAACTGCGCGATACCGCGGCAGCTGCCGTGCGCGACGCCAAACAACAACTCACCCGCGCCTCCCAACTGCGTGACTGGGCACACCACACCCAACTGCTCGATCAAGTAGCTGGCATTAACGACCAGATCGTCGAGCTGGAAAACATGCTGCCTAGCAACCCCATCAGCGCCGAGCTCGTCCAGAAGATCACAGAAGCAGAACGTGACACACGCGAGGCACGGATCCGCGCCAGCGCCGTCGCAGCAAAAATCACCACCCAAGCAGTAGGGGAGGGCGCCCCCACAGAAATCCTCCTCGACGGCGAACCCACACCCGTAGGCGAGACCCATACACTCACCCACGCCACCACCGTCCGCATTGCCGACGTAGACATCCACATCACCCCTGGCCTCGGGAACGAGGACGTCTTCGCCGACCTCACACGATGCGAACAGCAACTCACCGCATTGCTCGACGACGTCGCGGCGTCATCAGCCGAAGAAGCACTCAGCAGGGCGCAAGCCGAACGCCAACTCGCCGAAGAAATCACCAGCTTGACCCGCGAACGCACCGCCATCATCGGTACACGCGACGTTGACGACATGCGCAGGCACACCCAACGCATCGAACAACTCCTTGGCGACTTCGACCCCATCACCGTCGATGAAGCAGAACAAGCATTGGTTAAAGCCAGCGCTGCTCACGAAGAGGCCGAAGAACACCACACCCAAGCCGACAGCGACGCCCGCGTGCACGAAAGCCGCGTCATGGCACTACGCACACCCGCAGAAACAGCCCTCAACATCCACCGAAGCAACCTCGAAGCCGCACAAGCAACCCTCGCGGAAGCCGCCGACGAACTAGCAACCGCAGAGCTGGAGCACACGCAAGAACAACTCGACGCCGCTCACGCGCAGGCCCTCAGCAACTTCGAACAAGCAACAGCCGCCGAACAACAGGCCCTGGACGCACTAGCCCAGGCGGACCCAGAACTGCGACGCAGCCTCTACGAAGGCGCCCAAGCACAACTCGACAGCCTCCGGGAACGCATCGACGACGCCCGCACCACCATCGCCACCTGCACCGGGTACATCGAACAGGCACAAGGTGCGGCTGAACGCCTAGAAAACAGCCATGCAGAAGTCGACAACGCCCGACGGCACCACGCATCAATACAACGGCGAGCCGAGGCAGCCAAGCGCCTACGCGACGTCCTCATCGGCCACCGCGACGCCGCGCGCGCAGCCTACGCCAAGCCCTTTGCCGACAAACTCAACGACCTCGCCAGGGCAATCTTCGGGCCCGACCAACGTTTCGACCTCGATGCAGAACTCGGGATCGACAGCCGAGTCAACATCGGCAGCGATGGCAGTGCCCTGACCAGTGTTCCGGTCGGCCAGCTCTCCGGTGGCGCCCAAGAACAACTCGGCATGCTCCAACGTTTTGCCGTCTCAGAACTCGCGGGCTGTAACCTGCCAGTGATCATCGACGATGCACTTGGGCACACCGACACGCACCGACTATCACGCATGGCCACCGTGCTCAGTAGGGCTGGGCGGCAGCAGCAAATCATCGTACTCACCAGCACACCAGCGCGGTTCGAAAAAGTCGTCGGCAAGAAGGAATATTCCGTCACAGACCTTCAGATGTGACAGGGCTGCAGCACTAAGGAATACTTCTAACAAGGAGGTAAGACATGAGTACTCAACACCCGCTTAACCTCGAAGGCGACGATGGTCGCGACGCCCGCGGTGAACTGTGGGCCCGCATCACTGCAGCAGGCCTCGCCGTACACAAGGCCCTCGATGAAGGACTTCCCGGAGGAATCAGCAGCGCTGACTACTCCATCCTTTCCGTGCTACGCGCAGCACCCCACGTGCCGCTAGACCACCAACACTGCCACGCTTTCGAACTTCGCCTAAAGGAAATCTGTGACCTGCTGCAGTGGGACCGATCCAGAGCATCACACCAAGTGATCCGCATGGAAAAACGCAACCTGGTCGCGAAACATCCCTGCAGCAGAGACGCACGCGGCGTCGTCATTCGCTTGACCGAACAAGGCCAAGAGATCATTGGAAAACTGCATCCCCAATACCTCGACGCCATTGACGAAGTATTCTTCAGCAAGCTCGACGCGGAAGAAATCTGCATGATCAGCTCAGTCGTCGACCGTGTGCTGGGGCCACAAAAACAAAAACTCCAAGAGTTGGCGTAGCACTAGAGTCCGCCGCCCCAGCCGGCAAAAACAAAGCCCGCCTGTGTGCAACAGACGGGCTAGATGTGCCCCCGAGACGATTCGAACGTCCGACCGCTGGTACCGGAAACCAGTGCTCTATCCCCTGAGCTACGGAGGCATGTGCAAAACAAGCGCTTGCAACCTCAGCCATGTTACCACCCAGCCAGACACGGCGTGAAAAAGCCCCGCCACACGGATGTAACGGGGCAGAAAGAAGCGACCTGAACTGGTATTACTTCTTGACGATAACCACGATCAACGTACGCGGACCGTGCACGCCCTCGACACGATTGAGCTCAATGTCTGACGTCGCGGAAGGACCGGAAATCCACGTCACCGGCGCGGTGCGGGACAGGCGGGCGACCGTATCGGGAATGCCGTAGGTGATGGTGCCCTCGCGGACGATGCACACATGGCAGTCCGGGACCAGGGTCAGCGCACGACGCCCACACACTGGGTTGGATTCCAAAGAAATCGTGCCGGTCTGGGCGCAGGTCACGTGACTGTCGGTCACCACGGCGTCAACCCCATTGAGCAGACGCGGATCCGAGGAACGATCATCCGGGGTTGCTTCACCGCTGAACTTCTCAAACAGGGCAGGATCGAGACCCTCTGCGTAGCGGACGGTGGATGCACCGCGCGAGTTGAGGATGTCACCGATAGTGGCGGACAGCTCCGCCTCAGTGGTCTCCGTGACCTCAGCCTTGTAGTCGATCAGACGATCGATGAGGATCTCACGGAGCTCCTCAGTGCTGTAGTGGTACTCGCGGTTGTATTCGCGAGGAACCTCTACCGGACCCGGGGCGGTGTTAGCAAGCTTGTGTGCGTTAGCGATCCTGCTCAGGATTTCCTTCTTCGCCGCTTGGTTGCGGGCGGAGTTGATGACGCTCACTTTGTCTCCTCGGGGCTAGTGGGGTGTGCGGGCGGCTGGGCGGGAATGCCTTCGGCGCGCGCTGAGGCAAGCAGCTGTTGTGCTTCCTCACTGTCGAACCACTGGCGGAAAGACTTCTTCGGCGGAACCGCGGTGTCGCGAACGTCAGTCCATCCGGCCAAGAAGCTCGGAAGGTGGGTGATTTTTCCGTTGAAACCACCCAAAATACGGCCGAGGGAAACCATGTGGGTGGACAGATTCCACAGCTTCTGGTTTCCGAAGACAAGTCCCATGCCGCCCATGATGACGCCCTCTACCTTGGGCTTGTGATTTTCGATCTTCTTGTGACGCAGTTCCAGTAGTGCACTGGGGATATCGATCTTGACCGGGCAGGCCTCGAAGCAGGCGCCACACAGGGTGGATGCGTAGGGCAGGGAGGCGTTGGGGTCGTGCGAGGAATCCATGCCGGTGAGCTGCGGCGTCAGGATCGCACCGATCGGGCCTGGGTAGGTGGAACCGTAGGCGTGTCCGCCCGCGCGTTCGTACACAGGGCAGACGTTCAGGCACGCAGAACAACGGATGCACTTGAGTGCCTCACGGCCGATTTCATCAGCCAGTGCTGCGGTGCGGCCATTGTCCACCAAAACAATGTGGAAGTTCTGGGGGCCGTCGCCTTCGGTCACACCCGACCACATAGAGGTGTAGGGGTTCATGCGCTCACCGGTGGAGGAGCGGGGCAGAAGCTGCAGGAATACCTCGTAGTCCTGGAAGGTGGGCAGCAGCTTTTCGATACCCATGACGGAGATGAGGGTCTCCGGCAAGGTGAGGCACATGCGGCCATTACCTTCGGATTCCACGATGGTGACGGTGCCTGTCTCGGCGATACCAAAGTTCGCGCCAGAGATAGCCACCTTGGCATCCATGAACTGCTCCCGCAGGAAGGTGCGCGATGCTTCAGCAAGCTCTGCCGGATCCGACGATAGTGTTTCGTCGGTGTTGGGCATCTCTTTGATGAAGATGTCGCGGATCTCTGCCCGGTTGCGGTGGATAGCCGGAACCAGAATGTGCGATGGGGTGTCCTTACCCAGCTGGACGATGAGCTCAGCTAAGTCGGTTTCGCGGGCTTCGATGCCGGCTTCGCGCAGCTGGTCGTTAAGGCCGATCTCCATGGTGGCCATGGACTTGATCTTGACGACCTTCTTCTCACCGGTCTCCTGTACCAGTGCGGTGACAATCTCGCCGGCTTCTTTGGCGTCGCGGGCCCAGTGGACGTGACCTCCACGTGCGGTGACGGCAGCTTCGAACTGCTCCAGCAGCTCAGGCATGCGGGCCATCACGTCGCGCTTGATGTGCGAACCGGCCTCGCGCAATGCCTGCCAGTCATCGATCTCAGCGATGACGGCAGCACGCTTGTCGCGAATGGTGTGCGTTGCCTTGTGGAGGTTGCGCCGCTGGGTGGCGTTGTACAACTCGTGGTGTGCAGCCTTGGGGAAGGTTTCGGTGCCGCGCAGGTGTCCAACACCCTCAGGTGCGCGGGGCGGCATGGTCGGCTTGCCTAGGAAGACGCTCACAGCATTGCCTCCTTGGTGTAGATTGCGGACGAAGGCGTCCAGGGGTGGTCTTTGGTGGACGCCAGAATCTCAGCCATATGCACTGCACGAACACCAGCGTGCTGGCGGGACAAAGCGCCGCCGATATTCATCAAGCAGGAAGCGTCGCCTGCAGTGACGTATTCTGCCTCGGTGCTCTTGATGTTCCGGCACTTGTCACCCACCATCGATGCGGACACTTCAGCATTCTTCACAGAGAAGGTGCCGCCGAAACCGCAGCATTCGTCGGCGTGGGGAAGCTCCACCAAGTCAATACCTTCTACGTTGCGCAGCAATCGCAAAGGGCGGTCCCCAACCTTGAGGAAACGCAGGGAGTGGCAAGTGGAGTGGTAGGTGACGCGGTGGGGGAAGAATGCGCCAAGCTGATCAGTGCCCGCGACGTCAATAAGAAACTCGGACAAATCGTAGGTCTTTTTCGCAGTGGCACGAGCACCGTCGACTAGTGCAGCGTTGCCGTAGCGGGAGGCGACGTGTTCGTGTTGCTCGCGAACAGCACCGGCGCAGGAACCCGACGGGGCGACGACGCAATCGATCGACGGATCCGAAAAAGCGTCGACATAGTTCTTGATTTGGGGGATAGCCTCGCGCTGGTACCCGGTGTTGACGTGCATCTGGCCGCAGCAGGACTGTTGCTCCGGGAAGACGACTTCGTGGCCGAGTCGGGAGAGGATGACTGCAGTGGCCTTGACGACGTCCGGGAACATCGCATCGCCAATGCAAGTCGAGAAGAGAGCGACGCGCATGGGCTGCTCCTTTTCTTTTCAAGCGGGTGAGTTGTTTTCTTTTAAATGCGTTTAGAGCTGTTTAAAAACCACAAACGTATGCGTCAATCCTAGCAAACAAATCTGCATCGATTTTATAGATGACCGGCAATAATCCTGGCGTCGCACATGGGCTGATGTGCGAAACCAAGGTTTAACTCACAAGAAATTAATTCGTAATTCCTGCAGGGTGACTTAATACAGCTTAGGCAGAATTAAACTTTTGGACTTTTTGAGTTTGCTGTCGGGAATTTGCAGGTATTTCGCGGAGTGTTTGCTATGAAAATTACAATGACAACGTT
This sequence comes from Corynebacterium argentoratense DSM 44202, assembly GCF_000590555.1. Lineage (NCBI taxonomy): Bacteria > Bacillati > Actinomycetota > Actinomycetes > Mycobacteriales > Corynebacteriaceae > Corynebacterium > Corynebacterium argentoratense. The sequence goes on from NC_022198.1 coordinate 765,837, forward strand.
GCGGAAATGGGTGTGGGGCGCCGGAAGACGCCCCACAGTCGCTGATGCCCTGGCTACACGAGGAAGCTCAGAACGTTGGTCTGGAGGTAGACCAACAGGCACACTACGAAGAGCATGCCCAGCGACCAGCCGGCCACGGACTTGAAGATGGAGGATTCTTCGCCCTCCAGGTTTACTGCAGTTGCGGCAATAGCTAGGGACTGCGGGGAAACCATCTTGCCGACCACACCACCGGTGGTGTTGGCTGCAAGCATGAGGTCCGGGTTCAGGCCCGCGTGCTCGGCTGCGGTTACCTGCATCTTGCCGAACAGGGCGTTAGCGGATGTGTCGGAGCCGGTGACTGCAGTACCAACCCAGCCCAGAGTCGGCGCGAGGAAGGCGTAGACCGCGCCTAGGGATGCGACATATTCGCCGATGGAGACGGTTTGACCGGAGTAATTCATCACATAAGCCAGAGCCAGCACAGCGGCAATCGTCAGGGCTGCGTGGCGCATGCGGAACATGCAGTGGCCGATTTCGGCGAAAACCCGACCGAGGTCGGTCTTGTAGCGGCCACCCTCATTGAACACCGCGTAGATCACACCGACGATCAGGCCCGAAATGAGCAGCAGGGTGCCGGGGTTGTTGATGTAAGCAAGCGAGTATGCGGACTTCACAGGCTCACCGGAGGCGGTCAGCAGGTGGTCCTTAAGGACCGGCCAATCGAAGGAGATCATGAAGGTCTCCTTCAGCCATTTCGGGAAGGGGTTGGTGAGCGAACCAAATTTGTCGAGGTTGCACACACCGAAAATCAGGGTGACAACAAGGTAGGGGAGCAGTGCCATCCACACGCGGACGCCGGGTAGCTCATCGTGGATTGCTGCGGGGCCGACTCCCATGCGCGCACGCATTTCTTCGACGCCGCGAGGCTTCCAGAACCGCAGGAATCCGACGGCGACGCCGAGGGAGAAGATGCAGGCGACGATGTCTGTGAGCTGGTACGCGAAGAAGTTAGAGGTGGCCCACTGGGCGATACCGAAAGCGAAGCCGATGACGACGGCGGGTACCCATGCGTCCTTGACGCCGCGGACACCGTCGAGGATGAGCAGCAGGATCAGCGGCACGAAGAATGCGAGAACCGGCGCTTGGTGGCCGACGATCGCTGCGATGTGGTTGGTTTCTTCGGCGGTACGTCCGGCGACTGCACCGGCAGTGGTGATCGGGATGGCGACGGCGCCGAAGGCGACGGGTGCGGTGTTGGCCAGCAGTACCACGGTGGCGGCGCGCAGGGGCTTGATGCCGAGCGCGAGGATCATCGTGGCGGTGATGGCGACGGGGGCGCCGAAACCTGCGAGTGCCTCCAGTAGGCCACCGAAGCAAAAGGCGATGAGGATGGCCTGGATGCGGATGTCGCCATTGCCCAGGCGGTCGAAGGTGCGGCGGAGGTCTTCGAAGCGGCCGGAGATGACGGTGACTTCGTAGAACCAGATCGCCATGACGATGACCCAGACGATCGGTAGTAGGCCGAAGAGGCCGCCGCGTCCGGCAGAAGAGACGGCGAGAAGCCAGGGCATCTTGAAGCCGACGATGGCCACAAGAATTGACGCCGCGAGGGCGACGAGTGCGGATGTATGGGCGCGTGCCTTGACGCCTATGAGCATCACAAAGAATGTGAGTAGTGGAATGGTCGCTACGGCTGCGGATAGGCCGAGGCTTCCTGCTACGGCACTGGTGTCAGCAACAAAGCTCTCCATCGGTGCTCCTTGTTAGAAGTAGGTGTGCAAAAAACGTTTGTGTGCGTTAGGCCACTTTTATGGGCGCCGTTAAGATTCTCGCAATCACAATACCTATGAGATGTTACTCCTATCACTCTTCCTATCGCTATGTTTTACCCCTCCTATAAAAGCTATTGTTCAACAATCGACTTTCCAACCTGTAAAAATGTGTAAGGCAGTGAGTATTGTCACCTCCCGCGGGCTCCCCCCGTTGCTTGCCAAACCCCAACGAGGGGCAATATTGTGTGCGACAAACCAGCTTCGATAGGCTTGCAGGTTATGACTCCCGCAGACCTTTCACAGCTGATCCGGGCTGTCGCAGTGGATTACTTCACTGAGCAGCAGCTCGATGCCTCCGTATTGCCTCAAGAAGTAACCGTTGAGCGCCCCCGAAACCCGGAGCACGGCGATTACGCAACCAACGTGGCACTGCAGGTAGCAAAGAAGGTCGGTAAAAACCCCCGCGAGATCGCCCAGGGTCTGGCCGACGCGCTGAGCGCTCAGGACGCGATTGCCAGCGCTGACGTCGCGGGCCCCGGCTTCCTCAACATCCGCCTGGCTGCAGCAGCCCAAGGACAAATCGTCGCCACCATCATCAATGCAGGTCAGTCCTTCGGCCACAACGACAGCTTGAGCGGCGCCGCCATCAACCTGGAATTCGTGTCCGCCAACCCCACCGGCCCCATTCACCTCGGCGGCACTCGTTGGGCGGCGGTAGGCGATGCTCTCGGTAGAGTGCTAGCAGCCAACGGCGCGCGCGTCACGCGCGAGTACTACTTCAATGATCACGGCACCCAGATCGACCGCTTCGTGCGCTCCCTCATCGCCGCAGCCGAAGGACAACCGACCCCTGAAGACGGGTACGGCGGAGCCTACATTCAGGACATTGCGAAGGCTGTCGTTGCGGCCGAGCCTAGCGTGCTTAACCTGCCCGAAGAACAAAAAGCAGAAGCCTTCCGCGCACGCGGCGTCGACATGATGTTCGCGCAGATCAAGGAGTCACTGCACGAATTCGGAACAGACTTTGACGTATTCTTCCACGAAAATTCCCTCTTCGAATCCGGCGCCGTTGACCGTGCGATCGCGATGCTTAAAGACAACGGCAACCTCTACGAAGCCGACGGTGCGTGGTGGCTACGCTCCACGGAATTTGGAGACGACAAGGATCGCGTCGTCATTAAGTCTGATGGCAACGCCGCGTACATCGCCGGCGACATTGCCTACGTGGTCGACAAAATCGAACGCGGCCACAACCTGTGCATCTACATGCTGGGGGCCGACCACCACGGTTACATTGCCCGCCTGAAGGCAGCAGCTGCGGCACTGGGGTACGACCCCAACCAGGTCGAAGTCATGATCGGTCAGATGGTTAACCTGCTGGAAAACGGCGAAGCCAAGAAGATGTCCAAGCGCGCCGGCACTGTGATCACCCTCGAAGACTTGGTGGAGGCAATTGGCGTCGATGCAGCCCGCTATGCCCTGATCCGTTCCTCCGTGGATTCTTCTCTGGACATCGACCTCGGGTTGTGGGCGTCCCAGTCCAGCGACAATCCGGTGTTCTACGTCCAGTACGGCCACGCCCGCTTGTGCTCGATTATGCGCAAAGCCTCCGAGATCGGCATTGAGGTTCCTCATGACGCCGCGGGGCTGTCCGCCGTCGACCTGTCTTTGCTCACCCACGAGCGTGAGGGCGACTTGATCCGCACCTTGGGCGAATTCCCCGCCGTGGTTAAAACAGCAGCTGAACTGCGCGAACCCCACCGCGTTGCTCGCTACGCCGAGGAGCTGGCCGGGACCTTCCATCGCTTCTACGACGCCTGCCAGATCCTGCCGAAGGCGGATCAGGACGTCGAAGGTGTTTTCCGCGCGCGCTTGGCGCTTGCGCAGGCTAGCCGCCAGGTGTTGTCCAACGCTCTTGGACTGTTGGGTGTTAGCGCCCCGGAGAGGATGTAGATGCTCGACCAACCCAAACCCTCGACCCCGCAGCCGACCATCCCGAAGGTGGATCGGGCAGAAATCCCCGACTTCAATGACCTTCCGGGCCAGGTGTGGCCAAGGAACGCCCAGCGTCAGGAAGACGGAGTGGTCACCATTGCTGGTGTGCCGCTTCCTGAGATCGCGGAAGAATACGGCACCCCTGTGTTCGTTGTCGATGAGGACGATTTCCGTTCACGCTGCCGCGATATGGCCCAGGCTTTTGGCGGCGGCGAGCATGTGCACTATGCGTCCAAAGCCTTTCTGACAACCACGATTGCACGGTGGGTTGACGAAGAAGGCCTGTGTTTGGATGTCGCCTCCGAAGGGGAACTGCGGGTCGCATTAGCTGCGGGATTCCCGGCAGAAAGGGTCACCGCCCACGGCAATAACAAGTCCACAAGCTTTTTGAAGTTGTGTGTCGACGCCGGTGTTGGCCACGTAGTGCTTGATGCACCTGGGGAGCTGGATACGCTGAACGCTGTCGCCGCCGAGGCCGGTCGTGTCCAGGAAGTCATGGTCCGAGTAAAGCCCGGCGTGGAGGCGCACACCCACGAGTTCATCGCCACCAGCCATGAGGACCAAAAGTTTGGTTTCTCTTTGGCCGCTGGGTCGGCGCATCGGGCGGCGCAGGCCGTCATGCGTGCCGAGAACTTGTCGTTGGTTGGGTTGCACTGCCATGTGGGCTCCCAGGTGTTCGATGCGGAAGGCTTCAGCCTCGCAGCCGAGCGCGTGTTGGGTTTGTGGAGCCAGCTGGCCAAGGAGGGCGCCGAGTTGGAGATTCTCGATCTTGGTGGCGGCTACGGTATTGCCTACACCGCTGATGAGCAGCCCTTGGATGTCAAGGCGATTGCCGCGGATTTGTTGGCCCGCATTGACGCACATGCGGCGGCGCGAGGGATTGAGGCCCCGAAGATCATGGTGGAGCCGGGTCGTGCCATTGCCGGCCCTTCGACGGTCACCGTCTACGACACGGGTGTGATCAAGGATGTTCACGTCGATGACAACGCCACTCGCCGATACATTGCTGTTGATGGTGGGATGAGCGATAACATTCGACCTTCACTGTATGACGCCGCGTACGATGTGCGCGCAGTCAATCGTTTCTGTGACGGTGCCCCTACCGCGAGCCGTATCGTGGGTAGTCATTGCGAGTCCGGTGACATTTTGCTGCGCGACGCGTTGCTTCCGGACGATATCGCGACCGGTGATCTGCTTGCCTTCGCCGCTACTGGCGCCTACTGCTACGCGATGACGAGCCGCTATAACTACATGCTTCGGCCCGCAGTGGTCAGTGTTCGCGCTGGACAGAGCACTTTGATGGTGCGGCGCGAAAGCATTGACGACGTGCTGGCCATGGAGCCTGGCTACACCCCACCGACGCAAACAAAAAACTAAGGCTAGACTTTTAAGCAGCCCTAACCCCCATCAGCATCGAAAGGCAGTCCCTTAGGAATGTCCACCATTTTTGTTCTGGTCAAGCACGTGCCTGACACGTGGTCCACTAAGACGCTGAACCCCGATTTCACTCTCCACCGCGAAGGTGTAGACGAAGTTATTGATGAGATTAACGAGTACGCAGTGGAGCAAGCGCTCCGTTTGAAGGAGTCCTTGGGCGAGTCCACCGTTGTGGCTTTGTCCATGGGTGCGCCTTCCTCTGAGGAAGCGTTGCGCAAGGCACTGGCTATGGGGGCGGATCATGCTGTGCTGCTCAGCGATCCTGCGCTTGCTGGTTCGGATGCCTTGGGGACGGTGTGGGCTTTGAACTGTGCAATTGATGCCGCGGCCCAGACGTTTGGCGCGCCCGATGTGATCATTGCGGGCAATGCCTCGTCGGATGGTTCGATGGGGGTTGTGCCGGGTGTGCTCTCGGAATACCGCCAGGTACCTGCGCTGACCAACGTGCGTGAGATCAGCGTTGACGGCGGCGTCATAAAAGCTGTTCGCGAAGACCATTCAGGTACCTACCAGCTCAGCGCCCCGATGCCGCTGGTTATTTCCGTGACGGAGAAAAACGACAAGCCGCGTTTCCCCAACTTCAAAGGCATCATGGCGGCGAAAAAGGCGGAGATCGTGCGCCTGAGTCTGGCCGACACCGCAGCTGAGGCCACACAGGTTGGTTTGGCGAATGCCGCAACCGTGGTGACTGCAGCGGCGAACCGCCCCGAACGCAGTGGCGGACGGATCGTACGTGGTGAGCAAGGCGTGGAAGAGCTTGTCGCCTTCCTCAAGGATCGCATCTAGCGCGAAGGGACAATGACAATGACTAACGTTTACGTACTTGCGGAATCTGCCGCTCATTCCGCGATCACTGCGGAGATGATCACTGTAGCACGCAATCTCGGCGACGTCACCGCCGTGCTTGTTGACGCCCCGGAGCTCGCCGAAGAGATCACGCAGCTGGGCGCCCAGCGCGTGGTGCACGTCAACTCCCAGGGCAGGGTCCTGCTGCCGGCAGTTGATGCCCTGCAGACCCTGGCGGCCGCCCAACCCGGTCCCATCATCGTGCCTGGCCACGCCACCGGCAACGAGATCGCCGGTCGCTTGGCGGCGCGCCTGGCAAGCGGCGTCCTGCGTGATGTTGTTGGAGTTAATCCCGACCGCACGGCACAGCAGTCCATTTTCGGTGACACCGTTTCTGTGAGCGCGGCTGTCGGTGGCGAATGCCCGGTGTACACGCTGCGCCCGGGTGCTGTCCCCGCTGAGCTTGTGCCGGCTGCCGACGTCACAATCGAAACCCTGGAACTTGCTGGCCCGGGTGCACTGGACGCCACCGTCGAGTCCTTCACCCCGGCAGTGCACGGAGACCGGCCCGAGCTCACCGAGGCCAAGGTTGTTGTCGCCGGTGGTCGTGGTGTCGGTGAGGACGGTTTTGCAACACTCGTGGAACCCCTTGCAGACGTTTTCGGTGCCGCGATCGGTGCGACCCGCGACGTCGTCGATCAAGGCTGGGCTGACGGCAGCATGCAGGTGGGGCAAACGGGTGTCACCGTGTCCCCCGACTTGTACATTGCGCTTGGTATTTCCGGCGCGATCCAGCACAAGTCCGGCATGCAAACCTCCAAGACCATCGTCGCGATCAACAACGATGAGGACGCGCACATCTTCGACATCGCCGACCTTGGTCTGGTGGCCAACGTTGAAGACGTCGTGCCAGTGCTGATCGAACGTTTGAAGTAGCCCCACGGCAGTTATGCAGGTGTTTCTCGATCACGCCGCGACGTCGCCCACCCGCGAGGTCGCGATCGAGGCCTACCTTGAGCACGCGCATCTTCTTAACCCAGGCGGCCAATACGCTTTAGGCAGGCAGGCGAAGGCAGCCCTCGAGCAAGCCCGCGAAGACATCGGGGAGCTGCTGGGAGCAGAACCCATTGAGGTCATCTTCTGTGCGAGCGGCACCGAGGCAGACAACCTCGCAATCCACGGACTGTGGGGGAATGCGACACACGGCGTGGTGTTTACCAGCCCACTGGAGCACCCCGGCGTCCGGGAACCCATCAGGCACCTAGCCGGCGCGCGTGTGGTCGACATGCCACTAGGACGAAACAACACTGCACGGGTCGACAGTGAACTTTTCCGTCGACAACTGGTGGAATACGCTGTAGCGCACTCTGCAGGGGACACGGTTGATATTCGGTTTGCCACCTGCATGATGGCTAATAATGAGACCGGCGCCATCCAACCTATCGCCGACATTGCCCGGCTGTGCGCGCAGCCCCCGGCAGTACCCGGTGCAGGGCCACAGTTAACACCTTTCCCACTGCATGTTGACGCGGTGCAGGCCGTCGGGCACATACCTGTTGATTTTCATGCACTCGGTGCGACAACGCTTGCCGCGAGCGCCCACAAGTTTGGTGGACTGAGGGGCGTGGGGCTGCTGTTGGCCAAACGTTCCCCAGCTCTGCACCCGCTGCTCACCGGTGGGGGACAGGAGCGCGGCATCCGGCCCGGCACCCACGATGTTGCCGGCGCCGTCGCCACAGCCGCCGCCTTAAAAGAGGCATGTTCCGAGATCGACGCAGAACACCAACGCCTAGCTGGCCTGCGCGACCAGATGCGCGAACGCATCACCGCAACCATAGACGACGTCATCATCCACACCCCCGAAGACGACATCCTGCCCGGGCACCTACATATCTCCTTCCCCGGGGCAGAAGGCGATAGTTTGTTGATGCTTCTTGACGTCGCGGGCATTGCGGCATCCACAGGGTCAGCGTGCGCCAGCGGAGTCAACCGGGCCAGCGAAGTGCTGCTCGCCATGGGAGTGGACGAACCCACCGCGCGCGGAGCCCTCCGCATCACCCTCGGACGTACAAGCACCCAGGACGACGTGGACAAGCTACTGGCAGTGCTTCCGGACGTGGTGTCCCGCGCCCGCCTGGCAGGCATGGCCTAGCAGGTAGTAGGGTACTGCTAGTATTTTCCCGGATTCACCCACCACCCAATCACCCACCAGCCCAATGAGGAGACCATGCGAGTTGTAGCTGCGATGAGCGGCGGTGTTGACTCGGCGGTGGCTGCGGCACGAGCAGTCGAGGCCGGGCACGATGTTGTCGGCGTCCACCTAGCCCTGTCGAAGGACCCACAGTCGGTGCGCGAATCTTCCCGCGGATGCTGCTCGCTAGAAGACAGTGCCGATGCCCGACGCATCTGCGATAAATTGGGCATCCCGTTCTACGTGTGGGATTTCTCGGACCGCTTCAAAGCAGACGTCATTGACGATTTTGTCGAATCCTATGCGGTCGGGGAAACCCCCAACCCCTGCCTGCGATGCAACGAAAAAATCAAGTTTCGCGCACTGCTGGAACGCTGCGTTGCCCTCGGCTTTGATGCCGTGGCGACCGGGCACTACGCGCGGCTCGTGCAGCCGGAGGATGGCGGCGACGGCTACCTGCGACGTGGGGACGACCCCAACAAGGACCAGTCCTATGTGCTGGGGGTGCTGACCAAAGAAGAACTCAGCCGCTGCATGTTCCCCGTAGGTGATACGGAAAAGCCACAAATCCGCGCGGAGGCCGCCGCCCATGGTTTCTCGGTAGCATCCAAACCGGATTCCTACGACATCTGCTTCATCCCCGACGGCAACACCCAGGCCTTCTTGGGCAAACACATTGGTCTGCGGCCAGGCATGATTGTGGACCAACAAGGCGCCCCGCTGAGGAAGCACTCGGGCGTACACGAATTCACGATCGGACAGCGCAAAGGCCTGGATATCAAGCAGCCAGCCGCCGATGGCAAGCCCCGATACGTCACCGACATCGACGCAGCCACGGGCACAGTCACGGTTGGCTCACGCGCCGACCTGTCAGTCACTCACATCGAGGCCGATCGCGTCAAGGTACTGCACCCGATGATGGAGCAGTCGGAACCTTTCAATTGCGAAGTCCAGGTGCGTGCCCACGGCGGGATCGTTGCCTGCACCGCCCAGGTTGATGGTGACCGCATCCGAATCGACCTCGCCGAACCACTGTCCGGCGTTGCGCGGGGGCAAGCAGCAGTCCTCTACCTTCCCGACGACGGCGGCGATATTGTGCTGGGCTCCGGAACCATCTGCGGGACGTCGCGTGACTGACGGTCTGGATCGCGGAGAGCATGCAGGTGGCGTAGCTGGCGGAGAATGCGTAGATCACGTAGAGCGCGTCACGAGTGCGGCGCCCTCCCACTTCCCTGGAACGGATATGTCCGTTGCATGTGACATCGTGGGCAGTGAGTCAGCGGCAGCCTGCACGATCCCCTTGCTGCCGGAACGAGGGGCGCACGCCGAGCTTGTAGCGCGCACAGCAGTCCTACTGCCCGAAGTCTACTGCGAGGTAGGCGCCCGCAGCTGGGTCCTCACGGATCGACCCCAGTTGACCACGCGCCGGGCCGTAGACACCTGGCGGTGGGACCTTGACGCTTGCGAACAACAGTGGGGCCAACGCGACGTCATTGTTTCTGTGATGGGCCCGTGGTCCTTGGCGACGGCCCTCGAACTGCCCAATGGGCACAGGGCGGTGACGGATCCCGGTGCTCGGCGAGATCTTAACCAGGCGCTCGAAGCGGGGGTGGCGGAGGCCGTCGCTGGGCTGTCGGCGCGTTTTGGTGGCGCCGTGCAGGTCGTGCTGGAGGAGCCCTGGGTGCCGGCGTTGCTTCAGGGGTCGGTGCCTGATACGAGTGATTTCGACGAGCTTGCGGCCGTGCCTCAGTATGAGATCAGTAAGGCGTTGGATGCACTGGCGGTGGGGCCAGCCTGGTTGGATTGTGCTTCGTTGGCGACGTTGTTGCAGTGGGAGGGTCCTGTGACGTTCGATCCGCTGGGGTTGAAGGGTACGGCGGGGTTTGATGCGGCGGCGGAGTTGCTGTCGGTGGACAAGGGGGTGCGGCTGACCTTGTCGGTGGATGAGTTGATGGGGGCGGGAGATGATGCGGCGCGTGGGGTGGCGGTGCGGGTCGCCAGGTTTGTGGACATGTTGGGGGTGGGGAGGGAGATGCTGCAGCGGATTGCGGTGTGTGCCAAGGATGGTGGGGATGCGTTGGGTTTGGCCGGGGCGATTGCGGTGGCGAGGGAGGCGACTGACATGCTGCATCGGGATGCGGGGGATCTTTAGGTTTAGGGGGCCGGGAGGATTGCGCGTGCTGGGAGGGTGATCTGGCGTTCCTGGGGTTGCTTTTTCGTCTGTTCGCAATGATGGTCGGGTGGTGGGGGTTAGGTGAATAGGGGTTCGGGGTGGGGGTGGTTGTGTGCGGTGAACGCTTAGAACATTCCCCTCAGGTGAGCACCCAACCCGTGGCCTGTGGCGGGGAGTTCACCGTGGCGGCGCGCGGAGATGACTGTCTGAGCGCCGTCAATGTATTTAGACGTAAAAGATACCTGAATCGGTTCCATGGGGTAGCAGAAGTGATAAAAAATTTTCTCCTGCGGACTGCCCCACAATGACTAGCCGATGAACGCCGGCAGCCTATGCGCTCAAGCGGGCGTGCTGTTCAATCTCGCCGACCACCAACGAGCGCACCCGACGATCATGCGGCATATTTTCATGCAACACCACAACATGCGGGAAGAAATCCTGCACATAGGAATTCTCCGCACCCTCAAGGAAACACGATGTAGACGGTACCACGGTCGAATCCGTCTTAGTCGCCAGGCAGGTGTACATCACCCCGGGCAACAGGTCGCCGTCGGCGTTCAACTGCTCCAAAACTTCGGAACCAGCGATTTGTTGCATCCCAGCGGGGCCAAAGTAGTTGTCGATCATCGACTTCATCAGTTCCGCGCGGCGATCATTGGTCACCCGAGACGACAACATCCCACCCAGCGAGGTGCCGTGATTGGGCGTCGACAAACAAATGATGTGGCGAGTGGGAATGTCAAAAAATTTAGCGCACCAGCGGGCAATCAACCCACCCTGCGAATGCCCAACCATAATCACCTTTTCCGCACCGGTCGCATCCAGCACCTGGCGAATATAGGCAGCCACTTGCTCTGCAGAATCCGGCACACTAGACGTCGCGCGCTGCCCATAGGCCGGCGCAAAAACCACCCACCCGAGTTTTCGTAGTTGGGTGCTCAGCTCCAGCCAGTCACCGTTGGACACGCTCGTGCCATGCAGCAGGACGACCGGCCACGGGCGCTGCGGTGTGGGACGTGCGCGCCAGTCGTCTTCAAACCAGCCGCGCGTCGGTAAATAAGTAGAAACTGGCACGGGTTACTTCCGTTCTTGATTGCCCTGGGGTGCGAAACGATTCTGCGGTGCAGCAGGATGTTGCTGCGGGCGTTGGGCTGCGTACGGCTGCTGCATGGGCTGCTGTTATTGCATTATTGGCTGTTGCATCATCTGCTGAGGTTTGTTGCTTCCACGGCGGCCGATCAGAACAATAACGCCGATGACCAGCAGCGTCGGCACTATCCAAGCTGCAACGATGATCAACAGTTCAACAATTCCAACGCTTCCCATGTGCCCAACCTACCAGGCGGCAAACCGGGAAAACGCTGGGCGTAGGCATCCCGGCCAGCAAGCGGAAGTTCCAAAGTAGCAGCAAGCCCCACGACGTCATTACCCATATGTGTTTTCCGTCCGCTAGCCGCGCATCGGCCACGACATATTGAAATCCGACACGTCCCGCCCCTGGCCCTCAAAGTACTTCTTCAAACCGGCCTGCTGCTTGTAAAACCACACGGCCTGCTTTTCCATCAACTCATCCACGTCCATCGTGCTGAGCTCCGGGTGCTTCTTCGCCAACTTCCAAGCAATGCGGGCCGCAGCCAAGGCATCAGCAGTCGCCTCGTGTGCGTTATCCAGCGGCACACCATGGTGCTCGCACATCGCGCCCAGCGTGCGCTTGCCTTTGCGGTAAGGATCAAAAGCCTTGTCCACAACATAGGGGTCGAACACAGGGCCGTCGACCGTGAAATCGCCGCTGAGCTGTCGCAACACACTCAAATCAAACGCTGCATTAAACACGATCAAGGTGTGGCCCTTGTCCCAACCCTCGCGTATAGCCTGGATGGTCGATGCCAAGACATCCTCGTGCGGCTGGCCGTTCTCACGCGCATACTCGGTGGTGATCCCGTGCACCTTGGTGGCTTCCTCCGGAATGTCCACGCCCGGATCCGCCAGCAGCTCGACCTTGTCTACGTCTTTGCCCGCAATGGTGATCATTGCTGACGTCACGATCCGCGCGGTCGCAGGATTCGGTGAGGTTGTCTCCAGGTCAAAGGACAGCATCGAAGCAGGATTAAACGTAGCGGCGAGAGGCATGGTTACAGTATGCCAGCGTCATAACTTATCGGGGTGCCAAGTAGACTGGGGCGCTATGAGCCAGGCCCCCCACAACGACAGTCAGCTCCGCCGACAATGGGACGAACTTGCGGAAAAAGTCCGCTACCACCGAGAGCAGTACTACAACGGTGAACCATCAATCCCCGACGCGGATTTCGACGCATTGTTCCGCGAACTGGAGCAACTCGAACGTGACCACCCCGAGCTTGCTGTTCCCGATAGCCCCACCAAGCAGGTCGGCGCACCTGTACCAGAGCAATCCACCTTTGACAACGTCGAGCACCTCGAGCGCATGCTCAGCCTGGACAACGTGTTTGACGAGGCCGAACTAGGGGAGTGGCTAGCCCGTACACCCGCGGAGAAGTACCTGTGCGAGCTGAAAATCGACGGGTTGTCCCTCGACGTCATTTACCGCAACGGTGTGCTCGAACGCGCAGCCACCCGCGGCGACGGGCGCGTGGGTGAAGATGTCACAGTCAACGCCAAAACTATCACTGACCTGCCGCACGAGCTGCACGGCTCCGATGACTTTCCCATCCCGGAGGTCCTCGAGGTGCGCGGTGAGGTCTTTATCAGCGTCGCCGATTTTGCCGACGTGAATGCAGCGCGTATCGAAGAAACGGCCACCGAGAAAAACCCACAGGGCCGCCCCTTTGCCAACCCGCGTAACGCAGCCGCCGGAAGCTTGCGGCAAAAAGACGTCGAGCAAGTCCGCCGTCGAAAACTGCGAATGATCTGCCACGGCCTCGGCCACTGCGAGGGCTTCACCCCCACTTCGCAACATGAGGCCTACCAGGCGCTCGAAGCATGGGGACTACCCGTCAGCCCCTACACCGAACTTGTTGACGCCGCGGACGTGCCGGACCGCGTGAAGTACTGGGCCGAACATCGCCATGATGCCTTGCATGAAATGGATGGCCTGGTGATCAAGGTCGATAATATTGCCGAGCAGCGGGACCTAGGGGCAACCTCCCGCGCGCCGCGTTGGGCTATCGCCTATAAATATCCGCCGGAGGAAGTAACCACCAAGCTCGTTGATATCCAGTGCGGTGTGGGCAGAACCGGCCGCATCACGCCTTTTGCCATCATGGAACCGGTGTATGTGGCCGGCTCCACCGTAGAGATGGCGACTTTGCACAACCAGTATGAGGTTCAGCGCAAAGGCGTACTCATCGGAGACACGGTCGTGCTGCGCAAAGCGGGCGAGGTTATTCCCGAAGTTCTGGGCCCAGTTGTTGAGCTTCGTGACGGCAGTGAAACGCCCTTCGTTTTCCCCACCACTTGTCCTTCTTGTGGCACTCCCTTGGCCCCGCAAAAAGAAGATGACAAAGACTGGCGTTGCCCCAATAGCCGTTCCTGCCCAGCACAACTGTCCGCACGCTTGACCTACCTGGCGAGCCGCAGCGGATTCGACATCGAAGCCCTGGGGGAGAAGGGTGCGCGCGACCTGATTGAGTCCGGAGTCCTTTCGGATGAAGCGGGGTTGTTCGATCTTGATGAGCAAGCCTTGCAGCGCACCCTGGCCTATACAAAAGGCAGTGCGCGCGATAGGGACAAGGTTCGGGCGCGACGGGCCGAAGACCCCACCTTTGTGTACGAAGGCGAGCTCAACGCTAACGGGCGTAAGTTGCTCAAAAACCTCGAGGAAGCTAAAAATACAGAACTGTGGCGGGTGCTGGTTAGCCTGTCGATCAGGCACGTCGGTCCCACGGCTGCTCGTGCTTTGGCGGACAAGTACCACAGCCTCCCCGCGCTTATTGACGCCCCGGTGGACGATCTCGCGCAGATTGATGGGGTGGGGGAGATCATCGCGGCGTCATTCAAGCAATGGTTTGAAGTTGATTGGCATCGTGTGATCGTCGACCGTTGGGCTGCAAGTGGTGTGACCATGGAGGAAGAGGTCGGCGAGCAGCTGCCCCAGACCCTGGAGGGGCTGACTGTTGTGGTGACGGGGTCCCTCGAGGGCTTTACTCGTGATGGTGCCAAGCAGGCGATTGTTGAGCGCGGTGGTAAAGCTGCCGGGTCGGTGTCGAAGAAGACGGACTTCGTGGTGGTGGGCGAAAATGCGGGTTCGAAGGAGGCTAAAGCTCGTGACCTGGGCCTGCCGATTCTGGACGAGGCTGGGTTTGTGCGCCTGCTTGACAATGGTGTGGAGGACTAGTTCAGCTCACAGTTGTGTTTTTATTAAGTTTTCAATAAGGTGGCGGCTAGACAATAACCCCACCACCTTTTGGAGGTCACCATGCACAACGTTCACGAAAGTCACGACCACGTCCACGGGGAGGGCTGCGGCCACGTCGCCGTTCCCCACGGTGACCACGTCGACTACGTTCACGATGGCCACCTCCACCACAGCCATGATGGCCACTGGGACGAATGCGTCTGCGACTGCGCCTAAGCCTAAGTAAAAAGCGCGTTACCTCCACAAACAGTGGGGTGACGCGCTTTTTGCAGCTCACCGAATAGCTACAAAGCCAAAGGCTAACCGATGATAGCCCCGGCAATACGCCCCAAATTGCCCAGGTGCTCGACCTCGCTAGCCAAGAAATCCGGACCACCAGGGCGGCCGAGTATCAGTAGTAGCGAATCACCCACCGGGGTCACAGCCAACGCCGCATCGAGCAACGCCCACGGCTCCGGAATCCACTGTTCGGACTCGGGGTCCAAAATGCGCGCCCCGTTGATCTCGGGCATCATAGGATTGTTGCCATCGTCTTCCGGCGCTGCTGCAGAGGCAGCCACCCGACGCGAGGACCCCGACACGTCCAGCAGAATGGCCCAACCGGCAGTCATCGTCTGGGGTAGTGCGCTGACAAACCGCTCCGCCGCACGTTCCTTGTTGTGCCGATTTGACGCGACGTCAGCAAGCAAAGCGATCTGGCCACGGCGGTCGACAGCGCCGGAAAATGGGCGGATCGAATCAACCTCCACGCCGTCCAGCCCCTGCGCCGCGGTAATGAGGGTGTCAGGTAGGGAAGAAGCGGGGATCTCCACCACGAGATCATCCATCGCGGTGCCTTCGGGGAATGTCTGCACAACGTCGACGGAGCGAATGTTGCAGTCCACCGTGCCCAGTGCATCAGCAAGTCGGCCCAGGCTACCTGGGGTATCGGGGAGTAGAACCCGGAGAAGGTAAGACATTGGAAACCAATCTGAAAATGTCGGTGGTGTGAATCAGTGTTCCCTAACTCTACCAACACAAGTACCTATCACGTCGATAGGCACCCGCTAGAGCGCATCCCCGGGTGGGGTGCAGTAGACTGCTAGAGATCGATCCCTTGAATCCCCGTAAAGGAATGAAGACGTGCCAGAAATTTCGCGCGACAAGGTTGAGCATCTCGCCAAGCTCGCCCGACTTGCCCTGACCGAAGAAGAACTTGAACAGTTCGCAGGACAGATCGACGGCATCATCGCTAACGTGTCCGCGGTGGGCAAAGTCGCCGCCGATGGTGTGGAACCTATGAGCCACCCTCACTCCATTCAGACCACCATGCGCGAAGACGTCGTGGTGCCCACCCTCACCGCCGAGCAGGCGTTGGAGATGGCACCGGCTGTTCAAGAGCAGCGCTTTATGGTCCCGCAGATCCTTGGCGAAGAAGAATAGGAACGGCACGAACAATCATGACTGAATCTACCTACCTTGCTTCCCAGTCGCCCAGCGAGCTGACTCGCATGACCGCGGCGGAGCTAGCCGACAAGATCCACAGCCGTGAAGTGTCTTCTGTCGAGGTCACCCAGGCTCACCTCGATCGCATCGACGCAGTTGATTCCGACCTGCATGCCTTCCTGCACGTAGGTGCCGAGGCTGCTTTGGAGGCCGCTTCGCGTGTTGACGCCACGTTGGATGCGGGTGAAGCTCCCGCGTCGCCGTTGGCGGGTGTGCCGCTGGCACTCAAGGATGTCTTTACCACCA
The DNA here is from genome assembly GCF_000590555.1 of Corynebacterium argentoratense DSM 44202. Lineage (NCBI taxonomy): Bacteria > Bacillati > Actinomycetota > Actinomycetes > Mycobacteriales > Corynebacteriaceae > Corynebacterium > Corynebacterium argentoratense. Next base: position 782,237 of record NC_022198.1, read on the forward strand.
CGGATGCCCCCACTACGTGCGCCTCCAAGATTCTCGAAGGGTACGTCGCCCCCTATGATGCGACAGTCACCCGGAAGATTCGTGAGGCCGGCATTCCCATTTTGGGCAAAACCAATATGGACGAGTTCGCCATGGGCTCTTCTACCGAGAACTCTGCTTACGGCCCCACCCACAACCCGTGGGATGTTGAGCGTACCGCTGGTGGCTCCGGCGGCGGATCTTCAGCGGCTTTGGCTGCTGGCGAAGCCCCCCTTGCTATCGGTACCGACACCGGTGGTTCCATCCGCCAGCCCGCAGCGCTGACCAACACCGTTGGTGTGAAGCCCACGTACGGCACTGTGTCTCGCTACGGTCTTGTTGCGTGCGCCTCCTCGCTTGATCAAGGCGGTCCGACTGCTCGTACAGTGCTTGACACGGCGCTGTTGCATGAGGTCATCGCCGGGCATGATCCCTTCGATGCGACCAGTGTGAACAAGCCGGTGGCCCCGGTTGTCGCGGCTGCTCGTGAAGGTGCCAACGGTGATCTGAAGGGTGTGCGCGTCGGTGTCGTGAAGCAGTTTGATCGCGAGGGCTACCAGCCCGGCGTGCTCGAGCAGTTCCACAAGGCTGTCGACCAGCTCACCTCCCAGGGGGCTGAAGTGGTGGAGGTCGATTGTCCTCACTTTGATGATGCTTTGGCGGCTTACTATTTGATTCTTCCCTGTGAGGTGTCCTCTAACCTCGCGCGCTTCGATGGCATGCGCTACGGGCAGCGAGTCGGAGACGATGGCACCCGCTCTGCTGAGGAAGTCATGGCAATGACTCGTGCGGCTGGATTTGGCCCCGAGGTTAAGCGCCGCATCATCCTTGGCACCTACGCCTTGTCTGTTGGCTACTACGACGCCTACTACTTGCAGGCTCAGCGCGTGCGCACGCTCATCGCCCAGGACTTCGCTGCCGCATACGAGAAGTGCGACGTGTTGGTCTCGCCGACCACCCCCACCACCGCGTTCAAGCTTGGTGAGAAGGTCTCTGACCCGCTGGCGATGTACAACTTTGACCTGTGCACCCTTCCGCTGAACCTTGCAGGTCTGTGCGGCATGTCGGTTCCTGCGGGTCTAGCATCCGACACTGGTCTCCCTGTTGGTTTGCAGATCATGGCACCTGCATTCGCTGATGATCGCCTTTACAAGGTGGGTGCAGCTTTCGAAGCTGGGCAGAACTAAACACCCCCTCTTTGGCGGGGCAGCAGGCACGCATGTGGTGTGTCTTGTCCGTGCGGATAGTATTAAGCCCGCCACCGAGTATGGAGGGGCAGGGTGGCGGGCTAAACGGAACTCTGCAGCCCCTTTACTGGGCGTCGGAGAGGAAGTGCGCAGCGCACGCAGCCGCGCCCGTAACAGCGATGACGGAAGGCCACGCGCCGATCTTCTTCGCAAGCGGATGGGAAGCACCAAAGGCGCCAATGTAGGCACTGGTCAAGCCCGCAGCCAACGTGACACCGCCCTTAGCCCACCAACTGCGTGCAGCCCAGCCACCGGCAGCGGCCAACAACGCACCGCCAAGGGGGCGGATACCGGTCTCGCGGGCGATGAGCCAACCGCCCACCAACCCCACGCTGACGAGGGCTGCAGTGTTGACGTCTTCGGGGGCTTTAATGTCGATGGCGCTGGAAGTCTTCTTCGAGTTACTCATGCATTCAACTGTAGACCGATTATCGGAATGCGCCAGAGTCACACCCGTTCGGTAGGGGGTTTAGGTGGCCGAAAACTGGGACTTTAGACTGATATACGACCATGGAGCGGATGCGAGGAACCCGGTGGGAATCCGGGACTGGCGCGCAACGGTATTGCCCTTAAGGGCACAAGTCCGATACTCGCCCGTTCACTATGTCTCGAGTGCGTACCTCGCGTCCAGGTGCTGCTCACGAACGAAAGGCCTAGCGTGAGGCTGTCTTTGCTCTCGCTACTGCTCAGTATCCTGTTGCTTTTAAGCCTGATCGCATCCCTCACCTTTGGATCGGTGGAATATTCCCACGCCCAAGTATGGGAGGTTGTGTCAGCTCGTTTGCAGGGGATGCATGGCCCCGACAAAGCCATTGATTCGATCGTGTGGGAGTTACGTGCACCGCGCGGACTTCTTGCAGCCGTGGTTGGCGCCGGCCTTGCACTAGCCGGTGTCGCTATTCAAACCTTGGTGAGAAACCCACTGGCAGACCCATACTTGTTGGGTATTTCCAGCGGTTCAGCGGTGGGCGCCACCGCGGTGATCACCTTTGGCTTGTTTTCCGGACTAGGTGTGTACGCCTTGTCCGGTGGTGCTTTGCTCGGTGCCATCGCGGCAACAGCAGCGGTGTATCTGGTGACCGTCGCGCAAGGCGGTATCACACCACTGCGTTTGATCCTCACAGGTGTTGTGCTGAGCTCCGCGTTTTCCGCGGCGTCAAGCTTTCTGGTTTTTAAAGGGCCAGACCCCCGGGCAGCACAATCGGTGATGTTCTGGATGCTGGGCTCTGTTGCCGCAGCACACTGGGACACTCTGTTGTTGCCCGCCATCATCGTGGCTGTGTCGTTGGTGATTCTGGTGCTGCTGTCCGGAAAACTTGATGCTCTTGCTGCGGGACCCGATACTGCTGCTGCCCTTGGCGTCGATGTTGGAGCGTTGCGCAAGTTTCTATTTTTCCTCCAGGCGCTGTTGGTGGGCACCATGGTCGCGGTGGCCGGTGGAATCGGCTTCGTCGGGTTGGTTATTCCCCACATTGGTCGTTTATTGGTGGGATCGCTGCACCGCAGGCTTCTGCCCATCGCGGCACTGTCCGGTGCGATCTTCTTGCTGTGGGTTGATGTGGTTGCGCGCATTTCCGCCCCGCCACAAGAGATCCCGCTGGGTGTGGTTACTGGTGTCATCGGCGCCCCGCTCTTCCTATTGCTGATGGGGCGTAAAAGCACACTCAGTAGCGAGGGGGCGCGTTAATGACACAGCTTCAATGCCACAGCGTGCTCGCCGGTATTGATGCCAAGCATCCTATTGTCGGCGGCGTCAGCTTCACGGCTGCTCCCCATACGATGACCGCGATCGTCGGCGTCAACGGCGTTGGAAAATCCACCTTGTTGCGTTCGCTTGCTGGGATCACGCGGCCTTTGGGTGGCACCGTGGAGCTTCAGCTCGATAGTGCTTCCGCGCCGGTTGATGTGCATGGGTTAAAACCGAAGGCCCGCGCGAAACTCATGACTTTGGTCGGCCAAGAGGAATCCCCACCCGGGGATCTTACCGTGGCCGAAGCAGTGCAACTTGGCCGTCTGCCGCACCTGAAGTCTTGGCAGATTGGTGGCAAACGCGAGCGCGCTATCGTCGAGGAAGCGCTGGAGCTGGTGGGAATGTCGCACGTCGCCGACCGGCCCACTGTCCAGCTATCCGGTGGCCAGCGGAGGCGCGTCATGTTGGCCAGAGGTTTTGCCCAGGGCACGGACCTCATCGTGCTAGACGAACCCACCAACCACTTGGACGTCCACCACCAGCTACATCTGCTAAAAGTGCTACGCGAATCCGGCCGCACCATCGTCGCGACTATTCACGATCTCGACTTGGCGATGGCTCACTTCGATCAGGTCGTCGTACTGCACAAGCAGCCGAATGATGACGTCGCGGGGGTACTTGCCACCGGACACCCCCACGACGTCCTCATCCCCGAAACCATTCGGGAAACATTCGATGTCCGCGCGCTCGTCGCGCAGCCTGGGGGTGCATGCAGCCCCCATGTGCTGATCGATTCCCTGTAGAAAACGAACCCCAAACTAGCTGCCTTTCAAGCTAGTTGATCACAAGGAGAACACTTATGAACACGTCTACCCAACGTTCCCGCAAGATTGCAGTCAGCGCATCAGGTCTGGCGCTCTGCGGCTTGCTTGCGGCCTGCTCTGGTAACACCGCCCAAGACGCATCCGGCTCGGCTAGCACCCAAGCCCAGGGTGAAGGCGCACCGGTAACCATCGTCAACTGTGGCGAAGACGTCACCTACGACCACGCCGGCAGCCTTATGGTCAACGACTCCAACATTTTGGCCGCCGTCTACGCAGCGGGTGCAGGCGACAAGGTTAAAGCAGTCACCTCAGTCAACAAAGACAAAGACGTGCTGGTCGAAAAATACGGCAAGATCGCCGACCGTGACGAGCTAAGCGACCAGGCCGCCGGACTCGAACAAATTATCGCCGAAGCCCCCGATGTTTATGTCGCTGGCTGGAACTACGGTATGGATGATGCCAACGGAGTGAACCCCGAATCCCTCGCCAGCCATGGCATTGGCGCCTACGTACTCACCGAATCCTGCCGCCAGTCCGACGGCACAAAACGCGGCACCGTCGAACCGTGGCAGGCCGTGCGCGAAGACCTTAACAACCTCGGCACCGCCTTCGGTGACGAAGAAACCGCCAAGAAAGTCATTGAAGATCAAGACTCTCGACTTGATAAGTTGAAGGCTGCGCCGCAGGCGGACACCAAGCCCGTCGCCTTCGTTTTCGACCAGGGCCGCGACGGTGTGTTTACCTCCGGTCGCTTCGGCGGTCCCGAGGCCATCATCACCGCAGCCGGCGCCACCAACGCAGCGGGCGATGTTGATGACACCTGGACCACCGTCTCCTGGGAAAAGCTCGCATCCACCAGCCCCGACGTATTCGTCTTCGTTGACTACCCCGGCCAGAACCTCGAAGAGAAAATCGAGATGCTCAAGACCAACCCGGTCACCAAGGATCTGCCCGCGGTGAAGGAAGAACGCTTCGTCAACCTGCCCTACGTCATGTGGACCTCCGGCCCCTTAAATATTGACGCCGCGGAACTGGTGCGCAAAGCACTCGAAGGCTACAACCTGGTGCCCGCAAGTGACATCCAGGCACAGTTCCAGCTGCCGGCCAGTGTCGCCGGACAGAACTACTGGAACTCCAAATAAACAACTCAAGGTGTACCCTGTGTGAGTGAATTCAACCCCGCGCACCCAGGACACACCGCCCGCCGATGCACACGGGCAGCAGTCGCAGCTTCCAGAAAAACAAGCGTGGAAGGCTCTGACCGCCCTGTGCATCGGCTTCTTCATGATCCTTCTGGATCAAACCATCGTGGCGGTTGCCTCGCCGAACTTCCAATCAGAACTCGACGCAAGCCTCAATGCCGTCGTCTGGGTTACCTCCATCTACCTACTGACCTTCGCAGTACCTCTTCTTGTCACCGGAAGGCTAGGGGATCGCTACGGTCAGCGCAACGTCTACATCGCCGGCATGAGCCTGTTTACACTGAGCTCTCTAGCATGCGGGCTTGCCCCAAACATTTATTTCCTCATTGTCGCCCGTGCATTCCAAGGCCTCGGCGCTTCCATCCTTTCGCCCCAAACCATGAGCGTCATCAATCGGCTATTCGCCAGAAACCGACGCGGCGCAGCCATGGGAGTCTGGGGCGCAGTCGCGGGACTGGCAACCCTTGCCGGACCACTGCTTGGCGGGCTTCTGGTCGGAACCGTTGGCTGGGAATCCATCTTCCTCATCAACGTGCCCATCGGAGTCGTATCGATCATCCTCGTCCTGCGCTGGGTACCCAAGATGCCACGCACCGCACGCAGCGTTGATGCAGCAAGCGTCGCGGCGTCAATAATCGGTGTTTTCTGTTTGGTGTTCGCAGTCCAGCAAGGTCCCGAACTCGGGTGGCCCGCGTGGATTTGGGGCGTGCTCGCACTGGGAATCGCAACAATGGCAGGCTTTGTCTACCTGCAACGCCAAGCCACCACGCAGGGGCGCGACGCACTGGTCCCGCTGGGGTTGTTCCGTAACATCAACTTCGCACTCGGTACCTTTTCCATCGCCATGATGGGATTCACCGTCGCAGGCACCATGCTGCCCATCATGATCTACCTCCAAGACGGGGCAGGGCTTAGCGCGCAAGCAGCAGGGCTAATGCTCACCCCCATGGCGCTCATCTCCGGCATGCTCGCACCATTCGTCGGCAGGCTATCCGACCGCGTGCACCCCCGCATCCTGTCCACAGTTGGGTTTTCGATGATGCTCATCGCCATGATTCTCATGGCCATCACGATGAACGACCACCTCTCCTACTGGTGGGTACTCGTACCCATCGCGGCTCTCGGCGTAGGCAACGGCTTCGTATGGTCACCCAACTCCGCAACCTCCATGCGCGACATCGACGTCACCAAAGTCGGAGCCGCCTCCGGTGTGTACAACACCAGCCGACAAGTAGGATCCGTCATCGGTTCCGCAGCCATCGGAGCAGCCATGCAAGTCGGTGTGACCCACACATCCGTGGCCAACGCGATGGGACACGTCATGTGGCTGCCTGCTATCGCAATGCTGCTCGGCCTGATCGCCGTTACACAGTTCCGCAGCCACGCCAACTAAAACCGCACCCCACCTAGCGCTTGGGTACCAGAGCACACACACGACTAAGCTTGACGTTATGCGAATTGCAACTCTCACCTCCGGTGGCGACTGCCCAGGACTCAACGCTGTCATCCGAGGCATAGTCCGCACTGCTGCCGACTTCGGGTCTACCGTAGTAGGCTACGAAGACGGCTGGGTCGGCCTCATGGAAGACCGACGCATCCAGCTTTACGACGACGAAAACATCGACCGCATTCTGCTGCGCGGCGGCACAATCCTCGGCACCGGTCGACTTCACCCCGACGAGTTCAAATCTGGTATCGACCGCATCAAGGCCAACTTGGAAGACGCCGGAATTGATGCGCTCATTCCCATCGGCGGCGAAGGAACCCTCAAGGGTGCCAAGTGGTTGGCCGACAACGATATACCCGTCGTAGGCGTGCCCAAGACCATCGACAATGACGTCAACGGCACCGACTACACCTTCGGCTTCGACACAGCAGTGTGCGTAGCGACCGACGCGATCGACCGCCTACACACCACCGCTGAATCCCACAACCGCGTGATGATCGTCGAAGTCATGGGACGACACGTCGGATGGATCGCCCTGCACTCCGGCATGGCCGGCGGCGCGCACTACATCGTTGTTCCCGAAGAACCCTTCGACATCGCAGAGATCTGCAAGGCGATGGAACGTCGCTTCCAGATGGGCGAAAAATACGGCATCGTTGTCGTCGCTGAAGGCGCACTGCCGAAACCCGGCACCATGGACTTCAATGAAGGCGGGGTCGACCAGTTCGGCCACCAAACTTTCAACGGTATCGGGCAGGTTATCGGCGATGAAATTAAGCGCCGCACTGGCCACGACGTGCGCACCACCGTGCTCGGCCACATTCAGCGCGGCGGAACCCCAACCGCCTACGATCGCGTGTTAGCAACCCGCTACGGAGTCCACGCTGCCCGTGCTTGCCACGAAGGCAAGTTCGGAATCTGCGTCGCCCTTCACGGCGAGCACATCGATCTCATTCCTCTCGAAGAGGCTGTCGGCACCCTCAAGCGTGTTCCGATCGGGCGTATCCGCACCGCGCAGCAGCTCTTCGGCTAAAAACTGGCCCCTGGCACTAATGAGTGCCCACCTGAGTGCCCAGATCGGTGGGCACTCAGGTAAAATCCTTAGCCATGTCTTTGCTGATGGATTACGACGACGTCGTCGAGCAGTTCGACCCGGTGATGGGCCTGGAAGTGCACGTAGAGCTCGCAACAGAAACCAAGATGTTTTCTGCTAGCTCCGCCCACTTTGGTTCCGCCCCCAACTCCAACGTAGACCCCGTGTCATTGGGCTTGCCGGGCGCACTGCCCGTAGTCAACGCCAAAGGTGTGGAATGGGCGATCAAGATTGGCTTGGCACTCAACTGCTCCATCGCAGAATCCTCCCGCTTTGCTCGTAAGAATTACTTCTACCCGGATCAGCCGAAGAACTACCAGATCTCGCAATACGACGAGCCCATTGCCTACGACGGCTACCTCGATGTCGTCCTTGACGACGGCACCGAATGGCGCGTAGAAATTGAGCGCGCACACATGGAAGAAGACACTGGCAAGCTCACCCACCTCGGCGGTGCAGACGGCCGCATCCACGGTGCTACCAGCTCGCTCGTAGACTGCAACCGCGCAGGCATCCCCCTCATTGAAATCGTCACCAAACCCATCGAAGGGGCAGGGGAGCGTGCACCGGAGGTCGCCCGCGCCTACGTTTCGGCACTTCGTGAACTGGTCAAGGCTCTGGGCGTGTCCGACGCTCGCATGGATCAAGGTTCCATGCGCGTGGACTCCAACCTCTCCCTCAAGCCCAAGGGGCAGCAGGAGTTCGGCACCCGCACCGAAACCAAAAACATCAACTCTCTTAAGTCCGTTGAGCAGGCAGTGCGCTACGAAATGATGCGCCAGGCCCAGGTCATCGTCGATGGCGGCACCATCATCCAAGAGACTCGCCACTACCAGGAAACTGACGGATCAACCACAGCGGGTCGTCTGAAGGAAACAGCGGAAGATTACCGCTACTTCAACGATCCCGACCTACCTCCGGTAATTGCACCGCGCGAATGGGTTGAAGAAATTCGCGCCACATTGCCGGAGTTGCCCTGGGTGCGTAAAGCTCGCATCCAGAAGGAATGGGGACTGTCCGACGCAGAAATGCGCGACCTCGTTAACGCCGGCGCTCTGGAACTCATTATTGAAACCGTGGACGCCGGTACTACCCCCGGTGAAGCCCGTTCGTGGTGGGTGTCTTACCTGACCCAAAAGGCTAATGCTGCGGACATTGAGCTCTTTGACCTGGCTATTACGCCCGCTCAGGTGGCTGAGGTTGTGTCGCTAATTAACGAGGGCAAGCTGACCAACAAGCTCGCCCGCCAAGCGGTTGACGGCGTGCTCGAAGGCGAAGGCACGGTCTCTGAGGTTGTGGCCGCCCGTGGTCTCGAGGTCGTCCGCGATGACGGCGCTATCGAGAAGGCAGTCGATGAGGCCCTGGCCGCCAACCCGGATATTGTCGAAAAGATTCGCGGGGGTAACGCCAAGGCCGGCGGCGCAATCGTCGGAGCCGTCATGAAGGCCACTCGTGGCAAGGCGGATCCCGCGCTGGTCAACAAGCTGATTGCAGAGAAGACCCGCTAAAAGCTCGTGGCCATGTGCTATGACCCCAGTGCTTGAATGAATCAAAAACGGCCGGCGGAAGATTACTTCCGCCGGCCGTTTTGCGCAATGCCAGATCACTGCTATGACCTGTTTGGTTGTGGGGTGAGGGGCCCTAGTCGTGCACTTTGTCCGTGGCAACGGCGTTTGGTGCTTCGGTCGGGTGTATGGGTTGAGTGTGCTCGTCGATTTCCGGGATTTTTCCTTCATCGGCATGCATGCGGTAGTTAAGAATTTCACGACGCAAGGGGCCGGCAAGTAGGTACAACATGTAGCTCAGCTACTCGTGCACGTGCCCACTGATCGTTAGTGATCGCACTGAGAGCCGGCTGCGCAGTTCGAAACTGACTTAGTGGTTATGTACACTGTTAAAACGTTCGGTGCCCAGTGCGCCGGAGTGGCCAGCCAGCGACACACGCATCGGGGGATGTGAACGCATGATCGGCAGGTCGCCTCTCACCTGAAAGGTTTTCTCGTGAACACCGTGGTTAAACGCGTGTTGAGTATCTCTATGGCTTTCGTCGGCCTCAGCGTCGGCGCAGGCTTCGCCTCCGGTCAGGAGGTTTTGCAATTCTTCGTCAAGTTCGGCATGAAGGGTGTCTTGGGCGCCCTCGCTGTCGGCGTCGCAATGGCCTTCATCGGCATGATCATCCTCCAGCTCGGTAGCTACTACCAAGCGGACGGCCACAATGTGGTGCTCGATGAGATGGCGCACCCCATCACTGCGAAATTCCTCGATTTCTGCGTGATGCTCACCATCTTCTCCATCGGCATGGTTATGTTTGCCGGCGCCGGAGCCAACTTTGACCAGCAGTTTGGCTGGCCATCATGGACAGGGTCAGTTCTTCTCCTAGTTCTTACCCTTGTTCTTGGTCGCTTTGACGTCGATAAGGTCTCGCAGATTATTGGTGCGATCACCCCTGGCATCATCATCCTGGTCTTGGTTGCCGCTGTGTACTCCATCATGCATGCTCCGAGCGACCTGTCTGCGCTTGAGCCTATGGCCGCAGAAATCCAGAGCACGCTGCCCAACTACTGGATTTCGTCCCTGAACTACATCGGCCTCTCCCTCATGGTGGTCGTGTCCATGTCGATCGTTATCGGCGGCTACTACCTCAACCCCCGTATTGCGGGCATCGGTGGCCTGGTCGGTGGCGCCGTGTTTGGTGCTCTACTCTTCCTCAGTGCGCTGATCCTCTTCCTCCAGGTTGGCGACCTTGGTGATGCCGATCTGCCGATGCTGACGCTGGTGTCCAACATTCACCCCACACTGGGTCTGCTCATGTCGATCGCTATCTACGGCATGATCTTCAACTCCGCACTGGGCATGTTCTTCGCCCTGACCTCTCGCCTGACCACTGGGCACCCTGAGCGCTTCAACAAGGTATTCGTTATCACCGTGCTCATTGGCTTTGCGGCCAGCTTCATGGGCTTCAAGACCCTGGTGAGCTACGTTTACCCGGCACTGGGTTACGTTGGCGTTCTGCTGATGGCTTTGCTGTGCATCAACTGGATCCGCGACCACGCGACCATCAGTGCAGAATCCCGTCGACGCGCCCGCATCCGTGACCTCGTTCGCCTCAAGCTGGACCCCGCGCAGCACTTCACAGCCAAGGACGAAAAAGAATTGGCCAAGCGCGTGTCCAAGTCCAACATTGCAGACGCCGACCTAATCGAAACCGTTCACGAGAAGGTCACCGAAGAGCTCGTCGCAGATGATGACATCGAATTCACCGAAGAAGACGCCGCCGTCGTCATGGAAGAATTGTCGACCTCCGAGGAAGGCACCGTCGCTGAAGTTAAAGGCGCGAAGGGCGATAAGTAGCTAGACTGATTCTTTATGAATCCGGCTCACCTCGCGACCCTCCTCGCCGTACTAGACGAAGGCACGTTCGAAGCCGCGGCTCACTCACTGGGGATCACCCCCAGTGCCGTCAGCCAGCGCATTAAAGCACTCGAGTCCCAAGCGGGCCGAGTGCTTGTGCGTAGGTCCACCCCACCCACCACAACCCCAGCGGGCGAGGTATTCGCACAACTTGCACGGCGCATGCAACTGCTCCAAGCCGAAGCAGAAGCAGAAATCGGCAGCCTACTATCCCGCGTTCCGCTCACCGTGGCCGTTAACGCCGACTCGCTAGCAACATGGTTCCGCGACGTCATCAGTGAAGTAGCACATTGGGACAACGCCACACTCAACCTCCGGGTGGAAGACGAAGCAGCAACTCTCAACCTGCTACGACTGGGCGAAGTAGTCGGTGCAATCACCAGCGAACCCACCTCGGTCGCAGGATGCGATGTAGTACCCATCGGGGAAGTCCGCTACTACGCCTGCGCCACCCCCTCACTAACAGCAGCACACGCGGCAACAGAGCCCACCAACGGGGAGCTCTACGATCTCCAGTCCATGCCCTCCCTGCGCTATGGCCCCAACGACCGCATGTCTGATCGTTTGATCAGCTTCAATGAACTCCATCACGTCAGCGAAATTCCGAGCTCTGAAGCCTACCTGCATGCCGTCACCGCGGGCCTTGGATGGGGCCTGCTGCCGGAAGCCCAATGCGCATCCCTGCTTGAAGAAGGCAAACTGGTGCGCGTCGACCCCCGCGACGTCATCATCCCAATGTTTTGGCAACAATGGCGTCTCGAATCCGACATGCTCAGCCGACTCAGGGATGCAGTGATTAGCGCAGCGCCGCGCCCCGCATCCACCACATAAGGGTGATTGTCACCTAACCTTAGATGCATGTCTGAAAATACCCCCGATCGCGCAAACCCAGCGGACTCTCTGGACGTCCCCACCTACCAGCAACCCAACATCCACGAGCGTGTGGGACGCGCAGCACCCCAGCAGATCCCTGCGCAGGGGGCCGCTCCGGCTGAATCTGAGGCTGAAGCCCAGCCGAAAGACGAGCATTCCGCACCCTTAGCCTCTGACGCGCCAACCACGGCGTTCGACGAAGTCTCCGTCGACCAACCGGCTGCAGCACCCGCGCAGGACACCACCGTGGCGGAACCCGCCACCACCCCTGCAGCTGTCGCTGAGCCGGCAGTAGACCCCGCCCCCACCACGGTCGCCCCGGCTGTCGTTCCTGCAGCAACCCCCGTCGCGGAGCCCGAAGAACCCATGGTTCTGGACGAGAAGAACGTCACCGTCGTCTCTGACCGCCGCGGCACCCTCAACTTCGGTCTGTTCCTCATTCGCGCAACTGTTGCCGCCGTGCTCATCGCGCATTCCGTGGTCGTATTTTTCGGGCTCGGAAGCTCTGCAGGACTCAGTGGACTCCAAGCAGACTATGCAGCATACAACCAGCCTTCTATCCTGTCGGTCCTCATCCCGTCCCTCGAGCTGACCGCAGGCGCCTTCCTACTGCTTGGCCTGATCACACCAGTTGCTGCCAGCCTGGGCCTCGTAGCAACAGGTTTCGCCATGCTGCACGATCTGAGCACCAACGGTCTACGCGACACCGCAGCAGGACACGACAGCTACACCGCCATCATGCTCTTCCTCTTGGTCCTCGGCCTTCTGTTTACCGGCCCCGGCCGTTGGTCTCTGGACTTCTCCCGCAGCTGGGTGCGTCGCCCGTTGGCATCCTCGTGGATCTTCGCACTCGTCGGTATCGGCGGTCTCGTGGCCATCTGGTGGTTCCTGGCTGGCACCTTCTAGCCCCTCTGCAAGGGTTGACCGCCGTCTCGGCGATCACCCTTGGGTAAAAAGCTCGCCACGGGGCGCAGAAGTTAACATTGCGGACACAAAGTGGGGCTGCTTCCTTAACGTTTTGGAAGCAGCCCCACTGGCGTATCTGCCTGCTAATCGACCTGGCGGACCGCGCCCTTATCTGCTGACGTCGCGAGCTTTGCGTACGCACGCAGCGCCTTGGTCACCGTCCGCTGACGCGACGTCGGGCTGAAGGGAACATCCCTTTGCAATTCCTGTTCGCGCCTGCGTTCGATCTCGGCTTCGTCGAGATCTACGGACAATTCACGAGTGTGCACATCAATGGTGATCTGGTCGCCGTCGCGAACCAAACCAATCAACCCACCGTGCGCGGCCTCGGGGGAGACGTGCCCAACAGACAGTCCAGAAGAGCCACCGGAGAAACGGCCGTCGGTGACCAACGCGCACTTCTTGCCCAAGCCAGCACCCTTAAGGAAGGCTGTGGGGTGCAGCATTTCCTGCATACCGGGGCCACCAGAGGGGCCTTCGTAGCGCACTACCAGAACTTCGCGGGCCTGGATCGTGCCATTCAAAATGACAGATACGGCCTCTTCCTGCGATTCAACAACGCGCGCCGGCCCGCTGAAATGCCATAGGGACTCGTCAACGCCTGCGGCCTTGATGATAGCGCCGTCGACTGCCAAGTTACCTCGAAGGACAGCGAGCCCACCATCTTTGGTGTAAGCATGCTCGACATCGCGGATGCATCCGCTCGCGGCGTCCACATCCAACGAATCCCAACGGTTGTTGGTCGAGAAAGGCTCCGTGGTGCGTACACCACCGGGAGCGGCGTGGAACAGCTTGATAGCCTCATCGGTCGCCTTGCCGCCGCGGATATCCCAGTCGTCCAGCCACTGCTGCAAAGAATCGGCATGTACTGCACGAACATCGTCATGTAGAAGGCCGCCCCGATGGAGTTCACCCAAAATAGCGGGAATGCCCCCTGCACGGTGGACGTCCTCCATGTGGTAGTCGGAGTTTGGTGCGACCTTGGACAAGCACCCAACCCGCCGAGACAACGCGTCGATATCGTCGAGGGTGAAGTCCAGCTCTGCTTCCTGGGCGGCGGCAAGGATGTGCAACACGGTGTTGGTCGATCCGCCCATAGCCATGTCTAGCGCCATAGCGTTATCAAAAGCGTGCGCGTTGGCGATGCTGCGGGGGAGCACAGATTCGTCGCCTTGCGCATAGTAGCGTTGGGCCAATTCCACAATGAGTGAACCTGCGCGCTGAAACAATGCCTTGCGGGCGGCGTGTGTGGCTAGGGTGGAGCCATTGCCAGGCAAGGACAAACCGAGTGCTTCGGTAAGGCAGTTCATCGAGTTGGCGGTGAACATGCCCGAGCACGACCCACAGGTTGGGCATGCAGAGCGTTCGACTGCGTCTAATCCTTCCTCACCGACCTCATTATTCGCCGATGCAGAAATAGCGGTGACAAGGTCGGTGGGGGCGTGGGCCACACCATCAACCACGACAGCCTTTCCGGCTTCCATGGGGCCACCGGAGACGAACACTACCGGGATGTTCAGGCGTAGTGCAGCGTTCAGCATCCCGGGGGTGATTTTGTCGCAGTTGGAGATGCACACCAGCGCGTCGGCTGTGTGGGCATTAACCATGTATTCCACAGAATCCGCGATGATTTCGCGGGATGGTAGGGAGTACAACATGCCACCGTGGCCCATGGCGATGCCATCATCGACCGCAATAGTGTTGAATTCTTTTGCCACACCACCGGCAGCATGCACGGCTTCGGCGACGATGCGCCCCATGTCGCGAAGGTGAACGTGGCCGGGTACGAATTCGGTGAAGGAGTTAGCGATGGCGATGATCGGTTTGCCGAAGTCGCTGTCGGTCATTCCGGTTGCGCGCCAGAGGGATCGGGCACCAGCTGCGTTGCGGCCTACAGTTGTGACCTTTGAACGCAGAGGGATGGCGTTGGAATTTCGAGGGCTATTCATCAGGTGTTTTCCTCAACAAGGCTTTGGGGTGGTGCACCACGCAGGGGCTGCGCGTGATGTTGTGTCGTGTGTTAGTTCTCGGACTGTTCGGTGGCTGCTTTGTCCGCATCCACTAGAACTTGGCGGCCGTCGCGGTGGATGATGGTGACTTTGTCGTGGGAAGCTTGTTCGGCTTGCGCAATGACGTCGGGGATGCGTCCTCGGGATGCCTCCGCCAGCTTGGACACGTCGTTGAAGCTGACGCCGGGCAGAGAGTGCTGTGAGCCGTCAGTGGTGGTCACTTTCGCAAAGCTTCGCCCGAATCCGATGCCGTCAATGTTCTCCCAAGTTAGATCCACTGGTTTTTTGAACACGTAGCGGGCGTGGATGCCTTCTTCGTCGACTCGGGTGGACGAGCGCAGTACCCACACGATCAGGCCAATGGGGATGATGTAAAACCAGCCAAGGAGGAGCGGCTTGTGGCCGACTGTCAAGGTGAGCATCATGGCCATGACGATTGCGCTGATCAGGTTCATCCGATCAACGCGGAACAGGTTCTGGTCGCTGTGTGCGGAGACCTGGGTGGTCACGGTGGGCTGGTCGCTGGTGCTCATGAGCTAAAGATTCTACCGTCCGTTTAGTTTTGCTGGTTGGATGGGGTGGGTTGGTCGGGGTTGACTGTGGGCGCTGGTGCTTGGGGTTGTTCAGCGCCGTCTGCTGGGGGCTGCGCGGGTGAGGCTGGTTCATTGCCTCCGGTGGTGTCATTCTGGCTATCTGCGTCGGAGTTGCTGTCGGGACCGGTGGGGGTGCCGGTGCTGTTGGTGTTTTTGTCGTTTGCCTCCTCTTTGTCTTTGTCTTCAGTGTTAGTTGTGGACGTGGTGGTTGTTGTTTTTTCTTCGGTTGATGACGTCGCGGGGGTCGTTGTGGACGTCTCTTGCGTAGGCTCAGTGGGGGTGGTAGGGGAGTCGGTGGGGTCTGCTGGGGCGGTGGTTTTGACGGAGGGGGCGAGGATGCCTCTGCGGAAGCGTTCGTCGTGCTGGGATCCGTCGAGGGATAAGCCCTTGAGAGTGAGGAAGATGATCAGTAGAACGAGCAATACCGTGGTGGAGGGGCGGCAGCGGCCATTGATCGACAGTACGCGGGCGATGTTGCTCTTGAATGGTGGTTGCCCGCTTGTGTGGGGGGTAGAGTGCGTCGAATCGGTTTCCGCAGTGGTTGGGATGTTTTTGGCCGCAGCGTAGTCGTTGGTGGGGGCGCTGAGGTCCGCTCGACCGCGTTCTTTCGGTGAGGCCGCATCAGATTCGACTGCGGTGGTGTGGTGGCTAGTGGTGCGCGTGACGCGCTGGGCGGGGTCTTTGGACACGTAATCCGCCAGGCGTCGTGTGCTGAGCGCAGGGTTGGATGCGACGTCATCATCAATTTTTAGACCTGGTAGTTGCTCGGGCGATAGCTCCGACGCGGGAGTGATGGTGGCGAGTTGATCGAGGACCACGCCACTGGTTGTGGTTGCCGACCCGTACTCTTCCCAGAATTCCTCCAGGATGTAGGTGCGGATAGTGCGTTCAACAATCCATTGCTTTGCGGGATTAACTTGGACGACGAAGCGCATGTTGACCATCCAGGGCATGCCCACGACCGTTGGTTTTTCGATACCCACAGCCGGGTGAACGTCGAGTTCGCCGCGGATATCCCGCCGAATTTCGGGATCGTTGAGGGCCCGGAGTGTGGCAGCAGTTGAGCGGTCAATCGCATCCTGAATAGTGGCTGAACCCAACAAAGGAACGGGAACGACGGCAACAGCCCTAGCCCAGTAATTGGATTGATTGATGCAGATTCTGGCGGCGGAGTTGGGCACGATCACGGTTTCGCCGTTAAGGGTTCGCACCGTAGTTGCGCGCATTGTGATGCCAATGACATCACCTTCGACGTCCACACCGGAGCCCTTAAACAACACCCAGTCGCCCACACCAAACTGTTTTTCCTGAAGAATAAAAAACCCGGCGAGGAAGTCCGCGATGATCGATTGGGCACCCAAACCAACAGCCGCTGAAATGACGGTGGCTGGTATAGCGACGCCGGCCAACGACACCCCGAGATATTTCAGTAACAGCACTGCCGCCAGGAAATATAGGATGATTTCGCCGATGTAGACGAAGGTCTCGAGCAGTGCGCGGCGGGTCTTGAATTCCTCTTCCTGCTGATCCATGCGGCTGGACAACCCCCGCACAACCATGCGACCGATCCGGGGGATCAACATCACCACGATGATGAATATCAGCGGAATGAGCGCTGTCGTGAGGAACCATGTCCAGATCGAGTACAGGATGTAGTTGACGGGCATGGCCGCCATACTACCCCCGCTTGTCTACCCCTATGCCGGGGTGCATGTGATCTAGACCGTCCGATAGCGCTATAGTTCTAAGCCATGACGATCGTACGAATTATTAACGTAGTAAAGCCTCGGTGTTTGGCTTAGGCTGCAACGTTATATTCGTTCGTTCAAGTCAAACACCCTCGTTAGGTGCCCAGTGGAGGTGCCACGCGAGGGTTTTCGTTTTCATAGGGACGCCGCATATCCCCTCGAAGAAATGGAAGAAATGAAGGAGCCAAAAGATGCCTGAATCTACGCCGCAGAAGATGACGGGCGCGCAGGCCATTGTGCGCTCGTTGGAAGAGCTCGGTGCCGACGTTGTGTTCGGCTTGCCCGGAGGCGCAGTCCTTCCCCTGTACGACCCGATTTACTCTTCGGAGAAGCTGCGCCACGTGCTTGTGAGGCATGAGCAGGGCGCAGGGCACGCTGCGACCGGCTACGCTCAAGCGACCGGCAAGGTGGGTGTGTGCATCGCAACGTCGGGGCCCGGCGCCACGAACTTGGTGACACCCCTGGCTGATGCCAATCTGGATTCAGTTCCGATTGTTGCCATCACAGGCCAGGTCGGGCACACCCTGCTGGGTACTGACGCCTTCCAGGAGGCAGACATTCGCGGCATCACGATGCCTGTCACCAAGCACAACTTCATGATTACTGACGCCAATCAGATACCTGCGGCGATTGCTGAAGCGTTCCACTTGGCATCGACTGGCCGCCCTGGCCCGGTGTTGGTGGATATCCCGAAAGATATTCAGAACTCTGAGATGGAGTTCGTGTGGCCGCCTGAGTTAAACCTTCCCGGTTACAAGCCGACAACTACACCGCATCCGCGCCAGATTGAAGAAGCGGTCCGGATGATCTCCGAGGCTAAGCAGCCGGTGTTTTATATCGGTGGCGGTGTTATCAAGGCAGATGCTCACAAGGAGCTCCTGGAGTTTGTCGAATACACCGGCATTCCCGTTGTGACTACTTTGATGGGCTTGGGTTCCTTCCCCGACAGCCATCCGCTGCACCTCGGTATGCCCGGCATGCACGGCTCCGTGTCGGCTGTGGGTGCCATGCAGCGTTCCGACCTTTTGATCACCATTGGTGCACGTTTTGACGACCGCGTGACCGGCGACGTTGATTCTTTCGCTCCGGATGCTCAGGTCATTCATGCCGATATTGATCCGGCTGAGATTTCTAAGATCCGTGAAGCCCAGGTTCCGATCGTCGGTGATGCTCGTGAAGTATTGGCAGCGTTGCTCGACGCTTATAAGCGTCTGGATGTGCCTCGCCCGCAGATTACGGAGTGGACTGCCTACACCGCTGGTCTGAAGAGCAATTTCCCACGCGGCTGGGATGAGCCTTCCGATGGCAAGATCAGCCCGCAGTATGTCATCAACACCCTGTCGAAGATTGCTGGGCCCGACGCGGTGTATGCAGCTGGCGTCGGCCAGCACCAGATGTGGTCTGCGCAGTTCGTTGACTTTGAAAACCCTCGCACGTGGTTGAATTCTGGTGGCGCAGGCACCATGGGATACTCGATTCCTGCAGCGATGGGGGCTAAGGCTGGTTGCCCGGATAAGGAAGTGTGGGCGATCGATGGTGACGGTTGCTTCCAGATGACCAACCAGGAGCTCACCACCTGTGCTGTGGAGGGTTTCCCGATCAAGGTTGCTTTGATCAACAACGGTAACTTGGGCATGGTGCGCCAGTGGCAGACCTTGTTCTATGAGGGTCGTTATTCGAACACGAAGCTACGCCCGCAGGACGAGTACATTCCGGACTTTGTTGGGTTGTCGGAGGCCATGGGATGTGAGGCTATTCGTGTGACCAAGACGGAAGATGTCATTCCTGCTATTGAGAAGGCTCGGTCTATCAATGATCGTCCGGTGGTGATTGATTTCATCGTGGGGGAGGACGCGCAGGTTTGGCCGATGGTTGCCCAGGGTAAATCCAACTCGGATATTGAATATGCGCTGGGGTTGCGCCCGCTGTTTGATGAGGATTCTGCTGGGGAGCCGCCGGCGGTTATTGATCGCGTGGTGGACGACAACGCTTTTGATGCTGCCAAGCGTGGTGGTCATGGTTTCGGTCATAGGTCCGATCCGGGTGGCGCAGCTCCTGGCCCTGCGGACTCTCGGGCGGCAGGCCATCATACTGCTGCCTACAATGCGGCTCACGCTGAGAAGGGAAAATAATCATGGGTGCATACGCTTCCAACAATAGCGAGGCGACTAACCGCTACACCTTGTCGGTGTTGGTTCAGGACGTTGACGGTATTACCTCCCGCGTGGCCGGTATGTTTACCCGCCGTGGTTTCAACATGTATTCGATTGTGTCGGCGGCTACCGAAACCGAGGGCATCAGTCGTATTACGGTGGTTGTTGATGCGGATGAGGTTGTTATCGAGCAGATCACTAAGCAGCTCAACAAGTTGATCCCGGTGCTTAAGGTGGTGCGCTTGGATGGTGATTCCTCTGTTGCTCGCGCTTTGATGCTGGTCAAGGTTGCTGCTAACAACGCGAACCGTCCTCAGGTTGTCGACGCCGCGAATATTTTCCGCGCTCGCGTTGTGGATGTGGCTCCGGATTCGGTTGTTTTGGAGACCACGGGTAACCCGGGCAAGCTTGAGGCATTGCTGGAGGTTCTGCAGCCTTTCGGGATCATCGAGATGATTCGTTCTGGTGAGATTGCTTTGAACCGTGGGCCGAAGCCGTTGTCGATGCGCCGTTAGGCCCTAAAGCAACCGATGTTCCACATTGTGGGAAGTGCATTCTACAATGTGGACATGTCGGGTGCTGTTTTGCTATAGTTTTTTTCTGACGTCGGGGAGTGTCTCCGGCACAATGTGAAAGGTTTATCCATGGCTATTGAACTCTTGTACGACGCTGACGCTGACCTGTCGCTGATCCAGGGCCGCAAGGTCGCCATCATTGGCTACGGCTCCCAGGGCCACGCACACGCGCAGTGCCTGCGTGATTCTGGTGTTGAGGTTGTCGTCGGTCTTCGTGAGGGCTCCAAGTCCGCTGCGAAGGCAGAAGAGGCAGGTTTCACCGTCAAGAGCAACGCCGACGCAGCAGCATGGGCCGACGTGGTTATGCTCCTCGCTCCCGACACCTCTCAGGCAAAGATCTACTCGGACGACATCGCCCCAAACCTCAAGGATGGCGACGCCATCTTCTTCGGCCACGGATTGAATGTGCACTTTGATCTGATCAAGCCCGCCGATAACATCACCGTCGGCATGGTTGCCCCCAAGGGCCCCGGCCACCTGGTGCGCCGCCAGTTCGTCGACGGCAAGGGCGTTCCCTGCTTGATCGCAGTTGACCAGGATCCTAAGGGTGAGGGCAAGGCTCTGGCTCTGTCCTACGCGGCGGCTATCGGCGGTGCTCGTGCGGGCGTCATTCCCACCACCTTCAAGGAAGAGGTCGAAACTGACCTCTTCGGCGAGCAGGTCGTGCTGTGTGGCGGCCTTGAGTACCTGATGATGGCTGGCTTCGAGGTACTCACCGAAGCTGGTTACGCACCGGAGATGGCCTACTTCGAGGTTCTTCACGAGATGAAACTCATCGTCGACCTCATCTGGGAGGGCGGCCTGGCGAACATGAACTACTCCATCTCTGACACCGCAGAGTTCGGCGGCTATGTTGCTGGCCCCCGCATCATTGATGCAGACACCAAGCAGCGCATGAAGGATGTTCTGGCGGATATTCAGGACGGCACTTTCGTCAAGCAGCTGATCGCTAACGTTGAGGGCGGCAACAAGGACCTCGAGGCTAAGCGTGCAGCTGTTAACGCTCACCCGATCGAGGAGACCGGCAAGAAGCTCCGCGATTTGATGAGCTGGGTGAAGAACCCCCTCGACGCTACCGCCTAATGGTGGCGTAACCGGGGGGTAGCCCTAGCGCATAGTTACAAGAAGGCGGGTGCCGTAGAACCTTTTCTACGGCACCCGCCTTCTTTCGTGTTAGCTCAAGGACAAGAAGAGTTTTTCTAGCTTTTCTTCATCGATGGAGCTGGCTCCCTCGCCTTCCGCGAAACACTTCTTCATGCCAGTGACGATGATGGAATACCCGGCTTTGTCGAGCGCTTTTGATACGGCTGCGAGCTGCATGATTGCCTGGTCGCATTCGTTGCCTTCCTCCAGCATGCGGATAACGCCCGCGAGCTGACCGTGAGCGCGTTTCAGCCGGGTCACGGACTTTTTTACTTCATCGGGTTGTAAGTGCATAGTCCGCCTTTAGCTGCTCTCGTAGTTCGCCTGCGAGTAGGTCAGGTAACCGCCGGCTAGGTTGGATGCGGTGACGCTAGTGTCGCCCACGGCTGTTACTTCGGCGTAGGCGTGCTGCGGTGGACATGCCGCCGGCGACGCTGCCCACGATGATGGTCGTGGCGTTTGCCTTGGGGGTTGTTGTTTCTCGCGCTGTTGTTTGGGTGTGGGTGTTCATCGCGTACTCAACCTTGTCTCATGCATGTGGCGAAGGATCTTGCGACTAGTTCTTGCCGAAGATCTTGGACAAAAATCCACCGGCGTTGTTTTCGCGCGGGCAGGTGCACCATTGGCCGGCGGGAACTTGGGCCTTTACCTGGTCAATGTGCTGGCCGCAGCCGGCCCAAGTGGTTTTTCCGCATTTGGAGCAGGGGATAGGACGACACATGGGAAACTCCTTCGTGTTGTGCCGGGCCGGTGGTGGCCCGGGCTGTGGATTTTCGTGATGCGTGAACATCAACGAGCTTGATTATACCCCCGGGGGTATAGATAGTGGGTTTTCATTAAGATGTCAATAAGGATTAAGGCTGTGGTAAGGTGGCTGCATGCATCGCGACAACAGCCAGCGCAGAGAGCATGCGCACGGCCATGATCACGCCCACGAGCATCACCACGGGCACCACCACGTCCACGACCATGATCACGGCCATGATCACGTTCATGGGCATACGCATGCGCCGGATAGCGTCAAGGCGCTCGTCGGCGTCATCATTCTGACGACCACCATCTTCGCAGCCGAAGTTATCGGCGGTTTCCTGTCGGGCTCACTATCGCTGCTGGCAGACGCCGCCCACATGCTGTCGGATTCTGCTGGGCTAATCATGGCCCTGGTTGCCGCGATCATCGGCCGCCGGGAGGCCAACAACAAAGCCACCTTCGGTTACAAGCGCGTCGAGGTGTTGACCGCAGCCATTAATGCTGCAGCGGTCGGCGCGATTGGCCTATGGATCATCGTGGAAGCGGTAATGAAGCTCTTCCGGCGGGTCGAGGGCCAACCCATCGATACCGGTTTGATGCTCATCGTCGCCTTGATCGGCCTGGTCGCCAATGGCGCCTCCGCATTGATCCTGGCCAGGGGTTCGCACGACAGCCTTAATATGCGCGGAGCCTACTTGCATGTCTTGTCGGACTTGGCGGGCTCGGTCGCGGTGATCATCGCGGGCTTAATCATCCGCTACACCGGGTTTCATTACGCCGACGCTATCGCCTCGATCATCATCGCGATCATTATTTTGCCGCGCACCAAAAAGCTTCTTGATGACGCCGTGAGGGTCCTTCTCGAACACGCGCCTGCGGGGATCGACGTGGATGAAGTGCAGTGCACTGTTCTCGCCATCGACGGCGTGATTAGCGTGCACGATCTCCATGTATGGTCCCTGGACGGGGCAAAGGCGTTGGTTAGTTGCCACCTTGTCGTCAATGCGGATGCCGATGGCAGCCCAGAGTGCGTGTTAAAAAATCACGTCAATCAGTGCGCGGTGCTTGACGAAGCGGAGCGACGTCTAGGGGAACTAGGTATTTCACACACCACCATCCAGATCGAGGGGGCCCAGCACTTGGGGCATGAACACGACGCTAATGACTGCGGAGCGACCGCAGCCAGCGCGCCCAGTAAGCACTAGTGCTACGCCGTCGGTGCAGGTGAATGGCCCACCGGAGTAGCGTTAAAGCCATGGGTTTTTCTACTCCGAGCTACGACCTCATAGACCTTTTTGCCCGCATTGATCGCGGCGATCTGCAGCTTCCAGATTTCCAGCGGGAGTACTCCTGGGATATTGATCGGATGCGCGCACTAGTAGTGACCGTCCTGCGCGGTTATCCCATGGGGTCGATTATGGCCCTGGATACTCGCAATACGCCGATGCGTTTCCGTCCGCGTCCTTTGGCCGACGCGCCCGACCATGGGGTGAACCCGGGCTTGCTGTTGCTCGACGGCCAGCAGCGTTTGACCACTTTGTATCACTGCCTCCGAGGTGACGGATTTGTCGATGCACGGGATTTTAGGAACAAAAAAATCAGGCGTGCTTTTTATGTGGACATCGCCAAGGCTGTCAGCCAGGATGTGATGCCGGATGGCGCCGTGATTTCAGTAGATGGACGCGGCGTCATACGTAGTCATTTTTCTACCCTAAAGCCGATCGATCTTGATGATCCTGCCAGCGCCCTGTCCCACGGGGTGATCCCTGTTGCCGCATTGCTCAGCGACGAGGGCACCGATATGTTGTTCGATTTGGCCGAGCACAAGCCCGACATGAAGGAGGCAATCAAGAGCTTCCACAATCAGGTCGCAAAGCCTCTTATCCGCTACCAGGTCCCCATGATCAGGCTCGATCGTGAGACCGCTCAAGGTGGAGTTGGTTCCATTTTCGCCGCAGCGAATAATGCGGGCCTGCCGATGGGCATTTTTGACCTACTCACCGCGGTGTTTTCCTCCCAAGACCCAGATTTCAAACTGGTTGAGGATTGGGAACGCACCTCGGCACAACTGCGCCAGCACCCCAACCTCGACGGGATCAAGCGAACTGAGTGGCTCCAGGCCGTCGCCCTGTACGTGACTGCTCGCGCCGGGCATTCCAGCGGTCAGTGCGAAGACATTTTGAACCTCACGTTGAAGGACTACCTCGCCGTGGCACAACCTTTGCGGGAGGGCTTCATCAAGGCTGCAGATTATCTGGCGGAGCGCTGCATGCTGGCCCGCAGTGATGTGCCCTATACCTTCCAGATCGTGCCGTTGGCTGTCATTTTGACGCTGCTTGATCGAAAGCTCGCAGCCGAGGGCGAAGCAGCGATGACTCAACCCCAGCTCGATCGGCTCAACCGGTGGTTCTGGTGTGGTGTGTTCGGTGAGCTTTATGGTTCCAGTGCGGTGATCCATCGGGCCGCCATCGACATCGCTGAGGTACCCGCGTGGGTGCTGGATGCGCCCGCACCGGGTGAAAAGGGCAGTAAAGACAGTAATGACGTCGCGGGGCGACCTGGCGTTCAGGTTCCCTCCAGCGTGCAGGGTGCAACCTTCAACGAATCACGATTGCTGTCGGGCACCGACAAGTCGGCCGTGTACAAGGGCGTGTATGCACTGATCCAGGGGCGTGGTGCTAAGGATTGGCGCAGCACGCTACCCTTCAAGGGCAACCAGGAAGAACTTGACCCGGATTTTGCACCGATGTTCCCACTGGCGTGGTGTGCGGAAGTGGGCATCGAGCCTGCGCTGGCCACCTCGGTGATCAACAGGACACCGATGTCACCAAAAACACAAGTGTTGATCGATGGAACCCTGCCCACCCGATACCTGCCACGGGTGCAGTCGAAATCACTACTTGATGACGCAGAGTTTGACGCTGTGCTCACCTCCCATTTGATTGATCCAGAGCTGCTTCACCGTGGTCAGGCCATGGAATTCTTAGCCGATCGACGCGACCGGCTAATCGGCATGGTCGAATACGCGATGGGTTCTACTGCGGTACGCGACGTCAACGAATCCGATCTCAGGGGCGGCGAGGAAGGACCCAACGCCTTTATCTGATCCCCCCACCCATTAACCCCGGCACCAGCTTTGGCTAGCCTGCCAGCTAAACTTTGTGCCGGTATCGCGCTTGCGATGCAAACAACAAAAGACGCTTTCAGGAGCATGAAGCTAGTGAGCCAACCGGTAGTACTTATTGCAGACAAGCTCGCCCAGTCCACAGTGGACGCCTTGGGCGATAAAGTAGAGGTCCGTTGGGTAGACGGCCCCAACCGACCCGAACTTCTGGCCGCTGTGGCGGACGCCGACGCACTGTTGGTACGAAGCGCCACCACCGTTGACCGGGAAGTCCTCGAAGCCGCACCCAACCTGAAGATCGTCGGCCGCGCGGGCGTCGGTCTCGACAACGTTGACATCCCCGCCGCAACCGAACGCGGAGTCATGGTGTGCAACGCACCTACCTCCAACATCCACTCCGCATGTGAACACGCAATCGCCTTGCTGCTGTCCACGGCCCGTCAGATCCCCGCAGCAGACAAAACTCTGCGTGAGGGCGAGTGGAAGCGTTCCTCCTTCAATGGAGTCGAAATCTTCGACAAGACTGTCGGCATCGTCGGCTTCGGCCACATCGGCCAGCTGTTCGCCCAGCGTCTTGCTGCATTCGAAACCACCATCATCGCCTACGACCCCTACGCCAACCCCACCCGTGCAGCCCAGCTGGGCGTGGAATTGGTTGAGCTTGAAGAGCTCATGGGTCGTTCGGACTTTGTGACCATTCACCTGCCGAAGACCAAAGAAACCGCAGGCATGTTTGACAAGGACCTCCTGGCGAAGGCCAAGAAGGGTCAGATCATCGTCAACGCAGCACGCGGCGGCCTGGTTGACGAGCAAGCTTTGGCAGACGCTATCACCTCCGGCCACATCCGTGGTGCGGGCTTTGACGTCTACGCAAGCGAGCCCTGCACTGATTCGCCTTTGTTTGCTCTGCCTCAGGTTGTCGTTACTCCGCACCTCGGAGCCTCCACCGTGGAAGCTCAGGACCGCGCAGGTACCGACGTTGCAGATTCTGTGCTGAAGGCTCTGGCTGGCGAATTCGTCGCAGACGCAGTCAACGTTGAAGGTGGCCGCGTGGCCGAAGAAGTCGCGCTGTGGCTTGATCTTGCGCGCAAGCTCGGTCTGGTTGCCGCCGAGGTGCTGGATTCTGCCTGCGACACCATCGAGGTTGAAGCACGCGGTGAGCTCTCCCACGAGCAGGTTGACGCACTGGGTCTGTCCGCTATGCGCGGCGTTTTCAGTGGCATTGTCGACGAGCCCGTCACCTTCGTTAACGCTCCTCGCATTGCGGAAGAGCGCGGCGTCACCCTGAAGGTCAGCACTGCACCCGAGTCCGCTACTCACCGTAGCGTTCTGGAGGTCAAGGCCATTTCTGCTAGCGGCCAGGTTGTATCTGTCATCGGTGCGCTGACCGGGCTTGAGCGCATCGAAAAGATCGTCCGTATCAATGGCCGTGGCTTGGACATGCGCGCCGAAGGCCGCAACCTCTTCCTGCACTACAGCGATGTTCCCGGCATGCTCGGCAAGGTCGGCACCATGCTCGGCGCTTCCGATATCAACATCAACGCGGCTGCACTGTCCCAGGACTCTGATGGTGAGAAGGCCACCTTGATCTTGCGTGTAGACAAGGAAGTTCCGGAGGCTTTGCTCGAGGACATCCGCGCCGATCTTGGTGCCGTTGCCTTCCAGCTTGATCTGGACTAGCCCTAGCCCTTAGCTAGAAATCCCGCCGCCCACCCTTGTGTGGGCGGCGGGATTTGTGCTTTGTGCTGTGTTTTAAGTGATTAGTAGACTGCTCGGTCCGTTTAAACTAGACAAAGTAGTCTCTAGGCGGCTAGGGTGGTTAATGCTTCGCCAAACGGCGTCGTTTTACACACATCCTCCGGCCCCGCAAGCCATGGGGCTCGAGTATCGAGTACAAGGAGCACTCACACTATGTCCCTCACCCCGAACCACCTCCAAGGGCAGCCCCTCGAGCCGATCGACGCGCAGCGTCTGAGCGAACTAGCGCAAAAAAATATTGACAACCCGGAGGGTGGCCGCAAGACCATCCGCACCCACACCGAGGCCGACGGCCAGTTCCGCAACTACACCCAGATTCGCGACCTCAAGCCGGTACTCGTATCGGAGCCCCCAGCACTACTTGGTGACGATAGCGCCCCCAACCCCACCGAGGTCGCCCAGTCGGCCTTGGCCGCGTGCATCTCCGTAGGTATTCAGGCAATCGCAACCCATCGCGGCGTCACCCTGACCAACATCTCCATTGATATTGAAGGCGATATCGACATCTCTCCGACCTGGGGCGTGGGCGACCTGGGTGAGCACAAGCGACCGGGTGTATCCGACGTGAGGGTGAAGGTGACGCTCGAGGGGGATGCTGATCGCGAGACGCTGCAAAAGATCCACGATGATGCGATCGCCTGGTCGCCCGTGGTGAATACATACACCCGTCCCGCCACTCTGACCTCCGAACTGGTATAAGCCATGGCACAGCTGAGTACTAAGGTCGCGCGGCGCCTGGACGACAGTAAACCGGCTCTTTTAGACACGGTGGGTGACCGTGCTGCGGCCGTTGATAAAGGAGAGCTCTCGGCGTACTACATTTTCGAGGAGCTCGCCGCCCGGCACGGCTTTGCGTCCAGCAGTCTGGCTGCCCGCGCTCAACTGCTGTTTGATCTTGCAACCAGGGATCTCTCCGTCGCTTTTTCAACCTGGGCTCAGCTGATGACGCTCGAATACTTGCGGCATGGAAATGCCAGCGCTTACATACAACAGCGCATCTCCGAGTTGGAATCTGGTCGTCCCGGTGTCACAGGCATGGCGGCCGCGTTTAAGTACGCCAGTGGCTGCGGCGACATACCGCTCATTGCAGAGCCGCAGCCTGACGGTGCATGGCGAGTCAAGGGGCGTTTGGCCTGGGCGTCAAACCTCTATCCAAACGCGGTGATTATCACGGCGGCGGCTGTCCGGACCGGTATAGAACACGAGTGGGAGGGCTGCGAGCATGCTCGACAGGGCGAGCGTCCGCAGGTGTTGATCTTTGCTGTTGACGCCAATGCACAAGGCGTCACTATTGGCGATGAACTGTCGCTACTTGGATTGAACTCCACGGCAAGTTCCTGGGTCGATATCGACATTAGGGTTAGGAAGGAACAGGTTCTGAGCTTCGATTTCTGCGATTTTGTCGCCGCCGTGCGCCCCACTTTTTTGCTGTTGCAGGTGGCCGAGTGCCTGGGAGTTGCGCAGGCCGCACTCGACGGCGCTGCGCCGCGTTTTGTGGGCGTCAACCAATCCCTAGGGTGTGAATACCGCACCGTTGTTGAATCCTTAACGCGTGCGCGGCGTCATCATTCCGAATTGATCTCCGAGGTCGAGTTGGGTGCTTCTGTAAGTAAGGTGGACTTGCTGACGCTGCGTTTAGAGGCCGCAGAGCTGGCTACCCAGGCTAGCCGCTTGGAAACTCGAGTGGCTGGCGGTGCGGGGTATGCGCGGTTTAGCCCGGCATCGCGCCGGATGCGGGAGGCTGCGTTCCTGCCCGTGCAGTCGCCTTCTGAGGCGCAACTGCGTTGGGAGCTGGCTCGTGCAGAGGCGGCCGAGGTGTCAGAGTTGTTTTCGCAACTGCTGTTGTCTAGCGGTGATCACTCTAGGGGGAGCAGGTAGTGTTGATTGCCATGGATACGGTCACGGGTCAGCAACTGCGAGCTTCGGTGGGTAGCTTCCCCTCTGGTGTCACTGTGGTTACCGGCGTTGATTCTTCGGGTAGAGACCATGGGCTGACTGTCAGTGCTTTTTGTTCGCTGTCTCTGGAACCTGCGATGGTGCTGGTGAGCATTGATAGTCGCTCGCAGACCCTTGGCAAGCTTGAACCTGGCCAGGCCGTGGGGGTGAGTGTGTTGTCCGAGGATCAGCTTCAGATCGCAACCCAATTCGCTCGTCATGTGCCCGATCGCTTCGCTGGTGTCGAGGTGGAACGCCACGGGGGTGTGGCGTTTATTGCTGGCGCTGCGGCGTGGTTCTTGGGCACCGTTGAGAGCTGGCTGCCGGGGGGAGATCACACAATCATTACTATCCGCGTCAATGATTGTGGGCATGATGACGCCGTGTTTCCTCTGCGTTACATGCGGGGAAAGCTTGAAACGTGGGGTGGGGGATCGGGCAGTCGCCCCTGAGGTGGGGGTGTTGGTCGGTGGGGCTGCTACTATAATTGCATTAGTTCCATGTAGTGGGAAAGGTATTCCGCAAGATGAAAATTGCAGTTATTGGTGGGGACGGTATCGGCCCCGAGGTTACCGCAGAGGCGTTGAAAGTCCTGCAGGCAGTCCGCGACGACATCACCACGACCGACTTCGACCTTGGCGCTCGCCGCTACCTGCGCAACGGCGAACTACTCACCGATGCTGACATTGAAGTTCTACGCGAACATGATGCCATTCTGCTTGGCGCCATCGGCGCTCCGGGGGCAGTGCCGCCCGGGGTTTTGGAACGTGGACTTCTGCTCAAGATGCGCTTTGCTCTCGACCACCACGTGAACCTCCGCCCCTCTAAGCTGTACCCCACCGCGACCAGCCCCCTGGCCAACCCTGGAGAGATCGACTTCATCGTTGTTCGTGAAGGGACCGAGGGACTGTACTGCGGAAACGGCGGCACCCTGCGTGAAGGCACGCCACATGAGGTCGCTTCGGAAGTCAGCCAAAACACCCGCTTTGGCGTTGAACGGGTTGTTCGCGACGCGTTCGAGCGCGCGCAGGCCCGCCGCAAGCACCTCACCCTAGTTCACAAGACCAACGTTCTGGTCAACGCGGGTTCACTGTGGCAGCGTACGGTCAACGAGGTCGCCCAAGAGTTTCCAGAAGTCACCGTCGACTACAACCACATCGACGCTGCAACGATCTACATGGTCACCGACCCAGCCCGCTACGACGTCATCGTCACTGACAACCTTTTCGGTGACATCCTCACCGACCTGGCTGGTGCAGTAACCGGCGGTATCGGCCTCGCCGCCAGCGGCAATATTGACGCCACCGGAACAAACCCGTCGATGTTCGAGCCCGTCCACGGCTCCGCGCCTGATATTGTCGGCCAGGGCATCGCCGACCCCACGGCAGCCATCCTGTCAGCCGCAATGATGCTTCGCCACCTCGGTGACGAAGACAACGCCCGGCGCATCGAAGAAGCAGTAGCCGAGGACGTCGCCGGGCGTGGCGATAGCCCCATTCGTACGGTTGAGGTGGGGGACCGTATCGCTAACGCGATCCGTGGCGGGGCCCAGCGATAGCGAACGTCTGTCTTTGTTGCTTGGTGAGCCTTATGTTGCATGCGCGCCACAGGATAAAGTGATTAGCATTGTTATCCAGATGCGCTAGTTGCCTTAGACACACCAGGCAGGAGGATACTTAAACATGAAGGGCGTCAAGGTCTCCGAGGTTGACATTGCTTTTTTAGGCCACCGTTTGGAAGGCGCGCGGACAGTCCGTTTTTTCGTATCCTTCCTTATCGACACCGCACCTGCTGTGTCCCGTAGAGAGTTCAACCAGGCGCCATTAGGGTTGGGTGCTAGCACCCACATGGTCGTCACACCACGCACGAAAGACGGCGAGATCTCAGAGGATTCTCCCGCAGGTCGCTCGGCTGCGCACACCACCACCGTCAAAAGCTATTGGGTTCAGCCTTTGGCCAGTGACAGTCGCAACTGGCTGAGTGAAATCACAGAATGGGCCTCCCGCCAGCACTTTAACGAAGGCCGGGTGGTGCACTACGCCGTTTATGTCGGTTCTGCGGCAGATGACCGGGACACACGTGTAGAAAGCACGATCGACGCCCCGGACCTTCTTCTATTGCACCAAAGTGCCTGCTAAAACCGCACGGAATAGCCCACAAGGTCGCTAGAATCGCCATGTATGAGCGTCGAATTAGAAGAAGTACGCGGTTTTCTTGCAGGAATCGAGCCCTTCGCGCATCTTCCCCAGCAGGAGCTTGAGGGCCTCCCCAGCCGGATGACGATGCGCTACGCACGCCGGGGCGACATCGTGGTGAAACAGGGCGAGGTCAACTCCACCCTCTACATCATCCGCAGCGGCGCGATCGACATTGCTGGTGATGAAGGAATCCTGCTTGACCGACGCGATGCTGGGCGAACCTTCGGGTACTCCACCTTGGCCATCGGCACCCACCCTGCGGCGCCCTCCCGCTACGACATGATCGCCGTGGAAGACACTCTATTGCTGTGCCTACCAGCTGAGGTTGTCACAGAATTGGCCGAACGCCATCCCGACCTTGCCCGCTATTACTCTGGCCAATCCGCCCGCATCAAAGCCGCTGCGGAAGAACTACGCCACCACTCTTCAAGCGAGATCCTGCGCACGAGGGTGGGCGATTTTATGACGTCCGCTCCAGCCCACGTCGATACCAACGCCACTATTCAGCAAGCTGCTCACACCATGGAGCAAAACAAAGTGTCCTCTCTCCTTGTGATGGACGGTGGCACACTCGTAGGCATCGTGACCGACCGTGACATGCGTGGCCGCGTTGTCGCTTGCGCCTTCGACGTCAACACCCCCGTAAACGCCATCATGACGCCGCGTCCGCTCACGGCAGCACCGGACACCCTAGCGTTCGAAGCGATGCTGCTCATGGCCGAACACCGAATCCATCACCTACCCATCAGCGATGGTCAAGGCGGAGTCTGCGGAATTGTCGCCACTGCAGACATCATGCGTTTGCTGCAGGATGACCCCATTTACCTCACGGCGGATCTCAACCAACGCAGTACTCCCGAAGAACTACGTGAAACCTACCAATCCGCCGGAAAGGTTGCTGCGCGCTTTATCGAACGAGGTGCCAGTGCCGAGGAAGTTACCGGCCTACTCACCGTCGCCGCCGACGCGCTCGCCGGACGGCTGCTCACGCTCGCAGAAGAACAGCTAGGCCAGCCACCGGTGCCCTACGCCTTTGTGGTTTTGGGAAGCCAAGGCCGCCGGGGAATGGGGCTTGCGTCAGATCAAGACAACGCCATCATTTTGGGCGACGACTATGACCCAAGCAACCCCCAGCACGTTGACTACTTTTCTGAATTGAGCCAATGCGTATGCACCGGGCTCGACGTAGCCGGCCAAGTACTGTGCCCCGGGGACATGATGGCTAGTAATCCCGAATGGCGAAAAACCACCAGCGAATGGGATCGCACCTTTCACCAGTGGATCACAGCGCCCGAACCCGATGCACTGCTCAATGCACAGGTGTTCTTCGACATGCGTGCCATCCACGGTGACCGCGAACTAGCAGAGCGGGTGCACAGTTACGCCGTCAGTACTGCCAAAAATGCGCGCCGCTTCCATGCCCACCTGGCAGCTCTGGCCGCGCGACGCGAGCCGCCCCTGGGCTTTTTCCGCGGTCTCGTCGTTGAACGCGGGGGCGATTACGCCAACACGCTCGACGTCAAAAAAGGTGGTATTGCGGGCATCGTGCAGATGGCCCGATTGTTCGCCCTGGCCAGCGGTAGTGAAGAAGTTGGCACCCGGCAGCGTCTCGCCGCAGCCGCTGGAGACTCAGTGTCCGAGCGTGGCGCGTCGGACCTAACCGATGCCTTCGACTTCCTTAACTCCATCGTGTTGCGCCACCAAGCAACGCACATCCGTGCGGGGCAAGACCCGGATTATCATATTGATCCGCAGTCGTTGGGGCGTCTTGATCGTGACCACCTCCGCGATGCTTTCCGCATCATCAAATCCATGCAAGACGCGCTAGCAACCAAGTTCCCGGTGAGGAACATCTGATGGCAGGCTGGCTAAAACAACTGATCACGGGCGACACCACCCGCCCAACCTCTGCGATGCGCGCTGCCTCAACGGGAGCTCTCCGCCAGTTTTACGAGGCCGGAACCCCCGCGGCGTCAACACCGTCCGAGCAACTGCGCCTGCTCGCCGTCGACGTCGAAACCGGGGGCCTCGACCCCCACAAACACCCCCTGTTATCCATTGGATGGGTTCCCATTAACGGTCGGGAGATTGACCTGTCTGGGGCCGGATATTATGTCCTCAACGATGGTAATGACGCCGCGGGGGTCGGAGAGTCAGCCACCATCCACGGACTCACAGACGATGCTGTGGCGGCAGGCGCTGACCCACAGCAGGCACTCACGGCGTTACTAAAAGCTCTCAGCGGGCGGGTGATGTTGGCGCATTTTAAAAACATCGAGCAAGGGTTTTTGTCACACGCTTGTCGGCGTTACTTTGGTGCGGCGCTGCATGTTCCCATCGTCGATACCTTCGCCCTTGAGCGCAGACATATGGAAAAAATGGGTACCTATCCACGCGGCGAAGACCTCCGGCTTGCACGAATCCGGGGGAGGTATGACTTACCCTATTATCCGAGCCATAATGCCCTCACGGATGCTCTGGCCTGCGCAGAACTCTATTTAGCCCTTGATGTATCCACGGGCGCTATCCTCAAGCAGCTGCTAAACCCCTGAATAAAGTTGTACACTACTGTTTCATGCGTTACGGACGAATTGCGACACCAGACGGAATGACCTTTTGTGTAGTGGAAGGGGAGGGTGACTCCATCCGCTACAAAGCCATCGAAGGGCACCCTTTTAGCGAATCGGTATACACCGGCAAAGAGTACGGTGCGGAGGAAGCACGCGTGTTGGCTCCCATGCTGCCCTCCAAGATAGTAGCGATCGGCCGCAACTACGCCGACCACGTCGCTGAGGTGTTCAAAAAGAGCGCTGAGTCCCTGCCTCCGACAATGTTCCTGAAGCCCCCGACGGCTGTTGTTGGCCCCGAGGCTCCCATCAAAATCCCGGACTTCGCCACCCGCGTCGAGTTCGAAGGCGAGCTCGCTCTGGTCATCAGTCGCCCCTGCAAAAAGGTCAAGGCGGAAGACTGGAAGTCCGTCGTGCTGGGCTACACCATCATGAACGATGTGTCTTCCCGCGACCTTCAGTTCGCTGACGGCCAGTGGGCGCGTGCGAAGGGCATTGATACTTTCGCCCCGATGGGCCCGTTTATCGTCACCGACCTTGATTCCATCGACCTGGACAACCTGCCTATCAAGGCGTACCTGACTCACGAGGGCAACACTGAGCTGAAGCAGGATTCGAATTCGGATCAGATGATCTTGTCGATCGGCGAGATTATTGAGCGCATCACCGAGTCCATGACTCTCCTGCCTGGTGACGTCGTGTCTACCGGATCTCCGGCAGGTACCGCGCCGATGGTGCCGGGTGACTACATCCGCATCGAGATCCCGGGTGTCGGCACCCTGGGTAACCCGGTCGAGCGCGCCTAAGAGGTGGTTTAGACGCCGAGGGCGCGGCCAATCGTGCGAAGCTTAGCTTCCGCCTCCGCAACCTCGGCGTCAGGCGACGATGCGGCGACAATGCCGCCTCCCGCCCACGCGCGTGCACTCAAGCAATCGGGTGCGACCTCCGCGCAACGAATCGCTACCATGTATTCGCCATCGCCCTGGCTATCGCACCAACCGACCGCGCCGGCATAAAAACCACGATCGAAGGGTTCTAAGTGGGCGATCTGCTCATAGGCATCTGAGGTGGGGGTACCGCAGATCGCGGGCGTCGGGTGCACAGCCATCGCGAGCTCTAATGCTGTCGTCGAGCCGTCCCGCAACCTGCCCGTGATGGGCGTAGCCAAATGCCACATCTCTCGGGTGGCAGTGACCTCCGGCTTTTCCGGGATGCTGAGCTCGCAGAACGGGGCCAAGGACTGCCTGAGGCTCTTTACCACAAAAGCGTGCTCGGCCAGATCCTTAGCTGAAGACAGCAGCGCGTCGCGGCGTCGTAAATCTTCCTGACTGTCTTCGCTGCGGGGCAGGGAACCCGCTAGGGGATACGCGGACACAACGCGCCCGTGGCGCCGAACCAGCACCTCCGGCGAACAGCCAACAAGCATGCCACCGCCAGCCGGAGACAAATCAGCAATAAAACCATTGCCGTGCAAAGATCCATCGATAAGGCGAGCGGCGATCAGCAGGGGATCAGTGGGGGAGTCGAAGCGATAATCCACCGCACGCGCCAAAACAACCTTGTCTAGGGCAGCGTCTGAACGCAGTACATCGACCGCTTGGGCGACTAGCGCGGCGTGCTGATCAGCAGAAGGCGTCGTGTCCACCGTATGCGCGCTGGGAGCCGGCCCCCGATAATGCTGGTGCGGGTGGAGCTTGGTAGCCTCGCGTCGGATCACCTCGGGCACAGTCAGGGCTGCAGCCGCGCCACCAGCTCCTGCTGGGAGGAAAGGCAGCGCCCCCACCACCATCTCCACCCGGGAACTCTTCAGCGCATCCACCGCTGCCGAAGGATCCGTGAACGTCTCTACAGACCCCTGCGTGAGCACCGAACCAGTGGAACGGGAGAGCAAAAAATCCGGAGCCGTTGAAGGGCGATCCGGAAAAAGAGAAGCCATGTGGGAGACGAGAGCAGAAGTCACAACTAGCCGATTCTAGCAGCCAGGTAAGATAGAGCCTTATGTCTGACGTTCGCGTACGCTTTTGCCCCTCACCCACCGGAACACCCCACGTTGGGATGGTGCGCACCGCGCTATTCAACTGGGCTTACGCCCGCCACACCGGCGGCAAACTGATCTTCCGCATCGAAGACACCGATGCAGAACGAGACTCCGAAGAGTCCTACCAAGCAATCATTGACTCGCTGAAATGGTTGCACATGGACTGGGACGAAGGCGTCGAAAAGGGCGGCCCCAACGAGCCTTATCGTCAGAGCCAGCGCATGGACATTTACCTCGACGTGTTGGAAAAGCTTAAGGTAGCAGGGGAGATCTATCCCGCCTACTCCACGGCCGAAGAGGTCAAGCAGCGCCACATCGACGCCGGCCGCGACCCGCAACTGGGTTACGATAATTTCGACCGCGACCTCACCGAAGAGCAGATCGCAGCGTTCGAAGCGGAAGGGCGTAAACCTGTGTGGCGTCTACGGATGCCGAACAAGGTGTGGAAGTGGAACGACCTCGTGCGTGGCGAGATCGAGTTCAAGCCCGAGACTCAGCCTGACTACGTTGTGGCCCGTTCCAACGGTGCCCCGCTGTACACCCTCGTCAACCCAGTGGACGACGCGCTGATGGGCATTACCCATGTTCTGCGTGGTGAAGACCTTCTGCCCTCCACCCCGCGCCAGTTGGCGCTTTACGAAGCCCTGATCCGCATCGGTGTCGCGGAACGCACCCCGGAGTTTGGTCACTTGCCCTTCGTGATGGGTGAGGGCAACAAGAAGTTGTCCAAGCGTGACCCGCAGTCCAACCTGTTCAATCACCGTGATGCGGGCATCATCCCCGAAGGCATGCTCAACTACCTGGCGCTCCTCGGATGGTCCCTGTCCAAGGACCAGGACATCTTCAGCATCGATGAGCTTGTCGCGAACTTCGACGTGGCCGACGTATTGGGTAACCCTGCGCGCTTTGATCAGAAGAAGCTCGAAGCGATCAACGCCGATCACATCCGCTTGCTGGAACTCGATGACTTCACCACACGCCTGCGTACCTACCTGGAGGAGTACAAGGACTTCCCCGCTGATTACCCGGCGGACAAATTCGCTTTTGCGGCAGAGCAGGTGCAGACACGCATCAAGAAGCTCGAAGACGCATGGGGCTTGTTGAAGTTCCTCGTCACTGCAGATGAGGACATCAAGCTGGATGACAAGGCGGCGAAGAAGAATCTCAACGATGACGCCGTGCAGCCACTGACCGAAGCCATCAACGTTCTTGAAGGCGTTGACGACTTCACCACTGACGCCATCGAAAAGGCCCTCTCAGCCAAGCTGATCGAGGAGCTTGAGCTGAAGCCGCGTAAGGCCTACGGCGCACTCCGAGTGGCCGTATCCGGCGAAGCTATCTCACCCCCACTGTTTGAGTCCATGGAACTGCTGGGCAAAGAATCGACGCTCAACCGTCTGCGATCCTGTTTGGCCCAAACCCCGTGGGGGAGCGAGTCTGCGCAAGGCTAGGTCTACACCCTCACAGTTTTAATCACGTGGCCTGCTGATTTGCAGGCGCGTGTTTGCTGTGGTTATATTATTCCTCGTTGCTTACGCGGCCGACTCAGATCGCGAAAGTAAACGATGGCCTATGGTGTAATTGGCAACACTACGGTTTCTGGTACCGTCATTCTTGGTTCGAGTCCAGGTAGGCCAGCTGCAGTTTCTACTGCTAACGCTAGCCCCGTTCGTCTAGCGGCCTAGGACGCCGGCCTCTCACGCCGGTAACACGGGTTCAAATCCCGTACGGGGTACGAAATACAGCGCCTCACCCACATAGTTGGGTGAGGCGCTGTTGCGTATCTGCCTGAGTTCAGACGGGCACCAGGGCGCTATGATGACAGAATGCTTGACCCTTCCCGCATTCCACGCGTCCTCGAAGAACTGCGCGACACCTGGGAAGGGCAGCCAAGACTCTCCCTTCCTGCACTATTCGGAGCGCTCGAACTGCGCGGCATCGGTTGGACATCTACAGATGAAGAACTCATTCAAGCCCTCCAAGACCTACGTGCCACCTACCCCTCACGCATCAGCCAGATAGAACCCGGCACCTGTGTGCGCGTGCAAACCGACGGCAGTGTTGTCTACATCGACCATCGCGACGTCATTACCCTGCCTGGAGGTGAGGTACGGCCATCTGTGTGGCACTACGCCTCGATTGACGTTTGCGAAGTGGGGCGGCCGCTGCGCCTCACCACCGCCGATGGGGT
Organism: Corynebacterium argentoratense DSM 44202; assembly: GCF_000590555.1. Taxonomy (NCBI): domain Bacteria; kingdom Bacillati; phylum Actinomycetota; class Actinomycetes; order Mycobacteriales; family Corynebacteriaceae; genus Corynebacterium; species Corynebacterium argentoratense. Next base: position 819,790 of record NC_022198.1, read on the forward strand.
AAATGCGCGGTTGGGAGTAGTCGAGGCACTCAACCCAATGACGATCCCTCGTGCCGGGCTATCGCTGAATTCGACTGAAGGGGCAGCACAGCCGCAACCGTGGTTCGCCGCCGATATCGACCCCCATGGGGTGCGTCTACTCATCGACATAGAAAGCGAAGATTCGCATCCGCACGCAGCGCCGTCTGCTGCGGAAACCACCTCCGACAGGAGCATCGGTGACGCTAGGGATCAGGCGCGGGAGTGTCGGTGCATGCTGGGACACGATATTCATACCTGGGTACAGGGTCGGCGCGAAACCCAGCACGCGTCGCGCGGTTGGGATCGCATTGGGCCGGTGGCGCTGAACCGGTTGGTTATCGTGGACGGTCGCAGCCTGGGTCGGGCACGGGCAGTGTGGGTGTTGCCGCAGTTCAGCGACCTTATTTGGTAAAGATCGCTGCGCTCTATATAGTTGATCTTCGTCGCATAGAGCGCATATGCCCCGTTCGTCTAGCGGCCTAGGACGCCGGCCTCTCACGCCGGTAACACGGGTTCAAATCCCGTACGGGGTACAAAAATAATCCCGGAGTTTTACAGGCTCCGGGATTTGCTATGTCGTCAGCTACTGGGCCGGCGGCTGATAGTCGGTGAAGTCGTCAATCAGCGCTGTGGTCCCCATTGCTGGGTCATCGTCGCCGTCGGCGGTGTAGTGCAGCTCGATGAACAACGACTGGATGTCGTCGTCCTTGGCCTTAGCTGGCAAGTGTGCGGCTACATCGCTGAGCGCCAGCGTGGCGGCAATACGGCCAAGCCCACCGACGTGCGCAGGCTGGACAAGGGTGCCGTCGTAGTGGTGCCGGGCTTCGACGGGTTCGAGGCCCACGTGGGCAAAGACTTCATTGAGGTGAACTACGAAGGGGAAAGCGCGCGTATCACCGACGGCAAGGTCGACTTCTCATAAAACCCTGGGGCTGAGTTTTAGAGCATGGCTTGGGTGATCGCCTCGGATGCGCTGACCAACGTTGGGCCGAAGCGCTTGCCTGGGGTGTCGCCCAAACGCTCTGCAGGGCCTGAAATGGATAAGGCAGCAATAAGTTTGTCCTCAAAGAACACAGGTACCGACACGCTGGCTAGACCCGGTTCGCGTTCGCTGATCGACTCTGCCCATCCTTTAGAGACCACCCCGCTAAGTTCTTCGGTGCTAAACGGGGCTTGCGGTAGTACTGCTTCGCGCAGTGTTTCATCGCCGAAGGCTACAAAGACCTTCGCAGCGCTACCGGCTCGCAGCGTCATCCTCGTACCCACAGGGACAGTGTTTTGCAACCCGGTTTTGGGCTCCATGCTGGCGACACAAATACGTTGAAGCCCTGTCTGGCGGTAGAGCTGCACGGATTCTTTGGTGTCGTCGAGCACCGTGCTCATGATGTGTTCCGCGACGTCAAGAAGCCTGTCCTGTTGCAAACCCGCCAGTTGTTCTGCGCGCGGACCGATTGCCCATTGGTTGCTGCTTGTGCGCCACAAGAGACGGTGTGCTTCTAACGCGGTGGCTAGTCGGTGTGTGGTTGCGCGGGGGAGTCCGGTGGCTTCCGAGAGTTCCCCTAAAGAGCGCGGTTTGGTGGCAATTGCTTCCATGATCAGCACGGCGCGGTCAAGGACTTTGATGCCGCTGACGTCCTCGGGGGTGGAGCGGGTGCCCTTGCTTCGTGTTGTTTCGCCCTCTGCGTTATACTGTCCCATACAGTGATATTAACATCTCGCATTGTGGGAAGCTATCTTGTGAGTTACTCACGCGAGATCGGATAAGGAGACGACGAATTATGACCGCAGTCAGCCAGCCCCTGACTATGGCAGAAAAGGTGTGGAACGACCACATCGTCGCGCACGGTAGCAACGGCGAACCGGACCTCATCTACATCGACCTCCACCTGCTCCATGAGGTCACATCACCGCAGGCTTTCGATGGCCTCCGTCTCGCCGGACGCAGCGTTCGGCGGCCCGACCTGACCATCGCAACCGAAGATCACAACGTCCCCACTGAAGGTATCAAAACCGGGGCCATCACCGAGATTAAGGACATGATTTCTCGGCTGCAGGTGGAAACACTGCGTAAAAACTGTGAAGAATTCGGTGTGCGTATCCACCCGATGGGCGACTTAGACCAAGGTATCGTCCACGTAGTCGGCCCCCAGCTGGGACTCACGCAGCCCGGTATGACGGTGGTGTGCGGCGACTCCCACACCGCGACCCACGGCGCATTCGGGTCTATCGCCTTCGGCATCGGTACTTCCGAAGTCGAGCATGTTCTAGCCACCCAAACCCTGCCGCTCAAGCCCTTCAAAACCATGGCTATTAACGTCTCGGGCGAACTGCAGCCCGGCGTGACAGCCAAAGACCTCATTCTGGCCATCATCGCCAAGATCGGTACCGGTGGCGGGCAAGGTCACATCATCGAATACCGCGGTGAGGCCATCGAAAAGCTGTCGATGGAAGCCCGCATGACCATCTGCAACATGTCGATCGAAGCGGGCGCCCGTGCCGGCATGATCGCCCCCGACGAGACCACCTTCAATTATCTCAAAGGCCGCCCCCACGCGCCGACTGGGCAAGACTGGGACGATGCTGTAGCTTATTGGCGGAGCTTGCGCACAGACGATGACGCCGTGTTCGACACGGTGGTCGACATCGACGCCAGCAGCCTCACCCCCTTTGTTACTTGGGGAACCAACCCCGGACAAGGCCTGCCGCTGGGTGCGGCCATCCCCAGCCCCGAGGACTTCACCAACGACGCAGACAAAGCCGCGGCACAAAAGGCACTGAATTACATGGATCTCACGCCGGGTACCAAGCTGCGTGATATCAAGATCGACGCAGTATTCGTAGGCTCCTGCACCAACGGACGTATCGAGGATATTCGCGCAGTTGCGGAAATTCTCGATGGGCGCAGCATCCATCCCGATGTACGCATGATGGTGGTTCCTGGTTCTGCGCGTGTTAGCCAGCAGGCCCAGGAAGAGGGCCTCGACCAGATCATCACCAAAGCTGGGGCTCAGTGGCGCCAACCGGGATGCTCGATGTGCCTAGGCATGAACCCCGATCAGCTGTCCCCGGGCGAGCGCAGCGCGTCGACCTCAAACCGTAACTTCGAAGGACGCCAGGGCAAAGGCGGTCGCACCCACCTTGTGTCACCTCAGGTAGCTGCCGCTACGGCCATCGTCGGAACGCTAGCCAGCCCCGCAGACATTTAGACAGCTAGCAGAGAGTTAAAGGTCATGGAAAAATTTAGTATTCACATCGGTGCTGGTGTTCCACTGCGCCACTCCAACGTCGACACCGACCAGATTATCCCCGCCCAATACCTGAAGCGTGTGACGCGCACTGGATTCGAAGACGGGCTGTTTTCAGGATGGCGCAACGATCCTGATTTCGTACTCAACCAGAACGGCTACCGCGAGGGCTCTGTGCTGGTCGCAGGGCCGGATTTCGGTACTGGTTCTTCCCGCGAGCACGCAGTCTGGGCGCTCATGGATTATGGCTTCCGCGTGGTGTTTTCCTCCCGCTTCGCCGACATTTTCCGCGGCAACGCGGGCAAGGCAGGTCTGCTTGCCGCCCAAATGAGCCAGGATGACATTGAAACGCTGTGGAAGCTACTGGAACAAACCCCGGGTCTTGAGCTCAGCGTTGATCTTAACGAGCGCCTAGTGACGGCTGGTGGAGTCATCCTCCCCTTCGATGTTGACGACTACACACGTTGGCGTCTGCTCGAAGGCCTCGACGACATTGGGCTTACCCTGCGCAAGGAAGAGGCCATCGCTTCTTTTGAAGCCCAGCGTCCAGCGTTTAAACCAGTCACCCTCTAGCCACTGCGGACCTTAGGCTCTCGGGCATGTGGTGCTGCCGGGGCTATTTCACCGGCAGCGGGGATTCAATATAGTCGGCAGCAACCAGGCTGCCCTTGTGGAAATCAAGCACCCACACGGAGGCTTTTTTCGCGCTCGCGCCACGCAAGGATTCATCGAGGCTGCCTAAAAGCTCCGGGATAACCAGCCCCTGGGAACACACCACTGTGGTGCCGCCGGAGCTGACGATTGTCGACAGCGCTTTGGTTGCTGCCCGGGGGTCTGTGGCATAGGTGTCGTCATCGAAGGCTGGCTCAATTGTGAGGTCCATCATCGTTGCCATGGCGAAGGGGCGGATGGTCGTCATGCATCGATCCGGGCTTGCTGTATACAAGCCCGTCGGATTGTATACGTCCAGCACTCGAACTAGAGCGTCGGCCTGGCGGCGTCCTTTTTTATCCAGTGGGCGCATCGAATCGTCCCCGGTCCAGGTACGGCGAGGGTGTGCATGTGCGTGGCGTACCAACAATACGCGCGCATCGACGGGGTGGGCGGTGCGCTTTACAGCGCGTTCGATGATGTCTTTATCCATCGGGTAGCTGACCCTGGCGGTGGCTTCCTCCGGGGACAGCCACAGTAGCTGATCGCATTCATTGTTGGGCTCGAATTCGCCCTCGGGTGCGTCCGCAGTGAAGTAGTAGACCACTTTGGTGCGCTTGCCCAGGGGATAGCTGACATGGCCGAGTAACCCTCCGAGGGTAACGTCAAACCCGGTTTCTTCCTTGATTTCCCTCACTGCGGTTTCGGGTAGCGACTCACCGGGGTCGACTTTGCCTTTGGGTAAAGACCAGTCGTCGTATCGGGGACGGTGTACTACAGCGACGCGTCCCTGTCTGAACAGCACCGCTCCTGCGGCGAAAACTGGCTTGGTGAATAGTTGCGCGGGGTGCGCGGGAATCACGTTGAGAGGGGCGAGTGAATCAGTGCTGTGTGTAGCTTGCATACCACAAACTTACCGCCTATTCGGGTAGTTTCGTCTGTATGGATACCCACATGTCTTCTCCCACGGTTGCTGTTATGGGGGCTGGTTCCTGGGGAACCACGCTGTCGAAGGTTTTCGCGGACGCAGGTTCCAGCGTGCGTTTGTGGTCCCGGCGCGCGGATGCTGCGCGTAGCATCCAGATCACGCGGGAAAATCATGATTACCTGCCTGGTTTGATTCTGCCTTTTGGTATTTCGGCTACTGCGGATGCGGCGCAGGCTTTGGATGGTGCGGATATCGTGGTACTTGCGGTTCCTAGCCAGACGCTGCGCGGTAACTTGGCCCAGTGGCGGGATTTGATTGGCTCGGATGCGTCGATTGTGTCTTTGGCTAAGGGCATCGAAAAGGGGACGGGTAAGCGGATGAGCGAGGTTATTGCTGACGTCGCGGGGGTTGATGCTCAACGTATTGCGGTGTTGTCTGGGCCAAACCTTGCTCGCGAGGTTGCGTTGGAGCAGCCTGCGGCGACGGTGATTGCGTGCCCTGATCAGCAGCGTGCTGAGTTTATTCAGAATGCGGTTGCAGCTCCGTATTTTCGTCCCTATACCAACCCGGATGTGGTTGGCTGTGAGATCGGTGGTGCGTGTAAGAACGTTATTGCTTTGGCCTGTGGCATGGCTAGTGGCCAGGGGTTGGGGGAGAACACTGTGGCGTCGTTGATGACGCGTGGGCTTGCGGAGATTACGCGTTTGGGTGAGGCGTTGGGGGCCGATGCGCGGACGTTCGCGGGGCTTGCTGGTGTGGGTGACTTGATTGCTACCTGTTCGTCTCCGTTGTCGCGCAATCGTAGTTTCGGTGTGCGTTTGGGCAAGGGGGATACGTTGGAGCAGGCGGCTCATGCAACACACGGTCAGGTGGCGGAGGGTGTGACTAGTTCGCGTTCTGTGTATGAGCTGGCTGTGGAACATGGTGTGGAGATGCCTATCACCCGCGCGGTGTTTGATGTGTGCCACAACGGCTTGGCGGTAGCCGACATGGTCGGCGCGCTCATGGGGCGCTCTAAGAAAGCAGAGTAGCGGGGGGTAGAGTAGTTGGTCGTGACTGAGCAATCCGCTAAGAATTCTTCCGCACCCATCCGAGTAGCGATCATTTATGGTGGTCGCAGTTCGGAGCACTCTGTATCCTGCGTGACCGCCGGTGCGATTATGAGCCACCTTGACCCTGACGCCTATGAGGTTTTCCCCGTGGGTATTACCCGCGAGGGTGTGTGGACGGTGGGGCAGCGCGACGTCACCAAATTGGTGGTTGATGGGCGCACGTTGCCCGAGGTAGAGCTCACTGAGGCGATTACTTTGGCGCTCGACCCCGTGCACAAGGGGCAGTTCACAACCTCTGACGGGCAGCTGCTATTCGAGGCGGACGTGGTATTCCCCTGCCTGCATGGCCCCTTCGGTGAAGACGGCACGATCCAGGGCCTGTTCGAGCTATCCGGTGTGGCCTATGTTGGGCCCGGTGTGCTCGCATCGGCTGCCTGCATGGACAAGGAATACACGAAGAAGATTCTGGGTGCCGCGGGTCTTGCGATCGGCCGCGAACACATCCTCTACCCAGGCGACAGCACAGACTTGGGCCAGCAACTGCGGGAAGAACTCGGGCTCCCGGTGTTTGTGAAGCCCGCCCGTGGTGGTTCCTCCATCGGTATCTCTCGTGTCACCTCCTGGGAGAATTTCGATGACGCCGTGACGCTAGCCCGCGAACACGACGCGAAGGTCATCATAGAATCGGAAATCATCGGCGACGAAGTAGAAGTAGGTGTTCTTGAACTTCCTGACGGCCGTGTCATCGCATCCGTACCCGCGCAATTGCAGGGAACAGATGAAGGGGAAGAAGGTTTCTACGATTTCGACACCAAATACCTCGACAACGTAGTTGCGCCGCTAATTCCCGCCCCAATCGGCGAAGAAGCAACATCACAACTGAAAAACCAGGCCATCACAGCGTTCCGCGCTCTCGGCTGCCGTGGACTCAGTCGCGTGGACTTCTTCCTCACTGACAACGGGCCCGTCGTCAACGAGGTCAACACCATGCCCGGATTCACCCCGATCTCCATGTACCCGCAGGTGCTTCAAGCCAGCGGCTACAGCTACCAGCAGCTACTCGACATACTGATCGAGCGAGCACTGAGCACTAACTAACTCACTCCAGCCGAATCCAGCCCTAGCAAGGCCAGCCCCGCGCAACCCCCGCCTCTACAAACCTGGGGCCAGCGTAGAGGACTAAGGGCTAGGGCTGGGGCTGTTCGGGCAGATTCTTCGCAATCGCATTCGATAAAGGCGTCAACACTTCGGTACCAAGAGCTTGCGGTAAATTAACAGCCACAACCTCCTGATAACCCAACCCATACAACGTCGACGCAGTCGTACCGTTGCCCAACGTGCTGTCCTCCAGCCACGCGACGTCATTAACCTGCTGCAACGCAGCACCGGGCTCATAGGCTTGGGGGAGCGCCACACCACAACGCACCACGACCGGCTCTCGGCCCTCAGCCACCCACGCAGCCATCGTCCTATCAGCAACCCCAGGGCCCACCTCGGAGGCATCCAACACACGCAACGTGTAACCATGCACCTGCGGCAGGGCCGCCATCAAACCACGGCATTGTCGCGACAGCACCTCGGCCCCATCTCCGGAAGGATCAAGAGTTGACAAAGCCACCGGATGCGGATCAGCCGCAGGCCCATCACCACTACCAACCTGCTCAAGCAACTCAGACACAGCAGAATCCGCATCTTGATCCGCCGTCACAGCCACAACAGGGGTAGAACCCACCCGATACCACGTCGACAACGTCGACCCAGGGGTCTCATCCCCGACACGCATCCACCCGTCATCCACCACACTCAGCGCACTAAACTGCGCAGGAGCATCAACACCACACCGCAACGTCACCCGCTGCTGGGAACTCTTCGCCCACGCAGCAGCACCCTCCGGCGCAGGATCCACAAGATCGACCGCCCGAAAACTCCCAACCTTCGACGGCAGGCGCTCAAGAAGATCAGAACACTGCTGGCTGGACGCCTCTGGAGCATCAATAATAGACAAAGCCACCGGAGCCTGAGCATCAGACAACGCCAGATGACGCCCCACCCCGATAACACCAGCGACCAAACCCACAGCCAACACCAACGATACGATCGAACCGTTGACCACCACACGCGACGACGAATCCATGGGCGTCATACTAGTGTTAAACCCCTATGAATACCGCACCCACTCCCGCCACGCTATCCAGTGTCGGCGAAAGAGCAGCTATCGACGCCATGCTGGAGCACATGCCCAGCAGCAGAAACGGTGATGACGCCGCGGTCCTGCCGGTTCTCGCACCGAACTCGCGCACCGTCGTATCCACCGACACCCTCGTCGAAGGTCGCCACTTCCGCCTCGACTGGTCCACCCCCTATGACGTCGGCGTGAAAGCAATCACCCAAAACTTCGCCGACATCGAAGCGATGGGCGCACGCCCCATCGCCGCATTACTGGCCATCAGCGCGCCGGGCACAACGGAACTGTCCGTTCTCACGGAACTAGCGCGCGGCGTCGGCGACAGCGTGGAACGCTACAGTGCACAGACCGTCGGCGGCGACCTTTGCTCGGCAGACAGCATCATTATCGGGGTGACAGCCATCGGAGTGATCGGGGGGAGCATGTCCGCCCTCACCCTCGACGGCGCACGCCCGGGGCAGCGACTGGTGGCAGCAGGAAGGATCGGATACTCGGCAGCGGGTCTAGCGTTACTGAATTACTTCGGCCCCGATGAGCTACCGCTGGGATTCGATGCACTCATCGACGCTCACTGCGCCCCCACCATTCCCATCGGCCGTGGCGTCGTGGCACGCGCAACCGGTGCTACCGCTATGACTGACAACTCAGACGGACTTGTCCACGACCTGAACACCATGGCCGAGCGCAGTGGCGTGTACATCGATCTCAGCCGCCAAGCGATCGCTCCGGACGCCCTGATGATTGCGGCCGGGCGGGCCGTCGGCACCGACCCCTGGGAGTGGGTGCTGCACGGTGGGGAGGATCACACGCTGCTCGCCTGCATCAATAAATCCACCCCCTCGGGGTTCCGCACCATCGGAAAAATCCTCAGTACGCAGAACAATCAACAAGCGCAAACACACGCGCACAGTCGCATCACCCTGGATTCGCAACCCGTCCAGCCCCACGGTTGGGATAGCTTCGCATGACCACCGCCGACTGCTACCACGGGTGCGACTACACAGAAGCAGCACTGCTGGCCCCCGTCGACCACAGTTGGCTTGATGCCGGCCTACAACCGGAAGCGCTCCGCGACGTCATCAATCACCTTGCCCAGGACACGCGCACGATCCATCCGAACCCCGAGAACGTCCTCCGAGCGCTCAGCATGCCCGTCGCCGAAGTCAGAGTGCTCATCCTTGGGCAAGACCCGTACCCCACGCCAGGACACGCAGTCGGATTGAGCTTTGCCAGCGACGCACCCCGACTGCCCCGAAGCCTCGCCAACATTTACAAAGAACTGCATGACGACACAGCGACCACCCGAACCACCGGCAACCTCGATGATTGGGTAGACCAAGGCGTGCTGCTGCTCAACACAACACTGACCGTGGCCTCCGGGCAAGCGGGTTCCCACAGTCGCATCGGGTGGAAGAAGTTCACGGACACCATCATCGGCATCGTCGACCGTCCCGGTGTGGTGGCCCTGGCATGGGGTGCACACGCGGCACACGCACTCGCCGACTGCCAGCACATGGAGGTTATCGCCAGCGCCCACCCCTCGCCACTATCCGCACGCAGGGGTTTCTTCGGCTCCCGCCCCTTCAGTCGAGCCAATGAGGCCTTGATCGCAGCCGGCCGCCAACCCATCAACTGGTAGAATTTCAACCTATGGATTCAAAGGTTACGGGGGCGTCTGCGGATTCCCCCTATCCGACCGCCCTTGACGGCGCCGGCGTGTATCGCTGGGCATGCGTAGCAGCTGCCGCGCTAGGGGAGCACAGGGCGGAAATCAACGCCATGAATGTCTTTCCCGTCCCCGATTCCGATACCGGATCCAACATGGCACACACCATGGCGGCGGCGGTGGAAGAAGTTCACCGACGTTTCGGGCCCGACCCCGACGTAGAATCCCTCACCCTTGATGACGTCGCGGGGGCACTGGCGGCAGGATCCGTGCGCGGCGCGCGCGGCAACTCCGGGGTTGTGCTCAGCCAAGTGTGGCGGGGGATAGCCGAAGCAACCGCAGGTGGTCGAGTAGATGGCAACACCATCAGCCGCGCTCTTACCCTCGCTCGAGCCATGGTCGACCGGGCTATCGCGGACCCCGTCGAAGGGACCGTCATCACCGTGCTGCGCTCCGCAGCAGTCGCCGCCGAAGACGCCGTCAATCACCAGGCGCCCCTGTATGACGTCGTCCAGCAGGCCACAACAGCCGCAAAAACAGCATTGCAAAATACCCCCTCGCAACTCAGTGCCCTGCGCGAAGCAGGGGTGGTAGACGCAGGTGGTGCAGGCTTCGTCGTGCTGCTATCCAGCCTGCTGTCCTACCTCGAAGGCACACCGGTTGAAACGCATCCGACAATTGTCGATGACCTAGCCAACCAGCCAGAAATGGAGGTCATGGCGTACCTGGAATCGACTGGTGAGCGGCAGATCGACCTTGACGCCCTGCGTACAGCACTCGAAGGCATGGGCAACAGCCTCATCATCGCCCCCGAAGGCCACGCCGCCCAGACCCACATTCACACAACCCAACCAGGCGAGGTCGTGGAACTGCTCTACACCAGCGCCCCCATCGTCAGCGGCCTGAGGCTCGAAGTGCTGCCCCCAGCTCCCGCGACGTCACAACCCGAACGCGTCCTGGTGGCCGTGGTGCCCGAAGGGCCCCTCGTGAACCTCTTCGAGGACGCAGGCGTGCGCGTGCTCAGCCCCAGCAACAACACCAGCCCCACTGCCACCTTCAACGAAGACGCCGTCAATGCCTTCGCCGCATCCCTACGGGCAGAAGCCGCCACAGAAGTCGTCCTCATCCCCAACGGTGTGCTCAGCCGCCGCGACTTGATCTCCGCAGAACTCGCGTGCACAGCCGCCGGCAAAACACTGAGCATCGTCCACAGTGACTGCCCCGTCCGCGGAATCGCCGCCCTCGCCGTCCACGACCCCGCATCCCCCTTCGCCGTCGACTGCTTCAGCATGGGCGACGCAGCCTCCAGCATGCGGGTCGCACGCATCGTCGATAACACCACCCCCAACACCTACGCATCCTACGCAGACTGGCAATACGGAGCCTTCAACGCACGTGTCTTCGACGACGCACCACTAGCCACCGCAACCACCGTCCAACAATGCCTCCTAGACACCTGCACCCACATGCTCCAACGTGGCGGCGAACTAGTGACCCTCCTACAGGGCGAACCCTTCCTAGACGACAATGACGTCGCTGAACTTCAGCAACAACTCAACCACGCGCGCGACGGACTCGACGTCGGCGACATCTCTGTCGTCAGCGTCCACGCCGAGGGGATCCGCCCACTGGTTGAAATCGGGGTCGAATAATGCTTGGCTGGCACGACGATCGCCCACTCGGCAGCATCATCCCACCCAAACAAGCCGCCAAGCTCGACTTCGACAACGTCTACGAACTACTGACCTACTATCCGCGCGCCTGGGCATCCCACGGCAGCGGAGTAGACATTGACGCCGCGAACGACGGTGACGTCGTCACTTTCGTCGGCACCATCGCACGGGCACAATCCGGCTACACCTCCGCCGGAAAATTCATGCACCGGGTCGACGTTGACGTCCAGTCACCCCTAGGGGCACGAAGCATCAACGCCACCTTCTTCCAAGCACGCCTGCCCGCCAAACAACTCACACAAGGCGCCCGCGTGATGATGTCCGGAAAAGTAAAATTCTTCCGCGGCAACCCCCAAGTCTCACACCCCACCTACGTCGTCATCACCGACCCAGACGCACACACCACCACACCCCGCCGACGCACCACCGGTGGAGGGGGCCTGACACAGCTCAGCGACTACGGATCCCCCGAACAACTCCAAGAACTCATGGAATCCCTGGACTACCTCGCCATCTACCCCGCGCGCAAAGGCACAACCTCCTGGGCCATCCTCGGAGCAGTCAACGCCGTCCTCCAAGCCACACCACCCATACGCGAACCACTCGGCGACACACCAGAAGACCTCCCCAGCTTTGACGAGGCAATCCGCGGCATCCACCAACCAGACCACCGCGGCCCACGCCCCTTCGTCGACCGCATTAAGTACAACGAAGCCCTCGCCCTCGCCCTCGTCATGGCACTGCGCCGAGCGGACACCGCCCACCGCACAGCACCCCCATGCCCACCCACACCAGAGCCCTCATGGCAGCAACTCACAGCAAGCCTGCCATTCGAGCAAACCAGCGGCCAACGCGATGTCATCGCTGACATCTCCCGCGACCTCAGCAGCACCCACCCCATGAGCCGACTACTACAAGGAGAAGTTGGCTCGGGTAAAACACTGGTCGCCCTGGCTGCCATGCTCCAAGTCGTCGACGCCGGAAAGCAATGCGCCTTCCTCGCCCCCACCGAAGTACTCGCGGTCCAACACGCACGCGGCATCACCAACATGCTCGGCCGCGCGGGGCTGGGAACTTCTGTGGTGTGCCTGACCGGCTCCATGAGCACCGCCGCCAAACGCGACGCCCTGCTATCGATCATCTCCGGGCAGGCCGACATTGTCGTTGGCACCCACGCGCTCATTCAAGACAGCGTCGAATTTTTCGAGCTGGGGCTCGTGATCGTCGACGAGCAGCATCGCTTCGGTGTCCAACAGCGCGATCGTCTGCGGCACACCGGTAGCGATGTCATACCCCACCTGCTGGTCATGACCGCCACCCCCATTCCCCGCACCATCGCGATGACAACATTCGGCGACTTGGACGTCTCCACACTCACCCAGCTACCCGGCGGGCGTAAACCCATCACCAGCGTCGTTGTGCCCGAAGAAAAACCCGCGTGGGTGGCGCGCGCCTGGGAACGCATTCGTGAAGAAGTCAACGCAGGCCACCAAGCGTATGTAGTGTGCCCGCGCATCGAAGGCGACGGTGGGGTAGAGGCCGTTGCCCTCATGCTCGGACAACAGATTTTCCCGGACCTGCGGGTGGCAGCACTCCACGGGCGCATGCACCCAGAAGACAAAGATGCTGTGATGGCATCCTTCGGTCGAGGTGATATTGATGTGCTGGTGTCAACCACCGTCATCGAAGTTGGCATCGACGTGCCCAATGCCACCGTGATGTACATCCGCGAGGCCGATAATTTTGGGGTATCACAGTTGCATCAGTTGCGGGGACGCGTCGGGCGTGGCGGGCACGCGTCATTGTGCTTGCTGCACACCCACCAGCCGATCGACAGTGATTCCTATACCCGGTTGAGCGACATCGCCGCCACCAGTGACGGTTTTAAACTTGCCGAACTTGATCTGCGCTCCCGTCACGAGGGCGACGTGTTGGGTACCGTCCAGTCCGGAAAAACGAAGTCCGTCAAGCTGCTGTCGTTGATTGATGACGCCGCGTTGATTGAACGCGCAAACCGTGACGCGGCGTCATTGGTGGAAAAAAATATTGAGCTTGCCCGCCGCTTAGTCAGTGATATTGAAGTGGACGCGCGCGAGTTCATCGATAAGAGTTAGACTTTATCCCCATGAACATTTGTGCCCCCTTCGCTGGCATCGTGCACTACCGGGTTGACCCCGGTACGCGGGTTGAAACCGGCACTATTGTGGCGACGATTGAGGCTGTGAAGTTGGACGCCCCATTACTGGCGCCAGGTCCGGGGATCGTTGGGCAGAAATTATGCGCGGACTATGCCGATGTCGAAGGCGGGCAAGCAGTGTTGACCCTAGAGGAAGGCTGACAGCACAGTGGGACAAACTCGAATCATTTCCGGTGTAGCCCGTGGACGCAAGATTAGCGTTCCGCCGCGTGGCACCCGGCCGACCTCTGATCGCGCGCGAGAGGGACTTTTTTCATCCCTTGCCGTTCGTTTTGGATTCGAAGGCCGCCGCGTACTCGACCTGTTTGCCGGTTCGGGGGCGCTAGGGCTGGAGGCCGCCTCACGCGGGGCGGAAGAGGTTGTTTTGGTAGATGAATCCCCGGCAGCCGTGGAAACCATCCGGCGCAATATCGAGGTCGTTGGTCACCCGCGCGTCAGCGTGGTGGAGATGAAAGCCTCGAGCTATGTGGCATCTGCACAGGCCGGCTACTTCGACATGGTTTTGGCTGATCCTCCATATGATCTCTCGGACGAGGCCGTCAACGAGATGGTGCGGGCGTTGCTTCCCTGTCTGAGGGACGGCGCCGCAGTGATCGTGGAACGGCACGTGGATTCCCCCAATACCGACTGGCCTGAATGCCTTATCCCTACCACCCAGAAGTTAAAGAAACGTACCTTTGGCATCGCACGCATGGACATGGCTGTGTTTGATGCGGAACTATACGCTCCCGCGAGCGGAGAGGAGTCCTAGTGCGCGTCGTATGCCCAGGCTCATTCGACCCTGTCACCATGGGGCACTTAGATGTGTTCGAACGAGCCGCACGGCAGTTTGAGCGCGTCACAGTGCTAGTGACGCACAACCCGAACAAGCAAGGGATGTTCACGGTCGAAGAACGCATGCAGCTCATAGAGCAGGCCGCCGCTGATCTAGACAACGTTGATGTTGATTCTTGGAGCGGGCTGCTGGTTGATTACACCACCAACCATGGGGTGAGCGTACTGGTTAAGGGTCTACGCAGCGGATTGGACTATGAATATGAGCTGCCCATGGCTCAGATGAACCACCGCATGACGGGCTTGGATACATTTTTCCTGCTCACTGATCCCAAATACGGCTACATTTCCTCCACGCTCAGCAAAGAAGTTGCTCGCTACGGTGGGGACACATCGGGGATTCTTCCACCGAACGTGGTTGAAGCGTTGAATAAGAAATTGGCTTAAGCGCCATGGCCCTCGCGTTGACAGTCGGGCTCGTGGTGGCTCTTGGCGCCGGTCTGCAGCGTGTTGCGGGCATGGGGCTCGGTCTGATTGCCGCAACAATCCTGTCCATAGTTATCGGCCCTGTTGAAGGCGTCATGATTGTCAATGTGCTGGCGGTCATCACAGCCTTCGGGACGGCGTGGGCTGCGCGCGCGGATATCGACTGGAGACATTTCGCGCTGATCGCGCCTGTGCTCGTGCTTGGTTCGATACCCGCGGCGTTATTAATCACTCGCATTGATAAATCCGGATTGCAGGTGCTCGTCGGGGTAACGCTGCTTATCGCTCTGACTACCGTGATGTTTGGACAACGTCATATTCCCCGCGTGCATTCACCTGTGTGGGCAGTCATCGCTGGCATCATCGGTGGTTTCACGAACACCTTGGCTGCCATCGCCGGCCCCGTGATCACCGTGTATGCTCAGGCATCTCGTTGGGACCACCATAAATTCGCAGCCACGTTGCAGCCCCTGTTCATTGTCACGGGTGCGGTGTCTGTTGCGACGAAAACCCGCTTTGGTGCCGGCAGCGTGGCGCACACAGCACCCAGCGTGTGGGTGGCTGGTGTCATCGGCTTGACTGCTGGACTCGTAGTGGGCGGTAAGGTGGCGCGCCGTGTGCCGCGGAAACGGGCCAGGCAGCTGGCGCTCAGTGTCGCATTCCTTGGTGCGATCGCTGCGCTGGTCCGTGGCCTAGTTGGCTAAAAAGCGCAACATAGAGCGGTGGGGATTTATCGTGGGGATGAGCCCTGCAGATTAGGGCAGTGGCTTAGAGCAGGTTAGATAGGAATTCACGGGTACGGTTGTGCTGGGGGTTGTCGATTACTTGCTGGGGCGTTCCGTGTTCGACGATGACGCCTCCGTCCATGAACGCAACCTGGTCGGCAACCTCCCTGGCGAAACCAATCTCGTGTGTCACCACGAGCATGGTCATGCCTTCACGCGCAAGGGAGCGCATGACCTGCAAAACCTCGCCGACCAATTCGGGGTCAAGCGCAGAGGTTGGCTCGTCAAAAAGCATCAGCTTAGGTTGCATAGCAACCGCCCGGGCAATAGCCACACGCTGCTGCTGACCGCCAGATAGCTGGACGGGGTAGGCGTCGGCCTTGTGCGCCAAACCAACTTGTTCAAGCAGCTCCATTGCGCGTTTTTTCGCCGTTGCCGGCGGCTGAGATTTAACGTGTACGGGCGCCTCAATGATGTTGTCCAGCACAGTGCGGTGGGGGAACAGGTTGAAGTTTTGGAACACCATGCCGATGTCGGCACGTTGGCGGGCGGCCTCCTTGGCGGAGATCTCATAGAGGACGCCGTCTTTTTCCTTGTAGCCGATGAGTTCGCCGTCTACATACAACCTGCCTGCATTGACTTGTTCAAGGTGGTTGACGCATCGCAGGAAAGTGGACTTGCCTGAGCCCGAAGGGCCGATGAGGCAGGTGACGCTACCGCGGGGGACTTGAAGGTCGATTCCTTTGAGGACTTCCAGGTGGCCGAAGCTCTTGCACACTTTCTGTGCATCGATCATGAGTTGTTGGTCAGTCATGGGAAGTCCTTAATTTTCGTCCGTGATGGTCACGTTTGCAGGTGGCTTACCTTCAGCATCGGCCAGCGCAGCCAGTTGGCGTGCAGTTAACTGCCGGGAAGCGCCCTTAGAGAAGAATCGTTCAAGGTAGTGCTGGCCGACCATCAGTAGCGAGGTGATGACCAGGTACCAGGTCGCGGCAACGAGAAGCATTGGAACCGGTAGGAAGAGGTTGTTAGCAATGTCCATCGAGCGCCCGTACAGCTCGAGGGTGTAGGGGATCGCCACGACCAGGGAGGTGGTTTTAAGCATGGAGATGAGCTCGTTGCCCGTCGGCGGGATGATGATGCGCATTGCTTGGGGCAGTACCGTGCGGCGCATGGTGAGCCACCAGCTCATGCCCAACGCTTTAGAGGCTTCAGTTTGGCCCTCGGGGACGGCTTGAATGCCGGCCCTGACGATTTCTGCCATATATGCGGATTCGTTGAGCCCCAAGCCGATAACAGCCAAGAAGAAGGCGTTTGAGAGCATAGTTTCGAGGCTGATCTGGGTGAAGCCAAGGTCTATGAATTTATAGATGTTGCTTAGCAGCCCCCAGAACACCAGCTGAACATAGACTGGGGTGCCGCGGAATACCCACAGATAGGCCAGGCTGACCGCGCGCAAAACGGGGTTGGGTGACATGCGCAGCACCGCCAAAATCGCGCCAAGGACCACACCGATGAGCATCGCAAGGACAGTGATTTCGAGGGTGTGTAGCGCGGCAATTGCGACGCGAGTGTCCAAAAGATACGCGAAATAGGTGTCCCAGTGGTATGCCTCGTTGGTGACGCTAGACCACACAAACTTTGTGGCAATCAGCAGGAGTATCGCAGCGGCGATCCAGCGCCCCGGATGATGGAGTTGCTTTGCCTCGATCGGCGCGGGGGTTGCGGGGGAAGAAGAGTGAGTAGCCATTATTGTCCGTTCATTACAGCTGTGTCGACGGCGCCGGCTTCGACGCCCCACATGGTCAGGATGCGTTGGTAGTCACCACTGTCGATAAGATGCTGCAAAGCAGCTTGCAGAGCCGGCCCCAAGTCAGAGCCCTTGGCTACCGGCCAGCCGTAGGGTGCTGCATCAAAAATCTCACCCGTTAGTTCGATAGCCCCATCGGAGCGTTCAACCGCCCATGCGGTCACCGGTGAGTCAGCGGAAAAAGCATCAGCCTTGCCAAGCACGAGTGCTGTAGCCGCAGCATCGGAAGAATCATAGGCAAGTTTTTTAATGGGTTGTTTACCGGCCTCCACGCACGCGTCTGATCGGGGAGTGATGTCGTCGGTATCGGAGACAGTGAGGCGCTGGACCGACACAGTCAGCCCACAGGCATCATCAGGATCAACCGGAGCCCCTGTCTGGGATGCCCACTGGATTCCAGCGTTGAGAAAATCAACAAAGTCGTACTGTTTGCGGCGTTCCTCATTATCGGTAAAACCCGATGCGCCGAAGTCCACGGATCCAGCCTGCACGGCGGGCAAAATCATGGAGAAATCTTGATCTTGGATGTTGAGTTCGAGGCCCATTACTGCGGCAGCAGCGCGGGCGAGGTCGATTTCGAAACCAATGATCTCACCAGCGGAATCCTTGAATTCGGCTGGTGCGAAAGGCGGATTGGTTCCGATGGTGATGGAGCCTTTATCCGCGATCTCTTGGGGCACGAGTGCCTGAACGTCAGCAACGGGGTCGGGGATGACAGGCTCCCACCCTTCTGGGTGCCCGCCCTCTTCATTGGTGACGCATCCCGCGAGCGCTAGTGCGCCAGCGAGCAGTGATGCGAGGGGAGCGAGCCCCCTGGGGCGAAGGATTTTCATGGTTGATGAGTCTAGTGAATCTGAAGCAAAGTTCATGTTTGTGTACCCCCGCTTAGGGCTTTCCGTGTGGTGTGCAGTGTGGAGCTGGTACTGCTTAGCCCGTCACATGCGCGTGGGTTTTTGGCCCTTAAATGGCCCCTAGACCCCAAAACAAGAAAAGAGCAACACTAAAAGTGCTGCTCAATGGTGCCCCAGGTGAGACTCGAACTCACACTGGACGGGTTTTGAATCCGTTGCCTCTGCCAATTGGGCTACTGGGGCGCGCTTGGATAGTTTAGCGCATGGTCAACATTGTTCAAATTTAAGTAGGATCGACGCCGTGACTTCCCCCAAACGACTGATGCTCATCGACGGCCACTCCATGGCTTTTCGCGCTTTTTATGCGCTGCCAGCGGAGAAATTTTCCACCTCTTCTGGCCAGTGCACGAATGCCGTCTACGGCTTTGTATCCATGCTTTCCAACCTGATTTCCAAGGAAAAGCCCACGCATATCGCCGCGGCCTTCGACGTTGGGCGCACAACGTTCCGCAGCGAAATGTTTCCGGAGTACAAGGCTCAGCGTGAAAGTGCGCCGGAAGAGTTCAAGGGGCAAGTGGGGCTGATCAAGGAGCTTCTCGAGACACTTGGTATCGCGACCCTTGAGAAAGAAAATTATGAGGCTGACGACATCATCGCTACCCTCGCCACCGAGGCTACCGCCGAAGGGGATTTTGAAACCCTTATCGTTACCGGCGACCGCGACTCTTTCCAACTAGTCAATAGTGCGACTACGGTTCTGTACCCGATGAAGGGCGTCAGCGTGTTGCACCGTTTCACCCCCGAGGCCGTGGAGGAGAAGTACGGCCTCACTCCACAGCAATACCCAGACTTTGCGGCGTTGCGGGGGGACCCTTCGGACAACATGCCGGGGATTCCCGGGGTTGGGGAAAAGACAGCGCAGAAGTGGATTGTTGGCTATGGCAGTCTCGCGCAGTTGCTCGAGCAGGCAGATTCAGTCAAAGGCAAAGTTGGTGAGAAGCTGCGGGAGCGGGTCGAGCAGGTCCGTCTCAACCGTGAGCTTACGGAAATGGTCAAGGACCTTGACCTGCCCTACAAGCCTGAAGATCTAGAGTTCCGCCAGGCCGACATCGTCGCGATCGCGGACGCCTTTGATTCTTTGGAATTCGGCAACCAACTGCGTCAACGTGTTCTGGCAACGCTTCCCAACCTGGGGTCCGATAACGATCAATCGCAGCAGATGCAGCCTTCCACGGGCACCGGCAACGCTAGCGCCGGCAGTGATGTCGATCTTTCCTCCGTCGAGGTCGCCGAACAACCTCTGGCGGAGTTCCTTGAAACCCCGGGCGGACGCGCCGTGGTGTGCGCGGGTAGTGCCAAGCCTGGTGACGGCGATTGCACAGCGTTAGCGATCGTGGATGCGGATTATCGCGGCGTCATTATTCGTACATCCGACATGTCTGAAAACGATGAGCGCGCCTTGGCTCAGTGGCTTGCAAGCGATCAGCCGAAGTTCTTCCACGGGGCGAAGGCCGCCTGGCACATGCTGCGCGGCCGTGGGTTCGACCTGGACGGCATTGCACACGACACCCTCTTAGCTGCCTACCTGTTGCTGCCCGGTCAGCGCACCTACGACCTGCACGATGTGTACCAGAGGCACACGAAGAAAACCCTAGATATCGAGCAGCCTTCTGGCCAAATGTCTTTGCTTGATGACGCCGCGGATGATTCTGCCGCACTGAAGTATCTGCTTCACGAGGCAGCGGCGGTGATGGAATTGTCAGCGGTGCTCACCCAGCAACTCCAAGAGATTGAATCCTTCGAGCTCTATGTCGACCTGGAGCTGCCACTGGTGCCAATCCTGGCGCAGATGGAGGCGGTGGGTATCGCTGTTGACATCGACAAACTGCAGGAGCTGAAAGACCATTTCCAGCTGAAAGTCAATGAAGCCCAGGACGCGGCGCGCGAACTAGCCGGGGATCCAAATTTGAACCTGTCCAGCCCCAAGCAGCTTCAGGTGGTGCTTTTCGACACGCTCGAGATGCCGAAAACTAAGAAGACCAAAACCGGATATTCCACGGCTGCGAAGGAAATCGAGGCGCTGGCCAAAAATCACCCGCACCCATTCCTCGATCAGCTCCTAGCCCATCGAGAAAACCAGAAGATGAAGACCACCCTGGAAGGGCTGATCAAGTGCGTAGCCGCTGACGGTCGCATCCACACTACGTACAAGCAGACGGTGACGTCCACGGGTCGTTTGTCTTCGACCGACCCGAACCTGCAGAACATCCCGGTCCGTACACCTGCGGGGCGTGAGATTCGCTCCGCGTTTGTGGTCGGGGATGGATACGAGACTTTGCTGACGGCTGACTATTCGCAGATCGAGATGCGCGTGATGGCGCACTTGTCGGAGGATGCAGGCCTCGTCGAGGCGTATCGTCAGGGCGAGGACCTACACAACTATGTGGGCTCCCGGGTGTTTGACGTGCCGGTGGAGGAAGTCACGCCGGAGTTGCGACGCAGGGTGAAAGCCATGTCTTACGGCCTGGTTTATGGCCTGTCTGCCTATGGGTTGTCCGGCCAGTTGGATATCACCCCGGGCGAGGCCAAATCGATCATGAATAACTACTTCAAGCGTTTCGGTGGGGTTAAGGCCTATTTGGACGGTGCGGTCACGCAGGCTCGCCAGTCTGGCTACACGGAAACGATGTTCGGGCGGCGTCGCTATCTGCCGGAGCTGGACAGTGATAACCGGGTCGTACGGGAAAACGCGGAGCGTGCCGCACTTAATGCGCCGATTCAGGGAACTGCAGCTGACATCATCAAGGTTGCGATGCTGCGTGTTGACGCCGCGTTGCGTGACGCAGGCGTGCGCAGCCGGGTGCTGCTGCAGGTACACGACGAGCTCGTTGTTGAGGTGGCGAAGGGCGAGCTGGATAAGGTGCGCAGGATCGTTGAGGATGAGATGGACAACGCCATCGAGCTAAGTGTTCCTTTGGAAGTCAGCAGTGGGCACGGTTCTAACTGGGACGAGGCGGCGCACTAGGCGGCATAAGCAGCGGGTATGTGCTATTGTTGATTCCGTGCGTCAGCTCGCGGTTTCGCAGCTTGGGTAAACACTAGGAAGGCCCGGCCGCGTCGCTAGCAGGAAAGCCTCTCGGCTTGGAATTATATCTTCCAGTTCAAGGGTGTTTTCTGACGTGCCTAATCTGTCCGTTTACAGACTTCCTAGGCCATTTTCGGAGCACTTTTACATATGCCCACAAATAACGTCCCTCAGGTAGCCATTAACGACATTGGCTCTGCTGAGGATTTCCTCGCCGCGGTCGACGCAACCATCAAGTACTTCAACGATGGTGACATCGTCGAAGGTACCGTCGTCAAGGTTGACCACGACGAAGTCCTTCTGGACATCGGATACAAGACCGAGGGTGTCATCCCCTCCCGCGAGCTGTCCATCAAGCACGATGTTGACCCCGGTGAAGTTGTTTCCGTCGGTGACGAAATCGACGCACTGGTCCTCACCAAGGAGGACAAGGACGGTCGCCTGATCCTGTCCAAGAAGCGCGCACAGTACGAGCGCGCATGGGGCGCCATCGAGGAGCTCAAGGAGAAGGACGAGCCCGTTACCGGTACCGTCATCGAGGTCGTCAAGGGCGGCCTGATCCTGGACATCGGCCTTCGCGGCTTCCTGCCTGCTTCCCTCGTCGAGATGCGTCGCGTTCGCGAGCTGGATCCGTACATCGGCCAGCAGATCGAAGCTAAGATCATCGAGCTGGACAAGAACCGCAACAACGTTGTTCTTTCCCGCCGCGCATGGCTCGAGCAGACCCAGTCTGAGGTTCGGTCTGAGTTCCTGCACCAGCTGCAGAAGGGCCAGGTCCGCAAGGGCGTCGTGTCCTCCATCGTCAACTTCGGTGCATTCGTTGACCTTGGCGGCGTTGACGGTCTCGTCCACGTCTCCGAGCTGTCCTGGAAGCACATTGATCACCCCTCTGAGGTTGTTGCAGTTGGCGACGAGGTCACCGTTGAGGTTCTCGACGTCGATCTCGACCGAGAGCGCGTGTCCCTGTCTCTGAAGGCCACCATGGAGGATCCGTGGCGCGTCTTCGCTCGCACTCACGCTGTGGGCCAGATTGTTCCGGGCAAGGTCACCAAGCTCGTTCCCTTCGGTGCGTTCGTTCGCGTTGAAGAGGGCATCGAGGGTCTTGTTCACATCTCCGAGCTGGCTGAGCGCCACGTTGAGGTTCCGGACCAGGTTGTTGCCGTTGGTGAAGAGGTCATGGTCAAGGTCATCGACATCGACCTCGAGCGTCGTCGCATCTCCCTGTCCCTCAAGCAGGCTGACGAGGACTACACCGAAGAGTTCGATCCCTCCAAGTACGGCATGGCTGACTCCTATGACGAGCAGGGTAACTACATCTTCCCCGAGGGCTTCGACCCCGAGACCAACGAGTGGCTGGAGGGCTTCGAGACCCAGCGCGCCGAGTGGGAAGCTCGTTACGCAGAGTCCGAGCGTCGTCACCAGCTCCACACTGCTCAGATCGAGAAGCACCGTGCTGCTGCCGCAGAAGCTGCAGAAGCCGGCGCAACCAACTACTCCTCCGAGACCTCTGAGGCAGCTCCGGCCGCAGAGGCTACCGAGACCGCTGGTTCCCTCGCATCTGACGAGCAGCTCGCTGCTCTCCGCGAGAAGCTCGCTGGTAACTAGTTACCAGTAGCTCTAGCTAGCACAAGCCGCCGGGCGCCATTAGCGCCCGGCGGCTTTTTCATACCCTCGTGCACGGATAACTAGATCAGTAGTAAATCTGCGCCTATGTTGTTTTTCACACTTATTTGGGGTCGTGTGGAGTATCGCTTAAGAAAAGCGCAGTAAGAAGCGTGCGATGTGGTTTATCACGGTCAGGTGTGTTGTTTTTGTATTTGTTTGCTTCTGTTTTGGGGCCATACACTGGGTGAGACCATTAATTGAGCACAACTTAGAAAGGTTCGCTCATGTCGACAAACACCGCGACCGTGTCACAGTTCATTCTGGACAAGGTCGGTGGCGCTGAGAATGTCACCAGTTTGACTCACTGCGCGACACGACTGCGCTTCCAACTGGCTGACCAATCAAAAGCCGATATTGAGGCACTCGACAGCAATGACGCCGTGATGGGCGTCGTCCCCCAGGGATCTACCGGCCTTCAGGTGATCATGGGTGGGGGAGTCGCCGAATACTACGCAGGCATCAAAGCATTGCCTGGTATGGCCGACTCTGATGCCAAGGCCGCATCCTCCAAGAAGGAATACGGTGGCGTTCGTGGAAAGTACTCATGGATCGATTACGGGTTCGAAGTTCTTTCCGACACGTTCCGCCCGATTCTGTGGGCTCTGCTGGGCGCCTCGCTGATTATCACCATGCTGGTCCTAGCAGACACTTTCGGTCTGCAGGACTTCCGCGCTGAGAACCAGCCGCCCACGTACCAATTCATGCACGCCATGTGGCGTTCGGTGTTCTACTTCCTGCCGATCATGGTGGGCGCTACCGCAGCTCGCAAGCTGGGCGCCAACGAATGGGTGGGTGCCGCCATCCCGGCTGCATTGCTCACGCCGGAATTCCTGAAGTTCTCTGATCCTGAATACGCCAAGGGCCTCGCAGACATCTCTGAGGTCGCCGGTAGGACGGTGTACACCTACCATGTCTTCGGGCTGCCGATGGTTATCAACGACTACGGCGGACAGGTTTTCCCACCGCTGATCGCTGCCGTCGCATTGTTCTTTGTGGAGAAGCTGTTTAAGAAGATTATTCCTTCTGCAGTGCACATGGTTTTCGTGCCCTTCTTCTCCCTGCTGGTGATGATCCCGGCTACCGCTTTCGTCTTTGGCCCCATCGGTATCGGCGTAGGTAACGGCATTTCTCACTTCCTCGAAGCAGTCAACAACTGGAACTCCTTTGTTCTTGCGATCATCATTCCGCTGCTGTACCCCTTCCTCGTTCCTCTGGGTCTGCACTGGCCGCTCAACGCCATCATGCTGCAGAACATCAACAGCCTCGGCTACGACTTCATCCAAGGCCCCATGGGTGCCTGGAACTTCGCCTGCTTCGGCGTCGTGACTGGTGTTTTCGTCATGTCTGTACGTGAGAAAAACACCACCATGCGCCAGGTTTCCCTAGGTGGCGCACTGGCCGGGCTCCTCGGTGGTATTTCCGAGCCTTCCCTCTACGGTGTGCTCTTGCGCTTCCGCCGCTCTTACCTCTCGTTGCTGCCGGGCTGTGCCCTAGGTGGCGCTGTGATGGGCTTCTTCAACGTCAAGGCGAGCGCGTTCGTGTTCACCTCCTTGCTGACCATTCCCGCGATGAGCCCGATGCTCGGCTACATGGTGGGCATTGCAGTTGCCTTCTTTACTTCTTTCTTCCTGGTTATCGCCCTGGATTACCGCACGAAGGACGAGAAGGCTGAGATCTTGGCGAAGCTTGCTGCAGAGCGCGGAAACGGTTCCGAGGCTGTCGCTGCCGAGGCCGCCGACGTTAATGAGGTCGTGGAGACCAGCGAACGTGTCGACGCTGCCGAGGACGCGGTCAATAATGGAGGCAACGTTGCCGCCGCAGCTGCTGGTGCTGGTGCAGCCACTGCGGTAGCTGCCAAGCCCGCGAAGCCCCTCAAACCCGCCATGCAGCCGGGTGCAGAGACCATTATTTCTTCCCCGATGGAGGGTACTTGCGTGCCCCTGTCAGAGGTTCCGGACGCTGGTTTCGCCTCGGGCGCCGTTGGCAAGGGTGTTGCCATTGAGCCGACTGGTGACAGCGTGTATGCCCCTGCAGATGGGGTTGTGGCGGTTGCTTTCCCCACCGGCCATGCAGTTGCACTGAAGCTGGATAGCGGTGTGGAGTTTCTGATGCACGTCGGCGTTGACACCGTCAACATGAAGGGCGATGGCTTCCAGCTGCACGTCAAGCAGAAGCAGCGTGTGTCGAAGGGGGACAAGCTGATCACTTTCGACCGCGAAAAGATCGCCGCAGCAGGTTACCCGGCGATTACTCCGGTTCTGGTGACCAACCACAAGAAGTTTGGTTCCGTTGAGGGCATGAACTTCGGCACCGCAGGTCTTGACACCGATGTTATTAAGGTGGACGCCAAGGACGCCTAAGCCACGGCTGAGCGCCTATGTTGTTAGCGCAGCGGCTCCGAAGATTCTTCTGAGCCGCTGCGCTTGTTTCTATCTGCTGCTTCGTATACCGGTGGCTGTGCTTTGCTAGGGTTGCTGCCATGTTGAAAGTTGGGCTCACCGGTGGGATAGGTAGCGGCAAGTCCACGGCCGCTGCGCAGCTGATCAAGCTGTTGGGTAATGACGCCGCGTTGGTTGACGCCGACCAGATCGCCCGGGACGTCATCACGCCTGCGCTGCCCGAATTGGTCCAAGCGTTCGGGCAGGGGATCCTCCAAGCAGACGGCAGTGTTAATAGGGGTGAACTTGCAGCACGGGCGTTCGTCGATCGTGAGCACACCGACATGCTCAACGCCATCATGCACCCCAAAATCAACAAGCTCACCGAGCGTCGATTCCAGCACGCTGCGGCGGAAGGCAAGCTCATCGTCCTCTATGACAATCCACTGTTGGTAGACATGAGCAAGCACAAGGACGTTGATGTAGTCATCGTGGTGGATGTGGATTCGCAAGAACGCGTCCGCAGGCTTGTGGCCCACCGGGGGCTTGATCCGGATGATGCTCGCCGCCGCATCGCCCAGCAGATCGACGACGACACTCGACGTGCCGCAGCCGATCTGATTATCGACAATAATGGGGGACTGGAGCAGCTCGAGCCACAGGTTGCGCGCATAGCTGACCAGCTACGCCAGCAAGCGCACACCACTCCAGCGACCGATTAGCCGGGCGCGTAGAATAGCCCGCATGGCCTTCGCTGCAGAAAACCCCAAGCTGTCCTATTCCGAGTACCGACCACTGGGCGAAGTAGAACGCAGCGATGCACGCTTTGAGGTCATTTCTGAGTATGAACCTGCAGGTGACCAGCCTGCAGCGATCAAAGAGTTGACCGAACGCATCAACCGTGGGGAGCGCGACGTCGTGCTCTTGGGCGCCACAGGTACTGGTAAATCTGCAACCGCTGCGTGGCTCATTGAACAGGTGCAGCGACCGACCCTCGTGTTGGCGCCGAACAAAACACTCGCGGCCCAATTGGCCAACGAACTTAAACAGCTGCTTCCGAATAACGCAGTCGAGTACTTCGTGAGCTACTACGACAACTACCAGCCGGAAGCCTACATCGCGCAGACGGACACCTACATCGAAAAGGACTCCTCCATCAACGAGGATGTGGAGCGTTTGCGGCACGCTGCGACCTCTGCGCTGTTGTCCCGACGCGACGTCGTTGTCGTTTCTTCTGTGTCGTGCATTTATGGTCTGGGCACCCCCCAGTCCTATTTGGATCGTTCCATCGTTGTGCGGGTGGGGGAGGAAATTGAACGCGACCGATTGCTGCGCCTGTTGGTCGATATCCAATATGGGCGCAATGACGTCGCGTTTACTCGCGGCACCTTCCGGGTCAAAGGTGACACGGTGGATATCATCCCCGCCTACGAAGATCTGGCCGTCAGGGTGGAGTTTTTCGGTGATGAGGTCGATGCGTTGTATTACATTCATCCTCTCACAGGCGATGTTATCCGGCAGGTTGACGAACTCCGCATTTTCCCTGCTACGCACTATGTTGCGGGTCCCGAACGGATGGAAAAAGCTGTCGCGGCGATCAAGGAGGAGCTTGCTGAGCGTCTTGACGACCTGGAGAATCGAGGCAAACTGCTGGAGGCTCAGCGGTTGCGTATGCGCACCGAGTATGACCTGGAGATGATCGAGCAGGTCGGTTTTTGCTCCGGTATCGAGAACTATTCCCGCCATATTGACGGGCGCGCCGCGGGCTCTGCACCAGCGACATTGATTGACTATTTCCCGGAAGACTTCCTCACAATTATCGACGAGTCACACGTTACGGTTCCACAAATCGGCGCGATGTTTGAGGGAGATGCCTCCCGCAAGCGCAACCTGGTCGATTTCGGTTTCCGCTTGCCAAGTGCCCTGGATAACCGCCCGCTGACGTGGGATGAGTTCGAATCCCGCAAAGGTCAGTGCGTTTACATGTCTGCAACGCCGGGTAATTACGAGGTGGCGGCTAGCGGGGGAGAGTTCGTCGAGCAAGTCATTCGCCCCACGGGCTTGGTCGATCCTGAGATCATTGTGCGCCCGACCAAGGGACAGATCGATGACTTGATCGGGGAGATCAACACCCGCGTCGAGCGAAAAGAACGCGTGCTGGTGACGACGCTGACCAAGAAAATGGCCGAAGACCTCACAGATTACTTCTTGGAACACGGCATCAAGGTTCGTTACTTGCACTCCGACATTGACACCCTGCAGCGTGTGGAATTGCTGCGGCAGTTGCGTTTGGGTGAGTACGACGTGCTGGTCGGTATCAACCTGTTGCGTGAGGGCCTTGACCTTCCCGAAGTATCCTTGGTCGCCATCCTTGATGCGGACAAGGAGGGCTTCCTGCGTTCAACCCGCTCGCTTATCCAGACGATCGGTCGTGCGGCACGTAACGTTTCTGGCCAGGTCATTATGTATGCCGACAAGATCACCGATTCCATGGAGCAGGCTATCGGGGAGACCGAACGCCGCCGAGCCAAGCAGTTGGCTTACAACAAAGAACATGGGATTGATCCCCAGCCGTTACGTAAGAAGATTGCCGATATTCTCGATGACGTCGCGGAGCTTGAAGCCAACACGACACCCGTGTCTGCAACACCCACGAGGGATATCAGTTCGATGCCTTCGGATCAGGTGCGTACGTTGATTGACGAATTGGGTGTGCAGATGAAGGAGGCTGCGCGGGAGCTCAAGTTTGAGCTTGCCGGACGGCTTCGTGACGAGATAGCTGACCTGCGTAAAGAGTTGCGGGCGCTCGAAGACACCGGTATGTAAGGCGGGTCGGGGTTGGCTCCGCTAGAGTAAGAGACAGTTATTCAACCACTTTGGAAGGTTTTTCTATGAGCTCCTACAGCACGATCGTTGTTGGCACCGACGGGTCGAAGTCTTCGATTCTCGCAGTCGAGCGCGCAGCAGCAATCGCCGCCGCTTTCGATGCCACCCTCATCATCGGGTGCGCCTACTACGAAAGCAAGGAACAAGCATCCAAGACCCTCCGCCAGGATTCCGTCACGGTCCTCGGCGATGACCCGGCACAGCGCAATCTCGAAACCGCTGCTGATGCTGCGCGCGCTGTTGGATGCGAAAGCATTAAGACAGCAATCAAGCCCGGCACTCCCGTTGAAGCACTCATGTCGATCGTCAACGAGAACCACGCGGATCTTTTGGTTGTCGGAAACCGCGGAATCAACTCTTTGACCGGCCGCCTTCTGGGTTCGGTACCTGCCGATGTTGCCCGCCAGTCCGAGTGCGACGTCATGATTGTTCACACCGTCAACTAACAATCAAATAGCAGTGTGTGGCGTGGCTACCGTCTGGGAGGCGGCAGCCACGACCAAGGGGGTCAACGCGACTGAGGGGGCTTAAGGTAGCTCGCCGATAATGTGCAAGCTATGTGTGGCTCGCGTCAGGGCGACGTAGAGGTTATTGCGCCCTTGGGGGGACTCGGCGATCTGCGTTGGGTTGACCACAATAACGTGGTCGAACTCTAAGCCTTTGAATTGCTCAACATTGCTCGAGTCGATGACGGCCACAAGGCCATCGCCCACCTTGACACAGTGTGGGTCGGTGCCTTCCGGATAGAACACGACCATCCCGCCCTCCCTAATAGACTGGCTGGCTGTTGCGCTGCCGTAGCGCGCAGCGACATCCATGATCGTCGCAGGGGTGCGGTAGTTGACAGTGAGCTCATGGGTGCGCAGGCGACAGCCAGAAAGATCAGCAATATCGGACCAGGCGTCCATTCCAGCCGGCGAGCTGGTCTGATCGGCGTCACCAACCAGCGTCATCCACCGGGAGGGACAACGTCTAAACACCATTCGCCACTCCATCGGAGTAAGCTCTTGGGCTTCATCAACCACCACATGTCCGTATGCCCACTCACGGTCAGCCACAGCTCGCTGCGCGGTGGAACGGACATCTTGCTCTTCTTGCCGGGCTGCTAGTGCCTGAGCATCGATGACGTCGTAGGCACTCAAAATCTCAGCATCGAAACCATCATCGAGGTCAGCATGCTCGGAGCTGCGAAGCACATCTAGAGCATCCTGAGCTTCCTCCACAGCGGTCCGCGCAGCCACCTTCTGCGCATCGCCCCTAGTGGGGGCATCCCCAAGAAGGACAGCCAGCTCGTCAAGCAACGCAGCATCCGAAGAAGACCAACGGGTTTCGTCTGCACCTTCGCGGTACAGTGCAGTTTGAGTATCCTCATCGTATTCCGCGCATACCTGCGCGATGCGCTCGCGCGATCCCAGCAGATCAACTAACACGCGTTCGGGCGTCACCACCGGCCACAGGGTGTCACACATGTCCATAAAACGCTCATCTGCTTTGAGGTCATCATGCAACTGGGCGATGTCGCCAGCACTCAAAAGGTTGCCGCCCAAAGGATCCGCTCCAATGTCTTCGGCACAGGCCCGAGCAACCAGGGAACACAACTCATCAACAAACACCGAGCGCGCATGGTTGTGCGGCTTGCGACTGCGACGCGCACGCGTCCGGGCGCGCTTGACCATCGCGGCGTCAACACGCACATTCATATCGGCGGCGCGGAACTCTAACGCCTCATCCGGGACAACCTGGTACGCCTTCACAGCCTCAGACAGGATGTAGGCCATCTCCTCGCTGCCCTTAATCTCGCGGGTGAGCAGCGAATCTTCGATAGTGGGAACAACTCCCGGATACATCTCGCCGACTGTGGACAACACCACACCAGTCTCGCCAAGCTCAGGCAGCACCCGAGAGATGTAATCCAAAAAGCGGCGATTCGGGCCCAGGATCAGCACGCCAGTTTTCTCCAACTGCTCACGCCACGTGTACAACACATAAGCTACGCGGTGCAGCGCCACAGCAGTTTTTCCAGTACCGGGGCCGCCCTGAACCACCATGACGCCGCGGGAGGGATCACGGATGATCGCGTCCTGCTCTCGCTGAATAGTCTCAACGATGCTGTTCATATGGGTGCCGCGGGCCGCGCTCAACGCGCGCATCAACGCGGTCTCCCCGCCAATACTTAAGTCAACAGTCGAGCTGTCTACATCACTCAGACAGCTGGAATCAGCCACCAGAATTTCATCGTTGATGTCGGTGACTGTGCGGCCCTTGGTGCGAATGTGGCGTCGGCGCACCACCGACTCAGGATGGGCGGTCGTCGCCAGATAAAACGGGCGCGCCATGGGTGCCCGCCAATCCAACAACAACGTCCGATAATTGTCCTCACGGTCGACTATGCCCAGACGACCGATATACACCGGGTCGCTACCGGCCGTAGACGCAGCAGGGTCTGTATCCCCGTCCGCCTCCGACGGCGTAGGGCAGAGGTCAATGCGGCCAAACACCAATCCAATCTGGGCCAAAGCTAGGGTGTCGAGTTTGGCATTGAGGGAGTGATACTCGGTTTCACGGCGGATCAAGTCCTCCGGATCAGGGTCGCACCGATCCACACGGAGCATCACGTCCCGCAAGGCAGCTTGGGCTTTAGAAACATCCTCGTCGATCCGGGCAAATAACCCGTCGACATAGTCTTGCTCTTCAGCTAAAACAACGCTGGTCTTTTGTCGTCCCACACCCACCACTAATTAGTGCTCGATGACGTTCATCGTAGCCTTGCGGGCCTTTTTAGTCGCGCGCAAAGCATCATCGGTAACGTCTTCGACCAGCTTGTTTGCGCGCCACTTCAAGCCGGGCTTGCCAGCGGTATCCGCAGAAGCAATCAGCAAACCGCCAAGCAACGCGACGTCACTAATAAAACCAGAACGGCGCAAGCGCTTGACCTCAGGATCCTGAGCTTCCCAGAAAGCATTGCGGCCAACCAAAGAAGGAACCTCTATCGCGGCAAGCACGGCGGCGCTAGTGCGCGGCGCTTTACCCAGTGCAAGAGCTAGCGCGGCCACAATGCGGGCAGCACCAATGCCTTGAGTCAGTACAACCGGATTGTTCGGCACAGCCAGACGGTACTGGCGGGGGAGCATCTTACGGACGCGCTGAATAAGGGTGGCGGTCGTGTCGACCTCCTGCTGCGCATTTTTGACAGTGCTCACACCATCCGCGATGTAGGCAGATGCAACCATGGGGCGGGCAATCTTCCTCAACATAAAAAACTCACCTTCACAACCACGTAAAACCGATAAAGTCCATGTCCGACTCTACCAACCTCTACCAACCGCGCTCGCGCCAACGATCCAAACTGCCACGTTCTTCGGCAAGGGTGGTGGGCTCACCATGGCCGGGATGAATAATCGCGTCATCGTAGCAATCAAACAATCGATAGGTGACATCGTCGAGCAACTGGTGGAATTCCTCGGGATTCTCAGTTTTGCCGACCCCTCCGGGGAAGAGACTATCGCCCACAAAGGCGTGTGTATCGCCATCGATTTCAGCGATGACAGCAACCCCACCAGGAGTATGGCCGCGCAAAATCCGCACATCCAGTGTGGAATCACCCAGTGTGATCGTGTCGCCATCGTCCAAACGCACATCCACCGGAGCGGGCAAAGCATCGGCGTCTTGCACAGATGCATAATGGCGTGCACCGGTAGCTTCCAGAACCTCCTGGAGAGCCCGCACATGGTCGGCGTGGCGATGGGTTGTCAGCACCGCAGTGATCTTCGCTCCGGCCTGTTCAGCGAGCTCCAGGAGCGCTGTGGCATCATCGGCAGCATCGATGAGCATCGCTTCCTCGCCATCCACCAACAAGTAGCAATTGTTGTCCATCTTCGATACAGAA
This sequence comes from Corynebacterium argentoratense DSM 44202, assembly GCF_000590555.1. Taxonomy (NCBI): domain Bacteria; kingdom Bacillati; phylum Actinomycetota; class Actinomycetes; order Mycobacteriales; family Corynebacteriaceae; genus Corynebacterium; species Corynebacterium argentoratense. The sequence continues at coordinate 851,954 of NC_022198.1, forward strand.
ATTTGGTGCAGTTCGAGCTCTCTAGTTTTGGCACTCATGGCCTCAATGCTAACCAAAGTGTTATCTTCAAGTGGTTTCTAGAGCGCAGCGGGCGCTCATATACCCATAGAGGAGGCACGTAACGGTGGCAGATACACTCATCGTCAAAGGGGCGCGCGAGCACAACCTCAAGGGGGTTGATATCGAGATCCCCCGAGACACGCTCACCGTCTTCACAGGCCTGTCAGGTTCCGGCAAATCCTCCCTGGCCTTCGACACCATCTTTGCCGAGGGGCAGCGGCGTTACGTTGAATCTCTGTCTTCTTATGCGCGTCAGTTCTTGGGGCAGATGGACAAGCCCGATGTAGATTTCATCGAAGGTTTGTCGCCGGCAGTGTCCATCGACCAAAAGTCCACGAATCGCAACCCCCGATCTACTGTCGGCACAATCACAGAGGTCTATGACTACCTGCGTTTGCTGTATGCGCGTGCTGGAACTGCGCACTGTCCGGAGTGCGATGCTGTTATCGAGCGTCAAACCCCGCAGCAGATAGTCGACCAGGTTCTTCGCATGGACGAAGGCCTGAAGTTCCAGGTGCTGGCTCCAGTCGTGCGGACGCGTAAAGGCGAGTTTGTGGAGCTCTTCGCTGACCTCGCCTCCCAGGGGTATTCGCGTGTGATGGTCGACGGGCAGGTCCATCAGTTGTCCGATCCACCCAAGCTGGAAAAACAAGTCAAGCATGATATTGACGTCGTGGTCGACCGGTTGCAGGTGAAGGCTTCGCAGCAGAAACGTCTGACGGACTCGGTGGAAACCGCATTGGCTTTGGCTGACGGCGTCGTTGTGTTGGATTTCGTTGGTTTGGATGACGATGATCCCAACCGCGTGCGTCGTTTTTCGGAAAAAATGGCCTGTCCTAATGGGCACAGGCTAGGGGTTGATGAGCTCGAGCCGCGGTCGTTTTCCTTCAATTCTCCCTACGGTGCGTGCCCCACGTGTGATGGTTTGGGTACGGCCTTGGAGGTTGATGTCGATCTACTTGTTCCTGATAAGCAAGCGTCTTTGCTGAAAGCCATTGCTCCGTGGGCTTCGAGCCCGAACCACAAGTACTTCGACAAGTTGTTGACGGCGTTGGCTGGAGAAATGGGCTTTGACCCTAAAACCCCCTTCGATGAGCTAAGCGACGAGCAGCGTGACGCTGTGCTTAACGGCAGCAGCACTCGGGTGAACGTACGTTACAAGAACCGCTTTGGTCGTATGCGCAGCTGGACTGCGGCGTTTGAAGGCGTGTTGCCCTATCTGCACCGCAAGATCGATACAGCGGATTCCGCGTCGCAAAAAGACCGCTTGATGGAATACATGCGCTTTGTTCCATGTCCCGCCTGTGATGGGGCCAGGCTGCGTCCGGAGATTTTGTCTGTTCGCTTGGCCTCGGGTGCACATGGGCAGATGAGCATCGCTAACTTGACGCGTCTTTCGGTGGCGGATGCTGCAGCATTCCTCAATGATCTGGCTTTGGGCAAGCGCGAAGAAATGATCGCCGGCGCGGTGCTGCGTGAGATTCAGGCCCGTTTAAAATTCCTTCTTGACGTCGGGTTGAACTATCTTTCCTTGGATCGTGCTGCGGGCACGTTGTCCGGTGGTGAGGCCCAGCGTATTCGCCTGGCAACACAGATCGGGTCTGGTCTGGCAGGGGTGCTGTATGTGCTGGATGAGCCTTCTATTGGTTTGCATCAGCGTGACAATCAAAGACTCATCGCTACCCTTGAGCATTTGAGGGATATCGGCAACACATTGATCGTGGTCGAGCACGATGAAGACACCATTAATGCCGCCGATTGGTTGATCGACATTGGGCCGAAGGCCGGCGAATACGGTGGGGAAGTCGTGTATCAAGGAAAGCCCTCGGGCATCCTCAAAGCGCGCGAATCGATCACCGGGCAGTACTTAAGTGGCAAGCGGGTACTTGGGGTTCCTGATAGTCGCCGTCCGATCGATAGTGAGCGGGTTCTTAAAGTTGTGGGCGCACGGGAAAACAATCTGCAGGACATTGATGTCACGATTCCCTTGGGGGTTCTGTGCGCGGTCACTGGAGTGTCCGGCTCTGGTAAGTCCACGTTGGTGAATCAAATTCTGGCGAAGACTCTGACCAATAAGTTGAATAAAGCCCGGCAGGTCCCTGGTCGGGCGACCCGCGTGGAGGGAATTGAGCATCTCGACAAGCTCGTCCAGGTAGACCAATCTCCCATTGGTCGTACGCCGCGTTCCAATCCAGCAACCTACACAGGTGTATTCGACAAGATCCGCACGCTGTTTGCGGAAACTACAGAGGCGAAGGTTCGCGGATACAAGGCTGGTCGCTTCAGCTTCAACGTAAAGGGCGGACGCTGCGAAGCCTGCTCGGGTGATGGCACCTTGAAGATCGAAATGAACTTCCTACCTGACGTCTACGTGCCTTGCGAACAGTGCCATGGCGCTCGATACAATCGCGAAACACTCGAGGTGAAGTACAAGGGGAAGTCCATCGCAGAGGTGCTGGACATGCCGATTAGCGAGGCTGCGGAGTTTTTTGCACCTATCACCAGCATTGCCCGTTACCTGAACACGCTCGTCGACGTCGGGCTGGGCTATGTGCGATTGGGCCAGTCCGCCACCACTCTGTCGGGTGGCGAAGCGCAGCGCGTCAAGCTTGCCGCCGAGCTACAGAAGCGATCGAATGGGCGCACCATCTACATTCTGGATGAGCCGACAACCGGTCTGCACTTTGAGGACATCCGCAAACTGATGCTCGTGGTGCAGTCTTTGGTGGACAAGGGCAATTCGGTGTTGGTTATCGAGCACAACCTCGATGTCATCAAGGCTGCGGACTGGGTAGTTGATATGGGGCCCGAGGGCGGCTCTGGTGGCGGAACGGTCGTCGCGGAGGGAACACCCGAGCAGGTTGCTGCGGTAAAGCAGTCCCACACCGGGCAGTTCCTCAAAGCGATGCTCGCCTAGCTTATTTGATGCTGAGCGGGTGCGGATTCTTTCTTTTTGGAACTGCGGAGGGCGGATACGCCCAGCAGTGCCAAACCGCCGAGGATGAATGCGAGGACTCGGGGGACGCCGCTCAAGTTTCCTAAATCGAAGAAGATCAACTTGGTTGCTCCCGCTCCGGCAAGCACTAGGGCTGCTACCAGGGCTGCGGTGCTGTTGAGGAATCGGCGTCCCAGCATAAGGTAGGCCGCCAGGAGCAACCACGTAACAGAAACGCATGCATGGCCCACCATGAACCACAGTTTGATGGTGGACTTTGCTCCACTCTCGCCTGCAAGGAAGTATCCCAAGGAACCGCACAGTGTCACTACCGCGACCATGAACAGCCACAGCCCACACAGCGCGAGGATGAAGAGGCTCTTCTGACTGAATCCCTTCATCGCAGATCGAGCTGCCAGTACCAGTGCTACAAGTACCAGCGCTGTGAGCGCGTTGAATGGGGAGTCAAGGTCTTGGGCGTCACTTGGTGTTAGGCCTAGTGCGATACCACCGAGCGGAAGCGAGGCGAGTACAGCGGCCACTGCGACCATCAACCATGGCGCCACCGTGAATCCTTCACGCTTCCACAGCACCATGACTACGGTGATACAGGCGACGAAGGTCACCCAGGGGTAGAACGCGGTCATAGCGATGACCGAAACCACCAACCAGGCGGCTATCGCACTGTTGGCGAGAGTCGGAGCGACAAAGGCAGCGGGCGAGGGGGAATCCGTAGGCTTCGGCATCCACGCTTTGTTGAAAGCAATAACGACGAGAAGTGCGGCGGCAATAGCGGGCCACAGCAACCACCACTTAGCTACGCTGATGCTGTTTAAGGGCGCGTGGGCAGTGGTGTATGCAGCTTGATGAATGAGGATCAAAGCTGGAACAAAAGCTGCTGACCACTGTTCGGTCCTAGCCACAGTCGGTCGGGGGTCGCGCATGACAACCAGGGTGAGACCAAGCGCGAACGCTACTGACAGGGGCACGTACCACAACACAGTGATCGGCCGCATAACGCTGTCGGCGACGTAGATAAACGGCGGTGGGCTATTGGTTGGAACAACCCATGTGCCCACCAAAGCCAGTCCGGTAGACCAATTGCGCAGCATCGAATTGCCACTCTTGCGGGTGAGCAGCATCATCAGCAAACCGATGAAGATCGCGGGGACAAGCACTATGCCTTGGGTTGCGTAGAAAGCAGTCAGCGCGACAAAGGAACTGACCCCAGAAAGGATCATCAAGATATCCGAACGGAAGATCTTAGCTACCACGAGCCAGGCTATTGCTAGGGCTATGGCGATAGCCTGGCCGAGAACAGAGGGCATCCACTCTAGAAGTCCGGTGATCGTGTGGGTTGTGATGATGGCGGTAATAAAACCAGTGAAGGCAAAAGCAGAACGAGCTATAGCGAATCCGTGGGAGTCGCTGCTCTTCTTTCCTTCGGACCTGGCCGCAGCATCCTGTGCTTTATGGTTGAGGCCAAAGGCTGCCAACACCAGCAACGCGGAGATCGTGTAGGCCAGTACAGTCCGCCCCACCGGGCCGAGTAGGCCGCGTTGGATGGCTAAAGCTACGAGGAAGCCGATCCCGAAAATGGTCAAGATAGCACCGGCGATCGCAACGAGGCGGATCACAGTGGTCTCGTTGGAATACCAGGGAGCTTGTGGAGTGACGGCGGGCCGTCGTGTCGGCGGCAGTGTTGGCACCAAGCCGCCGGGGGTGGAGCCTTCACCAGTGTGTGCGGCTGCGGGTTGTGGGTTTGCCTCGGTAGTGTTTGGTGCCGCTGCGTTCACCGCCGGGGTGGGCCAAGGCGCGGGCTGCGGAGCGATTGGTTGCGCAGCGGCTGCTTCCTGTTGTGCCGGCTGCTGAGCAACACTAGCTTGGGGTTGCTGAGCCTGCCGTGCATATTGCGCACTGAGCTGCAGTCGAATATGACCGAGCGTATTGTGTGCGCTGTTAACCAACGCTTGGGCGTCGGCTAGTTCGCGTTCAGCAATGCCCAACTGTTCAATCAACGGATCGACACGGGGGTCATTCGTTGGGTTGGAAAAGTTGTTCATGTTGACGAGTCTACAAACGCCACACGCATAAAGGCCCGCTTAGGGGTAACCGTTTTAAAATTGTGACCAGACAGTGACGCAATAGGGATGAACTAGAACCGCAGCACACCTCTAGTTTGTCTGAGTGTTGTTGTATTGAAAGGTTAGAAACGTGGCTCAAGATCCCACCCTGGATCGCCTTTTTCCTCGCCCCCTCTGCCAATGTCCGGTCGTGATGGACAGTCTGGCTCGGCGGGGAGAAACCCCTTCTAGCAGAGTGCGCTCCCGACCCAGGCGTTCCCGCCGGTGTATAACAATGGACCTAAGCCACAGGCGCAACCGATGGGACAGCAGCCGGGGCCTACGCCATTCCAACCTGGGATGCTTCCCCCGCAGACAAGCCGCGTTCCAAGCTGCTGCCGATTGCGGTCGGATCACCGCGTGGTGGAGCGAGTAGATACTTGGTCGACGCTTACAGTTCTGTCACCGGGCGTAGTTACTCGATGAATTGTACGGAGAAAACCAACGGAGAGACCCGCTGCACGGGCGGTAACAACGCGGTGGTTGTGCTCACTGAACGCTAAACAACTGATTGCTCTGGGGGATGGTCGGCGTTTGGTAGCTGCGATTGGCATGCTGGCAGCATGCGGGTTGTCGGCCTACACAATCAATGTTGAGCGAAACGAGCAGGGTAGTGGCACGCCCACGGCTACGGAGACGACGGTTGTGCCTCCGAAGAGCTCTGAGCTTCCGGTGCCCCGGGACGCTGGGGTGTCTGATATCCAACACACTATCAGTCTTGCTGTTGAACATGCGGTTGCAGATTTCGGCGGGCAGGCTTCAATTGCTGGCGCTAGGTTTAAAGGAGGCTGGGGGGCCGACGAATCTGGTGGTTACATGGCGCGCCAGATGGGATGCGTCCCGCAGGCCGGAGTAGACGGATGTGTGGGTGTTGCTGTGTTGGCGCGACCTGCCGATGGTACGTACGGCACGGCGCAACAGATGCTGAACTCCATGGTGCGGGACATAAGCGGCGTACTGGAAGGGGGCGACACAGCTGCCGGCTGAGTTGTGTTGCTTTAAGGGGCGTGTTAGTATTTCCTTCAACTACCGCCTCGACTTGTTTAAGGTCGGGGCCGCAAGTGGAGGTCCCTCCCACCAGAAGCCGCTACATCTTATAGCTGGACAATGGTCGCAAGAGTAGCCTTGAAAATCGGTGCACGCACTAGTGATGCATCTTAAGACCTGGTTTTAGATCTGGTGGTTTCGAGGTTTGGATCTCCCGTTTACCTCCGGGTAAACGGGTTTTCTCATGTCTTGTGGGGGATGTTGCTTGCGGTGAGCGTTAGTTCGCGTTTTACCTTTATATTCATTGCAACTTGAGGAGCAAACAATCAGCGCTGAAGCTCGAATTAATGAGCGCATTCGGGTACCCGAGGTCCGCCTCGTCGGCCCCGGTGGCGAGCAGGTAGGCATCGTTCGTATCGAAGATGCACGCAGGCTTGCCTACGATGCCGATCTGGACCTTGTCGAGGTCGCACCGAATGCCAAGCCGCCGGTCTGCAAAATCATGGACTACGGCAAGTTCAAGTACGAGGCCGCCCAGAAGGCGCGCGAGTCTCGTAAGAACCAGCAGCAGACTGTCGTCAAGGAGCAGAAGCTTCGTCCCAAGATCGATGATCACGATTATGAGACGAAGAAGGGTAATGTCATCCGGTTCTTGGAAAAGGGCTCAAAGGTCAAGGTAACCATCATGTTCCGTGGCCGCGAGCAGTCCCGCCCGGAGCTTGGCTTCCGGTTGCTGGACCGCCTCGCTAATGACGTCGCGGAATACGGCGTTGTTGAGACGAAAGCCAAGCAAGACGGCCGCAACATGACAATGGTCCTTGGCCCAGTGCGCAAGGGCAAGAAGTAGATTTCTACTACTAAAAGCTACAAAGGAAGAGACTAATGAAGCAGAAGACCCACAAGGGCACCGCTAAGCGCGTCAAGGTCACCGGCTCCGGCAAACTCCGCCGCGAGAAGGCTAACCGCCGCCACCTGCTCGAGGGCAAGCCCTCCACCCGCACCCGCCGCCTGAAGGGCACCGCGGATGTCGACAAGTCCGACACCAAGCGCGTTAAGCGTCTGCTCGGCATGGCCTAATTGGTCGCCTGTTCATTTCCCACATAAATAAAGAAAAGGAAGTTTAACCGTGGCACGTGTCAAGCGCTCAGTTAACGCCAAGAAGAAGCGTCGCGAAATCCTGAAGTCCGCCAAGGGTTACCGTGGCCAGCGCTCCCGCCTGTACCGTAAGGCCAAGGAGCAGTGGCTGCACTCCATGACCTACGCTTACCGCGATCGTCGCGCTCGCAAGGGCGAGTTCCGTAAGCTGTGGATCCAGCGCATCAACGCTGCAGCCCGCATGAATGGCATCACCTACAACCGGCTCATCCAGGGCCTGCGTCTTGCTGAGATCGAGGTGGACCGCAAGATCCTCGCTGACCTTGCTGTCAATGACTTCGCCACCTTCACCGCTATCTGTGAAGCTGCTAAGGCTGCTCTGCCTGAGGACGTTAACGCTCCTAAGGTCGCTTAAAGTCTTTCCTTAGAGGTTCTAACCCAGCACCCGCTAATTTCGGGGGGTGCTGGGTTATTGCTTTTTAGGATGCACACTGGGTACATTTATCGCGGCAAATATTGAATCGTATCGGAGGCTCTACGTGACAACCCCCAGCGCCAACCCTTTTGACCCAAACTACATCGGGGGATCTAACCAGAATGGACCCCAAGGATTAGGGGAGGGGGCTACTTGCCCGACCGGTAGCCAGCAGAACTACCCTGTCCAGCAGTCATACCAGCAGCAGTCATACCAGCAGCGGTCCTACCCGCAGCCGGCCTTCCAGCAGCAAGCTCCGATGCTAGCTCAATACAACCAGCCCGCCATGTATACAGGTGGTGTGATGCCTGGCCTGCAGCCCAAGAGCTACGCGGTTGCTGCGCTACTGTGCTTCTTCCTCGGTGAATTCGGGGGCCACGATTTCTATCTTGGGTACAACGGACGCGCCGTGTTCAAGCTGCTGTTGTTCTTCTCCTGGTTGATTCCCTTCGTGGATTTCCTTACGATCCCTCTGTTGCTCATCTGGGTGCTTGTTGATTTCATCTGTATTCTCGCGCGAGCCGGCGCCTACCACGTGGATGCCCGCGGGATGCGCTTGAACTAACACCCTCCACTAAAGTGAAGGCATGCCGAGTCTCAAGGATGACCTAGATTTCGAAAACTCCTTCACTGAACGAACCCCTCGGATCGTGGCTGCAGCAAAATTGCTGAAGTCGCAAGGTCGGCGCAAAGCCGATGCTTTTCTAGCCGAGGGGTTTAACTCTGTCGAGGCTGCGGTCGTCACTGGTGCAGCCTCCGATGTGTTTACTACGCAGAAGGCAGCCGCGCGATACCCAGAAGTCATCGCTGCAGCACGAAACATGGGTGTGTATGTGCATCCCATCAGCGACCGCGCAGCGCAGCACCTCAGCGATACCGTCACCCCGGCGGGACTGTTTGCTCTCTGCTCTCCCGTGCTCTGGTCAGCGAAAGAGGTGCTCGGCAAAGCCCCTCAGATCGTTGCTGTCCCAGTGCAAACGAGTGACCCAGGCAATGCAGGCACGCTCATCCGGGTATCCGACGCCATCGGCGCCGACTGCGTGTTGTTCGCAGGGGAGACAACGGACCCCCAAGGACCCAAAGCTGTTCGCTCGAGCGCAGGCTCCTTATTTCACATCCCTGTGGCTCGCGATACCAACTTCCAAGCTGTTATCGACCGGCTCAAGGCCAAGAACTTGACTATCCTCGCGACGACCGCGGACGGTGAGCATAGCCTCGACGACGGGCATTTCGAAAAAACCGTGTTGAGGCAGCCCGTCGCCTGGCTATTTGGCAACGAAGCCCACGGCCTACCTCAAGAACTGATCGACCGTGCCGACTACACAGTGCGCATCCCGATTCATGGGCGTGCAGAAAGCCTCAACCTGGCTACTGCCGCATCGATTTGCCTTTACGAATCCGCCAAACAGCGACACACATCGTCATAAGCGTCGAGGTGCCCCAGAACATCACCACGATGAGGGGTACCGCCCATACCTAATGATCAGTCGGTCTTCTTTCTCGCGTACAATCTAGGGTTTAGCACTGGCCGACTACCACAAAGGGGATACGACGTGTCTGAAGATTTCAGCGCTCATCTCACCGAAGAAAAACTCAATGCCGCAGCACAACAGGCTCTACAAGCCTTTGAAGCAGCTGACAACCTCGAAGAATTGTCTGAAGCGCGGCGAGCCCACCTAGGTGATGACGCTTTTATCCCCACGGCCCGCAAAACCCTCGGATCTCTCCCCAAAGAACAGCGCAAAGATGCTGGTCGACTGGTCAACATGGCCCGGGGGGCCGTTGAAAAGGCTTTCGCAGAAACTAAAGTGCGCCTTGAAGAAAAGCGTAATGCCGAGGTTCTGGTTGCCGAACGCGTCGATGTGACAGTTCCAACGCGGCGTCAACAATTGGGCGCTTTGCACCCCATCACCCAATTGTCCGAGCAGATCTCTGACATCTTCATCGGCATGGGATGGGAGATTGCAGACGGCCCCGAAGTCGAAGCTGAATACTTCAACTTCGATTCCCTGAATTTCCTTCCCGATCACCCCGCCCGTACCTTGCAGGATACCTTCCACATTGCACCACACGGCTCCAAGCAGGTGCTCCGAACCCACACCTCGCCGGTGCAAATGCGCACCATGCTGTCGCGCGACGTGCCAATGTACATCGCATGCCCGGGCCGCGTGTTCCGAACCGACGAACTGGACGCCACCCACACCCCGGTCTTCCACCAAGTTGAGGGCCTCGCCGTTGATAAAGGCCTGACGATGGCTCACCTGCGAGGCACCCTCGATCACCTAGCGAAGACCCTCTTTGGGCCCGATACCCACACCCGCATGCGCGCCAACTATTTCCCCTTCACCGAGCCTTCCGCTGAGGTTGACGTGTGGTTCCCGAACAAAAAAGGCGGCGCGGGATGGATTGAATGGGGCGGTTGTGGCATGGTCAACCCCAACGTTCTGCGCGCCGCAGGCATAGACCCAGAGGTGTACACCGGCTTCGCTTTCGGAATGGGACTCGAACGCACCCTCCAGTTCTGCAACGGACTGTCCGACATGCGCGACATGGTCGAAGGCGACGTCCGATTCACCCTTCCCTTCGGCATCCAGGCCTAGTAACAAGCCTTAACAACTCATCCCCACAAAGGAACCAACATGCTTATTTCTCGCCAATGGGTGCAGCGACTTCTGGACCGCACCAACCCCACGTGGACCGTCACCGACGAAGAACTTGACGCAGGGTACGTGCGTGTCGGATTTGAAACCGAAGGCTACGCCCCAATCGAAGAAACCACGGGGCCGCTTGTGATCGGCCGCATCGAGTCGATCGAAGAACTCACCGGCTTCAAAAAGCCCATTCGTCACTGCATGGTTAACGTCGGCGATGCCAACGGCACTGGCGAACTGCAGTCTATTGTGTGCGGTGCCCGAAACTTTGCTGAAGGTGATTTGGTCGTCGTCAGCCTGCCAGGTGCAGTCCTGCCCGGTAACTTCGCGATCGCTGCTCGGGAAACCTATGGTCGCATGTCCGCAGGCATGATTTGCTCGGCCGCAGAACTTGGCTTAACTGACAAGCAGACCAAGGGGATCATCACTTTGCCCGAGGGCATCGCCGACCCGGGGACGGATGCCAGGGAGATCGTGGGGCTTGAGGACACAGTTTTTGATGTCAACATCACCCCGGACCGTGGCTACGCGCTGTCGGCTCGTGGCTTGACCCGCGAGATCGCATCCGCCTTCGACCTTGTCTACAAGGATCCTGCGCAGGATGCACTCGAACTGTTTGACCTGCAGGCCCCGGAGGTCGATGGGGCCTTGGACCGAACGGTGAACGTACAGCCCGAAACGAAGGCACGGCGCTTTGGACTCCGTGCCGTGCGTGGGATCGACCCCAGTAAAGAATCGCCGCTGTGGATGCAACGCGAACTGCTGCTGTGTGGCCAGCGCCCGGTCAACGCCGCCACCGATGTCACGAACTACGTTATGTTGCTTCTGGGGCAACCGATGCACGCATTCGATGGTGACAAGATCAACGGCGATTTGAGCGTCCGGCTCGCACAAGAAGGGGAGAAGCTTCGCACTCTCGATGACGTTGAGCGCGAGCTTCACAGCGAGGACGTCGTGATTTGCGACGATTCAGGTATTCAGTCGCTCGCAGGTGTCATGGGAGGTTCCACCTCTGAGATCAGTGACACGACCTCGGCCGTGTACTTCGAGGCTGCGAACTGGGATCCAATTACCGTGGCGCGTACCTCGCGTCGTCACAAGCTCAGCTCTGAAGCATCACGGCGTTTCGAACGCGGAGTGGATCCGGCACTAATTGAGGTCGCACTGGATCTGGCCTGCGCCCTGCTGCTCGATATCGCCGGTGGCAGTGTTGACCGCGGTCGCCTCATCGTCGGGGACACTCCCGCTATGCCTAACATCAGCATGTCCGCCCAGCGCCCTGGTCAGATCGCTGGCGTTGACTACAGTGATGCGACCGTAGTGAGCCGTTTGGAAGAGGTCGGTTGCGCAGTCGAGGCATCTGACGGAATGCTCTCTGTCACTCCGCCGACCTGGCGACCGGACCTTAGGATGCCCGCAGATCTCGTCGAAGAGGTCGTGCGCCTTGAGGGGCTAGAGGATATTCCTTCGATCGTCCCCACTGCGCCTGCAGGGCGCGGCTTGTCAGCTTCTCAGCGTCGCCGCCGTGCTATCGGCCATGCTCTGGCCTACAACGGTTATGTCGAGGTGTTGCCCACCCCATTTATCGCCAATGACGTTTTTGATGTGTGGGGCCTGGATGCCGACGACGAACGGCGCAAGACGGTTCGGGTGCAAAACCCCCTGGATGCCGACTATGCGGTTCTGGGTACCACGCTGTTGCCGTCGTTGCTCGACGCTATCAAGCGCAATGTGGCGCGCGGGGAAAAAGACGTCACCCTGTTCGGGATCGAGCAGGTCACGATCGCGCGAGGTGAAGGCCGTTCGCCGATGCCTTCGACTGCTCAGCGTCCCTCCGATGAGGAGGTGGAGAACCTGCTGAACTCTTTGCCGCTGCAGCCTTTGCACGTCGCAACTGTGGCTTGTGGTTTGATCGACCATCATGGGCCGTGGGGCGAGGGGCGCGCCTACACTTATGCCGATGCTATCGAGTCTGCGCAGGTTGTAGCGCGAGCCTCTGATGTTCAGCTTGATGTGGTTGCTGCGGAGCAGCTGCCCTGGCACCCGGGTCGTTGTGCTGCGTTGAAGGTGGGCGATCAGGTGGTCGGCTATGCCGGCGAGCTGCATCCCCAGGTGCTTGAGCGTGCGGGCTTGCCGCAGCGTACCTGCGCGATGGAGCTTAATATTTCGGCCCTTCCTTTTGCTCCCTCGGCTCCGGCTCCGGTTTTGAGCGCTTTCCCGCTGTTGTTGCAAGACGTTGCTCTGGTGGTCGACGAGGACGTGCCGTCCGAGAAGGTGCGCCGTGTCTTGGAGGAGCACGCCGGCGAGTTGCTTGAAAAGGTCGAGCTGTTCGACGTGTATCGTTCCGAGTCTCTGGGTGAGGACAAGAAGTCCTTGGCTTTCGCTTTATCCTTTAGGGCTACCGATCGCACCCTCACTGATGACGAGTGCACCGAGGCGAAGATGGCTGCTGTCGAGGCCGCGCAAAAGGCGGTGGGTGCGCAGCTTCGCGCATAGTTTTTTAATGACGTCGCGGGGCGTGCTGTGGTGTTGAAAAGCGCTGCGCACGCCCCCTGGCGTCTTGAAGGGGGTGTGGTGCGGGGTGATACGTGGGGGTGTTGAATATGAAGATATTTTCAAAAACACTTTCTTTGCGGAGAGAATGTTGCTCCGGTAGCTAGCACTACTAGTGAACAGCTGTCACTTTGGTTAACAGCTGTAACTCTCTGAAAGGATTTTTTATCCGTACCTCCCGCACATTCCGTCGCACGATTGCCCTTGGTGGCATGAGCCTGCTCCTTGCGGGTTCTCTTGTGGCCTGTGGTGACAAGGATGCCGACAAGCCTGCGGATAAGCCTGCGGATAAGCCTGCTGATAAGCCCGCTGATAAGCCCGCTGAGGGGGGCGACGCTGGCCAGGGTGAGGGTGACAAGAAGCCTGTTGAAGGTGACAGTCCAGCTGAGGGGAAGCCGGAGGTTCCTGCAGAGGGAGCTAAGCCGGCCGAGTAAGGGGGGGGCAACGCCGACGATCGCTGCATAATTTGCAGAGCCGTGCATATTTGTTAGTATGGTGGGCATGATTACAGTAAGCGTCGTCGGCGTCACCGGATATGCAGGCGCAGAAATTCTGCGCCTTCTTCTATCTCACCCGCGCTACACCAGCGGCGAACTCACAATCGGGGCTCTCACCGCAGGATCAAACGCCGGCACCCCGTTGTCGGACCACCTGCCGCACCTGCCGCAGCTCGCAGACCGCATGGTCGAAGAAACATCCCCTGACGCCCTCGCCGACAGTGACGTCGTCTTTCTCGCCCTACCGCATGGGCACTCCGCAGCTATCGCCCGCGCACTCGGGCCAGAAACCATCGTGATCGACTGCGCTGCGGATCACCGCTTAAAAAATAAAACAGACTGGGATTCTTTTTACGGCGGGGCATACGCAGGCAGCGCGCCCTACGGAATCCCGGAAATGCCCGGGCATCGCGAAGACATCTCCAACGCGCGAGTTATTGCTGTCCCCGGATGCTTCCCCACAGGGGCCACACTCGCGGCACTACCCGCAGTAGCCGAACGCATCATCACCCCGGACATCCGCGTTGTGTCAATCACCGGAACCTCCGGCGGGGGCAAGAAACCCAACGTGGGTCTCCTGGGCGCCGAAACAATGAGCAACCTCAAGGCCTACAACACTGCGGGCAAGCACCGGCACAACCCCGAAATCATCCAAAACCTCTCAGAAGTCGCCGAAGAGCCCGTCACCTGCAGCTTTACGCCGGTGCTGGCGCCCCTGCCCCGAGGAATCCTCACCACGGTCACCGCCTCAGTGCATCCCCGGCTTGCCTACGGAGACTCCCACGACGTCATCAAGCAAGCACGCGCAGCTTACGAGAAACACTACGGGGCAGAACCCTTTGTCCACTTGCTGCCCGAAGGACAACAACCCCAAACACAAGCAGTGCAAGGGGCAAACACCTGCCACGTACAGGTCGAATACGACCCTGCGGCAGGGGTGGTCTTGATGACCTCCGCCATCGACAACCTCACCAAGGGAACTGCGGGGGCAGCAGTGCAATGCATGAACCTCGCCCTCGGATTCGAAGAAACCGCAGGGCTACCCATCAGCGGTCTGGCCCCCTAACCCCAACCGAACCCCTCAGCACCCAACGCGCAATACCAAGGAACACGGCATGAGCACACCCCAAGGCTTCTCTACATACGCGACCACCGCCGGCATCAAAGCCAGCGGCAACCCCGACATGGCCCTCATTATCAACAACGGTCCACGCTACGACGCAGCCGCAGTATTCAGCCGCAACAAAGTCGTCGCCTCACCGCTTAAACTCACCCGGAAACACGTAGCCGATGGTGTGCTTCGCGCGGTCTTGTTCAACTCCGGAAACGCCAACGCCTGCAACGGCGCACAAGGAGACGTCGATGCCGTCGCCTCAGTTGAGGCCGTCGCGCAGCAACTAGGGTGCGCAACCACCGACGTTGCCGCATGCTCCACGGGCCTCATCGGCGACGTCCTGCCCATGGATACCATCCACGCTGGCATCGACGCGATGTGCGCCGCAGCAACCGCAACTACGCCGACCGCAGGCGCCCAGTTGCACGTCAACGAAGGTCAAGACGCCGCAGCTCAAGCCATCATGACAACCGACACCGTGCCAAAACAAGCGCACAGTGACGGCGCGGGATTTCGAGTCTCAGGCATCGGCAAGGGGGTCGGCATGATGGCCCCGAGCCTCGCGACCATGCTGGTGACCGTCATGACCGACGCCGTGGCAACACCCGAGGCGCTGAGCAACGCGCTCAACAGCGCAGCCTTCACCACCTTCAACACCCTCGACATCGACGGCGCCACCAGCACCAACGACACCGTCATCGTCATGGCCTCCGGAGCTTCCGGGGTAGAGCCCAGCCAAGAAGAGCTCAACCGGACCATCCACGCAGTGTGCGCATCACTTGCCGATCAGATGCAGGCTGATGCTGAGGGAGTCACCAAGCGGGTGCGTGTAGAGGTCACTGGAACAACCACCGACGACATGGCAGTGGAAGCAGCCCGCACCGTCGCGCGCGACAACCTGTTCAAATGTGCAATGTTTGGTTCAGACCCCAACTGGGGTCGTGTGCTGGCAGCTGTTGGGATGGCGCCGGCTGACATGGACCCAGACAACATCAGCGTCAGCTTCAACGGTCATACCGTGTGTCGACATACCACCGGAACCCCCGACGCACGCGCCGTCGACCTGAGCGGTACCGACATCAGTGTCGTCATCGATCTTGGAACCGGTGGCAGCGGGCGGGGCTTCGTCCGCACTACCGACCTGTCCCACTCTTACGTGGAAATCAATTCGGCCTACTCGACCTAAACGTTCCAAACCCACACAGCAACCCAGGCTAGCGTATCTTCGCAGGCACAAGAGAAAGAACATCGCACACTAATGACTGACCTACCAGAAGCCCTCACCCCGCACATGCGGGCGACCGTCCTTGCGGAGGCGCTACCGTGGCTGCAACACCTGCGCGACAAAATCGTCGTCGTTAAGTACGGCGGCAACGCCATGGTCGATGAAGACCTCAAAGCAGCCTTCGCTGCAGACATGGTTTTTCTGCGCACCGTTGGGGCAAAGCCCGTGGTCGTGCATGGGGGAGGGCCTCAGATTTCCAGCATGCTTGAACGCGTGGGTCTCAAGGGCGAGTTCCTCGGAGGTTTCCGGGTAACCACCCCAGAGGTGATGGAAATCGTGCGCATGGTTTTGTTCGGCCAGGTCAACCGAGAACTCGTCGGCTTGATCAACTCGCACGGCCCCTACGCTGTAGGAACCAGCGGTGAAGACGCCGGCCTGTTTACTGCCACCAAACGGTTGGTGGAGGTCGAAGGCGAACTCACCGATATCGGCTTGGTTGGCGACATCGCCCACGTGGACGCAACCGCGCTCATGGACCTCATCGACGCTGGCCGGATCCCGGTGGTCTCGACTATCGCCCCGGATAATGCAGGCCAGGTGTACAACATCAACGCCGACACCGCGGCGGGTGCTCTAGCTGCTGCGATCGGTGCGGAGCGTTTGATCATCCTCACCAACGTCGAGGGGCTCTACACTGACTGGCCCGATAAATCCTCTCTGGTGTCCGAGCTGGACACCGCGCAGCTGGCCTCTATTCTTCCTAGCCTGGATTCCGGCATGATCCCGAAGATGGAGTCGTGCCTCGATGCTGTCAACGCAGGTGTTAAAGGTGCGCATGTTATCGACGGGCGTGTCGCTCACTCCGTGCTTCTTGAATTGTTGACGTCGGGCGGCATCGGCACCATGGTAACCCCCGCACCCCAAGGACAAAAGGACAACAACAATGCTTGATTCAACCGTGTGGCCCGACCATTTGATGAACAACTATGGCACCCCGCCCATCACCATCGACCACGGTGAGGGCTGCTACCTCGTCGACAGCAAAGGTCGTCGACACATCGACATGTTGGCAGGGATCGCAGTCAACGCCCTGGGGTACGGACACCCCGCCATTGTTGACGCCGTGAGCGCTCAGCTCGCACGCGGCAGCCATGTGTCCAATCTTTTCGCATCCGAACCACCTCTGGCACTCGCTAGCAAGCTGCGGGAGATCGTCGGCGAGGATTCTTCCCGTGTGTTCTTCTGCAACTCCGGCACCGAAGCGAACGAGGCCGCCTTTAAGCTAGCCAGGCTCACCGGAAGGCCTACGATTCTTGCCGCCGAGCACGGTTTTCACGGCCGCACCATGGGCTCGCTGGCACTGACGGGGCAGCCGGCAAAGCAAGCTCCCTTCGCGCCACTGCCCGGGGGCGTGGAGTACTACCCCTACGGCGACATAGACGCCCTTCGTCAGCGTGCGGACCTTGACCAGGTGGCCGCCATTTTCCTCGAACCCATTCAGGGTGAAACCGGCGTCATCCCAGCACCCGACGGTTTCCTCAAAGCCGTGCGCGAGCTCTGTGACGAGCACGGAATCCTCATGGTGTGCGATGAAGTGCAGACTGGCGTGGGGCGCACCGGAACATTCTTTGCCTACCAGCACGAACGCGGCGTCATTCCCGATATCATCACCATGGCCAAAGGTCTGGGCGGTGGACTACCCATCGGTGCAGTCATCGCCAGGGGAGCAGCAGCCGAACTATTCACCCCCGGCATCCATGGCACAACATTCGGCGGAAACCTTGCCGTCTGCGCCGCAGCACTTGTGGTCCTTGACGTGGTCAACACGCCAGAGTTCCTGGAATCCGTTCGCGACAAAGAACAACACCTACGCACTGCGCTGGAAGCCCTCGACGGCGTCGACCACGTGCGCGGCCGTGGACTCATGCTAGGAGTCGTGCTGAAGCAACCCTGCGCCAAGGAAGCAGTGACCGAAGGATTCAACCACGGAGTTATCCTCAACGCCCCCGCGGACAATGTCCTGCGACTCACACCCCCGCTGATCATCGATCAGCAACAGTGCGACGCAGCCATCGACGCAATCAGCACAACGCTGCAGACCGTGCAGTCAGCAACCAACTAGGAGAACAGCAGTGAGCACCTACAGCAACCTCCGGCACTTCCTCACGGACGATGACCTCACCCCACAAGAACAAACTGAGGTTCTGACCCTCGCGCGAGAACTCAAACAAGCCCCACTGTCCGCGCGCCCCTTGGAAGGCGGCCGAACAGTTGCCGTGCTATTCGACAAAACCTCCACCCGCACCCGCTTCAGCTTCGCCACCGCAATCTCCCACATGGGTGGCAGCGACATCACGGTAGACACCAGTGCTAGCCAAATGGGAAAAGGCGAAACCTACCAAGACACCGGGGCGGTGCTGTCCCGCTTCGTTGAAGCCATCGTCTGGCGTACCTACGCCCAAAGCAACCTAGAAGAGATGGCAGAAACCGCCACCGTACCCATCGTCAACGCGCTCACCGATGACTTCCACCCCTGCCAAATCCTCGCCGACCTGCAGACCTGCATTGAACACCTCTGCCCAGAACAAGGACCGGAAGGGCTGCGAGGACTCAAAGCTGTCTACCTCGGGGACGGAAACAACAACATGGCGAACAGCTATATGCTGGGCTTCGCCACAGCGGGAATGGACATCACCATTTGTGCACCCGAAGAATTCCAGCCGCAACAGCAATTCATCGACCGTGCACGGCAACGCGCCCAAGAAACCGGGGCTACTGTCACCGTGAGTGCAGATGTCGCCCAATCCGTAGCAGACGCACACGTCGTCATCACTGACACATGGGTATCAATGGGGATGGAAAACGATGGACTGGATCGCACCACCCCCTTCAAGCCCTACCAAGTCAACAGTGCCGTCATGGCGCAGGCCGACCCACAGGCGATCTTCCTGCACTGTTTGCCTGCATACCGTGGCAGCGAGGTAAGCGCCGATGTGATCGACGGGGACCAATCAGTTGTGTTTGATGAGGCTGAAAATCGCCTACATGCCCAGAAAGCCCTGTTGGTGTGGCTCATGGAGAAATCCCGATGAGCTCCAGTAGGGCTGCACGGCATCAGCACATCCTGAATCTGCTGGAACACCACGTTGTGCACAACCAGCAGCAACTGCAGTCATTGCTCGACGAAGCAGGGATGGCTGTCACTCAAGCGACTCTGTCCCGAGATCTCGACGAGCTGGGGATAATCAAAGTCAAACCCAGCGACGGCTCGGGTGCACGCTATGCCGTGCCACACAGTGATGCTCCCATAACTGAAGGCAGCAGCGGGCCCCGTGACAAGCTCCGTAAAGTTCTCGATGATCTACTGGTCAGTGCGGACTTCTCCGGAACTATGGCAGTGCTCAAGACCCCAGCCGGGGCCGCGCAATTCCTGGCCAGCTTCATCGACCGCGCTGCACTACATAACGCAGTGGGATGTATCGCAGGTGACGACACCATTTTTGTGCTAGCCCGCAGCCCCTATACAGGGGAGCAACTAGCTGAACAGCTGCGCACCGGTGAAGGACTCGAATAACCCCGACCGTGCTAGTGTGAGTTCTATGACAGTACGCGAAGTTGCTCAGTTCTTTATCAAAGAGGGATCCGAAGAAGACTTCAAGCAGGGGTGGGAGCGCGGCATCGTGCACATCCTCGAGTCCGAAGGTGTACACCGCGCTGAACTAACCCAGGGTGTAGAGACACCCACCTGGTTTGTCCTGCTTATCGAATGGGAGTCCCTCGACGCTCACCAAAAGTTCCGCGACTCCGAGAAGCTTGGGAAATGGCGCGGCGAAATCACCGAATACTTCGCCAAGCCCCCGCATGTGGAGCACGTGGTGCAGGTCGCAACACGCACTCCCTAAGCGCTATTCACCTTTAGGTTTTAGTTTTAATCGCCTCGAGGACCACTTCGCCGCCGCGTACGTTAACCCCCTGAGCCAAGTGCGGATTGGCATCAAGCGCGGCATCAACACCACCACATGTGCCGGCTCCACTCCGGCGATCCCGCCAAGTAGGACGCCGCGGGTCTGCAACAAGATTTGTGAGGCATGCTAAACAGACAAACGTCCAGCGATCTCACTCATTGGAGTGAGCAAAGGCAGGCCACCCACGACCTCAAGCAGTGCTGCGCCGGCAACCCAGCCAGGAACCACAAGCGACGATACAAGCACATGCCGAAGCGCATGCCCCCATGGCAACCGCGGCTGAAGAACCAACAGTGGTCAAGGGACTGACCAGGCCAGCGACCATGAACTGAGCAAAGCCCATCAATGCAGCTCCAGCTCCTGTACGCGGCGCGGCAGCGCTCTGGCCCAGGGCGGCGGAATTACCAAGAATGAAGCCCAACGTAGTGACCACGATGAATACCGTAGGAGCCAGAGTCCATAGCGAAGGCTGTGCGAGCGCGCAGCACAGAAGCAGCACACTGGCCGCCACCAACACCAATGAGGCGCGAAGCAAGAGCTGCTGGGGGCTGTGGGCTCGCAGCAGCCGGGCATTGAGGCCTGAACCGATGACTAAGCCAAAAGAATTCACGCCGAACAACAAGGAATAGGCCAGCTGGCTCATGCCTAACTGATCTTGAAAGACAAAGGGCGAGGCGCTGATGTAGGAAAATAAAGTGCCTAGACCGAAAGCGAAACTCAAGGTAACGGTGGTGAAAGCGGGAATCTTAAGCAAACCAACCATGCGGGTAATCGTCGTAGTTATTGGTTCTTGTTCCCTGCGTTCGGGCGTCAAAGTTTCTGGTACGAACAGTATTGCCGCCAACAGTTGAAGCGCATTGATAAAAGTCAACGCTATGAAAACTCCACGCCATCCCCCATGTGTGGCTAGTAGTCCGCCGGCCACGGGGGCGATGACGGGGGCGAGCCCCTGAATAGTCATCATGATGGAAAATGCGCGGGCGGCTTCGCTTCCATGGGTGATATCAGCAATCACGGATCGGGCGATGACAACGCATGCGCCGCTGCCGATGCCGAGTAAGATGCGGCCGCCGATGAGAACGGTAATAGTCGGAGCGAGCGCACAGAGAATCGAGGCGAAGACGGACAGGGCAGCACCCGACAGCAGTAGTGTTCGCCTTCCCAAACGGTCGGACAAGGGGCCGATGAATAGCTGCCCGAACCCCATCGCCATCATGAAACCACTGAGCGTGTAGGGCACCGCGGTGGTGCGGAGATCATCCGCGATGGCCGGGAACGTCGGCAAGTACATGTCGATCGCAAACGGTCCAGTGGCTGCTAGCAATGTCAAGCTGAGCAACATCGATCTGCTCATGCCACCTGGATGGGGTTGGCTGCTGTTGTGTGCTGTGGTGTTCGAGTCGTCTGTCACTACTGCCTCAAGGATCGGGAGTGATAAAAACCTGCGGGCTTTCTTGGAAGTGCTCACACATTAGCACGCGTGCGGTGGGAGTAGCGGCGAACAAGCTAAATGTATAATTTGCACTTACGTAAATATATGCGTTATTGTTCTGGGGGTAGATCGGCGGTAGCATGACTACCTAGCCGCAGCACGTGCAAACCCGCACAAACCTGCGTGAACAACTAATAAAAACTAGAGGAGCATCCCTTGAGCGCACGCGTCGTACTCGCATATTCCGGTGGCCTTGACACCTCCGTCGCCATCCCATACCTCGCCAAGATGACGGGCGGTGAGGTTATCGCCGTGTCTCTTGACCTTGGTCAGGGCGGCGAGGACATGGAGAGCGTTCGCCAGCGTGCCCTCGACTGTGGTGCAGTCGAATCCATCGTGATCGACGCCAAGGACGAATTCGCCAACGAATACTGCTTGCCGACCATCAAAGCGAACGGCATGTACATGAAGCAGTATCCCTTGGTTTCTGCAATTTCTCGCCCGCTCATTGTCAAGCACCTCGTGGAAGCAGCCAAGGAATTTGGCGGCACCCACGTCTCCCATGGCTGCACCGGAAAGGGCAATGACCAGGTGCGCTTCGAGGTTGGTTTCATGGACACCCATCCTGATCTCGAAATTATTGCTCCGGCTCGTGACTACGCCTGGACCCGCGACAAGGCCATCGCTTTCGCGGAAGAAATCAACCTCCCGATCGAGCAGTCTAAGAAGTCTCCGTTCTCCATTGACCAAAACGTGTGGGGTCGTGCAATCGAGACTGGCTTCCTTGAAGATCTCTGGAACCCCCCGACCAAGGATCTCTACGCTTACACCGAGGAGCCGACGCTGGGCAATGCCCCGGATGAGCTTGTCATCAGCTTCAAGGGCGGTAAGCCGGTTGCAATCGATAGCCGACCGGTAACGGTTCTGGAAGCAATCGAAGAGCTCAACCGCCGTGGTGGTGCCCAGGGCGTCGGTCGACTCGACATGGTCGAGGACCGCCTTGTCGGCATCAAGTCCCGTGAGGTTTACGAAGCCCCCGGCGCCATGGTCCTCATCGCCGCACACCAGGCTCTCGAAGACGTCACCATGGAGCGCGAGCTGGCACGATACAAGCGCCTGATCGACGCCCGTTGGTCTGAAGAGGTCTACGACGGTCTGTGGTTTGCCCCGCTGAAGCGTTCCCTCGACGCGTTCATCGAGTCCACTCAGGAGCACGTCACCGGCGACATCCGCTTGGTTTTGCACCAGGGGCGCATCACTGTCAATGGCCGCCGCTCCGAGGAGTCCCTCTACGACTTCAACCTGGCCACTTACGACACTGGCGACACCTTCGACCAGACGCTGGCCAAGGGCTTCGTGCAGCTGCACGGCCTGTCCTCCAAGATCGCGTGCAAGCGCGATCGCGAAGCTTAAGAACCTTTAAAGGACAACCATGTCGGAAGTGAACGCCGAAAACAATCCCGCCGCGCACGGCACAAACCAGGGTGCTCTGTGGGGTGGTCGATTCTCCGGCGGCCCCAGCGAGGCAATGTTTGCCCTGAGCGTGTCCACCCACTTTGACTGGGTGCTCGCCCCCTATGACGTCCTCGCGTCGAAGGCTCACGCGAAGGTGCTCAACAGGGCCGGTTTGCTCTCTGATGGCGACCTGGAGGCAATGCTCGACGGACTCACCACACTGGGCGAGCGCGTGGCTAGCGGCCAGTTCGTCCCGGAACCTACTGATGAGGATGTCCACGGCGCCATGGAGCGCGGACTCATCGACATTGTGGGCCCGGAGCTCGGTGGTCGTCTTCGCGCAGGTAGGTCCCGTAACGATCAGGTTGCGACACTGTTCCGCATGTGGGTTCGTGACGCCGTGCGTGACATCGCTGCCGATGTGAGCGACCTGGTGGATGCTCTGGCTGCTCAGGCAGCGGCGCATCCTGATGCGATCATGCCGGGAAAAACCCACTCGCAGGCGGCACAACCTGTGCTGTTGGCTCACCAACTCTTGGCCCACGCGCAGCCACTGCTGAGGGATATTGAGCGTCTTCGTGACCTGGATAAACGCCTGGCGGTCTCGCCCTATGGCTCGGGAGCTTTGGCTGGTTCCTCTCTGAAGTTGGATCCCGAGGCCATCGCAGCCGAATTGGGTTTTGACGCCGCGTGCGACAACTCGATCGACGGAACATCCTCGCGCGATTTCGCTTCAGAAACCGCCTTTGTTCTTGCTCAGATCGCGGTAGATATGTCGCGCTTGGCTGAAGAGATCATCTACTGGTGTACCCCCGAGTACGGCTATGTCACCTTGGATGATGCGTGGTCGACTGGGTCGTCGATTATGCCTCAGAAGAAAAATCCTGACGTCGCGGAGCTTACGCGCGGCAAGACGGGTCGCCTGATCGGCAACCTGGCTGGTTTGATGGCCACTTTGAAGGCCCAGCCGCTGGCTTACAACCGTGACCTGCAGGAAGACAAAGAACCGATCGTTGATTCAGTGGCGCAGCTCGGCCTGCTACTGCCGGCGATGACGGGACTCGTGTCCACGCTGGTGTTCCACACCGATCGCATGCACGAGCTAGCACCCGCAGGTTTTACGCTTGCTACTGACCTGGCAGAGTGGATGGTGCGCCAGGGAGTGCCCTTCCGGGAAGCCCACGAAGCTTCTGGTGCGTGCGTACGGTTGGCTGAAAGCCGCGGTTGCACCTTGAATGAGCTGACCGATGAGGATTTCGCCATGGTTGACCCCCGCCTGACGCCCTCAGTGAGGGAAGTGCTCACGGTAGAGGGCGCGGTGGCATCCAGGTCCACCCGCGGCGGCACCGCTGGACCTCGCGTCGCAGAGCAACGGCAGCGTGTTGAAGCGGCATCCGCCGAGCATCGACGCTGGGCCACGACACCCGTCCGCTAAATATAAAAAATCCCCCGATACGGCAGAAGTTCAGAAGTTCAGAAATTTCGCCACCGGGGGATTTTTTGTGTCTTTACAGTGTGGCAAGCCTTCTGATGGCTTCCTCCAACACGTCGTCCTTTTTACAGAAAGCAAAACGCACCAAATGCGAAAACCTGGATGCATCTTTAGAGGAGGCAAAAGCAGACACTGGAATGGCAACCACACCGGCATCCAACAGTGGGCCTAGGCAGAAATCCTCAGCCGACGCGACGTCATACTTATCCATCAGAGCGGACACATCAGCGACGATATAGTAGCCCCCCAAAGTATCCCAGGTGCTCATGCCCGCCTGCTCCAATGCGCTGCGCAGACGATCCCGCCGCACCTGCAGACTGTTGGCTAGATCCTCAGTCCAGTCTGACTCATTGTCTAGTGCGTAGGCGACAGCCAGCTGCACGGGGCTCACACCCACGAAAGACATAAACTGTTTCGCCGCAAGCACCCCATCGATGAGGTCCTTCGGAGCAAGAGCCCACCCCGTTTTCCACCCGGTGACGTTAAAACACTTCGCGGCGGAAGACACCGTGATCGTTCGTTCACGCATGCCAGACAAAGAGGCGATGGGGATGTGTGCCTCATCGAAGGCGAGCTTTTCGTACACCTCGTCGGACAAGACCAGAAGATCATGCTCGATAGCTACTCGAGCAATGGCATCAAGATCCCGAGCCCCGAGCATGGTGCCGGTGGGGTTGTGGGGACTGTTGATGATAATCATCGCTGTCTTGTCCGTGATTGCCGCGCGCAGGGCATCTTCATCGACCCCAAAGCGCGTGCCATGAGCTTCCAGCGCGACCGGAACGAACGAGGCACCAGCCAGAGCGACCGCCGCCGGGTAGGAATCAAAGTAGGGCTCGAGGGCGATGACTTCAGCCCCGGGCTCGACGAGCCCCAGAATTGACGCCGTTAGGCCCTCTGTCGCACCGACGGTGACGAGCACTTCGGTGTCGGGGTCGTATTCAGCGCCGTAGGAACGGAAGCGATCATCGGCGATGGCTTGCCGCAACTCAGGAAAACCGCGGCCGGGTGCGTATTGGTTATTTCCGGATGCGATTTCTTTTTGTGCGCGTTCAAGCATGGCTGCCGGGCCGTCAGCATCTGGAAAACCCTGACCCAGGTTGATGGCCTGGTGCTTAATCGCGAGTTGTGTCATTGTGGAGAAAATGGTTTCGCCTAGGTGTGATAACCGCTGGACAACCATCAGCAACCTCCGGAAATACGTAGATGAATTAACGAGGGCCCGTTGACGCGCAATGCCTGCGCGACGGTGTCTTGAAGGGTGTCAATGTTTTGCGGAAAATCCGCGCGCGCCGAAGGCCTCCGCTAACTTTACCCAGTCGGGTTGACAGAGGTTCACAGCGATGGGCTCTATGCCGCGTTCGATTTCGTTGTTGCAGATTTCGCCATATCCGCCGCTGTCGACGCAGATGATTGGCAGATCGAGGTTGTTTTCTACGGCCGTCATGATTTTTTGTATGGCGAACATGAGGGCGCCGTCGCCAAGGAGACAAATAACTGGTCGGTCGGGGGCCGCTACTTTTGCGCCGATCGCACGGCCTTCGTTGTCGAGGGCGTCGAAGACTTCCCGGAGGTCGCGTTTCGGCTTTGGCATTGTCACGAGCGCAGACATTCACAGGCTTGGCATAGACGAAGTGGGTGCCCTGCTGCGTGAACATATCGGTTCCAAACCGCTGTATATTTCCTTGGACATTGATGTACTGGACCCCGCTTATACCCCGGGAACCGGAACACCGGAGCCTGTGGTCGTATGCGCCGGAAAACCTGATTTACTTCGGAAGCTTCTCGAAGGTGTTTAGCCCCGGTGTTCGCGTGGGCTGGATGGTCGCGCCGAAGGATGTCCGCGGGTATGCACAGATTGAGTCGGAATTTGTGACAATTTGCGCATCCGTTTTGTCCCAACGAATCGTCGCCGAGTTCATGGGAGGTGATCTGTGGATGAAATACACCAGCCAGACAAGCAAGTTATGTAAGCAACGGCGTGACGCGGTGATCGAGGCGATCAGGAGCTACCTGCCTGAAGGCACAATTGCCACCGTTCCCGACGGAGGATTCTTCACCTGGGTGACGCTCCCATCGAAGGAGGGAGAAGTAGTCGACGTCGAGGAACTGCTGCACAAGGCGATTGACCGCGGGGTCGTATTTGTACCAGGCAGTGCTTTCTTCTCAGATCCGCACGACGGCGCCGGAACCCTGCGTATAGCCTTTTCTTACGGGGAGCTAGAAACCCTCGCGGAAGGCGTCCGCAGACTTAGACAAGCCCTCAAAGACTAAGCAGTGGGGGCAGGCGGGTAGCATTGCATACCATGACGATTGATCAGAAGCTACTTGACGTGTTGGCTTGCCCCCAAGACAAAGGGCCGCTGAGCTATGACGAAGCCCACCAGGTACTGGTCAATGATCGGCTCGGAATTGCCTATCGTATTGACGACGGTATCCCGGTGATGCTCGCAGACGAAGCAATCACCTGGCCCCCGACTGCCTAAAAAGTCAGCACTCTAGAGAAAGATGATGTTTTCCCTAATGTCTAACGACACCACTGCGCCAGCACACACGAACATTATTGATGAACTCAGCTGGCGTGGACTGATTAATCAATCCACTGACCTTGACGCTTTGCGTGAAGCTGCTGAGCAACCAATCACGCTGTATTGCGGATTCGATCCGACCGGCCCCTCGCTCCATGCCGGTCACCTCGTTCCACTGTTGATGCTTCGTCGATTCCAAAAAGCCGGTCACACCCCAATCGCCCTCGCCGGTGGTGCCACAGGAATGATCGGCGACCCTCGCGATGTGGGGGAGCGCAGCATGCTGTCGGAGGAGACAATCCAGGACAACATCGAGCGCATTAAAGTTCAGCTCGCGCGTTTCGTTGATTTCGGTTCCACTGGTGACGGTGGAGAGGGCAAGGCTGTATTAGTAAACAATGCGGATTGGACCCGCGGGTTGGATGTGATTTCTTTCCTCCGGGATGTGGGTAAGCATTTCTCTTTGAACACGATGCTGAACCGAGAGACGGTGAAGCGCCGTCTCGATAACGACGGTATTTCCTACACCGAGTTTTCCTACATGCTCTTGCAGTCGAATGACTACGTGCACCTGCACCGGGATTTTGGCTGTGATTTGCAGATCGGTGGCGGTGACCAGTGGGGCAATATCGTGTCGGGTGTGGATCTTGTCCGCCGCGTAACCGGCGACAGTGTACATGCGTTGACGGTGCCGTTGGTCACGGATTCCGAAGGTAACAAGTTCGGCAAGTCGACGGGCGGGGGCAAGCTGTGGCTAGACCCGGAGATGACAAGTCCGTACGCCTGGTACCAGTACTTCCTTAACGCTGCGGACGCGGATGTTATTAAGTACTTGCGTTGGTTCACCTTCCTCAGCAAGGAAGAGCTGGATGCGTTGGCCGCGGAAGTCGAGGAGCGCCCCTTTAAGCGTGAAGCTCAGCGTCGTTTGGCTAGAGAGATGACCAACTTGGTCCATGGCGTTGAAGCCACTGATGCGGTGGAGTTGGCGGCTCAGGCGCTGTTCGGTAAGGCGGATTTGGCTGAGCTCGATGAGAAGACGCTTGCTGCTGCTTTGGCTGAGGCTGGTGTTGTCGAGCTTGAGGCAGCCGGCTCCCGTTCGGTCGTAGATGTCGTTGTTGCTTCTGGCTTGTGCGCATCCAAGGGCGAAGCCCGACGCACCATCAAGGAGGGCGGCTGCTATGTCAATAATGAGCGTGTTGCTGATGAAGATGCCACGATCGATGACGCCGCGTTGTTGTCTGGCGGTTACGTAGTGTTGCGCAGGGGAAAGAAGAACTTCGCTGGGGCCCGCTTCGTGTAGCGAGTGTCTGTTGTGTTCTTCAGCGCCGGCTTGATACGCCGGCGCTTTTTTTATTTATAGGGCACAGTGTCGGTAATTTTTCACCTCTGGCCTGGGGGTTTGTGTGTTTGGTGTGGGGTGTGTAAATTTATCGGGGTCGCTACGGCAGCTGGTTGCACGGTTTTGTGCAGTTTGGTGGTTGTGGTGGTGTTGTTTGAGAACTCAATAGTGTGCCAATGTACTTTTTTAAGTGTTTTTTTCATGCGCCATGGCATTTTTCCGTCACACTGTGTTGTGGTGGTTGTGTTGTGGTGTTTGTTGTTTGTGTGTACCAGCAGCTTGCGCTTGGATGCCCTTTTTGTGGGTGTGTTTGTGTGGTTGGCTGTGTAAATATGAACTGTTTTGGTTGTGGTGGTTTTTCCTCGTCGGATGCGCCATGATCGTGTTTTTTGCCGGTTTTTACTGGTTGCTAGGTTTTGGCTCTGTCATTTTTTTGATGCTTTTGGGCTGATTTTTTATGGAGAGTTTGATCCTGGCTCAGGACGAACGCTGGCGGCGTGCTTAACACATGCAAGTCGAACGGAAAGGCCTAAGCTTGCTTGGGTACTCGAGTGGCGAACGGGTGAGTAACACGTGAGTGATCTGCCCTCAACTTCGGGATAAGCCTGGGAAACTGGGTCTAATACTGGATAGGACCATCCTTTAGTGTGTGATGGTGGAAAGTTTTTTCGGTTGGGGATGAGCTCGCGGCCTATCAGCTTGTTGGTGGGGTAATGGCCTACCAAGGCGTCGACGGGTAGCCGGCCTGAGAGGGTGTACGGCCACATTGGGACTGAGACACGGCCCAGACTCCTACGGGAGGCAGCAGTGGGGAATATTGCACAATGGGCGGAAGCCTGATGCAGCGACGCCGCGTGAGGGATGACGGCCTTCGGGTTGTAAACCTCTTTCGACAGGGACGAAGCTTTTGTGACGGTACCTGTATAAGAAGCACCGGCTAACTACGTGCCAGCAGCCGCGGTAATACGTAGGGTGCGAGCGTTGTCCGGAATTACTGGGCGTAAAGAGCTCGTAGGTGGTTTGTCGCGTCGTCTGTGAAATTCCGGGGCTTAACTCCGGGCGTGCAGGCGATACGGGCATAACTTGAGTGCTGTAGGGGAGACTGGAATTCCTGGTGTAGCGGTGAAATGCGCAGATATCAGGAGGAACACCGATGGCGAAGGCAGGTCTCTGGGCAGTAACTGACGCTGAGGAGCGAAAGCATGGGGAGCGAACAGGATTAGATACCCTGGTAGTCCATGCCGTAAACGGTGGGCGCTAGGTGTAGGGGACTTCCACGTCTTCTGTGCCGTAGCTAACGCATTAAGCGCCCCGCCTGGGGAGTACGGCCGCAAGGCTAAAACTCAAAGGAATTGACGGGGGCCCGCACAAGCGGCGGAGCATGTGGATTAATTCGATGCAACGCGAAGAACCTTACCTGGGCTTGACATATACAGGATCGCTGCAGAGATGTAGTTTCCCTTGTGGTCTGTATACAGGTGGTGCATGGTTGTCGTCAGCTCGTGTCGTGAGATGTTGGGTTAAGTCCCGCAACGAGCGCAACCCTTGTCTTATGTTGCCAGCACACTWTGGTGGGGACTCATGAGAGACTGCCGGGGTTAACTCGGAGGAAGGTGGGGATGACGTCAAATCATCATGCCCCTTATGTCCAGGGCTTCACACATGCTACAATGGTCGGTACAACGCGCTGCGAGCCTGTGAGGGTGAGCGAATCGCTGAAAGCCGGCCTCAGTTCGGATTGGGGTCTGCAACTCGACCCCATGAAGTCGGAGTCGCTAGTAATCGCAGATCAGCAACGCTGCGGTGAATACGTTCCCGGGCCTTGTACACACCGCCCGTCAAGTCACGAAAGTTGGTAACACCCGAAGCCAGTGGCCTAACCCTTGTGGAGGGAGCTGTCGAAGGTGGGATCGGCGATTGGGACTAAGTCGTAACAAGGTAGCCGTACCGGAAGGTGCGGCTGGATCACCTCCTTTCTAAGGAGTTTATTRTTTTTTGTGTGGAACACGCATTGTTTTTGGGTGGATGCACACCCTCACCAAGTGGTGGTGGGGTTGCAGCAGACGGTAAGGCATGGAAAGAAATTGTTTGGTGTTTCACACTGCTTWRAGAAAAGGGTGCGTTGGTGCATTGTTGGGTGTCTGGAACAGCACTTGTCGCTTTGTGTGTGGCGTGTTGTTTCTTGCTCCATGTGGGGTTGCTGGCCGTGATGGTGGTTGGTGATTGTGTGTGGGGTGTGTTGTTTGAGAACTGTATAGTGGACGCGAGCATCTTTATTTTTTGATTTTGCCTTGTAAGTGTTTTTTGTGTGTGTTGTAAGGGCACACGGTGGATGCCTTGGCAACTTAAGCCGATGAAGGACGTGGTAGGCCGCGATAGGCCTCGGGGAGCTGTCAAACGAGCGTTGATCCGAGGGTGTCCGAATGGGGAAACCCAGCTGTCGTTATGGGCGGTTACCCATCACTGAACGTGTATAGGTGGTGTGGAGGTTACGCGGGGAAGTGAAACATCTCAGTACCCGTAGGAAGAGAAAACAATTGTGATTCCGCTAGTAGTGGCGAGCGAACGTGGATGATGGCTAAACTGCGTGCGTGTGATACCCGGCAGGGGTTGCGTGCGTGGGGTTGTGGGAGCATAACGTCGAGGATCTGCCGGTTCTTGGTTACGTGATAGTCGCGCATGCTAGGTGAAGTGGATTGGAATGTCCCGCCGTAGACGGTGAGAGCCCGGTAGGTGAAAGTGTGTGTGTGGTAATGGTTGTGTTTCCCGAGTAGCAGCGGGCTCGTGGAATC
The DNA here is from genome assembly GCF_000590555.1 of Corynebacterium argentoratense DSM 44202. Classification (NCBI taxonomy): domain Bacteria; kingdom Bacillati; phylum Actinomycetota; class Actinomycetes; order Mycobacteriales; family Corynebacteriaceae; genus Corynebacterium; species Corynebacterium argentoratense. Next base: position 882,672 of record NC_022198.1, read on the forward strand.
TGCTGTGAATCTGCCGGGACCACCCGGTAAGCCTGAATACTTAAGTTGACCGATAGCGGATGAGTACCGTGAGGGAATGGTGAAAAGTACCCCGGGAGGGGAGTGAAATAGTACCTGAAACCGTGTGCTTACAATCCGTCAGAGCGCCCTTGTGTGGTGTGATGGCGTGCCTTTTGAAGAATGAGCCTGCGAGTCAGCGGCATGTCGCGAGGTTAACACGTGTGTGGTAGCCGTAGGGAAACCGAATCCTAATGAGGGTGAATGAGTGGCATGTCCTGGACCCGAAGCGAAGTGATCTACCCATGGCCAGTGTGAAGCAGCTGTAAGAGGTTGTGGAGGCGCGAACCCACTTAGGTTGAAAACTGAGGGGATGAGTTGTGGGTAGGGGTGAAAGGCCAATCAAACTTCGTGATAGCTGGTTCTCCCCGAAATGCATTTAGGTGCAGCGTCGTGTGTTTCTTGCCGGAGGTAGAGCTACTGGATGGTTTAGCGGGACCAACATCTTAGCGACATCAGCCAAACTCCGAATGCCGGTAAGTGAGAGCACGGCAGTGAGACTGCGGGGGATAAGCTTCGTAGTCGAGAGGGAAACAGCCCAGATCGCCGGCTAAGGCCCCTAAGCGTGTACTAAGTGGAAAAGGATGTGGGATCGCGAAGACAACCAGGAGGTTGGCTTAGAAGCAGCCATCCTTGAAAGAGTGCGTAATAGCTCACTGGTCGAGTGGTTCTGCGCCGACAATGTAGTGGGGCTCAAGTACACCGCCGAAGCCGCGGCRCTCAYAYKTTTGTGTGTGGGTGGGTAGGGGAGCGTCGTGCATAATGTGAAGCCGCCGAGTGATCGTTGTGGTGGAGTGTGTGCGAGTGAGAATGCAGGCATGAGTAGCGAATGATGAGTGAAAAACTCATCCGCCGGATGACCAAGGGTTCCTGGGTTAAGCTAATCTTCCCAGGGTGAGTCGGGACCTAAGGCGAGGCCGACAGGCGTAGTCGATGGACAACCAGTTGATATTCTGGTACCCGGATGGAAGCGCCCGTGGTGAATCAGTGATACTAACCGCCCTGAAGCCTGATGGCAGTCTTTTGGATTGTTGTTGGTGTGGATGCGTGGGATCTGATCTGGTAGTAGCCAAGCGATGGTGTGACACAGGAAGGTAGCCGAGCCACTGAGTGGATTGTGGTGTAAGCGTGTAGCCCGCATGGTAGGTAAATCCGCTGTGCATGGTGGGTGAGGCGTGATGCGTACCCCTTGTTGGGGGATGTTGGTGATCCTATGCTGTCGAGAAAAGCATCTAGCGATGTTTCCATCTGGCCCGTACCCCAAACCGACACAGGTGGTCAGGTAGAGAATACTAAGGCGATCGGGTGAACTGTGGTTAAGGAACTCGGCAAAATGCCCCCGTAACTTCGGGAGAAGGGGGACCACTGCTGGTGACAGACTGGTTTTGAGCTGGTGGTGGTCGCAGAGAATAGAGGGAAGCGACTGTTTACTAAAAACACAGGTCCATGCGAAGACGATAAGTCGATGTATATGGACTGACGCCTGCCCGGTGCTGGAAGGTTAAGAGGACCTGTTAGTCACTTTGGTGGCGAAGCGGAGAATTTAAGCCCCAGTAAACGGCGGTGGTAACTATAACCATCCTAAGGTAGCGAAATTCCTTGTCGGGTAAGTTCCGACCTGCACGAATGGCGTAACGACTTCCCTGCTGTCTCAACCACAGGCCCGGCGAAATTGCAGTACGAGTAAAGATGCTCGTTACGCGCGGCAGGACGAAAAGACCCCGGGACCTTCACTATAGCTTGGTATTGATATTCGGTTCGGTTTGTGTAGGATAGGTGGGAGACTGTGATCACATGACGCCAGTTSTGTGGGAGTCGTTGTTGAAATACCACTCTGGTCGTATTGGATATCTKAACCTCGGCCCATGATCTGGGTTAGGGACAGTGCCTGGTGGGTAGTTTAACTGGGGCGGTTGCCTCCTAAAGAGTAACGGAGGCGCCCAAAGGTTTCCTCAGCCTGGTTGGCAATCAGGTGGTGAGTGTAAGTGCACAAGGGAGCTTGACTGTGAGACTGACAGGTCGAGCAGGTACGAAAGTAGGGACTAGTGATCCGGCACTGGCTTGTGGAAGCGGTGTCGCTCAACGGATAAAAGGTACCCCGGGGATAACAGGCTGATCTTCCCCAAGAGTCCATATCGACGGGATGGTTTGGCACCTCGATGTCGGCTCGTCGCATCCTGGGGCTGGAGTAGGTCCCAAGGGTTGGGCTGTTCGCCCATTAAAGCGGCACGCGAGCTGGGTTTAGAACGTCGTGAGACAGTTCGGTCTCTATCCGCCGCGCGCGTAGAAACTTGAGAAAGGCTGTCCCTAGTACGAGAGGACCGGGACGGACGTACCTCTAGTGTGCCAGTTGTCACGCCCGTGGCATGGCTGGTTGGCTACGTACGGAAGGGATAACCGCTGAAAGCATCTAAGCGGGAAGCCTGTTTCGAGATAAGGTTTCATGAATCAGGTGCCCTCTAGACTAGGGGGTTGATAGGCCAGAGCTGGAAGCGTAGTAATGCGTGTTGAGGTGACTGGTACTAATGCGCCGAACACACCCAAAACACCCATCCGTTGATGATGGGGGGTTGCTTACAACGGTGTTTAGCTCGAATGTATTGAATGTTTGCGTCCACTATGCAGTGTCTGAAACAGCACACCTAGCATCGCCTTGTGGGGTGTTGGTTGTGTCGGTGGTTGATGGCGGTGAGGATACGCCCGGTCCCTTTCCGAACCCGGAAGCTAAGCTCACCTGCGCCGATGGTACTGCACACGGGAGTGTGTGGGAGAGTAGGTCGCCGCCGGCCTAAAACAAAAAACAATAATTATATACAGTCTTGATTGTTGGGAAGGCGTCACTTGTTTGTTCGGTGGCGTCTTCCCTTCTTTTTATGTGTGGCCATTACATGGGGTATTTCTCCGGTGGTGTTGGCTGGTTGGATTAGCGGTGTGTGGGGTTGGCGGGTAGCATTGGGGGGTTAGTTGACGGGTTGTTGCCGTTGTGGATTAGTTGGAAGGTGTGGGTATGGGCGAGGGCTTTGGTTCTGATCGTGGTCGGGGTCGTGGGGATTCTGGTCGTGGTGGGCGTCCTTGGGAGGGGCGTGGTGATCGTCGTGATCGTGCGTGGGGTGAGCGTGAGGATCGTCGTGGTGATGGGGCTGCGGGGCGTCGTGATGATAGGCGTGGTGGGCGTCGTGATGATGCTCGTGACGCTGGTCGTGGTGGGCGTTTTGACCGTCGTGGGGGTGGGCGACGTCAGCATGCGCAGCGTGGGGGTGCGGACCGTCCCGAGCGTCGTACTGGTCCGCAGCGGAGTGGGTTCCGTGAGGAGCGGATTATGAAGCGGCAGAATGATCCTGATATCCCGGGTGATATTTCGGCTAAGGATTTGGATCCGAGTGTGTTGCAGGATCTTCGTAGTTTGTCGAAGGATAATGCGGATACTGTTGCTCGTCATATGGTGATGGCTGCTATTTGGATGGAGGATGATCCTCAGTTGGCGTTGCGGCATGCGCGGGCGGCTAAGGATCGTGCGGGGCGTGTGTCTGTGGTTCGTGAGACCGCGGGTATCGCTGCGTATCATGCGGGTGAGTGGAAGGAGGCTTTGACTGAGCTTCGTGCCGCGCGTCGTATTAGTGGTGGTCCTGGGATGTTGGCTGTGATGGCTGATTGTGAGCGGGGGTTGGGGCATCCCGAGAAGGCTTTGGAGCTTGGGCGTACTGAGGATCTTAGTGGTTTGGATGATGATTCTCGGGTGGAGTTGGCTATTGTTTTGGCTGGTGCGCGTGCTGATATGGGGGATTTTGATTCGGCGGTCGTTGAGCTGAAGAGTGTTGGTTTGGAGGATACTCGTAGCGATATTACGTCTATGCGTTTGTTTTATGCGTTTGCTGATTGTTTGGTGCAGGCTGGTCGTGGGGATGAGGCTCGCGAGTGGTTTTTGCGTTCTGCGGAGTTAGATACTGAGGGTGTGTTGGATGCGCGTGAGCGTGCTGCGGATTTAGAGTCTTAGTTTTTCGGCTGAGTTGAAGGGTTTGTGTTTGTATGAGTGCTGCTGCTCTTTCGGATGCTCATGATGCGTTGTTGTTGGATTTGGATGGCACGGTGTGGGAGGGGGGTCGTGCTATTCTGGGTGCAGTTGAGGCGATTGTGGGTTCGGGGGTTGCGGCGCTGTATGTGACGAATAATGCTTCTCGTGCTCCGGGGGTGGTGGCGGAGATGTTGCGTGGGATTGGATTGGGGGCTGATTCACGCGACGTCATTACGTCTGCTGAGGCTGCTGTGGAGTTGGTGGCGTCTCGAATTCCTGCTGGTTCGCGGGTGCTTGTTTTGGGTTCTGATTCTTTTAAGGATATTGCTCGTTCTGCGGGTTTTGATGTGGTGGATTCGGCGGATGCTGAGCCTGCTGCTGTGTTGCACGGGCATAATCCGGCGACGGGTTGGGCTGAGTTGTCTGAGGCTGCTTTGGCTATTCGGGCTGGTGCTGTGTATGTGGCGTCTAATGTGGATTCGACGTTGCCGATGGAGCGCGGTTTGATGGTGGGGAATGGTTCGATGGTTGCGGCGGTGACGCATGCGACGGGGGTTGTTCCGGATAGTGCGGGTAAGCCTGCTGCGGCGATGTTTCATAGTGGTGTGCGGCGGGTGGGGGCTTCGGCACCGTTGGCGGTGGGGGATCGTTTGGATACGGATATTGCGGGTGCGGTGGCTGCTGGTATTCCGTCGTTGCATGTGTTGACGGGGGTGAGTGGTTTTTATGATTTGTGTGCTGCTTCTGCGGAGCAGCGGCCGGTGTATGTTGGTGCGGATATGAGTGCGCTTGGGTGTTCTGCGGGTGTGTTGTCGGTGGGGCAGCAGGGTGGTTTTTCTGCTGCTGTGGTTGCGCAGGATGCTTCGGGGCATCGGGTTGTTGAGTTGTCTTTTGATGCTGACGCCGCGGGAGTGTGGGCTGCGTCGGTTCCTGAGGCTCAGGTTGGTTCTGCTGTGAATGTTTCGCCGCAGTTGTGTGCGCTGCGTACGGTGTTGGCGGTGTTGTGGGAGAGTTCTGCTGCTACGAGTGTGGAAGTTCGCCCGGCTGATGATGCCAGTGCGCGTGCGTTGGAGGCATGGTGGTAGTTCCGCTTCCGCGGGATCCGCGGGCTGCGTTGGTTGACCCGGTGGTGGTGCGTGAGCAGTTTGATGCTTGCGTTGAGGCTGGCGACCTAGATCAGGCGCATGCTGTGTTGAGTGCGGCTTTGCAGGGGGAGCGTTATGATGCGCAGGGTTGATGTTGTGTTGGTGGAACGTGGGTTGTGTCGTTCGCGTGAGGCTGCGCGTAGTGCGGTTCTTGAGGGGCGTGTGCGTGTTGATGGTTTGGTGGTGCGTAAGCCTTCTGTGAAGGTGTTGTCGGGCGCTGACGTTTGTGTTGAGGGGCAGGAGGATGTGTGGGCGTCTCGGGGGGCGTTCAAGTTGTTGTCGGCTTTCGAGGTTTTTGAGCCTCAGGGTTTGAGTGTGCGTGGCCGTAGGGTGTTGGATGCTGGTGCGTCGACGGGGGGTTTTACAGATGTCGTGTTGTCTAAGGGCGCGCGTGAGGTGGTTGCTGTTGATGTTGGGCATGACCAGTTGATTCCTCGATTGGTGGGGGATCCTCGGGTGCTTAATTTGGAGGGCACTAATTTGCGGGGTATTACCCCGGAGCTGTGCGGTGGGGTGTGTGATGCGATGGTGGGGGATGTGTCGTTTATCAGTTTGCGTTTGGTGCTGCCTGCGATTGCTGAGTGTTTGGAGGTGGGGGCTGATGCGTTGCCGATGGTGAAGCCTCAGTTCGAGGTGGGCAAGGATCGCGTTGGGGCGGGTGGGGTTGTTCGTGATCCTGCGTTGCGGCATGAGGCGGTGATGGATGTGGTGCGTTGCGCTGTGTCTTTGGGTTTTGAGTGTCGTGGTGTTGTCGCGTCGGCTGTTCCTGGGCCTAGCGGGAATGTTGAGTTTTTCCTGTGGTTGCGCAAGGTCTCTGGTAGTGTGCAGGTCGATGTGGCGCAGATTGAGCGCCAGGTCGCGACTGCGATTGAGGAAGGCCCGCAATAGGATGAGTGTTGGACAAGCTGAGCGTGCTGTGTTGCTGGTTGCGCACACTGGGCGCCGCGCGAATTTAGAGTCTGCGGGCAAGGCTGCTGTTCTTCTTGACGCCGCGGGGATTGCGGTTCGAGTGTTGGATTCTGGGCATCCGGGGGTGTTGGAGCAGGATCCAGTGTTGTCGCGTTTTCAGCGGGTCGAGCATGAACCTAGTGCTACTGATGGGGTCGAGTTGGTGTTGGTGTTGGGGGGTGACGGTACTTTTTTGAGGGGCGCTGATCTTGCGCATCAGGCGGATTTGCCTGTTCTTGGAATCAACTTGGGTCATGTTGGTTTTTTGGCGGAGTGGGAAAGCGACAGCCTTGATGAGGCAATTTTGCGGGTGATTGCTGGTGATTACGATATTGAGGATCGTATGACCCTTGATGTTGTGGTCAGGGACGAGAATCGTCGTGTGTTGTCGACTGGGTGGGCGTTGAACGAGGTGTCGGTGGAAAACACGAATCGTCGTGGTGTGTTGGATGCGATTTTGGAGGTGGATGCCCGCCCTGTGAGCTCGTTTGGTTGCGATGGTGTGTTGGTGTCTACGCCTACAGGCTCTACCGCTTACGCTTTTTCTGCTGGTGGTCCTGTGGTGTGGCCTGAGCTTGATGCCATGGTGGTTGTCCCGAATAACGCGCATGCTTTGTTTGCTAAGCCGCTGATCGTGAGCCCCCACAGTCAGGTGGCTGTTGAGTCTTTGTCTGATGCGAGTGCGGCGATTGCGATTATGGATGGTTTCCGCACGGCGGATATGCCACCTGGTTCTCGCATCGAGGTGTGCCGTGGGAAGCGCCCCGTGCGGTGGGTTCGTTTGGACCATACACCGTTTACTGACCGTCTGGTGACTAAGTTCCGGTTGCCTGTGACAGGTTGGCGCGGTCCAGAATAAGACGCATGGGTACAATCGTGCCCATGCTCACTGAAATCACCATTGATAATCTTGGCGTGATCTCGCATGCGACTGCCGAGTTTTCGTCGGGCTTAAGTGTTGTCACTGGTGAGACCGGTGCTGGTAAGACAATGGTGGTCTCCAGTTTGCGTTTGTTGTGCGGCAGTCGAGCGGATGCTTCGAGGGTGCGTAGCGGGGCGGATCGTGCGGTTGTTGAGGGGAGGTTTTCGACCTCGGGGTTGGGCGACGCTGCGCGCGGCCGGGCAGAGGCTGTGGTTGAGGGGGCCGGTGGCGTTGCGGATGACAATGGGGAGTTTATTGCTCTTCGGACGGTGACCTCTGCGGGGCGTTCAAAGGCCCATTTGGGCGGACGGAGTGTTCCTGCGGCTGCGTTGAAGGAATTTTCGGAGCAGCTGATCACCGTCCATGGCCAGAATGACCAGTTGCGGCTGCTTGCTGCGGACCAGCAGCGCGCTGCGGTAGATGCACAGGTGGGGGATGTTTTCAACCGCTATGAGGCGGCGTGGTCGGAATACCGTCGTTTGGCGAAAGATCTTCAGGAACGGACGTTGAAGCGGCGGGAATTAGCGCAGGAGATCGATCGTTTGCGTTTCGCGATTGATGAAATTGACGCTGTGGCGCCGGCGTCTGGGGAAGACGCGGAACTGGTGGAGCTTATTCGCAGGCTTCAGGACGTCGATACGGTGCGTGAGCAGGCCGTGACTGCTCTGCATGCCATTGATGGCGCAGACGGTGGCGGGTTTGATGATTCTTCTCCGGCGTCTGATTTATTGGGCCAGGCAGCTGCGGCGTTGGCTGGTGATGACCCTGAGCTCGCGCAATTGTCGGAGCAACTGTCGGATATTACTTCGCAGTTGGGTGATATCAGCGTGGCCTTGGGGAGTTTTTTGTCGGGCTTGCCGAGTGACCCATCCGAACTGGATCGATTATTGCAGCGTCAGGGCGAGATTAAGTCTTTGACGCGTAAGTACGCCCCGGATTGCGAAGGCGTGGTGGCGTGGCGCGCAAAGGCTGCTCAACGGTTGGAAAAGATTGATGTGTCTAGTGATGCCTTGGACAAGCTGGAAAAGGAGGTCCAAAGCGCGCATAAAGAAGCGCTGGCCTTGGCTAAGCAGCTGAGCAAAGCCCGTCAGGGGGTCGCTGCGCGTTTGTCGAAGCAGGTGACTGCCGAGCTTGCGGGTTTGGCCATGGGCAAGTCTCGTTTCGAGGTTGCTGTGTCGACGGTGGAGCTTGGGCCCCATGGAATTGATGAGGTCGAGTTTCGTTTGGCGTCTATGCCGGGGGCTGAGGCGCGACCGCTTGCATCTTCGGCGTCGGGTGGTGAATTGTCACGAGTGATGCTGGCCCTGGAGCTTTTCCAAGGTGCGGACACTCGAGGCGCAACTTTGGTTTTCGATGAGGTCGATGCAGGTGTAGGAGGTGTCGCTGCGGTGGAAATTGGCCGTAGGTTGGCGCAGCTGGCGAAAAACAACCAGGTGATTGTGGTGACGCACTTGCCGCAGGTGGCGGCCTATGCGGATATGCATTTGCATGTGTCGAAGCATGTGGGGGATGACACTGTCACCTCGGGTGTGGAGGAGCTCTCCCGCGAACGGCGGATCGAGGAGCTATCTCGTATGCTTGCCGGCCTGGCGGATACCGAGACTGGGCGCGCGCACGCAGAGGAATTGTTGGACCGCGCGCAGCAGGAGTGCGCGGAAATGCGGGCGGGTTAGGGCGCGCCTCCGCCGTTTGTTGGATGGGGCGGACCACAATTGCGTACATGAGTCTGTTTTCCCGCAACTCCGATTTGCCGGGCCTCCATGCCACTGCCCGTGAATGCAGCCCCCACGCTAAGGGTTTGAAAAAGCTAAGCGAGGGTGAGATCGCGGTAGTCAACGCCCCGGATATCAGTCGAGCTTTCGCCGAGACCCTGGTCGCTGCACGTCCTGCGGCGGTGGTGAACACGGCGTCATTTAGCAGTGGGCGCGTGCCTAATGTGGGGCCGCAACTGTTGCTGGATGCTGGAATTACTCTTGTTGACGCCGCGGGAAGCGAGCTGTGGTCGCAGTTCAAGGATGGCAAAAAGGCTCGCTTAACCGACGACGGCCAATTGTTCTACGGCGAGAAGCTCATCGCCGGCGGCACCGTGTTGACTGTTGCTGATGCTGTGGCGAGTTTCGACGATGCCCAGCAGTCGCTGATCGACCACATGGAAGCCTTCTTTGGTAATACCATCCAGTTCATTCATTCTGAATCGCCGCTGTTGATCGATGGCCTGGGTATTCCGGACACGACGGTGGATATTGATGGCAAGAAAGTCATCATTGTGAGCCCGGGGGCCGGCCATGAGGAGGAGCTCAAGGGGCTCAAGTACTTCATCCGCGAGTATGAGCCGGTGATCATCGCGGTAGATTCGGCGGCAGACACGGTGGTGGAGCACGGTGTGACCCCTGATCTGATCGTGGGTAATCCTTCGGGTATCGGCTCCGAGGCGTTGCGTAGCGGTGCGCGGGTGGTGTTGCCCGCAGCCCCTGACGGGCACGCTGAGGGCTTGGAACGCATCCAGGACCTTGGTATTGGTGCGGTAACGTTCCCGGCCGCTAGTGATTCCGCAACTGACCTGGCTCTGCTTCTGGCGCAGTACCATGGGGCCGACATGATTGTTAGCTGCGGTGCCCCGGTGGATTTGGATGCCATGTTGCGCGGCGACCTGGAGGCGACCCCTTCAGCGTTGTTGTCCCGGATGAAGGTGGGCGGCAAGTTGGTCGATGCTCGCACCGTGGCCCATTTGTATTCGGTGCGTACGCCGGCGACTGTCAGCTGGTTGTGGGCGGCATTGGGGATCATTGTTGCTCTGGCGGTGATAATCCTTATTGCTGGTACAGCGGGTGACGGTAGTTTCGTTGATAATTTGATTGATACGTGGAATAACGTGGCCCTGTCTGTACAGGGTTGGTTCCGCAGTATGTTTGGCAAGTAGGAAGAGCTGTTGCAGATGGCTAAAAAGTCAAGGACGTCGCGCTCGGGGCTTGTTGCTGCCGCGGCATGTGGTGTGGCGGTGGGTACCGCTTTCGGTACTTTCGTGCTCTCACCGAATTTGCCGGGCGGGGCTTTGCAGGAAAGTCACGACGCTGTGGTTGCGTTGGAGCAGTCCGAGCAGGAGGCCCGCATTGCCAAGGCTCAGGCCTCGACTGCGGATAGTTATATCGAGGCTTCCAGTACGAAGTTTGTGGCTGACGCACTGAAGGATATTCCGGTTGTCGTGATGACGACCGATGATGCGGATGCTGATGACGTCGCGTCGGTTGATACCTTGCTGCAGGCGTCTGGTGCGTCTGTGGTGGGACGTATTGGTTTGACGGAGAAGTTCTTCCAACAGGATTCTGCTGAAGCTTTGAAGTCCATTGTGGCCAATACGTTGCCGGCTGGGGCGCAGTTGAGCGTTGATAATCTCGACCCTGGTACGCACGCTGGTGAGGCACTTGGTGCAGCGTTGCTGACCGATGCTGAGGGCAAGCCCATGGCGGATGAGCAGGAGCGTGCGCTGCTTCTTAATGCATTGCAGCAGGCGGGCTTTATGAACATTGAGGGTGCCAAGGACGCTGCTCGTGTTGCGATCATTATCACCGGTGAGCAGCAGCATGAGGACAATTCTGATGTGATTTCTCCTTATGCTGAAACCAATTTGGGTCGCTTGGCCTTGGGGATGAACGAGCGCGGGTCTGGAGTGGTGTTGGCGGGGCGGATCAATACGGCTGCTGATGGTGGTGCTATTGATGTCGTCCGCACTGCTCAGGAGCGTGATAGTGGATCGGCGCAGGGTGCAATCCGAGGTGTGTCCACTATTGACAGCGTCAATATGGTCTACGGGCAAATTGGTGTTATTTTGTCCGCCCGCGACCAGCTTCTTGGAAAGTTCGGCGCCTACGGTGCTGCTGAATCTGCAGAGGCCGCTGGCCCCTAAAACTTCCCGCTGTTGTGTTTGAAGGCTCGTCCCACGCTGCGGCGTTAGGTGGCGGGCCTTTGGCAGTGTTGGGCTGACGGTCCGTGGTTAATCAACGGGGCAAAAGGTCAACAAAATTCATTTTCGTCACAGGGGGAGTGGCATTCTCCCTCGGTAAAGGGCTCATTGCGGCTGCCGTTAAACAGCACGACTAGTCTTGGAAACCATGAGCCACGACTTTGAGTGCCTGGACAGCGAGCTACTTATCGATGCGCCGATTATCGCGGTGCGTCGGGATCGAGTGTCGATGCCGCAGGGGCGGATAGTATCCCGCGAGGTTGTTGAGCATTTTGGTGCTGTGGCTGTGGTGGCTTTAGACGGTGATCTGCACGACCCCTCTGTGGTGCTTATTCGCCAATTCCGAACGGCCGTGGGGCGTCGTTTGCTGGAGCTGCCGGCGGGGCTTCTGGATATCTATGGTGAAGATCCTTGGGTGTGTGCGCAGCGGGAACTTTATGAAGAAGCTGGGCTTAAGGCTGACACTTGGGACCTACTGCTCGATGCCGCAGCGTCGCCTGGTTTTTCCGACGAAGCCGTGCGGATTTTCTTGGCCCGGGGTGTGCACTTTGTCGGTCGGCCGGAAGCTCACGACGAAGAAGCGGACCTGGAGATCGTGACCATGCCGCTGCGCGAAGCAGTCCAGGCGGTCTTTGATGGGCGGGTAGATAATGCCTTCGCCAGCTTAGGTTTGCTGGCGGCCTGGCAGGCGGTGAACGCTCGCGCTGACGTTCAGCTGCGCGACGTCAGCACCCCGTTTGTTTTGCGGCCTACCGCGTTGGCGGCGCGTCGGCACGCGGAAGGCTTCGACGCCGACATGAAGAAGATTCCGGCTGAGGATCCACATGGCGAGGGCTAGTGACGGCCTCGCGGAGCAAATCGGGCGGTGGTTGACGCACCAGGCTATTGAGCGCGGACTGTCTCGCAACACCATGGACAGTTACAGGCGTGATTCTGCCCGCTATGTTGATTTTTTGCGCACCGTTGGGCGCACGTGTCTTGCCGACGTGTCCGAAACTGATGTTGAGGAGTATGTGAAGTTCTTGCGGCAGCAGGGCAAGTCCGTGGCGACGGCCAATCGGGCGTTGGTTGTTGTGCGCAGCATTCATGGTTTCGCGCTCAAGGAGGGCGACGTTGACGTGGACGTGGCGCGCGCTGTATCGCCGGCGAAGCTGCCGCAGCATTTGCCAGACACGTTGTCGATCGCCGAGGTAGCGCGCTTGATTGATGCGATCCCGGTGGGGCCAGCGGCGACGCCTGCGGATCTTCGCGACGCTGCATTGTTAGAGATGCTCTACGGTACTGGTGCGCGCATCAGCGAAATTGTTGCTTTGAATGTTGATGACGTCGCGGGGGTTATTGACGGCAGTGCGGATATCGTGTTGCTTCACGGTAAGGGGGATAAACAGCGTGTGGTGCCGATTGGCACTAAGGCGGTGGAGGCTGTGCAGAGTTATAGTGTAGCGGGGCGTGACCAACTAGCTAGGGGCAAGTCTCCAGCCTTGTTTTTGAATGCACGGGGTGGGAGGTTGTCGCGTCAAAGTGCGTGGGCCGTCATCCAGCGCTGGGTGGAGGCTGCGGGGATTGATAAAGAGGTTTCGCCCCACAGTTTGCGACATTCTTTTGCGACGCATCTGTTGGAGGGGGGTGCTGACGTGCGTGTTGTTCAGGAATTATTGGGGCACGCCTCAGTCGCGACAACGCAGATTTACACCCACGTGACGGCTGATAGCTTGCGTGCCGTGTGGAAGACCTCTCATCCGCGTGCGCGGTGATACTCTTGGAAGGGTTAGTGTTTACAGGGTGCAATCCGCACGGTAAATCAAGGAATGAGGGTTGACTGTGGCTAGTGTGTCTGAGGGACTCTTCGACAAGCCAAAGGCTGTCTACGGGCTCACCGGACGGCCGCTCCGGGACATTCCGGAACCCCCTGCTATCGACAGCCACGGCCCAGCCGTTATTTTGTCTATGTGTAACCAAAAAGGCGGCGTCGGAAAGACAACGTCCACAATCAACCTTGGTGCATGCCTGGCGGAGGTCGGACGCAAAGTCCTCCTCGTTGACCTTGATCCTCAGGGTGCCTTGTCGGCCGGGTTGGGGGTTCCTCATGAGGAACTCGACCTGACTGTATATAACCTCCTGGTGGACAATGAAACCTCGATCCACAACGCCATCCACCACACTTCCGTGTCTGGTCTGGATCTCGTGCCCGCCAACATCGACCTGTCCGCCGCGGAAATCCAGCTGGTCAATGAGGTCGGTCGTGAGCAAGCGCTTGCCCGCGCCCTGCGGCCAGTCATGCGCGATTATGACTTCATCATTTTGGACTGCCAGCCGTCTCTAGGTCTGCTGACTGTTAACGCGTTGACCTGTTCCCAGGGTGTCATCATTCCGATGGAATGTGAATACTTCTCGCTGCGAGGGTTGGCTCTGCTGACCGACACCGTGGAAAAAGTACGCGATCGGCTGAACTTTAATCTCGAAATCGTCGGCATTTTGGTGACGATGTTTGACCGCCGCACAAGCCACGCCCGCGAAGTTATGTCCAGGGTTGTTGAGGTCTTCGGCGAGCAAGTCTTCGACACCGTCATCACCCGCACCGTCAGATTCCCCGAAACCTCCGTTGCCGGGGAGCCCATCATCACATGGGCGCCGTCCTCCCAGGGGGCTCAGCAGTACCGTAACCTCGCCCGCGAGGTGATTGAGCGTACGGTGTGAGTCAGCAGCGCCCCGACGTGCCGGTGGTTCTACCGCCGATTAGCCCGGATGAACCCCAGCAGGAAATCCCGGGCTTCACCCTGTCGCTGACCAACTTTTCGGGCCCTTTTGACCTGCTACTGCAGTTGATCGGCGCCAAAAAGCTCGACATCACCGAGGTGGCGCTGTCGAAGGTTACCGATGAGTTCATCAACTACACCCGCGCATTGGGTGCGGTTGCCTCCCTGGATGAAATTACTGAGTTTGTGCTCATCGCCGCGACACTGCTGGATTTAAAAACGGCTCGATTGCTTCCTCGAGGTGAGGTTGATAGCGAAGAGGATCTAGAGCTTCTCGAAGCGCGGGATCTATTGTTTGCTAAGTTGCTGCAGTACAAAGCCTACAAACAGGTTGCGGACTTGTTCAGAGACTGGCAGCGTGACGCCCCGCGGCGTTATCCGCGCGCGGTCAGTTTGGAGGAGCGTTTCGCCTCCGCATTGCCTCCGGTTCACCTGGGCCTTGATGCATCGGGTTTTGCTGAGTTAGCGGCGACCGTCTTCCGGCCGAAGCCGCCGGAGCTGGTGGGCACGGATCATATTCATCAGGTCGCGGTGTCGGTGCCTGAGCAGGCTGGCAAAGTGTTAACCATCTTGAAGATGCTGGGGGCGGATACGTGGGCTTCGTTCGAGCGGTTGACCTCGGATTGTTCCGTGTCGATGGAGGTCGTTGGACGTTTTTTGGCGCTGCTTGAGTTGTATAAAGCCCAGGCGGTCAGCGTCGATCAGCCAGAACAGTTGGGACAGTTGAACGTGGCTTGGACCGGCATTGACGTTGATCCTGCGGTGGTTGCGGCTTCTAATTGGGAGTAGTTGGGGCGCCGGCAGCCTTGGCCTGTGTGCGGTAGAGTGGCACACATGGTTGATATGCAGCAGATCACAGTCCCTTCGCCTTTGGTATCTCCCGAATGGCTGCTTGAGTTGTTGTCGGATGAATCGATTCTCGATGCTCGATTGCCCGATGGCACCCGCGCTGTGGCCTTGTTGTGCGCGAGCATGGCGGGTAACAATCTTGATGCTGAGGCTATTGCCGGGTCTATTCATGCCGATCTGGAGGGGGATTTTTCTGATCCAGAGGATCCGCTTCCTCACACTCAGCCGGCAGATGTGCAGCGTGTGTTTGAGCGTTGCGGGGTGGGGCCCGACACGGCCGTGATCTGTTATGACACTCAAGGCGTTGTCACGAGTGCTCGCGTGTGGTGGTTGGGTCGTGCCGCTGGTTTGGACAACATTGCAGTGCTAGATGGCGGCACGCGTCACCTGCCCGAGCATGGCGTGGTGTCGTGGGTTGCTCTGCGTGATCTGCCCGCCCCTGGGGATGATGACGTCGCGGGGGATCTGTCGTCTGTTACGGCGCGGCCGCATCTGATCGTGGGGGACCGAGCAGTAGAGCAGGCTTTGGCCCGCAATGGGGTTGTGGTTGATGCCCGTTCCCAAGGGCGCTTTGCCGGTGTGGACAGCGAACCCCGGCCTCACCTTGTATCTGGGCACATTCCGGGTAGCGTGAACGTGCCCTTCACAGAGCTGTTCCGGGGTGGAAGGATGAAGCCTCAAGAAGAGGTAGCGGAGATCTTCCGCTCGGCCATCGAAGCCGAGAACACCACCGGCCCCGACGCTGCCGATTGGACCCAACAGCCCATCATTTTTAGTTGCGGCTCGGGTGTGACAGCCTGCGTCGATGCTCTGGGTGCAACCGTCGCCGGATGCTCCAATGCCTCGGTGTTTGATGGATCCTGGAGCCAATGGGGTGACCCCGCGTATGGCAAGCCGATCGCCTAAGTAGACTCGGAGGGTGTGAAAGACTCTGAGCCCTCTGAACAACAGGCGCCGCGCAGCGGGGTGCAGGCTCTGCGCCCCTACATTGAGTCGGTCCTACTGGTAACGGATGCTCCTGTGACAGTCGAACAGTTGGCTAGGGTGCTGGATGATGACGCCGCGACTATCGCCACGGTGTTGACGGAGATGTCAGCTGAGTTCACGCAGCAGGGTAGCGGCTTCGATCTGCGGGAAACTGCTGAAGGGTGGCGGCTGTACACCCGGCCAGAATATGCCGATGTGGTTGAGGCCTTCATTTTGGATGGCAACCATACTCGCTTGTCCCGAGCAGCACTGGAAACACTGGCGGTGGTCGCCTATCGCCAGCCAGTGACCCGTTCGCAGGTCTCTGCTGTGCGCGGCGTCAACGTTGACGGTGTGATGCGTACCCTGCAGCTACGCGGTTTGATTAAAGAAGTAGATGTGGATGCTTCCACCGGCGCGCACCTGTATGCCACCACAGAGATGTTGCTGGAGCAGCTAGGGATAGAGTCGCTGGATCAGCTGCCTGATTTGGCGCCGCTCTTGCCCGACGTGGAGTCCATTGAGGAGGAATACTAGAAATGGACTTGCGTACCCCCAGCCAGGTTGTTGCTGATGACCAGGCACACGTGTGGCACCCATATGCTCCAACCCCGGCCCCCATGGACCCCATAGTTGTTGATTCCACATCCGGGGTGTACCTGCATACGGCCGATGGGCGCACCCTGATCGATGGGATGAGCTCCTGGTGGGCGGCCTGCCATGGGCATGGCCACCCCGCTCTCAAGCAAGCGGCTCACGAACAGATTGACAGCATGAGCCACGTGATGTTCGGCGGGCTCACACACAAACCGGCGACTCGCCTAGCCAACCAGCTCCTGGATCTCACTTCTTCGCACAGCAATGGCGCTGCGGATGGCTTGTCTAAGGTGTTCTTTTCTGACTCGGGCTCCGTGTCCGTGGAAGTGGCTATTAAGATGGCGCTGCAATATCAGCGCGGGCAAGGCCACCCTGAAAGAAAAAAGCTGTTGACCTGGCGCTCTGGCTATCACGGGGATACGTTCGGCCCGATGAGCGTGTGTGATCCTGACGGTGGCATGCACTCACTGTGGGTGGGCACGTTGAGCCAGCAGAAGTTCGCGCCACCTCCACCTGTGCTGGGTAGCAGCCCGGAAGATATAGCGGACTACCTTGAGACGTTTGAGTCTCTGGTTGATTCTTCAGTCGCGGCTGTCATCATCGAACCGGTAGTGCAGGGTGCCGGGGGCATGCGCTTCCACGATCCAGCGGTGGTGCAAGGGGTCGAGCGCATCTGCCGCAGGCACGGTCTGCTGCTGATCGCCGATGAGATTGCCACCGCGTTCGGCCGCACCGGGCAGATGTTCTGCACCCTGGATAACGGCATCAACCCGGATATTTTGTGCGTGGGCAAAGCTCTCACAGGTGGGTTCATGTCGCTGGCAGCCACGTTGACTACGGACAATGTTGCGCAGTCTATTCAGGCCCCAGAGGGCGGCGGTGCCCTCATGCATGGGCCAACGTTCATGGGTAACCCCTTGGCCTGTGCTGTGGCTAGTGCCGCTGTGGAGTTGGCTGCCAGCGAGTATTGGGTTGAGCCGGTGCACAACATCGAGGCATGGCTGCGCAGCGGCCTGGATCCTTTGGCCGCGCATCCAGCGGTTGCAGATGTGCGCGTTCGCGGTGCGATCGGCGTCGTCGAATTGCGCAATGACGTCGCGATGCGTGAGGCTACAGACGCAGCAACTGCGCTGGGAGTGTGGTTGCGGCCTTTCGGGAAGCTGATCTACACCATGCCGCCGTTTGTGTGCACCGAGGAAGAAGTCCAGCGCATCACCACCGCAATCGGCGCGGCGGTTGACGCCACCTCCCAACAATCTAAGGATTAGTCATGGCCATTGTCGTTATTACCGGCACAAACACTGATGTGGGAAAAACTTTCGCCACAGCGCAACTAACCCGCCAACTACTAGGTGAGGGCAAGCGTGTGGCTGTGGTTAAACCTGCCCAAACCGGTGAACCGGTGGGCAGGGGGGACCTGGCTACCGTTCGCGAGGTCTTGGCGAACGATCCCGCGTTAGCTCAAGCACTTGCTCAACAGCAAGTGGAATTCTTCGAATACGCCCGCTACCCAGAGCCCCTAGCACCCAACCTTGCTGCTCGCCGCGCAGGCATGGAGCAGTTGGACCTTGCCGCTACCGCCGACAAACTTCGAGCCCTGGACACTGAGTACGACATCGTTCTGGTCGAAGGCGCAGGCGGGCTGTTGGTTCGCATTGCCGACAACTGGACCATCGCCGATCTCGCGCGTGACCTTGGTGCACCCATGCTCATCGTCACCTCTACCGGCCTCGGATCGCTCAACCTCGCCGAGCTTACTGTCGAAGCCGCACAACGCAGAGGAATCACCGTGCTTGGCCTACTCGGCGGAAGCGTGCCTGCCGACCCGGAGATCGCGACGTCATTAAACCTGGAAGAATTCCCCGTCGTTGCCGGCGTGCCGCTGCTGGGCTGCTACCCAAAGGGCGCTCAAGGCAACTGCGACGTCAATGTGGCACCACTGCTCCAGCTGGGATAAGCTAGCGGTACATAGCGTCGCGCCACCTTCGGCCGGCGCACACCCAATACAGTAAGGACACATAAGTGACCCCACCCGCTCGCCGAGACGGCACACCGGACAAGATCGATAAGATCTACGTTTCCAAAGCGAAACCCGCACGCCACCAACACCCACGTGGCGAACACACACCCTTCGATTACACCCTGGGCGGCAATAATGCCGAGGGCATCCGCCTGCAAAAAGTACTGGCAAAAGCAGGCGTGGCCTCCCGCCGCATGTCGGAAAAACTCATCGATGCCGGCCGCGTAGAAGTTGACGGCAAGATCGTCACCGAACAAGGCATGCGCATTGACCCCGACAAGTCCATCGTGCGCGTCGATGGCGTACGCGTACGCATCGACAACGACCTGCAGTACTTTGTTCTCAACAAGCCCCGCGGCGTCCAATGCACCATGAGCGACGACATGGGGCGACCCTGCGTCGGCGACATCGTCGGGGAAAAAGTAGACGCAGGCCAAAGGCTCTTCCACGTCGGACGCCTTGACGCCGCAACCGAAGGCCTCCTGCTGCTCACCAACGACGGTGAACTCGCCAACCGACTGATGCACCCGAAGTACGAGGTAGCGAAAACCTATCTGGCGACCGTCGTGGGCGAGGCTGACCGCAAACTGGTCAGGGCGCTCAAAAACGGCGTCGAGCTAGACGACGGACCGGCTAAGGCCGACTACGTCCAGATCGTCGACGTACACCAAGGCAAGTCCATTGTGCGCGTCGAATTGCACGAGGGGCGCAAGCACATCGTGCGCCGCATGCTCAAAGAAGCCGGCTACCCCGTTGAACGTCTGGTTCGAACCAAGATCCATACCGTTCAATTGGGCGAACAAACCCCGGGTGCACTGCGTGCCCTGAACAATGCCGAACTAACCTCTCTGTACAAGGCGGTGGGAATGTGAGTATCTCCAACATGCCAGGCGATGGGCTGATCATTGCAGTAGACGGTCCCTCAGGGACAGGAAAATCAAGCGCCTGCCGCGCCGTAGCTGAAGCACTCGATGCCCACTACCTCGATACCGGCGCCATGTACCGCGTCGCCACCCTCCACGTGCTGCGATCGGGGATCGACCCCTCCGACGTCGAGGCAGTAATCGAAGCGACTAAAAACCTGCCGCTCAGCGTCAACGACGACCCGCGTTCTACCGAAGTATTGCTCGGTGGGGAAGACGTCCAGGACGAGATCCGTGGGCCGGAAGTCACCGCTCATGTGTCCGCCGTTGCGGCAATTCCCGAAGTGCGCAACAACCTCGTTCAACTTCAACGCGACCTTGCAGATGGCGCCCACCGCTGCGTCGTTGAGGGACGCGACATCGGAACGGTGGTGCTCGCCGACGCTCCGCTGAAGCTGTTCTTGACAGCAAGCGCAGAAGTCCGCGCACGCCGCCGTTTCGACCAGGACACCGCAGCTGGACGCGACGTCATTTTTGAGGATGTTCTCGCCGATGTTGAACGACGCGACCATCTGGATTCCACCCGCGCAACCTCCCCATTGATTCCGGCGGAGGATGCTCACATTGTCGATACCTCCGAGATGACGCTGGATGAAGTCATCGACTTGATTATTGACGCCGCGGTCGATTCTGACCCAAGCATGGACGACGCTGATTTCGACGACGACGTCGCGCTTGCCTTCGATGGTGAAGATTCAAGCTCCCTCCTCGCAAGCGAAGACTTGAGTGAGGATCAGTGGCGCGCTCTGGAAGCCAACTTCGGTATCGAAGCTGACGATCCTATAGAGGAAGCGTTGCCGACTGTCGCGATCGTCGGACGGCCCAACGTTGGCAAATCCACCCTGGTGAACCGCTTCCTTGGACGGCGTGAAGCCGTCGTCGAGGACTTCCCCGGGGTGACCCGCGACAGGATTTCTTACCTAGCCGATTGGGGTGGGCACCGCTACTGGGTACAGGACACTGGCGGCTGGGATCCTGACGCCAAGGGCATTCACGCGGCTATCGCACGTCAAGCTGAAGTCGCCATGGATACCGCCGACGTCATCGTCTTCGTTGTTGACACCAAGGTGGGCGTGACCGAAACCGATGAAGTGATGGCTCGTAAATTGCAGCGTGCCGAGGTGCCGGTTATCGTCGTCGCCAACAAATTCGACTCCGATTCGCAGTACGGTGATGTGGCTGAGTTTTGGTCACTCGGCTTGGGGGAGCCCTGGCCAGTATCCGCGCAGCACGGCCGTGGCGGCGCTGACGTCCTTGATCAGGTGCTCGCTAGTTTCCCTGAGGAACCCCGCAACAAGTCCATTACCGAGGGGCCGCGCAGGGTCGCACTGGTGGGCAAGCCGAACGTGGGCAAGTCCTCGCTGCTGAACAAGATCACCGGCGAGGAACGCTCCGTCGTTGACAATGTTGCCGGCACTACCGTCGACCCAGTCGACTCCTTGGTGCAGCTTGATCAAAAATTGTGGAAGTTCGTCGACACCGCCGGTTTGCGCCGCAAGGTCAAAAATGCACAAGGCCACGAGTTCTATGCTTCACTGCGGACCCGTGCTGCTATTGACGCTGCGGAAGTGTGCGTGTTCCTTCTCGACGCGTCAGAGCCGGTCAGTGAGCAAGATCAGCGCGTGCTCAACATGGTTATTGAAGCGGGCAAAGCACTGGTCATTGCTTTTAACAAATGGGACCTCATGGACGAGGATCGCCGCGAACTGCTCGATCGAGAAATCGATTTGCAGCTCGCCCACATTAGCTGGGCTCGGCGGATCAACATTTCCGCTAAGACTGGCCGAGCACTGCAGCGGCTTGAACCTGCCATGATCGAAGCTTTGGAGAGCTGGGATCAGCGTGTCACGACGGGGCAGCTCAACAACTGGCTGCGTCAGGTGATCGCGCAGAACCCTCCGCCGATGCGTGGTGGCCGACTGCCACGTGTCCTGTTCGTTACCCAGGCGTCTACGCGCCCTCCTGTGATCGTGCTGTTCACCACGGGCTTCCTCGAGGCTGGCTACCGCAGGTACTTGGAGCGTAAGTTCCGCGAGACCTTTGGTTTCGAAGGCTCCCCGGTGCGCATTGCGGTGCGTGTGAGGGAAAAGCGCAAGCGGAAATAGTGCGCCGCGCACGCCCCCTGAGTCCCTCAGCAGAATGTGCGCAGAAATGATCTAGGAAGCCCTGTGTATTTTCACAGGGCTTTCACAGTTGCCGGGCTTAGCGTCAATGGCATGAATATGCACACTGCTTGCTATGTCACCGAAACCTTTGCCCGCAGCCGCCAGGCGATGCTTCGTGGCAGCGCGTCCGCCTACTGTGATGGTTGGGTTGACGCAGCCACCGATCTTCGTCGACGCGTCGATGAATTCTACGATCCTTATATCAATCTGGATCATGAACAATGCGATGCCCACGCGCTAGCTGCGTGAAGATAAAGAAAAACCCCGTGCAAACCTTTTGAAGGTGCACGGGGAATTTTTGTCGGACTGACAGGATTTGAACCTGCGACCCCTTGACCCCCAGTCAAGTGCGCTACCAAGCTGCGCCACAGTCCGCCATCGCTTTGTGCGACTGGGATAGATTACATGACTGTGGTCTAAAAAGCTAATCGGCAGGTCAGTTGATCTTTTTAAGACTCGATGTAACGCAGTGCCCAGGTGTGAATGACGCTGGCTGCGTACTGCGCAGTGCCGGTCCGCGTGCACAGGTGATCAGTCCGATCGAGTGCGACCAAGGACTTGGGGTACCTAGTGCTTAAGAAGATATTCTGGGCGTTATCAATGCCGACGGTTTGGTCAATCGGTGAGTGCAGAATCATTAGCGGAACTTTGACCTTATGCAGGTAGGCTTCCGGGTTGATCTCTGCGAGATCTTCGAGATAGTGCCGGGAAATAACGATGTCTCGTCCACCGAGGGTGACCGTGACTGCGCCGTTTTCGTCGACTTCGCTGATTTTGTCGGCGAAGTGCAACACCGCATGCGCGGGGTCGAAAGGCGCACCAATGGTTGCCACTGCTTTCAGGCCGGGCAGAGTGGGCGCGGCTTTGAGGGCCGCAGCGCCGCCCAGGGAGTGGCCGATGAGCAGTTGGGGGCGAACGTGGTAGTTTTCGGCAATCCAATCGCTGACAGCTTTGAGGTCGGCGACATTTTCACTGAAACTTGTCTTTTCGAAGTCGCCTTCCGATTGGCCTAGGCCTGGGTAGTCGAAGCGGAGGCAGGCGATGCCCTGTGCCGCTAAGTATTTGCATACGCGGGCGGCGGCTGGCGTGAAGCGGCTACCTGTGAAGCAGTGGGAGAAAATGGCCCACAGCTTGGGATGCTGCTCGCTGTCTTTGGGTTCGATGCTTGTGCCGTCTGGATAGTCGATAGTGGCAGCCATGGTCAGTCCGGTGCTGCTGGGGAGTTTTACACTCGTCGATCGCATTCCTCCAGACTAAAGCATGTATTGGTTGGTCGCACGCGGCTGTTAAGCTAGGCGACAGTAAAGACAGAAAGTGGTGCCCCATGGGTGGTTTTGGTTGGTTGTGGAACATGCTCGGTGATACTTCCGGGCGCAACCAAAAGCGCAGTATCGCGCTCGTGAAAAAGGCCGAATCTCTGCTAGACGACGTGGCTGCGTTACCTGATGAGCAACTGTCGGAGCGTGGCCGTGCCGCCGCACAGTCGGAGGATTATGCCGCCTTGTTAGCAGTGTTGTCGGTAGCCTCACAGCGATGGCTTGGCATGGTGCCTTTCGACGTACAATTGCAGGCTACGCTGCGACTTCTCGAGGGCGATGTGGTCCACATGGCCACTGGTGAGGGCAAGACTCTGGTGGGGGCGATGGCGGCTACCGGCTTCGCTTTGCGGGGCAAGCGCGTCCACTGCATCACAGTCAATGATTACTTGGCTCATCGTGACGCCCAGTGGATGCGTCCGTTGGTTGAATTCTTCGGTTTGTCTGTGGCAAGCATCGGCGAAAAAATGGACAGTGATTCTCGCCGCGATGCCTACCGTTGCGACGTTGTGTACGCTCCGGTGAGCGAAATCGGGTTCGATGTTCTGCGGGATCAGCTCATAGTCCGACCGGAGGATGCGGTGCAGCATGGTGCTGACGTCGCTATCGTCGACGAGGCTGACAGTGTGCTGGTTGACGAGGCGTTGGTTCCTTTGGTGCTGGCAGGAAGTGCACCGGGTGTTGCGCCGGCGGGACAGATTACAGAGATCGTGTCGCGGCTAACGGAATCGGAGCATTTCGAAGTCTCCGAGGACGGACGCACGGTGTTTCTGAACGACAGAGGCGCTGCCGTTGTGGAGCGCGAGTTGGGCATCTCCAGCTTGTATGACCAAGAGCACGTGGGCACCACCTTGGTTCAGGTCAATTTGGCTTTGCACGCCGAGCATCTGCTGCACCGGGATGTGCATTACATCGTTCGCGATGGCAAGGTACAGATCATCGACGCTTCCCGCGGGCGGGTTGCGGATCTGCAGCGCTGGCCCGATGGGGTGCATGCCGCGGTGGAGGCGAAGGAAGGCCTCGATGTTACTGAAGGTGGCCGGATCCTCGACACCATCACGTTGCAGGCGTTGATGGGGCGCTATCCCATGGTGTGTGGGATGACTGGCACGGCTGTGGAGGCAATTGACCAGCTTCGGCAGTTTTATGATCTCCGCGTATCTGTGATTGAGCGCAGCGCTCCGTTGCGCCGCTTCGATGAAGCCGACCGTATTTACGCAACCGTTGAAGACAAGACCGCCGCGATTGTTCAGGAGATCGCGCGGATTCACGCAACCGGTCAGCCAGTGCTGGTTGGAACTCATGACGTCGCGGAATCCGAGACGTTGGCAGAACGCTTGGGGGATCAAGGTATTGATGTTGTCGTCCTCAATGCGAAGAATGATGCCGAGGAAGCGCGGATCATCGCGGAAGCGGGCGATGTTGGAAAAGTAACCGTGTCCACTCAAATGGCCGGCCGTGGAACGGATATTCGCCTTGGTGGAGCGGACGAATCCCGTCGTGATGAGGTCGTTGAGCTTGGCGGTCTTGCTGTGATTGGTACTGGCCGCTACCGCACTCAACGGCTAGATAATCAGTTGCGTGGCCGTGCGGGGCGTCAGGGAGATCCCGGGCTATCGCTATTTTTCGTCTCCCTTGACGATGACGTGGTGCTGGCTGGTGGCGCGGGGGAGTCCGTCAAAGCGGATGTTGCCAGCGACGGTCGCATAGACAGTAAGCGCGTGGGTGACTTTGTGGCCCATTGTCAGCGTGTGACAGAGGGGCAGCTGCTGGAGATCCACTCGCAAACGTGGAAGTACAACAAGCTCATCTCGGATCAGCGCGCAATCATCGACGAGCGCAGGTTCGACCTCCTCCACACGGCCGTGGCTTGGGAGGAGTTGCGTGCGCACAACCCCCAGAGGGCGGGAGAGCTGGAAGCCAGCGGTGTGAGCGTTGAAACGTTGGAGCAAGCAGCGCGGGAGATTGTGCTCTATCACCTGGATTACGGCTGGTCGGAGCACCTAGCCCTGTTAGATGACGTGCGGGAATCTATTCACCTGAGGGCTATTGCTAAGGAAACCCCCATCGATGAGTTCCACCGCATCGCCGTACTGGAGTTCAAGGCTTTGCGGGAGAAGGCGGTCCGTGATGCCCGTGAGACATTCGCCACTATCGATATTGATGCTGAGGGGGCCCATCTAGACGATCTGGGACTCCATAGGCCCAGTGCTACCTGGACGTACATGGTGGGAGATAACCCTCTGCAAAGCAGCGGGAATAGTGTCATCAATGCGCTCACTTCGGCGTTCCGATGAGTCGTGGCCTGCGTTTACCCCATGGGGGTAGATCCGGACTCTACTGCTCACGGCGTTACCGCTATGATGGAACGAGTTAGAGATAAGTACCAGCGCGAAATCCGGGAGGAATTTTAGCCAATGAGTGACACAACCGGGATCCCCGAACCCCAGGTGGAAACAACGTCTGTTTTCCGCGCTGACCTCCTCAAGGAGATGGAATCCGGCGCCAGCGCGTCGGCCCAGATCGGCGCAGAGAACCTTCCTGAGGGGTCTGCACTATTGGTCGTGAAGCGTGGCCCCAATGCGGGTTCCCGCTTCCTGCTCGATCGGCCAACCACCACAGTTGGTCGCCACCCCGAGAGCGACATCTTCCTCGACGACGTGACGGTGTCCCGAAGGCACGCCGAATTCCGCATCAATGATGGGGCTTTCGAAGTAGTCGACGTCGGAAGCCTTAACGGAACTTACGTTAACCGTGAGCCGAAGAACTCCGCAGTGCTCTCGAGCGGCGATGAGGTTCAGATCGGTAAATTCCGCCTGGTGTTCCTGGTTTAGCATCATGGGTGCTGTGCAATCGACGGGTGGTGGATGGGCCGCCCGTAACAACGTTCCGGCCCAGTCCACTTCGGGTCGTAGTAAATCCATGTCGATTGGCGCGGTACTCAAGCTGATCAAGCCTGATTACCCGCAGATCACGCATTCTAAGATTCGCTACCTCGAATCTGAGGGTTTGCTGGAGCCGCAGAGAACCGCTACGGGATATCGCTCCTACACGATGGACGATGTGGAGCGGCTGCGTTTCATTCTGGACATGCAGCGTGACCGTTACCTGCCGTTGAAGGTCATCCGTTCCCAGTTGGAAGCGATCGACCGCGGTGAAGTTTCGGCGCTTCCCGCTAGCCAGGCCGATGAGGCTGCCCATCGGGGATCCGACCGCATGAAGCTGTCCGAGCTGGCTGCGCAGACAGCAATGAGCGAGGACGATCTGATGGGTTTGATCAACGCGGGTCTGATCACCCCCGATGCTGCGGGCCTGTTTTCCTCCAGTGATGTATCGGTGATTGCCGTCATTTCCCAGCTCGTAGAGTATGGGCTCGATGTGCGCCACCTGAAGTCGCTTAAAAACCATGCTCAGCGCCAGGTTGATTTGGTTACGCAGGTGGCAGGGCCAGTTGCGCGTGCTAAAGATGACGCAGCTCGCGGTAGGGCAGAAGAGATCGCCCGCCAAATGATGTCGCTTATTGTCTCGCTCAACGAGGATGTTTTCCACAGGGAACTCCTGAAAGAGTTCGGTAGCTAGCGCCCTACATGGGGGTAATTCCTCGCCACTTTTTGAACTTAATTGTTTGTGTCTTACACCGATGGCATTAACTCTTAAGTTAAAGTTGAGGTTCAAGGTTTGCGTGTGCAACAAGAAACTACAAGAGAGGCCACGAGCGTGACTGACAACAATCGCCCCGTGCAGGAGTCCCTATTCGACATCGGTCCGGACCAGACAGTGGGCTACCGCGTACCCATTGCATGCCAGGTCGCTGGAATTACCTACCGACAGCTCGACTACTGGGCACGCACCCAGCTCGTTGTTCCCTCCATCCGTAGCGCCCGCGGCTCAGGATCCCAACGCCTGTACTCTTTCCGCGACATCCTGGTGCTGAAGATCGTCAAGGGCTTACTAGACACCGGCATTTCGCTTCAAAATATTCGCCTCGCGGTCAGTAACCTCCGCGACCTTGGCGTTGACGACCTCGCCACCATCACCCTGGTCAGCGACGGCACCACCGTCTACGAATGCCGCAGCAATGAAGAAGTGATTGACCTCCTGGCCGGCGGCCAAGGCGTTTTCGGCATTGCGGTTCCGGGCATTATGAAGGAACTCACCGGCACCATCGCTGCCTTCCCCTCTGAGAGCATCACCCACGACGACACCGCAGTTGCAGACTTCCGCGACGAACTTGCTGCTCGACGCGCGCGACGTCAGGTTTCTTAGCAACCAGTCTCACGACAACGAAAGCAGCCACGACACACGCCGTGGCTGCTTTTTCATGCTTAGTCCACCCAGCCGAGTGCAGCGTGAACGCTATCGGCTATCTTGACTGCGGATAAAAGAGTCAAGCACCTTATCGTGAGCGCCTGGGCCCACATGCTGGGCGGCAACCGTTACGGCAGCGTCGTTAAACGCATCCAGCATCTGGCTAAAACTGTCGTCGTCATAGAAGCCGACGCTACCGGTGGTCACCAGATACACCTGACCGCCACCGTGATCCGCCGTTGCTTGCATTGCGTTGATTAGCGCTGGCCGCGTTTGGGGAAGACCCCCGGTCTGAAAACCATCCAAGGTGGCATCAATCAAGGACAGGTCATCCGTGAACGCAACGTTGTTGCGCCACCCTTGCGTTACCCCAGGATTCAATGGGCTGGAGTAATTCCACAAAGCCACCTTGTGACCATTGGACACCACCTCCGCGGCTCGCTTCTTCAAAGCCTCGACCTGAGCCGGTAGAAACTCCGCCATAGCAGTGGAGGTGTCTAGGAGGAGCAACGTGTCCTGATGAGCAGGGGCCGAGGCGCCAGTGTCGGAACTCTCACTAGCGTCAGCTGAGGAACCATCCTGCTGCTGTCCTCCGCCCAGAGCCAGAGCTCTCGACAAAGCCGTGCCACTATCCAAGTCCACGATGCTCTGCTTTTCCCCAGCGCTTAATTGCACCGGAACCTGCGACAAGACATAGCCCTGAATAGCAGACGCCACACGCGCTTGTTCCTCACTAATCCCACCGCCGGCATTGAGCGCCACGGAATAGAAAGGCACCACAGTGTCTGCAACCTGGTGGAAGTCAAAACCATCGGGCA
Source organism: Corynebacterium argentoratense DSM 44202 (assembly GCF_000590555.1). Lineage (NCBI taxonomy): Bacteria > Bacillati > Actinomycetota > Actinomycetes > Mycobacteriales > Corynebacteriaceae > Corynebacterium > Corynebacterium argentoratense. The sequence goes on from NC_022198.1 coordinate 910,435, forward strand.
GCTTATCGTCCTCATCGGCAAGAATGTATGAGGTGTCGCTGCTCGGTTCCTCCGGGAACATCAAGGGCATAGAGCCATCTGCGACAGCACCCAACGCGGCGTCAATAGTATCTGTCGACTCCCGTACCAACACCGCAGCCAAACGTGGGCCCAAAGAAAAAGAACCATTGTACGCAGTCGAATCTGGTGCAACGTCTGCCCAGGTCTTTGGCACCTTGGCACCCTGCCGAACACCGACACCCACCCGGCTTGCAGCAACCACAGCCCACTCAGTCTGCGCAGGGGACATACCGCGCTGATCCAAGTCGTAGTTAATCGTGGAAGTGTTGCCAGTGGTGATCAGCAAAGCACCCGGGGTAGACCTGGTCAACTCAATGCAGTAATCCTTAACAACCGGGTTAGCTTTAACAAAACCATCAAGGATGTCATCGACCGAATGAGGAGCATCCGGGCTAACCTCCACGGGTACTTTCAGCTGCCCCTGAATGCAATCAGAGACAGCGCGCTCGTCAGCGGCACGACTACGCGCACCATTCCACAGATAAAACGACGTGGAGAACACCGCAACAACGACGACCGTTGCGATCAACGCGAGGATGAGTTGCGGTGCAACCTTCTTTTTCGGGCTTAAGCCGGTGGAATGACGACCCATAGTTAATTACGCTATCAGCTGTCTTTAAGGAAAGTGCCAAATACCCCCGCGGCGCAGTCACTCAAACGCTTGCGCAACACCTCTGCGCGCCGTGTAAAGTCCCTTTGCCTAGCAACATACTCAGCTTTGCCCTCCGGAGTTTCAATCGCAACGACCCCAAAACCAAGAGGTCGACAATCGTAAGGACTCGCCTCCATATCCAGAATGCGCACATCCCGAGCCAGACGGAAAGTCTCCAGCCAAGTCTCGCCATCCACCGCCGGCCCAAGCTTGGTAGCCCACTTGTACAGATCCATCGTGGCGTGCAAACATCCCGGATGCTCAAGGACAGGTTGTGTTTCACGAGTCGGTTGAAAAGCATTAAGAGGTCGCGCGGCCTCCGTGAAAAAACGAAACGCGTCATAGTGGCTACACCGAATCGAATGGGTATCTACCACCTCATTAGTTGCCTGCTCGCTGAGACGCAACGGCATATCATGCCGCGGTGTGCCCTGATAGACCATCGCCCACTCGTGCAGACCAAAACAATCAAAACGTGCTGGAGTGTCTCGGGTGAGTAAATCGTGAATGAACGCGACCAACACACGGCGTTGCTGGAGCATCTCTTGGGCATCAAACATGACGATGCGCCCGGCCGTTTCATGCTCAACCTGCTTGTAGAAACGCCACGCCGAATGTGGCGGAGTGCGATCGTTGGCGTCCAGGGCCACACCCAGGCCCGGATGCCAACGCGACAACTGGCCTGGGGTCGTCGGATAATAATCGAAGAGAAAATCAAAAATGGGGTGCTTGATGCCACGGGTGCGACGCTCAAGGTGGTCATGCGTCAGCTCTGCTACACGCTGTTGATGCGCATGCATACGCTGCTCCCACTGCTGGTAATCAAGTACCTCTAGCGGATCAGACACTGGACAAGGCGGCATTGTTGTTGACTCCCTAGCGGGGCGGATCTTAGCTCTCGTGAGTCCAGTCGCGCACGGTGCCGACGAACTCTTCAATGAGGTCTTCAAGAGTGACGATTCCCAGCAACAGCCCGGAATCGCGAACCTGCGCCATATGAGCGTTGCGTCGACGCATCGTGCGCATAGCATCATCGAGTGACTGCTCTGCGGCGATGGTGGTCAGCGGTCGAATGGCCGACTGGGGCACGCGCTCGTCCGGAGTAGCCTCGCGGGCAACCATGCGGTCGAGGACGTCCTTAACGTGGATATACCCGATAAACGTCGTTCCGGCCTCATTGATAACGGGGAAGCGTGAGAATCCTGTAGCGTTCACTGCCTCATTGAGCTCACCCAAGGTGGGTGCCATAGAGAAGGTATTGACCTCCGATAGCGGAATGAGAACCTCACGCACATTGCGAGCATCTGAATGCAGAGCCATGTTTAAGCGAGCGTGCTCTTCGGCATCAAGCAATCCCTCAGAGCGCGATTCTGTAATCATGGTTGCAAGTTGCTCAGGATCCACGATCGAATCCAGTTCATCGCGCTGCTGGATACCGAACGCCTTTAACGTATGACCCGCGATCCAGTTCATCGCGATGATAAAGGGCCTGGTGATCTTCACGAACAACAAATGGGTTGGGACCAACAGCATTGCCACGGTCTCGGGGCCAGCCAGGGCAATATTTTTGGGCACCATTTCGCCGAGGATGATGTGTAAGAATGTTACTAACAGCAAAGCGATGCCGAAGCTTAAGGGATGCAGCATGCCATCCGGCAAGCCCAGAGCATGCGCCGGGGCTTCGATAAGGTGAGCGATGGCAGGCTCGCCAACTTTACCGAGAATCAACGAAGCGATCGTGATACCCAACTGAGCGGCAGCGAGCATCATCGATAGCTGCTCCGAAGCCTTAATGACGGTGCGGGCCCGACCCTTTCCTTGGGCTACAAGCGCTTCCAGGCGGTCGCGGCGAGACGAAATAAGCGAGAATTCAGCCGCGACGAAGAACGCATTAACCAACAGCAACAGTGGGACCATGAGCAGGATCATTGGTAATCCTTCACATAGTCATGGGCTTCGTCTTCACTCATGGGCGTCAAAACGCACTTATCGATGCGACGCCCATCCATCAGCGTTACTCGGGCAATCCAGCGCCCCTGAATGCCGGACTCAAACTCGTCCATGCTGTCGCGGTCCGTTTCTGGCAACAGCACAACGTCCCCTGCCTTAGGGATGCGACCGAGGCTCGCCATAATCAAACCTCCCAGGGTTTCATACGGCCCCTCGGGGGCGTAATAGCCGACCTTCTCACTGAGCTCATCAACACGGACAAGGCCGGCAATTTCCCAGCTGGCACCGACGCGGAGAAAATCGCGTTCCGCCTCGGCATCATCATGTTCGTCGTAGACCTCTCCGAGGATTTCCTCCACCACGTCTTCGATGGTGACAATGCCGGCTGTGCCACCGTACTCGTCGGCAACTAGGGCCATCTGGCTACCGGCCTTACGCACAACGGCGAGCACCGCGTCCCCATCCAAACTCGCTGGCACCTGTGGGACAGGGCGCGCAAACTGCACAGCAGGGGTGCGGCTACGGCTGGCCTTCGCCACGCCGAAAGCATCCTTGACGTGAACAACGCCGATTGTTGCGTCGAGGTCCCCATCGATCACCGGGAAACGAGAGTGGCCAGTGTCCAAGGCGAGCTCCAGAAGATCCTGAACGCTGGCGGCGGCATCAAGTGTTTCGATTTTCGCACGCGGCGTCATGAAATCTTCGGCAGATTCCTCACCGAACTTCAGGCTCCGATCCAGCATGGCTGCCTTGGCCTTATCCAACCCACCATGCTTGGCAGAATTGCGCACCAAGGCACCCAACTCTTGAGCACTTCGGGCGCTGGCTAGCTCCTCTGCAGGCTCTATACCTAGCTTGCGAACCAACGCATTAGCAGCGGCATTAAGCAGACGCACAAAACCAGCGAACACCACGTTGAACAAGTGCACGGGCCGGACAGTCAGGCGGGCGGCCGCAAGTGGATCCGTGATAGCCATGTTCTTGGGAACAAGCTCGCCGTAGACCATGGACAACAACGTGGCAATGATCAACGCTAGGACAAGGGCAACCGGACGTGCAGCCTGATCACTCAGCCCACTGAGCTCCAACACGGGGGTGAAGAATCGGCTAAGAACCGGCTCGGCAAGGTAACCGGTCGCTAGGGTAGTGATAGTGATACCCAGCTGTGCGCCGGACAGCTCGAAGGACAGGTTGTTGTGGGCCTTCTGGATTGCCAGGGCGGTGCTGTCGCCGGTGTCGCGGACGTGATTATCAATCTGCGAGCGCTCGAGGCCGGTCAGGGCAAATTCGATCGCGACAAAAAAGCCAGTAGCAGCGGTCAACGCTACGAAGCCTACAAGCGCGAGAATGCTTAGAAAAATGTCCATGGTGAAACAACAACCACTTTGAAAAGTGAACAGGTCGGGGAGCCTGTCATCGTGGTTTCTTGCTCCTTCTGCGGCTAGTGCTGCGCTGGCTGTTGCGGTCGCGGGTACCACCGCGTCGTCTCTGTTGCTGTTCCTTGGGCTGATCCGCCGCAATGCTGCGCTGCGGACGTCCTGTGCTGCTGGTAGGTTGCGGACCGAGCTTGTCGATCAGCTTATTTAATGACGCCGCGTCGATGTCGGCAGCGTTCACGCCCGCGCTACGCAGCAACGCAGTGACCGCTTCGACTTGATCGTCCATAACAAGGGTGGCGACGATACCGGCAGTGCCGGCTCGGGCCGTGCGCCCCGCGCGGTGGAGGTAGGACTTCTTTTCCGCGGGGGGATCAATGTGTACCACCAGGGACACGTCAGAAATATCAATCCCTCGAGCCGCAACATCCGTGGCGACGAGGACAGTGGCACGACCGGAGCTGAAATCTTCAATGGCCCTGGTGCGGGTGTTTTGTCCTTTGTCACCGTGGAGGGCGACAGCGTTGACCCCATTGCGGGTGATTTTTTTCAGCTGTCGATCAACCGCATGCTTGGTGCGCATGAACATGATGACTTTTGCACCACGAGCGGAGGCATCGATAGCTAGCTGTTCGACGGCAGCATTACGTGAGGGGCGATCCCCCACGCGGATGGTGACATGTTCCATGGTGTCAACGGAGGCCTCAACCGCAGCGGTGGAATGCTCCACCGGATTGTGCATGAACTCCTTAACCAGTTTCCCGACATCCCCGTCGAGGGTGGCGGAAAACAACAGCCGCTGCCCCTGGGAGGGGGTTAAGCGCAATAGTTTGCGCACTTGGGGGAGGAACCCCATGTCGGCCATCTGGTCGGCTTCGTCAAGCGCGACGATGCTGACTTGATCCAGCCTGAGGATTTTTTGGTCGATGAGGTCCTGAGCCCTACCGGGCGTGGCCACCAGAATGTCCACGGGGGAGGCCAATGCGGTGATATGACGTTTGATGTTGACACCGCCGACAACCTCCAGCACCCGCAGGCCCATCGCAGCCGCAGGATCATCCAACCGCTGCTTTACCTGCGCTGCTAATTCACGGGTGGGCACGACGATGAGCCCCCGCGGAGCCCCGGGGCGGGACACCCCGGATCCGGCCAAGCGGGCAATCATGGGAAGGCCGAAAGTAAAGGTCTTGCCCGACCCCGTGGGGCCTCGGCCCAGCACGTCGCGCCCCTCGAGGGCATCAGGTATAGCAGCAGCTTGAATATCGAAAGCGTCCTTGATGCCAAGGGCGCTCAGGCTATGACATACCGCGACTGGTAGACCGAGTTCAGAAAAAGTAGTCACTAGGACGTCTCGACCTCACTGCGGTCGCCGCTCCACAAAGTGTGGAAATGTCCTTGCGTATCCACACGCTCATAGGTGTGCGCGCCAAAGAAATCGCGCTGGCCCTGAATCAGCGCGGCCGGCAGTCGCTCCGCGCGAAGACCGTCGTAGTAGGACAAGGAGGACGCAAATACCGGAATCGGCAGGCCACGCTCGGTGGCTGCGACCACGATGCGGCGCCAAGAGTCCACCAGGTTAGTCATCTCACCATTAAAGTACGGATCGAGCAGCAGAGACTCTAGATCACCGTTCGCATTGTAGGCATCGACGATGCGGTTGAGGAACTTCGCGCGGATGATGCAACCACCGCGCCAAATGGTAGCGAGGTCACGCGGGTCAACATCCCAACCGTGCTCTGCAGAACCAGCCTTGATTTCGTCAAAGCCCTGCGCGTAGGCCACCAACTTAGAGGCATAGAGTGCTCGGCGAACATCTTCGATGAAGGCGTCGCGATCAGGCACTGCGCGGGTATCGAGTGTGCCCGAGGGGAGGTTACCGATGGTCGCTTCCCGCATAGTCCGGGCACCAGACAGTGCACGTGCAAACACGGCTTCACCAATACCAGTGACCGGAATGCCCAGGTCCAGGGCCGCCTTCACGGTCCACCGACCGGTGCCTTTTTGCCCCGCGGCGTCAACAATCACATCAACCAGAGGCTTACCCGTACGTTGGTCTACTTGATCCAGAACCTCGGCGGTGATTTCCACTAGATAAGAGTCAAGATCGCCGGCATTCCACTCGCGGAACACGGCGGCGATTTCCTTAGGCTCTAGGCCGGCGGCGTAGCGAAGCAGGTGGTAGGCCTCGCCAATGACCTGCATGTCCGCGTACTCGATACCGTTGTGGACCATCTTCACGAAGTGACCGGCACCGTCGGGGCCGATATGGGTGCAGCAGGGGGTGCCGTCGACTTGCGCCGCAATAGACTCCAGCAGCGGCCCCAAGGATTCATAGGATTCAGCGGGGCCACCAGGCATGATCGACGGGCCGTTGAGGGCGCCTTCTTCACCGCCGGAGATACCAGCGCCGACGAAGTGAATGCCGCGCTCTGACATCGCCGCTTCGCGACGGATCGTGTCAGTGTAGAGGGAATTGCCGCCATCGATGATGATGTCTCCGGGCTCCATCGCGTCTGCGAGCTGCTCGATCACGGCGTCAGTGGCTTTACCGGCCTGCACCATGATCAAGGCCCGGCGCGGGCGTTCCAAGGACGCCACGAAAGCCTCAATACTGTCGGAGGCAACGAATGCGCCTTCGGAGCTGTGTTCCGCCATGAAGCGTTCAGTTTTGTCGAAGCTGCGGTTGTACACTGCGACGGTGTGTCCGTGACGTGCGAAGTTACGGGCAATATTAGAGCCCATAACTGCAAGTCCGACAACACCGATCTGCGCAAGTTGGTCAGTCATGCGTCCAATCCTAGTAGGGTGGTCGTGTGAAAGAGAATAAGGCGGATAAAGGCAGCGAAAACCTCTCCGAGATGCTTGGGGTGCTAGCTCGGTGTGCAGCCCCGGGGGCCAAGCCTGCCACTGTAGCTGAGTTGGATGTTCTTAACGCCGGATTTGCTGGGCCGGAACAGTGGTTGGGGTTGCGCTACACATCGATTAGTAGTGAGCGGGTGGAAGCATCGATGGTGGTGCAGCAGTGTCACATGCAGCCGTGGGGTGACGTGCATGGTGGTGTGTACGCGATGTGCGCTGAGTCTGTGGCCTCTATCCTTGCGACGATGGGGGCGATTGCCGCTTCTAAGACTCATGCCGTGGGGGTGACTAATTCCACCGAATTTCTCACACCCGTTCGTTCTGGTGTGCTTGATGTTGTCGCCACACCGGTGCGCCAGGGTTATGTTTCTTCACTTATTGACGTCGCGATGTTCCAGCGTGACAAGCTTGTTGCGGTGTCGCGGGTGCGGACTATTCAAAAGCCCACGCAGCAGGCGCACGGCCGCTAAGAAGGCCGTGGTGTGGGGCGGGAGCCGAAAATCGCGCTGCCGATCCTCACACAGGTTGCGCCGTGGGCAAGCGCGAGATCAAAGTCATCACTCATCCCCATGGACAGCTCTTGGACCTCGGAGTACCCCTGATCGAGTAGTGATTGTTGCAGCGACTGCATGCGCTGGAAACAGGCCGCTGTTGCAGCATCACCAGCAAGAGCTCGGTTGGCAGCCACCGTCATCATTCCGATGACCTCCAAGCGGTCGAATTCACGCAGTGCATCCAGCAGGGGTGCGACGTCAGCAGGAAAGACACCAGATTTTTGGGTCTCGCCGCTGCTATTAACCTGAATCATAACTTTCAACGTGCGCCCGAAGCGCTCCAACTGCTTATTGAGCTCCGCGGCAAGCTCGAGGCTGTCGAGAGCTTGGAATTCATCAGCCCACTGAGCGACATACTTAGCTTTGTTGCGCTGGAGCTGGCCAATGGCAACCCAGTGGGGGTGTCTATCTTGCTCGGCGCAATCTTGGGCTTTATCGCGTAGCTCCTGCGGGCGATTTTCCCCAAAGCACTCCATGCCTGCATCCATGGCAGCGACGAGCACATCGCTGGGGTAGGTCTTAGACACCGGCAGAACACGCACCTGCGACGCCCGAGGCCCCGCGGCGTCATTAATTTTTTTCTTTATAGCAGCCAGTTGATGACGCAGATGCCCAACGCGGAAGTCATGAACGGCCTGGCGAGTGATAGCTTCGGGATCCTCAGCCTGCATCAGAGAACGAACCATCGCGCACCCTGCGACGCCCATGCCCGCCAGGGCTTCAACATCGTTCGGGGTGACATCGCCGATAGCAACGATCGGAAGATCAGTGGCGGCCACCAAAGGGCCATAACCCTCCAAACCCAGGGGGCTGCGGCCGGAATCTTTTGTCGGGGTCGGGCGGAAAGGACCCGCACCCACATAATCCAACACCCCCGGGTGCTGCGAGTGGAAAGCCTGCGCCTGTTGCACCAACTCTAATGTGCCCGTGGTCAAACCAATGATCGCATCGGGACCCAACAACGCACGAGCCGCGAGGGGATCAATATCGGATTGGCCAATATGGACACCGTGGACTTCAGCTCCCCGGAAACGCGCAGCATAGGCGACGTCCACACGGTCATCGACCAGGACCCGAGCTGAAGGATTAGCCTCGTGCACTGCATCAGCCACCCGCACCACCAGGTCGGTGTACGCCCGGGCATCACAGTTTTTCAGACGCACCTGAATCATCCCCGCACCACCACGGGCGCACGCCGCTGCAGTGTCCACAGTGTGGGCGTCATCGCCGGAAGTCACCAGGTACACAGACAAAGCGGAGGGATCGAAACGGGGTGTCGAAAAAGAAGTCACGGTATAGACCCTATCTGGACGAGATAGAAAAACGCTTGAAGGAACCCCGGCTGCCGTCGTAGCGCAATAAACCCGGAGCAGGTGAGGTCCCGGACACGACTTTGATGGCCTCTGCTGCCATGAGGCTGCCGATCACACCGGTGGTCGAGGATAAAACGCCGCGTTGAGCGGGATCCGCAGGTGTGCTCGGGGGTTCAGGATAAAGGTCACGAAGGCACGGGCCAACTCGACCGTCTGGATCTATCCAATTGAACACTGCCACTTGGCCTTCGTGTCCCAAAACAGCACCCAATACCAGAGGAATGCCAAGCTCAGCGGTGATATCGCCGGCTAGGAAACGCGTATCAAAATTATCTGATCCGTCGATCACGAGATCGACGCCGGCACACAGGTCCGCTGCACGGTCGGCGGAAAAACGACCCACCGAGCGCAGCGTGCACTCTGGCGCCAAGCCGGATAAACGTTCAACAGCCAGCTCAGCCTTCGGCCGCCCAATATCGTGGACGCGGTACAAGGTCTGACGCTGCAGATTGGAAACGTCGACCGTGTCGGTTTCGCAAATATCAATGGCTCCGATGCCAGCCGCAGTCAATGCAAGCAAACAAGGGGATCCGAGGCCCCCAGCGCCAATCATTAACACTTTTGACGCGTGCAGACGGCGTTGTGCCTCGTCACCAATGAGCACGCGGTTGCGCTCGGTTCGGGCGTACTCTGCCTCACTAAGACCACTGGTGGGGGAGGAAGCGTCCGTCATGAAAGGACCTCATCAGCCCACGCGCGCCCTTCCATCGGCGAGGATGCTACAGCATGCACACGTTTGGGGATGCGTCCAGCACTGCGAGCGAGCAGGCCGGCTTCCACAGATTTCCGCATCGCCCGAGCCATGTCCACAGGGTGAGCACATCGTGTCACTGCGCTGGCAAGAAGAACGGCGTCGCAACCGAGCTCCATCGCTAGGGCCGCATCGGAGGCCGTGCCCAGTCCGGCGTCAAGGATCACCGGTAGCTCTGGGTGCTCGGAAGCAATGAGTTCGATGTTGTGCGGGTTGAGAACGCCCAAGCCAGTTCCAATCGGCGCGCCAGCAGGCATGATAGCTGCCGCGCCGGCGCTGGCTAGACGACGGGCAACGATGGGATCATCATTGGTGTAAGCCAACACTTTGAATCCATCCATTGAGAGGCGTTCGCAGGCATCGACGAGCTCGAGCACATCGGGTAACAGAGTGTCGTCGTCCGCGATGACCTCTAGCTTCACCCAATCGGTGCCGAGTGCTTCGCGCGCGAGTTTTGCCGTGAGCACAGCATCGCGTGAGGTATGACAGCCAGCTGTATTGGGTAGAACATCGACTCCAAGACGAGACAGCATGGAAAACAGGCTCTCTGCTTGGCTTGGCTGGTAGCGACGCAAGGCGACGGTCGCGATTTGCGCACCGGAAGCAACCAAAGCGTCTTCCATAATGTCCATGCTTGTCATGCCGCCGGTGCCCAAGAGGAGGCGAGAATGATACTCTCGGCCGGCTAACATCCACGTGTCTGCTGCTGGGCCGGTTGAGGGGGAATTCATGAACACTAGCCTCCTTGAACAGCGCTGAGGATTTCGACCTCGTCGCCGTTGCTTAGCGCGCGATCCCAATCTGTGCGGCTGACAACGTCATCACCCACGGCTACTGCCACGCCTTCCGGGTGCTCACTGTTGACGTAGGCCCGCACGAGGGCACCGACGGTAGTAGATGCGGGAAGTTCAACGGCTTCACCATTGACAGTGATGGCTATTGTTGCGGTTCTTGCTTCACTCATAATGCTTACTTTAACTGCCCGCATAGTTCCAGTGCCCGCACGTCCGCAGCGTCCAGCTCAGAATCCGTCCCTAGCAGCAGAGCAGAGCCCAGTTGAGCGCCGAGCGCGGAAAGCAAAATGCCGTGTCGGAAATATCCGGTCGAGACGACGGTGCCGCTGGGGGCGTGTCGGAAAATGTAGGGCATATCGTGGGGAGTGCCTGGGCGAGCACCGCATCCGACCTCGGTGATGTCGCAGTCCCTCACGGATGGCACAATGCGGGCAGCATCGCGCAGCAGATCTAGGACGCCACCGGCCTGGGGGAGATCCCGTCCGTCTTCTCGGCTTGTCGCGCCGATGACGAGTTCGCCACTCGTCCTGGGAACCACGTAGACGGGTCGGTCGTTGACGAAGCCACGGACCACGCGCTGGAGGATGGGGCGGTGAATAGCTGGAACATCAAGGCGCATGATCTCGCCGAATACCGGACGCAGAGGCAGTTCGAGACCCAGGGACGAGAGGATGGAGCTAGCGCCCAAACCCGCGCAGACGATGGAACTCGGGCCGAGGTCTTCATCGGTAGCCGGTCGCGACTCGAAGTCCACAACGCCGCTTGATTTCAGAGCATCAATGAGCGCAGAGCACCACTGTCGAGGGTTGATTTGGAAATCATCGGGGATACTCACCACGCCGCTGATGTTAGGGCTGAGCGCTGGTTCAAGACGCCGCGCTTCGCTGAGCGTCAGCATGTCGGCACGGCGGGTAAAAGAGTGCTGATAGTTCAACAGGTCGTGAAGGTGCTGGCGGTCTGCGGCATCGGCTGCAGCGACGAACGTGCCTTCGGTGTTGTAACCGGTGTCGACGTTGGTGTTTTTTTGTACCGAATCCACGAGTTTTGGATAGAGCTCCATGGAACGAACCATCAGTTCCACCAGCTCATCCTGCTCGAACTGCATTTCTGCGGTAGGGGCGAGCATACCGGCAGCCCAGTGGGACGCCCCAGAGATGGGCGCCGGATCAATAATGCTGATGCGAGCGGTTGGCTGGGCGCGGTGCAGCATCCACGCCGTGGACAGGCCAATGATTCCCGCGCCAATTACCTTGTAGGCGGGGGCGGTGCTAGGCACGTTTAAACACCTCGGTGAAAAACTCGGAGGGATTGATCGAAGAACTCACGTTCGTAGATGCACGCCGTGAGATACGCAGATGTCGCCTCGTGGCGTTGCTCTGGGCTGGCTTGCTCCAGTGCATATTCGACTCGTTCAATCGCCATACGCACATCTTGGGTGAAGTCGTCACCAGAGTACATATCCAACCATGCGGCGTAGGGATGTTGAGGATGGTTGCGGCTGCTCAAATGCGTGCCGACTTCGGCGTACAACCAGTAGCAGGGGAGGGTAGCCGCTGCGGCCACCGCGTAGTCACAGGTAGCGGCGGTCGCCACGAGGAAGTTCGTGTAGCCGAGCGTTACATGAGAGGGGCCTTGCGTCGTTGGGCGGGTGGCCAGCCACTGGCGGTGCAGTTCTGCCTCCGCGACCAGACAGTTGTGCGCGTCCTGGGCCCATGCTGCTTGGTCATCGGGGCGTCGTGCTGAAGATGCAACCATGGCTAGCGCGCGGGAGTACTGGTTGAGATACAGCGCGTCCTGTGCGAGATAGAAGCTGAATGATTCCTCCGACAGCGTGCCCTCCCCAAGGGCCGTGACGAAGGGATCGGAGATGATTGCTTCCCACACCGCCTTGGACAGATCCCACAGACGCTGCGTGTGGGGGCCTGCGGCTGCAATGCTGTTGGGAACGGACTGTCCAGCGCTGGAACCGAAGCGCTCATCGTCGACATCGATAGTGCTGAGATCCAGAGAGTAGTCAAGATGCGGCCACGGTGTGCACTCTGCAGCCTCGGCAAGTCGCCGTGCCCGAGCGCTGTGGTCGACAGGGCCATGGCCTTGTCCCACCTTCAGTGCGCTACCTCCAACGATGGCTTCCCTTAGCCATGCTGTGGACCAGCGCAAGGCAGCTTCAGCGTCTTCCCCGGAAGCAAGGCGCGTAGCCAAGGCAGAAGAAAGGGAACAGCCAGTTCCGTGGGTGCAGGTGGTATCCACCCGCGGGCTGTGCACGATCACAGGATCCTTGGCACGCGACACCACGACGTTGCCCGCATCCGCAGAATCAAGGTGGCCGCCCTTGACGATCACTGTAGTACCGTGCGCGTTGGCAAAAGCCTGGGCCTGTTCGATGGCTTCGTCCAAGGTGGCTGCGGGCGAATTACCCGTCAGCACAGCTAGTTCGGGAATGTTGGGGGTGATTACGTCCACAGTAGCTGCGAACTCGGATAGTGCTTGTTCAGCATCGGGGCTCAGCAGGCGGTCGCCGGAGGTAGCCACCATCACCGGATCCAGCACAACTACAGGCACAGGGTGAGCCTGCAGATACCCGCGAACCGCGTCGATGGTTTCGCAGTCGCCCAGCATTCCGATTTTGACGCCGTCCACCGCGACGTCATCAAAAACAGCGTCGAGCTGCTCAATCAAAAAGGACACCGGGGGCGCATACACCTGGCGAACACCGCAGGTATTTTGCGCAACCAGCGCGGTCGTCGCTGCCATAGCGTAGCCGCCGGCAGCGGAAATAGATTTGATATCGGCGTGGATGCCGGCGCCGCCACTCGGGTCGGTACCGGCGATGGACAGGACGCGAGCGATGGGAGCGCCGGTTTGTGGGGTTTGTGGTTGCACTGGATTCACGACAGCGAGCTTAGTAGCGGCATCGTAGTGGTGCAGTAGTGGTAATGAAAAAGCGGCCCACCCGCATGGGATGGACCGCTCAGCACACCCCCATTGAGGGGTAAGGGTGGGGTTAGTCCTTGTTCAGAATCTTCTTGAGCGCGAAGCGACGGTTGTCCTTCACCTCAATCGGAGCGTCAGCACCCGGGCTGCTCAGCTCATCAAGCAACGCAATAGCGTTGCGTGCATGCAACTGCTGGCGGGTGGTGGTCAGCTGCCAACGGTTGCGGGACAGCACGTTGAGGCCCCACGACACAGCAGAGACTAGACGGTTGCGGAAGCCCACGAGGAACATCAAGTGAACCGCTAGCCACAGGACCCAACCGATAAAACCGGTGACCTCGACCTTGCCCAACTTCACCACAGCAGAGAATCGAGACACGGTCGCCATGGAGCCCTTGTCGAAGTATTCGAACTTCTCGCGCTCTTCGACGGAGCGGCCCTCGGCCTCTTCTGCAATATTTTCGGCCACGTACTCGCCCGTTTGAATAGCGACCTGAGCCACACCGGGCAGACGGTCGAGGCTCATCATGTCGCCAATGATGAAGACGTTGGACTTGTCTCCGACAGAGCAGTCGGGATTGACCGGAACACGGCCGGCACGGTCAACCTCAACACCGCACTGATCGGCCACGAGCTTGCCCAGCGGAGAAGCCTGGACACCGGCAGACCAAATCTTGCAGAAGCTGTCGATGGTTTCGACAGAATCATCCTTGGTGGACTTGAACGTCACGGAGCTGTCGGTCACATCAGTAACAATGCTGTTGAGCTTGACGGTGACGCCGAGCTTCTCAAGCTGTCGCTGAGCGTTACGGCCGAGACGCTTACCGAACGGCGGGAGCACTTGGGGTGCACCATCGAGGAGGATGATCTTCGCAGAGGAAGGATCAAAGTTGGAGTACTCGCCTTTGAGAGTACGGTGAGCCATTTCGGCTAGCTGACCAGCGAGCTCAACACCGGTGGGTCCGGCGCCAACGACGACGAAGGTCAGGAGCTTCTCGCGCTGTGCAGGATCGTTGCACAGTTCTGCGCGTTCGAAAGCGCCGATGATTCGGGCACGGATTTCCAGGGCGTCATCAATGGACTTCATGCCCGGCGCGAACTGTGCGAAGTGGTCATTGCCGAAGTAGGACTGGTTTGCACCGGCGGCGAGAATGAGGGAGTCGTAGGAGTAGCTGCGGGTGAAGTCACCGAGCTGGGTGGTGACGACCTGCTTGTCGACGTCGATGTCGACGACTTCGCCCTTCACCACGTGTGCGTTGTCCTGCTTTTTGAGGATTTGGCGGGTGGAGGGGGCAATTTCACCGGCGGAGAGGATGCCGGTTGCTACCTGGTAGAGCAGAGGTTGGAATAGGTGGTGGTTGGTGCGGTCGATGAGGGTGACATCAACGTCGGCGTCGGCCAGGCGATGAGTCGCGAACAGGCCTCCGAAACCGGAGCCGATGACGACGACGTGGTGGCGTCCGCCGTCGGGGCGGGTCGCTTCGATGGGTGCCTGATTGTCGCTCATAGGTTGAGTGTGCTCCTTTTAAACAAAGTGTGTGAGTCCCCGGTGGTTTGGTTTCCAGATGGACCTCAGGGGTGCGTGTATGTATCGTAACGACCTCGCGTGCAAAAATCACACTGGAGGCTGTGGGCTGCTCCGGGTGTCGACCGGGTTGTGGCTGGGATTGGCATTAGCCTGGTGGGTTATGAGTCTTCGAGGGTCTGCGCGCGGTGCACGGTTTTCGCATGTGCAGTTCGTTGATGCTGAGGATTGGCCTGAGATTGTGGGGGTTCCTTCTGGGTGGCGGATGAGGCGTCGCGCCTTGAAAGCTGAGGCTGCTTTTGCTGCCGCGTGCTCTGACGCGGGCTTGTTGCTTGACGATGATGGTTCGCGCCCTGCGGATCTTGTGGTTGAGCATGATGCTTTGTTTGCACGTATTGCTGCGCGTGGGTGGTTGGGTTTGGCTGAGGGCTTTATGGCGGGGGAGTTCGTTGCGCCGGATTTGGTGTTTGTTTTGAAGCGTTTGATTGCGGGTGGGTATAGGCCGCTGGGGCGTCGCGAGGGGCGTGGGTTCGCTGTGGGGCCGGCGGTGGTTGATATTCCGCGTGAGCTTGCTGTGTTGAGTAGTCCTCGTGGGGTGGAGGTTCCGCAGCTGCATGGGGGAATGTTCGCTTCGGGTGTGTCGACTACTTCGCGTGTTGACGTCGCGGGGGTTGCGGTCGATCGCACGGTTATGGGTGCGCCGGTGGGGGTGTGCCGTGAGGATTTGGTGGATGCGCAGGCTCGCACGTTGGAGTTTTTGCTGGATGCGGGGCGTGTTGGTCGGGGGTCGCGGGTTGTGCATATGCCTGCGACGCATGCCGGTGTGGCGGCGTATGCGGTGGACCGTGGTTTTAGCGTGGATGCGCTGTGTGCAAGTGATGAGAGCGCCGACGATGTGGCGAATTACCGTTTGTCGTTGCCGCCAGCGTCGCGGCGTCGGGTATCGGTAGAGGATATTTCCGGGGCATATCCTGGCCCTAGTGTGTGGCAGCCTGGGTGGCGTGGGGGTTTTGACGCCGCGGTGAGCGTGGATGTGTTCGACAAGTTGGGTGCGGATCGGGCGAAGTATGTGGCTTCTATTGATTCGATGGTGGCTCGTGGCGGTCGGGCGGTGTTGTCGACGTTAGTGAGCCGTGCGGCGGCGGCGCATGGTGCGTCGCGCAGTGCAGTGCATCCGGCGTTGTCGGTGATTGCTCAGTACTTGTGGCCGGGTTTTCAGCCACCGACTATTGAGCAGATACACGAGGTAGTGTCGGAGCATTCGTCGCTTAGTGTGGTTGCTGAGGCGCACTATGGTGCGCATGTGGAGCTCAGCGTCAGACTGCAGCGCGAATTTTTTGAGGGGTGCCTACGGGAGGCTGCCGCGGCCGGCTATGACGCGGTGTTTCGGCGCTTGTGGTTTTTCTATTTGTGTGTGCTTGAGGCTTGCTTGAGTGCAGGGGAGTTGGACGCCGCGGTTTTGACGTTGGCGCGCCGCAGTCGCCAAAGCTGAATGGACATAGGGACAGCAACGGTGAGTAATCCTGCGGCGATAAACCAGTGCATGTAGCGTTCTACCAGGGGTATTTCGCCGAGGAAGTATCCAAGGGTAGGAAGCGTGGTACCCCATGCGATGCTGCCGATGATGGAATAGAGGGTGAAGGCTTTGCGATTCATTCGGGAGAATCCAGCCATGACAGGGGTGACGGTGCGCACGACAGCGATGAACCGCGCGAGCAGTACTGTGGCGGGCCCGAAGCGATCAAAAAAGTGGTTGGTTTTGTCGATGTATTCCGGGCCGATCCATTGGGCGACGCGGGTGCGCATAATCGCTGGGCCGACACGTTTGCCGATGGTGTAGCCGACTTGGTCACCGATAATGGCGCTGATGGGAATTCCAAGCATCAACGCCCATAGTGGAGCAAAAGGTTCGGGTGCTGACGCCATGATGCCGGCAGTAAACAGCAGGGTGTCCCCAGGGAAGATGAAGCCTATGAGCAGGCCCGTCTCCATGAAAACTATGGCGTATATTCCCGCGAGCCCGAAGGTCGACAGCAGGGTGGAAACCTCAAACACTTCCGTGTCAACCTTTAGGGGCTTACCACCGGGCGAGAGGCCCGCTCAAGCACAGTAGCGATGGATTCGTAGGGAAGGTCGAGAGTCATCTCAAGTCCCATCTCGCAGGTGCGGTTGTCCGATACATAGGCATCGAATTCTACGCCTTCGAGGGAGCGGGCTTGTTCTCGGGTCGCAGATTCCACTAGCTCAGGGTGGAGTAGTCCACGATCACCAGCGGTTCCGCAGCATGTTGCACCTTCGGGAACGACCACCTCATTGGCTACTTTGTCGAGGATGGACACCATGGTTTCCGTCAAACCCATGTGCTCGACTGAACAGTTGGGGTGAACCGCCACACGTTGCACCGGTTGCGTCAGGGGAAGATAGTCCATGACCTCTTGATCAAGCCACTCGATGGTGTCGAGGATGCGTACGGCCGCGAACTGCTGCTTGAGGTCGCCGTCGAGTGCTTTTGGTACTTCCGCTAATAAACCGTGCGTGCAGGACGCAGCGTCGACGACGACGGGCAAAGTCCCATTGTCGGTCCAAGAGATGAGATCCTGGGCGATTTCTTGGGCTTTCTCTTTGAAGCCCTCGGTGTAGCCCTTCGATGACCAAGGTGTGCCACAGCACGAGCCAGCAACATCACCTGGAATCCACACTGGGCGACCCGATCGGCGCCCCAGAGCGACGATAGCCTCGGGTACTTCCACGCGGTCAGCTGGTGCGTGAGCAGATATACCAAAAATTCGGTTGATACACGCGGGGAAGTAGACCGCAGTCGCGCCCGAACGGTCCGTGTCGGGCAGACGGGAAGCCGCCGCAGGCAGATCGCCAGGGACCGTCGGGAGAAGATCGTTGTTGATCAGGCTGCGCGCAGCATTAGCGACGGTCGCGAGAGTTTTGGACCCGGTCAGCTGCTGAACAGCATAAGCGGCCTTCACGGCTCCGCGTGCGGCCTTTTCCAACGTGGCGTAGTTTTTCGCCGCGTTAATGCCAGCCTTCTGAGCGCTGTCACTGTGCTCGTGAGCACGCATGTCCTTCATCACCTTGCCGGTGTTAATGCTCACAGGGCAGGGGATTGCGCACGTGCCGTCGGCCGCGCACATATCCACGGCATCATATTGAAACTCTTCCTGCAGCTGGTGCAGAACCTTGGAGCCTTCCGGCTGACGCGCCATTTCGCGACGCAAAACAATGCGCTGACGCGGCGTCACCGTGACATGGCGTGAAGGGCACACCGGTTCGCAGAAACCGCACTCGACGCAGGCGTTAATTTCTTTTTCAACCTTCGGGAAAGACTTGAAGTTCTTCAGGTGGATGTCCTCGGTGCGGGTCAGTTTGACCTCGGGTGCGAGGATGCCGTGGGGATCGATGAGGTTTTTGAGCTCCCACATGATATTCCAGGCGACATCGCCCCATTCGCGCCGAACATACGGGGCCATGTTGACACCGGTACCGTGCTCTGCCTTGAGCGAACCGTGGTACTTGTCGATCACCAGCTCGGCCAGATCGTCGATAAAGTTGGCGTAGTGCTCGACCTCTTCGGGTTCCGTCAGCCGGGGGAACATTGAAAAGTGGAGGTTGCCGAACGCCGCGTGGCCCATGACCAGCGGGGGATAGTCGTATTCGGTGAGCAAATTGAGAAGGTCGGCGCTAGCATCACCGATGTCTTCGGGAGCAAAACACACGTCTTCCGTGATGTAGGTGCTTCCATCCGGGCGGCCAGCACCAAACAGGCCGAACAGGCCACTGCGGATCTGCCAGGCCCCGCGCATACCTTTTTCGGTCTTGTCGAACACGGTGGGTTCCAAGAGCTCTGCGTCGGCGAGTACTGATTGGGTGCGTGCGATGGCCTCGTCGAGTTCTTCGTCGGTGGCGCCACCAACCTCGAGCAAGAGGGCGGCTGCGTCATCGCCAAGATCGGACCAGTGCTGCTTGGCGGCCGGGAAGTTGCCGACCGCATCGCGCAATACCGGAGCTACGAGTAGCTCGCAGGCTTCAGCTCCAGCCTGAACGAGGGCGTGGACGTATGACGCCGCGTCACGCAAGCTCGGCAGCATCACCCAGGCCACAGCCTTGTGGCGGGGCAGCTTGACGGTGCGGATGACAGATTCGGTGATCGCGCCGAAAATGCCCTCCGAAGACACCAACAGCCGCATGAGCATACGGGTGGGGGAGTCTTCGTCGAGGAAGGCATCAAGGCGCAAACCGTTGGTGTTGCGGATGGTGAATTTCTTGCGGAGAAACGCGCTGAGCTCAGCGTCGCTCCGAATGCGTTCGGCGATATCCACCAGGCCCTGGTATAGCTGCGGTTCGGCGGCCTTAAGGTCGGCGTCCGCAGTGGGGGAGGTGGTGTCCACAATGGTGCCTGAAGGCAACACGAAGGTGGCATCTTCGAGTGTGTGGTAAGAATCGCGGTCGACGGAACAGCGCATGCCGCCGGAGTTGTCGGCCAAGACACCACCGATTGTGCACACAGAGGTGGAACCGGGGTCTGCACCAATCATGTAGCCGTGGCGGCTCAACACTGCCTGTGCATCACCGAGGATGACCCCCGGCCGCGACCACAGGCGCTCGCCGCCGTCGAGGACCCGCATGCCGCCGAAATGGGTTTTGAGATCCATCAGGATGTCATCAGTGATGGACTGACCGTTAAGAGAGGTGCCTGCAGAACGGAACACGATGTGTCGGCCATTGTCATTAGCCCACTGCACGACGGCGGCGATGTCTCGGGCATCGCGAGGACGGACAACCACCTGAGGGATAAGCCGGTAGGCGCTCGCATCTGAGGCGTAGCGCACCAAGTCGGAAATGCGGTGCAGCACATTGTCGGCGCCCACAAGGTCTGAGAGAGCCTTAACCGTCGCGGCGTCAGTACCCTTGAAGCGATCCTCCGGGACAGCATCTAATTGGGGAGTGGAACCCGCCGGTCGGCCGATGTGACGTGGAGATGGAGTGCCTAGCTTTTTCACACTGTGCAGTTTAAATGATGGTGGCGCGGCGCACAGGCGAGTATCACCTGAGCACCGCTTCCGGGAGCCCTAAATTTCGGTCATGTCAGCACCGCGAGTCTCGGGCATTAAGCGAATAGCGATCAGAGAAATGATGCAGACGATCACCAGGTAGTAACCGACGGAGGCGACGCCGTAGGTCTTGTTCAGGTAGGTGGCCACAAACGGGGCGATAGCGGCACCGAGGATCGAACTGACGTTATATGCAATGCCCGAACCGGTGTAGCGAACGTTGGTGGGGAAGAGTTCGGGGAGAACCGCAGACATCGGGCCGAAGATCAAACCCATGATGAACATGCCGATGAGCAAGAACATTAAGACGCTGAACTCTGTAGCGCGGTCGGTGCCCAGGAACAGTGGGAAGGACAGACCGAAAGCGATCATGATCACTGACACCGCGGTGAGGGTGGTTTTACGGCCACGGGTATCTGCGAGGCGGCCGGCAAGGGGGATGCCAACGAGGAAGGCGAAGATGGTGACAAGCTGGATTTTAAGGAAGTCGATGTAGGGGATTCCGAGACCAACGCCGGCCTCTTTGTTACCGATGCCGAAGGACAGGATCCAGGTCGTGATCAGGTAGAACATCGTGTAGCACGAAACCATCACGAAGGTGCCGATGACCAGAGGCGTTGCGGAGGTTTTGAAGACGGTGGCCAGGGGCATGCGGACCTTCTTGCCACTGTTGACCGCAGTAGTGAACACGGGGGTTTCTTCAAGCTTGAAGCGGACATACAACCCGACGATGACCATTACGGCGGACAGCAGGAAGGGGATGCGCCAACCCCACTCCATAAAAGCACCGGTGGTTTCACCGTTGGTGTGGCCAAGCGAGCTCACCAGAACGAGGAACAGGCCATTGGCGGCTAGGAATCCGAAGGGTGCGCCTAGTTGTGGCCACATAGCGGCCCATGCGCGCTTTCCGTGGTCGGCTGTTTCTGTGGCTAGCAGTGCTGCGCCAGACCATTCACCGCCAAGGCCCAAGCCTTGGCAGAAACGCATTAAAGCCAGTAAGGCGGGGGCGGCGAGGCCGATGGTGCCGTAGGTCGGCAGGCAGCCGATGAGGAAGGTGGCGATACCCATGGTGAGCAGTGAGCCGACGAGGGTTGCTTTGCGGCCGATGCGGTCACCAAAATGTCCGAACATGACGGAGCCCAGCGGGCGGCCGAGGAATGCTAGCCCGAATGTTGCGAAGCTAGCCAAGAGGCCGACGGTCGGGTCTTCATTTTTGGGGAAGAACATGAATGGGAAGACCGCGACGGCTGCGGTGGCGTAGGCGTAGAAATCGTAGAACTCGATCGTGGTGCCGATCGTCGAGGCAATGATGATGCGCCGCTTGGTTGTCGCGTCTAGTGGGGTTCGCTTGTTTGCGTGTGGCTGCTGTTGGGTTGCCGCCTCAGTCGGTGTGGTTGTGGTGTGATTCGTTGACATGGTGGACGATGGTAGCAAGAAAAGTCCACAATGTGAAAACCTTGTCCTGTGTTGCGGGAATTAGCTGTTGTTTAAGTGTCGTGTGGCGGCTGAGGGTGGGTGTCGCTGGATGCTGGACCTCTGGTGGGGAGGGGGTTGATAATTCTTGAAATGACATAATGTACATTATCGGCTAAATAGATGAAATGGTGTTATGCACGGCGTTTGCTCCCAACCGCCGTGCCCCTAGGCCTTCTCATGTGGCGCCTCGCCGCTACACCTTCTCTAGGGTCAGCCTGATGTTGAGCTCGCCCTGTTCGTCGATCACTGCGGCCACAAACTCTGGTGTCTGAACGTCAAAGTCCAAACGGTTGATCGGCACGGTCCCGCCGATGATCACTCGATTACCCGTGCGCAAAATGTCCAACGGTGCATCGACGTTCTTGCTCACCCCGTGGAGCGTCAGCACGCCCGGCACTGTAACGTGTCCCACAGTTCCATCTTCTGTGATGCCGTCAATCGACACGGGCTTATCGACGGCAAAAACTGCTTCGGGATAATCCTCGGTGTGTAAAATCCCCCGGCGCACATTGATATCTCGCTTTTCGACATCCGTTTCGAGTGTGTCCATTGCGACCACGATTTTGGCTTGGGTCAGCTGTGTGCCCGTTACCGTCACTGTGCCTGTTACGTCATGTGTGGAGCCCGAGGTGTCTTTATCTTCACCGGGCAAAATTTCATGGAAGGTGTAACCCACCGAGGTCATATTCGCGCCGCTGCCGTGGATGACTTCCCACGTGCCCTCCATGTCGGTGCTCGCGGGCAGCGCGCCGTCGGTGTGGATCTCCCCCGTCTTGATGCCTGTGCTTGTCAGCGCCTTGTAGACGACTGGGCCGACGCTCGCGAATGCCAACAATACGATGGCGACGATGGTCAGGACAACGAAGGGTGAACGGGACACAGGCTTCATAAGCAACTAGTTTAAACCCCCGTTCGGACAACAGAGGCCTTGACCTAGCGTTGGGCGTGGTGTTCAGCGGAATGCGCCAGCCGGATAAGCTCTTTGGCTAGCACGGTGAGCTCATCGGTGTCGGCGCCGTCTTCGATGGCTGTAAGAATGTCCTCTGCGCCGCAGCGAAGCTCAAACAAGGCGTCGCCTAATGCCCGCGATGCACCAACAGTGGCGTGGGCTGTGACCGCCGTGGCCTGTTGGGCGTCTGCGGCGGCCTGCGGCTGTCCGGTGGCGGGATCAGTGCCCGTGGCATCCTTGCGCACGATGAGGAGGTTTCGGCGCTCGTAGGCGCGTTGTTTACAGGAGTTACTGCAGTATTTCTTTCTGCGGCTCGCAGCTGGATCGAGCTCTTTGCCGCACCATTGGCAAAAGGCCGGTGCGCTGCTTGCCTGGCTACTGCGCTTCTTGGGCGATGACGTCGGCTGGGTTGCGGTCGCAGCGGACGTGTCTGCGGCGGTGGGTTCGGGCGTGCTCACACACCGCACTATAGCGCACGGTGGTACAGTGGTCACTTGTTGTTTAAGGAGGAGACACTTTGGCAGATCGAGTTCTTCGCGGTAGCCGCATGGGCGCCGTGAGTTATGAAACAGACCGCGATCATGATTTGGCCCCCCGCCAGATGGTTCGCTACCGCACCGATAACGGCGAAATTTTCGAGGTGCCTTTCGCTGATGACGCTGAAATTCCCAGCGAATGGTCGTGCAAGAACGGCATGACAGGCACCCTCATGGAGGGCGAAGGCCTAGAAGCCAAGCCGGTGAAGCCTCCGCGTACCCACTGGGATATGCTGCGTGAACGCCGCAGCATTGAAGAGCTCGATGAGCTCCTGGAGGAGCGCATCGAAAATCTACGCAAGCGCCGCCGTAATGCAGCCCGCCTGCTGAAGCAGCAGCAAGAGGAAGCCACCGCAGCGCAGGTGGAAGCTTCGAAGTAGCTAGAAGAAGTAGCTTGAAACAGAAAAGTTCCCTCACGGCCTGGTGTCTGTGAGGGAACTTTTTTATGCTGCTCAGTGGTGTAAACGCTAGATGTTGTGCTTCTTGCGGAAACGTTGCAGTTCGTAGGTGGCGATCTTCTTGGTTTCTTTGAACGCTTCGGAGATTTGCTCGCCACGGTGGGCAGCACCCCACTTGGTGACCTCCAACAAAGAATCCTTGACGAAGCTTCCGTCTAGCTTGGATTCGCCGATTTCGCGTTCCGTGAAGGTGATCGGCACCTCGCGTACGTCGTAGCCACCGTGGACTGCACGCCAGGCCAAATCCACCTGGAAGATGTAGCCGGCGTTGGATAGCTCGTCGAGGTCCAGAGCCTCAAGAAGCTCACGCCGGTAGGCACGGTAGCCGGCAGTCATGTCGGACAGGCCGGCCCCTAGAGCGAGGGAGATGTAGATGTTGCCGCCCTTGGACAGCACCCAGCGCTTCTTCGGCCAGTTGACGACCTTGCCGCCGGGAATGTAGCGGGAACCGATGACCAGATCAGCGCCGTTATCGATTTCCTCCAGCAACAGGTGCAATTGTTCGGGTGCGTGGGAGCCGTCTGCGTCCATTTCGCACAGGACGTCGTAGCCTTTTTCGAGACCCCATTGGAAGCCGGCGACGTAGGCGCCGCACAGTCCCCCTTTGCCCTCGCGGTGGAGCACGTGGATGTGCTCATCGCTTTCTGCCATGCGGTCGGCGCGTTCCCCGGTGCCGTCGGGGCTGTTGTCATCGACGATGAGGACGTCAACCTTGGGGGCTGCCTTGCGCACGCGCCCGGTAATGAGCGGGAGGTTTTCCAGCTCGTTGTAGGTCGGGATGATGACGAGAGTCTTCACTGTAGTCCTTGGCTCCTTATTATCCGTTGGTGTTTTCGGTTGTGTGCTGAAGGCACATATAGGGCCAGGGGGCTGCCTGACCCTGTCGTTTCCTGTCAGTCTGCGTCAGCTCTTCGAGCTGCGAGGAGCGCTGCGATAGCGCTTAGCCAGCCGAAAACCATCGTTAGGTATTCGACCACATTGCCATAGCGTGCCGCAAACGTCACAGTCGTGCGCAACGGCACGGAATCGATGAGCGTCGCGGCTTCAAAAATCCCGGATTGCTGCGTGACCTGGCCATTTGGAAGGATGATTGCGCTGGAACCGGAGGTTGCAGCAACAATGACAGAGCGGTCTAATTCACGCGCTCGCAGCCGTGACATGGCCAGTTGCTGGTAGGTCATGTCGGTGAAACCGAAGGTCGCGTTGTTGGTGGGGGTGGTGAGGATTTCTGCACCGGCTTTTACGGCGTCTCTTCCTGCAGCATCGAATGCGACCTCGTAGCAGGTCGATACTCCCACTCCAAGTTGGTGGCCGTTGTGATTGATGTGTACTACACCGTTGCCGTCGCCGGGCACGAAGTTTCCGGCCTGGTCGACGTATGAGGAAAAGAGGCGGAAAAAACTGCGGTAGGGCATGTACTCGCCGAAAGGCTGGAGGTATTTCTTGTAGTGCCTCTCCCCTGGCCCGGTGGTTGGGTCGAACACAACGACGGTGTTGTGGTCTTCGGGGTCACGCGTGAGTGTGCCGACCAGTGTAGGGGCGTTCGCGTGGTTGACTGCGCGCGTAATGGAAGCCATTGCGGTGGGGTCGCTGAAGGGGTTGACGTCCGAGGCATTTTCAGGCCAAACCACCAGGTCGACGGGCTGGTCTATGCCTTCGGTTTGTTTCACATGGTTGTTTAATACGGCGCGTCGCTGGGCGTTGAAGTCCAGCCCCATGCGCGGCACGTTGCCTTGCACCGCCGCTACCTTCAGCACATCGTCTGATGTTTCGGCCGCTTGCGCTGAGCTGTCTTGGTCGATGGTTAGCCATGCGCCGCTGCCAACTACTGCTAGCAGGCTGGCCAAGCTCACGGCTGTGGGCGCAATTATTGATGACTTCGCGGGCCGTGCGCTGGGCTGTCCACGCAGGCGCAATGCGGCGCTAACGAGGACAAACAGTGCGGCGCTGCACGCAACCGTGGCGGTGGTGACCAGGGATGGCCCGCCTAGTGCAGCGAACCCGACGAGGGGGCCATCGACTTGTCCCCAACTGATGCGCCCCCATGCGAAACCACCAAAAGGCCATGTAGAGCGCAGCCACTCCGTTGCACAAAACATCAATGCGAACGCGGCCAGGGCCCAATAGCGTCGCCTGTACGCTAGTGACGTCGCGGCGGCTGCGAACAATCCGATGGGGATGCTGTAGAGCGATTCGGTGATAGCGAGCGCAATATAGGGCATCTTGCCTACGAACACGCCGATCCATGGCAGGAGAAATAAATACAGCGTCAGCCCGTGAATGAGTCCGACAAGAGCCCCCACGCGTAGACGGGGGCGGTCATCACATCCCCAGGGTGCGGCGGCAACAAGTAGGAGGGTGATCCCGATGATTCCTAGGCGCCAGTGGCTATGCGGCGCGTAGGACATAAACACCATCCAGCCGGATAATGCCGCCAGCAGGCCACGCGCAGCGGAGATGGCGACACCGGTGCTACGCGACGTCATTATTTATCGTTGCTACCTGTGTCTGTGCCGAAGTCTTCCGGGGTGATGGTGCGCGACCACTGGGAGATGTCCTCATCCGAGGGGGCGGAGCCATCTGCGGGACTGCCGTCTTCGTTGATGACGAAGGTTCCATAACTGACGGGAGCGCCACCGGACGCACGCATCGATACAGTCTCGAAGGCCCTACCGCCGAATTCCTCAAGGCGGCGACGCAGTTGGCGGGCAAGAAGCTGCCTAACCAGAACACGCGTTGGGGCGATGATCAGCAGCAGACCAGCGATGGTTGTAACGAAGCCCGGCAGAGCAACCCCGAAAGCGCCGGTAGCAACAAGACCGAGATCGCCGGCAGCAGCACCCGGTTTTTCCCTTCCAGCCTGCAGCTTGCGCGCGATCGAACGCATCTCTACTGCGGCGAGCATCAGGCCACCGAAGAAAAACGCGATGAGAGCGACCAGGGCCCAACCGGTGCCGATGAGTTTGGAAACACCGTAGAAGGCGAGCGCCTCAATCAGCAGATAAGGAATAACAACTACTAAAGGCATGCCCGCCAGTCTACTTGCCTAACCATGCACAGCGGTGACAGCACCAAGGGTTGATCGCTAGGAGCGTTCCTCCAGTTCACCCTCCATATCAAGGAAGGTCTGACGCAGAGTGTCCAAGGCTTCCTGGGTGGGCTCCTCCCACAAGCCGCGGTCGGCAGCCTCCAGCAAACGTTCGGAGATGTCCTTAAGCGCCCACGGATTGGACTGCTCGAAAAACTCGCGGTTGACCGGGTCTGCCACATAGGTGTCGGTCAGGGTCTCGTACATCCAATCGTCCATCAGACCGGTGGTCGCGTCGTAACCGAACAGGTAGTCAACGGTGGCGGACATTTCGAATGCGCCCTTGTAGCCGTGGCGGCGCATAGCCTCAATCCACCGGGGGTTGACCACGCGAGCGCGGAACACACGGCGGGATTCCTCGTGCAGGCTACGGGTCTTGACGGTTTCCTGGCGGGTGGAGTCACCGATGTAGGCCTCGGGGTCCTTACCCGTCAGTGCACGCACGGTGGCGACCATGCCTCCGTGGTACTGGAAGTAATCATCAGAGTCCGCGATGTCATGTTCCTTGGAATCCATGTTCTTCGCAGCGACCTGGATGCGCTTGTAGGCCTGTCGCATTTTTTCGGCGCCTTCGACACCTTGGATGCCGCGGCCATAAATGTAGCCGCCCCAGGTTGTGTAGACCTCAGCCAAGTCGGCGTCATCACGCCAGTTGCCCGACTCGATCAGCTCGAGTAGGCCAGCGCCATAGGTGCCGGGCTTGGAGCCGAAAATTCGGGAGACGTGGCCCTCGGGTAGCTCTCCCCCACCCTGTTCGGCAGATTCCTCCGCGGCGTGGGCCTTGACGAAATTCTGCTCGGCTGGTTCGTCCGCGTGCGCGGCCATTTGCACGGCGTCATCAAGAAGGGACAACACGTGCGGGAAGGCATCGCGGAAGAAGCCCGATACACGAACGGTGGTGTCGATGCGGGGCCTGCCCAGTTCCTCCAACGGGATGAGCTCTAGGGAGGTCACGCGCCGGGAGGCTTCGTCCCACAGGGGGCGGACACCCAGCAGGGCGAAGACTTCGGCGATGTCGTCGCCGGATGTGCGCATGGCGGAGGTACCCCACACGGATAGGCCGACAGAGGTGGGGTATGCGCCGTCGTGTTCGGATTGGTAGCGCTCGATGAGGGAATCTGCAAGCAGCTGGCCGGTTTCCCACGCCAGTCGGCTGGGCAGAGCCTTGGGGTCGACGGAGTAGAAGTTGCGACCGGTGGGCAGGACGTTCATCAAACCGCGCATGGGGGAACCAGACGGACCCGCCTCGATGAAGCCACCATTGAGCGCGTGCAGGATCTGGGTGATTTCTCGCGGAGTTTGGGCCAGGCGGGGCACAATTTCGGTGCAGGCGAATTGAAGGATTGCGCGGACGGTGTCCACATTGGCGCTGTCAGGCAGAGTTGCATTATTGATGACGCCGTCGATGGCGTCAGCATTCCACTCTGCCGCATCTAGTGCGACGAGTAGATCGCGAGCATAGTTTTCAACTTCGTCGACTCGGGTTCGGCTTTCGTCGCCTTGTTCGCTCAACCCTAAGGCTTCGCGCAGACCGACGACGGCCATTTCGCCGCCCCAGAGTTGGCGGGCGCGCAGCATCGCCAGGATGAGGTCGATGCGGACGTCTTCCGAGATTTCCTCGCCGAGGATGTGCAGTCCGCCCCGGATCGCGACGTCCTTAATCTCGCACAACCAGCCGTCAATGTGCATGAGCATGTCGTCGAAGACGTCTTCGGCGGGGCGTTCTTCCCAGCCGAGGTCTTTGTCCATTTGGGCGGCGGTGAGCAGCGTCCAAATCTCTTGGCGGATGGCGGGGAGTTTGGCGGGGTCCATCGCCGCGATATTGGCGTGCTCGTCTAGTAGCTGCTCCAGGCGGGTGATATCCCCGTAGGTTTCGGCGCGTGCCATGGGGGGAATCATGTGGTCGACGAGTACGGCGTGTGCGCGACGTTTTGCCTGGGTGCCTTCACCGGGGTCGTTGACGAGGAAGGGGTAGATCAAAGGCAGGTCGGCTACCGCTTGGTCCGTGTAGCACTCGCTCGACAAGCCCACTGCCTTACCGGGCAGCCATTCCATGTTGCCGTGCTTACCCATGTGGACGATCGCGTCCGCCCCAAAAATTTCACGCAACCAGAAGTAGGTTCCCAGGTAGTGGTGGTTGGCGGGAAGATCAGGGTCGTGATAGATGCCCACTGGGTTATCACCGAAACCACGTGGCGGCTGCACCATGACCACGACGTTGCCGAACACCAGGCCGGCGACGTAGATCTCTTGGGTCTCGGGATTGACGTAGTGTGTGCCGGGGGCCGCACCCCAGTGCTCCGTCATTTCTTCCTGCATGACTGCAGGAAGAGTGTTAAAGAAAGCCTTGTAATCCTCGGCGCTGACCTTCAGCGGGTTGGAAGCCAATACCTCCTCGGTCAACCAGTTCGGGTCGTGGCCGCCTGCGTCGATGATGGCGTGCATAAAGGTGTCGCCATCCATGAGCGCCGGGTCATCGTTATAACCAGGAATCGCGGAGGTGTCGCCCAGGTCGTATCCGGCGTCATGCAGCGCTTTGAGCACGCGCAACGTCGATGCCGGGGTATCCAAGCCCACAGCGTTGCCGATGCGGGCGTGCTTGGTGGGGTATGCCGACAGCATGACGACGATCTTCTTGTCTTCATTGCGCAGGTGCCGCAGGCGGGCGTGCCTGTACGCGATCGACGCTAGCCGTGAGCAGCGCTCGAGGTCCGGAACATAAGAGATCAACCCGTCGGAGTCGTACTCTTTGAAGCTGAACGGAATGGTGATGATGCGCCCGTCGAACTCCGGCACCGCAACTTGGGTGGCGACGTCCAAAGGGCTCAGGCCGTCGTCATTATCCTCCCAGTCGGCTCGGGGATTGGTTAGCGCGAGACCCTGAATGATCGGCACATCAAGTTCCGCGAGCTGCTTGACATCCCAGGCCTCATCGTCGCCACCGGCACCCACCCCGGTTGGTTTAGTTCCACCGGCAGCTAGCACGGTGGTGATCAACGCATCCATGGTGCGAAGCTCATCAAGCAGATCATCCGGAGCCTGACGCAGCGACGCGGAGAAAATCGGCACCGGGGTGGCGCCACGTGCAGCAATAGCGTCGCACAGGGCCCGAATGTAATCGGTGTTACCGGCCAAATGATGCGCGCGGTAATACAGAACAGCAATCCGTGGTGACGCTCCCCCAACCACGGTGCGAACCGATTCGGGCTGATAATCCAGGTGCCCCCAGAAAGGCATGCGAGAAGGCTGCTCGAAACCAAAACCAGTCAACAAAATCGTGTCAGACAGAAAGTTATGCAGATTGACCAGGTTCGCTTCCCCACCCTCAGCCAGGTAAGTATGCGCCGTCGTCACCACGCCAGCGGGAACAGTAGATAATTCCGTCAGCTCCGCATCCACAGCGAGCTCGCCCGAGACCAAAATGACCGGCTTGCCACTGGCCAACACGTGATCCACGCCGGATTCCCATGCCCTGCGACCGCCCAACAGACGCACGATCACGATGTCCGCGGCATCAAGATGCTCATCCAGCTTGTCTAAACGTCCACTAAAGCGGTTGGCGTTGGCGTAGGAAAACTCCACCCCCTCGTGGCGGGAGGCTGCCTTGGCCGTCAACAGGTCGGTGTCAGAGGTGGTGAGTAGAAGAATCACGAGAAACTGCCTTTCTGGGAAAACGCGCCCAGGGTAACGTTGGAGACATTCATCACGACCCACAGGGGCCGATGTGCGCACGCGGGGGTGGTCTGACTATGACAGTGGCGCGACCGTGCCGGATTTGCACCGGATTCACCCACCCTGCGCGGTGGACAATATCCCCCAAAGGGGCTTCTGACAGCCTACCCCAGCTCATGGTGAGCCCGCCGTATCGATAGGGTTAAACACTATGTCTGTAGCTGATTCTTATCACCTTGGCGACCGCACTCGCTCCGACGGGTGCCCGGGCGCTCTGAGCATGCACAAAGCCAAGGATGGACGCATCGGCCGCGTGCGCGCGCCGGGCGGTCGGGTTACCTCGCGGCAGTGGGAAGCCCTCGCACACATGGCGGAAACTTTCGGCGACGGTCACATCCACCTCACGACCCGCGGCAACATCCAGATCCGCGGTATCTCCGAAGGCGACATGGACGCATTCGCTGAAGCGTGCGAAGCCGGCGGGTTTCTGCCCAGCCGCGAGCACGACAAAGTACGCAACATCATCTCCTCCCCCATGGCGCACAGCCGTTACGCCGAATGCGACGTCGCGTGGATAGTCGCGGAACTCGATGACGCGCTGATTGCGTCCCGCGACGTCATTGGTCTATCCGGCCGCACCTTGTTCGGTATCGATTCGGGTGAGGGGGACATTATGGCCCAGCAGCCCGACTTCGGTGTCGTATTGTCCACAACCAACCCCAAGGTCGCCCAGATCATCGTGGGTGGTTGCCCTATCGGCCTATTCGTCTCACATGATGACGCCGCGAGGGCTCTGGTCGCAGCCGCCTCACGCTGGCAGGAGATCCGCGGCACCGCCTGGCGCGTGCAAGAAAAACCGGAGGTGTTGCCCGACCTGATCGACACGATTGCCTCCGCTGTGGAGTGCCTCGATATCGACCATGTCACCCACGATCATGCGAGCACCATTGCCCCACCCCAACGGGGCGCCTTCCTGGATGATCCTCGTCCGATCGGGTGGCTGCCCCACCCCGAAACCGGCGAAGTATCCCTGGGGTGCTCACTGGCGTTCGCACACATGTCGGCTGATGTCGCGCGGATACTCGCCGCAGTCGACCGACCCATCGTCGTCACCCCCTGGCATAGCCTGGTTATACACGACCTACCCGAAGCCATCGCCGAACGCCTGGTGGAAATGCTCGCACCCCGCGGTGTGCTCTTCGACCAACAGTCCCCCTGGGTGCAGGTCAGCGCATGCCCGGGTATCGCAACATGCGAAAAATCCCATTCGGACACCAGAGCGGATGCCGTCAGCTTCATCCGCTCCATGGTCGACGGAACAGACGAGCACACACCCGACGCACCACGTGGAAACAACAACCTGCGGGTGCACTTTTCTGGCTGTGTGCGCCGCTGCGGCCACCCACAAGGCGCCTACGTGGACTACCTCGCCACCGGCGACGGCGAATACGAGGTAACCGAAGTGACCAGCCCAACCCCCGTGTAGCGTAGAAATCTATGAACCACAACAGCTCCGAGCAGTTCGGCCCCCACAACTACATCACTGACGGGGCAGAAATCTACCGCCGCTCGTTCGCAATGATCCGCGAGGAAAGCAACTTAAGCGGATTCGACCCAGCGCAGCAAACCGTCGCCGTCCGCATGATCCACGCAGCGGGCCAGACCGACCTCGCCGGAGACATCGAATTCTCCCCCAACCTGGTGCCGGCCGCGCGCCGGGCCCTGGAACAGGGTGCCCCGATTATTAGTGACGTCAATATGGTCGCGAGTGGCGTTACACGCAAGCGTTTGCCAGCCGACAACCCCGTGGTGTGTTTGCTTAAAGACCCGCGTACCCCTGAGTTGGCGGCGCAGCTGGGCACGACGCGCACGGCTGCCGCAATGCAGTTGGCCGGGGACATGCTCGATGGTGCTGTGGTGGCCATTGGTAACGCCCCCACTGCCCTGTTCCATCTGCTTAATTGGTTTGCGGATGCGGATGCCCGGGGTATTGCGCGGCCGCGTCCTGCCGCAGTACTGGGTATTCCGGTGGGGTTTGTCGGCGCTGAGGAATCAAAGCAGGCCTTGAGCGATGTCGCCGCCGACCTTGGGTTGGAGTTTGTGACGGTTCATGGCCGCAGGGGCGGTTCGGCGATCACCTGTGCTGCTCTTAACGCACT
Organism: Corynebacterium argentoratense DSM 44202; assembly: GCF_000590555.1. Taxonomy (NCBI): domain Bacteria; kingdom Bacillati; phylum Actinomycetota; class Actinomycetes; order Mycobacteriales; family Corynebacteriaceae; genus Corynebacterium; species Corynebacterium argentoratense. Next base: position 942,664 of record NC_022198.1, read on the forward strand.
CGCGGCGGAAAAGGAGATTATGTAAATGACGCACTCCGCACACACCCCGGCAGGTTCGGCTGCTTCCCGCACAGCACCCTTCGGTAGTGATGACGCCGCGTGGGATCTGCCGGGCACGCTCATTGGGGTTTCCGTCGGCCCGGGGGATCCGGAACTGCTGACACTCAAAGCTGTGCGTGCCATCGAGCAAGCGGATGTGGTGGTGTACCACTCCAAGAAGGGGCGTCCTTCTGCTGCCGCAATCCCGGCCAAGGACTTGCTCGGGGCGGGACGTCAGCGCGGCCAACACCACGTGCACTTGGAGTACCCCGTCACCACGGGATCAACCGACCATCCCGGCGGCTACGCAGGGGCGCTCGCAGAGTTCTATGTTGACGCCGAGCGCACCATCGAGCAGTTCCTAGCCGAAGGTAAAACCGTCGCTGTCCTGGCCCTCGGTGACGCCCTGCTTTACAGCTCCTATCAGCACATTCACCGCATGTTTGAAGCGCGGTGCAACTGCGAAGTCATCCCCGGGATTAGCTCTATCGCTGGGGCTACCGCGGTTGTCGCTAAACCGTTGACCGAAGATGACGAAACGCTGGTCGTCGTATCCGGCACCTTGGAAGAAGCAGAACTACGCCGCAGGCTCACCAACGCCGATTGCGCCGTGGTGATGAAGCTCGGCCGCACGTTTAACAAAGTGCGCTGCGCACTAGAACACGCAGGTATGCTCGATCGGGCTGTGCTGGTGACTCGGGTGGGCATGGACGGCCAAAGCGCCCAGCCGGTGCGAGAGGTCGACGCATCAACCGTGCCCTATTTCAGTGTCGTCATTGTTCCTTCCGTACTTGCGCAACAGGACAAGATTCGTGCGAGCGTGCCCAAACGCGACGTCATTGATAGTGCAGCTGAAACGACTGGAGAGGTTGTGGTGGTGGGCCTGGGACCAGGCGCGCAACGATGGACTACACCCGAAGTCCAACACGAGCTGGAACAAGCCACCGACCTTGTCGGTTACTCGACCTACATCAATCGCGTTCCGCAACGCCCCGGCCAGCGGCGTCATTTGTCCGATAATAAGGTCGAGGCAGAACGCGCAGCCTTCGCACTAGACATGGCTAAACGTGGCCGCAGGGTAGCCGTCGTGTCCTCCGGCGACCCGGGTGTGTTCGCTATGGCCGCAGCCGTGCTCGAGACCGCTGACGATGATCTGTGGCGCGAAGTACCCGTGCGCATCATTCCCGGTATGACAGCCGCACAAGCCGTAGCCAGCCGCGCGGGTGCGCCCCTCGGGCACGACTTCGGCATGATTTCTCTCTCTAACAGGCTCAAACCCTGGGAGCAGATTGAAAAACGCATCCGTGCCCTGGCCGGCGCCGACATGGCTTTTGCTGTGTACAACCCGGCGTCGAAGGAACGACGGGAACACATCGAACGCCTCAAAGAGATCGTCTCCGAATACCAGGGGCCCAACACCCCGGTCATCGTGGCGCGCGCAGTGGGCTCTGAACAGGAAAAAGTAACGATCACGACACTCAAAGCGTTTGACCCTACAGTTGTCGACATGCGGACGATGGTCATCATCGGTGCATCGACTACCCGCGCCTACGACGGCCCCCAGGGGCCTCGCGTGTACACATCACGCACGTACGGGTTGAGCTAACACCGCATAATCGGCACCCCTCATGCCGGGGACAGCACTACGCAAGGCTTCGCATAGTGGCAACCAATCCGGCATACTAAGACAGCAACATCGTTTTGCGGGGCATCGTGACCCCGCACCCTTTGAAAGGTGATGAAACACATGCGCGTAAACCGACGCATCACTGCGGCTATCGTCGCAACCGGTCTGGCTACCTCGCTCGCCACGGCCCCCTCTTATGTTGCGCAGGCAGCAGACACCGGCAGCAGCGACATCAGCACCTCCAGCGAGGGTTTGTTCGACTCCGGTAACAAGGGCGAGCACAGCGAACTGATGCAGACCCTGATCACCATCGGATTGGTACTTGAAGGCATCGGCATCCTCATCGGCCCGGCACCTGCATTTATCAAGCACATCCTCGGAATCCGCTAAAGCGGTCTTTTAAAGCAGCGCCTCACAGGTGTCGTAAGCTTCTTTCGCCGTAGCGACAATGGCGCTGTGCCCCTTAGGGAGAGCGGGTCGATCGACCACGATGACATCCACTCCCAGTTCTCGGGCGGCCACCAACTTGTTGTAGGTAGGCCCGCCCGAGTTTTTTGTCACCACGACATCAATCTGGTTGTCGATCAGAAGCTTCTTCTCGGAGTCAAGGTCGAAAGGCCCACGGCTGAGAAGAATGCGATGGCGCGACGGCAGCTCCACACTGGGCTCCTCCACACACCTGATGACATACAGCGCGTGAGGATCCTGGGCGAAAGGAGCCAACTGTTGACGCCCAATAGCCAGAAACACGTGACCGTACCGGCAGGCACGCTGGGCAGCCTCGTGCATCGAGGACACGTGGGTCCACCTGTCCCCCGGCTGCTCCTCCCACTGCGGACGCTGCAGCCGAACCAGCGGAACACCCGTTGCCCTACACGCTTCCGCCGCAGATAGGCTGATTTTCTCTGCGAAAGGATGGGTGGCATCAACCACCACGTCAACACCATTGTCGACGATCCAGCGGGCAAGACCCGCAGGCCCACCGAACCCGCCGATGCGCACTTGGCCGACGGGCAAACGCGGCGTCGACACCCTGCCTGCCAACGATGATGTCACCGTCCATCCGGCGTCACGCAGCAATCGGGCTAAGTCGCGAGACTCCCCCGTGCCACCCAAAATAAGCGCTGTTGGCTGCATGACCCGAGCCGGCCCCCGGCGCGGCCGCGTGTTCCCGACGCCTACTGCACACATGGGATGGTTCGGCCGTGCTCGTCGCGGGGGCGGTCATCGGAATAGAGGTAACTATCGGGAAAACCCGATGCCCCCAAAACCTGCCCCACAATGATGATCGCTGTGCGGGTGATGCCAGCGTCGATGGTTTGCTGCGCGATAGTCTGCAGCGTGCCGCGAATGATCTGCTCCTCCGGGCGAGAAGCGAACGCCACCACAGCCGCCGGGCAATCCACGCCGTAGTTATCCACCAACTCCGAGACCACACGCTCGATGTCGTGCGCCGCCAGATGAATGCACAGCGTGGCTTTGGAAGCACCAAGGGTGGCTAAATCTTCCCCCTCCGGCATGGCGGACGCCCGCCCACTGACCCGGGTGAGGATGACCGTCTGCCCCACCGTAGGCACCGTCAATTCGTGACCCAGGACTGCCGCAGCCGCAGAAAAAGACGCCACACCGGGGACGATCTCGTAATCGATCCCCAATGCAGTAAGGCGGCGTGCCTGTTCCGCGAGAGCCGAATACACACTTGGATCCCCGGATTGTAGACGTGCGACATCGTGCCCCGCGGCGTCAGCACGCGCAATAATCTCCGTAATCTCGTCCAGCGGCATCCGGGCGGTGTTGATGACCTCGGCGTCTTCGGGGCAGCCCTCCAGCACTTCCGGGGGGACGATGCTGCCGGCGTACAGGCACACGCGACAGGAGCGAATCAGTCGGTCCGCACGCAGGGTGAGCAGGTCAGCGGCGCCGGGGCCGGCTCCAATAAAAAATACTGTCATGAGTGGGCGAGTCCTTTGTAAACGAGCGTGCTAGGAAGAGATGTTTTTGGTGGCGCGCCATTGCGTAATGGGCAGTGCCGGTTTGAGTGCGGTAAAGCTACCGATCTGTTTTTCGTTCGAGACTTCGAAGCGGTGCATGCTGCCACCGTAGCGTGCTTGGAGGGCGAAGAGGTGTTGTTCGCTTTGCACGGTCACAGCGTTGATGACGATCCGCCCGCCGGGTTTCAACCTGAGCCAGGCTTGTTCGAAGCTTGCTTCGAGGCCTCCGCCGATGAAGATGACGTCGGGGTCGGGGGCGTCGCAGAAGCAGTCCGGGGCGGTGCCTAGGATGCTGAGCGGCACCCCGAGGTGTGCTGCGTTGCGTTCGATTCGTGCGCGTCGCTCGGCGTTGCTTTCAAAACACCATGCGCGCTGCTTGAGGCCTCGGAGTGCACCGGGGTTACGGGATTGAGCGCGTTGCCATTCGATGGCGATCGAGCCTGAACCTCCACCGACGTCCCATAGCGTTTCCCCCGGTTGGGGTGCCAGCGCTCCCAGGGTGATGGCGCGGATATCCTGCTTGGTTAGCTGCCCATCGGACTCGAATGCTTCATCGGGGAGTCCAGGTGTGAGTGTTGACGTCGCGGGGCGCGCTGTGGTCGTGTCGATGGCGAGGATGTGCAGGTTGTCTGCGACTGGCGGAGCGGTGGCGTCTCCGCGGGTGATGGCGCGCTGGGGCGTGCCGAGGTTGCTCAGCGCAGTGATCGTGATGTTGGCGGGGTCGATGCTGTCGGATGAGAGGTGGTGGAGGTAGCTTGCAACTGTTGCCGGGGTGGAGCTATCACGGCCTAACACCAGTACACGCGGGGACTGTTCGATGGCTAGGCCGATGGAGTTAATGTCGGCGGACATGAGGCTGACCACAGGTGTGGAATCGAGAGCCCAGCCGAGTTCTGAGCAAGCAAGAGAGGCGCTGCTCGGTGCCGGATGTACATGTGCATCGACGCCGTGGCGCCTGAGTGTGCTGGCGATCCCGTGGTAGTTTGGGTCGCCACTGGCTAGAACCACCACCTGTTGTCCACGGTATCGATCGATGAGCTCGGGCAATGCCGGAACCAGCGGACTGGGCCATGGCTGGGTGACCACGGCGTCGGACAGTTCGTCTGCGACGTGGCTGAGCATGTCCAGTTGGCGCTGCCCACCGAGGACAACAGTGGCCTGGCCCAGCAGCGTGCGGATGTGCGCGGCGTCAAGATCCCGACCGTCATGGACGCCGACGATTGCCCAGCTGGCGGATGCTGCGGATGCTTCTGTGTGTGCGTTGGGTACGATGGTTGCCTTGGTGCTACTGTCCCCGCCGCTGTGCTTGTCGTTGCCGGGCACGAGGCTGCGCGGTTGGTTGTTGAAGGTGTCGCACCCATCGGCGGTCACGCACGCAATGTCTTCGATGCGTGCCCCCCACCGGTCGGTGTAAAACCCGGGTTCGATGGAGAAAGTCATGCCCTCGCGCAGCACCAGATCGTTTCCGGCGATGATGAAGGGCTCTTCGTGGGTGCTCAGCCCGATACCGTGCCCGGTGCGGTGGGTGAAGTACTCCCCCAGACCGGCTTCGGTGAGTACCTGTCGGGCCGCAGCGTCTACCTGCGCTGCCGTGACGCCGGGGCGCACTATGGCCCTAGCTGCTGCTTGTGCACGTTCAAGCACTGCGTAGGCCGCGAGAAATTCAGGATCAACGCAGCTATCAACGCCGCTATCGCCAGCGACATAGTAGGTGCGGGTGCAATCGGAGTGGTAGCCGCCGGCAAAGGTGCCCCCGATGTCGATGACTACCGGGTCGCCTGCTTGCAGCACGCGGTCGGAGAAGCTGTGGTGGGGGTTACCGCCGTTGGGTCCGCTTCCGACGATGATGAAGTCCACGCTGTCGTGCTCGGCCAAGATGAGCTTTTCTAGTTCTGCCGCGACCTCTGCTTCGGTGCGGCCGGCAATCAAAAGCGCGGGTACGTGGGCGTGCACTGCGTCGATAGCTTGGCCGGCGGCACGCAGTGCGCCCAGCTCCGAGGCGTCTTTGACCATAAACATCTCGGCAAGAGTGTGTGTCGCAAGCACCCATTGTGGTGCGCTGTAGCCCGTGAGTTGCTGGATCCCGGTTGTCAGGGCGACGATGTGGTCGGCCGTCAGCGATGAACTCACCGCGATGTCGAGCGGGGTGTCGGTCTCTGCTGCCTGGGCATGAGCGCCGGCTACAAGGTGACCGATGGCGATAGCGTAGGGGTCTTCGCCGTCTTTCCATGAGCGCACATCTGCGACTTCAGACAGCGCTGGATCGATCGTGGTTGCGCTGCCCAAATCCACCGTAGGGACGATCAGCAGTGGCTTGCGATGAGGGTGGTTTGAGTCGGGGATGACCAGAGCGGAGAATCGTTCGTGGGTGGATAGGCCGATGCCGAGGTATTCCAGCTCCGGGCCGCCTGCGATGATCAGCGGCTGCGTGCTGCGGGTGTGCTGGATTCGGTGGAGCCGATCCGGATAAACATGCATGCTCTTAATGCTACTGTGATCGGCTTGCCTACAGTGCGACGACGCCGCGTCGGATGGCGTCTACTGCTTGTCGTGCGGGCTCGCGCAGGCTGTCGAAGGCCGCCATTTGTTCAAGCAGGTCAACAACGCGCAGTGCTTGACGCACGAAGTCGCCGGCGGTCATCTCCGCTCCACATTCTGCGGCAGCTTGGAGGCAATAATCCAAGGGGGCACCTGCGGTCCACTGGTGCATGGCCAGAGCGAATGATGGTTCGGGTTCGCGAGTGGGTTTCAAGCCGAGGCGCTGTTCGTCGTAGACGAGCTCCTCCCAGATACGGAACACATGGGAGATGGCGGTGTTGATCGCCGGAGTTGCAGCCTGTGCCCTTCCGCGGGTCTCGCGTCGTTTTTCAAATACGCAGACGCTGGCCAGTGCGGCCAATTCGGCAGGGTCGAGGGGATCGAAAATCCCGCGACGGATGCATTGGACGATCAGCAGATCGGATTCGCTGTGAATCCGGGCGAGCATGTGGCCCTCTTCGGTGACGATCGGGCCGGCGTCCTCCCCGGCTGCTCCAGTTGGCGAATCTTCGTCATGTTCCGGGTAGCTGACGTAGCCCCAGTGCTCGAGCAGCTCAAGGATCGCATCGAACGTGCGGCCAAGTCCGTTGTGGGCTTCGGAGACCTGCTCTTCAAGCCAGGCGACTTCCCTATCGGCCTTCGCGGCTTTTTGTGCTGCGCGTAGTGCTGGTTCCAGGCCGGGCATGTTGTGCACTGGGTGCGCGCGCAAGGCCTCTCTGAGGGCCGTTAGTTTGGCAGACTTTGGGGCCTTAAGCTTGTTGAGTTTGGGCCGTGGGTATTTAGTTCGCGCGAAGTGTTTGATGATGGAGCCTTTGCGGCGCCGCGGGTTGTTCAGCACTTCCGGTGCGACGCTCATGGCGCCGACGATCCGCGGGGCGATGGGGAAATGCTCCGCGACGACCGATCCGACCCATCCGTCTTCGGTGATGATCATGATCTCGGGGTCGCGCTGGGAACGTGGGCGGCGAACAACAACGCCAAGCATGCTGCCTTTTTTGACCGGCAGGGCGATGACGTCGCCGATGTCCGCGTGGGAGAGGATCTTTGCGGCTTCTGCCTTGCGAGAGCGCGCAGAGTCTTTGGCCAGGGTGCGCTCCATAGTGGAGATCTCTTGGCGCAGTTGCGCGTAGGCCTCCAATTGCTCGACCGTGGGGGCCTGCGCATCGCCTTGGTAATGTGCATCATCCTCGGCTTGGCTGGATGCACGGCGAAGCAAACGTTCGAACTCCGCTTGCGCGCGCGCCTTTTTCGCCTTAGCCTGCTCGATTCTGCGGGCCTTGTCGACCACGCTGCCGTCGATTTGGTACTGGGCGAAGGATTGCTCGATAAGCCCGCGGGCATGAACATATCCAATCGTGTTGATCAGGTTGACGCTCATGTTGTAGCCGGGGGTGAACGTCGATTCCAGCGGATAGGTGCGTGTGGATGCTAGACCTGCGACGGAGGTGGGATCTTGGCGGGGATGCCACATCACCACAGCATTGCCGATGGTGTCGATTCCACGACGACCCGCACGGCCGGTTAGCTGCGTGTACTGGGCTGGTGTGAGCTCCACGTGGGAATCACCGTTGAATTTGGTGAGTTTTTCGATGACGACGGTGCGCGCCGGCATGTTGATACCCAACGCGAGGGTCTCGGTTGCGAAAACAACCTTGACTAGTCCGCGCACAAAGAGCTTTTCCACGATGTGTTTGAATGCCGGAAGCATGCCTGCGTGGTGGGCGGCGAAGCCCCGCATGAGTGCCTGCCGCAGTCGTGGAAAGTTGAGAACCTTGAGATCCGCGGTGTCAATATCCTCGATACCTTCGTCGATGATCGTCGCGATCTGTGCTGCTTCTTCCTTGCTTGTCAGGGAGATTTTTGAACGCAGGCAATCGAAAAGAGCATCATCGCAGCCGGCGCGGGAGAAGATGAAGTCGATGGCCGGCAGCATGCCCATCTCCCCCAGCACACGGATCATCGCGGGGCGGTTAACCCGGGAGGAACCGTGGAGGCTGCGCAATTGTGGGTTGGGTTCCCCCTTGGAAAACATGGGGTAGATTTTCTGCCCGGCCATCATCCATTGATCCAGCGGCACGGGTCGGTTGTCAGTGACGACCACGCGGGTGTCGCCGCGGACAGTGCGCAGCCAGTCGCCGAACTCCTCTGAGTTGCTGACTGTGGCTGACAGCCCGATGATCTGCACGGTGTCGGGAAGGTTGAGGATGACTTCCTCCCAGACCGCACCGCGCGAGGGGTCCGCGAGGTAGTGGATTTCGTCCATCACCACGAAGCCAAGGCGCTCGAGGGTGGGTGAGCCCGCATAGAGCATGTTGCGCAGGACTTCGGTGGTCATGACGACAATGTCGGCGTCGGGGTTGATGGAGACGTCCCCGGTGAGCAACCCAACCTCGCCGTAGGCTTGGAGGTCGTGAAATTTTTGGTTGCTCAGAGCCTTGATGGGCGTGGTGTAGATGCAGCGTACGCCTTGTTCTTTGGCAAGTGCGACGGCGAATTCTCCGACGATGGTTTTGCCGGCGCCGGTGGGGGCACAGACGAGCACGCCGCGGCCCTCTTCAAGCGCCTGACAGCCTTCAATTTGGAACGGGTCGAGTTCAAAACTGAGGGACTGTTGGAAGCGTTGAAAAGCCGTGGATTGGCTAGACCCCACGGATCGGTTGTCGTGATCGTTGGGGTCTGTGTGGGCGGTGATGCTCATAGACCTTAGGTTGCGTCGAAGTTGATGTCGGAGGGTGCTTCGATTGTTGACGCCGCGTCGTCGTCGGTGTCCATCCATTCTGGGCGGTTGTCAGCGCGTCTGCGGTCGTTGAATCGGCAGAATTGCAGTGATACTTCCATCAGTATTGACAGTGCGACGCCGAGGCCGAACAAGCCGAACGGGTCCTGGCCTGGGGTAATGAATGCTGCGAGTACGAAGATCGCGAGGATCATCACGCGGCGCTTGCCTTTGAGCATGCTGTAGCGCAGCACCCCAACCAAGTTGAGCATGACAACTACGAGAGGCAACTCGAAGCTGAACCCAAACAGGATGAGCATTTGGAGCAGGAAGTTGAAGTATTCCCGACCGGTGAGTGCCGCGACTTGGGTTTCCTCGCCGATTCCGGTGAGGAAGTTCAGGCCTAGGGGGATGCAGACGTAGGCGAGGATGGTGCCTGCGACGAACAGCACCACGCCGAGGCTGATGAACAGCAGCGTGAAGCGGCGTTCTTTTTTCTCAAGCCCTGGTGTGACGAAGCCCCAGAATTGGCCGAGCCACACGGGGCAGGACAGTACGGTGCCGGCTAGTGCGCCCACTTTGAGGCGCAGGAGGAACATTTCGAAGGGGGACGTTGCCAGCAGGCGGCATTCGTCTTCGGGGCCAAAACTGAGGCGTTTTGCGGGGTCGATATCGCAGTAGGGCGTGCGAAGGAGTTCACCGAGGGACGGGATGGGGCCGACGTTGGTGCCGTACCAGATGTATCCGAGGACGGTTCCTGCGGCGAGCGCGATGAGCGACACTATGAGGCGCGCACGAAACTCCTGGATGTGCTCCAGGAGTGGCATGTTGCCTTCGGGGTTTTTCTTAGCCACGGGGCAAAACGTCTGGGTTTATGCCTGACCCTGCGGGGGCTGGGGGTTGACCGGGTTAGTGGTGGGTTGAACGGGCTGCTCCACGGGTTGTGCCTGTTGAACGGGTTGGCCTTGCTGCATTGGCTGGGGCTGTTGCACGGGCTGCTGCAGCTGGGCGGGGTGGGAGGCGGGAAGTTGGTTGGGGTTGTTGTCCTCGCTCATTTCCTTTATTTCGGATTTGAAGATGCGCATGGAACGTCCAACGGAGCGTGCAGCTTCGGGAAGTTTCGTGGATCCGAACAGAAGGATCACTAGGAAAAGAATGCCAATTACTTCGGGCCAGCCGATGCTCATGTGTACTCCAAGGGGTTTATCTGGGGTTGCTACGTGAGGTTCACGTTGCCTTCGAAGCCTCTAGTGTACGCCTTTAGTGCGGTGTGGGCATGTTCTAGGACTTGGCGTCGTGCGGTGTCGGGTGCGTAGACGCGGGCCTGTCCCCCGCTGCGCAGAATAAAGCGGGTGAGCCATTGTTGTTCTGTGTAGTTTATGCGCGCGCAGTGCAGCGTGCTGCCGTCTGGGGCGCTGGTGGTTTGCCCGGTGAGGTTCATGGGCACAAAGTCTGCGATCCATGTGTAGGAGTCCTCGATGAGGCAGTGCGCGATGGTGGGCCATAGCTGCTCGCTGTGCTCGAATCCGAAGGGCCGTGCGGGGTCGAAGGCGGTTGTAGCACCAATGACGCCGCGGTCGATTGGGTTGGCACCCACCTGCGCGTGTGACATGCGGGAGATGCGGAACGTCCGGGTGTCCGCGACGTCATAATCCCATGCGCGAACGTAGGCTGCCCCGTCGACTGCGAACAGGTGTAGTGGGGCGAGTCGGCGGGCAGTGGTGGTGTCTTTGGATGCTGAATAGTAGTCGCATTCGAGGTCATAGCCGGTGTCGAGGGCGTCGCGGACGATGTTGAGTGTGGCGAGGTCTCGGGCGTCGTCGGCGTCGTTCGTGGATGACCCCCGGCGGTCGAGGATGGTCGCCAAGGGTTGTTCCCAGTCGGCGACGGCGCGGATTTTTGTGGCTGCGCTGCGTATTGCGGCTGTGTCTCCGCTGAGTTCGGACAGTTGGTCGAGCGCTAGTAGCAGTGCTGCTGCTTCTGTTCGGGTGAGTCTCAGGGGCCGGTTCATTCCTTGGTCGTCTGTGATGGTCACGCGGCGGAATGTTGGTTGTTCCATGTCGATGAGTTCGACGGGGCCCGGGCCGCAGCACCAGAGCCGTTCGAGGCCTGTGACGACTTGTTGTGGTGTCATGCCGAGGTCGCGGGCCGCTTCGAAAGCGGTGGCTTGGGGGTGCGCATCGAAGTAAGGCAGCAGGCTGAGCATGCGGACGATGTCGGAGAGCCTCTCCCCCACTTTTGATTGTTGCGGTGCGCGCGCTTCTAGTGATGACGCCGCGTTTGTACAGGGGGCGTCGAGGGGTTCGGCGTGGGCGTCGGCGACGGCTTGGAGCATGGTGCGCATGTGCTCGCGCAATTCGGGTGGGTCGATGATTTCGACGCTGGTGCAGTACGCGAGGGCTTGTTCGCACAGCCATACGCGGTCCGCGCCGCGTACCGTCCAGGTGGAAAAACCTTCGGGGCTGTGATCGTCGGCTTTGTTGCTGCGCTGTGCCCAGCGGGTGAGATCGGCGGCTGTACCGTCGCGCACCACGAGTGTTGCATCGACGATGCTCATGTGTGTTCTCAAGGTCGAATCGACGATCCACGCGAGTTTTGCGGAGGGATCGATGGCGACTCCCGGTGGGGTGAAACCTTCGGCGGCATCGAGCGTATGGGTGATGGGGCCCTCGATTGTTACGTCGGTGACCCGGGTGGCGCGGAAACTACGGGGTGCGTCGCGGTCGAGGTCGAAGCCCACCATGTAGAGCCTTTGTCTGTGGCTCACCAGGCCCCAAGGATCGAGCCGGCGGCGGCTGCCACGGTGGTCGAAGCTAATTGAGTTAGCGCTGCGTGTTGCCTGGAGGAAACGGTCGAGTGTTGTGGGGCTGAGTTTTCCGGCATCGCCCATCGCCCCGACCCCGGGCTGTGCGTCGGCACGGGCGGCGCCGGCGGAGGCAAGTTTGGTCCAGCCGGAACGCGCGAAGGCTGACAGTTCTCCCGCCACTCCCATCCCGCCGGCCAGGGCTAGAACGCGGGCTTCTTCGGGGCTGAGCTCTAGCGGTGGTAGCTCGTAGGAATCCTTGTGCACGCTGTAGAGGGTTCCTTGAGCACTGCTGCGACTATCGATGGGAACACCGATTTTAAGCAGCACGTTTCGGTCCCGCTTGAACATTTTCTGGAAGGCCTCGTCGCTTTTGCCCTGGTAGCCGGCCACGTTGCGGCGCACCCAGTCGGCGCTGACATACTGGCCGTTTGCGCCTAGCAGAGCAAAAGTCAGATTAGTGAGGCGTTCGGCGAAACGATCTTGTTCAGCCATGTGACTCCGGCGCACGCATGTAGTCAATCAGAGCGTCGACATCGGCGTTGTCGTTGGCGAAGGGATCGCCCAGTTCAATACCTTTGGGCTCAGGCCGTGTGACCTTGAGGCGCATCCATTCAACGCCCACCGCGGCGTCATACTCTACGGCAGCGTGCAGGAAACGGCTACGTAAATGGGCGCGCGTGGTTATGGGGCCGTAGGTTTTCGCCCTGTCGACCTCATGCGGGTCGGTGAGTCGACGGATTCTCCCCTTAGATTCGAGCACCCTGGCCAGGCCCCTGCCAGGGCGGATGTCGTGGTAGCGCAGGTCGATCTGCTTGAGCTGGGGATGGGTGAAGTCCTCTGGATGTAGACCCAGCTTGTTCTGGTATGCACGGATCACGCTGAGTTTGATTACCCAATCAATCTCGGTGTCGATGGTGCTGTAGTCGCCACTGTCGATCGCATCGAGGGTGCGCCCCCACAGATCCAAGCAGTAGGCGTAAAGGGGCTCAGGCGAGTGCGTCTGATGCTCACGTGATGCAACCTGCACGCCTTGTGCGTTGTCGTTGAAGAAGGCGCGCGCGGCGTCATAGTAATAACGCTGAACCTCGAGTCCGAGACGCGGGTTGCGTGCGATATCTTTGATTGCGCCGTTATCTAGCTCAAAGTTGCGGGGTGACCAGCCGGATTCGAGCATCTCCAGCACCATCAGAGTGGAGCAGATCTTCAGGGCGGTCGTGGGCTCAGCCATCGTGGAATCGCCGACGATCACGTGCAAACGCCGGTAGAGATGCGAGTCAGCGTGGGGTTCGTCGCGGGTGTTGATCATTGGCCGCGAACGGGTGGTTGCCGAGGAAACCCCATCCCACACGTGGTCTGCGCGCTGGGACAACAGGTATTCATAGGTGTGCTCGCCGCGCGCGCCCGGCAGAGGGGTGCTAATCATGCCGGCGCCGGCAATCAGCTGGCGGGTTACCAGGAACGGCAGCAGCGTTGTGCCCAGGGTTTTGAGTACGTGCATGCGGCTGACGAGGTAGTTTTCATGGCAGCCATAAGAGTTGCCAACAGAGTCAACGTTGTTTCGAAACAGCAGCACCTGGCCGTCTAGGCCGCCGGCGTGCAGCCGCTGTTCCGCCTCCAATGAGAGGTCGTTGAAGAGCTCGTCGCCGGCGCGATCATAGACCAGCAACTGGGCGACGCTGTCGCACTCAGGGGTGGCGTACTCGGGGTGGCTGCCGACGTCGAGGTAGAGGCGCGCCCCGTTGAGCGCGAAAATATTGGAGCTCGCATGCTGCTCCACAACCGGTCGGAAGAGTGTGCGTGCTACCTCGTCTGGCCCCATACGGGCGCTTGTGGGGTCGGCAGGGGTGTGGAGAATTCCGTATTCGGTCTCCACACCCATGATGCGCCGGTGCATGGCTACTGGCCGCCTTTTTGCACGAAGGAACGGACAAACTCCTCAGCGTTGGTCTCGAGGAGATCGTCGATGTCGTCCAAGATGTCGTCCACACCTTGGGTGGAAAAATTAGCCTGGACCTGACCTGCAGTGGCCTCGGCGTCGTCACCGTTGGGCAGGCCGCCGCCGTGGATCTGTTTGGTGCTCATAGTGTCGTATCCTAGGACGCCCCCGAAGTGTGTGGCGCCCAACACGCCCCAAATGGGGGCTTAAATGAGTATTGGCTACGCTTTTTATCTTAGGCTGGGTTATAGTGCTGCCTGTGAAAAAATTTGCTTTGTTAACAGGCCTTTCTCTGGCCCTCACAACCGGCGCTCCCCTTCTGGCCCCGACCGTCATCATGCCGGCTGCCTACGCCGATCAGACTGAGACCATTGGTATCACCCCTACCGATGGTGCCAAGCAGGAATACGACGCTGACCACCTGGCGCTCGAATGGGGAATCCGCTCCAGCTTTAATAACTACGTCGGCGGATCCACCCATATTTTCGATGGTGCCAAGGCATCGGGTAAGAGCTACCTGTGGCCCTACTTGGGTACCGATAAGAATGAGGATGGCTCCGTCAGTATTAATTACGGCGGCACCGTGAACTTCATGAAGTATTGCGCGGATCCGGAAGATCCTCAGCGAGGTGCCTGCCAGTTGGACTTGACCTTGTCCAACCCCACCATCAAGACAGTTCCGGGGACCGGCAAGGGCATGCTGTCGGTGGTCGTCCACACTATCGACTACGCCACTAAGCAGTGGAGTGGCCCGGAGCGCATTGACTTCGCGGTGGTGGATTTTGACGCCGGTCGATTCAACCAGGGCAAGACTGCCGACGCTGAGCTCGGGGAGGTCACCTCGTGGCGCGGTGTGGCGGGTGCACTGACCGCGGCCGGTAACCAGGCATTCTCCAATTTCTATGCCGAGCATGGTTTCGTTAACTCCCTGAGCTTCAGCTACCCGGGCAAGGATGCTCTGGAGGGGACCCCGGACGGCTACACCGTCTCCACGGTTGCTGACACCACCATTGACTTCAACGGTGCGAAGAAAATCTTGCAGCTCAAAGATGGAAACCTTTTTGTTGTGACCAGCGACTGGGGCACCACTAAGGGGGTCGTCGCATCTCCGGACCTTCGCACTATCTCCGAAGGCTTCGACGTGCCCTTTGATAGCTCCAATAATGTCGTCGTTGATACCTCAAGCGGCGACGTCATCTGGATCAAGGATGGCACGGTGTATGCCGCGCCTGTCAGTAGCGCTGGGGTTGGAGCAGCGCGTGAGCTCGCCTCTTACCCCGGTACCGCGACTGCCTTTGCTAGTACTCCGGCCGGAACCTACGGGATTCTCAGCCTTGATGGTAGCGATGCGAAGTTCACCACCGTGACCTCTTCTGGTGAGGCCACCACTGTTGATCTTCCAAAATCCACCGACGTGTACGCCAAATACAAGTTGAACGGCAACTACTGGGATCAGGTGTACGGCACCACCTTCGGTGGTTCCAATATTGGCATGCAGGGCTTGAACGACGGGACGTTTATCTTCGTCTATGACCACAATCTGACCTACGGCGACGGCGAAGCCAAGCGCGGCGCCACCCCGCTGCACATTTCACCTGCCAAGGAATCCGTGGCGGAACGAGTGTCACCTATCGAAGCTTTTGAGCCCGCATTCGAAGAGAATAATTCTATTCGCTCGGTGGTGGTCGACGACAACCGCATCGTCATGTACAACCAGTACGGCACTGCTTATGAAAAGAACAACAGTCGGATCGTTTTCGGCCACTACGCAGACGGTAAATTTACCCTTGATGCAGGTCCCGGCCCCTTTGGTGACATTGCCCAGGTCGCCGGCGTCGGATTCCTCGAGGACGGTAACGCCGTGATTGCAGCTCAGGAGAAGAGCACGCTGTACACGGTCGATCCCTCCACCGGCACTGTGGTGGCTAAAGCCGCACTCGGTGACCGTATGAAGGACACCGCCAAGCACGAAAGTAATACTGTGCTCGTCGGCAAAGATGCATCTGTCTACGTGCTGGACACCTTTGTGCCTCCGAACTCTTACGATGACCTCACCGGCATCAAGCGCTTGGTGGTCACCAAGCCCGGCGAGCAGAAGGACGCATCCGTCCCCGTCGTGACCATGGGTGACATCGTTGAATGGGACAATCCTCCGGCGGAGCCCCCCGCAGACCCGAAGCCCCCTGCGGATCCCAAGCCTCCGGTAGACAAGGAGCCTCCAACCGGTGGTTCTAGCTCTGCTACTCCCGGAAGCATCTGGGAGAAGCTCCTCGGAGTCGTTGCTATCGCTGGCGGCCTAGCAACTATCTTCGGTCTGATCAGCACGGTGCTTAAAACCTTCGCTCCGGACCTGCACACTAAGGTTGCCGCGATGATCGCCGCAGCAACCAAACGCTAGGCACAATCCGCCGGGAGATTTCTTGCGGGTACCACCCCGGCGGGCGCTAGTCGCCCGCTACCTCGCACCGCCTTGTTAGACCGCGCGCTGTCGAATCCAGTCAGCTGCGCGTTCCGACAAGGCGGTGCTGTCGTCTGTGGGGGTCTCCCCCATCACCTCAGCACGCGTGCCGCAGCACAGAGATGTGAGAGAGACGGTTTTCTCGACAGCATCAACCCCCGCGGCGTCATCACCCGAAGACGAGCCTTTCAACCTAGACACATCGACGACGACGTTGTCCCAATTGGCCGCCACGACAGCATCGCCGAAACACCGCAGCACGGTTCCGCGAATCCACGCGCGCGTATCCGCAGGGGGCTCCGCCATGGCGCGGGCAATATCGTCAGCGGTGACCAGCGTGCGCATCAATCCTTTGCGCACCAACGCATAGTACAAGCCCTTGGACTCGTCGATGTCGCTGTACTGCAGATCAATTAAAGCAACCTTGGGATCATCCATAGCTAGGCCGCGGTCAACATAACGGCGAATCAGCGCTAACTTCGCCGTCCAATCCAGCATGTCGGACGTGCTCAACGGATCTACAGCCAGCTTGGCGCAGACCTCGTCCCACAAATCCAGGACCCGGCGATCGTGAACATCCAGGGTCTCCCCCAGCGTCTGCTCCACCCTGTCGCGGTACACCGCCAGAATCTCCAAAGCCGTGAGCCTACGGCCGTCCGCCAACTCCAAGGACGCGCGGCAGTCGAGATCCCTCGACACAACCTTGACCGCCGCCACCGGATCCGCCAACGCGACGTCATCAAAACGTGCGCCCTGCTCGATCGCAGACAGCACCAGCTTGGTCATGCCGAGCTTCAACACATTCGACACCTGCGACATGTTGGCATCACCAATGATGACGTGCAGACGACCGATTGCTTCGGGATCGCCATGAGGTTCGTCGCGAGTATTGATAATGCCCCGGTTGAGGGTGGTTTCCAGCGACACAGTCGTTTCGATATAGTCCGCACGCTGGCTGATCTGAAAACCTGCCTCCTGGGAACGCTCGCCCAAACCGACGCGGCCGGCGCCGATCACCACCTGCCGGCAGACGAAAAATGGGATTAATGACGCCGCGAGATCATCGAACTCCACCGCGTTACGGTCGTAGCAATAATTCTCGTGAGTGCCATAGGACGCCCCCTTACCATCCACATTGTTCTTGTAGATCTTTAGCGGCGGGCACGGCGGATGCCCCTCCAACACAGAATGATTGCGCTCGCTATGCGCGGCGACCTCCCGCACGGCGTCGTGCATGATCCGATCCCCCGCGGCGTCATACAACATAGCGTCGAAGGCATTGGTTGTTTCCGGTGCGGAGTACTCCGGGTGCGCGTGGTCAACATAGAAGCGGGCCCCATTGGTCAGAACTAGATTGGCAACGCCCAGCGCATGCGGGTCGATGACGGGTGCTGAGTGGTAACGGCGCAGGTCAAAGCCGCGAGTATCGCGCAGGGGTGATTCTGAGGCGAAGTCCCAGCGAGTGCGGGCATGCTGATGCTTCAGTGAATATGCGACGATCGCGTGGGTACTGGTGGCGATGGGGCTGGCATAAGGGTCGGTGGGGGTCGCGATGCCGTACTCGGTTTCGGTGCCGATAAAACCAACCATTGTTTCTACGCTTCCTTCGTGTTGAGGGGCAGAACCCTAGCGTGAACGACCTTTTTGCCGTGGCGCCCACTAATTCGGGACCACGTATCGGGATCCGAGGTGTTGGGAAGGTCCTCATTTTCCTCCACTTCGGCCAGGGTGGCATCAATCAGATGCTGAGCGGAAAGGCCCCCCTCGCCTACTGCCGTGGAGCTAATGATCTGTTTAATCGCCAACTTCTTCGCGCGGTCGACGATGTTTGCGATCATCGCGCCGGAGACAAAATCACTGGTATTCAGTACCTCTGTGCTGCCGTCGACCAGCGTGAGTTCCACGAACGGACGCGGAGTGAACAGCGTGTCAACCGCGGCGTCAATAAGCTCAGTCTGAGGTGCGGCAAGGGGGATGGCGCCGGTGATGTAGCGGGCGAAAATGTCACGTGCCGCCTGCCGGTCGGGGCGCTGGACACGGATTTTGACGTCCAAACGACCTGGGCGCAAGATCGCCGGATCGATCAACTCTTCCCGGTTAGTAGCGCCGATAACGATGACGTTGCCGAGCTCCTCCACACCGTCAAGCTCCGCCAGCAACTGCGGGACCACAGTCGTCTCCATGTCGGAGCTGACGCCGGAGCCGCGGGTGCGGAAGATCGACTCCATCTCGTCGAAAAAGACGACCACTGCCTGCCCATCGCGGGCGAGCTCTCGGGCGCGTTCAAAGATCGCCCGGATCATCCTTTCGGTTTCGCCGACGTATTTGTTCAGCAGCTCCGGGCCTTTAACGTTGATGAAGCGCGTGCGGCCGCCCCCACGGCTGGACAGGGAATTCGCCACTGCCTTGGCGATCAGAGTTTTGCCACACCCGGGAGGCCCGTACAGCAGCACACCGCGGGGCGGGGTCAGTTCGAAACGCTCATATAATTCGGGGTGGGTGTAGGGCAGCTCGATGGCATCGTGGATGGTGTCGATTTGTTGCCCCAGTCCCCCGATGTCCGCGTAGGTGACGTTGGGGACTTCTTCGAGGGCAAGAGTGCCGATGTCCGCGCGCGGTAGAACTTCGAAGGCGTAGCCGGCTTTGGTGTCGACCAGAAGATTGTCTCCCGCAGCGACCCCCGCGGCGTCACCACTCGGAGTTTTTGTTGTGGTGTTGGTGTTGATTAATGACGTCGCGAGGCGCACGACGTGTTCGTTACCGGCACTGTCGACGACGATTGCGCGCCCACCGGGGATGACGTCTTTGCATTGCGCGACCGCTCCGGAGGTGGTGTAGCCGCAGACTTCGACGATTTGGCTGCCTTCGCCGAGGCGAACGAGTTTTCCGGCGTCGAGTTCGGCTTTGTCGATGGTGGGGCTGACGGTGAGGCGCATCTGGCGGTTGGAGGTGAAGACTTCCGCATTGATGCCGTCGGCGCTGGTTTCCAGGAAGGTGCCGTAGACGCTGGGTGGAGCGGCGAGGGCCTCGAGTTCTTCGGTGAGTACGGCGAGTTTGTCGCGGGATGCTTTGAGCATGGCGACGAGTTTGGTGTTTTGGGTTTCGAGTTGGGTGAGGCGGTGGCGGAGGTTGTTGGCGTCGAGGGCGGCGCCGGTGGTGGGGATGCCAGTAGTGGAGGGGTTGCGTTGCTGCTGGGGCTCGCTGCTCATGGGTATCTAGTTTAGTGGGAGGCGGCTAGGCGGGGGTGGGTGGTAACGGTGCTCTACTTTTTGGCCGCGTTGCTGCTTGCCTAGTTCTTTTATGAAATGACTCTAGAGACGCTCTTTAGGGGGTGGACACTGATCGGTGGCTGTCGCTGGGGGCTGCCTTCTGTGGGCGCGGGGCTGAGTGCGTTGGCGGCGGCAAACCAGCTCGCCCCGACGGACAGTCCAATCATTTGGGTAATCACCGTAATAGTCTCACGTGGTGTCCCGATCAGCGGTGAAGGGTCGGCGCCAAGTAGCTTCATGGCAACAACAGCAGCAAGGATGCAGATCAAAACGGTAATGATGGTGTAGGCAGCTGACCAAAGTGTGAGATGCACCAGTGTGGCTAGTGACACGATGCTTCTGCGTGGTTCTACGAGGACGCACATATTCCAGAAGCCTTTGGGTTTTTGGCTGAGTACGGCCATTATTGCCCATATCATCACAAAGAAATATCCGAATTGTGCTAGACCGCTGGCAGGGATCCGCGGGTTGGGGTTTGATTCTGTCCGCACCGCACGGATCCACCGCGACTATTGTGAAGCGCATGGCCATCGACCACACCACAGAAGTTCCACATAGCTCCGCCGGACGTAATGCCCGCACCGTGGTTGTCTGCCCGGACAGCTTCAAAGGAAGCCTGAACAGTGATGACGTCGCGCACGCCATAGCCGCAGGTTGGCGCCAGGTCTGCCCGGAGGACACGCTGATCCTCTCCCCTATGGCTGACGGCGGGGAGGGCACTCGCCGCGCTTTTAACACCGCGCGTCCGGAGGCGAAGGTGGTGGAATTAGCGGAGCTATGCGGTATCGAGCTGTATGAAGAGCTGGACCCTTGGCATGCCGGTACTGCCCCGTTCGGGGATGCGTTGCGCGAAGCGATTCTCGCCACCCATCAGGAGTTCCAGGCAAGTGTGGCGGGAAGAAAGCGCGATCAGCATGAACAGGATGCGACCGAGAATGCTCAACAGAAGCTAGGTCCTTCAGAAGGCTCCCGCCCCATTGTTTACGTCGGCATTGGCTCGAGTGCGTCGACTGATTGCGGTGCGGGCATGTTGCAGGCGCTGGGGGTGAGTATTAAGGATGCGAAGGGGCAGCCCATCGCCGCGGGGCTCGAAGGGGTCGCGTCGGCGGCATCGATCGACCTCTCCCCTGCCGCTGACGTCCTCGGCGCTTTGCGCGACGTCGATATTCACGTGATCACCGATGTGACTGCCCCACTGCTTGGCCCGCGGGGTGCTGTGCAGGCGTTTGGTTCGCAGAAGGGATTAAAGCCGGTGGATTTTGATCACGCCGAAGCCGCTATCGAACGCTTTGCTGATTTGCTGCTTGAGGCTTTCACTAAACATCCACCCGCCTGTCCCAACGTCCATCGACACGCCCGTCCCGATGCCGGCGCTAAGGCTTGCGATGTGGACCTCTCGATCACCACTCCCGGGGTTGGCGCAGCGGGTGGTGTGGGTTTCGCGTTGAAGGCCCTCGGGGCGGGGCTGCTTCCGGGTGCTGGCCATGTTGCGGAGGCCATCGGGCTGGAGGAGCAGATTGCCCGTGCTGACCTGGTGATTACTGGAGAGGGTGCGTTCGACGCGACGTCATTGCAGGGTAAGGTGCCTGCGGCGGTGAAGCAGATTGCGGACGGCCATGGTGTGCCGTGCGCGTTGGTTGCGGGGGCGATCAGGGATGATGACGCCGCGGGGGTGTTTCGTGCAGTGATGAACTTGAGCGAGTTGGCGGGTAGTGCCCAGGAGTCGATGGCGGATACTGCCCGGTGGTGCGAGGAAGCTGGTTCCCGCTTGGCACGATGCTGCGAGGTCACAATTTATGTCTAGCTAAATCAAACTTTAGGTTGACATTAAAAGTGATTGAAGTTAGCCTTGTCATTCGGTCCACCACTCGAACACGACGAAAGGCAACTTCGCATGAAGCATCAATCTTCCCTCCCGAAATCAACCTGCTTTGGCCGGTCGCAGACTCGATCAGGCTCGACTAGTGCAACCACCCCTCGGGCAGTCGGCGTGCATTCGCGACGATTGGCAGCTCTGGGTCTTGCCGGCATTTTGAGCCTCGGCCTGGTTGCTTGCTCCGAGGAATCGGGTTCCTCCAGTTCCGGCAAAGCCGCCACAAATACCAGCAGCTCTAGCGCAGCCGCTGGTGCAGACGAGATGCGCACGGTGACTGACGCTCGCGGGACTGTGGAGATTCCGGCTAAGCCGAAGCGCATCGTATCGACCTCGGTGGTGCTGACCGGCACGTTGCTTTCTCTGGATGCCCCGGTGATCGGCACCAGCGGTTCGAAGCCGAACACCCCGGGTTTCGACGAGCATGGTTGGTTTGATCAGTGGGCCAACATTGCTGATGAGCGCGGCGTTGAGCCGTTGTTTGATTCCGGCAATTTGGATGTCGAGAAGATCATTGCGGAGGACCCGGACCTGATCGTGGTTTCTGCAACCGGTGGCGACAGCTTCGCTGAGCAGTATGACCAGCTAGCTGCGGTGGCACCGACTGTGGTTGTTGATTACAACAGTCATGGTTGGGAGGAAGTAACCACCACGCTGGGCGATCTGCTCAACTTGCAGGATAAGGCAGCACAGGTGATTAAGGACTTCGATTCGAAGGTTGCGGATGCGAAGAAGTCCATTACTCCGCCTGCTGAGCCGGTGGATATTGCTGTGTACTCCGGCAATAAAGGTCTGAATGTGGGCTTGCCTACGGCACCTCAGGCGAAAATCCTGGAGGAGGTCGGCGTTAAGGTTGCTGACACTGGTGTGACTGCAGAGAAGGGGCGCACTGACTTCGCGTTTACTTCCGAGGAGCAGGCGAATCAGGCGTTGACGGCGGAGCAGATTCTGCTGGTGGGTAATGATCAGTCTGATGTTGACGCACTGTTGGCTGATCAGCGTTTCCAGAATATTCCGGCGGTCAAGAATAAGCAGGTGTATGCGCTGGGTGATCCTTCCTTCAAGTTGGACTACTACGCTGCTCTGGACATGCTCAATCATGTCGTTGACATTTACAAGAAGTAGGCTTTTCCGGCTGAGCGCCGCCCTGTGTTGTGCAGTGGCGGCGCTTGTCGCGTTGGCCGTTGTGTCGCTGTTTGTTGGATCGGGTGACGTCGCCCCCTCCGCAGTGTTTGAGGTGTTGCGTGGGCGTAGCTCGGGCTCGGCTGATGAAACCATTGTGTTGGGGTTGCGTGCTCCGCGGATTTGGGTGGCCTTGTTGGCGGGTGCTGCTTTGGGTATGGCTGGTGCGTTGACTCAGACGCTTACTCGTAATCCTTTGGCTGAGCCGGGGATTTTGGGTATTAATTCGGGTGCTGCCCTGGCGGTGGTGGCAGCGATGTCGTTGGTTCCCGACCTTCCACCGGTGCCTTTGGTGGTGGCGGCGATGCTGGGTTCTTTGGTGGCGGGTTCTGTGGTGTTGCTGTTGGGTGGTGTGTGGCGGGGCCGTCATGATGTTGTGCGGCTGGTTCTGTCGGGTGCCGCTTTCACAGCGGTGACTGCCGCACTGACTAATTATGTGTTGGTGACGAACCCACAGGTGTTTACGCAGTTTCGTTATTGGGATGCTGGTGCTGTGCAGGCCCGGCCAGGCGCATTGCTGGTGGTCACGGGGGTGTTGTCGGCATGCGCGGTGGTGGTACTGGTGCTTATTGGAAAGCAGGTTAATGCGCTGTCCTTGGGGGAAGAGATGGCGGGCTCGTTGGGGATTAATCCTCGCAGGGTTTATATTGCGGCCGGGTTGTGTGCTGTGGTGCTGGCGGCATGCGCGACGTCATTAGTTGGTCCGGTTGGTTTTTTGGGCTTGATGGCTCCGCTGATGGTTCGGTGGCTGACGGGACCTAGGATTGTGCCGCTGATGGTTGGCTGCGCCCTAACGGGTGCGCTGGTGTTGCTTGCTGCGGATGTGTGGGGGCGTGTGGTGTTGCCGCCGAGGGAGGTTCAGGCATCGATTATGTGTGCGCTGCTGGGTGGTCCGGTGTTTGTTGCGATTGCTCGGAAGGTGCGTGGTATTGGTGGCTAGTCGGGTGCAGACCCGCGCGTTCGGTATGCAGCGCGTGGTTGATGTTCGGGGCGTGACGGTGTTGTGGCATCCTCGCGCGGTGTTTGCGTGCCTGGTGCTTGGTGCGGTGATTGTTGGTTGTGCGCTGCTTTTGCTTACCCAGGGGTCGATGAAGTTGTCTGTTACGGAGGTGGGCCAGGCGTTGGCGCACCCGGGTGCGGATAGTCGTGATCGCTTGGTGGTGTGGGGTATTCGCTTGCCGATGATCGTCACGGGACTGGCAACGGGCATGGCGTTGGGTGCTGCGGGGATGTTGTTTCAGACGTTGAGCCGTAACGCCTTGGGTTCGCCGGAGATCATCGGGCTGGTTAGCGGCGCGGCGTTCGGGGCGGTGGTTGGCATTACGTTTCTGCAGACCACAGGGTGGCGCACTTCGTTGGCGGCGGTGGCGGGGTGTGCGCTGGCGGCAGGGTTGGCGTACGCGTTGGCGCCTCGCGGGTCGGGGTTTATTAACCGTTTGGTGCTGATTGGGTTGGGGCTGTCTGCTTGTTATGGGGCTGCTACTACCCTGCTGCTCACGCGGATTGACCCGGATATTGCTATCGCTGGGCAGGTGTGGTTGGTGGGGACGTTGAATGCCCGCCAGTGGACGCATGCGGTTCCGGCTGTGGCTGCTGTGGTGGTGTGTCTTCCGGTTGCGTGGGTGTTGGTGCGGCATCTGCGTGTGATGGAGCTTGGTGATGCTTTGTGCGCGGGGCTTGGCGTGCGGATTCCCCGGGTGACTGCTGCTGTGACGGTAGTGGGTGTGGTGCTTACTGGCGCCGCGATTGCTAGTACGGGGCCGATTTCTTTTATTTCTTTGGCTGCTCCCCAGATTGCGCGCCGGTTGACGGGCCAGCAGGTTGTGCCTGTGACGACTGCCGCGCTGACTGGTGCGGTGTTGTTGTTGGTGCCCCAGTGCATTGTTCACTTGGCACCCGCGGGGTATCAGGCGCCGGTGGGCGTGGCAACCAGCGTGGTCGGTGGGCTTTATTTGATCTTTTTTATCCTCAGGAGCAAGAGATGACGAATACGACTGTGGGCCTACGTGCAGAGGATGTCCGCCTGGCGTATGGCGAGCGCGTGGTAATCGATGGGGTCAGCGTGGCTATCCCCCAGGGTGCGTTTACGGTGATTATCGGCCCTAATGCGTGTGGTAAGTCGACGTTGCTTCGTGCGTTGGCGCGCTTACTGCCGCCTGAGCGTGGGCGGGTGTTGTTGGATGGTCGCGATATTCATTCGTTGTCGACGAAGGTTGTGGCGCGCCGGGTTGGGTTTTTGCCGCAGCAGCAGACGGCACCGGGGGATCTGCGGGTGCGTGATTTGGTGATGAGCGGCCGATTTCCTCATCAGTCATTTTTTTCGCGCATTAGTAATGATGACGTCGCGTGCGTTCAGCGCGCAATGGAGCTGACTGGTGTGCTGGATTTGCAGGAGCGCAAGGTTGAGGAGTTGTCTGGCGGTCAGCGCCAGCGCGCGTGGTTGGCGACTGCGATTGCGCAGGATACTGAGATTTTGTTGTTGGATGAGCCAACGACGTATTTGGACTTGGTGCACCAGTTGGAGGTGTTGAGGTTGTGCGCCAGTATTCAGAAGGAGGGTCGTACGGTGGTGGCGGTCTTGCATGATCTTAATTTGGCGGCGCGGTGTGCTGATCATGTGATTGTGATGAGTGCCGGTGAGGTGATTGGCCAGGGTACACCGCGGGAGGTGTATACGGAGCAGATGTTGGAGCGGGCTTTTGGTTTGGATTGTCGGATTATTGATGATCCGGAGACTGGTACGCCGTTGGTGATTCCTGCGGCGTCGACCACCGCGACGTCATGACTGCGAGGGTGGTGGTTCCGCAGTGGTGGGCTGAGGCGCTTGCGCAGCCGTCGATGGAGGTTGCGCGGCATTTGTATGCGTTGGAGCCTTGGGGTGGGGCGCCCCCTCCGAGTGTGCGGAGTTTTAGTGATGGCATCGCGTACGCCACGCTGAGCGTGTTGGCTTGGCGTCCCGGTGCGCAGCAGGTGTTGTTGCATGTGTCGAATGCGACGGATGCGCATAGGGAGGATTTTCGTCCGTGGTTGATGCAGCGTTTGCCGGGGACTCCTTTGTTCGCGTTGACGGTGGAGGTGCCGGCGGATGCGATTGTGTCCTATCGGATTGCTGATGTGACGGGGCTGCCCTATGACATTGGCGGCACGAGGGCTGGCTGGAAGAAGGTGCATGAGCTGGGTGTGCCTGATGAGCACAATTCCCATCGCATTCGGACGCCATTGGGTGGGGATGCGAGTGTCTGGTACGGGCCTGATGCGCCGTGGAATGGCTGGGCAGCAACTGAGGCGGAGCAAGCGGTAGTTGATCCGGCTGCAGAAGCCCACTGTCCCTGGGTTGTGGTGGAAAGGGGCGGGCTGCGTTTTGATGTGTTGCCGGGTGATGAGCGCGTGGTGGTGCTCTATGATGGACAATTCTTGCGCTCGCACAGGCTGGATCGGGCGATGGCCGCGGAGGGGCTTGGGCACACGGTGGTGCTTGTGGATTGCGGAACCTTTGATCAGCGGCGCGACATTCTGACGGTGCCTGATCGTGCAGCGCAGGTTACTCGCGAGGCGTTGGCTGCTGCTCGCGAGGTCAACCGGAGTTGGCAGGTGCACGATTATGCATGCGAACAGACCTGCGAACAGGCGTACGTGATCGCCGGGCAGTCATATGGCGCGCTTGCGGTGGCGACACTGTGTGCGCACTACCCCGGTTTGACGCGTGCGGGGCTGGCACAGTCGGGCTCCTATTGGTTTGATCCTGCAGAAGACCCGAGCGCCCGTGGAAGCACCCAGGGACACCCCGGCAGCTGCGAAGGCCTACTGCTGCGTCAACTGCGGCAGGGGCTGGGTGAGGTCGATACTCCGATGATCATCCAGGTGGGCTCGGAGGAAGGCGGCATGCGGTCGCTGTCGCAGGCGTATTTCGAGGTTCTACAGTCGCGCCGGGCTCCGCACGTGATCTATCGGGAGGTTCGGGGTGGCCATGATTATGCCTGGTGGCGCCACGGAATTATCGACGCACTGAAGCAGTTCGATGCCTTTTTCGCCGACCAGCATTAGTACCTGCGGCACTAGTGGCGGCAGGTTTTTTCGCGCGACGCCAGCGGCAGCCTACTTGCGCGCGCGGCGCTGTGGGCGGGGTGCCACTACCCCGTCGGCGAGGCGGCGTGCCCACACGAGGAAGGCGGTGTGTGCGTTCATGCGATGTTCGGGGCGGGTGGCTAGGCCTTCGACCTTCCATTCGCGCACGAGGGATTCCCAGGCGCGGGGTTCGGTGAAGCACTTCTTTTCGCGGATGCCTTCCATGACTTTCATCAGCTGGGGTACGGTGGCGACGTAGGTCATGAAGACGCCGCCGGGTACGAGGATCTCGGCGACGGTGTCTAGGCATTCCCAGGGTTCGAGCATGTCGAGGATGACGCGGTCGACGGGTTTGCCGTCTAGGTCCTTCAATCCGACTTGGGTGAGGTCACCCAGGCGCAGGTCCCAGTTGTCGGGGTGCCCGCCGAGGTATTCGGAGACGTTCTTTTCGGCGTATTCGAGGTGGTCTTCGCGGATTTCGTAGGAGATCAGTTCGCCGTGTTCACCAATCATCCGCAGCAGGCTCATCGACAGGGCTCCGGAGCCAGCGCCTGCCTCGAGTACGCGGGCACCTGGGAAGATGTCACCTTCGACGAGGATTTGGGCGGAGTCTTTGGGGTAGATCACTGCGGCGCCGCGTGGCATGGACAGTACGTGGTCGACCATGAGGTGGCGGAAGCATAGGTATTGTCCACCGGTTTGGGAGACGACTACGGTGCCCTCGTCGGCGCCGATAATGTCATCGTGGGCGATGCCGCCTTTGTGGGTGAAGAACGTCTCCCCCGGCTCGAGGGTGATGGTGAAGTGTCGCCGTTTAGCGTCGGTGAGTTGTACGCGGTCGCCGGGTTGGAAAGGTCCTGAATAAGCCATGGGTGGTTAGTCTAGCGTGTAGTAGGCGGCGAGCACCTCTGTGAAGTCTTTGAGGTCACTGTAGGCGCACATTTCGCGTGCGGAGTGCATGCTCAGCAGTGGAATGCCGACGTCGACGGTGAGGATGCCTAGGCGTGTCGCTGTGATGGGGCCGATGGTGGAGCCGCAGGGTACGTCGTTGTTTCCGACGAATTGTTGCACTGCGACGCCTGCTTTTTCGGAGGCTCGTAGCCAGATGTCGTTGCTGCGTGCGTCGGATGCGTAGCGCTGGTTGGCGTTGACCTTAAGGACGGGGCCTGCGCCGAGCACGGGGTGCGTGTTGGGGTCGTGCTTGGAGGCGAAGTTGGGGTGGACGCTGTGTGCTGCGTCTGCTGAGATGCAGCTGGAGCGGGCAAACATGGCGTAGAGGTCGTCCTCCCCTGCCCCGAGTGCGTAGGCGGTGCGTTTGAGTACGTCTTCGAGGATGGGGCCTGCGGCGCCGTAGCGGCTGGAGGATCCAATTTCTTCGTGGTCGAAGGCTGCCAGCACTAATACATCTTTAATTGATGACGTCGCGTTGCTGTCTGCGACCACGTCCAGTAGCGCCTCCAGGCTGGGATAGACGCTGGAGAGGTTGTCTAGGCGGCCGGCGGCGAGGAACTCGTTTTTGATGCCGAATGCGCGGG
The DNA here is from genome assembly GCF_000590555.1 of Corynebacterium argentoratense DSM 44202. NCBI lineage: Bacteria > Bacillati > Actinomycetota > Actinomycetes > Mycobacteriales > Corynebacteriaceae > Corynebacterium > Corynebacterium argentoratense. The sequence continues at coordinate 970,699 of NC_022198.1, forward strand.
GAGGCTGGGTGTCTGCGGTGATGAGGTCGTGTGTGCGGACACCGTCCAGCAGCGTGGCTAGCTCCGGGGATTCGACTAGTCCGTAGATGGGCTGCATGTGTTGCTGGCGTTCCAGCTTGAGCTCGTCCTGGCGGTAGAGATGGATGGCTAGGTGGGGTACGCGGAGTACGGGGCCGGTGGCGACGAGTCGTCGGTTGCCGTCGGCGTCGATGATTTGGCCGGCTAGTTGCAGTTCGCGGTCGAGCCAGCTGGCGAGGATGGGTCCGCCGTAGATTTCGACGGGTGCTTGGTGGAAGCCTTCTTTGTCGAAGCTGATGGTGGGCTTGAGTTTGAGGCCGGGCGAGTCGGTGTGGGAGCCGATGATCCGGAATCCTGACGTCGCGGGGCTTGCGTTTTCGGGTACCCACCAGGCCATGAGTGCTCCGCCGCGGACCATGTAGTGGCCGCCGGGGGTTGCTTGCCATGTGTCGGTTTCGTCTTGTCGCGTGAATCCAGCGGTGTTTAGGATGGCGGCGATGTTTTCGGCCGCGTGGTAGGAGCTGGGGCTGGAGGCGATGAACTCTTCGATGCTAGGCAATGCAGTCATGCGTTCAAGTGTAGTCCCCTACTCCCCCTAGTATGAGGTGGCGTTTGACGAGGAGCTCGGTGCAAGTTATATCGGGGGCAATCGTTCGGCCCGGCCTTGCCCCTCTCGGGGCGGGGTACGGGCTGGATTTCTATTCAGAAGTGTCCGCCTTGAGAAACATGAAGCGAGCTAGCTCCCTTGAGGAATAGCTATCGAATCTTGTGCAGCGTGGGATGGTAGTGGTTGAGCCATCTGACAGGCAATGGCTGAACAACGTAAGTCTTTAAAAGCTGGGGAACCCTGAGGTTGTGCTCGAGGGGTCCAGAACTCTTAAACCATTGGATCGAAAAGCGGGGGTACCCGTCAGGTGCCATCGTCATGCCCTCTTGAAAGCGATCGCAGCCAATGTCTCCAGATCTTTATTGTCGCTGCGTTTGGCCAGGCCGGTATCCACTGAGGAGAACAAGGAGTTGAGGATCAGCGCGCGTTCTTCGTCTTTGAGCGCCTGTTCTTTTTCCATTAAGGAAAGGTAGAAGTAGGTCGAAGTAGGTCATAGTGCTCCACTTCCGAGGCCCGTGTCACCACGGGCCTTCGTGCTGCTGCACAGCCAGTAGAATGATCAACCATGCCTAGCGCCGACAGTGCCCCCACCGACGAACCCACTAACAGCAGCACCCCTGCGCTCACCAAAAAACGTAAGCGCGCGCCCCTAGCCCTGTCGCCATCGCGCTGCGGCGACTACCTCCAGTGCCCGTTGCTGTTTCGCTTCCGCGCACTCGACCGCCTCCCCGAACCCAAAACCGTCGCCCAAGTAAAAGGCACCCTGGTGCACGCCGTGCTAGAGGAAATGCATAAGCTGCCACGCGAGCAGCGCCTCTACCCCGCCGCCGTCAAACAGCTCAAACCCACCTGGGCCGACATGTGCGCTAAGGACAAAGACCTCCTCGAGCTGGTACCAGAGGAGGAACTCTACGATTTTTTGGTGGAATGCCGAAGCCTCCTGCGTGGCTACTTCGAGATGGAAAACCCCCAAGGCTTCGACGCCTACGCCACAGAAATGTACGTCGACACCGTGCTGCCCAATGGTGTACCTGTGCGTGGCTTCATAGACCGCGTCGACGTCGCGCCGACCGGACAGGTCCGGGTGGTCGACTATAAGACGGGCAAGAAGCCTCTCCCCCGCTACTCCGACCAAGCGAAGTTCCAAATGCGTTTCTACGCGCTGGTCTACTGGCGTCTCTACGGCCGCATTCCCGACCAACTGCGGTTGATGTACTTAAAGGTCATGGACTCCATGTTCCTGGCGCCTTCTAAGGAGGAACTCGAGTACTTCGAGCGTGACCTGGCCGACCTGTGGGCGAAGATCCAAGCAGACATCGAAGCCGGACAATTTAAGACGAAAACCTCCAAACTCTGCGGCTGGTGCCCTCACCAGAGCCTATGCCCCGAATTCGGTGGAACACCCCCAGAATTTGTGCGCCCCTAGAGCACGACGGAGCCGATGGCGAAGCCAAACACCACGGCCAGGGCGATACACATCGTGCCGGGGATGATGAAGCTGTGGTTAAACACGTACTTGCCGATGCGGGTAGAGCCGGTGTCGTCCATTTCGACCGCAGCCAAGAGCGTCGGGTAGGTCGGCAGGACGAAGAGGCTGGACACCGCGGCGAAGGAAGCGACGACGGTCAACGGCGACACACCGAGCGCGAGCGCCGCCGGCATGAGCGCCTTGGCGGTAGCCGCCTGCGAGTACAGCAAGGCCGCCGCTGCGAACACCACGACCGCGAGCATCCACGGCTGGGTCTGCATGACGGAGCCCGCAGACTCCTTAATCCAGTCGATGTGGGCATTGATGATCGTCGTCCCCAGCCACGCGACACCCATGACACACACGCAGGCTGACATGCCGGCCTTGAAGACCTGAGTATCCAAGATGTCCGCAGCATGCAACTTGCAGGACACTACGATCGCGGTGGCGGTGGCCAACATGAGGCTCATGATTGCTTCGTTACGCGGCAGCGTTGGGTCGGAAATCAGCCCCACCTGTTCCGAGATGGCGGTGGCGTAGGCCATCACGATGACGATGGCGCCGAGGAAGAGTCCGACGCTCAACTTGGCCTCCCTGGTGGGCGTGTAGTTCGACGCGCTCGTGGGTTCTTTCACTCGGCCGGCTACTAGGCGCTGCTGGTAGATCGGATCATCCTCAAGGTTCTTGCCCAGGTGGTTAGCGACGAACGCAGTGGGGAAGATTGCAAGGAAGGTCGCAGGAATGACTACTGCAAGTAGTTGGAGGTAGCCGACGCCGTGGGGCTCAAGGATGGAGGCCAAAAACACGACTGCTGCGGAGATCGGCGAGGCAGTGATCGCCATTTGAGAGGCGACGACCGCGACCGACAGCGGGCGCGAGGGGCGCACGTTGCCTTCCTTGGCGACCTCCGCGATCACCGGCAGGGTGGAAAAGGCGGTGTGCCCGGTGCCTGCGAGGACAGTCATCAAATAGGTGACGACTGGTGCAAGGTAGGTGACGTGCTTGGGGTTTTTGCGTAGGAGTTTTTCTGCGACGGCGACCAGATAATCCATGCCGCCGGCCTTCTGCATCGCGGCGATGGCGGCGATCACCGACATGATGATGCCGATGACGTCGAAGGGAATATCTTCGCGGCTGACGGGGACACCTGTCAGCCCTAGGAGGAGCACGCCGAGGCCACCGGCGAATCCGATGGCGATACTACCTAGGCGAGCGCCGATGACGATTGCTGCTAGAACAATTGCGATATGTAGGGCTGTGAGCATTTGTGCTGGTGTAATCCTTGAAGATAGGAGGCGGTGAACAAAAAGCCGCGCTGGTCAACGCGTGGACTGAACTACCCTACGTTGGACAGCGCGGCCGGGTTAAAAACCCAGTGTGGGGGCTGAGAATTGCTGACCCACACTGGTGGTGTTGGTGCTTGGGCCTAATCGAGGTAGAGCTGCCCGCGGAACATCGGGTGCATGAGGTTCTCGGGGCTCAAAACCTGGTCGAGAGTTTCCTCATCCATCAAGCCCTTTTCCAAAACAAGTTCGCGAACCGACTTGCCCGTCGCTGCGGCCTCCTTGCCGATGAGGTCGCCATTGTGGTGGCCGATGAAGGGGTTGAGGTAGGTGACGATACCGATGGAGTTGTCGACGTACGCGCGGCAGACATCAGCGTTGGCGGTGATGCCCTCGACGCACTTTTCGCGCAGAGCTTCCGCGGCGTTGCCGAGGATGCGGATGGACTGGAACAGGGCCTCGCCGATGACGGGCTCCATGACGTTGAGCTGCAGCTGGCCGGCTTCCGCAGCCATGGTGACGGTCAGGTCGTTACCGAAGACCTTGAAGCACACCTGGTTGACCACTTCGGGGATAACTGGGTTAACCTTCGCCGGCATGATGGAGGACCCTGCCTGGCGGGGCGGGAGGTTGATCTCTCCCAAGCCTGCACGCGGCCCGGAGGACAGCAGGCGCAGGTCGTTGCAGATCTTCGACAGCTTCATTGCCGCACGCTTGATCGCGCCGTGGGCCAGCACGTAGGCGCCGGTGTCGGAGGTGGCTTCGATCAGGTCACGAGCAGACTTGATTTCCAGGCCGGTGACCTCGGACAGCGCTGCGGTGACCTGGTGGCGGTAGCCCGAAGGGGTGTTCACGCCGGTGCCGATAGCGGTGGCACCCAGGTTGACCTCAAGAAGACGCGCGGAAGCATCGCGCAACACCGATTGCTCTTCAGCCAGGTTGTGTGCGAAAGCATGGAACTCCTCGCCCAGGGTCATCGGAACGGCGTCCTGCAGCTGGGTGCGGCCCATCTTCAAGATGTCCACGAATTCGGTCCCCTTGGCCTGGAATGCTTGCTGCAGCAGGTCGATCTTTGCGATGAGTTCTTCCATCGCCGCGTAGACACCCAGTCGGAAGCCCGTGGGGTAAGCGTCGTTGGTGGACTGGCTCATGTTGACGTCATCGTTGGGGTTGATGATGTCGTAGCGTCCCTTGTCATAGCCGAGGTGCTCCAGTGCGAGGTTTGCAACAACCTCGTTGGTGTTCATGTTGAGGGAGGTTCCGGCACCGCCCTGGAACACATCAATCGGGAACTGATCCATGCAGCGACCCTTGTCGAGAATCTCGTCGCAGGCCCACACGATGGCGTCGCACTTTTCTTTCGGCAGGGTGTGCAGGCGTCGGTTGGCCAGTGCGGTGGCCTTCTTGACTGCAACCATGCCGCGGATGAATTCCGGTACGTGGTTGATGGTGGTGCGGGAAATCTGGAAGTTTTCTACCGCGCGGAGGGTGTGGACACCGTAGTAGGCGTCGTTGGGAACTTCCATCTCCCCGAGCAAGTCGACTTCCATGCGGTAGCCGTCGCGGGCCTTGGACTTCGATGCGGCGGGGCCTGTAGTGGCGGGGGTCTGCTTGGACTCAGTCTTGGTGGTCGAGGTGTCAGCGGCCGCGTTGGAGGTGTCCGCGGCGTTGTCGGCTGCGGTGTTTTTCTTGCTGTTTTTGGTAGCCATGCCACGAGCTTAAACGCCATCGGGCGGCTATGCCAGGGGTTGGGGAAACAAAAGACCCACTTTGAAAGTATTTCACCCCCAAAGGTGGGCCTATCGACAGGGTTTGACTATAATTGTGATTCAGCTAGCAGCCCTGAGTGTAACCCCGCACGCCAAGCACAGGGCTACCCGCCCAAACGCGCAATGCGGATTTCGGTCGCAAGAATAGCCTTCGCCCCAAGATCCAGCAGACGGTCCATCACATCATTAGCCTCCGCACGCGGAACCATCGCACGCACAGCAACCCACTGTTCATCCGCAAGCGGCGCAACAGTCGGAGCGGACACACCGGGGGTGATCTTCGCGGCGTCATCAAGCTTCGTGCGCGGCACATTGTAATCAAGCATCAGGTAATTCTGAGCGTGCAAAATACCCTCGATGCGGTTGAGCAAGACGCGCATCTCCGTGGTCATCTCAATGCCACGGCGCCCCACCACCACAGCCTCAGAGGACACCAGTGCCTCACCGAAAGGCTCCAACCCTTGCTTCTCCAACGTGCGTCCGGTGGAGACCACATCGGCAATAACATCGGCCACCCCCAGCTTGATGGAAATCTCCACCGCACCATCCAGCCACACCACCGTCGCATCCAACCCGCGGGCAGCTAGATCCTTCTTCACCAAATTTGGATATGACGTCGCGATGCGTGCGCCGCCCAAACGCTCAACGGTCCAACCACTATTCTTTGGCGCGGCGTAACGGAACGTCGACGCCCCGAAGCCCAAGGACAACACCTCTTCAACCTCAGCCAAAGAATCCCCCGCCAAGTCGCGGCCAGTAATACCGAGATCAAGGTGGCCGTTGGCAACATAGATAGCGATGTCCTTGGGGCGGAGGAAGAAAAACTCCACCCCATTAGCCTTATCGACCACGGTGAGGGCCTTCGAATCACCGCGACCGCGGTACCCTGCCTCACGGAGAATCTCCATAGCCGCATCGGACAGGGAACCCTTGTTGGGCACAGCTACTTTGAGCATTTCAGACACGAGAAGTCCTTTTCGTTGTTAACACTTCGCCAACGCACAGCCATTTCCGAGCACGAGGGCATCAAACGGCGCGCCACACACCGGCGACGCAGCCACAAAAATCAGAGGTACTTGTAAATGTCGTCGAGTTCGATACCCCGAGCCAACATGAGGGTCTGAGTCCAGTACATCAACTGCGAGATTTCCTCGGCCATTTCCTCATCAGACTGGTACTCCGCAGCGATCCAGACCTCGCCAGCTTCCTCGATAACCTTTTTGCCGATATGGTGAACGCCCTTGTTCACGGCCTGCACTGTGCCGGAATCAGACTCGTTGTTAGCGACCTTTGCCTTGAGTTCCTCAAAGAGGCTATCGAAGTTCTTCACCCGAACAAGTCTAGACGACCCACTTCTCAATGTCGGCAGGGGTAACCCCAACCCACGTGCGCGAGCCATGCAGCTGCTGTAGCGTACGCACCCCAGCGGGCACCGCTGCGTCATCACTCTCCGGCAAACCAATGGTGATGCAGCCAGCATCTGCCGCAGAACGCATACCGGTCGCCGAATCCTCGAAGGCCACGCAGGTGCTGGGATCTACCCCCAGCAGCCGCGCTGCATGCAGATACGGCTCGGGCGAAGGCTTACCCGCCGGCACCTCATCGCCACAGACAGTGTGGACGAAGAAATCCTCGCCGATCGCTCGGATAGATCCGGCCGCAATTTCACGCGGAGTATTGGTAACCAACACCATGGGTACCCCCTCAGCCCGCAGGGCTTCCAACAACTCCCGCGCCCCCGGGTTCAGCGTCAACCTCGTGGCGAATAGCTCCTGCATGCGCTCGACGGTAAAGCGGTAATTGTCTGCAATGAGCTGATCATTGAGCTTAACGCCAGCGTGCTCAGCGGCGATCGCAATCGTGTTGCGGAACGACCCGCCGATCGTGCGCTCCCGCAGCTCCGGGGTGAGGCGGCGGCCCAGTCGCTCACTCATTTCAAAGGTCGCGATACTCCACAGCGGCTCGGAGTCGACCAGAGTTCCGTCCATGTCCCAGAAAACAGCACTAAAAGACCTCACGATCCCTCACACTACACGTTGAAGTACTTAGCCTCCGGGTGGTAGAGAACGAACGCGTCCGTCGACTGCTCCGGGTGAAGCTGAAGCTCCTCAGACAGCTCAACCCCAATGCGGCCTGGCTCGAGAAGCTCGACCATGGTGGCACGATCCTCCAGGTTGGGACAGGAACCATAGCCGAAGCTGTAGCGAGCACCACGATACTCCAGGTCGAAGAAACGCGTTGGGTCTGTTGCATCAAAGTCGCCGACCTTCACACCACTGCCCAAGTCGAGCTCTCCACGCACGCGCGCATGCCAGTACTCGGCCAATGCCTCCGTAAGCTGCACGCCAAGGCCATGGACCTCCAGGTAATCGCGGTACTCATCGCGGGCAAACAGATCATTAGCGAAGTCCGCAATTGGCTGGCCCATGGTGACCAATTGTAAAGGCATGACGTCGACCTGGCCGGTAGCCTTCGCACGCTCCCGGCTGGTGATGAAGTCCGCAATGCACAAGAAGCGGCCCCTGCTTTGGCGGGGGAAGTCGAAACGCGCACGCACCGCGGCGTCAGGATGCGGTTCCTCCAAAATCAACACGCTGTCACCCTCGGAGACCGCGGGGAAATAACCGTAGACGACGGCCGCATGGTCCAGGATGCCCTCGGACTTCAAACGATCAATCCAGTAGCGCAAGCGTGGGCGGCCCTCCTGCTCCACGAGCTCCTCGTAGCCGGGGCCCTCTCCCCCACGCGTCGGCTTCAGGCCCCACTGGCCCATGAACAGCGCGCGTTCATCCAGGTTAGGCAGATACTCGGCCAAGGGTAGGCCCTTGACAATGCGGGTTCCCCAGAACGGCGGGGTCGCGATGGGAACGTCAACCTCCACGTCAGAGCGCTCCGGAATCTCCACCGGGGCTGCCTCCGCTTTACGCTTTTCTGCGATCTTCTTCGAGCGTTCGTGGCGGGCCTTGCGCTCCTCACGCTTCTTCTGCGCCGCTAACGCAGTCTCGAGAGCCTCGGCGCTTTGCTCAGTCGTCGAACCCCCCTTTTTCAGCGCCATGATCTCATCCATCAGACGCAGGCCCTCGAAAGCATCGCGGGCATAGTGCACGTCGCCCTCGTAAATTTCTGTGAGGTCATTTTCCACATAGGTACGCGTCAACGCCGCACCACCGAGGATGACGGGAATATCTGCCGCGCCGGCGGTGTTCATCTCCACCAGGTTTTCCTTCATCACCACGGTGGACTTAACCAGCAGGCCGGACATACCAACGACGTCCGCGCCAGCATCCCGCGCCGCGCTAATAATGGTGGAAATTGGCTGCTTGATGCCCAGGTTGACCACGTCGTAGCCGTTGTTGGACAAGATGATGTCCACCAGGTTTTTACCAATGTCGTGCACGTCGCCCTTGACGGTGGCCAGCACGATGGTCCCCTTCGAACCGGTGTCATCGCTAGCCTCCATGAACTGCTCCAGGTAGGCCACCGCAGCCTTCATCGTCTCAGCGGACTGCAGGACGAACGGCAGCTGCATTTTGCCCGAGCCGAAGAGTTCGCCCACCGTCTTCATGCCGCTCAACAGGTCTTGGTTGATGATCTCGATCGGTGTTTTTTCCTGCATACCTGCGTCGAGGTCCGCTTCGAGACCTTGTTTTTCACCGTCGATGATGCGCTGGGACAGCCGCTCAAACAAAGGCAACGCGGCCAGTGCTTCCGCACGCGCATCTTTTGCTGACGCCGCGGAAACACCCTCAAACAATTCCATGAAGGTTTGCAGGGGGTCGTAGCCTTCCCGACGACGGTCGTAGACCATGTCGAGGGCCACTTCGCGCTGGCGTTCGTCAATGCGGTTCATCGGCAGGATCTTGCTGGAGTGCGCGATGGCAGTATCCAAGCCGGCTTCGATGCACTCGTTCAAAAACACCGAGTTGAGAACCTGGCGGGCAGCCGGGTTGAGGCCAAAGGAGATATTGGACAAGCCCAGCGTGGTGTGCACGTCTGGGTACTTGGCCTTGAGCTGACGGATCGCCTCGATGGTTTCGATACCGTCGCGGCGGGTTTCTTCCTGGCCAGTAGAAATGGGGAAGGTCAGCGTGTCGACGATGATGTCTTGCTGGCGTAGGCCCCATGTGCCGGTGATGTCTTCGATCAGACGGCTGGCGATCTCTACCTTCTTCTCAGCCGTGCGGGCCTGACCTTCCTCGTCAATTGCGAGGGCCACCACCGCCGCACCGTGATCTTTAACCAAGCGCATGATCCGCTGGTAGCGGGAATCCGGACCATCGCCGTCTTCAAAGTTGACCGAGTTGACCGCGCAGCGTCCACCCAAGTGCTCCAACCCAACGCGGATGACCTCCGGTTCGGTGGAGTCAATCATGATCGGCAAAGTCGAGCTAGTGGCCAACAAACCAGCCAACGTAGCCATGTCCTCGCGGCCATCACGGCCCACGTAGTCCACGCACAAATCGAGCATGTGGGCGCCGTCGCGGGTCTGCTGCTTTGCGATATCGACGCACTTTTCCCAGTCCCCCGCCAGCATCGCTTCACGGAACGCCTTCGAACCATTGGCGTTGGTGCGCTCGCCGATCATGGTGATGCCCGTGTCTTGGGTCAGCGGCACGCTCGTGTACAAGCTGGCCACATGGTCGCTGGTGTCCGGATGCCTGTCTGCCTTGATGACGGCAGGGGTGGCGTCATCACCCAACACGGCGGTGCGGACTGCAGAAATGTGCGCAGGTGTCGTACCACAGCAGCCGCCGACCATAGACAGGCCGTAGCCGGTGACAAACTGCTGGAGGGCCTCGGCAAGTTCCGGGGCAGTCAAGGGGTACTCCGCGCCATTTTTGCCCAAGATCGGGAGACCAGCGTTGGGCATGACGGACACGGGGATAGTGGAATGCTGGGACAAATAGCGTAGGTGCTCGCTCATCTCCGCGGGGCCCGTCGCACAGTTCAGGCCAATCATGTCGATACCCAAAGGTTCAAGAGCGGTGAGTGCCGCGCCGATTTCTGAACCCAACAGCATGGTTCCGGTGGTCTCCACCGTGACGTGGCAGATGATCGGCAGGCGAACACCTGCTTGCTCGAACGCCTCGTGGCAGCCCAACACAGCTGCCTTTACTTGCAGCAAGTCCTGTGCGGTTTCCACCAAAATTGCATCTGCGCCAGCCTCGACCATGCCGAGTGCAGCCTTGATGTAGTAAGCCTTCAAGTCCTCGTAAGGGGCGTGACCCAGGGAAGGCAGCTTGGTACCCGGGCCGAGCGAACCGACGACGAACCTGGGCATCCCGTCCGGGCCGGGGCCCATCTCGTCTGCAACCTCGCGGGCGATCTTCACACCCTTGTAGGCCAGCTCCTGGCAGCGATCCTCGATGCCGTAATCAGCAAGGTTGGGTAAGTTGCAACCAAAGGTGTTGGTCTCCACCAAGTCTGCGCCGGCCTCAAAATAGGCGCGGTGGATCTCTCGTAATACATCGGGACGGGTGTCGTTGAGGATCTCATTACAGCCCTCAAGGCCTAGAAAATCCTTGTCGACATCCAGGTCGTAGCCTTGCAGCTGAGTACCCATCGCCCCGTCGCCAATGAGCACGCGAGTAGAGAGGGCATCCAGGAATTCAGTGCGGGTTTTCAAAGCCATGAGTAGACAGCTTAGTCCATTTTCTTCGAGGGGCTGTCATTGGGGGTTGTGAAAAGAAAAAACCCCACGTCATGCGGGGTTTTTGTGTGTGAGTATTTTAGGGCCGGAACTCAATCGCATCAACATCAAGCTCGACGCCACGGGCCTGACCCATGCGCGCAATCCACTGCCGTAGATCGGCCTCTTCCTCCAACTCGACCACCGCATAGTCATGCTTGGCATTGAAGGCGTCCACAGCCGCAGCAAAGGGTGCGATCCACGCATCCCACGCTTCCCCAGGAGCATCCTCTTCAGGCAGCGCATCCGCAAAGTCCAACAAGATAGCCTTCAACTCCGGCACGACAGCCGGATCAAAGGGCTGATCCCAGAAATCACGATCGTCCTCCGACAGATAAGAACCCGAGCCGAAGGCCTCCAACTGCTCGGTGAACTCGTCGATAAACGACTGCATAAATTCAAAAGGAAAACGGGCCATTAGGGAACCAACCTCACGCCCAACAGGGCCTCAATAGCATGTGCAACCTGCTCGGAGGACTCGCTCAAAGCAGCAGCATCCGCCGCATCACCAGCATAAGCAGACTGTTCAAGGCGGGCATCCGCCCACTGGTCAATCAAGAACAACACCCGTGGTGTGTCCAGATCATTAGCCAACGTCGCGTGCACGCCACGAACCATCGCCCGGTCACGCTGCACACTACCCGGCAGCTTGAAGGCCTCACGCCACCGCTGCAAGCGCTCGATCGCGGCGTCAAGAATCTCAGTCGACCACTCGCGATCATCACGATAGTGGCTGGCATAGAGGCCCAAACGAATCGCCGAAGGGTCCACACCCTGCTCAATCAACTTGGAGGCAAACACCAGGTTGCCCAGCGACTTGCTCATCTTTTCGCCATCCAAGCCGATCATCCCCGCGTGCACATAGTGGCCCGCCATGCGATCAATGCCGTAGCAAGCCTCCGCATGCGCCGCAGAGAATTCGTGGTGAGGAAACATCAAATCGCTACCGCCACCCTGGATGGAAAACACAGAACCAATACGGTTCATCGCGATAGCCGAACACTCCACATGCCAACCCGGGCGCCCCGCACCAAACGGAGCCTCCCATGAAGGCTCACCGGGACGAGCAGCACGCCACAAAAGCGCATCCAAAGGATCCTGCTTGCCTTGCCTATCCGGGTCTCCCCCGCGCTCGGCAAACAGTGCCTCCATGGTTGGCCGGTCGTAGTGCGACTCGTAACCAAACTGCTTGGTGGCGTCCACCTTCGCATACACGTCCGGGTATTCGCCCTCAACCTGGTAAGCGGCACCCTTATCGAGCAGCGTCTGGACCATGTCGATGACTTCATCCACCGACTCCATCGCACCAACGAATGCCACCGGCGGAAGGACGGACAATTGCTCCATGACGTCGCGGAACACCTGGATCTGCGAAGAGCCTAGCTCGCGCCAATCCACCCCGTCGCGCTCAGCACGTTCAAAGAGCGGATCGTCCACGTCGGTGACGTTTTGTACATACTCCACGCGTACCCCCTGCGCGAGGAGCATTCGATAAACCAGATCAAAGGTCACATAGGTCGCGGCATGCCCCAAGTGCGTGGCGTCATAGGGAGTGATGCCGCAGACATACATGCCTGCAACAGCCCCCGCGGCGTCATCGTTAAAAGCCTTGACCTCCCGCACAGTCTGCGAAGCCGAATCGTACAGCGACAGCTGCTGATCGGACAGAAGAGCGGGGGAAATTTCAGGTAAAGACGGTCGAGACCACGAATGCATGCGCTACAGCTTAGCCTGCCGACAGCACGCCGGTAGCGAGCAGGCCCATCACCAGCAGCCCCACGGGGATGCGGTAGGCCGCGAACCAACTGAAGGAATTGTTGGACACAAACTTCAACAACCACGCAATCGAGGCGTAGCCCAACACGAAAGCGATGAGCACACCCACCAACAATTGCGACCCCGTCGCCGCCTGACCAGCCTCAGGTGCGAAGGCATCCTTCAAACTAAACAGTCCGGACGCCAACACCGCAGGGATCGCCAGAAGGAAGGAAAAACGGGCCGCAGCCTCGCGCGACAAGCCCACAAACATGCCCGCCGAAATAGTGCCGCCTGAGCGAGACACACCCGGGATCAGAGCCAAGCACTGGGCCAAGCCCATGATGATCGCGTCTTTCATAGTGAGGTCTTTTTCTTCGCGCTGTTTCCTGCCCAGCTTTTCCGCAGCGATAAAAATGAAAGAAAAAGCGATGAGCACAGCGGCGGTGATCCACAGGTTTCTCAACGCCTCCCGGATGTAATCCTTGCCGAGGAAGCCAATAATCGACACCGGCAGGGTACCGACGATGACCATCCACCCCATCCGATAGTCCAAGCCCTTTTGTCCCGTGCGAAACTCCTTGTTGGCCAGTCCCTTGAACCAGCCTGTCAGGATGCGCCAGATGTCTTTCCAAAAGTAGACCAGCACAGCCGCTTCCGTCCCAAGCTGGATCACGGCAGTAAAGGATGCGCCGGCGTCGCGTCCCCACAATAGTTCCGACACGATACGCAAGTGCCCGCTGGAGCTAATCGGTAGGAACTCGGTCAAGCCCTGGACGATCGACAAAATAATGGTCTGTGCCCACGTGACGCCGTCACTGCTGTGGGCGGCGTCTGCGGCAGCAAGGACGCTGGTTACGCTTTCATTCACGCCAAGCCACGCTACCAGCCTGAGGGCGTGCGGGCGGTTAGGTGAGGGACATTGTTCGCTATTGTTGAGCCCTATGAGACAGCGCTTGGTTGGCAACAGTGGTTTGCGTGTGTCACGTATGGGTTTAGGCACGCGCGGTTGGGGTGCTGACGTCGCGGAGGAAGAGGCCCGCAGGATTCTTGCGGAATTCTTGGGTGCCGGTGGATCCGTAGTGGAGACTTCCCCCGCCTATGAGCAAGGACGTTCGGAGGCCATGCTGGGGGCACTGGTGCGTGAATTACCTACGTCTGTCCAAGACACCGTGATTATTTCGACTGCGGCGGGTGTGAACCCGCATCAGCCTTTGGGGCGCCGGGTGGATTGTTCTCGGCGCACGCTGTTGGCCGACTTGGATAGAACGCTGCGGGCGCTGGGGCGCGAATACATCGACATTTGGAATGTTGGATTTTGGGACGCAAAAACCCCTGCAACGGAAGTCGTTGACACTGTTGAGTATGCGGTGCGCAGCGGCAAGGTTCGTTACGCCGGTGTGCGTGGGTATAGCGGGTGGCAGTTGGGGCTCACGGCCGGTATTAGTGCGGCGCGCGGATCGGGTGGGTCGGCACTGATCGTCGCGCAGGCTGAATATAACCTGCTTGTGCGGCGGCCGGAAGAAGAATTGTTGCCTGCGGTACGCCACATGGAGATGGGCTTTTTTGCTGCCGCTCCCCTAGCTCAAGGCGTGTTGACCGGTAAGTACCGGTCGGGCATTCCCCACGGGGCACGTGCTGAAGATGCCCACCGCGGCGCCGAGGTCCAACTGTATTTCGAGGAGCGCAACGATGCCATCGTTGATGCGCTGACTACAGCTGCCTCCGGTTTGGGGTACCCGCCCAGCGTGTTGGCCACCGCGTGGGTGCGCGACCGGCCCGGCGTGACCAGCGCGATTGTGGGGCCCAAGACGGTAGAGCAAATGCGCGAATACATCGCATCGGAAGACATCCGCGTGCCACAGGCCATCAGCGAAGCCTTCGATGACATCACGTTGTAAAGTTAGCCCCATGCATACACGCAGGCTTCCCCGCGCTTTTTCCTCCTTCCGATTGCATCCCACCGCACTTTCTTTGGCTTCTGTTGCCTTGACCAGCGTGTCGTTGGTCGCGTGCACCCAGATGCCCGGTGGTTTGGAGGAACCCGGCGAGCTCGGACACGCCACACCCGTGGCTAACCCATCGGATAGCACTCCGGCCGGTGAGGTAGTCGACGGTGCCCTATCCGGCATGAACATTCTTGATGACGTCGCGGTGCTGCGGGCTGGAGGTGACGCGGCGTCAACAGTGCTGACTGTCCTCCCCACAACCGAGTTGGCGAGCGGCGGCGCGCTGGGCAGCGACAGTCCGCAGGCCAAAGAGATCACTATCGATGCGCACTGTGGCGAGCCCAGCGTGGGCTACACCCCGGCGGGAGGCAGTAATGACGAAAACGGCGGCGCGAAGGCTTCGACCCTGGTGATCGCCTGCGACGACGGTATTCACCTGATCGATGCCGCAGCCGGGACCGACACCCGCCTTGACACCGGTGATAAGACCTACACCACCGCTGCGCTGACCACCGATGGGGTGCTGGCTGCCGGAAACAACCAGTCCCTCGAGGTCGATGTGTACCGCGACTTCACCGCTGATCGTGGCGGGGAGCTTGGGCAAGCAAGCACCTTTAAAATTGACCGGGCGCCCGACCAACTCGTGGCTACCAGCAGCTATCCGGGAAATATTGCGGCGATCAACCGCTCCGAAACAGCCATCCAGCAGCTCAACCTTGAGAAAGACACCCGCGGCGCAGCACTGCGCGTGGGCACCGGAGTAGGACAGGCCGTCGGCGCGACCGGAGTTGCCCGCGACGTCATTTTCGCAACAGACACCGAAGGCGACCACCTCAACGTG
This sequence comes from Corynebacterium argentoratense DSM 44202, assembly GCF_000590555.1. Classification (NCBI taxonomy): domain Bacteria; kingdom Bacillati; phylum Actinomycetota; class Actinomycetes; order Mycobacteriales; family Corynebacteriaceae; genus Corynebacterium; species Corynebacterium argentoratense. The sequence continues at coordinate 986,078 of NC_022198.1, forward strand.
TACACCATGAGCCCCATCGTTATGCTGCACCAAGTAGCCCCCGTAGACGACAGCCCCTACGCGCTGGCATGGGACACCAAGAGGCAGCTCGTGTGGGTTGCATCCACCGGCACCAACGCTGTTCAGGGCTTCGACATCAGCTCAGGTGTACCGGAGGAAGTAGCGCGGCTTGATTCCATCTCTGATGTCGCACAGCTCGGTGTTGACACCCAAGGAAACCTCTTTGCAGCCAGCGCAACACAGCTGCAGAAGATCAGCGCACAAGCCGTCGATGCAGCGAAGAAGTCCTAACAGCCTAGTAGAACCCATCCGAAAGTCGACCATTATGGCACACCCCATCCGCACCAAGGCCTACTCGCTCGCACTCAAGGCGATGTTCCAACTCAAGCCCGAACGCATCCACGTGCTGATGAACGACGGGCTGTCCGCCCTCCACTGGGCAACGCCGGTCAACCGCATCCTCAACAAAATGCTTCCCGTGCACGACGAGCGCCTCGCACAGGAGGTGTTCGGAGTGCGCTTCCCGCGCCCGCTGGGCTTGGCGGCCGGTTTCGATAAAAACGCCTCTGCTGCGGATGTGTGGTCCCCCATCGGTTTCGGTTTCGCCGAGCTCGGAACCGTCACCGCATCGCCACAACCCGGCAACCCCACCCCCCGGCTATTCCGACTACCCGAAGACAAAGCGATCCTGAACCGCATGGGCTTCAACAACAAGGGGGCCGCTGCCGCAGCCGACAATCTGCGACGGCGACAGTCCAACGACGTCATCGGAATCAACATCGGCAAGACCAAGGTAGTGCCCCCGGAGGGCGCTGTTGACGATTACCGCCGCAGTGCCACGCTACTGGGCAACCTTGCTGATTACTTGGTGGTCAACGTCTCCTCCCCCAACACGCCGGGTTTGCGTGATCTGCAGGCAGTGGAGTCCCTCCGGCCGATTCTCCAAGCCGTGCAGGAAGCTACCAACGTCCCCGTGCTTGTGAAGATTGCCCCGGACTTGAGCGATGAAGACGTCGACGCTGTGGCAGATCTCGCTGTCGAATTGGGACTGGCGGGCATTGTCGCAACCAACACCACCATTTCCCGCGAAGGACTCAACACCCCGGCCGACCAGGTAGAAGCCATGGGGGCTGGTGGAATCTCCGGTCCGCCCGTTGCTGCCCGCGCGCTCGAGGTGCTCAAGCGGCTCCACACCCGTGTTGGGGACAAACTCGTGTTAATCGGAGTCGGCGGAATCGACACTCCGCAGGCTGCATGGGAGCGCATCGCCGCCGGAGCCACCCTTTTGCAGGGCTACACCCCGTTCATCTATGGCGGCCCCGATTGGATTCGGGACATTCACCTCGGTCTGCTTACGCAGCTCGATGCCCACGGTTTCGATTCGATTTCTGACGCCGTCGGCTGCGGCCTCGACTGGGTGGACTAATACGCACCGGGGCGGGTACGGCAAACATTGCTCGCTTCTCTGTTCTCTACACCCTGGGTCTTCTTGCCTCCAGCATCGACCTGACCGTCACCGTCCGCAATGGGCATTCCCTCACGGGAACCAGTTTCGGTGGAGGTGGAACATCTGCCTACGCACTTATGGGCTGCGGCATTTTGTTCGCAGCAAAGTTCGGGATGAGGCTCATCGCCGTTTACGGGCCACGCCGCATGTTCACCATCGCAGGGTTACTGGCGGCTGGACTGTGTCAGCTGCGGGATGATCGTTGGCTCGCTGGTCTAGTCCTGCGGGATGACAGAGCGGCGCAGCCACAATCCCGCCAACAGAGCAATGCCCGCGTACATGATGATCCAGTACTGATCCATCACCATCAGCACTGGGCTTTGAAGCAGACGTGACAACAACACCATGACCACGGCAAGGCCCAAAGCGATGACGCGGCTGCGGGATGCCGCATCGCCCGAACGGACACCACCGAAAGCTCCCAGCAGCAGCGCAGCGACGACGATCAGCACAAAACCCGGTGTGATCACCAAAGGGGCCATCCAGCCTTGGGTGAAAATCTGGACGAACAACAGCAGCAACAACATGACTGCAAGGGTGATGAACGCCCCGCCGATGCGCAGCGTCATGGGAACGTTGGCACTGCTGCCGTTAGAGGGGACATGCTGTTGCTGCGGGTGGTCTGCGGAGTGGCGGCGCTGTGACATATCGCCCTAGTGTAGCGCGCGACACACAAGCATCAGTAGTTGGTCCTGTCGCGCGTCTCGGAGTCAGGTGCTAGTCGTTTTCGTACCAACCCCACGCGATGCTACGAGCGAGCGTGTGGAAATAGAGGTTGAAGCCCAGCACGGTCGGTGTTGCGTCGGGGTCAATATCGAGGGTTTCAACGTCCACGGCGTGCACAGCGAAAAGGTAGCGGTGCGGGCCGTGCCCGGAGGGTGGCATGGGGCCGAAGTACTGACGCAAACCAGAGTCACCCTTGAGTGTCACAATGTGCTCAGCGCCATCAACTGAGCTGATCCGCTCGAGTGCAGCGGTGGAGCCTGCTCCCGTGGGCAGTTCGTTGACCTCTACCGGGATGTTGAATACTGCCCAGTGCCAGTATCCGGAGCCGGTCGGCGCGTCGGGGTCGAGGCAGGTTATGGCGATGGACTTGGTTCCCTCGGGGAGGTTCGACCAGCTCAACTGTGGGGAGAGGCCGGGGTTATCTTCAGTGGCGACGATCCCGGGGCCAAACTTGTCACCGTTGTTGAAATCGGTGGAGCTCAAGGGGAATGTGGGGTGGTCGCCAAGCGCTGCGTAAGGATCAGGGCCCGGGAAGCGCGGGTCGACGTAATCAGGACGATCAGAGTTAGTAGACATACATCCCATTGTGCATGAAAACGTGGCCTACGGCACGTGTTTTGATCATTCCTCCTCCTTAGTACCGCTCCACCGCCTGAAGAGATCAGCGTAAGCGCCACCTGCCGCAACAAGATCATCGTGGGTGCCGTCTTCGATGATCTGGCCGTGATCCATCACCACAACACGATCCGCAGCCATCGCCTGATCCAAACGGTGAGCAACAACCAGTGTCGTCCGTCCCTTGGCTGTTCGAATAGCGGCTTGCTCCAGTGCCCGGCCGGATTGGCTCCCGGCTTCCGAGGTGGCCTCGTCCATGATCAGAACCGGGGCGTCGCGCACAATGATGCGCGCGAGCGCGATCTGCTGGGCGATCTCGGGCGGAAGATCATCGTTTCCGGCGCCGATGGCCGTGTCGAGCCCTTGAGGCAACCACCGCACCCAGCTTTCGCTGCGCGGGGACAAGCCCACCTCTGCCAACACATCAAGCAGCTGCTCATCGCTAGCTTGCGGGGCGGCGACCTTGAGGTCATTTCTCAGGCTGCCGGAAAACAGGTGCACCTCTTGGCTAATCAGGCTGACGTTTCTCGCTAGCCAAGAATTGTTGACGTCGCGGGTCACCACGTTGCCGATACGGATCGTGCCGGCGGTTGGGTAATGAAGGCCGGCAATGAGTCCCGCCACTGTCGATTTACCGGCGCCGGATGCGCCCACCAACGCCGTCGTAGTTCCGGGTTCTAAGGCGATCGAGAGGTTGTTCAAGATTGCCGCGCCTCCCGGATACGCAAATGTCACGTCATCAAGGCGAACCGGTACCGGACGAACAAGTTCCGGTCCGTCCGGCAAACGTCGTGAGTCGGAGCCCAAGAGAGCTAGGGCGACTGCACGGCCCAATGACGTCGCCGCGCGTTGGATGTCGCCGGCGAAAAAGAGCACGTTAAACACGACCATTTCCAGGCGGAGCACCAGCACCATGGCGGCGGAGGCCGCACCCGCTGAAATAGTCGATTGGCTCACCAGGACTACAGCCACAGCCATTGTGCTTAAGGCCAGCACACCATAGACGATGCTCCCCCATCGCAGCAGTCGAATCATCTGCGGAATAAAATCCGCCTGCGCCTGTACAGTAGCCCACGATTGACGGCGGAAACGCCCAATGGCCCACGGGCCGATCCGCAAAGCTTTAATAGTCGGCAACCCACGAATAGTGTCCAGAAGAATTTGGTTGCGGCGCGCCTCCGCACTCGACAACAGATTCGCAGCCACCGGAATATCGCGTGCGGCCACCCGAACCATCGGAACCAAAAGAGCCCCGATAATTAAAAAGACCACGATGAACCATGGTGACAATGCCAGCATCGACGCCGCCGTGAAAGGAACGAGCAAAAGCGACGTCAACAAGCGAACACCAATAGAATTAACAACACGAACAAAGGCATCAATATCGCTGGTCAGGCGGGTAAGAACATTGCCGGTGCCGAGCTCCATCACCTCTGGAATAGGCGCGCGCAACGTAGCCTCCACGCCTGCGGCACGCAGATCCACGCCCACCAACTTCGAACGAGCACTCAACAAGTACTCGCCCACCGTGTTGAACGCTTGCTCACCGACCAGAGCAAGGGACATCACAGCTGCCAAGGACCAGAAACGAGCGGTGTCACCAGTAGCCAATGCGGTGACCGTGAAACCCGTGAGCGTTGACGAACCCACAATGCACACCGTCTTGGTGCAAAACACAGCCCAGAAACCCAGCCACCACCCGCGATGCGGCCACCGAGGGCACTGCCTAACAACCGAGAAGCTTGTGCGCATGGACGCAGGGGCCAAAGCATCCGCGAGGCGATGCTCCGCAGTTGCTGCTTGGGTACTCATCAGAACTCCTCCACGTTATCGGCGCACACTTCCCACGGCCGAGAGGAAGTAATCACGATCGTCGTCTTGTTCCGACGCAGCAACGCCGTAGCGCTAGCCACCCGATCCAGTGTGACAGCATCAAGACCCGTAGTTGGCTCATCCAACACCAAGACCTCCGGGCTGCCCGCCAAGGCCCTAGCTAGTGCCACGCGCTGGCGTTGGCCACCAGACAGATTCAACCCTGCCTCACCGATCGGCCCGTCCGGCAGACGACCATCCGGCTGCCTACCGCCCAGTCGCACAATGATGTCTTCACAGCAGGCCACATCCAACGCGGCGTCAATAGCGCAAGCAGTCAGTCCCCTGCCCGCATCGATGTTGTCGAACAGTGAACCTTCAAACACACCAGGCGCATGGGGCGAATAGATAGCGTCAACCGAGCTATCGGCGATCGCTTGCGCATACTGTTGGGCAGCAAGCAAGCCATCCGCAGAACGCGGCGACAATACCGTCAGCCCCCGAGCAAGCTCAGTTGCATGAGCGTCGGACACGCCCTCGCGCATGGAAGGCTCGGCGCCAAATTCCGGCGGGTGATCAATCGCATGCTCCAATTCACGAACTCGCTGCGTCGCGGCCGCACCACGGGACCACACGAAAATCAAATAGCCATACGAACGCCCCAAAATGGTCATAGCCGGGCGAGCCAACAAAGTGATCGTGACAAAATCACCAACGCTCATGGCGTCCTGAAGGACCAGCCAACCCGAGTAGCCAAACACCGCGGCGCCCACAGCAGCGGGAAGGGTCTGCCGCCACAACGACATCCACGCATTAATCCGCGCTTCTTTGAGCAAAGCAGAATCAACCTCGGCAGTCGTACGCTGAAAACGCCCAAGGCTTTCATCCACCGCCCCCAGGCCCTTGACCACCCGAGAGCCCTGGGCAAGATCAGTAGCCAACGACGCCGAGGCCGTCTCCGCCTCTCGGCGCTGGGTTGCCGCATGTGTCAGCGGCGTCGCAGTCAGACGCGCAGCCACCGTCGTCGCCAATGCACCAGCAACAACGACACCACCGACCGCCGGTGAAATCGGAAAAATAATCGCGACCGTCGTGCCCAAGTAAAACAACATGCCAGCCGGGAAGCCGAAGACTTCCTTAATCTCGCCGACAGCGTTTGTGTCCTCATCGGTCGTATTCAACACATCGCCCGGCTTAAGATGCCGCGTATCCCCACCGATGAGTGCCTTGGTTAGTGATAGTCGCAAATCATGAACGGTCCGCGCCCGAGAGATTCCCTCTAGGCCGTCGAACACCAACTCGGCGACATAAGCAACAGCAATGAGCGCCAGGAACACAGCCATCGGCGGTGCAGCTGCCCACAGTGCATCCATAACGCCCTGCCAACCACTGCCGATGCCCTGGTCGTATCGGCCGAACACTGCGTCCGTGGCATGGCCGATAATGGCTGACTGCACCGCGTTGGAGGCGTTGATAACACCCTGCAAGATCACGATCGCCAGGACGATTTTCGGATAGGTCAGCAACATCGCACGTGTTGACGTCGCGCGCAGTGGACGGTCTTCAGGTGGTTCGGGTGGGGCGAACCAAGCCCAGAGTGGTGAACGGCGTAAACGTGCGGGAGCGGACATGCGCCCATCATATACGTCGCCAAGCGCACGCCCGAAGATCCTAGGCGCTCCGTGCACGCGCAAATAGATCTTTGAGCTGGGAATTTGTGTAGGTTAGCGGCGCAGGTCTATAGTTTAACGAGTGCCGAGGCCGTAAGGTCTCAAACACCCGGCCCGGGTGGCGGAATGGCAGACGCGCTAGCTTGAGGTGCTAGTGTCCTACTAATGGACGTGGGGGTTCAAGTCCCCCCTCGGGCACAAATTATGAGGCCTTGCTTAACAGCAAGGCCTCATTTTTTCTGCGACAACCCAGTTCTTCGCGGCCGCGATAGCGGCCGCTTGCAGCTTCCACCTAAGACGAAGTGTCTACCCCGTCAAAGGCATTGAGTACACGCTCGGCGCCCAAGGTCGGGGTGATCTGCCCGTCGCGCAGCTGGGATTCCACCAAAGCACGGACGGTCTTGACGTCCTCATTAGTGTTGAGCCGCTGAAGCAAGGTCTCGTGCACCATCGACCACATCCAACCCACCTGCTGTTCGCGGCGATTATGGTCGAAACGTCCAGATTCAAGCATCGCCTCATGATGCTCAAGCACAGTATCCCAGAACCTGTCCACGCCTTCGTGCTCGAGCGCAGACATCGTCATAGTCGGCGGATGCCAGAGGGAATCTTCGCTGCGCACCATACGCATCGCGGCAGCAAGCTCGCGGGCAGCACGCTTGGCATTCTTCAGATTAGGGCCATCGGCCTTATTGATGGCGACAAGATCAGCCATCTCCAGCACACCCTTTTTAATGCCCTGCAACTGGTCACCCGCGCCCGCCAATGCCAGGAAGGTGAAGCAGTCGACCATGTTAGACACGGCGACCTCGGACTGGCCCACACCAACCGTTTCCACCAAAATAGTGTCGAAACCGGCGGCCTCAAACACCACCATAGATTCGCGGGTAGCTTTGGCCACGCCACCGAGAGTGCCCGCTGAGGGTGAGGGACGAATAAACGCGTTGTCCTCAGCGGAAAGCTTCGCCATGCGGGTTTTATCACCCAGGATCGATCCCCTGGTTTTGGTCGACGAGGGGTCAATCGCCAGCACAGCAACGCGGTGGCCCTCCCCTATCAACTTCATCCCTAGAGCTTCGATAAAGGTAGATTTTCCGACACCGGGTACGCCAGTGATACCGACTCGCAAGGCCTTGCCGGAGAAAGGCAGAAGACGAACGAGTAGTTCCTGCGCTAGGACACGGTGAGCGGCCGCTGAAGACTCCAAGAGCGTAACCGCACGGGAGATAATAGTGCGGTTGCCCGCGCGGACACCGTCGAAGAGTTCGTCGACGTCAATCCTGCGACGCGCCCTTTTGACGATCTCTGGTGCGACTGCGGTGGCAGCACCCAGATCGGTGCCCGCGGTGGTCATGAGTGAACCGAGATGGTGTTCGAGAAACTCGTTGTGTTCCAACATGGCTTACAACACTCCTTAACTTCAACTGCCCGCAGGCTGCACAGTGGCGACCTGCGGGCAGAAGCGGGGGCCTTTTAGGCCTCCTCTACATCCAACTCCAGGCCGAGGCTGGCCGCGAGCTTGGTGATCATATCGATTGCGGAATCCGCGATGACCGTTCCGGGCGGGTAGATGGCGGCAGCGCCGTCATCGTAGAGCTCCTGGAAGTCACCCGGGGGAATCACGCCACCAACAACAATCATGATGTCTTCGCGTCCGAGCTTTGCGAGCTCTTCCTTTAGCGCGGGCACCAGGGTGAGGTGGCCAGCGGCGAGGGAAGATACACCCACAACGTGCACGTCGGCATCGACTGCTGCGCGGGCTGCTTCAGCAGGGGTCTGGAACAGCGGTCCGACGTCGACGTCCATGCCGAGGTCGGCGTAGGCGGAAGCGACAACCTTCTGGCCGCGGTCGTGGCCGTCCTGGCCCATCTTTGCGATGAAGATACGTGGGCGGCGACCCTCTTCAGCTTCGAAGGCGTCGGCCATTGCGATGGCTTTAGCAACGTTAGACACGGTGCCCTCCTTAGCAACTTCCTCCTTGTAGACGCCGGACAGAGTGCGGATCTCAGCCTCGTGACGGCCGAAGACCTTCTCCAAAGCGAAGGAGATCTCGCCGACGGTGGCCTTCGCACGTGCAGCGTCAACTGCTAGCTTGAGCAGGTTGGTATTGAGGTCGCCGGGCTCGCGGGTCTCCAAGCGTGCGGCTGCCTCAAGGGCATCCAGGGCGGCCTGGCAAGCTTCTTCGTCGCGTTCTGCGCGGAGGCGTTCCAGCTTATCGAGCTGTTCGGCGCGCACCTTGGTGTTATCGACCTTGAGAACTTCGATCTGCTCGTCTTCGTCAACGATGTACTTGTTGACGCCGATCAACGCCTGGCGGCCAGAATCGATGCGCGCTTGGGTGCGTGCAGCGGACTCTTCGATACGCAGCTTCGGGATGCCCTTGATCGTCGCCTCAGCCATACCGCCGGCGGCCTCGACCTCTTCGATGTGCTTACGTGCACGGTTGGCGAGCTCGTTGGTCAGCCACTCGATGTAATAGGAACCGGCCCACGGGTCGACGGGGCGCACGGTGCCGGATTCCTGCTGCAGCAGCAGCTGGGTGTTACGAGCAATACGCGCGGAGAAGTCGGTGGGCAGAGCCAGCGCCTCGTCGAGGGCGTTGGTGTGCAGCGACTGGGTGTGGCCCTGGGTTGCTGCCATGGCCTCGATGCAGGTACGAGGAACATTGTTGAAGACGTCCTGGGCGGTCAGCGACCAACCGGAGGTCTGAGAGTGGGTACGCAGCGACTGCGACTTGGGGTTCTTGTTGTCGAACTTGGCGACGAGCTCGCTCCACAGCAGACGGCCGGCGCGTAGCTTAGCGATCTCCATGAAGGTGTACATGGAGATGCCCCAGAAGAAGGACAAACGCGGTGCGAATTTGTCGACATCCAGGCCTACGTCTTTACCCGCGCGGATGTATTCCACACCGTCGGCCAGTGTGTACGCCAGCTCGAGGTCAGCGGTCGCACCGGCTTCCTGGATGTGGTAGCCAGAAATTGAAATCGAGTTGAATCGGGGCATCATCATCGAGGTGTACTCGAAGATGTTGGAGATGATCCGCATCGAGGGGTTTGGGGGGTAGATGTAGGTGTTGCGGACCATGAACTCCTTCAGAATGTCATTCTGAATGGTGCCCGCGAGGCGGTCAGGGGTGACACCCTGCTCTTCGGCGGTAACAATGTAGAGCGCCAGGACAGGTAGCACCGCGCCGTTCATCGTCATCGACACGGACACGCTGCCCAGGTCGATGCCCTCGAAGAGCTGGCGCATGTCCAGGATGGAGTCAATGGCCACACCGGCCATACCGACGTCGCCGACGACGCGCTCGTTGTCGGAGTCGTAGCCGCGGTGGGTTGCCAGGTCGAAGGCGACCGACAGACCCTTCTGGCCGGCGGCCAGGTTACGACGGTAGAACGCGTTGGATTCGGCAGCTGTGGAGAAACCTGCGTACTGGCGAATAGTCCACGGCTGGTTGGTGTACATCGTGGGGTACGGGCCACGCATGAACGGTGCCATGCCCGGGAATGAATCCAGCGGGTGTGCGGGACGCTCGTCGGTTTCTTCCAGCGTCGCGTTGCGGTCTGCACGGTCGAAGACGCGTTTGACGTCGATACCCTCAGGTGTCGACCAGACCTCCTGCCCCTCGTAGGGGTGTGCGCCGGCAGCAGCTTGTGCTGCAGCCTCGTCGACGCGCGGAGTTGAACTGAAATTAGGAATGGTGCTCATTTTAGGCTCCCAACTTATCCAGCAGCTCCGACAAGGTTGCCGCTGCGTCGATCTTCATGTTCAGGTAGCCGTCCGGAGCGACCTCGGCGCCTTCAAAGGAAGCGGGTGCGCCTGCTAGCAGCACCGTGGATACCCCTGCTTCGCGGAGTGCCTTGACAGCCTCTACACCGGATTCGGCGTACTCCGGGTCGGTACCACAGATAACGGCGATGTCTGCAGCGCGTGCAGCAGCTGCAAACTCCTCGGTACCGGGAACGACCTGGCCGGGGTTGAGCGCCTCGATGCCGCCGGAAGCCAACAGGTTGGTGCTAAAACCAGTGCGCACGTTGTGCTTAGACAGGGGGCCGAGCGGAATGAGGCCAACTTGGGGGCGCTGACCGTTAGCTTCGAAGAAGGCATCGGAACGGTTGCGCATCTCGGCGAAGTCCACCGCCCAGCGGCGAACGCCCTTGGGCTCTACGCGGCGGGAAGCATCCAGGGGCTTCTCGCCAAGGTTCGGGAACTCATTGATGCCGGTGATCTGCTTACGGCGGTGAGCAACATCGGCACGCAGGCGCTCGAAGGAAGCATCAAGGGCTTCTGCAACTGCGCCCGAGGCGGTGTTGGTGATAAAGCCCTCATTGGCTTCCACGCCAGTGAAGACCTCCCAGGCCTTGTCAGCCAATTCGTCAGTCAGGGCTTCAACGAAGTAGGAGCCACCGGCTGGGTCGACAACGAAACCGAGGTGGGATTCTTCCAACAACAACAGGTTGGTGTTGCGGGCGATGCGGTGCGCGAAGTTACGAGACGTACCTTCCAGGCCGCCCTTAACAGCCCAGTCGAAAGGCAAAACCTCAACATCGGTCGCACCACCCACGCCTGCGGCAAACGCGGCCACAGTACTACGCAGCATGTTGACCCACGGGTCGCGCTGGCTGAACATCAGCGGCGCGGTGACGGCGTGCTGAGGTGCAGAACCAGCCTCGGGAGCACCCACTACGGAAGCAACGCGAGCCCACAGTTCACGAGCAGCACGGAACTTTGCGATCTGCGCGAACTGGTCGTCGGTAGCCGCAAAGCGGAAAGTGATTTGCTCCAAAGCCTCGGCAGCGGACAAACCAGCCTCGGTCAGTGCACGCAGGTACTCGACACCGGCCGCCAGAGAGAAACCGACCTCTTGAGCATCGGTGGCGCCCTGGTTAGACAGCGAGACACCGTCGACGACAATGGCGCGAACCTTGCCGGGACGCTTGGAACAAGCCACAGCCAATTCCACAGCCTCATCCAAGCTCACAGTGTCGGTCTCATCGAAACCGGCGGTCAGCGGGCACGCACCAAGCTCGAGCACGCTGCCCTCAGCAACCCCCGCGGCGTCAACAAGCGAAAAGATCTGCTGAGCGGCGTCAGCGACCTTCGCTCCGGCCTTCAGACGGATCGGCGCCAGATCAAGGTAAACATCCTGCAGAACGGCAGGAAGATCGGCGGCCGAGAGCCCCTGGGTGAGATCAATAACGATGTTGGTGGTGCCATTGGCCAGAGCATGCAGCAGCTGCTTGTTGACCTCAGTGGGCGACACACCCGGAACGGAACCGAAGGTCTCGGTCACGCCCCAACCAATGCGGCTCGGGTCAGATACCTGCGCGCCACGGACAAACGGGAAGACGCCCGGCTCGGCGGCCTCCTGCAATTCATCCTGGCGGGTATACAGCGGATTGATGTCGATGCCGTCATAGGTTGTGCGGACAAGCTTCTTCCACACATCCAACGGGACATCTGCGACGTCCTTCTTCTGCACACGAGCGAACACACCCGCTACTGCCTTGTACCAAGCGTCGTACTTGGTGGACAGTTCGGGCAGCTCACTCGCGGCAGCAGACTGGTTGTCAGTCACGGTGGACTACTCCCCTCATGAGTATTCTCCAAAAATATAATCAGTAAATTGTGACGCGAACCCTCCGTGCGATAAGAAGGTCGAGTAGGCCACAACTCCTTCCCATATAGTAGCGCTGCTGCCTGCGCCACGCTCAACTCAGCTGACCCTCACACCCCAAGTGTGGCCGTTGTCACTTTCGCGTTGACCGCGGGTGGGCAGATCGCATGCCGCCATCCCGACTATGGCGGCGCCAGCGAAACAAGCCACGCGCCACAGGCTAAGGTCTCTAGACGTGAAAAGATTCCAGCACACTGTGCACCGCGTGCAGTCCGTGCGGCAGGTGTTCCAACGCCTCGTGCAGCAGCTAGTGCGTGCGCTGGCATCACTGTCGCTGGGTAAAAAAGTCACCCTAGCTGTTATCGCTGCAGTCGGCGTCTATGCAGTCTTCTTTGTCGACACCCCACCGCTATCCCAGGTGCGCGCCTACGCCGATCAGGCCGACTCGTGGCTGCTTCCCGTCTTTTTCATTCTTTATATAGTCATTACCCAATTCCCTATCCCCCGGACTTTTTTGACACTCAGCTCCGGCATTTTGTTCGGGCCCGTAGTGGGCTGCGTCGTTGCCCTGAGTGCCACCACAATTTCCGGCGGTCTAGCTTTGTGGGGCATCCGAAAATTTTTCGTTAATGACGCCGCGCGCGCCCGCATCAACGGACGCACCATCGACGCGATCAATGCGCGCCTGAAGGCCCGAGGCTGGTTGGCTATCGCTTCGCTCAGGATGATCGGTGCTGTGCCTTTTTTCGTCCTCAACCTCACGGCATCGTTTACCCAGGTGTCCCTCAAGCATTTCGTTATTGCCACCTTCGTCGGCTCGGCGCCGGCGACCATCGCCACCGTTTTCATCGGGGATGCCCTCACTGGTACGGCCAACCCGGCGCTGATTGGCGTTACCGGGGTGCTGCTCACCCTCGGTCTCATCGGGTTGGCTCTGGACTACAAGCTCCCCGTGGCGTAAGGGGGAATCAAGCCGCTAGGATTGACGGCATGTACGCTCTTCACGCCACTTACCGTGGCCACGCCACACGCCGGGCCGAACTGGTTAAACGATCTGCGGTTGCACTCTCCCAGCTGCCAGGTGTCCCAGAAGTGGAAGTGGTCGGGATTGAAGAGATCGCAGCAACGCTCACAACACCCGAGTCCGTTACAGACATCACCATGGCACTGCTAGCCGCAGGCGAATGGGCTATCGGCATTGGTGTTAGCCCCCTCGATACCGTCGCGCAAACTCAAGCGCACAAAATTTTAGGCAAGTCCCCCAAAGCCGCCAAGGTCTACGTTAGCCTCATCGACTCCGCCGAAGGACTGAGCGAAGACCTCGCCGCCACCTTCGAACTGCTGGCCTTCGTGTTAAGCAAACGAACCCCCGAAGGTCGCGAAGCTACCTCGCTGATCCGCAGAGGCCTCACCCAAACCGAAGCTGCCGCAGAACTGGGCGTGAGCAAACAAGCCGTCTCCCAACGCCTCCAAGCCGCAGGGTGGGTGGCAGAAACCCAAGGGTGGCGGCTGGCGGTTCGACTACTATCCCGGGCTACAGAAGATCTTCCTTCCGAATCTCCGGCACAGTAACAAAATCGACCAAACGCTCCACCGCCCCAATCAGGGTCGAATCCAAATCCCTGAAAGAATTCACGGCGGAATACACCCTGTTCCAGCCCTCACGAGTGTCACCCCAACCAAGCCTGTGGCAAATACCAGTCTTCCAATCCTCATCCCGGGGAACCTCCGGCCACTGCTTGATGCCTAGACGCTCCGGCTTGACCGCCGCCCAAATGTCGATAAAAGGATGGCCCGTGACCAACACATGCGGGCCCACCGACTCCGTCAACCGGGTCTCCTTAGAACCACTGACCAAGTGATCAGCCAAAACCCCCACCCGCCGACCCTCCGAAGGACCAAACTCCGCCAAGCGCTCCGGAAGATTATCCAAGCCCTCCAAAAACTCCACCACAACCCCCTCCACGCGCAAGTCATGACCCCACACCTTTTCCACAATCGCGGCGTCATGAATACCTTCGACCCAAATGCGCGACGGGGCCGCAACCTTAGCCTCCACCTGTGCCACGCGGCGGGAACCAGAATTCGAATGCTTCATCGCCTGGGCCAACTGCCGAGCCTGGTCAGTGACATAACGCGTGAGAGTCACAATGCGACCATCGATCATAAACGCACCCTCGCGCAGCTTAAACAGATTCTCCCGCCCATGGCGATCCTCCAAGCGCACAAAATCACCATCATAAGTGCGCTCAAAACCGGTGACCGCCCCAACAAAACCCGTCGCGCGAACCTCAACAACAAGCCCAGGCTCAGCGGGAACCTTCGGATACTCCGTAGGAGATCGACGAGAATGCCCCTTCAAAATGTCGCCACCATAACGATCAAAGCCAGTCATGACTGACTACCTTATCCGCTAGGCTATTGATCCTTATGGATTTCCGCTCACAGGTCTATTCGCCAGCACAAAACATCGCAGTGTGGATCGCCGCCTGGCACCTACACCACACCTCGACAGACAACTTCACCGACGCCATGCTCGCCCTCGGCGGCCCCACCGACCTCACCCTTCTCGCCCGCATTCGCGCGCTTCTTGACGCCGCCCACGCCCAGGCCCCAATGGAACAACCGCTCGTCCGGCTGGCGCTGAGTGGCCCCGGCGACCCCGGCCCCCACGGCGTCATCATTTCCAAAGGAGCACACCCACACGAGGCCCTGCTGCTCAGAGAGGTAGACACCCCGCCCGCATTGGCAGAACTGGACCCGCATCGGTCGGCAGAATGGGATCTGGTCGACCCCGGAGTGCTACCACCGTCCGACTACCTCATGCCCGGTGACGCAGACAGACTACTCGCGCAAGCCACCGCAGTAGCAGCCGACATGATCGAAGCCAAAGGGTTTAGCACCGACGCCCTCCACAACCCTCGACTTACCGTCGGCGCGCTAAGCGACTTCTACGACACCCCAGGCCTGCCCGACGCAACCCCCGGCAGAGCCGCCCAGCTATTCGCCCGCGCGGACCGCGTCGCAGCGATCATTGAAACCGTCGGCGATCGCATGGGCGAACACAGCGTCGACACAGAACTTATCCCGCTGTGGCGACACATCCGCCGAGCGCGCATCACAGGCGTCGAATATGCTGCCCGCGACATGCGACGATACGCACGGCCCTAAGTTCGTGCCCCGGCGTCCCGCACTCCGGCTAAGCGCCAGGCCTAGCCCCACCATGGGCAGCCGGTCGCTTCCTCGGGGCACAGCACCCCTGTGCGCACGGCTCACCATTAGCCCTACACCCGCGAAGCGCCGGAACCCCACCAGGAACATCCGAGGCGCCGCCAGGTCGTGTGCTATCAACGCGTGCAACGGGGGCCCCGCACTCCAGCTCCTCCAGCAAATCCACAACCATCGCCGCGAAATCAGCCGTTGGACCCGCCGTTCGGGTACGCACAATATCAATATCGAAATCGGCGGCCTCCTGCTGCAACTCCGAATCCAAATCCCACACCACCTCAATATGGTCTGAGACAAAACCAATCGGGCACACAACCGCAGCATCAACGTCCCCATGGATCGCCGCAATATGATCCACCACATCAGGATCCAACCACGGCACATGCTCAGGGCCCGACCGGGATTGCCAGACCACATCGTAGAAACCGTCAGCAGCGTGCGCACCAACAGCCGACGCGGCGTCATCAATCGGAGAAAAACCACAGCGCTGGGCAACCAACTCTGAGGCATAACGGATCTGGGAAGAATACAAGGCGCCGTCGGAATCCACACCCGACGATCGATCCGCGGACAAAGGGATGGAGTGGGCGGTAAACACCAAACGAATACGATCGCCGCGCCCGTGAGCACGCACCTTCGCTAAGGCCTCATCCACCGCGTCGACCATCGCATCTATATACCTGGGGTGGTCGAAGAATTGCCGCAACTTCACCATCTGAACGCCCTCGGCTAGGCCGCGCTGCTCCAGGTGCTGCATACAGCGGGCGATATCTTCGTGATATTGCCGACAACCCGAATACCCACCCCACGCAGAGGTCGCGAACACAGCAATCCTGCGGTGGCCGGCCGCCACCATCTGCTCCACCGTATCCTCAGCGAAAGGGTGCCAGTTGCGGTTGCCGAAGAAAACCGGCAGATCACGCCCCCGAGTGTGAAGCTCCTGCTCGACATGGTCGATAATTTCGCGATTGAGGGAATTCAAAGGACTCACTCCGCCGAAGTGGTGATAGTGCTCCTCCACCTCATCCAGGCGCTCAGGTGGGATACCCCGACCCCGGGTGACATTTTCCAAGAAAGGCCGCACGTCCTCGTGGCCTTCAGGGCCACCAAAGGATAAAAGCAGCAGTCCATCAAAAGGATGATTGTCCACTGGGTCGATAGTGTGCTTTTCGGGCATGTATAGCACTGTAGCCCGCTGCAAACGCAACGGGCTACTAAGGATGACCGAGCTAACTGACCTCGATGTGAAAAACCGGCCGAGAGCTAGATCATTCGCACAACGTACGGGCTCATACCGCCCCAACGAACCGGGCTGATCTTCACCGTAGAACCGGACTGGGGAGCCTCGATCATCTGCCCATCACCAAGGTAAATAGCGACGTGGTTTTCAGCATTCGGGCCGTAGAAGATCAGGTCGCCGCGCTGCATATCGCTGGGCGATACCTTAGTTCCCCGCTGGTACTGGTAGCCGGTGTAGTGCGGAAGCGAGATACCCGCAGCTGCGAAAGCGTAGAGAACCAGGCCAGAGCAGTCGAAGCCGTACTTGTTGTAGTCGCCGTGAGCATCAGCCACTCCACCGTCTCGAATACCGAGGGTCGGACCGTTGGCGTCGCCACCACCCCAAGCATAAGGAGTGCCTAGCTGCGACATTGCCCGGTTAATGACAGCCTCGATTTTCTCGTCTCGGCTGCCAGACACAACCTGGGTTGTTGCGGCAGTGATGTCGCGTGCGGTTTGAGGCGCCTTGTTGGTGCCTTCAGTGATCTGGTCGAGCAGATTAATCAGGCCACCGATGACGTCGTTGTCGCCGTCGGTTGTGCCTTCGGTGGTCTGGCTGACAGTGTCACCCGTAGCAGCATCGTTGCCTGCGGTCGGCTGCTGCTGTGCCGCGACAACCGCATCGGCGGCCTCTTCATCCGTCGGGTATGGGTTATCCAGCGCGGTGTGGTTCGGGGCGGTCGCAGCGATGACTGCTGCGGCGGCGGCGCTAGCGGCAGCAGCTGCGGCTTCGCGTGCCTGCTGGGCTTGCGCTTCGGCTTCTGCGCGCTGCGCGGCCTCGGCCTCGGCGCGCTCAGCCTCAGCCTTTTTGGCTGCTGCTTCCTCGGCCGCCTTGCGTGCAGCTTCTTGGGCCCTACGCTGTTGCTCGAGCTCTTGGGCAGAGGGGCCCTGCTCGTTGCCTGTCGCCGGTGCCTGGGGAGCTGTGGCTTGTTGAGCAGCCTGCGTGGCTTCCTCAGCGGCCCGTGCGGCGGCTGTGGCTTCCTGTTGAGCCTGCTGTGCTTGTTGCTGTGCTTGGTCGGTGGCTGCTGCAGCTTCGCGTGCTTGCTGCTCGGCCTCCGCACGTTGCTGCTTGGAGCGTTCGTAGTCCAGGTATTCCTGGCGTTGGCCCTCTAGGGTGCTGACAGTTCCGCGGGCGGAATCAAGCTGGCTTTGGGCACTATCGCGTCGCTCGACGAGTTGCTGGCGATGCGCTTGCTTTTCTTGGAGTGCGGCACCGTTGGTTTCGATCGCTTGGCGTGCGTGTGCCTCTGCGTCGGCGGCTTCCTGCTCGCGCTGCTCAGCAACCTTGCGGGCTTCGCGAAGTGCTGATTCATTGTTGGCTTTCTCGGTGCGCAGGCGATCGAGCTCGGCGATTGCTGCGCGTTGCTTTTCGGTTTGGACGCGCAGGAAGGTTTGGCGGTCCAGGCTGTCTTCGCTGTTGCGGGAGCCGGAAATCTCTCCGATGGGAGCGCCTGTTCCACCGCCACGGTAGGCCGTCCGTGAAATTTCATCGAGGGTGGCCTGGGCCTTGGTCATCTTTGCTTGCGTATCGTCAAGCTCGGCGCGCGCTGCCTTAGATTCCTGGCGGGCGCGTTCGGCTGTTGCTTGGGCATCGTGAAGATCGACCAACGCTTTATTCACCGCTTCGCGCAGGCCGCCCATTTCGTTTTCGAGGCGCGCGATGTCAGCTTCGGTTTGAGACAATGACGTCGCGAGCGATGCAACGTCGGAAGAGCGCGAATCGACGTCGTTGTGGGCTTGGGCGATGTGTGCGTCGTTAGGGTTGGTCGGCTGTGCATACGCAGGCAGGCTGGTCGCACTGAGGGCGACCGATAGCGTGATTGCGGTGAGCATCCGACGGCTGTTCTTAGTGTGCTTGTTGACAAAGCGGTCAGCGTGGCGGGCGCGTGGGGTGCTATCAGCACGGTGCGAGGCGAAAAGCACGAAAAAGCTCCTGCGGTAGACAACGAGAGGTAGTCAAGGCCGGTGGCCTGACCTAAGTGTTCACTCGCACGAGTGGAGACACGCAGGAAAGCTTCCCCACTTACCTGAAGTGTAGTGCATGGACTTGACTGGAGTGCTTGCTGCATCCCATTCAATTCAACTCAACTCACACGAGTGAACAGTTAGAACCTTATGCCACTTAAGTAACAGCAGCCCCTTTGAGTATCAGGTTTAACGTGGGGTGATAGCCCTTTAGTGCACAGTTTTTCGAAAACGCATGCGTGTGACCTGCACTGTTCGACACGCCGTAAAAAGTTGTGATCTTTACTACATAATAGAGTTGCAACGGTGCAATTTTGGAGATGTGTCCCCGATATACATATTCGGACCCTAGGCGGAGAAGCTGGAAATCGCTACTGTCCATCAAGTGTGGAAGCTTGACTAATTAGTACTGTCCCGGAGGCGCTCCCATGTGAAAGCTGCTGAGGTGACAAGTGCGGCCGCGACGGCAATGCAGGCGTTAATTAAAGGCCATGGGGTTGACTGGTGGCTGAGAGTGTCGATGAATGCCTGAAGTCCGGTGGATAACTCAGGGTGTGAAAGTAGTGCGCGCTGGGCCGTTTCCAAATCCGCCCGAGAGTAGGCGTCGGACACCACGGCTCCGGAACCGGGCGCCCTGACGATGATGATGTCCTGCGGAGCTTTTGTGGAAAGTTCCTGGGCGATGTCGCGTAGATCTGCTGTCATCCCCGGAGTTTGGTCGAGATAGACGACGCCGATGTCCCCCACCGGCGAACCCTCGGCCAGTGGGCTGATCTCATTTTTAATTTCCACTGGATCAATACCTGACGCCAGTGAAGGGTCGAGGTCAACCGCAACGTTACCCGACTCTAGCTGTTGGGCAAGGTCGTCAACATTAACGAAATCGGGAATCATGGTCTTGATATTAGGAACTCCCCCGCATTTATTTATGCGACACACCCCATGGCACCCCCAAAATTAAGCAACAGAACGCTCGTACTGTTATATTAGTTGCAGGACGCACGCAAGGCCCAGCCCAAGTAGCCTCGCGTGCTGAAACCGTAACAACTACTGCACCTACATAGGAAGTGGAGCTAACAACTATGACTGCTAGCAAAAACTCCTTCAATGCCCTGAGCACCCTTGAGGTTGGCGAAAAGTCCTACGACTACTACGCCCTCAACGCTGTTCCCGGTATGGAGAAACTCCCGTACTCTCTCAAGGTTCTTGGCGAGAACCTGCTGCGCACCGAAGATGGTGCCAACATCACTGCTGAGCACATCGAAGCTATTGCCAACTGGGACGCATCCGCTGAACCCAGCATCGAGATTCAGTTCACCCCGGCACGTGTCCTTATGCAGGACTTCACCGGTGTTCCTTGTGTGGTCGACCTGGCAACCATGCGTGAAGCCGTCAAGACCCTTGGTGGCGACCCCGACAAGGTTAACCCCCTGAACCCCGCAGAAATGGTCATCGACCACTCCGTGATCATCGAGGCATTCGGCTCCGAAGACGCTCTGTCCAAGAACGTTGAAATCGAGTACGAGCGCAACGAAGAGCGCTACCAGTTCCTGCGTTGGGGCTCTAAGGCATTCTCCAACTTCCGCGTCGTTCCCCCGGGAACCGGCATCGTCCACCAGGTCAACATTGAAAACCTGGCACGCGTCGTCTTCGACAACCAAGGTCTCGCATACCCCGACACCTGCATCGGTACCGACTCCCACACCACCATGGAAAACGGCCTCGGCATCCTGGGCTGGGGTGTTGGCGGCATTGAGGCCGAAGCAGCAATGCTTGGCCAGCCCGTCTCCATGCTGATCCCCCGCGTCGTCGGCTTCAAGCTCACCGGTCAGATCCCCGCTGGCGTCACCGCAACCGACGTCGTTCTTACCATCACCGAAATGCTCCGCCAGCACGGTGTTGTCCAGAAGTTCGTCGAGTTCTACGGCTCCGGCGTTAAGGCTGTTCCGCTGGCCAACCGCGCCACCATCGGCAACATGTCCCCGGAGTTCGGCTCCACCTGTGCCATGTTCCCGATCGACGAAGAGACTACCAAGTACATGCGTCTGACCGGCCGCTCCGAGGAGCAGGTCGCACTGGTCGAGGCTTACGCCAAGGCTCAGGGCATGTGGCTGGACGAGAACACCCCCGAAGCCGAGTACTCCGAGTACCTCGAACTCGACCTCTCCACCGTGGTTCCCTCCATCGCTGGTCCGAAGCGTCCCCAGGACCGCATCCTGCTGTCCGAGGCCAAGGAGCAGTTCCGCAAGGACCTTCCCACCTACTGCAGCGACGAAGTTGTTGAAGACGAGTCCCCCGCCGCTATTCGCATGGGTGCTGAAGGCGAGGCCCAGGATGACAACGAGAACCTGGCCCCCAACTTCAACTCTTCCCGCGAAGGCCACGGAGAGTCCGCAGCTGTAGGTGCAAAGGGCCGCGCATCCAAGCCGGTCGTCGTCAAGTCCCCCAACGGTGGCGAATACACCCTGGATCACGGCATGGTAGCTATCGCTTCCATCACCTCGTGCACCAACACCTCCAACCCCTCCGTGATGATCGGCGCAGGCCTCATCGCACGCAAGGCAGCAGAGAAGGGCCTGAAGGCAAAGCCGTGGGTCAAGACCATCTGCGCCCCCGGCTCCCAGGTTGTCGACGGCTACTACAAGCGCGCTGACCTCTGGAAGGATCTCGAGGCTCTGGGCTTCTACCTCTCCGGCTTCGGCTGCACCACCTGCATCGGTAACTCCGGTCCCCTGCCCGAAGAGATCTCCAAGGCCATCAATGAGCACGATCTCACCGCAACCGCAGTGCTGTCCGGTAACCGTAACTTCGAGGGCCGTATCTCCCCCGACGTGAAGATGAACTACCTCGCGTCGCCGATCATGGTCATCGCCTACGCTATCGCCGGCACCATGGACTTCGACTTTGAGACCCAGCCGCTCGGCCAGGACCAGGACGGCAACGACGTCTTCCTGACCGACATCTGGCCCTCCACTGAGGAGATCGAAGCCACCATCGAGCAGGCCATCTCTCGCGAACTCTACGAAGCTGACTACGCTGACGTGTTCAAGGGCGATGAGCAGTGGCAGAACCTCCCCACCCCCGAAGGCAAGACCTTCGCATGGGACGAGAAGTCCACCTACATCCGTAAGGCTCCCTACTTCGATGGCATGACCATGGAAGTTGCGCCCGTCAAGGACATCAAGGGCGCACGCGTCCTAGCCAAGCTTGGCGACTCCGTGACCACCGACCACATCTCCCCTGCTTCCTCCATCAAGCCCGGCACCCCCGCCGCGCAGTACCTGGATGAAAACGGCGTGGCACGCAACGACTACAACTCCCTGGGTTCGCGTCGTGGTAACCATGAGGTCATGATGCGTGGCACCTTCGCCAACATCCGCCTGCAGAACCAGCTCGTTGACATCGCTGGTGGCTACACCCTTGACTTCACCAAGGATGACAAGCCTCAGTCCTTCATCTTTGATGCTTGCGTGAACTACAAGGAAGCCGGCATCCCGCTGGTTGTCCTCGGCGGTAAGGAATACGGCACCGGTTCTTCCCGTGACTGGGCTGCTAAGGGCACCAACCTGCTCGGCGTGAAGGCCGTCATCACCGAGAGCTTCGAGCGTATCCACCGCTCCAACCTCATCGGCATGGGCGTCATCCCGTTGCAGTTCCCCGCTGGCGAGTCCCACGAGTCCCTCGGCCTGACCGGCCACGAGGTCTTCGACATCGAAGGCATCGAGGAGCTCAACAACGGCACCACCCCGAAGACCGTTCACGTTACTGCGACCAAGGAAGATGGTTCCACCGTCGAGTTCGATGCGGTCGTCCGCATCGACACCCCCGGTGAAGCTGACTACTACCGCAACGGCGGTATCCTTCAGTATGTGCTTCGCAACATGGCTAAGGCCTAAAGCCTGTGCCTGACACGGCGTCATAGATCATTGTGACGCCGCACCTCCCGCCCACCACTGCGCCACATGGTGTCACTGGTGGGCGGGGTGCTTTATCAACCAGTCACTAGTCGAGGAGAATGGCAGTGCCAAAAGTCAGTGACGCCGACCTAAACCAGCGGCGACATGACATTCTAGAAGGCGCCCGCCGCTGCTTTGCCGAATACGGCTACGAAGGAGCGACCGTCCGCCGCCTCGAAATCGCAACGGGTAAATCCCGAGGCGCAATCTTCCACCACTTCACGGACAAAGAAAACCTCTTTCTGGCCCTTGCGCGCGAAGACGCAGCCCGAATGGCTGAAGTAGTTGCCGGTGAAGGCCTCGTCGAGGTTATGCGAGACATGCTCACCCACCCTGAGCGCTACGACTGGTTGTCCACCCGACTAGAGATCACCCGTTTGCTGCGAACCGACGCAGCTTTTTCCGCACGGTGGCGCGAGCATCAGGCTGTCCTTGATGACGCCGTGAGGGTTAGGCTGCAAGCAAACGCCGCAGCCGGCCGCATGCGCGACGATGTTCCCGTAGGGGTGTTGCAGGTCTATTTGGACACCGTCATGGACGGTTTTATCTCCCGCCTCGCCTCTGGTGAAAACACCAGTGAGCTGGTGCAAGTGCTCGACCTTGTTGAGGATTCAGTTCGCCGGCATTAATGGGGCACTGTACGGGGTTAAGGCTCCTGCCCCACCTGTAGACTGCTTGGTATGCGATCATTCTTGCTAGTGTCACCACGCCACGGACAAACCATTGCTGCAGCGGAACACCGCGACTTTCTCACCGCCGCTGGTTTAGAACCCGAGGAACTAGACCAAGTAATGATCGACACCGCACAGGCAGAGCTACCTGACCTGTCTGGCTACGATGGCATCTTTGTTGGCGGTAGCCCTTTTAACATCAGCTCGCCCGAGTACGGCGAAGAACAATTGCACGTTCACGAATTGCTCGCCGAACTGATCGACAGCAAGACTCCCGTCATGTTCGTCTGCTTTGGCAACGGCCTCATCGCGCACCTCGACGGAGGAGCAGTGGGACACACCCACCCAGAGTCTGCCGGCCCAACCACCGTGGAGATCACCCCACTGGGGGCCTTGGACCCTCTGTTACGCGATATTCCCCAGACCTTCACCGCTTTAACTGGCCATACCGAAAACGTCACTGTGGTGGGAGCTCACTCGGTCGTTCTCGCTACCGGTGAAACCTGCCCTGTGCAAATGGTTCGCGCCAATGACACAACGTGGGCATGCCAATTCCACGCAGACATGGATGCCATTGCGATGAAAAACCGCATGGATTTCTACAAAGACTACGGCTACTTCAGCCCTGAAGCCTACGACAGTATCGTGTCCTCGCTGCCCGAGATCGATACCACCCACGCCAACCAGATCCTGCGAAACTTTGTTCGTTACTGCACCACTTAAACCCTAGAGACCTCACCATGCGCCCCTTCCTTCTTTTATCCACTCGGCCCGAAACTCTGGCAGCTGAGGCTGAATACGCGTCTTTTGTCGACTGCCTCCACATCGCCCCGTCACAGTTGGAACAGCGCAGGGTCGATCAGGCACCTCTAGGCGATGTGTGTCTCGAGGACTACGCAGGAGTTATTTTGGGCGGAGGCCCGTTCAACAACACCGACACGGATAAGTCTGATCTTCAACGCCGCGTTGAAGCCGACCTCGCGCAGCTCGCAGCCCAGTTGATTGAGAAAGACTTCCCTACTTTCGGTGCTTGCTATGGGGTCGGAATCATTGGCACAGCGATAGGTGCTGACCTTGATAGGGCCTATGCGGAGGAACCCGCTGCAGTGCCTATCTCCTTGACCCCCGAAGGACTGGCAGACCCCTTGTGTGAGGGGCTGCCTCCAGAGTTTCACGCACTGGTCGGGCACAAGGAAAATTGCTCCTCCTTGCCACAGATGGCCACCGTGTTGGCGACGGGACAACAATGCCCGATCCAGATGTTTAAAACTGGTGACAACGTCTACGTCACACAGTTCCATCCCGAGCTCGACCATGACAGCTTCGCACAGCGGCTAGATATTTATGAAGACGAAGGCTACTTTGACCCGACAGAAAAGCGTCGGATCAATAGCCAAGCTGCGCGCTACGCTGTCGACACTAGCGCACGCCTACTACATAATTTCGCTACCCGTTACATGCCTTGGAGGTAGAGTTTCGCTGCGAGATGCTGGGCGGGCACGCCGAGGTAGCCGATAAGCCGTTTCGGCTTTGACACCGCGTATACGTAGCCTCTCACGGCACCTCGCTTGTCCATTGACACGGCGAAGCATTCTTCGCCTTGCTCTGGGTGCTTGTTGGTTGTGCCGTAGCTGAAACAAGCCCACCGGTGCTCGATACGCTCGACGTCCAAAATGATGCACTCAGCATGAACAGGGCCGATATGTAGATCAACAATGCGCCCTGAGCTGTCTTCACTGAGCTCTGTAGCGTCTGCCCGGAGCAAAGGAAGGCTGTTGTGCATCCGCCAAGAAAAGATGTTCCTAACTGCCTCTTCCCAACGCTGCGGGCCGTAGCCCAGCATCTTCGAGTGTTTCAGCGTGAGAAAACCGCTCGGCAATTGAGTCCGGCTAGTGCTAGAAGACACAGATTTGGCTTCGATGCCAAGAGCCTTCTTGAGAAGGGATAGTGCACTGCCTCTTAGGGACTCGGGATAGCTTAACGATGGGGGCAAAGGCGCCATGTGGCCACCTTACCCCGTTAATGACAGTTGTCTACGCCTTTGAGGCAGCTTAGGGTTGGTATTGGGGCAATGCGTCTAGGTCTTGGGATCCGAGAGTGCCGCAGCTGTCGTCCTTGGTCTTCCCCAAGTGATATGCCGCGACAGCTAGAAGTCCCCACACGACCGCGAGGTAGACGAGCATCATGACTAGTGCTGTAGTACTCATTGTCTAGGACTCCTTAGCGAACTCGGGTTTGAGCTGCATGTGTTCTGCATCTGCTTGAGGGTCTACAAGATGCTGTCCGAACGGGGCGCCCTTGCCAGTCAACGGCACACCGAAGTCACCGGCAGGAGGACCATCGACGATGGTGCCTCGAGGCCACGGGATTCTCGACAAGCCAAAGGCACCCAGATATAGCATCAACCCGAGAATCCAGCCGAAGATGACGACCTTGTGGCTGGCGTAGCCGCCGTAGCCTTCGATCAACAGTAGGCGGACTTCCAGGATAAATGTGATGCCTAGGATCAGTGGCGTGATCACCGTCAGACTGAAATCCCACCAACGGCCAAGCTGGAGGGAAGATACGGCGTTGACGTGAGAGCGTAGTTC
The DNA here is from genome assembly GCF_000590555.1 of Corynebacterium argentoratense DSM 44202. NCBI lineage: Bacteria > Bacillati > Actinomycetota > Actinomycetes > Mycobacteriales > Corynebacteriaceae > Corynebacterium > Corynebacterium argentoratense. Next base: position 1,011,714 of record NC_022198.1, read on the forward strand.
GGGGGTTCGTTTGAGCACCCACCCAATGGTGACGGTGGAGATCACAGCGATGAGTACGATGCCCAAGACATTGACGAACTTGTCGACGATATCCAAGGAGCCTAGGCCAGTGGTGACGGGGAACAGCACTAGAGAAGGAACTGCGCAAGCCACACCGACAGCGATGGATGCCGTACGACGTTCGAGACGGAACTTGTCTTGGAAGCTGGAGACGACAACCTCGACGATGGTGACCAGCGAGGTAAAACCAGCGATAAACAGGGAGCCGAAAAACAGCACGCCAAATAGGGGGCCGCCAGGCATTTGGTTAATAATGGTCGGGAAGGCGATGAACGCTAATCCAATTCCTGAGGTTGCGACCTCATCAACCGCAACACCGGAGGTGGAGGCCATGAAACCGAGGGTTGAGAACACGCCGATACCGGCCAAGACTTCGAAACCGGAGTTGGATAGTCCGACGACGGTGCCCAGGCCCGACAAGTTTGAACGGCGCTTGAGGTAGCTAGCTTGCGTCATCATGATGCCGAAGGCGATTGCCAGAGAATAAAAAATCTGCCCATAGGCTGCCATCCACACAGTCGGGTCGGCTAGTGCCGACCAGCGTGGGGTAAAGAAGGCTTCGAGCCCTTCACCTGCGCCTGGTAGAAACAGAGAGCGCCCAACCAGAATGAGGAATAGGACGATCAAAGTGGGGACGAAGACGCTCGAGAGCATTCCTGTTCCCTTGCGAATGCCCAGAGCCATAACCGCGACGATGAGAACCCAGATCACTGCCAGGGTGATGGCGATGGGCCACACCACGGTCGTGGAATTGATGGATTCATTATCGGCATGGAGAAAGTCTCCGACGAAGAAAGCCTCGGGATCTTCGCCCCACGCAAGTTTGAGCGAAAACCAGGTGTAGATCGTAGACCAAGCAAGAATCACTGCGTAGTACACGGCGATGATGTAGGTGATGATCGTCTGCACCCAACCGATGGCCTCGGTCCGGGCGGAGATACGCCTCCACACCAGTGGTGCGGAACCACGGAAGCGGTGCCCGAGCACATAATCCAGTACGAGAACTGGAACGCCTGCGGTTATAAGAGCGACAACATAGGGCAACAGGAATGCTCCGCCGCCGTTGTCGTAGGCGATGTACGGGAAGCGCCAAATATTTCCAAGACCGATCGCGGAGCCTATAGCAGCGAAGAGGAACATGCTGCGCCCGGTCCACGTTGCACGCGCAGGTGCCTGGCTCATAGGGGTTGTCCTTTATTAAAGAATGTTCAATCACTGACCTGGGGCGGTAGCTCGACTAGAGCCCCAGACGTTGTTGAACTTATCAGACCAACCGGTATGTCTTCTTATTGGGTCGACAGATAAGTGAGCGCCCATGTCTTAGGCTAGTTCCACGATCTCCATGTAGTCGTCATTCCACAGGTCTTCAACGCCGTCGGGAAGTACGATTACTCGTTCGGGGTCGAGTGCGCGCACAGCGCCCGGATCGTGGGTGACCAACACGACGGCGCCCGTGTACGAGCGCAAGGCATCAAGGACCTGTTCACGCGAGACGGGATCCAGGTTGTTCGTGGGCTCGTCGAGCAACAGTACGTTCGCGCGCGAGGAAACCAAGGCGGCCAACGCAAGACGGGTTTTCTCACCACCGGATAGGGTGCCGGCGGGCTGTTCAAGCTGCTCGCCTGAAAACATGAATGCGCCCAGGAGGCTACGCAAGTCCTGCTCCCCTGCATCCGGGCAGGCGCGGATCGTGTTCTCCCACACCGACAGTTCGCCATCGATCGTGTCGTGTTCCTGAGCGAAGTACCCAATTTTCAGCCCATGGCCACTGACGATTCCGCCCTCGCCGTCTGTTCGTTCCACGCCTGCCAACAGCTTGAGCAGGGTTGTCTTACCCGCGCCGTTGAAGCCGAGAACCACGACTCGCGAGCCTTTGTCGATAGCTAGGTCTACACCCGCAAACACTTCCAGAGAGCCGTACATTTTGGTCAACCCGGTCGCATTGAGTGGCGTTTTTCCACAGGGTGCGGGTTCGGGGAAGGAAATATGCGCCACCTTGTCCGCTTGGCGTAGATCATCGGTGCGCTCCACCATTTTTTCTGCCCGGGCCAGCATCTGCTTGGCTGCTGCAGCCTTGGTGGCTTTCGCCCCAAGCTTGGCGGCTTGTTGGCGCAGCGCTGCGGCTTTCTTTTCGGCGTTGGCGCGTTCGCGGCGTCGGCGTGCTTCGTCGGTTGCACGGGCGTCAAGATATTTTTTCCAGCCCATGTTGTAGATGTCTGCCTCGCCTCGCACGGCGTCGAGGAACCACACTTTGTTGCACACTGCCTCGAGCAGTTCCACGTCGTGGGAAATCATGATCAACCCACCCTCGTGTTTTTTGAGGAATTCCCTCAGCCAGGAGATTGAGTCTGCGTCAAGGTGGTTGGTTGGCTCATCCAGCAGCAAGGTCGTTGTGGATTTTCCGGAACCTTGTGACGCCGCGAAAAGGATCCGCGCCAGTTCAACGCGACGTCGTTGTCCGCCCGAAAGGGTTTTGAGCTGCTGATCCAGAATCCTCGCTTCGAGCCCCAGGGCATCGCAGATGCGGGCTGCTTCGCTGGAGGCTTCGTAGCCGCCGAGCGCGTGGTATTGCTCTTCTAACCGGGAGTATTTGCGGATGGCGGCGTCGCGTTTTTTGTCATCGCTGGTGGTTTCCATGATGGCTTGTTGGCGATCCATCGACGTCATGATTTGGTCCAGGCCGCGGGCCGACAGCACTCGGTCTCGGGCGGTGACTTCGATGTTGCCTTCCCTGGGGTCCTGCGGCAGATAGCCGATGTCGCCGGAGCGGATGACGGTGCCTCCGTAGGGTTCGCCCTCCCCCGCCAAAATACGCATCGTGGTTGTTTTACCAGCACCGTTGCGCCCAACTAGCCCGATGCGGTCGCCGGGCTGTACCCGTAACAGTTGTCCAGGGGCGTTGAGCAATGTTCGGGCGCCGACGCGTACTTCGAGGTCGTTGGTGACAATCACAGGGTGCTACTCTACCGCGTGCTTTTAGGGTTTGCGGATTGAGGCACCAAACACCACTGCGGCGATGAGTAGGCACATTCCTCCGATGCCAATGAGCAGGCCGCGTAGCCAGCTTCCTTGTGGCTCAGTGGTTGCGCTGAGTTCGGCGGCCGCAACTGTTGTGGCGGCGGCATCATCATTCGGTGTGCTTGATGACGTCGCGTTGGTTGGTGTTGCAGCTGTGCCTGCCGGCTTCAGTGGCGTGACCGGGGGTGCCGAGAGGATAGGATTTGCGGGTTTCACCACCGGTTTGGGTGCGGCGGTGTGTGGCATAGACACGTCCTTATTGGAAATAGAGAAAGCCTTATTGAAAGGGGATTTGATAAGATGACGGGCCGAATTTTAGACATTCGCACATTGTTGCCAATAGAACCGCTACTGCTTACCCCCGGTTTTTGAACACTAAATGAAAATCCCCGCGTTGTAAGTAGCCGCACAGGTGCTAAAAGAACCCGGCTGCGGCAGCGCACTACCCCCGGTTATAGTCACACCATGGACAGTGCACCACAGGCCATACCGCAACAACAGCCGGTCCCCGACCTGACAAAGCCCTATGACCTGGTGATCATCGGGCTCGGGCCGGCGGGTTGCATGCTGGGATCACGCGCAACCCACGCCGGCCTCCGTGTCCTCGGAATCGACCCCATACCACAATGGAATAACACCTACGGCATATGGGACTACCAGGTACCACCATGGCTGCCCACCGACGGCGCATCCTCAACACCCGCCCGCGTGCACGCCAACGGCACATCACGCAAGCTGCCCGGCCGCTACCTGATCCTCAACAACCAATGCACACGGTCACGCTTGATCACCTTCGACACCATTGCGGTCCAGGCGACAATCCTCTCCCCCACCAGCGTGCGCGTGGCAGGACACAACATCACAGCGCCCATTGTCGACTGCACTGGCGCAACCCACGAACAGCCTAGTGGCGGTGAAACGACAGTCGTCCAGCAAGCCTACGGCCGAGTGTTCACATACCTGCCCAAACACGAGGACAACACACGCTGGATGGACTTCCACACGCCCTGGGCACACACCCCGCACGACGAACCCCCACACAGCACCGAGACCTTCGGATATGTCGTGCTCACGCCCCAGGGCCTACTGATCGAAGAAACGCTGCTCTTGGGTGCACCCACCACTTGGAAGCAACTAGAGCAACGACTTCACGCACGAATCATCGATGTGCTCGACATCCCCCACCCCACACCCGACGGGCCGGTCGAAAAAGTATTCATCCCCCTGCACACCCCTCTGACTGACCGCACGCCCAACGGAGTGCTGGCCTTTGGAGCGCGGGCGGGATTCATTGACCCCATGTCCGGCTACAGCCTTGCAACCAGCGCACACTACGCAGACGCCTACGTTCGATGGTTGATGGACCACCGCGACGTCATCACCCAAGGACACAAACCAGCAGCACCAGTACCCTGGCTGGTTGCCTCCGCTCGTGCAACAAGGGCGCTGAGGCGTAGCTGCGCATGGGTCATGGGCATCCTCGGGACCTATGGGCATCAATTGGAACTCGTCCAGGCATCACTGCTGTTGCCTGGACGACAATTCAAGGCCTTCATGACGCCGTGGGTCTCCCCGTGGCGCTTTGCGAGCCTGCTACCGCTCGTACTGCTCAAGCTGGTCACAACCCGCATCAAGGCACGGCGGGGAACTACACGCTAAAGCCCAAGGCGCGCAGCTGCTCGCGACCCTCCTCAGTGATCATCGCGGGCGTCCACGGGGGCATCCACACCCACTGCAGCGTGAGCTTGGTGGCTACACCGTTGCCCACAACAGCAGCCTCTGCCTGGTCCTCCAGGACATCAGTCAACGGGCACGCCGGCGAGGTAAGCGTCATGTTGACGACGGCCTCCGTGCCATTTTCAATCCAGATGTCGTAGACCAAACCGAGATCAACAACATTGATACCCAGCTCCGGATCAATGACATCGCGCATGTACTCTTCCACGTCGCTCGCGCGCGCAAGATCCTCAGGTGTTTGGGTGTCGGGGCGTTCCCGCAGCTCCTTGGGCTGGGCGTCTGAATCTTCGGTGGTGTTTGTGGGTTCTTCCGAGGTCATGGTGCTCCTGTGAAAAGTAGATTGTAAGAAGGGGGCTATTGTTCGTCGAGTGCTTCTGCCGTGGCAGCCTGGAAGGCTTTCCACCCCAGCAGTGCACACTTGACTCGCGCTGGGTACTGCGCAACGCCTGAAAAGGCCACGCCGTCGCCGATCAGATCTTCATCGCCCTGTTCCTTGCCGCGGGAAGTAATCATCTTCTCGAACTCCGCGAGTTTGGCCATGGCCTCTTCCACAGGACGGCCGATGATCTCCTCAGCCATGACAGAGGTCGATGCTTGCGAGATCGAGCACCCCTCGGCGTCATAAGAAATGTCTTCAACTGTTGTGCCGTCCTTGGAGAGGTGCACGCGAAGTGTCAGTTCGTCGCCACAGGAGGTGTTGACGTGGTGCACTTCGGCGTTAAAGTTGTCCCGAAGGCCGGCATGTTGTGGGTGCCGGTAGTGATCAAGGATGACCTCTTGGTACATCTGCTCAATGTTCACCGAAGAACTCCTTTGCTTTCCTGACCGCGGCAGCAAGCCTATCGACTTCCTCACGCGTGTTGTAGAGGTAAAACGACGCCCTGGCGGTCGCTTGTGCTCCCAGAGTACGGTGCACGGGCCAAGCGCAATGGTGGCCGACGCGGATGGCGACTCCCTCGGAGTCTAAAATTTGCCCCATGTCGTGAGGATGCACACCTTCCAGCAGGAAGCTGACAGCGCCACCCCGCAACGTCATGTCCGTAGGCCCAACGATACGCACACCGTCGATAGCTGTGAGCTGCTCAATGGCGTAGCTCACCAGCTGGTGCTCGTGAGCGCTGATGGCATCCATACCGATGGAGCTCAAAAACCTCACCGCAGCGCCAAGAGCGACCACCTGGCTGTTCATCTGGGTGCCGGCTTCGAAACGCTCCGGAGCCGGTTGATAGGTGGAATGCTCCATACGGACGATTTCGATCATGCTTCCCCCGAAGGTAACCGGAGGGAGCTTGTCACGCAACTTGGGCGCGATGTAGCAGACGCCGATGCCGGTGGGACCACACATCTTGTGCCCGGAGAAAGCTCCGAAATCTACGCCGAGTTCCGCGAAGTTAACGGGCATGTGCGGCACGGATTGGCAGGCGTCAAGCACGGTGAGTGCCTGGGGTGCTTCGCGCTGAACCTTGTCCATCATCGCGGCGACGTCAGTGATAGCGCCGGTGACGTTGGATTGGTGGGTGAAGGCAACCACCTTGACGCTGGCGTCGAAGGCCAGGGAGTCAAGGTCGATGCGCCCGTCCGCGGTGGCGCTCAACCAGCGTAAAGTCGCTCCCGTACGCCGTGCTAGTTCCTGCCAGGGTACTAGGTTGGCGTGGTGCTCAAGTTCGGTCACCACTATGGTGTCGCCCGGCCCGACCGCAAGGGGGTTGGCGGCAGTGGCGTCCTGCGTGCGGCTCGCTTTCTTGTCACCTGAACGGGAGTCGCTAAAGAAATAGGCGATGGTGTTCAGCGCTGCAGTGGCGTTGCTGCAGAAGGAAATGTCCTGGCTGCTGGCGCCGACAAATGCAGCGATGTCCGCACGTGCTTGTTCGTACGCATCGGTTGCCAATTCTGCTAGCTGGTAGGCGCCGCGGTGAACCGGAGCGTTGGTTCCCAGCACGAATTCCTCTTCGGCCTTCCACACTGACCGTGGGCGTTGTGACGTCGCGCCCGAATCAAGGTAAGCGAGCGTCTGGCCGCCGCGCACGCGTGTGCTGAGGATCGGGAACTCCTCCCGGATGGCGGCGGTGTTGAGGCTGCCATCCGGAAGAGTGAACGCTGGGGTGCTCATGCTACTTGATGAAGCGATCGTAACCGTGTGCCTCGAGTTCGTCAGCAAGTTCGGGGCCACCAGAGGTGACGATCTTGCCGTCGGCAAACACGTGGACAAAGTCGGGGTGGACGTAGTTAAGGATGCGCTTGTAGTGGGTGATCATCAAAATGCCTCCGTTTTCGCGTTCCTTGTAACGGTTGATGCCCTCGGATACGACACGGAGCGCGTCGACGTCCAGACCGGAGTCGGTCTCGTCCAATACGGCGAACTTTGGCTTCAGGAGACCAAGCTGCAAAACCTCGTGGCGCTTCTTCTCGCCACCGGAGAACCCTTCGTTAACGCTTCGCTCAGAGAAAGACTTGTCGATGGAAAGCTCCTCCATTGCTTCGCGAACTTCCTTAACCCATTCGCGGAGCTTGGGAGCTTCGCCACGGATTCCGGATGCTGCTGTGCGCAGGAAGTTAGCCATGGACACGCCGGGTACCTCGACGGGGTACTGCATAGCGAGGAAGAGACCAGCACGGGCACGCTCATCGACATCCATGTCGAGAAGGTTCTCGCCGTCGAGTAGGACTTCACCCTCGGTCACTTCATACTTGGGGTGGCCGGCGATGGTGTACGAAAGGGTGGATTTGCCGGAGCCGTTGGGGCCCATAATGGCGTGAGTTTCACCAGAGTTGATGGTGAGGTTGACGCCTTTGAGAATTTCTTTACCTGCTTCGTCGTCGTTGGTGACGACCTTTGCGCGAAGGTTTTTGATTTCGAGAGTGCTCATGTGTGTTTCCTTATGATCCCAGTGAATGAATGTATCCGTTAGCGCTGCGTTGAGCGCGAATGCGTTTACAGCTCCGTTTGTTCGAGTTCTTCAGCAATTCGGCTTTCGAGTGCATCGCGTATGGCCGGCACCGGGATGCGGCCAATGACCTCAGAGAAGAAGCCACGAACGATAAGTCGGCGGGCTTGCTCGCTAGTGATACCGCGCGACAGCAGGTAGAACAGCTGCTCGTCATCAAATCGTCCAACGGTCGCGGCATGGCCAGCACCAGCAATTTCGCCAGTTTCGATCTCCAAGTTGGGCACAGCGTCTGCGCGAGCACCCTCGGTGAGGACAAGGTTGCGGTTGACCTCGTAGGTGTCGGTGCCCTGCGCATTGGAGCGGATAAGGACATCGCCCACCCAAGAGGTTCGGGCGCCCTCGCCTTGCAGCGCGCCCTTGTACATCACGTTGGAACGGCAGTTGGCGACAGCGTGGTCCACTAGCAGGCGCTGTTCAAAGAACTGCCCTGCATCGGCGAAGTACACGCCGAGCATTTCCGCATCTCCACCGGGCTCGGTGAAGCGCACAGAGGGAACGAGTCGCACCAGTTCCCCGCCGAAGCAGGCGACATTGTGGCGGAAGTAAGAATCGCGGCCAAGGACAGCCTTCTCGCCGGCGAGGTGCACGGCGTCATCATTCCAATCCTCGTGCACAACAACGGTCAGACGAGCATTGTCGCCCACCAGGTATTCGTGGTTGTCAGCATGGGTACCGGAACCAACAAAATGAAGGTTGACGAACGCCTCGGCGCCCTCCTCCACGTCAATGGTTAGTGCACCAAAGGAGGTCACACCGTCCCCGCGCCCCGTGACAGTAATGGTGATGGGCTCGTTGACAACCGCGTTCTTCTTCACGGTCACCAGCGTTGCCTTCTCGGCAGCAGTCCACGCCTGTGCACCAACGCGGTCAACCGCGCCGCCGGCACGACCAATCCGATCGTCATCGACCGAGACGCGCTCGACAGTGACGTCGGCGCCTTCAGGAACATCCACCGCGACGTCAGGACTGACAGCTTCGGCAAAAGTGCCATCATGAAGGCCGCGCAGGGAACGCAGGGGTACAAAGCGCCACACCTCGTCGCGTCCCTTGGGCACATCAAAATCTTGGACGTCGAAAGAGGTGAAGAGGTCACCCTTGTTGTTGTGGTACGTGGCGTTTTTCACCGGCATGGTGATTTCAGTTTCCTGCATGGTTCTTAGCCCACCGATCCTTCCATCTGCAGTTCAATCAGGCGGTTGAGTTCCAGCGCGTACTCCATTGGGAGCTCCTTAGCGATAGGCTCCACGAAACCACGAACGATCATCGCCATAGCTTCGTCCTCGGGGATGCCTCGGCTCATTAGGTAGAACAGCTGATCTTCAGACACCTGAGAGACAGTAGCCTCGTGGCCAAGAGACACGTGATCGTTGCGGATGTCGTTGTATGGGTAGGTATCCGAACGTGAGATGTTGTCAACCAGCAAGGCGTCGCACTCAACGTTCGAGGTCGAGTGGTGGGCATCCTTGTTGATCTGAACCAACCCGCGGTAAGCGGCGCGACCGCCACCACGCGCAACCGACTTCGACACAATATTCGAGGAAGTGTGCGGTGCCATGTGCACCATCTTGGCGCCGGTGTCCTGGAATTGGCCTTCGCCGGCCATCGCAACAGACAGCACCTCGCCCTTGGCATGCGGACCAGTCATCCACACAGCGGGGTACTTCATCGTCACCTTGGAACCAATGTTTCCATCGACCCACTCCATGGTGGCGCCCTCTTCGCACTTGGTACGCTTAGTCACCAAGTTGTAGACGTTATTCGACCAGTTCTGGATGGTCGTGTAGCGGCAGCGACCGCCCTTCTTCACAATGATCTCCACCACGGCGGAGTGCAAAGAATCAGACTTGTAGATCGGCGCCGTGCAGCCCTCGACGTAGTGGACGTAGGCGTCCTCGTCAACGATGATCAGGGTGCGCTCGAACTGACCCATGTTCTCGGTGTTAATGCGGAAGTACGCCTGAAGAGGAATGTCGACGTGGACACCCTTAGGAACGTAAATGAAAGAGCCGCCAGACCACACTGCGGTATTCAGTGCAGAGAACTTGTTGTCACCTGCGGGAATGACCGTACCGAAGTACTCTTTGAACAGTTCCTCATGCTCGCGCAGCGCGGTGTCGGTATCGACAAAAATCACGCCCTTTTCTTCCAAATCCTCGCGGATTTGGTGGTACACGACCTCAGACTCGTACTGTGCTGCGACACCGGCGACAAGGCGCTGCTTTTCAGCTTCCGGAATACCCAACTTGTCGTAGGTGTTTTTAATGTCCTCGGGAAGTTCTTCCCAGCTGGTGGCCTGCTTCTCAGTGGAGCGGACGAAGTATTTGATGTTGTCGAAATCGATGTCCGACAAGTCGGCGCCCCAGGTGGGTAGCGGCTTCTTATCGAAGATGCTCAGAGCCTTCAAACGGGTGTCAAGCATCCACTGTGGTTCGTTCTTCTTGGCGGAAATGTCAGCTACGACATGAGCGTTGAGGCCTCGTTGGGCGGAGGCACCAGCGATGTCTGGGTCATGCCAGCCGTAGTTGTATGCACCAATTGACTGGATAATTTCCTCGTCAGTTTTTGGCGCGTCCACAGTTGTTTGACTCTGAGTCATCGTCCGCTCCTTTCAAGTGTGTTAAGTGTTTGTATCCGAATGTGTGACGGTGTCGCCTTCAGCGTCCGAACAGCAGTGCTCTCGAGCGCGTGAGTGAACGACTGTCAAGGGGATGTGCGTCGTACAAATGCCATGGCCTCCCGCGATGGAAGCCAGAGGCTGAATGTGCGTGCCGAGCAGTTCAGCAATCACATCGTGCTCGGCCTCGCAGAGCTCAGGGAACTCCGCTGCCACTGCCGAAATAGGACAATGGTGCTGGCATAACTGCACACCGTTGTTGGTGTCGCCGAGCGAAGCTGCGTAGCCATGCTCAGCGAACTTGTCGACGAGGGCCCGGGCTGTGGCCAAAGTCGACTCCCTATGCGGGGCGGTGTCGTGGGCTAGCTCGCCCACTATATCCTCCACTCGGCTGCGAGCGAAGGCATAAATTGCGTCAGATCCACCGACTTCACGCAGCGAACGCAACGCCGCTGCCGCCAGTGAATCGTAGTTGTGACCAAAGTGGGCTCGCCCTGCATCGGTCAGTCTAAAAAGCTTTGCAGGTCGACCCCTGCCGCGGCTACGGCCGACCCCACCGTGTGGGGCCCGTGGGTGGAAGAATTCTGCAGAGCCTTCGTCAACAAGGTTGTCCAGGTGGCGACGGACACCTGCGGCCGAAAAGCCGAGTTCATTTCCGATGTCCGCCGCGCTCAAAGGGCCACCATGGAGCAACAGGAGGAGGATTTGACTGCGGGTGTTGGTGTGCGCCGAAGCGGACGAGGAAACATGGGTACTACCCATGCTGTCGCCCTGCATGTTCGCGTTGTTCGCGCTCGTATTCACCTGCTTCAAAGATCCTCAATGCTCAAGGTGTGAAAACCCGTCGGGGGACGGTATCGGAAAATTAGACAACACCAGTGTTCCTTAATTCTTTATTTCGCGCCAATTGCCCAGTTGAGAGCGAAATTCTATACACTAGTGCGGGTGAGCAATTCCCCCCTGCAGCGCGCCTGGCGCTATCTTCAACGCGACCTCCCCTCATTGGGAGCCTTGGGTTCGAAGACCTCCACGCTGCACGTGGAAAACCGACCTGCGGCTCCCACAACACCTCCTACGCGAGGCTACCGGGACCTCACCATCGCAGAAACTGTTCGCTTCAACATTTTGCGCTGGTTGGGTACCGTCGGCGCCTTGCTGATTGGGCTTGGTGGGCTGGGAGCAGGGGCGTTACCTGTCGTTGACAACAGGTACTGGAGGTTCCCCGGAGGGAGCATCATGGGTCGGCTGCTGCAAACCTCATCCATGGTGACCATGGTCGGCGTCGGGTTCCTGGTGACAGCATGGTTGCTGGCCATTCCTTTCGTAGGTGTGGCGTTGACGACCGCAGACAAGATTCGCCCTCGCGCATCGAAGTCATTAGTCAAAAGAACGTTTATCACGTGGGTGGCGCCAATTATTCTTACAGCGCCATTGTTCAGCCAGGATGTTTATTCATATTTGGCCCAGGGCTCAATAGCAGCTCAGGGCCTAGACCCCTACTCAGGAGGCCCCGCCGACCTATTGGCTGTAGATAACCCGCTCGTTCGCTCGGTGCCTTACATTTGGGCCCACTCCGGTTCCCCCTACGGGCCCGTGGCTCTTGGCATCGCCGAAGCAATATCTCGGGTAACACATGATCACATTGTGGCCGCGGTGTTCGTCCACCGATTGGTGTCCATCGTCGCGATGGTTGTCACCGCGTGGGCATTGACCCGGTTAGCAAAGCGCTGTGCCGTCAGCGCTCAGGCTACTTTGTGGTTGGCCATTCTCAACCCGCTAGCGCTCCTACACCTGGTTGGCGGTGTGCACAATGAGACCATCATGCTCGGGTGCGCACTCGCTGGTTTGGAATGTGGGTTGCGTGGCATCGACCACCTCAAAATGGGTCTTCGGCGCAACGCTGTGCTCTGGCTCGTGTGCGGCTCGGCACTGATTTCATGCGGCGGAATGGTCAAAGTCACCGGCTTCATTGGGCTCGGATTCCTTGGGATGGCCGTCGCCCGCGTGTTACGTGCCCGTGACGTACCGCAATGGCTGGCCTTGTCTGGCGCTGCCGTATTCGAGGCTGTGTGCTTGGTTGCTTCAGTGGCTCTGGTTACCGGTGTGACGGGCATTGGGACCGGGTGGATTAGTGGCCAGGGCGGTGCTGCAACCATCCGCAGCTGGATGTCGATGACAACCAACGCCGCCGTGGGGGCCGGAACCTTGGGAATGCACCTCGGCCTCGGGGACCACATTGATAGCATCGCAATTTTCACCCGAGGCGTGGGCATGGCTGTCGGGGCGGCGCTGACCCTCCGACTACTTATTGCGACCTACCTCGGAAGAATCCACCCCCTGGGCGGTCTCGGCGTGTCCACGCTGGTCCTCGTTGTACTGTTCCCCGTAGTCCACCCCTGGTACGTGCTGTGGGCAGTGGTTCCGCTTGCCGCATGGGCGAACCGGCCGGTGTTCCGCATCCCCGTTATTGTCTACTCGGCTTTAATGAGCTTCTTCGTCCTCCCCAGAGGTTTGGCGCTCCAACCCGGCACCGTATTGAGCATCTATCTCGGTGCGCTTCTGGTGTACCTCAGCTTTATGCTGTGCGCCTGGTGGCTGTTTCGCAAGATCCTGGCCTAAACTGGTCTGTCGTGACTGACATGCCTATATCCACCGCAGCCTTACAGGCCTCTCAACCAGCAACGGCACAACGCCCTGCGGCCCTAGAGCTACGCGACGTCGTTAAGCGATTTGGTGACTTCACGGCGGTGGATGGACTGTCCCTCAGCCTTCCCCCAGCCTCAGTCCTAGCACTGCTAGGCCCCAACGGAGCTGGCAAAACAACCACCATCGAGATGTGCGAAGGGTTCAGCAAACCCACCTCTGGCCAGATCCGTGTGCTCGGCCTCGATCCAAGTACACAGGCCAATGAAGTTCGCCGCCGCATCGGCATTATGCTGCAAGGTGGCGGCGCCTACCCGGGTATTAGGGTCGCTGAAATGCTTCACCTGGTGGCCTCCTACAGCGCTAACCCGCTGGATGAACAATGGCTGCTGGATGCCGTAGGGCTATCCGCGCACGCCAAAACCTCTTTCCGAAGGCTTTCTGGGGGCCAGCAGCAACGCCTGTCTCTAGCCTGCGCGCTTGTGGGTCGACCGGAACTCGTATTTCTCGATGAACCCACGGCAGGTATGGATGCGCAATCGCGACTGGCGGTCTGGGAATTAATGTCCAGGCTGCGGGAAGATGGCGTCACCATAGTGTTGACGACACACCTCATGGACGAGGCCGAAGCGCTCGCCGACCATGTTGTCATCATCGACCAAGGTCGAGTTGTTGCACAAGGCACTCCAGCGCAGTTGCGTGCGCAGGGGGCTGGCAGCATTGTCTCCCTGGAAACGACCACCCCGCTCGACGCTGCGGCTTTCGAACGCGCCGTACCCGGAGTATCCCTTGGTGCGGTTCGGCCTTCGAACTACCGCGTGGAATGCAGCACAGACATAACCCCAGAATTAATTGCTTCGATTGCCCATGCCGCTGCCGAGCAAGGTTGCTTAATCCGTCACTTAGACACCGATCAACAGTCTCTTGAAGATGTATTTTTGTCCATCACCGGGCGAGAGATGAGGAACTAGACCATGACTACCCCCATAACGCACGGTAGCGGTCGCTTCGACAATGTTTCTTTCGCACCCGACCCTCGAAGGGCTTCCACAGCCTCTATGGTGCGGGCGCAGACGGCTATCGAATCGAAACTTTTTCTACGCCACGGAGAGCAACAACTGCTCAGCCTGGTAATCCCCTTTGTATCTCTTGTGACCCTCACCGTTTTTGACGTGGTGGAAATGGGTTTGGACGTTGTTTTCCCCTTGACCTTGGCGATTTCTGCCATGAGTTCGGGTTTCACGGGACAGGCCATCGCGGTGGCCTTTGACCGTCGTTATGGTGCGCTTAAACGCATCGGCGCCTCCGGTGTTCCCCCGTGGACCATCATCGCGGGCAAAGTTGCGGCTGTGCTTGCCGTTGCTGCGGTACAGACCCTCATCTTGGGTGTGACTGCCGTGGTGCTAGGATGGCGCGCCGCGCCTGTTGACGTCGCGTTGGCTGCGGTGGTCTTGATTCTGGGCGTCGCAGCTTTCTGCGCACTCGGTTTGCTTCTGGGCGGTACCCTCGGCTCAGAGTTTGTGCTTGCGTTCGGCAACCTGCTGTGGTTCTTATTCGTCGGCATTGCTTCTTATGCGACTATTCGCCTGGGGGCTACTCCCCCGCTATGGCTTGAGCTTGTTCCTAGCGTGGCTCTTGCCGAAGGCCTCGAGTCCGCTTTCGCGGGGCATGTTCCAGTGGCTGAATGCGTGATCATCGGTGCATGGGCGCTGGTCGGATCGGTCGCTGCTACCCGATTGTTTAAATTCACATAGATTTCTTCTTGTAGCTGGGGTGTCCTTGGCTGCTTTGAGGGTGTGCCTGCGTCTATGCTGTTTAACGTGACTGATAAAAAACCCCAGTTTGTCCAGCGTTTTTTGTCTTCTTTGCGTAGCCAGAAGGGGCAGATGAGGGCAGCGATGGTGCTGCTTGTCTTCCAAGCCGGACTCGTATTCACCGGTTCACTTGTGCGCGTGACGGGGTCTGGTTTGGGCTGTGTGTCCTGGCCGAATTGCCACCCAGGTTCCCTGGTTCCCGTTGCCGGGGCCGCACCCTGGCTTCACCAAGCAATTGAGTGGGGTAATCGTCTACTAACCTTTGTTGTTGCCGCCGGCGCAATCGCATTCTGGTACGCGGTATTCGCTGGTGGGCGCCGCCGCGAGTTGCGCTACCACGCCGTGTTCCAGTTCGTTGGCGTGGTCATTCAAGCCTTGTTGGGTGCGATGTCGGTGTTGCTTAAACTCCAGTGGTGGTCGGTGGCTATGCACTTCCTGCCCTCGATGATCCTGGTATGGGCTGCTGCGGTCGCATGGGTGCGCGTGCAAGAACCTGATGACGGCCACCGCGTCGCCTTCTTCCCCGAACCTCTACGCTGGTTGGCTGTAGGCTCCGCGGCGTCATTGGCTTTGGTGCTGGCGACAGGCACAATGGTGACGGGCGCGGGACAACATGCAGGCGATGTGGACGTTACTGAAAGCTCACGCTTAGCTATTGATCTTGCTGAGATCGCGCACGTTCACGCCCACTTCATGTACCTCTACCTCGGCCTGACAATCGGCTTGATTGTTGCTTTGTACGCGGTGGCAGCGATCAAGGGATCCGTGCTGGGTGATAACCCCGAGGCCGCCCGCCATGCCCTGCGCTACGGTTGCGTGCTCATTGCCTTCATCGTCGTGCAGGCAGCCATCGGAATTATCCAGTACCGTTGGGGCGTTCCTCGGTGGACTGTCCCCTTCCACGTGGGTTTGTCCGGCGTGGTGACTGCCTACACCGGTTTTGTTTTCGCGTTTGGCCGCAGGCGTGTGGCTTAGGCGCTAGTCTGGGTAGCCATGAAGGCTATCGTTGTTTCCAAGCATGGTGGACCAGAGGTTCTGGTCCCGTCAGAAGTTAATGCCCCCACCCCGA
Source organism: Corynebacterium argentoratense DSM 44202 (assembly GCF_000590555.1). NCBI lineage: Bacteria > Bacillati > Actinomycetota > Actinomycetes > Mycobacteriales > Corynebacteriaceae > Corynebacterium > Corynebacterium argentoratense. The sequence goes on from NC_022198.1 coordinate 1,027,617, forward strand.
GTGACTCGGAGGTTCTTGTGGCCGTCGACGTCGCCGGGGTGAATTTTATTGACGTGTATTTCCGCGAAGGCGTCTATCCCCATGAACTTCCACTGACCCCCGGGTTTGAGGGCACGGGTCGGGTACTTCATGATCCTCGGGGCGAGATCGCCGAGGGAACGCTTGTGGCCTGGTGTGACGCGTTCGGTTCCTATGCGGAGCAGGTGTGTGTCCCCCGTGATCGCTTGGTGGCCGTACCAGAGCAGGTAAAGCCTGAGGTCGCGGCGTCAATGTTGCTTCAGGGCATTACTGCGCACTACCTGACTGATGGGGTGTTTCCTTTGCAGGAAGGCCAGATCTGCTTGCTGACTGCTGGCGCCGGTGGCGTTGGTTTGCTGGCCACACAGATGGCGAAGGCACGTGGCGCACGCGTGATTTCAGTAGTGTCCACCGACGATAAGGAGGCCCTAGCGCGCGAAGCTGGTGCGGATCATGTTCTGCGCTACGGCGACGACCTTGCGGACCGCGTTCGTGCGCTGACTGATCGCCGCGGCGTGGATATTGTCTACGACGGGGTGGGTAAGGATACCTTCCAGCACTCCCTTGATGCTGTGCGCACACGTGGCACTGTGTGTTTGTTCGGTGCTGCTTCCGGGCCGGTAGAGCCTCTGGATCCGCAGGAGTTGAATGCACATGGCTCCATTTTCCTCACCCGCCCCAGCATCGGAGCGTGGACTAGCGAGCCTGGCGAGTTCGCTTATCGTGGCCAAGCTGTCGTGCAAATGATTGTCGATGGCACTTTAGACGTGCGAGTGGGGGCCGAGTTTGATCTTGATGACGCCGCGGTGGCTCACCGTGAGCTGGAACAGCGCCGCACCACAGGTTCGGTTGTGTTGAGGGTGTCTAAGTAATTGCCGTTGTGAGGCGGGGCCTACCTGCCTGGGTTTTAGATCAGGGTGGGTAGGCCTAGCAGGGCGTCAACGGACAGCGCTAGGAACACGGCTGACAAGTAGTTGTTCGACATGATGAAGAGGCGCATGGGGCGAACCTCTACGCCTTTTTTGACGCCCTGGTGAAGGCTGATTGCTAGCCAGGTAAACCAGATTCCAGCAGCGACAGCCACCACTGCGTAAAGCCAACCGGCAGCCGGCAGCAGAGCAAAGGTGGTGAGGACGGTCGCCACCGTGTACGCGATAATTTGTTTGGTGACCTCGAGGGGCTTTTTCACCACGGGCATCATTGGAACCCCTGCGGCTTCATAGTCTTCGCGGTAGCGCATCGCTAGAGCCCAGGTGTGCGGCGGCGTCCAGAAGAAGATGATGAGGAACAGTACGATGGCTTGCCACCAGTTGTGGGGCTGTCCCGCAGGTAGGTTGTCCACGATGACTGCCCAACCGACCATCACGGGCATACATCCAGCAGCGCCGCCCCAGACGACATTCATTGGCGTCGAGCGCTTAAGCCACTTAGTGTAGACGAAGATGTAGAAGGCTATGGTCGCCATGACGAACAGTGCAGCAAGCAGCGAATGGCACAACAGCCAAAGCCAGAAGAAACTAATGACGGTCAACGACCACGCGAAAATGGTGGCGTTTCGGTTGGATACCGTGTGCTTGGCTAGTGGTCGCCGTTCGGTGCGCTTCATCACCTTGTCGATGTCGGAATCGGCGATCATGTTGAAGGTGTTCGCAGCAGCAGCGCCCATCCACCCGCCGATCACGGTCAGCAAGATGAGAGCGATGTGGTTTTCGCCGCGGTCGGCCTGCAGCATTGCTGGGAATGTGGCGACCAGGAGCAGCTCAATGACCCTAGGCTTCGTGAGCGCAAAATAGGCCTTGATTGTCTCCAAGGGATTTTCCTCCAGCGCACGGTCGGTGCGGTTCGTGGTTACAAGTGCTAACTAGGACATGCTAGCCGTTTGTGTTGCTTATATCGACTCAGACACTACGACGGGGCTATGACAGTGGTCCTGCACACTGTACTCGTGGGGCGGCGTACGGCTGCGGCTGCTAAGCTGGGCCGAGTAAAAGTCACGCCCAATTTGATCGAGGGAGCCACCCATAGTGAGCGATAAAACCACCCATAACGCCCAGGATATTATCGATCAGCTTCCCGCTGACCTGCAGGGTCTCCTGAAGCCCTCATATCCTTCCGATTGGTCCCCAGTTGATTCGAAGGCTGTTGATACCGCCCGCCTGCTTGCTGCAGACGCAGTTCAAAAATGTGGCTCCGGCCACCCCGGCACTGCGATGAGCCTTGCACCTCTGGCCTACACCTTGTACCAGAAGGTAATGAACGTCGATCCGGCTCACCCGGAGTGGATGGGGCGCGACCGTTTCGTGCTGTCCTGCGGCCACTCTTCCCTGACGCAGTACATCCAGTTGTTCTTTGGCGGCTATGGCCTTGAACTTGATGACCTTAAAGCTTTGCGTACCTGGGGCGCCCTCACCCCCGGTCACCCTGAGTACCGTCACACCGATGGTGTCGAAATCACCACCGGCCCGCTGGGCCAAGGCTTGGCTTCTGCCGTCGGTATGGCGATGGCCGCACGCCGCGAGCGCGGACTATTCGATCCGGAGGCTCCCGCTGGCAAGTCCCTGTTCGATCACTTCATCTACGTGATCTGCTCTGATGGCGATGTTCAAGAGGGCGTCACCGCAGAGGCGTGCTCCCTCGCTGGAACCCAGCAGCTGGGCAATTTGATTGTCTTCTGGGACGACAACCGCATTTCCATTGAAGAAGATACCCGCATCGCCTTCACTGAGGATGTCGTCGCGCGATACAAGGCCTACGGTTGGCAGACCCTGGAAGTCGATGGCGGTGAAAACGTCGAGGGCATTCTCGAGGCTGTAGCCAAGGCTCAGTCCGACCCGCGCCCCACTTTCATTCGTTTGCGCACCGTGATCGGCTACCCTGCCCCGCGGATGAACACCGGCTCGGTTCACGGCGCAGCACTTGGAGCGGAGCAGATCGCTAGCGCCAAGCAGTTCCTGGGGTTTGATCCCGAAGTCGATTTCGCAGTGTCCGATGAAGTTCTCAAGCACACCCGTGCGCTTCGTGAGCGTGGCGCTGAACGCTACTCCCAGTGGCAACAGCGTTTTGACCAGTGGGCTAAAGCTAATCCGGAACGCAAGGCGCTTCTCGAGCGCGCGACCGCACGTGAATTGCCGCAGGATTGGGCAGACTCGTTGCCCACCTGGGATGCGGACCCCAAGGGCATGGCCACCCGCAAGGCATCAGAGGCCGTCATCCAAGCCGCAGCAGCGGCTCTCCCCGAGCTGTGGGGAGGCTCTGCGGACCTCGCTGGTTCCAACAACACCGTCATCAAGGGTGCTGATTCCTTCGGCCCCGAGGAGATCACGACGGACACCTGGACTACTTCGCCGTACGGACGCAATGTTCACTATGGCATCCGTGAGCACGCAATGGGCGCAATCATTAACGGTGCTGCCCTGCACGGCCCGACCCGTATGTACGGCGGAACCTTCCTGATCTTCTCCGAGTACATGCGTCCAGCTGTGCGTTTGGCCGCACTGATGGGTACCGATGCTTATTACGTCTGGACCCACGACTCCATCGGCTTGGGTGAGGATGGCCCGACCCACCAGCCGATCGAGCAGCTTGCCGCACTGCGCGCTATCCCCGGCGTATCCCTGCTGCGCCCTGCCGATGCTAACGAGACCGCAGCCGCATGGAAGGCTGCTCTGGAATACCGGGAGGGGCCGAAGGGCTTGGCCTTGACCCGCCAGAACGTTCCCGTGCTGGAAGGTACAAAGGAAAAGGCTTTCGAGGGTGTTACCCGAGGTGCCTACATCCTGGCTGATGTGGAGGATCCGCAGGTCGTGCTGATGGCTAGTGGCTCTGAGGTACAACTCGCAGTTGAGGCAGCAGCCGAGCTCTCTAAGGACGGTATTCGCGCCCGCGTTGTGTCGGTTCCTTGCATGGACTGGTTCGCGGAGCAGCCTCAGTCCTACATTGATGAGGTCCTGCCTCCGACTGTCCGCGCCCGCGTCTCTGTCGAGGCCGGGATCGCTATGCCGTGGTACCGCTGGCTGGGTGATGCAGGTGTGCCGGTATCACTGGAGCACTTCGGTGCATCCGCGCCGGCTGAAGAATTGTTTGAGAAGTTCGGCATCACCGCACAGGCTGTGGTCGACGCCGCTCGCGAATCCATGGAGGCCGCACGATGAGCAACCAGATCGCTCAACTATCCGCACTCGGTACGTCAACGTGGCTTGATGACTTGTCTCGCGACCGCATCAACAGCGGCAACCTCGCTAAGCTCATCGACAGTAAAAACATTGTGGGTGTCACCACCAACCCTGCTATTTTTGCAGGAGCCATGGGTGGGGAGTCCGACGCCTACGATGAGCAAATTGCGCAGCTCAAGCAGCGCGGTGCTGCTGCAGACGAGGCCGTGTTTGCAATGGCTATTGATGACGTCGCGGCTGCGTGCGATGTTTTCGCTCCCGTTCATCGTGCCACGGCTGGCGTTGACGGTCGGGTGAGCATCGAGGTCGATCCCCGCTATGCCGAGGACGCCGCGGCGACTGTGAGGCAGGCGAAGCAACTGTGGGAAGCCGTTGGTCGGGACAACGCGATGATTAAGATTCCCGCCACCAAGCAGTCCCTACCGGCGATCACGGAGGCTCTCGCCAACGGAATCAGCGTGAACGTCACTCTGATTTTCTCGGTTGAGCGTTACCGAGAAGTGGTTGATGTCTACCTTGAAGGAATTCGGCGTGCGCACGACGCAGGTTTGGATGTGTCCAAGATTTTCTCGGTAGCGTCGTTCTTCGTGTCTCGCGTGGATGTGGAGATTGACCGTCGCCTGGAAGCAATTGGTTCTGAGGAAGCCTTGGCGCTTCGCGGTAAAGCTGGTGTTGCGAATGCTCAGCAGGCTTACGCTGCATTTAGCGAACTGTTTAGCCGCGCAAAGGCGATGGGTGATCTTCCTCGCGGAGCCAACGTCCAGCGGCCCTTGTGGGCATCCACCGGAGTGAAGAACCCCGATTACCCAGCAACACTATACGTGTCTGAACTGGCCGGACCGGATACTGTGAACACAATGCCGGAGTCGACCATCGATGCTGTTCTCGCTGCAGATGATCTGCACGGTAAGACCTTGGTTTCCAATGATTCTGCCAAGGTCATGCAGCAGTTGCGCGCGGTCGGCGTTGACCTCGATGATGTTTTTGCCGTCCTCGAGCGCGAAGGCGTGGAGAAATTTGTTGACAGTTGGCAGCAACTACTCGACACCATTGAACAGCGCCTCTAACGCAGTTAACACAGTCGATCGAAAGAAACAGACAAATCCGTGAGTAATTCTCTTACTGGTGCTCAAGATAGCGCTCCGTGGTTCAACCCGCTGAGAGACTCTGATGACAAACGACTGCCCCGCATCGCTGGCCCGTGCGGGATGGTTATTTTTGGCGTAACAGGTGATCTGGCGCGTAAAAAGCTGCTTCCGGCTATTTACGATCTTGCCCATCGTGGCCTCTTGCCCCCAGGTTTCTGCTTGGTGGGTTACGGTCGCCGCGATTGGAGCAATGAAGAGTTTCAGGACTACGTGCTCGATGCCGTCAAGGCAGGTGCTCGTACCGAGTTCCAGGACAACGTGTGGAAGCGACTCACGGAAGGGATGGTGTTCTGCAAGGGAAACTTCGATGATGACGCCGCGTTCGACAACCTGGCAAGCACGCTGCAGTATCTCGATGAAACCCGCGGCACCGCCGGTAACTGGGCGTTCTACTTGTCTGTCCCGCCCGACTTTTTTGCCGACGTATGCCACCAGTTGGATCGCTCGGGGATGGCGCAGGCTACCGAGGAACATTGGCGCCGCGTCATCATCGAGAAGCCTTTTGGCCACGATCAAGAATCCGCACGGGCACTCAATAAGATCGTTAACCAGGTGTTCCCGGAGGACTCGGTTTTCCGCATCGACCATTACCTAGGTAAAGAGACCGTCCAGAACATCATGGTGCTGCGGTTCGCTAACCAGTTGTTTGACCCCCTGTGGAACAACCAATTCATTGACCACGTGCAGATCACCATGGCCGAGGACATCGGCCTGGGTGGACGCGCAGGTTATTACGACGGTATCGGTGCCGCCCGCGACGTCATCCAGAATCACCTGCTGCAGTTGTTGGCCCTGATCGCGATGGAGGAACCCATCGCCTTCACTCCGGCGCAACTCCAGGCAGAAAAGGTCAAGGTTCTTCGGGCTACGAGCCCCGTCTATCCCCTAGCGAAGACCACTGCCCGAGGCCAGTATTCTGCGGGGTGGCAAGGCTCGAACTATGTTCAGGGCCTTCGAGAGGAAGAAGGGTTCGACCCCGAGTCCGCTACGGAAACATATGCGGCCTGTACCTTGCAGGTTAAGTCGCGTCGTTGGAACGGTGTTCCGTTCTACCTGCGCACAGGTAAGCGTTTGGGGCGTCGAGTCACCGAGATCGCGCTTGTGTTCAAACCCTCCCCTCATCCGCCCTTTAGCGAAGAGTCGGCTGGGGAGGAAGCATCCAACAATGCGGTGGTTATCCGTGTGCAACCCGACGAGGGCGTGCTGATGCGTTTTGGATCTAAGGTGCCTGGCTCCACGATGGAGGTCCGCGACGTCAACATGGATTTCTCCTACTCTGAGGCCTTTACCGAAGAGTCCCCGGAGGCCTACGAGCGGTTGATCCTGGACGTCATGCTGGACGAGGCCTCCTTGTTCCCCACAAACGAAGAGGTGGAACTATCCTGGGCGATTCTGGATCCTATTCTCGAATACTGGGCTCAGCGCGGGAAGCCCGAGCAATACCCCGCAGGAACGTGGGGTCCGGAATCAGCAACCCGGATGATGGCCCGCGAAGGCCGCGTCTGGCGTCGTCCATAGTCACCTTTTAGCTAACGGAGTACAGCGATGTTAATCCACCTCGAAGACACTGACTCTTCAGCGATCGCCAAGCAGTTGGGCACCCAGGTGACCACAGGACGCGTCCTAACCCTTATCGTGGTGTGCAGCCCCGATGACGATATCGACTGCCTGATCACAGCAACCAATGATGCCTCCCGTGAGCACCCCTCGCGTGTACTCATGCTGGTTGCTGACCCCGAGGCTGAGACCGCCGGCGTCGACGCTGACATCCACCTGGGGGGTGACTCCGGGGCCTCCGAGCTAGTGGTGATGCATTTGCGTGGTGACGTCGCCCGGCATCTGGATGCTGTGGTGCGGCCACTGTTGCTGCCGGATACCCCGGTGGTCGCGTGGTGGCCTGCTGCCGCACCGATTGACCCTGCGGTCGACCCGATCGGTGCTCTCGCTCAGCGCCGCATCACTGATGCTTTGTTTGATCCACCGGTCGATAGTATTTATCGGCGTCGGAACAACTACACCCCGGGCGACTCAGATATGTCGTGGTCACGTATCACCCCGTGGCGTGGAGTCGTGGCTGCCACCATGGATCAGCCTCCACACGAGGAGATCATCGATGGTCGCGTTTTCGGCCCTGCGGACTCCCCCAGCGTTGATCTTGCTGCAGGCTGGTTGGCTGATCGACTGGGCGTCAACATTGTTCGGGAATCTACAGGCCAGCCGGCTATCCCTGTTGATGATGAGGGTAACCCGTGCATCGCCATCACCAAGGTGGAGATCATGCGCACGTCCTCAACTATCACCATCGAAGTCGCAGACGCCACCACACTGTCAGTGCAGATGCCTGGCAGGCCTCCGGCGCTGGTCGCTTTAAGTCGACGCTCGCAATCGGATTGCCTTGCCGAGGAGCTGCGTCACCTTGACCCCGATCGGGCTTATGGTCGTGCGCTTCGTGGCTTGAGTCGCGTTCGTTACGTTGATACGTTCAGCGCCCAGTAGTACCTAGCCGACTAACGGCCGACCAGCTACCGCCCTCTAAAATTTTCCGAAGGATCATGTGAGTCATATGAGCACCACCGAAGCCCCCGCCCCCCAGGTCAGCACTTTCGCAGACCTCGATCAGCTTGTTGATGCAGCTGCCCGGCAATTCGTCGAACTGGCGTGCAGCACCTTAGATAATCGCCCGCCGGAGGAGTCTTTCAACGTCGTGTTCACAGGCGGTACCGCGGGAATCGCAACGTTGCGTCGCATCGCAGAGCTTGACGCCGCGTCGCGCGCGCAGGCAGACAACTTCCCTATCGCCTCCATCGATTGGTCTCGTGTCCAGGTATTTTTCGGTGACGAACGCGATGTTGCTGTCAGTGACCCGGAATCCAACGAGGGGCAGGCGCGGGAAGCACTGCTCGACCACGTTGATATCCCTGAGTCCAACATCCATGGTTGGGGTTTGGATGGTAGCGCCGAAGAACTCGTGGAACGCGCTGTGGCCTACGCGGAAACCCTATTGGAGTTCGCGCCCAACGGATTCGATCTGCATCTTCTAGGAATGGGACATGAGGGGCATATCAATTCACTATTCCCGGGATCGGCTGCTACCAAAGAGCAGGGCGCTTTGACAATGGCTGTTACTGACTCCCCTAAGCCACCGGCATGCAGGGGGACCTTGACCTTCCCCGCTATCAACAGTGCCGATCATGTGTGGTTGCTCATAAGCGGTTCGCAAAAAGCGGAGGCTGCATCACAGGCCATCGCGGGTGCTGATCGCAACCAGTGGCCGGTTGGTGAAGCTCGAGGAAGGATCGAAACCACCGTGTTTATTAGCGAAGATGCCCAATATGCTGCGCCCAAGGCCGACATCGCGGCACGTGCAGATAATGTCGTGAAACGATACGGCAAGGACGATACCGCTGTGACCGCCTTGGGCGGCGTCAATATTGAGTTCCACAAGGGCGAGTTCACAGCCATCATGGGGCCTTCTGGATCTGGCAAGTCCACGCTGATGCACTGCATGGCAGGGCTGGATTCCGTTACCGAGGGCCATACCTACATCGGCGATACGGATTTGTCGACGCTCAAAGATAAGCAAATCACTACTCTCCGCAGGGACCGCCTAGGGTTTGTGTTCCAGTCCTTCAACTTGGTGCCCACCCTGTCCGCCGCAGAGAACATCACCCTACCGGTGGATATTGCTGGCAGGAAGGTCGACGAGCAATGGTTCGAAGAGGTCACCACTCGGCTGGGGCTGGATAAGCGACTCAAGCACCGCCCGAACGAATTGTCGGGTGGCCAGCAGCAGCGCGTGGCGGTGGCCCGCGCCTTGATTTCCCGTCCAGAAATCATCTTTGGGGACGAACCGACCGGAAACCTCGACTCGAATGCATCGAGCGAGGTCCTAGGTATCCTTCGCGCCGCTGTGGATGACCTTGGCCAGACAGTGGTGATCGTTACCCACGACCCCAAAGCTGCGAGCTACGCCGACCGAGTTGTCTTCTTGGCGGACGGTCAGTTGGTTGAGGATATTCGGCAGCCCTCTGTCGATGACATTTTGAAGGTCATGGCGAAGATTGAGGAGGTCTAAATGGCTTCCTCTCCCATGCGCACAATTTCTCTCCGTACCATCGCTGCCCACAAGGTTCGTCTGTTTCTAACCCTGTTGTCGGTGGTGTTGGGAACCGCCTTTATCGCTGGTTCTTCCATGTTTACTGCAACGTTGCAGCACAGTTTTGAATCCGTCGTGTCGACGGCGTTTGATGATGTCGACGTTGTGGTGCAGCAGGACATAAATCCTGCCGGCATTGACTATGCCGAGGCTGAGAAGCTGCGTAAAGACCCGCGGGTGGAGTCAGTGTCCGTTAGCGCCAGAAACGTCACGGTGGTTATCGGTAACGATAAGGGTGAACGCCTCGAAGGCAGCGGTGGTGCCCCCTCCGAGGCCTTGGCTTTTGTTCCGGGGGCTGCGACTAATAAGCAATTCGAGCTCACGGAGGGTAACTACCCCGAGGCCGGTCAGGTTGCTATCAATGACCGTACTGCTGAGCTCAACGGGATCAAACCGGGTGATACCTTAACCGTGATCACTCCGAAGGGGCGCAGTAAGGTGCCCGTGAGCGGCATCTACCACTACCCCACGTCGACCGGCGGCTCGAGCAGTTTGCTCTACCCAGAGTCTGACTTTGTCCGTGAGTTCACTGATGGCACCCACGTGTCTAGTGTCAGCATTGAGCTCAAAGATCACGACGAGGCTGCCACAAAGGCTTTTCGTGATGACGTCGCGAAAATGTTTCCCGATGAGAAAATCGCCGACGCCAAGGTGTTGGCGGAGCAGTTGACTGACACGATCAAAAAAGCGCTGAGCTTCGTCAACTATTTCCTGTGGGCCTTTGCGGGCATCGCGTTGATCGTTGGCACCTTCATCATTTCCAACACCTTCGCGATGATTGTGGCGCAGCGTAACCGCGAGTTTGCGCTGCTACGTGCCATTGGTATTTCGCGTAAGCAGATTACTCGTTCAGTGGTGTTTGAGGCCGTGGTTGTTGGCCTGTTTGGTTCGCTGCTGGGCATTGTCGCGGGCATGGGGTTGGTGAAGGCCTTGACTGCGCTGATGGAGGCCAAGTCTCTTGGTTTGCCGGATGCGGGCTTGTCTTTGTCCCCGCAGGGCATTATCGCGCCGCTTGTCGCGGGTACTTTGGTGACGGTGGTGTCTGCGTGGGCTCCTGCGCGCGCAGCTGGGCGGGTTCATCCCGTGCGGGCTATGCGTTCGCAAGAGCAGACCAGCGTGCGTTCCTTGTTGCTGCGCAGCATTATCGGTGGTGTGCTGGTGGTTGGCGGCGCCGTTGCCTCCGTTATGGCTGCCTACAGTGATGGCGAGGTCAAGCTCCGGTCGATCACCATCGGTGTCGCAGCCCTGGCCATCATCATCGGAACCTGGCTGATTTTGCCACTATTGTCTATTCCTTTCGTCGCTGGTATCGGACGGGTCTTGGGGCTTCCATTCCGTCGCGTTGGCCACTTGGCCTCGACCAACGCGCGGCGTAATCCCCGGCGGACAGCCGCGACTGCTTTTGCATTGACGCTCGGTTTGATGATGGTGTCCTCCATCGGCATGTTGGGTGCTACGATGCGTTCCTCCCTGTCGGACATGCTGGACACGGGGCTGAAGGCTGAGCTACTGCTCACCACCCCTCAGGGCAGCAACCTTTCGATCCCCGGCGACGCCATCGATAAAGTCCGCGAGGTGGACGGTGTCCGCGACGTCGTTACCGGTGCGTTGATTTCTGGTAGCGCCGAGGATATGTCTTTGGCCAGCCCGTTTGGCCCACCCACGTTGCCCATCATCGATGGGGATGTCACCCAGGCTATTGAGGTGGACAAAGTCTCCGGTCAACTTACTTCTGATCTGGTGGTCAACACGACCGTCAAGGATGCGTTGACAGCAGCCGGAATTTCCGATGTGAAGTTGGCTCACCTTAACAACAGCCTGACCCGCAGTGTCGGTGGCGTATTCAAAGACAATCCCATTTTGGGCCAGGGCTATATCAGTCCCGCCGTCGCCCGGGAGATTGCGCCGGGTGAAGACCTACCGGTCAATTCGGTGTTCCTCACATTGGACGAAGGCGCTAATGCTTCTGCCGTCCGCGCCGAAGTCGAGGCCGTGACCAAGCCGTACATGACCATTAACGTGCAGGACAAGGAAGAATACAAGGGTGAATCTGTTAAGACTGTCTCGACAATGCTGAGCGTCCTGTACGGGCTGCTGGGGCTGTCTGTGATCATTGCGGTGTTGGGCATTATCAATACTCTTGCCTTGAGTGTGATCGAACGTCGACAGGAGATCGGCATGCTGCGCGCGGTGGGTATGCTGCGCAGTCAAATCAGACGAATGATTTACATCGAATCTGCTAATATCGCGGTGTTTGGTGCGCTGGTTGGCGCCGCAATTGGTCTTGGCGTCGGCTGGTGTTTCGTCACTACCCTGTCCGGCCAGGGTCTCGATAGCATCATTGTTCCTTGGGCCAATATGGCGTGGATGATTGTCGCGTCGGGTGTTATTGGAGTACTAGCAGCTGTTATTCCGGGTACACGCGCAGCTCGCACCAAACCTCTTGAAGCGATCACGGACTAAAAGGGTTGTGCAGTGAGCATTAACAAGCATTCGACACTGGCTGGTGTCGGATTAGGTTTCAGCCTTGTGTATCTGGGCATGCTCGTGAACATGGCGTACAACGGCTTCCAGATGGATCTTCAGGTCTTCCAGGACGCAGGGTTTGCCATCGTCCGTGACGAGCCTCTATTCGACGGCTTTCACACTCGCTCAGGCTTCGCTTTTATTTATCCCCCCTTTGCTGCCTTGCTGATGGCTCCGATGTCCGTGATCGGGGCTGTACCCTTGCAGCTTGCGTGGGCTGCTGTGGAGGCGTTCAGTGTCGCTGTGACGATTTATGGTGGCCTGCGCCTTGCCCGAGTGGACAAGGATCACGCGTGGTGCTGGGCCGCGTGCTTGCTCGGCATCGGTCTGTGGATCGAGCCGATTCGCAACGGCTTGTTTTTCGGCCAGGTTGATATCGTTTTGGTCGCTTTGGTTGTTGCGGATTTGGCAGGAATGACGCCGCGTCGCTTCCGCGGTGTGCTGATCGGTATCGCCGCAGGCATCAAGATCACTCCCCTCGCTTTCCTGTTAATTCTTGCTTTGCGCAAAGACGTCGCGAGCATCCTGCGCGCCATCGTTACTCTGGCAGCAACCATCGTTATCGGTTTCGCGGCCCGACCCTCGGATAGTCGTCTGTTTTGGACGGAAGTTGTTCTGGACACCAACCGTGCCGGGGACAAGTCTTTTTTCCGCAATCAGGCTCTGACGGGATTGCTCAGCCGCCATGGTCTAACCCCGGATACTGCCCTGTTTGTGGGTGTGTGGGCCGTGCTCGTTGCGATCGTGTTGATTATCGCACTGTACGCCTTGGTTGTTTTGACCAAGCGCGGTGATCAGCTGGGGGTTCTATTCGTGTTTGCGTTGTTGGTGTGCACAGCGCAGCCGTACGCGGTTACCCACCACTGGGCGATCATGAGCGTACTCGTTCCCCTGGTTGCTGTTCAGTTCGCTCGCGGCTTTGAGTACAAGTGGTGGTGTGTGTTGCTGCTTGTCATACAGGGCGCTGGCCCCAACTGGTTGGCTGATCCGGACCGTGGTTTTTCCTCAAACCCTGTTCTCAGCGCACTTGGAGATATCCAAGGGGTTACTGCGATTATTGCTTTGGTGTGCTGTGCTTTGTTGGTGCGCCGCGGTATGGTGCTTACTCCCCCACCGCAGCAGCCAGTTGCCGCCACCGTGTAGCTAATAAAAAGAATGCCTCTACCAGGAACTCCTGGTAGAGGCATTAATTTTGAGGCTGCGGATTAGGCGTATGCTTGGAGAAGATTCAGGCCGATGATGCAGGCAATCCAGATGATCGCCATGATAATCGTCATGCGGTCAAGGTTTTTCTCAACCACAGTTGAACCCGAGAGGTTGGACTGGACACCGCCGCCGAAGAGGCTAGACAGGCCGCCGCCTTTGCCCTTGTGAAGAAGGACGAACATGGTCATAGCGAGGCTAGACACGACGAGGATGATCTGAAGAGTCAGTGCCATAAAAATTAAAACCTGCTTATCTCTGCGAGTAAAAATCGGACTTCGATGAGTATAGCCCACCGGAGCATAAACATTCACGTAGGCCGGGGCGTGTGAACATCCCCCGGCCTACGTGTTGGTTGCTCTATCGAGCGGCGTTGGCTGCCAGCTTGGCGAAGGCCTCGCCATCAAGCGAAGCGCCACCAACCAACCCACCGTCGACGTCGGGCTGTCCAACGATTTCTGCGACAGAGTCAGCCTTGACGGAGCCGCCGTAGAGGATGCGGATGCCGGCTGCGACATCTGCTCCGGCGAGCTCCTCAATAGCTACGCGGATGGCGTGGCAAACTTCCTGGGCGTCAGCTGCAGAGGCAACCTTGCCTGTACCAATCGCCCAAACGGGTTCGTAGGCGATGACAGTGTTGGACAAATCCTCGGCGCTGAGGCCCTCTAGCGATGCCTTCAGCTGGCTGACGACGTAGTCGACGTGGGTGCCAGCTTCGCGGATTTCCAGGGGTTCACCAACGCAGACGATGGGGTGGATCTCTTGGCCGAGTGCGGCCTTGGCCTTGGCAGCAACGACCGCGTCGGTTTCGCCGTGGTATTCACGACGCTCGGAGTGCCCAACCACAACCCAAGTGCATCCGAGTTTAGCCAGCATTTCGGCGGACACTTCGCCTGTGTAGGCACCGGAGGCATGCTGGGACACATCCTGTGCACCATAGGTGACCTGAAGCTTGTCGCCTTCGACGAGGGTCTGTACGGAGCGGATATCGGTGAAAGGCACGGTCACTGCGACGTCAACTGCCTCGTAGTATTCCTTCGGAAGTGCAAAAGCGAGCTTTTGCACGGTCGCGATGGCCTCGAGGTGGTTGAGATTCATCTTCCAGTTGCCGGCGATGAGTGGCTTACGAGCCATGGGATTCTCCTTGATGAGTTTCGGGGTTGTGGTCTAGGAGGCGAGTACAGCAACGCCTGGCAGCTGCTTGCCCTCAAGGTACTCGAGGGATGCGCCACCACCGGTGGAAATGTGGCTGAAGCCTTCTTCGTCGAGGCCTAGCACGCGAACGGAGGCTGCGGAGTCGCCGCCACCGACCACGCTGAAGCAGCCTTGCGCTGTTGCGTCGATGATGGCTTGCGCGACACCGCGGGTGCCTGCTGCGAATGCGGGGAACTCAAAGACGCCCATGGGGCCGTTCCAGAAGACGGTCTTGGCGGAGTTGAGTGTCTCTGCGAACAATTCGACAGACTTCGGTCCGATGTCCAGGGACATCCAGCCTTCGGGGATTGCGTCGAGAGCGACAACCTGATTGGCTGCGTCGGCAGCGAAGGTTTCGGCAGCTACGAGGTCTACGGGAAGAACGATCTTGTCGCCATGGCGCGCGAGGAGGTCCTTGCAGGTGTCGATCATTTCTTCCTGCAGGAGTGACTTCTGTACGTTGTAGCCCTGTGCAGCGAGGAAGGTGTAACACATGCCTCCGCCAATGATGAGCTTGTCAGCCTTGGTGGACAGAGCTTCGATTACGCCCAGCTTGTCAGAGACCTTGGAACCACCGAGGACCACGACATAAGGCTGCGCAGGCTGTTCGGCGACCTTCTTAAGAACGTCGATTTCCTTGCCGACCAGTTTGCCGGCGTAATGCGGCAGGCGCTGGGCAACATCGTAGACAGATGCCTGTGCACGGTGGACAACGCCGAAGCCATCGGAAACGAAGACACCATCGGGAACGAGGGCCACCAATTGGTCGGCGAATTCGCCGCGCTCTGCTTCGTCCTTGGAGGTCTCGCGGGGATCGAAGCGAACGTTTTCCAGAAGCAGGACGTCACCTTCAGTGAGGCCGTTGGCGCGCTCGTGTGCGTCCTCGCCTACAACATCCGATGCGAGGGCAACGTACTGACCGAGAGCGTCGGACAGGGCTTCTGCAACTGGAGCCAGAGAGAACTTCGGGTTAACTTCGCCTTTGGGGCGACCCAAGTGGGCCATGACGACGACCTTTGCGCCGCCCTCAGCTAGTGCTTTAAGGGTGGGCAGCGAGGCGGTGATGCGACCGGGATCAGTAATCACCCCGTTGTCGTCGAGGGGAACGTTGAAGTCGGAGCGTACGAGGACGTAGCGCCCGTCGACGCCTTCATCGAGGAGGTCCTGCAGGGTTTTAACAGCCATGATTGATCCTTGTGTTGTAGTAGTGCCGCGCCAACTGTACTGATAGTGCGGTTGTAGCAGCTCACGCGCTATGACGCTGTGGGGGTGAAAGTACAAAGCCCGCGCGGGCTTCCTAGTGGAAACTCGCGCGGGCTCTGCATGCTTATAAGCCTAGTGAAAAACTAGAGGCGCTCGCCAACGTACTCGGTGAGGGTGACGAGCTGGTTGGAGTAACCCCACTCGTTGTCGTACCAAGAAACGACCTTGACCTGGTCGCCAATGACCTTGGTCAGGCCAGCATCGAAGATGGATGCGTGGGGGTCGGTGACGATGTCGGTGGATACCAACGGCTCTTCGGAGTAAGCGAGGATGCCCTTGAGCGGGCCCTCTGCGGCAGCCTTGATAGCAGCGTTAACGTCTTCGACGGTCACGGGCTTTTCAGCGGTGAAGGTCAGGTCGGTAGCGGAGCCGGTCGGAACGGGGACGCGCATTGCGTAGCCGTCGAGCTTGCCCTTGAGCTCAGGAAGAACCAAAGCAACAGCCTTGGCTGCACCGGTGGAGGTAGGCACCATGTTGATGGCTGCGGCGCGGGCACGGCGCAGATCGCGGTGCGGTGCGTCGAGGAGGCGCTGGTCGCCGGTGTAAGCGTGGACGGTGGTCATCAGGCCGCGCTGGATACCGAAGGTATCGTTGAGGACCTTGGCCATCGGAGCCAGGCAGTTGGTGGTGCAGGATGCGTTGGAGATGACGTTGTGCTTCTCCGGATCGTAATCGGTGTGGTTCACACCGACGACAAAGGTTGCGTCCTCGTTCTTTGCAGGTGCAGAGATGATGACCTTCTTGGCGCCGGCTTCAAGGTGTGCCTTCGCGGCCTCAGCATCGGTGAAGAAGCCGGTGGACTCGATCACGATATCGACGTTGTGCTCGGCCCACTTGAGGTCCTTGGGGTCGCGCTCTGCGGAGACGAAGATGCGGTGGCCATCGACGGTGATGGACTCATCATCGAAGGTGACGTCAGCATCCAGGCGGCCCAGGGTGGAGTCGAACTTCAGCAGGTGAGCAAGAGTCTTGTTGTCGGTGAGGTCGTTAACAGCGACGATCTCGAAGTCGCTGCCACGCAGGCGTGCTGCGCGGAAGAAGTTGCGGCCAATGCGGCCAAAGCCGTTAATACCAACGCGAACGGTCACGATGTTCTCCTTGAGAAGGTTGTGGAACTTGTCCATTTAGGATGCTCTTAGCCCCAACACTTGCCGGTTGACTACTGTGCCTGGGGGGCTGTCCATCCCGGTAATTCCAACTGTAGACCAGCCTTGCCCGCTTGTGCACGAGATCGAGTCCGATTTATGCCCGTTTTCAGAAGGGTGAATGAAGCCGTGCTTAAACATGCTGGTCAAGTGGCTGATAATAGCGCGAAAAACGGTGGTGAGAATAGTCACAATTCCCACACAATCGGACATGATTCAACATTTGTCGGGCGTTGGATTCCACACCAGCCTGTTGTGGACTGTGCAGCCGTGGGACGCGTATGACCGCACGGCCTTACACGTCGTTGAGCAGTTCTTCCGTTACAGCAGCGTGGGTATCAGGGATGCCCATGTCTTTCGCTCTTTTATCAGCCATAGACAGCAAGCGCCTGATACGGCCTGCGACCGCATCCTTGGTCATCTGTGGGTCCGCTAAACGGCCGAGCTCTTCCAAAGACGCCTGACGGTGCTCCACGCGCAGCGTTCCAGCCTCCGCCAGGTGTTCCGGGACGTCATCACCCAAAATGGCCAGGGCACGCTCCACACGTGCAGCCGCCGCCACAGCCGCCCTCGCAGAACGCCGCAAATTAGCATCGTCAAAATTGGCCAATCGATGTGCCGGAGCGTGAGTTTGGCGTTCCGCGCGCGTTGATTCCCACTGCAGGCGCGACACTTGTGCGCCCATGCGAGTAAGCAGAGCGCCTACCGCGTCCGAATCCCGCACCACAACACGATCCTGCCCGCGTGACTCC
Source organism: Corynebacterium argentoratense DSM 44202 (assembly GCF_000590555.1). Lineage (NCBI taxonomy): Bacteria > Bacillati > Actinomycetota > Actinomycetes > Mycobacteriales > Corynebacteriaceae > Corynebacterium > Corynebacterium argentoratense. Next base: position 1,045,194 of record NC_022198.1, read on the forward strand.
TTGGTCTTTGCGCCAATACCCAGCCTGCGAGCAGCGCCCACAAGAGCCAAAGCGACCTCAGGACACGGGCAGATTACCTCTACCCCACTGACGCGCCCCGGATCAGTAACGACGCCGCGTGCCATGAACGCACCACGCCACACCCCCTCGGCGTCAGCCACCGTGCCGCTGACAACCCGAGGAGGCAGACCCACAACATACAGTCCATTGCGGCTGAGCAAACCTACCCGACGCAGCAAGTCCTCAACCTTGTCATCGGTGTGGAGTGTGTAGACAGTTGCTTTACGATGACTGCCATCCGACGCCGAAGACAGCGAAACCTTCCGGTTGAACTCCCCGGTCAAGACGTCCTGAACCCGTTGGGCAACATCTTCGCGATCGAGTTCGATCGTCAGCGAAGCCGCTGCGGAACCCGGAACCCCTGGATCAGGCAGTTCCACCGAACCAGCACAACGAATCAACGTCGCAAGTTCCGCTATACGAACCGACGGGCGTGTCACAGTGGCAGCCGCCAGTTCATCTTTGACCTGTGCGGTTAAAGCAACCATCGCCACATCCCTCTTTCACTTCAACAACTGCCGCGACGCTCGCAGCAACAAAACAGCCCTCAACATGCTACCGCACAGTGCGCCGCAACTTCCCCCGCTACGGTTCACCATCCGCATCATCCAACGGCAGCCGTCACGCTGAGAGTGCCGCAAGCGCAGCAGCCAGCTTATGGGGATCATGCCGTGGAGACTTCCAAGCCACCGAATCACGACCCTGCTGCCCATCTTCAACCAATGTAAGATCAGCGTACTCGACGCGGGCCCCAATAGACTCTGCAGCCCTAACCACATGCTCCCGTTCGCTCCGCGACAACAGGGTGGAAGAATCAACCAACACAGTATCCAAACGCAGCATCGGCGCATGCTGGCGCAACATATGGATATGGCGCTCCGTGGAAAAGCCCTGGGTCTCACCAGGCTCGGAAGTCAAGTTCAGAACCACTACTCGGTGCGCCGAGGTGTCATTCAACGCCTCCACAATCTCGGGAACTAGCAGGTGCGGAATGACCGAACTAAACCAAGAGCCCGGGCCCAACGTCACCAAGTCAGCCTCCATGATCGCAGACAAAGCCTCAGGTGTTGCCGCGGGTTGTTCAGGTACCACCCGCACCCGACGGACTTCACCCGGCGTAGTCGCCACAGCGACCTGGCCACGCACAGCCCGCATCATCCGGGGATCATCCTCAAGCCCCGCGACGTCAGCCTCAATATCCAAAGGAATCGGGCACACTGGCAGCACACGGCCACGAGAACGCAGCATCGACGCCAGCATGTCAAGGGCCTGGACGTGGCTCCCCAAAACATCCGACAAGCCCACCAGCAACAAATTGCCCAGCGCATGCCCCGCCAGCGCACCGTGGCCGCCGAAACGATGCTGGAGCGTCTCCTCCCACAAATTGCCCTGCGGAGTATCCGGAGACAACGCAGCCAACGCCATCCTCAAATCACCCGGGGGGATCGTATCCATCTCCCGGCGAATACGGCCCGAAGAACCACCATCATCAGCGACAGTCACCACCGCAGTGATCGCATCAGGCTCAAGCAATTTCGCGGCCGTTAACGTTTGAAACAGGCCATGACCGCCGCCCAAACACGCCACCGACCGAGGCGTACTGGAAGCACAACTACCCACGGCACTCCCCTAGTTTCGCGCAATATCGCGGTGGGTCACAGAGACATCCAAACGCTCATTGACGCTCAGCCGCCGAGCGAGTTCCTCTGCAACCGCCACCGAACGGTGATGCCCACCAGTACAACCAACGCCGACCGTGATGAAACTTTTTCCCTCACGCAAATAGCCATCAGTCATAGTGCTGAACATCCGGACAAAATTATCCAAAAAATCTTGCGCAGCTTGCTCACCCAACACATAATCCGACACCGGACGATCAACGCCACGGAACGGGCGAAGCTCCTCCACCCAATAGGGGTTCGGCAAGAAACGCATATCCACCACAATGTCAGCATCCTGTGGAGCACCATGTTTGAAACCGAAAGACTGAATAGTCACGTGCTGACGCTTGTCATCGGCCGACGCAAAACTTGACTCAATCGCTCGGCGCAGATCATGCACAGACAAATTCGACGTATCGATCACAATGTCGGCATCTTCCCGAAGCTTCGACAACAACTCACGCTCACGCTCAATGCCAGTGAGCAACGTGCCCGACCCCTGCAAAGGATGCGTCCGACGAACAGTATCGAAACGCTGCACAAGCACATCATCCCGCGCCTCCATAAACAGCACCGTCGGATTGATGCCCTCAGACTTCAACTGCGAAATAACCGTATCGATTGATCCCGTGAACTCCCGCGTGCGCACATCGGACACAACCGCGACACGCTCCACAGAATGCGCCCCCTGGGTCGCAATCTTAACCAAACTGACAATCAGCTCTGGCGGAAGATTATGCGCCACATACCACCCCAAATCCTCCAGCACCCGCGCCGCGGAGGACAAACCAGCCCCCGACATGCCAGTAACCAACACAGGATTCGTCGAATCGGGTGACATCGGAACGGGTTTCAAAGCCGGAGCACTCATAGGCAACAGTCTAGCCGCCAGCCCCTTCATCATGCAGCGCCTCAAACACCGACGCAGCCAACTTCGGGCCAAAACCACTGACCGCCTTAATATCAGCCACCGATGCCTCACGTAACTTCTTCATGCTGCCAAAATGCTTAATCAACGCCGCACGTCGCGCATCCCCAAGCCCCGCGACGTCATCAAGCACAGAGGTCTTCATCCGTGACGAACGCTGCTGCCTATGGAACGTGATCGCAAAACGGTGGGCCTCGTCACGCACATTCTGGAGCAAAAACAGGCCCTCGGACGTGCGCGGAAAAATCACCGGATAATCATCATCCGGGACCCAGACCTCCTCCAAACGCTTGGCCAAACCAACCACCGCCACATTCGAGACACCCAACTCCTCCAACACAGCTGCGGCCACATTAACCTGCGGCTTACCGCCATCGACGATGTACAAATTCGGCGGATAGGCAAAACGGCGACGGCCCGCCACCTCCCCCTCATCCTCAACCGGCGGCGACACATGGCGCTCAAAACGACGCCGCGTCACCTCCGCAATCGACGCGACGTCATTGGAATGCCCATCGCCGGCAGCCTCACGAATCTTAAAACGCCGATAATCCGAGCGCTTCGACAAACCGTCTTCAAAAACAACCAACGAGGCCACAACATCTGTGCCCTGAATATGCGAGATATCCACACATTCAATCCGCAACGGGGCGTCATCCAGCATCAAAAAGTCCTGAATCTGCTGCAAGGCCGCCGAACGGGCAGTCAAATCACCCGCACGCCGCAACTTATGCTGACGCAAAGACTCCGACGCATTCGCCACCACAGTCTCCATGAGCGCGCGCTTATCACCGCGCTGCGGAACACGAACTTCTACCGAAGAACCGCGCCACTGCGCAAGGGCCTGCTCCACAACCGCGCACTCCGCAACCTCGTGGCTCACCAACACCGAACGCGGAACAACCCCAGACGCATCCTCCCCCGCCTCTTCGGCGTGCTCCACGGCATCTCCATAAAACTGCGTCAGGTAACGCTCCAACAACACACCAATCCCCTCGGCCCCGTCCTCACTGGACGGTAGTTCCACCACAACACCACGCTGGCCCTGAATACGCCCCTGACGCACATGGAACACCTGAATCGCCGCCTGCAACTCATCCGCAACAACCCCCACGACGTCAGCATCAGTACCATCACCGAACACAACCGCCTGGCGCTCCATCACCTTCTCAATCGCGCCCAAGTCATCACGCAAACGAGCAGCACGCTCAAAATCAAGCTCTTCTGCCGCCTGATGCATCTGCTCCTTCAACGACGCCACCACAGGCCCCGTGCGCCCAGCCAAAAAGGCACACAGACCATCAACAATCTCGCGATGCTCAGCCTCGGAGACCCTGCCCACACACGGCGCGGCGCACTTATCGATATGCCCCAGCAAACACGGCCGACCCAACAGATTATGACGCCGGAAAACGCCTTGTGAGCAGGTACGCATAGGGAATACGCGAATCAAGGAATCCAGGGTTTTGCGAATAGCCCACGCATGTGAATAAGGGCCAAAATAGCGAACACCTTTACGCTGCGGCCCTCTATAGACCCACGCCCGGGGAAACTCCTGTCCAACAGACACCGCAAGCATCGGATAAGACTTATCGTCCCGATACTTCACGTTGAAACGCGGATCGTACTTTTTAATCCAGGTGTACTCCAGCTGAAGGGCCTCGACCTCACTGCCAACAACAGTCCACGTCACCCCGACCGCGGTAGTCACCATCTGACGGGTCCGAGGATGCAGCTGAGAAAGATCCTGGAAATAGTTAGACAGTCGAGCCCGGAGGTTTTTCGCCTTACCCACGTAGATGACTCGGCCGTCAGCATCACGGAAACGATAAACGCCCGGCTCCGTCGGAATCGTACCTGGGGCCGGGCGGTAGGTGGAAGGATCAGCCACAGCGTTTAGTCCTCCGGCATATAGCGATCTTCGAGGGCGCGGAAATCGGCGACGGCCTTCATCACACGCTCGCCATCCGCGGCGAAGAACGCCCACATGGCGACGTATTCAAACTCGGGCAGCTCAAGTCGAGCCCAGTGATCGCCCTTCGGGAAGGACAAACCATAGACCAAGTCCCACGGGTAGAAACGGGTACCGATGAAATTGCGGACCTCTACTCCATCGGAATTCACACGTACCCGAGGACGCGTAATCCCCAGACAGCACAGAGAAATAATGATCCCGATACCGACGAACGCCCACTGATCGACCGTCGTGACGGTCGCACCAGTGTCCCCAATCGCAACCACCACGGCCAAGAAAATGTGCGCGGCCATGACCACGACGATCGCGCCGGCTGCGATAAACTTCAAGCGACGCGACGTCACCACCAATTCCCAAGGTTTGTTGGTGGTAGTGGTTGGGTCAGCAACGGCGTAGGCTAGCTGCTCGTCAACAGAGACATGGTGCTGCTCGTTAGTCACGGAAGCTAAGCTTACCCCGATCACCCGAGGGTGTTGAATTACCCGCGCACAGCGTCCTTCGCGCACTCGCGCAACGCATCAACTTCCGCACCCGGATCTGACGCCTTGAACACAGCTGAACCGGCCACGAAAGCATCGGTACCCGCGGCGGCAGCAGAAGCAATGGTCTCGCGGGAAATACCGCCGTCGATCTCGATCAGCGTCGACAAACCCCGGCTATCAATGACGTCGCGGAGCTTACGGACCTTGTCTAGTTGATCCGGCATGAAGGACTGTCCACCGAAGCCGGGTTCGACGCTCATCACCAAGGCGAGATCGAACTCGTCCAGAACCTCCAAGTAGGGTTCGATGTCGGTACCGGGGCGCAGGGAGAAGCCCGCGCGGACACCCGCTGCACGAATATGGCGGGCCAAAGCTACCGGATCCTCAGTGGCTTCCACGTGGAATATCACGCACGAGGCGCCCGCCTTGATGTAGTTGTCCACCCACTTCTCCGGGTGTTCAATCATCAGGTGGACATCCAGCGGGAGGTCCGTCGAGCGGAACGCTGCGGCAGTGATGTCAGCGCCGAAACTTAAGTTCGGGACGAAGTGCCCATCCATGACATCGACGTGGATCCAGTCGGCGTTCGACACTGCTGCGATCTGCTCGCCGAGGCGGGAAAAATCAGCTGCGAGGATGGAAGGGGAAATAATCGGTGCTGTGCGCTCAGACATACCTCAGAGTGTAGAACAGTATCGCGCCTACGTGTTTTAGAGTTTGCGCAGCACCGAGAAGAACATTGCATCTGTACCGTGCTTGTGCGGCCACATCTGGACGCTGGGGTACCTACCGAGGTCCTCCATGCCGCACGCAAGCGGGTGTGCGTCTAGTTCCTCTACCTGCCCCTGGTTGTTTTTCAGCAACCGGTCGACAATCCCGCGGGTTTCGCGCAGATCTGGCGAACAGGTGGAATAGACCATGACGCCGCCGGGACGAAGCAAATCAAGCGCGGCGGAGGCCAGCGCGTACTGCAGGCCTGTGAGTTCGTCGATGTCTGATTCCTGTTTACGCCAGCGTGCATCGGGGCGACGTCGAAGCGCACCTAGGCCCGAACATGGTGCATCGACCAGAATACGGTCATATCCCTTGGCTAGCCCGCTGTCGCGCCCATCGGCGACGTGCACGTCTACGGGAAGGCCCTCACAGGACTTTTCCACGAGTGCAGCCCGGTGAGCTGCCGGTTCAACGGCGTCAACCCGTGCCCCGTCGACGCGCGCTAGCCCACCCAGCAAGGCTGCTTTTCCGCCGGGTCCTGCGCACAAGTCGAGCCAGCGCCCAGAGTCTTGACCGTTCGTGGGGGCCTCTGCGAGCGCACGGGCAATGACCTGGCTGCCCTCATCCTGAACTTGGGCGAGTGACTGCTTGACGGGCTCCAAGTCACCGGGGTCGCCGGATTCGAGGTAGACGGCGTAGGGGCTGTAGGCCCCCACTTCTCCACCGGTCAATACAGCAAGTTCTTCAGCGCTGAGCTCGCCGGGGCGGGCCGCCAAGTGAACAACCGGCCGTTGTGAATCGGCCTCGAGTGCTGCCTCGAGGTCATGCATGCCCAAGACTCGGGCGAAGCTCTGGGCAATCCATTCGGGGTGGGAGTGTCGAAACGCCAGACGTCCAAGTTCTGTGCTGGGTTGTAGGCGCTCAAGCCACACATCGACGTTGGTACGAGTGACCGTACGCAAAATGCCGTTGACGAAGCCTCGGGCCCGCTCCTGGCCAAGGAACACCACCAATTCCACGGTCGTGTCCACAGCTGCATGCTGGCCCACACGGGTGAACAACGATTGGTACACGCCCAGGCGCAACGCCGCGCGCACCTCCGGAGCCATGGACTGCAGTGAGCGGCTGGACACCTTGGCTAACACGGCGTCAACAATTCCCTGAGCACGCAACGTGCCGTAGAGCAATTCGGTTGCGAACGCAGCATCGAGGCCGCTAAGTTTTTCAGCGCGCAGCAGTTTCGGCAAGACCAGGTTGGCGTAGGCTCCGTGCTCGCTGACCTCAATCAAGGCGCCGACGGCAACGATACGCGGTGCATCTACTCTGCCGCGTTGCGCCTTGCTCGAGCCACGATCGTTGGAGCTGCGGCCGTTATGGCCACGGGCGCTCGGCGCTCGATTGCCGGAGCGGCGCTGGTTCGAGTTGGTTTCACGGGCTGGTGTGTGCCCGGCCGACTTATTCGATGATTGGTTCTGAGTGGAGCGTGAACGAAAGCCACCAGCCATGTTTAAGAAAACCTCATCCCATCAATGTCGGTTCCGCGCGCAAAGTCCTCAGCGGCCACCATTTTCTTACCCGGCGCCTGCAGCGCACCCAGTCGCACAGCACCATCTCCAGTGCCGACAAACACCGACGACTTGGTCGTCTTGATCAGCCCGGGCTCTAAGCCAGGCTCCTGCGCGGGTACAACCGGGCCGATCTTGAAGCGTTGATCTCCCAGTAGCGTCCACGCACCGGGAGCCGGCGTGTGCGCACGAATGGCGCAATCAATTGCCTTCGTCGACTGATGCCAGTCGATGCGGGCATCCTCCTTGGTTATCTTTGGTGCATAGCTCGCCTCGCCGGACTGGGCACGAAGCACGGCTGTCCCCCGGCCCAGCTGGTCCATCGTGTCGACGAGCAGTTCCGCCCCACGATAAGCCAAGCGTGTCAACAGATCATCGGCCGTATCAGTGCCTTCGATCGCGTACTCGCGCATGTCGATCACGGGGCCGGTATCCAGCCCTTCGTCGATGCGAAACGTGGACACGCCCGTGCTGGATTGACCGGCTTTGATCGCGGCTTGGACGGGGGCTGCGCCCCGCCACTGCGGCAGCAGGGAGAAGTGCAGGTTCACCCATCCGTGGGGTGCGATATCTAGTAGGTCCGGGGTGATGAGGTTGCCGTAAGCAACCACGGGAATGCAGTCGGGCGCAAGCTCTTCGAGCCTCTGCCTAATCTCCACCCCATCATCCGTATCCGGTTTAAGGCTGGTGGGGCGCAGCACCTCAATTCCATGCTCTAGTGCGCACTGGGCAACAGGAGAAGGCTGCAAGCTGCGGCCACGACCCCGCCGAGCGTCGGGGCGGGTCAAAACAGCAACCACGTCATGCTCGGAAGCCAGTAATGCTTCGAGGGCTACCACGGCGGGTTCGGGGGTGCCTGCAAAGACAAGGCGCATTAGATAAACCACTCCGATTCGCGAATCGTCTTCATTGCACGCTTCCTGCGTTCGGGAGTGAGGCGCTGCAGGAAGAGCACGCCATCGAGGTGGTCGGTTTCGTGCTGAATGCAGCGGGCAAGCAGACCTTTAGCCTTAAACTCCACGGGCTCGTTGTCCTTGGTGACGCCGCGAACAATCACGGCCTCATGCCGCTCAACCTCTTCGTACACACCGGGGATGGACAGACAACCTTCGCGGGCGAGGACCTTGCCGGGTTCTCCCTCTAGAGCCTCACCTTGGTCGTAGTCGGCCCCTTTGACCTCTTCGACCTCGCTGACGTCGATGGGTTCCCACACAGGGTTGATCACGTGCCCTCTAGCACCTGGGACCTCATGGGAGCAGTCGTAGACGAAGACGCGGCGCAGAACACCTATCTGGTTAGCTGCCAGGCCCACCCCCTGTTGTTCATCCATAGTGTCGAGCATGTCACTGACGAGCTGTTCCAGGCTGTCATCGAAAGCAGTGACCTCGTCTGCGCGCGTACGCAGCACCGGGTCACCGAATAGGCGGACGGGGCGAATACTCATGCCGACCATCCTAGCGCGCCAACTGTTGGGCATTGTCATCTGATCTGCACAGCGATTATCCGATGTTCAGCGGGTCGACCTGGACGCGCAGTGGCAGGTTCTCTTTGCGTACTGCTCGCTGCACAAGTGCGGATTTCAGTGCCTTTCCCAACGCATTGCGCGAAGCCAATGGGCAGCGAACCAGCATGCGTTGCGCGGGCCCATAGGTGCTTGCGTCGTAGTCGCCCGGAAGCGTCGTGCCGGGCGGCAAATCTACAGGCCCGAGGATTTCCGTTCCCGCCGGAAGCTCAGAGCTATGCTGCAGCGCATCAAAAAATACTCCGAGCGAGTGCTCGGGCCCATCCACCGCAGCCATGTGCGCTGCCGGCGGCAAGTGCGTGTCCGCCCGTTCAGCAAACTCGCGAGCAGCGGCGCCCGCGGCGTCAAAGCGAATGAGCGACTGCACCACCGCAAGACCTGGGTCTGCCACGACAACGACCTCTCCCCCACGTTCGTAGGGGCGCACCAATGACGCCGCGTTCATCCAACGCCCCAACGCCTGCTCGCCGGCCCGAAGGTTTTGCTGGCCCAGAAAAGCCCAAGTATCCAAGATGACCAGGGCGCCATATCCCTGCTCGGCGACAGGCTCAGCCCCTGGTGTCGCGATCACGATCCGTGGTGAATCGCCCACCTCGCCCACCACATGGGAACCTCCCGAAGCAACCACAGGGTAGCCAGGAAAAGCCCGCCCGAGTTCCTCCGCTGTACGCTCACTACCGATCACTACCGCGCGCAGCCGCATCGCGCCACACTCAGGGCACCGATAGCGAGCATCCGCACGACCGCACCACCGACACGTCGGGGCGACTGGCTCCTCACCCACAGCATGGGGCAGGCTCAGTGGGCCATGACAGTGCCTACAACGTGCTGGCTCCCGACAACTACCACACGCAAGCGTCGGGACATAGCCCTTGCGCGGCACCTGGAACAACACCGGCGCACCAGACTCTAGGGCCTTGCGCACCGCAGCGAAAGCCACACCGGGAATGCGAGCAGTGCGCGCGTGTGGGTCCCGATCCAACGCGGCGTCATTATCCCCCACTGCACGAATCCGCGGAGACACAGCACGTAGAACCGGGGCCGGGGCAATCAGATTGTGTGCCCAGCCACGCTCAACCAGCAGGTGAGTCTCAGCCGTGCGATGGAAACCACCGATAATCATCGCGCAACCCGACTGCGCGCTACGAGTGGTCAACACTTCCCGCGCATGCACATACGGCGCCCGCGGATCAACCAGGTTATCGTCGCCATCGTGCAAAAGCACTGCCAGTCGCAAATCAGCCACAGGCGCGAAAGCCGCACTACGCGTACCGATGACTATCCTCGAACGACCAAGCAATATATCCACGAAACGCCGGTAGCGGGCCTGTGGGCCAAGCTGGGAATTAAGGACCGTGATGTGCTTAGGGCTCACGTGCTGCGTACAGGCGTCCACCAAACGGTCAACATCGCGCTGATCCGGAACCACCACCAACACCCCGCCCCCAGTCAAAGCAGTTTTGACGATCAGTGCACTTAGCGCCTGCAACCAATCCCGGCCGGGCAGCATCTGCCACGCAGCACGCGCAGGCGCCCCACCCAAAACAGCATCAACAAAAGACTGGCCATGTGCGTAGGCCATCCAGTCAGACAAATCAGGCTCAGATACCCCGCCCAGCTCTTCCCAGGTCGTGGATGCCGCGAGGGCGGCCTTTTCTGCAGCGGCGTGGCGTGGCGGAATGGCTGCGCGAAAAATGTCGCTGCGGGTTCCGGCATAACGCAATGCCAAGGAATCAACCAGGCGCGCTGTAGCAGGCGGGTATACCACCAGCTCAGATATCACCCGGTCAATCCATGCAAGCTCACCGCTGTGGTCAGTATCTGACAGGCGCTCGATGATCAGCGCGTCAACTTTGCGGCCGGCGAAGCGGACACGGATGCGCACACCCGGCTGGGCTGCGGCGCTCAAATCCTCTGGAACCTGGTAGTCATAGAACCGGTCGAGCTGCGGAAGCCCCAACAACGGAACAACGCGCGCCACCGGCCTGTCTGAGGCGGGGACGCGCGGAGTTGTAGCCATAAGCCCGATAGTTTACACGGATACAGCCAGGGGGTTAGGCGATACCTGCGGCAGCTTTGAGCTCATCAACACGGTTGACCTGCTCCCAGGGAACGTTAAGGTCATCGCGGCCAAAGTGCCCATAGGCTGCGGTCTGTGCATACATCGGGCGCAAAAGATCGAGCTCGCGAATGATCGCGGCGGGGCGAAGATCGAACACCTTCTCCACTGCGGCCTGAATGCAGGAGTCAGTGAGCCCTTGCTGGGCGGTGCCAAAGGTTTCGACGTAGAGCCCAACCGGCTTGGCGCGACCGATGGCGTAGGCTACCTGAACCTCAGCGCGGTGGGCCAGGCCAGCTGCAACGATGTTTTTAGCAACCCAACGCATTGCGTAGGCCGCGGAGCGGTCCACCTTGCTGGGGTCTTTACCGGAGAAAGCGCCGCCGCCGTGGCGAGCCATGCCGCCGTAGGTGTCGACGATGATCTTGCGTCCGGTCAGTCCTGCGTCACCCATGGGGCCTCCGAGGATGAAGGAGCCCGAGGGGTTGACCAGCAGCTTAAAATGCTCGCCCAGGAGGTTCGAGAGGTTGCTTGCCTCGACGACCGGCTTGACCACGTTGTCCAGTAGTTGGGTGTACAACCAGTCTTGGCTGATGCCGGGGTCATGCTGGGTTGAGATGACGATGGTGTCGATGTACAGCGGTGTGCCGCCATCATCGTAGGCGAGGGTCACCTGGGTCTTGCCGTCGGGACGCAAGTGGTCGACGATGCCTTCTTTGCGGACCTCGGTCAGGCGACGTGCCAGCTTGTGTGCCAGGGAAATTGGCAGGGGCATAAATTCGGGTGTCTCGTCAGTGGCGTAGCCAAACATCAGGCCTTGGTCGCCCGCGCCGTTTTGGTCTTCAACCTCGGTGTTTTCGCCGCTGCGTACCTCAAGCGCGGCGTCAACACCTGCGCCGATTTCCTGGCTCTGCTCGCCAATGGCGACCGTCACACCACAGGTGGTGCCATCGAAGCCGACCTCGGAGGAGGTGAAGCCAATGTCGCGGAGCTTGTTTCGGACCAATTGGGGGATCTCAACGTAGCCGTCGCAGCGAACCTCCCCGACGACGTGGACGAGACCGGTGGTGACTACGGTTTCAACGGCGACGCGCGAGTGGGGATCGACTGCGAGCATGGCGTCGAGGATGGTGTCGGAGATCGCGTCGCAGATCTTGTCCGGGTGTCCTTCGGTAACCGATTCGGAGGTGAATAGGCGCACTGTGTTGGCGTTGTTGGCGTTGTCAGCCACGGGGTTGGTCCTTCCAGCCGCTGTTCGCGGCGCGAGGTGAAGCGCTTAAGGTGTTCGTAGCCAATTTAGACTAAGCGGTCTAGATGTGCAAGCTGTCGAGAATCTTCGACGCGACGACCAGCTTGGAGGCGCGTTCAACGTCGCTATATCCGCCGTCTTTATTAACCAGCCAGCCTGCGTTGGTGGATTGCCCAAAAACCTTGTTGACGCCAACCTCATTACACATCAACACGTCACACCCCTTACGCGCGATTTTTTGCTGCGCATACTCGAGCGCGCTGTACTTATCGTCGCCTGTTTCGGCCGCGAACCCGACGATCGTCAAGTCGGGGTTATCGCCCGCGTCCCGTTGTTTAACGACGGTCGCGAGGATGTCCGGATTTTCCATCAATTGGATACTGCGCAGCTCATTGGTGCTGCCTTTTTTAATTTTTGACGTCGCGGTGTATTCAGGCCGGTAGTCAGCCACTGCAGCAGCCATAATCAACACGTCGGCCGCGGCAGCGCCATCGGCAAACACTTCTGTGCGCACGGCGTCAAGCATGTCTTGAGCCGAACGAACAGGGACGATCCGCGCCGAAATCGGGGCGGGCATGTCATCGACGTTGCCAGTGATCAGCACCACATCTGCGCCCCGCTGAGCCGCGATCTCCGCCAGGGCGAAACCCTGTTTGCCTGAACTTCGGTTAGAGATGAAACGCACAGGATCGATGTCTTCAACGGTGCCGCCAGCTGTGATGACAACCTTTTGGCCGTCGAGGTCGCGCGCAAAATTAGCGCCATCTACCGCTGCCAGTGCGAGCTGATGGATCTGTTCTGGATCCGGCAAGCGACCTGGGCCAGAATCGCTACCTGTCAACCTGCCGTGGGCGGGATCAATAACAATGACGCCGCGGCTACGCAGGGTCGCCACATTTGCTTGGGTCGCGGGATGTTGCCACATTTCAGTATGCATGGCGGGTGCCACGACCACGGGGCACGTTGCCATCAGCGCGGTTGCCGTGAGCAGATCGGCGGCACGACCGGCAGCCAAGCGTGCGATGAGATCCGCTGTAGCCGGTGCTATGACCAATAGGTCAGCGTTTTTCCCTACCGAGACATGGCGGACTTCATCGACAGCTTCAAACACCGTCGTAGAGACCGGGTTGCCGGACAAAGCCTCAAAGGTAGCGGCGCCAACAAAGCGAAGCGCGGACTCTGTGGGTACCGCAGTGACATCATGGCCTTGTTCTTTGAACAGGCGGATCAGATTGCACGCTTTGTATGCGGCTATTCCCCCCGCCACGCCGACCACCACGTTCAACCGGGCAGGCTTGTCTGTGGGTTTGTGTGCTGCAGATTGACTCATGCTTTTCCTCATTATCAGCGGGCAGTCCGTGGACCGTTGATGGTGGGTTGAAAAAACCTCCCCGAGGCATGGTGCCGTGAGGAGGTTTTCATCGTGTTCGAAAGCTACGAGAAGCTAGCATAGGGCGCGGTGCGCGACCGAGCTGCAGTTAGCCTTCGACGTGCTCGAGCAGACCGCGATCGATTTCGCGGAGCGCGATAGAAAGGGGCTTTTCGTTATCCTTCGGGGTAAGAAGCGGCCCAGCGAACTCGAAGACACCTTCGTCAGACTGGTGGTAGTAGCTGTTGATCTGACGGGCCCGCTTAGCTGCAAAAATGACAAGCGCATACTTAGAAGAAACCTTCTTCAGTAGGTTGTCAATCGGCGGTGCGGTAATACCAATCGGATCATCGAAGATGGCATCGTTGACCGAATTTTCTTGGTTAAGGACGTTTGTCACATTAAGCCTTATCGGTTGGTTTGAGAAGAATAGTGCGAAGCGCGTCGACAGCTCGGTCGACGTCTTCATTAACCACCACGCTGTCGAACTCGTCTTGCGCAGCGAGCTCAGCCTTGGCGGTAGCGAGGCGACGTTCGATCACCTCAGGCGTTTCAGTACCACGACCGGTGAGACGCTCGACGAGAATCTCCCAGGACGGTGGTGCAAGGAACACGGTTTCGGCGTCTGGGCACAATGCCTTAATGGAACGAGCGCCCACCAGGTCCACTTCAACGAGAACCGGACGCCCCTCGTCCAGAGCATTCCGGATGGGCTCGGCCGGAGTTCCGGAGCGTTGAATGCCCCCATGGATATCCGCCCATTCGAGCATCTCACCTTGATCGATGCGACGCTGGAACTCGTCCTTGGTCACAAAGAAGTAGTCGACGCCGTCGACCTCACCGGGGCGAGGTGCTCGGGTAGTCATAGACACCGAAAAATATAGACCGGGAACTTCCTCGCGTAGACGCTGGACAACCGTGGACTTACCCACGGCAGAAGGGCCAGCTAGAACAACTAGCGAGCCCCGAGAATCGCCGGACATACCTGTGTGACCTCGCGGAATTATTCGCCGAAGCCGAAGCGCTCGAGGAGGGCGCGACGCTGACGCTCGCCCAGGCCACGAAGACGACGGGTCGAAGCGATCTCGAGCTCCTCCATGATCTCCTTAGCCTTGACCTTGCCTACCTTGGGCATAGCCTCGAGCAGTGCGGACACCTTGGTCTTGCCGATGATCTCGTCAGTCTGAGCCTGCTCGAGAACTTCCTTAAGGTTGGTGCCGCCGCGCTTGAGCTTTTCCTTCAGCTCTGCGCGTGCCTTGCGTGCCTCAGCGGCCTTCGCGAGGGCTTCCTTGCGCTGCTCATCGGTCAACTTGGGAAGGGCCACGGGGTTCCTCCATCTAGATTGCGGTTATATAACCGGGGATTATTGTTAATAGCTGCGGTGTACGCCCAAAATTTTAGGGCACAGCGTCGCGGACACACAGCATAGCGCCTTCGAATAAAAGGCTGACCATTGCGCCTAAGTTGCAACGGTTTGTTCCGCGAAGCTTGGATCAGTGTAGCACCATCGTTATAAAAACACAGGTCGCTACCCCATTGTGCCAGCTCACCGGCTTGATTGAAACTACCTAGCACGATCAAAAATTGCCGCTGAACTGCGCTTTTACTGCGGTATTTTTATCGCTTTTCATGGAGCACTCAAGCGTGTTGCATCCCCCTAGTTGTGCCCCGCCCCGAGGTATTGTTGGACGGGTGATCGGTGTTATCCAGGGTTTTAGCATTATCTTCGCGGTGATAGCCGTCGGCTACGTGCTCGCACGTCTGCGCATCATCGGTGGAGATGAGCAAAGGCTGGTGCTCAACCGCGTAGCTTTTTTCGCCGCAACACCTGCGTTGTTGTTCACCGTCGTCGCACAATCCCCCGTCCACCACTTGTTTTCTCCAGTCATTGGTGTCCAGGCACTGAGTGCAATTCTGACCGCTGGGGTCTTTGTACTGCTATCCCTCAAGTGCTTCCCCTCCGACAAAGGCAGCACAGTCATGGGGGCCGCATCCACCGCGTACGTTAATTCCAACAACATCGGGCTTCCCGTCGGGATTTACGTGTTGGGTAACGCCGCCTATGTACCACCGCTGCTGGTACTCCAACTGGTGGTGTTCACCCCGTTTATTCTTGCCCTCATCGCCCCCGGTAAGGCCCTCGCTGCAGTGAAACAGGCGGTGCTGAGCCCCATCGTGCTAGCCACCGCAGCTGGTTTAGCCGTATCGATGAATCAATGGTCGGTCCCAGAACTCATCTGGGAGCCTCTGCACCTGTTGGGCGGCGCGTCCATCCCGATGATCCTCTTAAGCTTTGGCGCATCGCTCCGTGACGCCAGGCCTCTATCTGAGCCGCCTTTTAGGCGCGCTGCTCTCACCGGTACCGCGTTGAAAGTCGTCGGGATGCCAGCGATCTCTGCGCTCTTAGCCCTCGGCCTGGGTTTGAACGGTGATGCCCTCTATGCCTCCGTCATCCTGGCTGCACTGCCCACCGCACAAAATGTCTACAACTACGCCGCCACATACCAAAAGGGGACGGTGGTGGCCCGCGACGTCATCTTATTGTCGACGTTCATCGCTCTACCAGCAATGTTGATCGTGGCAATGGTCTTCGGCCGCTAGCGGCCATACCAAACCCCCGAGTCACGAGCGCCCACCCAGCAGTGTCCACTGGGTGGGCGCATAATGAGTGCGGATTTTAGGCGACGGGAAAGTCCCCTGCCGCTTGTGCTACAGCTGTGCGCAGAGCCTCAACATCGGGGCCGTGCTTAAGAATGCCGCGGGAGATATTCGGGAAAACAAGATGAGCACAATCCCCTGCGATGCGGGCGACGTCCCGCGCGCTACCGCCCTGAGCGCCCACACCAGGCATCAGGATGGGGCCATTAAGCCTATCCAACGCCGGCGGATTATCCAGCGTCGCGCCAACAACCACGCCCACATTGCCAACACTGCCCTGCTCTCCATGCGAAGCATTGGAATCGGCGGCACAATCAACCATCATCTGCGAGGTGCTGACGCCGCGGGGGTTAAGCGTGTCCTGCACCTGCCGGCCCTCAGGGTTGGAGGTCGCAGCCAATACGAATACCCCGCGACCGGTAGCTTCCGCGACATCTAACACCGGGTCGAGGCTATGGTAGCCAAGGAACGGAGACACAGTCACGGCATCGCTGCACAAGGGGCTGGAGTCATCCAGCCACGCCGCCGCATAACCAGCCATGGTCGAGCCAATGTCGCCGCGTTTAGCATCGGCGACAACCAAGGCGCCCGCATCCCGCAGGTCTGCAATCGCTTGCTCCAACACCGCAAACCCTTGGCTACCGAAGGCCTCATAGAAAGCCACCTGGGGTTTAACCAAGGCCGCAGTGTCTTTGAAGGCCTCGACACAGATCTGGGTGAAGGTGCGTAAGCCCGCGACGTCAACACCCAATCCCCACGCTTTAAGCAACGCGGCATGAGGATCGATGCCGACGCACAGTCGACCCCCGCGCTTGCCAGCTAGCTCGACAAGACGATCGCCAAAGGTGAGAGCATCTCCCGACATTAGGCCTGCACCTGCTCCTCGGGAGCCTTGTCACCGGAGTGATCGATCTCTTGCAAAGCGCGAACGGACAAGTCACCGGCACGCAGGGCCTCAATACCCTGCACAGCGGCCGTGACGCCCTGAACGGTGGTGACCAGAGTGACGCCGCCGTTGACCGCCGCAGCGCGAATGTCGTAGCCATCATGGCGAGCACCGGAGGAACCAGCGGGCGTGTTGAGGATCAGATCAACTTCGCCGGCCTTGATGATGTCGACGATCGACCGGGCCTCTGGGTTCTCCCCGGACTCCTGCATGCGCTTGATATCAGACTGCTTAAACACGGTCTCACACTCGACACCATTGCGACGCAGCATACGGGCGGTACCGGCGGTAGCCAGCATGCGGAAGCCCAAGGCGGCAAGACGCTGGATAGGGAAAATCAAGGTGCGCTTGTCGCGGTTCGCGACGGAGACGAACACTGTGCCCTCGGTGGGTAGCGCGCCATAGGCACCGGCTTCAGCCTTGCCATATGCGGTACCGAAGTTGTCGGCCAGGCCCATAACTTCGCCAGTGGACTTCATCTCAGGGCTGAGCAATGTGTCCAGCATGTGCCCTTCCGGTGTGCGGAAACGGTTGAAGGGCAGCACGGCCTCCTTCACTGCGATGGGGGCGTCGAGCGGCAGGGAGCCACCGTCGTGATCGGTAGGGATCATGCCTTCCGCCTGGAGCTCAGGAATGGTTGCGCCGAGCATGATGCGCGATGCTGCCTTGGCTAGCGGCACGCCAGTCGCCTTGGAGACGAAGGGCACGGTGCGAGATGCGCGGGGGTTGGCCTCGATGACGTACAAGATGTCGTCCTTGAGGGCGAACTGAACGTTCATCAAGCCCTTCACACCAATGCCATGAGCCAGAGCTTCGGTGGAGCGACGAACGTTAGCGATATCTTCTTCACCGAGTGTCATCGGCGGGAGTGCACACGCGGAGTCACCGGAGTGAATACCGGCTTCCTCGATGTGCTCCATCACGCCGGCGAGGTAGACATTCTCCCCGTCGCAGAGGGCGTCTACGTCAATCTCGATAGCGTTGTCCAGGAATCGGTCGACTAGAACCGGGTGGTCAGAGGTGATTTCGGTTGCGCGATTGATGTAGTCCTCGAGTGAGGCCTCATCGTAGACAATTTCCATCCCGCGGCCGCCAAGAACATAGGAGGGGCGCACGAGCACCGGGTAGCCGATGCCTTCGGCCACTGCCTTTGCTTCTGCGAATGACGTCGCGGTGCCGAATGCTGGCGCGGGAAGTTGCGCCTTGCGCAGAACTTCACCGAATTCGCCACGGTCTTCGGCGAGGTCGATGGCTTCGGGGCTGGTGCCAACTACGGGAACGCCTGCGTCGCGCAGGCGCTCTGCTAGCCCAAGCGGGGTTTGGCCGCCGAGCTGAACGATGACGCCAGCCACTGTGCCAGACTCGCACTCAGCATGGTAGACCTCCATGACGTCCTCGAAAGTCAGGGGCTCGAAGTAGAGACGATCAGCGGTGTCGTAGTCGGTGGAGACGGTCTCGGGGTTGCAGTTGACCATGACGGTCTCGTAGCCAACGCGGGAAAGCTCGAGCGCTGCGTGGACACAGGAGTAGTCGAACTCGATGCCTTGGCCGATGCGGTTGGGGCCGGAGCCGAGGATGATGACCTTTTCACGCTCGGTCTGGGGGGCGACCTCAGATTCCGCAGCGGGATCAAGCTCGTAGGCCGAGTAGTGGTAGGGGGTCTTGGCTTCGAACTCGGCGGCACAGGTGTCGACGGTCTTGAATACCGGACGAATACCCAGGGACCAGCGCAGGCGGCGCACGCCGTCTTCGCCTGCAAATTCTGGGCGCAAAGCGGCAATTTGCTTATCGGACAGGCCGAAGTACTTTGCGGTGCGCAGCAGATCCTGGTCAAGAACGGGGGCGTCGATAAGCACCTGGCGGAAATCGACCAGATTCTTCAGTTCAGCGAGGAACCACGGGTCGATACCTGAGGCCTCGTAGACCTCATCGACGGTAGCGCCAAGGCGTAGCGCTAGCTCAGCATCGTAGAGGCGCCCTTCGGTAGGACGCTTGAGGTCTTCAAGCACAGCGGCCTTGTCTCCGGCGCGCTCCCCTGCGAAGCTTTCGTCGGGAACCGTCCAGAAACCATTCTGCTTGTTTTCCAGCGAACGCATGACCTTGCCGAGAGCGGCAATGTAGTTGCGGCCCAGTGCCATGGCTTCACCCACGGACTTCATGGTGGTGGTCAGGGTGTCGTCTGCGCCGACGAATTTTTCAAAGGCGAAGCGAGGCGCCTTGACGACGACATAGTCGAGTGTGGGTTCGAAGGCTGCAGGGGTCACACCAGTTATGTCGTTGGTGATCTCATCAAGGGTGTAACCAATGGCTAGCTTCGCGGCGATTTTTGCGATCGGGAAGCCGGTGGCCTTGGAAGCCAGGGCGGAGGAACGCGACACGCGCGGGTTCATCTCGATGGTGATCAGACGGCCATCTGTGGGGTTGATGGCGAACTGGATGTTGCAACCACCTGTGTCCACACCAACCTCTCGAAGAATAGCGATGCCCTGGTTACGCATGATCTGGAACTCACGGTCGGTCAGGGTCATGGAGGGGGCGACGGTGACGGAGTCGCCGGTGTGCACGCCAAGTGCATCCACGTTTTCGATGGAGCAGACCACGACGCAGTTGTCATTGGCGTCGCGCATCAACTCGAGCTCGTATTCCTTCCAACCGAGGATGGATTCCTCAATCAGAACGTTGGCTTCGGGGGAGGCTGCGAGGCCGCCACCTGCGATACGTTCAAGATCTTCCTCAGTGAAAGCAAGGCCAGAGCCTAGACCACCCATGGTGAAGGAGGGGCGAACCACGACCGGCAGACCGAGTTCTGCAACGGTCTCGCGGACTTCGTCCATATTGTGGCACACGCGAGAACGGGCAGATTCTCCACCGATCTTGGCAACAATGTCTTTGAACTTCTGACGGTCTTCACCGCGTTCAATGGCGTCGATGTCGGCACCGATGAGTTCAACGTTGTACTTCTTCAGGCTGCCGCGGCGATCGAGTGCGATGGCTGCGTTGAGAGCAGTCTGCCCACCGAGGGTAGCGAGTACCGCATCGATGGGGTGACCCTGCTCGATTTCGCGCTCGAAAATCTTCTCGATGTATTCGGGCTGTATCGGCTCGACATAGGTGTGATCGGCGAATTCTGGGTCGGTCATGATCGTTGCCGGGTTGGAGTTGATCAGTGTGACCCGCAGGCCTTCTTCTTTCAGCACTCGGCATGCTTGGGTGCCGGAGTAGTCGAATTCGCAGGCTTGGCCGATAACGATCGGGCCAGAACCGATGACGAGAACGTGGTTGATATCGTTGCGCTTCGGCATTTACTTGGCACCTTCCATAAGGGCGATGAATTGATCGAACAAGGGGTTTGCGTCGTGGGGTCCTGCAGCAGCTTCTGGGTGGTACTGCACCGAGTACGCGCTGCCATCGACGAGGGCCACGCCCTCCACGACGTCGTCATTAAGGCAGGTGTGGGTGACTTGGGCAGGGCCGAAGTCAGTGTCGAACACTTCGCCAGCCTTCCCCTTAAGTGCAAAACCGTGGTTCTGAGCTGTGATATCGATTTTGCCCGTGAGGTGGTTCATCACCGGCACGTTAATGCCGCGGTGGCCGAACTTGAGTTTGTAGGTTTCCATGCCGAGTGCTCGGCCGAGGATCTGGTTGCCGAAGCAGATGCCGAAGAAAGGAATTTTTGCTGCGAGCACTTCACGAACGACCTCTACCATGGCGTCGGCGGTTGCGGGGTCACCAGGGCCATTGGAGACGAAGACGCCGTCCGGGTTGTGTTCCTTGATCTTGTCAAAGGAGGTATTGGCAGGAACAACAACGGTGCGGATACCGCGAGCAGCAAAATTTCGAGGCGTGTTGGTCTTAATCCCCATATCGAAAGCAACCACGGTGTATCGTGCTTCCCCCTCTGGTTCGACGATGTAGGTGTCGTCAGCAGACACATCGCCAGCGAGGTCGGCGCCCTTCATAGAGGGTTGGGAGCGCACGATCTCAAGTAGCTCCTCCTCGCTGTGCGCAGCGTCCTGCCCGCTGAAGATGCCGGCAGCGATGGAGCCTTCACTGCGCAGCGCACGCGTGAGTGCTCGAGTGTCGACGCCGCGAATACCGATGATCCCCTGCGACTTCATTTCCTCTTCGAGGCTACGCGCAGAGCGCCAGTTGGATACGCGCTGGGCTAGGTCGCGGATAACTAGGCCGGCAACCCAAATCTGGTCGTTGCGGGATTCGCCATCTTCATCGTTCCAGCCAGTATTACCGATCTGTGGTGCGGTGCACACCACGATCTGACGGTGGTAGGACGGGTCCGTCATGGTTTCCTGGTAACCGGTCATGCCGGTGGTGAAGACTGCTTCACCGAGTGTTGTGCCTTGAGCGCCGAAGGCGAATCCTCGATAGGTTTTGCCGTTGGCGAGAACCACGATCGCGGGGGTGAACTTGTCTGTCACGGTGTCATCTTTCTGGTTGTGCTGGGCACTCACTGCTATTTTCCTTCTACTCGCGGTTCAGCTGAGGCCTGAGTCTGCTGGTCGTCTTCGAGGCTGTATGTCACGTGTCCGCGAAGCAACGTGGCGGTGACGCGGGTGCTAAATTCCATGCCCTCGTAAGGCGTGTTGTTGGACTTTGATCGCATGTCTTCGCCGTTAGCAACCCACGTGTGGTTGGGGTCGACGAGGGTGAGATTGGCTGGCTCGCCCACTGCAATCGGGCGACCATGGCCGGGAAGGCGGACGATTTCGGCGGGCCGCTCGGACATGACCTTTGCTACGAAACGCCAGTCGGCAAGCCCCTGCTTGACGAAGAGGTCAGCGATGATGGCCAGCGAGGTTTCTAGCCCGAGCATGCCGGGGCGCGCCTTTTCGAATTCGCAGCACTTGTCTTCACTGCCGTGGGGTGCGTGGTCGGTTGCAACGCAGTCGATGGTGCCGTCAAGCAGCGCTTCGCGCAGAGCGATGGTGTCGTGCTCTTCACGCAGGGGTGGGTTGACGCGATTGACGCCATCGTAGGTGTCTAGGCGCTGGTCGGTGAGAATGAGGTGGTGCGGTGTCACCTCAGCGGTCAAGGAGATGCCTTGGCTCTTGGCCCATTTGAGGAGTTCAACGGTTCCCGTAGTGGAGGCATGACAGATATGTACGCGGCCCCCGTAGTCTCGGCCGAGAAGCGCGTCGCGGGCGACGATCATTTCTTCAGCAGCACGTGGCCAGCCTCGAAGACCCAGGCGGGCCGCCATGTCACCTTCGTGAGCTACCGCCCCCTCAGTCAGGTGGGGTTCTTCGCAGTGTTGGGCGAGCAACACATCGGCAGCGCGGGAATACTCAATCGCGCGGCGCATGAGCTGGGGGTTAGCCACGCAGACGCCGTCGTCAGAGAACATGCGCACCTTGGCTTCGGAGCGCGCCATCATTCCGAACTCAGTGAGCTCTTTACCTTGCAGACCTTTAGTAATGGAGCCGACGGGGTGAACGTCGCACAGTCCAATCTGTTGGCCTTTGGCCCACACGGATTCCGCGATAATCGGCTGGTCCATGACGGGGATGGTGTTGGCCATAGTGAACACGGCTGTGAATCCACCCTTGGCTGCAGCTGCGGAACCGGTTGCGATGGTTTCGGTGTCTTCCCGACCTGGTTCCCGGAGGTGGACGTGAATATCGACTAGGCCTGGCAGCAACACCGCGCCATTGCCTTCGACAACACGATCAGCCTGAGTATCCGACGCGGCGTCAACATCAGTGATCACGCCGTCTTCGATGACAATATTGACGCCGTCGGTCTCGCCGTAGGGTTTAACGTTACGGATCAACACGGTGCCGGCAAAGGGGGCAGCCAAGGTACCAGTAGCTGGGTAGGATGCTGCGTTGTCGGCGGTGCTCTTGCCGCCTAGTTGCGAATCTGCTGTGTTCATTACTAGAAGGTCCCTTCGCTGGTGTTTCCGCCGACAAGCAAGCTAAACAACACGGCCATGCGGACATGTACGCCATTGTTTACCTGTTGCAGCACTGCAGACTGCGGGGCGTCAGCCACCGCGTAGTTAATTTCCATACCGCGCAGCATGGGGCCGGGGTGCATCACCACAGCGTGTGGCTGCAGGCGCGCCAAACGCTCTTTGGACAGCCCATACAGCGTTGCGTATTCGCGATGTGAGGGGAAGAAACCACCCAGCATGCGCTCCTGCTGCACACGCAACATCATCACCACATCGGCGTCATGCAACTCGGAGTCCATGTCGAAACTGGTGCGCACCGGCCAGGTATCCACTCCAGCGGGCATCAACGTCGGGGGTGCAACCAGCACGACTTCCGCGCCGAGGGTAGTCAAAAGGTCAACGTTGGAACGAACAACCCGCGAATGCAAGCAATCGCCGACAATAACTACCTTGAGTCCCTCTATGCGGCCGAGACGCTGACGCATGGTGACCGCGTCGAGCAAAGCCTGAGTCGGATGCTGGTGCGCGCCATCACCGGCGTTAATCACGCTCGGTCCCACGCCTGTCGCTGGGTCTACAACCCACTCAGACAATTGCTGGGCGGCACCGGAAGAAGGGTGGCGGATGATAATCGCGTCTGCGCCAATAGAGCGCAACGTCAGCCCAGTGTCTTTAAGGGACTCGCCTTTTTTCACCGAGGAAGATGAGGCAGAAATGTTGATCACATCTGCGCTCATCCACTTTCCAGCGGTTTCAAAGGAGGAACGGGTACGCGTCGAATTTTCGTAGAAGAGGGTAAAGATCGTGCGGCCCCGCAAGGTCGGCAGCTTCTTAACCTCCCGATCTGACAAAGCCTCGCGGAAGCGATCGGCCTCATCCATCAACCCGATGATTTCATCGGCTGACAGATCCCCAATGTTTAGCAGGTGTTTCATCAGAATTGTTCTCGATTCTGTTGTGCCTCACAGCTATCGCCGGCCGATTGTGTGGAGTGCCGCAACAGCACCACGGCGTCATCACCATCGATTTCTTCCAGGCGGACTTCGACGTCCTCAGTACGGGACGTGGGTATGTTTTTGCCCACGTAATCTGCGCGGATCGGCAGCTGGCGGTGCCCCCGATCCACCAGTACAGCAAGCTGGATCTCTTCAGGACGTCCCTCGTCACGCAGGGCATCCAAGGCTGCGCGAATTGTGCGCCCCGAATACAGCACGTCATCGACCAACACGACCGTGGTACCATCCACTCCACAATCCGGGATGTGCGTCGGCCGCAGAGCCCGGTGGGGTTTTGAACGCAGATCGTCACGATACAACGTGACATCAATTGCCCCGGTCGGAACATCCACCCCCGAAAATTCCGAAATTCTGTCCGCCAAACGGCGAGCCAAGGGAACACCCGCAGAGGGAATACCCAACAACACGACCTTCCCAGCGCCGTGGGCGTCGAGAGCAGTCTTTTCTATAATCTGGTGCGCGATGCGCGCGATCGTCCGAGACACATCATCTGCAGACAGCAGCTCTGTGACATCGACACGTTCAATGTCGCTCATCGTGACCTCCTTCCCCGCCTCTCAGTGCGGTCCGTTAAAGGATGTCTGACAGTCTCCAACATTATCAGCACGGGCGCACTCTAACCACCCCAAGTTTATGTGTGCCTGCCCACGCCCCGCACGCTTTCGTGCACAATGGGTGGGGTGAGTATTGAAACCAGCCACTTCATCCCCTACCCGCGCACCATCGTATGGGACTGGCACAGCATGCCGGGGGCAGTCGTCAGGCTAACCCCACGCAACGTGCCTATGCAGCCGGTTCAACAAGCAGACAACCTGGCCAGCGGCCTCACGCGATTCAGTCTGCCAGCTGGGCTTGTGTGGGACGCACAGCACGAATTAGCCGGCTACCGAAAAGGCCATCAATTCGTCGATGTCTGCACTAGTGCTCCAATCAAGCTTTTTTCCCAGTGGCGCCACGTCCACACGTTTAAAGATGAAGGCCCCAGCGGC
The DNA here is from genome assembly GCF_000590555.1 of Corynebacterium argentoratense DSM 44202. NCBI lineage: Bacteria > Bacillati > Actinomycetota > Actinomycetes > Mycobacteriales > Corynebacteriaceae > Corynebacterium > Corynebacterium argentoratense. The sequence continues at coordinate 1,070,298 of NC_022198.1, forward strand.
ACCACGATCACCGACAGCGTGAGCACGCGAGTACCGGCACGGGCACTCAAGAGCCTGTTTGCCTTCCGCCAGCACGCACTGCTCGGCGACCTTAACGCTCTAGCGCGAATCAACGCGACCGCGCCAGAGTCTATGTACGCTGATCCCTCAACTGACTCCGAGGCACTGCCCTCTGTATTGTCACTGGGTCTACCCGATAATCGCAGACTTCGACCGCTGACCGTTGCTGTCACCGGCTCGCGGGGTTTAGTTGGCCGCGCACTGACAGCTCAACTCACCACAGCCGGGCACAAAGTCATTCAGCTGGTTCGAGGCGATGCCAAACCCGGACAACGCCATTGGACCCCCCAGCGCCCCGACCCAGATCTTCTTGATGATGTCGACGTCCTTGTCCACCTAGCCGGGGAACCACTGCTAGGCCGTTTCAACGATGAGCATAAAAAAGCCATCTACGATTCCCGGGTGTATCCCACCTCCAAGCTCGCTGAAGTCGTCGCATCTAGCCCTCGCTGCGCCACGATGGTGTGCGCCAGTTCGATCGGTTTCTACGGTGCAGACAGGGGCGAAGAAAAACTCAGCGAAGACTCTTCGGCTGGCGAGGGTTTTCTTGCCACAATGGTTCAAGACTGGGAAGACGCCTGCGAGCCCGCCCGGGAAGCCGGTAAACGCGTCGTCAACATTCGCACTGGCGTTATTCTGGCAGCCAACGGCGGAGTGCTAGCAGTACTCAAAATGCTCTTCAGCGCCGGTTTAGGCGGGCCTTTCGGAGAGCGGAACCCATGGTTTTCTTGGATCAGCTTAGATGATCTGACAGATATTTACCTGCGGGCAGCCATAGACCCCGCGATTGAGGGGCCAGTCAACGCTACCGCCCCCAATCCCGTGCCCAATACCAAGATGGTGTCCGCACTTGGTGCCGAGCTCAATCGTCCAACGATCATCCCGATTCCCTCGATCGGGCCCAAGCTGCTCCTGGGAACCGAAGGTGCAGAAGAACTCGCGTTGGCCAACCAGCGTGTGCTTCCATCCCGCTACCTAGAACTAGGACACGAATTCAGACACAGCGCCATTGAAACCTGCCTCGCCCACGAGCTGGGCGGCCAGGAACTGCTGAACAACGATCAAGGAAGCAACGATGCCGACTAACTCCACCAATGATAGCGCCCACCCCGATGCTTGCACTCCAGTAGATGCTGAGCGCATTCGAGCGTTCACATACAAGCTAGGCGTCACCGCAACACTCAACGGAAGCACCGTGGCCTACGCGTACCCGGAAGCAACCTTCGGCTTTTCCGTTCTAGACATTCCGCAGCAACCCCAGCAGCTGGTCAGCGAAGCCGTATGGTCTAGTGCTGTTCCCACACAAGATGCTCCCCTTGTTCTAGCGGCATGTAACGAGTGGAACCTCCACAACATCACCCCAGCATTGCATTTCATTGAACCTGGTGGGGACCACGCAGGTTACCTCGCATTGCGGATGCATCGTTCAGCGATCGTGGATGCGGGGTTAAGTGACAATCAACTCGGAGCTTTCATCACTACCACGATCGAACTTGGTCGGCGGTGCTGTGCATGGCTAGAAACCCAACTACCGAACGCCATCAATGCCGCTGATGTTAAAGGACAGTAAAAACCATGACTGACTCTCACGCTAAGCCCAGCGCAGCAAGCTCTCCAGGAAACGTCGAAGTCACCATGCAAGGTCTGTGCGATGTCATGGGAAACTTCGGAGTGACGCTTCACACACACGAGGTTGAACAACCCGATGCCCCAGAGGCCATGCATGCCCAAGTGGCCACGGCAAACCTCAACGGGTACAACATGTGCTTCGCGCTCATGGGTGGCGCATTCCTCGTTGTTAGGGCAGACCGCCAGTTAGACATCCCGAGCCAAGAAGGCGACCCTGTCCCCTACCTGGCATGCAACCAAGCTAACGCAATGGAGTTCGGCGCGAAATGCTGCATTTTCGACAGGGCAGACAACCTCCTGCTTCGGGTTGAACGAGAAACTATCATCGGTGCCGGGATGAATGATCAACAGCTAACCCAAGCCTTGCGCTCGAGCGTTGACTGCACGCTGCTGATCCAACAGCGCTTAGAACAAGCTATGCAGGCACTACGCGCAGCCGACTAAGGCAATGCCGCCTGTGCAGGCCACAACACGCTGAAGGGCCCTGGCTAGTTCCTCAACTAACCAGGGCCCTTCTCCATGCGCGTTATTCAGCGCTAGGTTGAACCTCTGCCTCAAAGTGGCCAGAATCGACGACCGGTTCGGATTCTGCAGCGGACTCGACGAGCTCAACATCATCTGCCTCAAACTCACCAGGGAGCTCAGTGACAGTATTCAGAGCACGGGCATCCAAAACCTCATCACTACGCTTAGCCATGGCATCGAGCACAGCATTGACGTAGTCAGGGGCGACCACGGTGGAGTACTGGGTAGCCAGCTCCACGGCTTCGGTCAGCGACACCGCAGCATCGACCTCGTCGTTGTACAGCAACTCCCAGGCGCACACGCGCAGGATAGCGCGGTCCATGGCGGGGATGCGTTCCAGAGTCCACTCAGCGGACAAGTGCGTCGAAATAGCGTCGTCCACAGCATCCAGCTGAGTAGCTACACCGGTCACGATCTCCCGGGTGTAGGGACGGACTGGAGCTGTTTCGGGAATCGGAAGCGAAGACAGGGTCTCGCGATCCTGAACGATAGCCACAGGGTCGATATCGCGAAGTTCCGCTTCATAGACAATCTCGACTGCGTGCGCGCGGGCACGGTAGCGTGAGCCCCGGCGGCGTTGCCGCGGAACGCGGCTGGACTGTTGATCCACCTGTGAATTCTCCACGCTTAGTTGTTCACGCGGGAGAGGTACTCACCCGTGCGGGTGTCAACCTTCAAAACGTTGCCGGTTTCGATGAACAGCGGAACCTGAATCTCTGCACCGGTCTCGAGGGTAGCGGGCTTGGTACCGCCAGTCGAGCGGTCACCCTGCAGGCCGGGGTCGGTGTGTTCGACCTTGAGCTCGACGGAGATCGGGAGCTCAGCGAAAAGGGGTTCACCTTCGTGGAAGGAAACCTGGACGGTGGTCTCTTCGAGGAGGAATCGGCCGGCGTCACCGAAGAGGTGGGGTGCTAGTTCGATCTGCTCGTAGGTCTTGGTGTCCATGACGACGAAGCTGGTGCCATCGTTGTAGAGGTACTGCATGTCGCGGCGGTCAACCGTTGCGGTCTCTACCTTCACACCAGCATTGAAGGTCTTGTCGGTCACCTTGCCGGAGACAACGTCCTTGAGCTTGGTGCGCACGAAAGCGGGACCTTTACCCGGCTTGACATGCTGGAATTCGATGATCTGCTGAAGCTTGTTGTCGATCTTAAGCACGAGACCGTTTTTGAAGTCGGCGGTGGTTGCCACTGGCTGAAACTCCCTCTATATAAGTATTAAAAAACCAAGACGCTACTCTACACGATGCGCAGCTCTTTGCCGACTTTCGTGATGATTTCCGGTGCACCTTCCCGAATGATCAGGGTGTCCTCAATGCGGACTCCCCCGCGGCCGGGCACGTAAATCCCGGGTTCGATGGTCAGCGTCATACCTGGTTCGAGCTCGCTGGTACCTTTGCGGTTCGAAGCATAGGGCGCTTCGTGTACGTCCAGCCCAATGCCATGTCCGGTGGAGTGCACGAAATACTCGCCATAACCTGCATCATTGATGACGTCGCGGGCTGCCGCGTCAACGTCCGTCAGCGGCGTTCCGGGAGTGGACGCCTCAACGCCGGCAAGCTGAGCGGCCAGCACGACGTCATAAATTTCCTTCAGGAATGGGTCGGGTTGGCCGATAGCAAGGGTGCGAGTCATATCCGAGTTGAAACCGCGATCGTGTGCGCCGAAGTCGATTGTGACAAGGTCGCCTTGTTCCAGGATTCGGTCGCCCGCCCCGTGGTGGGGCTTGGCGGAGTTAGGTCCCGAGGCGACGATGGTGTCGAAACTAGGGTGCTCGGCACCGAGTACTCGCATCCGGTACTCGAGGTCGGCAGCTACCTGGCGTTCGCTACGGCCCGCAGCTACTTCGCCAGCGGCCAACATGTCTTCGAAAGCCTGAGATGCGAGTGCTGCGACACCCCGCAGGCGCTCTAGCTCCAAGGGATCTTTGCGCAGGCGGATTTCTTCGATGACACCGGAAATCGGGACCAGTGTGATGTCCTCGGGTGCAGCCTCTTGTAGTGCCTCGAGTTGTTTGACGCTGACGAAATCTGCCTCGAATGCGACCCTACGCGGCCCGGTGATCCTGCTGAGCAATTCCAGGTCAACAGCCTTGGTTGCGATGACTTTTTCGAGGTCTGGAACCTCTTCTTCGATCTGGGTCAGGTAGCGGCCATCGGTCGCGATTGTTGCGGAGAGGTCTTTGTTGAGCAGCACGGCCCCATTGGAACCGCTGAAGTTAGACAGGTAGCGAACGTGTTTGAGGTGCGTCACCAGCACTGTGTCGATCCGTAACGCAGCCAATTGCGCGGCGAGGGCACGCCTGCGGTTGGAAAAGCGGGTGTCTGCAAGCATCGTCATCGTGGGGTCCATTCTTTCAGAGGTTGTGGCTAAAGTGCGGGCTAGTGGTGCACTAGTTAGCGTCGGCACATAAGTAACGCAATGCTAACTCATATCCCTGGGTGCCGCATCCAGCGATCACTGCGCGGGCGATCGGGCTCAGGTAACTGTGGTGGCGGAAGGGTTCGCGGGCGTGCACATTGGAGATATGCACCTCCACAAAACCCTGACCGTCAGCGATCTCCGCCAGCGCATCCCGCAGCGCGACCGACGTGTGTGTAAAGCCGCCGGGGTTGATGATCACCGCAGCCTGCTTGTCGGCAGCCTCATGCACGGCGTCGATCAAGACGCCCTCGTGATTGCTTTGCACGCAGACGAGCTCCGCGCCAAGCTCTTCGGCGCGCTGCTGCATCCCCTCGAGGACGTCCTCAAGGGTGGTGGTGCCGTAGATGTCCGGCTGGCGCTTGCCCAACCGGTCGAGGTTTGGTCCATTGAGTACGTAAATCAGCATGCGGTTCCTTAACACTGGAAAATGTTCACGGGCGTATGTGTGGGTCAGTCGGCTAAGGCCGCGTAAGCGTTGCGAAGTTCGTCGAGGTTGGCGTCCTCAATGCGGGTGGTTTCGCCGACATCGGTCAGTGCAACGAAACGGATGTGTCCATCGCGGTTCTTCTTATCACGTCCCATTGCGTTTAGTAGCTCATCGAAGCAGCCTTGCTCGTAGGTGGTGGGCAGCCCTATCCCCTGGAGCAGTGTTCGGTGTCGCTGCAGCAAAGCGTCGTCGATCAAGCCGCGGCCATGCGCAAGGTTGGCCACAAACATCATGCCTACGGCGACAGCACGACCGTGACGCCATTGGAACTGTTCGCGCAGTTCGACAGCGTGCCCAAACGTGTGGCCATAGTTCAGGATTTCCCGAAGGCCCGATTCCTTCAGGTCGCTCGCCACAACACTGGCCTTGACCGCCACACTGCGCTCAATCAGTTCTGGCAGGTAGCCGTCAACACGCAAGCAGGCCTGCGGATCGGTTTCGTAGCGTTCCAGGATCACGGGGTCAGCGATGAAACCGGTCTTGATAATCTCCGCCGAACCAGCAACGAGTTCTTCCTTCGGGAGGGTTGCAATAGCATCCAGGTCAATGAACACCGCATAGGGTTCGTGGAAGGAGCCGACCAGGTTTTTACCTGCCGCAGTGTTGATTCCTGTCTTGCCGCCGACCGCGGCGTCAACCATTGCAAGCAGCGTGGTCGGGACCTGGATCACCTTGATTCCACGCATCCAGGTTGCAGCGACGAAACCAGCAAGGTCTGTGGCTGCTCCCCCACCGAAACCAATAATGACGTCGCGTCGCCCAAAGTTTGCAGCACCCAAAGCGTCCCACAGGGTTGCGCACGTGCTGACGGTCTTCGCAGCCTCTGCGTCGGGGATTGGCAGCATATGGCATTCCAAGCCGCACTGTTCAATCGCAGCCTTTAGACGGAACAATAGATCGGTAGCTCCCCCCGGCTGATGAATAATAGCCACCTTGGTTGCACCCGGTGCCTTGGCAGCACATTCAGCGATGCGCGGAGCCAGGCCATGCTCAATAACAACCTCGTAGGGCGAAGCGGAGCTAACGTTAACGATCGACATGGCCGTCCTTTACTGAATCCTTTTGTGAGTCTTTCACTGCGTCAAGATGCGCAAGAATATCGGCAACAATTGCCTGGGGCCGCTTGCCATCAGTGCGCACGCGGTAACCCGAAACGGAGGAATACAAGGGACGACGCTGTTCGTGGAGCATCCGGTAGCGAGCCTCAGGATCATCGGCCGCCAAGACCGGACGGGAAGTGTCGTTGGCTGTACGGCGCACGCCTTCCTCCACGCTGACATCAATCCACGCGACGTCATGATCCAACAACAATTCACGGGTGCGTTCAGTAAGCACCGCCCCGCCGCCTAAGGACAACACACCGCCCATCGTCAGGGCCTCAGCGATAACTTCTGCTTCGACCTCACGGAATTTCTCCTCGCCCAAAGAACTAAAAACCTCGGAGCAGGGGGAGGAAAAACGCCGCTCGATCAACACATCAGAATCAACACAGGCGACATTAAGCGCGGTGGCCAAACGACGACCAATAGTCGTCTTGCCAGAACCCGGCATGCCGACCAACACCACTATAGGTTTAGGCATCTTCCATCACTCCTAGGAGAACCTATACACCGTTGTCGAAACGGAGACGACGATGAGTTTCCTCAAGATAGCTATTAATGTTCCGGCGGATTTCAGCAAGGCTGTCGCCACCAAACTTGGCTAGCACAGCGCGCGCCAGCACCAACGCAACCATTGCCTCCGCCACAACACCAGCGGCAGGAACCGCGCACACATCAGAGCGCTGATGAATCGCGGAAGCAGGCTGCCCAGTGGCCATATCCACCGTCTTCAACGCGCGTGGCACCGTGGAAATAGGCTTCATCGCAGCACGCACGATAAGGGGCTGACCATTGGTCATTCCACCTTCCAGCCCGCCTGCACGGTTCGTTAGTCGCGTAACCGACGCGGCGTCATCAGTACGCACCATTTCGTCATGAGCCTCAGAACCACGACGACGCGCTTCCTCGAAACCGTCGCCGATCTCGACGCCCTTAATGGCTTGGATGCCCATAACTGCGGCAGCAAGCTGTGCATCCAGACGATCCTCGCCGCTGATATGCGAACCCAGCCCAATCGGCAGGCCATCAACGACAACCTCAACAATGCCACCGAGGGTGTCCCCGGCCTTCTTCGCAGCCTCGATCTGCTCCACCATGGATTGCTCCGCCACAGCATCTGCGGCACGCACCGGTGAATTATCGATGACTTCAAGCAGATCAAAAGTCGGGGTCGGACCGGAATAGGGCTCAGAGCGGCCGATAGACAACACGTGGCTGAAAACCTCGACGCCCAAAGCCTCCCGCAAAAAATTGCGAGCGACTGTTGCCGCAGCAACACGGGCGGCGGTCTCGCGGGCAGATGCGCGCTCCAACACTGGGCGGGCCTCGTCAAAGCCGTACTTCAGCATGCCGGAAAAATCAGCATGCCCCGGCCGAGGCCGTGTCAGCGACGCCCCGCGTCCAGATTCCATCGCCGCGCGGACCTCAGCGTCCTTCATGTCGATCGGGTCGGGCGACATGATGGTCGTCCACTTGGGCCACTCGGTGTTACCGATCATGATCGCAATGGGGCTGCCCAAGGTCAGGCCGTGACGAATGCCCGCCAGAAGGGTGAGCTCATCGGCCTCAAACTTCATGCGAGCACCACGCCCATAACCCAACTTGCGGCGCGCAAGCTGGTACGAGATGTCCTCGCGGGTAATGGGAACACCTGCGGGCATGTGTTCGATCGTGGTGATGAGTGCTTGTCCGTGCGATTCGCCGGCAGTTGTCCATCGAAGCATGTGCGCTATTGTCTCACGAAGCCGGGAGCGAGTGCATCAATGGGGGCTCCCCACCCCAAACCATAAGCCGCCACCCCCAGTGCAGCCAGCAGCATCATCGGTCCGTGAGCGACCGTTGCCCTGCGCGTCACTACACCCACAAGGACCGTCAGCAGTTGCGCAACAACGATGGCCACAAACACGGCCTCGGGTGATACGGCTGCGGCCAAAGTGCCGGTAGAGAAGCCCAATTTAATGTCCCCTGCGCCGAACGCAGCCGAATATGCCGCGGCGCGGCGAGCAGACCGAGCACTCCTGCGTACGCGCCTGCGCAGGCGGCTCAGAGCGCGCATCAACGCGTACAGGCCAGCCCACACCAGGCCGCCAAGCAGCCAGCGTGGATTGCCCGTGCCCACAGACACAACGAGCGCGACAATCGCCCCAGTGTATGTTCCGATATTCGGTAAACGCCGGCGCATGATGTCATATGCGCTGAGCACAACGGCCCACACCACCACGCAGGTCGCCGCCCCCACCATCACCCACCCAGGAACATCCACGAACTACTCCGCAGTGCCCAGGTGGTGATCCAAAGCTGCACGCATCTCAACCCGCGGGGCATCCACGCCCGTGAACAACTCGAATTGCTCAAAGGCCTGGTGGGCAAGCATCGCGTGACCCCCCACCGCTGCCCACCCAGCTGCCCGCGCCGCGAGCACCAGAGGGGTAGGCCACGGGTCGTAGATCACATCGAAAACCGGCGCCTGCGCCAAGGCCTGCTCCATACCCTGCAACGCCACGGAGGGCACCGTGGAGACAACCAGTGCCGCTCCCCTGACCAACTCCGTCAACCCCTGTTGGTCCTGCGAGGGCCCTGGAGCGTCCGACCACAGTTCATCGAAGGTATGGAAACGCATCCGCAGCCCGGCGGCCTCAACAACGTCACGCAAATCATCGGACTTATCGCTTCGATTAATGACGTCGACTTCGGCAACGCCGAAATCATTGCCCAGGCTGTACAACACCGGCCTGACCGTTCCGCCCCCACCAATGACCACGACACGGGAGCCTTCCATATCTCGCGAAGCCTCGCCCTCAGCACCCGACCAGAGTTCCTCAATCGCGCCCCGTACGCCCGCGACGTCAGTATTGGTGGCAAACCACCCCGAGCCATCCCGCACCAGAGTGTTCGCAGCACCAACTGTACGGGCCACATCACTGACGCAATCGGCGCACTCCAAAGCGGCGAATTTTGCCGGCATGGTCACAGACAGGCCCCGAACCCCTTGCCCGAGCCCCTCAAGGAAACCCGAGAGTCCCTCCCCTGTGTGCTCTACCCGACCATACGACCACTGGGAATCAATGCCCGCAGCTGCATAGCCGGCGTTATGCAGCAGCGGCGATAGTGAGTGCGCAATAGGGCTACCGAGCACCGCAGCTCGACGCGGCGTCATCAAATGAAAAAGATCATCAGAGGCTGTCGACATGACAAAAGTGTATCCTGCCGCCGACGCTAAAGACCTTAGCGATTGGAATCCAACACACCGTTGTCGATTGACTTTTGCATGTCCTGCTGGTGCTCTTCAAAGGTGCGGTTAAATTCCGTCGTGCCTTTCTGATCAACAGTGACGAAGAACAGCCAGTCGCCATCGGCCGGGTTTTCCATCGCCTTAATAGCATCCAAGGAAGGAGAAGCGATCGGAGTATCCGGCAGGCCCACCTTGGCGTAGGTATTCCACGGGGTCTCGCGGGCCCGATCCTCGTCAGTGGTGGCTACCTCTTGGTCTTCGAGGTCGTAGTTAACCGTCGAGTCGAATTCCAGTTGCATGTCCTCGTCCAAGCGGTTGAGGATCACGCGGGCAACCTTGCCGAAGTCTCCCGCAGGGGCTTCACGCTCCACCAATGACGCCGCGGTCAACAACTCGTAGGGGGTCAAGCCGATGGTCTGCGCGCGCTCCAGGATGTTTGTCTCGTTGTAGGACTTGGTGGAGGCAGTCAGCAGTTGCGTAAGGACCTCCTGCGCAGTTGAGTTGGGCGATAGCACGTACTCACCTGGCTCAATCAACCCCTCCAGACGGCGGGGGTTGGCACCTTGGGCTCGAACTTTATCGTGGGCCCATTGTGGTGCGCCGAGTTCAGCAGGGTCGACGTTGGCAGCGACGTCTTCGAGTTCATCGACACTGAAGCAATTATCTGGCGATTGGGCACACATGACGTCGTGGATTTGGCTGAAGATCCCCGGCCGTACACTGCCTCCGACCACACGCACATCCATGAGGGTGGCACCATTGGCGATATCCAGAGACTGCACCCTGTTGGCCGGGTTAACAAAAGCGGCCACCGCAGCGGCAGCAGACATCTGCTGTTGCAGTCGGTACACCCCTGGCGGCAGCTGTGCTGCCTTCGGTTCATTTGCGGCAGCACTTTGGAAAGCTGCGTTGGACTTGACGATCCCACGCTGTTCGAGCTCGGGGCCGACGGCACTAACAGAGGAACCTGGTTCGATTTCGACCATCTCCACTACCCCATTGCCATCACCTTCAAAGTCACCAGGGTTTCTCACGCTGGAACGCTCCACTGCAATGTAGATCGTCGCGCCGATAAGCACGATGAGGGTAGCGATAATCACCGCGAGGCCGCGCTGCCGCCGCTTCACATGAACTGGATGCATACTGATCGAATGGCGCTTGGGCGAGTTGCTATTCATGGGTATCGATGGACCTTTCCGTGGTGGACTGTTGCGCGAGATAACGGGAACGAGAATCCAGCCAATGCTGCAAGATGGCAGTAGCTGCGATCTGGTCGATGACCGCCCGGCCCTTCTTTTGATTGCGGCCAGATGTTCTGAGGGCTTGTTTGGCGATCACGGTCGTCAGGCGCTCATCTGCAAATCGGAAAGGTATGGGCCGTGCACCACGCTGCTCGAGTGCTGTGCTCAAAGCATCAGCAAACTCGACAGCCTTGGTGACGCTGTCAGAACCGCGCCCTTTCAATGTGCACGGCAGGCCGATAATTACCTCAACTGCCTCGTAGGTGCAGATAAGTTCGGCCACGCGATCGGCGGCTTGGGACCCTGCCTGGACGGTTTCAAGCGGGTTAGCCATCAAGCAATCCCGATCGGAATAGGCTACGCCGATGCGCACGGAGCCCACGTCGATGCCGACCCTCCGGCCCCTACCTGGGTCGTCTATTCCGGGGGTGTCGGCAGTTGGGAACGTGTGCTTACGGCCTCGGCTCATCTTCAAGCATCCTCGGGTTGCGACTAGTAGGCGGCGAGTGCGTCTGCGACCGCATCAAAAGCTGTGCGGAAGGCCGCAGAAACATCATCAATGCCTGCTGCGGAACCGGAGCCTTGGGCCATGTCAGGCTTACCGCCGCCACGACCATTGACGTAACCACCCACGAGCTTGACCAAGTCACCGGACTTGACTCCTGCTTCGACAGCAGCGGGAGTTGCCGCAACTACGAAGGGGAGCTTGTCGCCGTTGTTGGATCCGAGCACGATCACGGCGGTATCGTTGCGAGCAGCTAAACGTCCCTTCAGGTCGGTAGCGAGCTGACGAAGATCGCCGGCGTCTGCGGCGTTTTCGACGATCGCAGAAACCAAGGTGACGTTGCCTACCACTCGTGCGTCATCCAGGTAGCGGGATGCTTGGGAGAGCAACTGCTGGCGACCAAGCTCAGCGATCTTCTTCTCTGCAGCCTTCAACTTGTCCGTCAGCTGCGCAATGCGCTCGGGTAGCTCTTCGCTGGGGGTCTTCAGCATGCCGGCTACACCACTGACCAGTGCGCGTTCCTTGGCGAGGTAGTCGAAGGAATACAGGCCAGAATACGCCTCGATGCGGCGAACACCTGACGCGACGGAGCTCTCACCCAGCACTGCCACAGGGCCGATCTGTGAAGAATGAGCCACGTGGGTTCCGCCACACAGTTCCATAGAGAACGGACCACCGATTTCGACCACGCGCACGATGTCGCCGTAGTTCTCACCAAACAGTGCCATTGCACCCATGGCCTTGGCCTCTTCCAGTGAGGTCTCGATGGTGTTGACGTCGTAGTCGGTATCGACAGCCTGGTTGGTGATGGACTGAATCTCTTCAAGCTGCGAAGGCGTCAACGCTTCCGCATAGTTGAAGTCGAAGCGTAGGTAACCCGGTTTGTTTAAAGAACCCGCCTGCACCGCAGTGGGTCCAAGCACCTGGCGAAGCGCCGCGTGGATCAGGTGTGTGCCCGAGTGCGCCTGGCGTGCTGCGTGACGCCACGCGGGGTCAACCTCAGCGCGCACCTGGTGGCCAACCTCCAGATGGCCGTCTTCAACGATGCCCTTGTGAATCCACAGCTTTTTACCGATTTTTTGAACGTCGTTGATGCGGACTAGTCCGTCGCCAGTACAGATGAGCCCTCGGTCGCCCAACTGGCCACCGGCTTCCGCGTACAGCGAAGATTCATCCAGGATGACCTCAACCTCGTCGCCGGCGGTCACCTCGGAGGTCTTCGCACCGCCCTTGACTAGGCCCAATACGCGTGCGTCATTGCTGAGCGTATCGAATCCGACAAAGCGAGTGGGATGCTCATCTACCCATTCGCGGTACAGGCTGAGATCCGTGTGGCCATGCTTCTTGGCGCGGGAGTCTGCCTTAGCGCGGGCGACCTGTTCGGCCATGAGTTTTTCGAAGCCGTCACGGTCAACGGTGAGCCCAGCTTCTGCTGCCATCTCCATCGTGAGGTCGATCGGGAAGCCATAAGTGTCGTGAAGGGTAAACGCTTGCTCACCGGGAACCACGTTGCGACCTTCGGCCGATGTGGCGGATGCAACCTGCTCAAACAGATGCGTGCCGGATTCGAGCGTACGCAGGAAGGCCTTTTCTTCGTTAACGGCGACCTGGAGGATGCGTTCGCGGTTGTCGGCGATCTCCGGATAGGACGGCGTCATGGTGTCCATGATGGTGGTGATGAACTGATTCATCGTCGCCCCCTGTGCACCGAGCAGGCGCGCGGAGCGAATGATGCGACGCAGCAGACGACGGAGGATGTAACCGCGCCCTTCGTTACCGGGAACAACGCCGTCAAGGATAAGCATCATCGCGGTGCGCGAGTGATCAGCGATCACACGGAAGCGGATATCGTCTTCATGCTTGGCGCCGTATGTAGAACCGGTCAATTTCTCAGCCTCCTCGATGACGGGACGCAGAAGGTCGGTTTCGTACACGTTATCTACATTCTGCAGAATGCAGGCGACACGTTCCACGCCAAGACCGGTATCAATGTTCTTCTTCGGCAGCGGGCCGAGAATTTCGAAATTGTCTTTACCGATACCTTCACCGCGTTCATTCTGCATGAACACGAGGTTCCAAATCTCCATGTATCGGTTATCGTCGGCGATCGGGCCACCTTCTTTACCGTATTCAGGACCACGGTCATAATAAATTTCCGAGCAAGGGCCGCAGGGGCCGGGGATTCCCATGGACCAGTAGTTGTCGGCCATTCCGAGGCGTTGGATGCGATCGGCCGGCAGTCCGATCTTCTTTTCCCAAATGTCCGCCGCCTCGTCGTCGTCGAGGTAAACCGTGACCCACAGGCGCTCCGGGTCGAGGCCGAAACCGCCTTCTTCAAGGCTGCCAGTCAGAAGTCCCCACGCATGGGTGATTGCGCCTTCCTTGAAGTACTGCCCGAAGGAAAAGTTACCGGCCATCTGGAAGAAAGTGTTGTGGCGGGTGGTGATGCCTACTTCTTCGATGTCCAGGGTACGGACACATTTTTGAATGCTTGTGGCGGTGCCGTTAGGGAAAGGCGGGTTTTGCTGGCCGAGGAAGTAGGGCTTGAAAGGCACCATGCCGGCGTTGACGAACAGAAGGTTCGGGTCGTCAAGGATGAGGGAGGCACTGGGGACCTCCTGGTGTCCAGCCTTAACGAAGTGTTGGATAAAGCGTTCCCGGATCTCATGGGTCTGCACGGCGAATAGTCCTCGCTTTGGGGTAGGTCGTTGCCAACATATAACGGCACTACTCTACCCCGTATACCTCTAGTGTCCGCGAATGATACGCCTAACGCGCCCAATGATGCTTGTCAGTGTGGCTTCGTTCCCCCTGCCGGTCGGGGTGTAATAGGTGCGTTCATGGAGCTCCACAGGCTGCGTCGGCAAGTATTGTTGAGCAACAACGCCGCGTGGGTCATCGTGGGGATAAACGTAGCCCTGGGCGTTGCCTAATCGCTGCGCCCCCTCATAGTGGCCATCGCGCAAGTGAGGAGGAACAGGCCCAACAAGGCCTTGTCGCACGTCGGCGATTGCGGAATCGATCGCGGCGATCACCGCGTTCGACTTAGGTGCCGTCGCCAAGTGAATTGTTGCTTGAGTGAGGCTAAGGCGCGCCTCGGGCAACCCCACAAACTGAGCCGCCTGCATAGCTGCGACCGCAGTGGTCAATGCAGTGGGATCGGCCAAGCCGATGTCTTCGCTGGCCTGAACAACAAGCCTGCGCGCGATGAAGCGGGGATCCTCTCCAGCCTCAATCATTCGCGCAAGATAATGCAACGCGGCGTCAACGTCGCTTCCCCGAATGGATTTGATGAAGGCGCTCACGACGTCATAGTGCTGATCGCCGTCGCGGTCGTAACGCACGACCGCCTTGTTAATCCCGGAACGAACGTCCTCGACCGTAATAATGGGGCCGGAAGCATCACTGGAATCCCAACTGCTCATCACGGTCTCGGCGATCGCCTCTAAATACGTCAAGCTGCGTCGCGCGTCTCCACCGGATAAAGCAATGATGTGATCGCGCGCAGCCGGATCGAGGGACACAGCGCCGCCAAGCCCGCGCTCATCGACCACCGCGCGGTCGAGCACCTTGCCCACGGCGTCGGAGTCAAGAGAATGCAGCTGCAACAACAAGCTACGAGACAACAATGGCGAAACGACCGCAAAACTCGGGTTCTCAGTCGTAGCAGCTACAAGCAGAACCGTACGGTTTTCGACAGCGCCCAGTAAGGCGTCCTGTTGGTTTTTGCTGAAGCGGTGGATCTCGTCGATGAACAGCACAGTTTGTTCGCCGTGGATCAAACGTCGACGAGCGTCCTCAATGACCTCGCGAACCTCCTTGACGCCAGAATTCAACGCAGACAACGCGACGAAACTACGGCCGGTAGCGGAACTCACCAACGACGCCAGAGTGGTTTTACCCGTGCCCGGGGGACCATACAGAATCACTGACGTGTCGCCTGCTCCCTCGATGAGGCGACGCAGGGGCTTCCCCGGACCGAGGATGTGCTCTTGACCGACCACCTCGTCGATGGTGCGAGGTCGCATCCGGGCGGCCAACGGCGCATTCGCACCGGCGGAGAAAAATTGGTGGGCAGAACCTCGTGGTGCTGACCCGCCAGGCTGGTCGGGCTGTGCCAACGTTGATCCGAAAAGATCGTCTTCGCTGGCACGGCCGCCATTGCGAGTGTTCATGTCGAGCCCTCCTTGTCCTCCCGGCAGGCGTCTATGAGCGCAGCTGCTCTAGACGCGCGCACACAACAGCGGCGAAATCGGCAACCTCGAGAAATTGCCCATGCAGCACTACGTCGTCACCAGCAGGCTCCTCCGCACACCGACGTGCGAAAGTAACGATGGCGGCGAAAGTCTCGTGAAGATCCTTGCGGGCATCTCCACCCTCGTTCAGTACCGAATCAAGGGAGCCGCCGATCAAGATATCGTAGTCAACGTCATCAAGAGCGTAGGTGGCGGTGGCGAGGGCCTCGGCTTGTGCAGAGGGGATGTCTCCGGCCTGCCCGGACTGCACCTGGGAAGAGGAAGACATCTGATTGACCAACTGGGACATGGATCCGTAATACAGGTACGACACGCTGGCGAAGGCCCACCCGAGCAGCGCGGTGATGATGCGCGCATTAAGCCGCTCGCGATTGTCAACGTTCGGCCACAATCCCCGCACCGCGTCAGCCCATGAGCGAATGAACGCGTCGGATTCTTCGGCATTGAGGGTTCGGCTAAACAAGTATTGGGGGAACCCGGCGATGACGCATGCCACGTCGAACGTGGCGTCACGGAATCCTGCCCATTCGTAATCAAGGAACTTCACGCGCTCCACCGCGCTACGCTCGGCGCCGGTACGGTCGGCGTAAATGATGTTGTCTGGTGACAGATCGAAAGGCGTGAACGCCCTGTGCTGGCCACTAGAGAGTCGGCGCTTAGCCTGCTGCGCCAAGGTGACAACAGTAGGGCTTATCTCAACCTGCGAAGCTTTAAGCAAGTCGATTCCGACGTCAATTGCCCCCAGCAAAGAAGCGTCGCGAAGCTCGTGAAGCTCCCTCGTATCCGGGTAACGCTGCAGCATACGGCTGAGCAGGATGTCGAAGTTCTGCTCCCTTTGGGCCGTACCCGCATGCATACGTCCGACGGCCTGTCCCAAGGTCCGCAGCAGAGCCACGCGGGCAGAAGGGTCTTCAATGTCGAGCAGGTGGTCAAAAGTATCGGCCTCGCCGGCGTCGGAGATCACCAAAATCCGGTGGTCAATATCGTAAGCCAGCAGTACCGGCCCAGGCCGAACGTCCTCGGGCAACGCCGTGGTGAACTGGTAGGACACAACCTCCCGAATCAACGCGGCGTCATCAAGCGGATCACCAGATGCAGGGCTGTACTTAATGACAATCGAACGCTGCTGAAGCACTGCCGTCGGGGCCACCTTCGCGCGGAGCACCACCGACGAGGATGATCCCGTCAGTTCAGCGACGTCATTGAAAATGACGTCTTCGCCATAGCGCTCGCTCAATAATTGGCGAGCGATCGCAGCGATCTGCTCGGAGGAAGGAAGAGAACTCACATCAACACCCTTGATTTAATCCAACCTACTGAGGCTGAGGGGTTTCCTTTTTGGCGGCCTTGGGGCGCGCGTCGATACCAGATTCTTTACGCTGCTCAGGGGTAATCTGAGCGGGCGCATCGGTGAGAGGATCAACACCGCCACCGGACTTCGGGAAGGCAATGACGTCGCGGATGGACTCGAAACCACCGAGCAGGCTGACGATACGGTCCCAACCGAAGGCAATGCCGCCGTGAGGGGGTGCACCAAAAGCGAAAGCATCGAGAAGGAATCCGAACTTTTCACGGGCTTCCTCTTCGGTGATGCCCATGACTTTGAAGACGCGCTCTTGCACATCGCGCTGGTGGATACGAATCGAGCCGCCACCGATCTCGTTACCGTTGCACACGATGTCGTAAGCGTAGGCCAGCGCAGAACCGGGGTCGGTGTCGAAGTTGTCCAGAGACTCGGGCTTGGGGGAAGTGAACGCGTGGTGCACCGCAGTCCACTTAGAGTGGCCAAGTGCAACGTCACCGGACGCAGTGGCGTCAGCGGAGGGCTCGAACATTGGGGCATCGACTACCCACGTGAAGGCCCAATCGCCATCCTTAATCAGATCGAGCTTACGGGCGATCTCGCCGCGGGCAGCACCAAGCAGCGCACGGGAGGACTTTGCATCGCCAGCGGCGAAGAATATGCAGTCGCCAGGCTTGGCACCCACATGCTCTGCAATGCCTGCGCGTTCCTGCTCGGTGATGTTTTTTGCTACCGGGCCAGCCAATTCGCCGTCTTCGCCGACGAGGATGTAGGCCAGGCCCTTGGCTCCGCGCTGCTTAGCCCATTCCTGCCAAGCATCGAGCTGACGGCGAGGCTGGGACGCGCCGTTCTCCATGACGACAGCGCCAACATAATCGTTTTGGAACACGCGGAACGTGGTGTCCTTGAAGAACTCGGTGCACTCGACAATCTTGATATCGAAACGCAGGTCGGGCTTGTCGGAGCCGTACAGACGCATCGCATCGGCGTAGGTCATGCGAGGAATCGGCGTGGCAATGTCGTAGCCGATGAGCGCCCACAGGGACTTGAGGATCTCTTCCGCCAGGGCGATGACATCCTCCTGGTCCACGAAACTCATCTCGATATCAAGCTGGGTGAACTCCGGCTGGCGGTCGGCACGGAAGTCTTCATCGCGGTAGCAGCGGGCGATTTGGTAGTAACGCTCCATGCCGGCAACCATCAGCAACTGCTTGAACAGCTGAGGCGACTGGGGTAGCGCGTAGAAAGTGCCGGGCTTAAGCCGTGCAGGTACCAGGAAGTCACGGGCACCCTCGGGAGTGGAGCGGGTGAGCGTGGGAGTCTCAATCTCTGTGAAGTCGTGGTTGTCCAGCACTGCGCGTGCCGCGCGGTTCACGGCGGAACGCAGACGGAGGGCTTCCGCCTGAGCAGGCCGACGCAAGTCGAGGTAGCGGTACTTCAAGCGGGTTTCCTCCCCCACCTCACCGGAGTAACCATCTTCGATTTGGAAGGGCAGCGCGGTCGACTCGTTAAGAACTTCAAGATCAGTAACGTTGACCTCGACATCGCCGGAGCTCAAGTTTGGGTTCTCAGACCCCTCCGGACGCAGCTCGACCACACCGGTCACTCGAATGCAGTATTCGCTACGCAGGTGGTGTGCGGCCTCGGCGACCTCGGAGTTACGGAACACAACCTGTGCGACACCCGAACGATCTCGAAGATCAATAAAGATGACGCCGCCGTGGTCGCGGCGTCGGGAAACCCAGCCGGTCAGGGTGACGGACTGGCCTGCTGTTTCTTTCCGCAGCTCGCCTGCAAGATGGGTGCGCAGCACGTAGTTACTTCCTTTCACACAAAATGAACACTAACGCACCACCCTACCGCACGGACAACACCTCTGAGCGCATAGGTGGTTGATATGCTTACGCTTATGACTTTTCGTGGTGACCTCAATCGGCCGACCCGCAATATATCCGGCGGTGGCGGTGGGGTAAAACTTGCAGCGGGCGGCGGCATCGGCACACTCGTGCTAGTGGGGCTGTTTTTATTGATGGGTGGTAACCCGGCAGATCTCGACCAGATCCTCGGTTCCAACCAGCAACAATCTGGCCCAGCCGAAGTAGACTCCGGGGATACCTCAACCTTCGATCACTGCCAAACAGGTGCCGACGCAAACACATTCAACGACTGCCGCCTGTGGTTCACCGCGGCGTCATTAGACCAGGTGTGGTCTAGTCAGTTACCGCAACAAGCGCAGCTGAAGTACACCGAACCAGGCCTCACATTGTTCAAGGGTGCAACCCAGACAGCTTGCGGCGCAGCCAGTTCCGCCACCGGCCCGTTCTACTGCCCCGGCGACCGCACCGCCTACTTTGATACGAGCTTCTTCGACCAACTCAAGCAGCTCGGCGGTAAAGACGCCCCATTCGCCCAGGAATACATCGTCGCCCACGAATTCGGCCACCACATCCAAAATATCGAAGGCACCCTAGGACTAAGCGACTACAACAATCCCGGCGCAGACTCCGCCGCAGTCAAAGTGGAACTACAAGCTGACTGCTACGCAGGCATCTGGGCCCACTATGCGGACAAGGGACAAGACGCCTTCCTTGAAGCCGTCAGCGAAGCGCAAGTCTACGATGCGGTAACCACAGCCCGCGCCGTCGGCGACGACAACATTCAGCAACGCACCAGCGGCAAAGTACGACCCGACATGTTCACACACGGAAGCTCAGAGCAGCGCCAACAAGCATTCCTCGCCGGCTACACCAGCGGGAAGATGTCATCCTGTGACTTCTTCAACCGCGGCGTCTACAACTGATCTAAGCGAACTAGCACCGACCTAGGGTTGGAGCCCTAAACGCTCTCGCTCGGCAGCAATGATCTCCCGAGCGAGTTTGCCTTCCGACACATCCACGGCGTCATCAATATCCGCAGACACAGACTCACGAGCAAACTCATCAAAAGCCTGCGACTTAACCTTCAAGATCTCCATGATGCGCTCGTCGACAGTATCCGCAGCAGCAATCCGGTGCACCTGCACACTCATCACCTGCCCCATACGATAAGCGCGGGCAATCGCCTGAGCCTCCGCAGAAGGCTTAATCTGCGGCTCTGCAATAACGACCACGCTCGCCGCCTGAATGTTCAAACCAACGCCCCCGGCCTGAACCTGGGAGAGTAGAACACACGGACCATCAAACTGCGTAAAAGCATCAACAAGCTCCTGCCGAGCAGCCGGCGACTGCGAGCCAGAAATCCGCCCAATAACTTCAACACCACTAGCGGATTCAAGCTCCTGTGCGATGCGATTCAGCGGCTCCAAGAAGAAGCTAAACACCAACACCTTGCGGCCGTGCTCCCCCGCCTGACTACAAATCTCAGCGATGCGTTCGACCTTCGCGCATGCACCATCGCCCAGGTAGGCCGCTTGGCGCATCTGCATCCAATGACCCGCCGCCACCGCCTGCCTATACGCGGCGTCATCACTATCACTTAACTCCACCCAGTCGATCGAATCCTCACGATCCGGCAACTCATCGAGAACATCCGCCTGATTGCGACGCAAATAGGCCGGCGCCACAGCCGCACGGAAGTCCTCCGCCCCCATCGAGCCCATACCCCGTTTAAGCAACTCGGGCTGCACATAGCGCACCAAGGTGACAAACTCCTCCACCCGGTTTTCTAGCGGAGTGCCAGTCATCAACAGCGCATATTCAGCATCCTCGACAAGCTCTGCTACCCGAAGGCTGCGCTTAACCTCCGGGTTCTTGACATAGTGCGCCTCATCAACAATAACGCAACGCACACCCTCCAACGGCAGCGTCCGCGAACCCGTGAAGGAACACACCAGCACTCCACCCTGGGATAACCATGCGGCCACGGCAGCATCCTTAGTGTCACCATGAGCCTTGAACACGGGCATGTAGCTAAACTTCGCAACCTCGCGCACCCAGTTGATAATCACCGACGCGGGGCACACCACCAGCACCCGCGGCAACACCACCCCGGACCAATCCGGAGCCCCTGAAGCGCCAGCCACTGGGCTACTGAGCTCCGGTACTGCCTCTGTGGCGCACACGTGTGCTGCAAACGCGATCGCCTGTACTGTCTTACCCAGGCCCATCTCGTCGCCCAGCACTGTCTTTTTCTGCACCAAGGCAAAACGGGCACCATACGACTGATAGCCACGCAAGAACAAGTCCTTGAGCAGTCGCGTATCAAGCTCCAAGCTGCGTATCCGGTCAACGATGGCGGCGTCATGAAGGACGGTGCCATCCTCTTCGGCCCGCCCGGGCTCGTCAAGAAGCAATGCCAACAGATGCTGGAATCGTGCCGGATTAGTACGGTAGTCATGCCACACCCCTATCCCCGGATCCACAGCGCTACGGGCAGCCAACAACCCGGTGTTACTGCGAGCCCACAAAAGATCATCGTAAAACTGCTCCAGCGCACCATGTCCGTGCGACAACACCCACAGGTGCGAAGATCCACTAGCGAGTAGTTGATCGGGGCGCAAACCGAAGAAATAGCGTTGCAAACGCATGCGACGCTCCCGCTGCACAGGATCAAGGCTGTTTACCTGCTCGAAACGCGCCAGAATGCGGAGCAAAGCGGTCGCTTCAGCTGATGGAGATACCTGCGACGTGTGATCGGCGAGGTTACTCAAGCTCGTTGCCTGGCTGCCGGTCGACGACGCCTCTTTGAACAAGGTGGTCGCCGCAGCACGCATCCGTTTGGCAGTCTGCTCCCCCACACCGTGTGCATTCATGAGCGTTGGGGTGGGCGTGCGTAAAACATCCGCTACCGTGCGCACAGAAATCGCGTCGAGACCGTCAAAGCGCAGACGTTCGTTAGTGACAGCCTTCAGTGCATCGAGGGGCAGTTGCTCCATCAGTATCATTGCGTTCTGCTCATAGAGTTGCTTCAGCACAGCTTCGGCCTCGGACTTGAGCCGGGCTTCCGAATCTGGTGATGCTGCCAATTCAGCCAACTGCTGGACGACCTGCCCAGCTGAATCCAGTGGTAAGGCTTCGATGGCAACGTCCGGATTATCAACCGCGGTGCCAAGACTTTGAGCGGCTGCTGCTTGGAAGGTAGGTCCTAAGCTGTCAGCACTGGGAATGGGAGTAGGGGGTACCCTGCGCTGCATCTCTTTCGAGCGCCGAACGAGCTCAAGCACCCTAACTGCAGCGTCATCTGTACTGCGGAAAGAGGGATTACCCATCAGGTAAGTGAGTTGCGATGCAGCAGCCTGGGCCACTGCGACACCGGACCGCGAACCTGAAGACCTGATGGTGCGGGAACGCTTCTTGGAGCTGCTGGAGCCGGTCAACCATGACAACCCCCGTGTGGCTGCGCCTTTGAAATCATTAGCGTCAAGAACATCATCGGGGATGAAGCCGCGGAGCACCTGGGGAATCTTCATTCCGACGGTGTCGGCGGCAGACAGATCGTCGACTAGCCGCGGCACTCCGGCGGTCTGCTCGATAAACGCTTTCAGTATGTTTACAGCGACCTCCACATTGGCACCTGAACCGGCGACACTGCCCTGTTCCAGCTCAACTCGTGCGTAGAGGGAATCTGGCCACGTCACCTCCCAGGGGGCAATGACCTCGATGCTTGCACTATCGTTTCCGACGCGACGTCGCTGCTGCAGTGCCGCAGGCAGCGGGTTGCGCTGCAGCTCCCCCACAACCGCAGTTGCTTCCGCGCGATTGCTGAGGATTGTTTGGGCCTGCTCGCGGATCTGCTGCAATTCCGCTCGGTTAAAAGTGCTCATATCTTCACTATTGTGCCAGCAGGCGTTGCAGCATTGGCGATTGGCGCCTAAGCTAACACAATAAACGGACGCGCAACTATCACTTTCGTGCGGCCGCAGGAATGCCAACACCAAGGAGCCAGCATGCGCAGCGACGCACTCGAACGGCGACGACGCATCATTACCGCAGCCGCCGAGATCTTCCGTACGCAGCCAGAAACCGTTGCACTTGAAACCATCGCAGAACGCGCCGGCGTCGGGATCGCCACCCTTTACCGCAATTTCCCCGACCGCTCCGCTTTGCTCTACGCCTGCGGAGCCTACTTCTTCGAGCAAGCACTAGCACTGCAGCACGACATCCTGGATTCCTTCGACGAACACCCCGCCGATAGCTGGAACACCTACGTCAACGAACTCGTCGATATGGGAATCTCCCACCTCGTATCAACCTTCGCCCCCGACGACCTCAATCAATTACCCAATGACGTCGCGGAACTGCGCCACCACACACAACACAACGGCGAACGCATCTTGCGCAAAGCAAAAGACCACGGGCTCGTAGCAGAAAACATCAGCTACAACACCTTCATCATCGGGCTCATCACAGTCACCCGCCCCCCGGTTCCAGGAATCCTGGCCCTAGAACCACACATCACCGATCAGCTGGTCAGCCTCTACCTCGGTGGGCTTGCGGCAGGCCTTGACAGCCCGCCACCAGACCGCGGCCAGCGCTAAGCCATGCGGCGCCGCAGAACCTGCACAACGTCAACCAACGCGACGTCAACCTGTTCGTGGGCCGCAAGATCCTTAACCACCACAGTGCCCTGCTCAAGCTCCTGATCCCCCAAGACCAAAGCATAACGGGCACCCGCCCTATCAGCACCCTTCATCGCACCCTTCAGGCCGCGATCACCATAGGACATGTCCGCCCGCAGACCCGCCTGCCTGACCTGATTGATCAAGTGCACCATCTGTGCCTTCGCTTCCCGCCCCATCGCGACGCCATACACGTCAACGCGCGACTGGGGGCCAAAGCTCTTACCCTCAGCCTCCAAGGCGAGCAGAGCGCGATCAAGCCCCAAACCAAAACCGATACCGGACAAATCCTGGCCGCCAAGCTCCGCCATCAATCCGTCATAGCGACCGCCACCACCGATGCCGGACTGCGCACCCAGACCGTCGTGAACAAATTCAAAACAGGTCTTGGTGTAGTAATCCAAACCACGAACAAGACGAGGATTGACCAAATAATCCACGCCCAAAGCATCCAGGTAGGAGCGAACGGTATCGAAGTGCTCGGCGGCTTCGGCACTCAAGTGATCAAGCATCAGCGGAGCTTCCGCAGTCATTTCTTTAACCTCAGGCCGCTTATCATCGAGCACGCGCAACGGGTTGATGTGCGCGCGACGACGGGTTTCCTCGTCCAAGGGCAGTCCTAGCAGAAACTCCTGAAGCTTCTGTCGGTACTGGGGCCGGCAGGTCGAATCCCCCAGAGACGTCAATTCCAGACGATAGCCGTCTAGTCCAATGGAGCGGAAGCATCGATCCGCCAGAGCAATAACCTCCGCATCCAACGCCGGATCGTCAACGCCGATAGCCTCGACACCAAACTGCTGCAATTGGCGATAGCGTCCAGCTTGGGGGCGCTCATAGCGGAAGAAAGGACCTGTATAGGACAGTTTCGCAGGAAGCTGGCCGCGGTCAAGCCCGTGCTCGATAACTGCACGCATTACGCCAGCGGTACCCTCGGGACGCAGCGTGACGGAACGCCCACCGCGGTCCTCAAAGGTGTACATTTCTTTGCTCACCACATCGGTGGACTCCCCCACGCCGCGGGCAAACAATTCGGTGTCTTCAAAGACCGGTAGCTCAACGTGGCCAAAACCAGCAGCTGCCGCATTCTGTGCAAAGGCCTCACGTACTGCAACAAAAGTCGCCGACCGAGAGGGCACATAATCCAGAACACCCTTAGGCGCGGAAAAGCTCTTGTTCTTCTTCTTGGCAGGACGCACTGCGTCTACCTGGGGGGCAGTTGTCTTCGAAGCATCGTCAGTCACAAGCAAACAGTGTAACCTGCCACCCCGACCACGGCGCTACTTGGCTTAGCGCGCTCCGAGGAAAGGATTAGAACGCAGCTCAGCGATGACAGACGTTGCTGGACCATGGCCTGGCAAGACCGGAAGATCTGTCGGGAGGTTCTTCACGACCGTTTCCAATGAATGCTCCATCGCTTCAGGATCTGAATAAGGAAGATCCGTACGGCCAATGGAGCCTTTAAACAACACGTCACCTGAAAACACCAGGTCCTCCCCAACCGCCAAGATGCAACCGGGAGAATGTCCAGGGGCGTGGCGAATGAGGAACTCCACACCAGCAAGAGAAATACGCTGACCATCGACCACATGGACGATCTGTGGCGGCGTCTCCATCGACGCGGCGTCAAACAATGCTGCGATCTGCGCGCTCACACCAGCAGCAGGCTTGGTCAGCATAAATGCGTCATCGGGATGAATAGACACAGCAACGTTGTAGAACTGCGCCACTTCGGCGGCACCGCGGGTGTGATCAATATGCCCATGGGTAAGAAATACGTCTGTAACCTCCGCATCCTGTGCGGCAATCTCTTCCTGGATCGCGGCTAGCGCACCGAGCCCGGGGTCAATAATCGCGCAACGTTTATCCCCGGAAGAATCCTCCACGAACAGCAGATAGCAGTTCGTCTGAAATGGACCTAACGGCGCGCAAGCGATGGACACATCTTTGATCAACTCTCCCATGCTTCAAAACAATAGACCGCCTGCCGCTAAGATGTCATGGGATGCATGCCGAAACTCGTGCAACAGCTCGTGGACACACGGGTGCCACCCAGACGATAACCAACACAGTGAGGCCCAACAGGTGAGCAATAACCGAGAACGCCGCGCCCAGGCCATGGACGCACTAAACAAGGAACTCAAAGCACGTGATCGATCTGAGAAGACACAACCGCTCGGTGTCGTCTTCGCAGCCTTGGCAGTGCTTGTCATCATCTGCGGAGGCATCTGGTTCGCCGCAACTCGCGATTCTTCAGGCAACAACGAGCAAGACACCGCAGCAGCAGAGTCCACCGCACCTGATGCAGCAACAGTACTCGACGGGAAGCCCAGCCAGGCCCTGCCCGAGACCGTCAGCTGTGAATACACCCCATCAGGGGACGCAGGCAGTGCAGACCTACCGAACGGCACCGACGTACCGGCAACCGGCACGGTGTCTATCGATTTCGCCACCAACCAGGGTGACATTCCCGTCACTCTGAACCGTGCCGCTGCACCCTGTGCAGCTAACGCTATCGAGCACCTCGCAAAGACTGGCTTCTATGACGGCAAAACCTGCCATCGCCTGACCACCAATGGCATCTACGTGCTCCAGTGCGGCAGCCCCAACGGTGATGGCGTAGGTGGCCCCGGCTTTAGCTACAGCGATGAATACCCAGTGGGCGACGCAGGTATCACCAGCCCGCAGGTAACCTACCCCCGTGGCAGCATCGCTCTGGCAAACAGCGGACCCAACACCAACGGCTCTCAGTTCTTCCTCAACTACAAGGACTCTCCCCTGGCCCCCAACTACACCTACGTCGGTACGATCTCCGATGAAGGTCTGAAAGTTATCGACAAGGTTGCCGAGGCCGGCGTCCAACCCGGATCTGGCAATGGACAAGGCGCCACGGACGGTACCCCCGTCGAATCTGTGACCATCAACTCTGCGAGCGTTAAGTAGCGTTCCAGCTACCACGACACCTCCCCACCTAAACCAACTCTGAACAGCTGTTTTACATATGGGGAGGCTCGTGGCGCCTCACACGCTTAGATGCACTGCACCGCAGCAAAAGATAGGCTAGAATCACCCGAGGACCCGTCAAGGGTTGAAAATTTTAAGAAACCGGTTACCCTTGGTGGTAACCCACTTCGGTTTTACGACTTTTAAGGACGCTTTACATGAAGCTCAACATCCGCAAGACCCTCACCGTAGCTACCGCTGTGGTCGCCCTGACCGCTGGCACCGTTCACGCTGCCCCCGCTTTCGCTGACGAGCCCGTTGCAGCTGCTCCGAGCAACGCTGCCCCTGCCCCTGCCGCTCAGGATGACCAGTCCGGCAAGGACAAGAACAAGGATCAGGACAAGGATAAGGACAACTCCACCTCCTCCAAGATCTCCGGCGCCCTGGGCTCCTCCGAGACCCCCAAGGACGGCGACAACGACGGCAAATCCAAGGTGACCACCTGGGCTGACAAGATCGGTGAGATCGTTAAGCTCATCGGCATCATCGCTTCCCTTTTCACCGCAGTTGTCTCCATGCAGACCGCTATTGAGAAGCTCACCAAGAACTTCGCACCCCGCTTCTAAAAGCGCCTAAAAAGCCGCGATGTGTGTTAACACATCGCGGCTTTTTCTTTCCTTAGGAAAGTTCCTGCCCCGTACTCCGATAGCGTCACCGTCTATTTAAGGCTATGCAGGGGCCGCCACACGGTAAACATCGAACACACCCTCAATGTTGCGCAGTTGCGTCATCAGCGACCCGAGTTGCTTCGTGTCAGATACTTCAAAAGTGAATGTACATACAGCCACATGGTCGTCCGATGAGCGGCTCGTCATCGCTACTACGGCCACTCGCTGCTCATTGATCACCCTTGTGAGCTCAAACAATAAACCCTGGCGATCCAGTGCCTCTACGCCGAGTGTCGCGGCGAAAACAGAGCTTCCAGACTCGCCCGCCCACGTGACCTCGATGAGACGCTCAGGTTCCTGATGGAGCCTTTCTGAATTGGTACAGTTCACGCGGTGCACAGACACGCCGCCACCCTTGGTGACGAAACCGAAAATCTGGTCACCGGGCACCGGCATGCAGCACTGGGCAACTTTGGCGAGTACATCAGGCTGGCCCTGGACCAACAAACCACTATCTTCAGAGCCTGCTTTGCGCTGCTTAACAAGGTCCTGGAGAATTCCGCTGCCGGCCGCCCCAACATCATTAGAGGACTTTTCCCCGAATAATGCCACCAAACGCTGCGCCACATGCTGCGCCGAAATACTACCGGCACCAATGGCGGTATACAGAGCGTCAACATCGTTATAGTTGAGGTCTCCCGCCACGGTTTTCATGGACTGCGGGGTGTAAAGTTTGCTCAGCGGCAAACCACCACGGCTAATTTCGGAAGCCATCGCCTCGCGGCCCTCTTCAAGGTGTTCCTCCCGGCGTTCCTTTGCAAACCACTGCCGAATCTTCGACTTGGCCCGCGGTGATACCGCAAAAGTCATCCAGTCCCGCGAGGGGCCGGCATGAACATCCTTCGAAGTAAAGATCTCTACCCTGTCACCCGATTTTAGGGACGATTCGAGGGCAACGAGCTTGCCATTAACCTTCGCACCGATACAGCGGTGACCGACCTCTGTATGCACCGCGTACGCAAAGTCCACTGGCGTCGCGCCGACAGGAAGGTTAACGACATCGCCTTTAGGCGTAAAGGTAAAGATCTGTTTCGCGGTTAAGTCGTAACGCAGACTGTCCAGAAATTCGTTGGGGTCCGCGGCGTCTTTCTGCCAATCCAACAGTTGTCGCATCCATGCCATCTGGTCGACTTCTGCTTGATCACCCTTGTGACTGCCCTTGGTCTCCTTGTAGCGCCAGTGGGCAGCGATCCCAAACTCGGCCTGATAGTGCATCTCGTGCGTGCGCACCTGCACCTCCAGGGGTTTACCCCCCGGGCCCATGACTGTCGTATGCAAGGACTGGTATACCCCGAATCGGGGTGCGGAAATATAGTCTTTAAAACGGCCAGGCAGCGCGTTATACAGAGAGTGCACTGCGCCGATCGCCGCATAGCAATTATTGACGTTATCGACCAAAATACGGATGCCCACAAGATCAAAAATCTCGTCAAAATCATGTCCGCGGACAATCATCTTCTGGTAGATCGACCAGTAGTGCTTCGGCCGTCCCATAACCTCGGCTGCAATATGGTTGTCTGACAGCACCCGCGACAGCGAATCGATGACGTCCTCCATATAACGGTGGCGGGAGGGTGCACGGTCTGCGACGAGGCGAACAATCTCCTCGTACTTCTTGGGGTACAAGATTGCAAAGGAGAGATCTTCCAACTCCCACTTCACCGAAGCCATACCCAGTCGGTGAGCTAACGGCGCGATAACTTCCAGAGTTTGACGGGCCTTCTTCGCCTGCTTCTCCGGGGGCAGGAAGCGCATGGTGCGCATATTATGCAGCCTGTCGGCCACTTTGATGACTAGGACACGGGGATCCTCGCTCATCGCAACAATCATCTTGCGGATGGTTTCAGCCTCAGCTGCTGCGCCAAGCGCCACCTTATCCAGTTTGGTAACCCCGTCGACCAGCCGGGCTACTTCAGGCCCGAAGTCCGCGGTCAGATCGTCGAGTGAATAATCGGTGTCTTCCACGGTGTCGTGGAGTAGCGCCGCAACCACCGTGGTGGTATCCATGCCAATTTCCGCTACAATCGTTGCAACAGCAAGTGGGTGGGTGATGTAGGGGTCCCCCGACTTGCGATACACCCCTTCGTGCAGACGCTCGGCGGTATCATAAGCCCGTTCGATGACCTGGATATCAGCTTTGGGGTGGATGCTGCGGTGAATGCTAACCAACGGGTCAAGCACAGG
Organism: Corynebacterium argentoratense DSM 44202; assembly: GCF_000590555.1. Lineage (NCBI taxonomy): Bacteria > Bacillati > Actinomycetota > Actinomycetes > Mycobacteriales > Corynebacteriaceae > Corynebacterium > Corynebacterium argentoratense. The sequence continues at coordinate 1,099,467 of NC_022198.1, forward strand.
GTTTGTCTTGACCCGCGACCCGGTAAGGCTGCGCGCTAGGCGCGCCGACATGCTGAGCATCGTCGCTTGCTGCTTCGATGGCAATGCCTTGTGGCCTCGGGCGTTGCCGGGCCGTGGGGAAGATTGCGATCCTGTACCTTCTGGCATCACTATCCCCTGCTTCTCTTCACTCGATAGGACGGCCCATCAGCCCTGGAAGCAAAGAACCTTCCTCCAGGTGACGGACATTACACTTACACACTACCGTGCTACTGGGTAGCGCTAAACATTGGGGCAAGCGTTGCTCTCATCATTGCCAACAACTATCAACGGTGTGTCCCCCACTGCCTCACGGCCTCCGAGCCCCGGAACCTCCAAGACGACGGCACAACCAGTGACGACGGCGCCTGCACGTTCCAGCAACGACGCGGCGGCACTAAGTGTACCGCCAGTCGCCAACACGTCATCGACAAGAACGATCCGTTTATCTCGGACCAATGAATCATCGTGAGGAACCTCAAGCGCTGCAGTTCCATACTCCAGGGCATATTCTTGGGAGAACACCGGCGGAGGCAGCTTCCCAGCCTTCCGGATAGCCAAAATACCCAAGCCGAGACGATACGCAACCGCGGAGCCAAGCAGGAAACCCCTGGCGTCAAGGCCAGCAATAAGATCAGCGCCGCATTCCTTTACACGTTCCGCCAAGGTATCAACCACCAAAGCAAAAGCCTCAGCATCAGCAAGCACAGGGGTGAGGTCTTCGAACAACACCCCCGGCAGCGGAAAATCGGGAACCCTACGCATACGTGCATCTAGAGCCTCATGTACACAGGAAAAGCTCATGCTATTTTTTCTCGCCTTCTTGGGCCTGAGCCCAACGATCCATATTCCAGCCGATACCGGCTAGAGCCGTGTGGGCCACAACGTTAGCAACCCTTCTGTCAAAAACGAGAGTTCGCGGTTGCACCGACAACGGCACGGTAGGAACTGTCGACCACAACCGTTGTTCCTCCGCCCTCAACGACTCGACGTCGCTCACCGTGGCATTCGATGTGGGATAAGAGTAATAAGGGTCAATAGCAACCAATAATGCGTCGGCAGCACCATCAATGACTTCGCTCACTGACCACGACTGAGACCACTGTGCCGCAGGATCCTCCGACTGAGCTGCACCGAAACCATAATCAGAAGCATCAGAGGTCCTAATCACGTCACTCGGGTAGGAAGCCTGATCAGAAACATCGACCACCGTCACTCCTGCTTGGGCGCATGACGCCGCGATCGCCTGAACCATCGCGGCCTTCCGTGGATCCGGCCCCACATAGCCAATGCGCACCGTTGCATCCCTCAAAACCTCAGCCCCCGCGACGTCAGCAGTGATGTGCGCCTGGGCAATATCAGAAAGATTATCGTTGATAGGATCGTCCGCGGTGGTCAAACGCAAACCCATTGGCGCGACCTCAACACCCGCCACCTTCGACGATGCCGCTGCGACAGCAACCGGATCGACACAGGAAGCGAACGCACGTCTGGCAGCATTACTAGCAAAAACGCCGGCATTGCCCAAAGCCAACACCTCGTTAAGATCGCCCTCAACCGACTGGACATCAAAACGATTCTTCGGATCGTCACGATCCACCCAAGCCGGGAATCCGCTACCGACAAGATCAGCGATCTCAAGATCATTGTTGGCTGCCAACTCGGCGACATCTGCCCCAGCTGGCCACATGTAGATCTTGTCTAGTTCCGCAGGATCGCCAGGATAGGCCTCATTACGAACCAAAATCAAGGCCCCCTCCGGGGTACGGGACTCGATCATGAAAGGCCCACTCGAGGGAATAGACACCCCCTCAGGTGCGTCCAACCTAAACGCCGCACCATACGCCTCAGCTACTGAGGCAAGCTCATCCGGATCACGGCGATCCAAAGCATCAACCAACTGCTGAGAGTCCCACCCAACAGCCTGAGCAACCACGTGAGAAGGCATCACCGTTCCAGGAGAAAACAGCTCCCTCCAGCGCGACCCCAGACCGGGTTTAAAAAACAGTCGAAACTGCTTTGCCCCCGGTGCACAATCAACATGATCGACCTGATGCATCAAAGGCACAGCACTATGGAAGGTTTCCTTCATCACTCCGGCAGTGAAAGCAAGCAAAAAATCATCGCACGTTACTTCGACGTCGTCGGAATAACGCGCCCCTTGTGCAATCACATAGTCAATGACGCTACCGGCAGGTGCATCGGGAACAGAACCTTCACCGCTATAGAACGGTGCCGGCCCAGCGACGCCAGGAACATCCACCACTGAAGCCGTAGCGAAATCTCGGCTGGGAATAAACTGCCCCTCAGGCCCATGTACGAAAACACCCGGGAACAAGCGTGAGGCAATAGCGTCAGCACCAGTGGTCGCACCCAACTCGGAGCCAGCATTAACGGTTAAAAACTGAGCAGAAGTCGCATAGCCAAACTGATCCGGCCATTCTGGTTCCGGCTCCGAACAAGCCGTTGCACACAAACACGCAGCAGCCGAACAGAGTGCAATAGAAGACCGCAAGAGACCTCTTAGGGGCGCCACGTCAAACCCGCATCCGGATCCTGAGCAAGCGAAACGTGACGCTTTTCAGATTCCTCCACGACATCCACGGAAGCATCCACCAGATCGCCTGGCTCCTCGCCAGCAACCTGAACGCGAGCGCGCAGCACCGCGGCGTCATGCTTACGGATCTTCGCTTGACGAGACTTCAAAGACACAAGGAACGGGGTGGCGAGGAAAATCGAAGAGAACGTACCTTCGACCACACCGATCAGCTGGACCAAAGCCAGGTCCTTCAAGGTGCCCACACCCATCAACCACACAGCCACGACCATCAACGACGCGATCGGGATGGCAGAAAATAGTGTCGTAGAAATCGAGCGCATAACAGTCTGGTTGACGGCCGCATTAGCCAACTCGGCATACGTCCGGCGGCGTGACCCAAGGAAACCTGCGGCGTTCTCCTTAACCTTGTCGAAAACCACGACCGTGTCGTAAAGGGAGAAGGCCAGAACGGTCAACCAACCAATAACCGTCGCCGGAGTTACCTCGAAACCGGTGATCGCATAGATACCGGCGATCACGATGCCATCAACGCCCAAAGCGGCGATAGCAGAAATAGCCATATCACGCTCGAAGCGCAGGGTGATGTACCCGAAGATCAGAACGAGGAAAATGCCAAGCGACAGAAGCATGCGGTGGGTAATCGTAGAACCCCACGACTCAGACACCGTTGAATCGCCGATAGCGTCCGGGCTTGCCGTGCCGGTGGAATCCTTCGGCTGGTAAGCATCAAACAGCGCAAGACGCGCGGCGTCAATCTGACTCTGATCCAGGCGCTGAGAATTAATCTCCAAAATGCGAGACTCGCCGGAACCAACGACCTGAACCTGCTCGGGTTCAACACCGGTGGCCTCTTCAAAAGTCTGCGACACCGAACTTGGGTTGATGCCGCCCGCCGGCATGTTCATCTTAGTACCGCCGGAGAAGTCAATACCCAGGGAAAAACCGCGCAGAATAATCGCGGCGAAACACACCACAATTACCACAGCGGTGATCGAGTACCAGGTCTTCCTGCGTCCGACAAAGTCCAGACCGCCTGCACCGGTCAGCATCCTTTGAGCGACAGAAACTTTTGTGTCAGGAGTGGTATTCATAATCGCTACTCCCCTTTCTACTTAGCACCGGTGGTACCGGCCGTACCAGACGTGGAGGGGTCATCAGTTGCTGGTGACGTCGAAGACACCGCTGCGTCGCCTGGCAAGGACTCGCCAAGCGAGCGACGTTTCTGGGCGACCTTCATCACTCGGCCCAGGCCGTTGACTGCCGGGCGAGCAAACCACGCGCGGCGAGAAGCCAACACAAGCAGCGGAGCCGTGACCAAGAAGGTGATCACGAGGTCGAAGATCGTCGTCAACCCGAGGGTGAAGGCGAAGCCCTTGACATCTCCAACCGCAACGACATAGAGCACGACGGCTGCAATAAGCGATGCGAACGTGCCAGACATGATCGTGTGCTTTGCGCGGTTCCATGCGCGCGGCACAGCGGAGCGGAACGTACGACCGTCACGAACCTCGTCCTTAATGCGCTCATAGAACACGACGAAAGAGTCGGCGGTTGTACCAATACCGATGATCAGACCTGCAACGCCCGCCAAGTCGAGCGAGTAACCAAGCCAGCGTCCCAGCAACACGAGCGCACCGTAAATGAACGCACCGGATGCGAACAAGGAGGCGATGGCAAGGGTGCCAAACAGACGGTAGTAGGCCAGTGCGAACAAGCTCACCAGAATCAAACCGACAATGCCGGCGATCAGACTGGCCTTAAGCGATGCCAAGCCTAAGGTTGCAGGAACCGTAGTGGCGGTGCCACCAACTTCGCCATTTTCACCGGCGAAGGACAGCGGAAGTGCACCGTAACGCAGGTTATTAGCAAGGGCGATTGCTTCCTCGGTGGTGAAGCTACCGTCGATGGAGGTAGCGGAACCGATCGGAATGGCCGAGCGCATCACCGGGGCCGAAATCACCTTGGAGTCCAAGGTAATAGCGACCTGCTTGCCAATGTTCTCACTGGTCAACTGGGCCCAGGTGGCCGCACCTTCGTTGCCATCAGAGGACTTGAAACGGAAGGTAATTTCGTTTTGGCCCGATTGCGGGTTGAAACCACCGGTGATCGGGGAACCTGTGTCAATCTGGGAACCAGTCAGTCGCTGGCCATCAACACCCTGCTGGCCCTTCAACAATGGTGATGCTTCCAGCACTAGATTGTGGCCCGAGGTAGGATCACAAGCCACCAGGGGCAAAGCCGGGCTATCAGCACCAGCCAGCGGATCGGGATCATCGTTGCACACCATCAGTGCAGAAGCAGCAGCCAGTGTGGTTGGATCTTCCGATTGGCGATCAGCCTTAAGGACCTCAAGCTGCTTTGAACGTAACTCGGCCGCTTCGATGGAGTTCTCCGGTTTAGCCGGTTCCTCAGCATTCAAAGTGATGTTGGATTTCTCTGGCTGCGCCGGGGCTTCTCCCCCAGCCTGAGCTGCGGCATTCGCAAGCGCCGAGTTCAACTCGTCGTAAATAGCGTTGACGCGCTCCTGCGCAGCATCTTTGGAAATGACACCTGCGTGAACCCAGCGGGTTGCCATCTGCTCAACGGTGCTTGGCAGAGACTGGTAATCTACCCCAGCCCCCTCAGAGACCGGCCGGAAGACCAATTGGGATGTCTCACCCAACGTGCGAGCCTGAGAGGTATCCTCACCCGGCACCGTGATGACGAGGGTGTTACCGTCTGTCACCACGCTGGCGCCGCTAACGCCCATGCCGTTGACGCGCTTTTCCAAGATCGCACGGGCCTGTGCGAGCTGATCCTGGGTGGGTTGCTCACCCTGCGGCACGAGGGTGACGCGCGTACCGCCCTGAAGGTCAATACCGAGCTTCGGCATAGCCTGCTTGTTACCCGTGAAAAACACCAGCGAATATACAACGGCCAAAAGCAAGACGAACAAAGCGATCGCGCGCTTCGGCCAGGCAGCTGACCCGCTCGCCAGACGGCCGGCTTGTCGATCATTGAGGGCCAAGGGAAAAGCTCCTTATAAAGAAAAGAGAATGTCTATAAAAAAGACAAAGACCAAACACTTAACCTACCCTATTTGGCCAGAGCTTTACCCACCGGGGGCGAATTCTAAAGACCGATCGCGCCCTCGGGCGGTTCCAAACCCAAGTGTCGCCATGCAGCAGCAGTGGCAACACGGCCACGCCCGGTGCGTGCAACCATGCCCGCACGCACCAGATAGGGTTCGCACACCTCCTCAACCGTGGAGGGCTCCTCACCCACAGCGACCGCAAGGGTAGACACACCCACAGGCCCTCCCCCATGCCCGTTGATCAGCGCATCCAGTACTGCCCTGTCCAGTCGATCAAGCCCCATCTCGTCTACGTCAAACACCACCAGCGCTGCCTGCGCGGAGGAAAAATCGATGTGACCATCAGCATGAACTTCCGCATAGTCGCGTACGCGGCGTAGTAATCGGTTGGCAATACGCGGTGTCCCCCTCGACCGTGAGGCGATCTCAACCGCTGCATCAGGGTCAATGCCCACCCCAAGGATTCGGGCCGCACGCGTGACTACCTTCGTTAAGTCCGCGACGTCATAAAACTCCATCTGCGCTGTAAAACCAAATCGATCACGCAACGGGCCCGTCAGCATTCCAGAGCGGGTGGTCGCCCCAACCAATGTGAAAGGTGCGATCTCAAGCGGAATGGAGGTCGCCCCGGGGCCTTTGCCGACGATCACGTCGATGCGGAAATCCTCCATAGCCATGTAGAGCATTTCTTCCGCAGGTCGGGCGATACGGTGAATTTCGTCGATGAACAGCACGTCGCCCTCCATCAGGTTCGACAGCATCGCCGCCAGATCACCGGCTCGCTCCAATGCGGGGCCAGAGGTCATCCGCAAACTCGAGCCAAGCTCTTGGGCAATGATCATCGCCATGGTGGTTTTGCCCAAGCCAGGGGGGCCAGACAGTAGCACGTGATCCGGTACGACGCCGCGTCGTTTAGCACCGGTCAACACTAGGTCAAGCTGGTTGCGCACCTTGGGCTGGCCAATGAACTCCGACAGGCTCTTCGGGCGCAAGCCGGATTCGATGTCGTTGTCTTCGCTCTGGGCGGTCGGTTCGATGGGCGAGGAACCGTCTATCCTTTGCGACGTGGGTGTGCGTGCACTGGGGGCGATGTTGAATTCTGTGCGTTCAATCTCAGCCATTGGTGGTTATGTCCTCGCTCGGTGTCGGATGGGGCGGTTCCACTGTGTGCTTATTTGCCCAGTACTTTCAGGGCGGCGCGCAGCGCCTCTGAAGTCGAAGCATCCGGCTGGTTAGCGATCACTGTCGCTACGGCTTTGTCGGCCTGCGCTGCGGTAAAGCCTAGACCTGTCAGTGCCTCTACGACTGACTCTGTTACTAATGACGTCGCGGGGCTCGCCGCAGACGAGACAGTGTCGTTCGTTGCACTGGGTGCTGCTGCGTAAAGGTTGACCTTGTCTTTCAGGTCGACCACCATGCGTTCGGCCATTCGCTTGCCGACACCGGGAATTTTTTGCAGGCCTTTTACATCGCTAGTTGAGATGCGGGTGGCGAGATCTTGAGGCGTGTACACACTCAAAGCTGCGAGGGCTAGTTTCGGACCGAGCCCGGATACCGACTGCAGGGTGTTGAAAATGTCTCGGCTTGCTGTATCCGCAAAACCGTAGAGAACCATTGCGTCTTCACGAACCACCATTTGTGTGAAAATATGACGCTCTTGGCCTTTGTGCATTTCGGCGAGGGTTTGCGGGGTGGCGAGAATCGCGTAGCCGACCCCACCGCATTCGATGACGGCGCTGTTTAGCCCGACCGAGAGGACGGTGCCTCGAAGGGAAGCGATCATGTTCATTGGTACGTTGATCCTTTAACGGTGGCTAGTAGAGGCGCCCGCCAGCAGTGGCAGACTGCTAGCGCGAGGGCGTCTGCTGCGTCGGCAGGTTGTGGGGGTTCGCTGAGCCCAAGTATTCGAGTGATCATGGCGGTCATCTGTTTTTTATCCGCCCGGCCGTTTCCGCTAATGGCCTTTTTTACCTCGCTGGGGGTGTACATGTGTACCGGTATCCCCCGTTGCGCTGCTGCGAGGACAAGCACCCCGACTGCGTGTGCCGTGTGCATCACAGTCGAGACGTTGCTGCGTTCGAAGATGCGCTCAATGGCTACGACCTCAGGTTGGTAATCGTCCATCCACTGGTTAACGCCTTCGCTCAAACCCAGCAGGCGATCGGTGAGATCATCACCGGACGGCGTGCGCACGACCCCCACGGCAATCGGTAAAACCTGTCGGCCCCGGCCCGCCTGCACAACTGACAGTCCGCAGCGTGTCAGACCAGGGTCAATACCCATTACACGCAGACCCTCAAGGTTCATCATTGCCATAAATGGTCAACCCTCTGCCAGTTGTCGTGGGGGAAATACGAGGCTGATCTAGGCGTCAAGTGCAGCGACGACCTCATCGCTGAGGTCCATGTTGGAGAAGACATTCTGCACATCGTCGGAATCCTCAAGGGCGTCGATGAGCTTGATCATCTTCTTGGCGCCATCGACATCCAAGGGCACCTCGACCGATGCGCGGAAATCGGAATCCGCCTCGTCAATTTCAATATCGGCGGCGACCAGTGCTTCCTTCACCGCAACCATGTCACCGGCAGCAGAAACCACTTCGTACTTTTCACCCAGGTCATTAACCTCTTCAGCGCCAGCTTCCAACACTGCCAGAAGGACATCGTCCTCGGTCAGTTCGCCCTTGGCGACGGTAACCACGCCCTTGCGGGTAAACAGGTAGGACACCGCACCAGACTCGGCCATGTTGCCACCGTTTTTCGTCATAGCGGTACGAACTTCGGTGGCTGCGCGGTTGCGATTATCGGTCAAGCACTCGATCAGAACGGCTACGCCGCCAGGGCCGTAGCCTTCGTACATGATGGTCTGCCAGTCGGCGCCGCCGGCCTCTTCACCAGCGCCGCGCTTGCGGGCACGCTCGATATTGTCGTTGGGAACCGAGGCCTTCTTGGCCTTGCGGATCATGTCATCCAACGTGGGGTTGCCAGCAGGATCGCCGCCACCGGTGCGGGCCGCTACCTCAATGTTCTTAATCAGCTTGGCGAACTCTTTGCCACGCTTAGCATCGTTAGCGGCCTTCTTATGCTTGGTTGTGGCCCATTTTGAGTGTCCGGACATTAAGTAACGTCACCTTCCGATATATGTTTCGCTCGTTCTAAACCGTTAACTATAGCGCGCCCAGGAAACCAACCCGCGCGCCAGGCCGCGGGCAGCACCCGCGAACCTATCATCAGGGATGGGTATAGCCCGCTTGCTCAACTAAAGAGGCAAAGTACGCGTGCACTCGAGTATCGCCAGACACCTCGGGATGAAAGCTCGTCGCCATAACGTTGCCCTGCTGCACGCCCACGATCGCGCCGGCGTGTTCACCCGACGGCACGCGGGAGAGCACCGCGACGTCATCACCAACACGCTCAACCCACGGAGCACGAATGAACACTGCAGGCACCGTGCCCTCGACACCGGCGAAATCCAAGTCAGCTTCGAAAGAATCCACCTGACGCCCGAAAGCATTACGCCGAACGTCCATATCAATAGCACCCAACCAGTGCGCATCCGGACGTGTGTTGAGCACCTGGGAAGCAAGAAGAATCATCCCCGCACACGTTCCGTACGCAGGCAACCCCTGAGCCAGCGCCGATCGCAACGGTTCCAAAAGGCCCCCTAGCTCCAGCAACTTAGACATTGTTGTGGATTCACCCCCCGGCAAAATCAAACCATTGAGCCCTTCGAGGTGCTCTACGCGACGCACGGCCCGATGCTCGATGTTCAATTCATCTAGAGTGCGCTGATGTTCCCGTACGCCGCCTTGCACGGCCAAAATACCAATGAGCATGCCGCTAAGTGTAGCGACCGAGCCCCTCTTGAGTTACCACCGCCACCATGTTTCCTCCGGCGTCATAGAAGCGACCCTCTGTAAATACGCGCGCTCCGAAACCCGTCGGACTGCGCTTATCCAAAAACAGCCACTCCCCCACGTTGATCGGACGTTGGAACCACACAGCATGGTCCAAGCTGGCCTTATCAACATTGAGTGCCTCCGGGTGCTCGGCAGCCTCAACAGCACGAACAAATCCACTTTGCAGCACCGTCATGTCGGAGCAATAGGCCAACGCCATTTCATCAAAATAATGAAAGTCGCCAGCCGGACGCGGCCCCTTGTAACGAATCCAGGCCTGAAGGTTGTCATCGTCGGGTTGTTGCTTGGGTAGGATACGTATATCCCAATCCGTCCACTCATGTAGCAACAGCTGCACGAATTCGGGTGTCAGCCGGCTAAAGTCAGACTCTACCGATTCTGGGCCAGCGAAGAACACCTCTGGAGGCCTCACACCGTGATCGGGGCCAATGTCACCCGGTTTTTTAAAACTGCATTGGAGAGTGAAAATCAGTCGCCGCAACCCGGTTGGCTGCCCGTCAGCATCCAAACGGTCCTGGTACGCCCGCACACTTCGGAAGCAAAACCCACGTCCATCGCGCAATTTTTCCACTTCGTATGTGGTGTCGATCGTGGGGTTGCCTGGGGCCAAGAAATAAGCGTGCAGTGATTGCGGCGCGAAAGATTCGTGCACGCTGCGCAAAGCGGAAGTGAGTGCTTGAGCAACGACCTGCCCGCCGAACGTTCTCCATAATGTTGACTCGACGGGACGCCCCCGATATATCTGGAAAATCCCTCTGTGTTGGTCACTAATGAGGTTGCCTAGCGGATGCGACTGATCCCCGCCATCGGGCACGCACTCTTCAACGCAGTCGAGCTGCAGCGCTCGGAGCGTTTTTGTTAAGCGCATATCCAATGGCGTCATTAGAATTCACCTCACGTACCGCCGGCAGTTAATCGGCGGTTTGTGCCACTCTGCCAGAACTGTTTTTACCAGCCGCGTTCCGCAAGGCGGTGGGGCTGAGGGATTTCGTCGACGTTAATGCCGACCATAGCTTCGCCCAATCCACGGGAGACGCGGGCAACGGTGGCGGGGTCGTCAAAATTCTGGGTTGCTTGAACGATGGCGCGTGCGCGCTTCTCGGGGTCACCGGATTTGAAGATGCCGGAGCCGACAAAGACGCCGTCCGCGCCGAGCTGCATCATCATCGCGGCGTCAGCGGGGGTTGCGATACCACCGGCGGTGAATAGCACGACAGGCAGGGTGCCGGTTTCGGCAACCTCACGAACGAGCTCGTAGGGTGCCTGCAGTTCCTTGGCTGCGACGTAAAGTTCGTCTTCGGCCATGGAGCGCAAACGGTTGATTTCTGCGCGGATGGTGCGCATGTGGGTGACCGCGTTGGAAACGTCCCCTGTGCCTGCTTCTCCCTTGGAGCGAATCATTGCGGCACCTTCGTTGATGCGACGCAGTGCTTCGCCGAGGTTGGTGGCGCCACACACGAACGGAACGGTGAAGTCGAACTTGTCAATGTGGTTGGTGTAGTCGGCCGGGGTGAGAACTTCAGACTCGTCGATAAAGTCGACGCCGAGGGATTCGAGTACCTGGGCTTCGACGAAGTGGCCGATGCGTGCCTTCGCCATGACGGGGATGGACACGGCGTTGATGATGCCTTCAATCATGTCGGGGTCGGACATGCGGGAGACACCGCCCTGTGCGCGAATGTCGGCGGGAACGCGTTCGAGCGCCATGACTGCCGTGGCGCCGGCATCTTCCGCTATTTTCGCCTGTTCGGGGGTAACGACGTCCATGATGACGCCCCCCTTCAGCATTTCAGCTAGGCCACGCTTGACGCGCGCGGTACCACGGTTGGGGGCGTTGTTGGCAGCCTGATCGGCGGAGGTGCTCAAAGGAATCTGTCTCCTGTGCTGGTGTTTTTGCTCGTGCGGGGCAGGATCCTGCGCGGCGTCTAGAAGCCTTGAACGCATTCACTGTGCTGCCCGTGTCCTGTGACGAACAATATGCTACCTGACGCGTGGATCGAAACCGTGTTTCCCCCCACATGTGTGCACCTCCTAATGGTGGGCAAGGTGGTGCGCTGAGGGTTTCACTCGCAGCGTTCTGTGCGTTATGACGCCGCGTTGAGGTCGCAGTATTCAGGCAAAGGCGCGGTTCCTGCGAGTTTGAGAAACCTCACTAGTGGTCGGAGTCGCAGGGATCGCGTATCGGAGACTGCTTCGTTGTAGAAGCGGAATGCCAGGTCAACACGCGCCTGGCTGTCGACGACTGCGGGGTGGTCGGCGACAGCTGACTGGGCTATGGCTTGATTAAACATCCGTTCTTTGTTCGCCCTGGCCTCCACGCCTTGGTTTGCGAAGCGTAGCTGAGACAGTGCCTGGGCTTGTGTCCTTAGGGCTGGTTCGACGGCAGCGACGATGGCGGCTCTTTGGTCCAGAGCGACCTCGAGTTTGATCCGTGCTGCGTCGGTACGCACATGGAGGCGGTTGAGTCTTTGTGCGCTAAAAATCATCCAGGTGGCGAGTAGCGTCAGCGCCACGACGATGGCGAGGAACGCAAGAACAACCCCAGTGTTGGCGAGGGAGCCTACTGCGATAACTGTAGAGTTTTGGGCGGGGCTCATTCTTTATCCTCCTCGCATTCGCCTTGTGCGCCGTGCAGTGGGCTCGGCGAGTTAGCCTGCAGCCGTGCAGTTTTGAGTACGCTCAGAGGCTTGTCGCGGGGTTTTTCTAGCGTTACGGTGCTGCCGTCGGCGACCGTTTCATACACGCGCATAATGCTTGCTGCTACGTGGTCCCAGTCGAATTCCACGGCTCGTGCGCGTCCTGCGTTGGCTAGGCGGTTGCGTAGCGCTGAGTCGTTGGCAGCGCGGCGCAGTGCTTGTTGCAAGCTATCGCTATCGCCGCTTCGGAACAGCAGGCCTGCTGGCGAGTCACTGTCTGCATTACAGACAGCTTTGAACGCTTCGATGTCGCTGGCTACGACTGCACAACCTGCTGCCATGGCTTCGACAAGGACGATACCGAAGCTTTCGCCACCGGTGTTGGGGGCGACGTAGATGTCGGCTTTCCCGAGCAATCGGGCTTTTTCTTTGTCGCTAACTTTGCCGTGGTAGGCCACTCCAGGTGTGTCAATCGGTGTACCTGATCCGATGACGTCGACTGTAAGTTCAGGCTCCGTGTCGGAGCGGTTGTTTCTGCTGCGGTCGATGTGTAGCGCTTCCAATAGCAGTTGAAGCCCTTTACGTGGTTCATCGATGCGCCCTAGGAATACCACGCGCACTACTCCATCGCTGGCGGGTGCTTCCTTGGACCGGGCAGCAACGAACATGGACGTGTCGACCCCATTGGGTATGAGAACGGGGTCTGTTCCGAGCTGCTGTACTTGCCAACGCCTCGCCATTTCGGACACCGCGATACCGCCGCGTACTTTTTCTAGCAGGGGGCGCAGCATCGGTGCTGCTGCTTTAAGGAGCATCGAACCCGAACTGGACGCGTGGTAGGTGGCAACAATTGGCCCTTGGGCTAGTTTCAGTGCACGCATGGAGAAACTAGGTGAGTTGGGTTCGTGGATGTGCAGAACATCGAAGTGACCCTGTTCTATAAACTGAGCAAGCTTTTGGTCGACGGCTGGCCCGAGCGACAACCTAGCAACAGAGCCGTTGTAGGGGATCGGCAGGGACTTTCCGCCTTTAACAACAAAGCTTGGCACGGGGGTTTCTGGGCTGCATGGACCGATAACCCGAACGTCGTGCCCTCTGTCGATGAAGTGCTGAGCGACGTCGATGATGTGGGCTTGCACGCCCCCTGGTTCGTCGAAGGAGTAAGGGCACACCATGCCTATTTTCATGGTTGTTCCCCGGCCTCGTCGTCTATTTTGGGTCGGCTGAGTGGCTGCAGGACGTGCCAGTCTTCTGGGTGTGCGCGTAGCTGTTCGACCATGAGGTCTGCGACGGCTTGCAGAGTTGCGCCAGTCCCCCGTTGGATTAGCTGGCGATCGAGTTCTGGCGAGATGTCGAAGCCCCAGCCCTGTTGTCCTTGGAAGAAGCAGTGCGCAACGTGTAGAGCTGCACCTGTTTCCGCGGCTAAGGTTGCTGCACCGGTTGGCATGGTTGCCTTCATGGAGCCGAACTCTACGGGCATACCGTTATGTTTAAGGTCTCGTTCTCCCAGGAGGCAGACGATTCCGCCAGCGCGAAGGACGTTCTGCAATTGTGGATATGCGGGTTGCCCTCCGCTGAGAGGCAGCACGCGGAAACCTAGACCCTGGCGGAAGCTGAGGAATCGTTGGTAGAGGATTTCTGGTTTGAGGCGTTCTGCCACGGTGGTAAATTCCCCAGCATAATTGGCCAACCATAGGCCAGCCATGTCCCAATTACCGGAATGGGTTAACACAAGGATGACGCCGCGGCCTTCGGCTACTGAAGCATCTAGGTGCTGCTGGCCACGGACGCTAGCATCGAGCGTCTGCAGCAGTGTGCGTTTGCGGCTTGGGCTTGCGACTAGTTTGGGGAGTCTGAAGGCCTCGCACCAATATCGGGCGTAGGAGCGCACGGCGGCCAGCAGGAGTGCATCGTTGACTCGCTGCTTGCCAAGGATGGCTTCAAGGTTGCTTGATAGTCCGCTGAGTCCGCTGCCCCGTTGGGCTCGTCGCCAAGCTACGCGAGCACCAATGTCAAACAACGAACGAGCTAGCTTATGGGGTAGCCAGCCGACAATTTTCCAAGCTAAAAGGTAGCCCGCCGCAGACAGTGCTTGGGTGGGAGAAACTTTGCCCATTTATCGCTCCGATGGGCCGCGGAGCTCCTCAGCGGACTTCGCGCCGTGCGGGGCGGCTACACCTGCGGCTGCTTGTGGGTCGCGCGAGGCTAAGACTAGGCGTTGAACCACTGTGATAGCAGAGGCCACTGCGAGGATAACCATTGCCCAGTGGAGCACCGACACGAAGCCTACCGACGCAGCGAGCAGACCGATAAACGCGATGATGATACGTTCGGGCCGTTCGATGAGCCCGCCGTTTACTTTCATCCCTCCGGCTTCAGCGCGGGCTTTCACATAAGAGATCATTTCGGAAAAAATGATCACAGCGAGGGTTGAGCCTAGCACTATCCGCGGGGCCCCATCGGTATAGAACAGCCACCATGCGATAGCCGCAAATAGTGCACCATCGGTGAGTCGATCACAGGTGGCATCAAGAGTTGCACCGAAGGCTGTTCCTCCACCGCGCATCCGGGCCATAGTTCCGTCAAGCATGTCGAAAGCTGCGAAGATAGCGATCAGCACAACGCCCAAAAAGAACTTGCCTTGTGGAATTGTCATGACGGCAGAGGCGACCGTCACGAGGCTTCCTATCACTGTCACTGCGTTCGGTGTGAGGCCAACTTTGAGCAGTCCGCAGGCTATGGGCTCAACGACTACGGCAGCTGGCCCGCGGCCGCTACTGCTTAACACGAAAGGTCCTTCCAGGCTTCGGCGAATAATGCCCGCGTATCCCGGAGGCGTTGGGGCAACACCTTGGTGCTGTCTATGACAGTCATGAAGTTGGCATCACCAACCCAACGGGGCACGATGTGCATATGCAGATGGTCAGCGACTGAACCACCGGCGGCCTTGCCAAGGTTAAGGCCAACGTTGATCGCGTTTGGGCTGGACACCTGTTTGATAACCTTCACTGCCTGCTGGGCGTAGGCCATCAGCTCCGTAGATTCTTCAACGGTGAGGTCTTCCAGGTCACTGACTTTACGGTAGGGAACGATCAGCATGTGCCCGGGGTTATATGGGTAGAGGTTAAGAACGCAGTAAACGTTGCGGCCGCGTGAGACGATCAATCCATCTTCGTCCGATAGCTTGGGGACTTCAATGAAGGGATCCCGCGGAGCGGAGGACTCTTGTTCACGGTCCTGAGCACCCAGGGCAATATAGTCCATGCGGTAGGGGGCCCACAAGCGCTCTAATCTGTCCGGGGTTCCCAAGCCACAGTCAACAACGGTGCGTTGAGTATCTTCTGGCTCAGCGTGCCTGTGCTGGGTGCTCATAACCGCCTCTTTTTCTTACTGACTATCAGTGGCAGATGCCGCGGCCACCAGGGACGAGACGGCTTCTTCGCTGGGCTGCGTGTTATTGCGCTTACTGATCCACTGGGTGATGATGTCGACAGCTTGCGCCACCGGCACGCCGTTAACCTGCGTGCCATCTAGGAAGCGGAAGCTCACAGCTTGAGCTTCAACGTCCCGCTGTCCAGCGAGCAACATGAAGGGCACACGCGAGGTGGTGTGGTTGCGAATTTTCTTCTGCATACGATCGTCAGAGGTATCAACCTCTGCACGAATACCCCGATCGCGAAGCTGCTGTGCCACGCCCTCGAGATGGGGCACGAAAGCTTCGGCGACCGGAATGCCCACCACCTGGTGTGGGGCCAGCCAGGCGGGGAAGGCTCCAGCATAGTGTTCGAGAAGAACACCGAAGAAACGCTCAATGGATCCGAAGAGCGCACGGTGAATCATGATTGGACGCTTTTTAGTTCCGTCACTGGCGGTGTACTCGAGGTCGAAACGCTCGGGCAGGTTGAAGTCCAACTGGACGGTAGACATCTGCCAGGTACGGCCGATCGCGTCGCGTGCCTGTACGGAAATTTTGGGTCCGTAGAAGGCTGCTCCACCCGGATCGGGCACCAGGTCTAGGCCGGAAGCATCTGCCACGCGCTGGAGGATCGCCGTGGATTTCTCCCAGATCTCGTCAGAGCCAACAAACTTACCCTCGTCCTTGGTTGATAGCTCCAGGTAGAAATCATCCAAACCGTAGTCACGGAGCAGGGAGATGATGAAGTCAAGAACCTGCGTGAGTTCTTGTTCCAGCTGATCCTCTGTGCAATAAATGTGGGCATCGTCCTGCGTGAATCCGCGAGCACGGGTGAGTCCGTGGATGACGCCGGACTTTTCGTAACGGTAGACCGTGCCAAACTCAAACAGTCGCAAAGGTAGTTCACGGTAAGAGCGACCACGAGATGCAAAAATCAGATTATGCATCGGGCAGTTCATGGGCTTTGCGTAATAATCTTGGGGCTGTTTGGTGCAGTGGCCTTCCGCGTCATACTCGCCATCTAGCTGCATTGGGGGGAACATGCCGTCTGCGTAGAAGTCCAGGTGCCCGGACTTCTTAAACAAATCACCCTTAGTCAAGTGAGGAGTGTTGACAAAGCTATATCCAGATGCGATGTGGCGACGGCGGGAGTGCTCTTCCATCTCAAGGCGCACAATTGCACCATTCGGGTGGAACACTGGGAATCCAGAGCCGATCTCATCGGGGAAGCTGAAGAGGTCGAGTTCTGTGCCAAGGCGGCGATGGTCGCGGCGTTCAGCTTCTTCCAGCATCAGCTGGTAAGCCTCCAAAGCCTCCTTGGACTCCCAGGCCGTACCGTAGATTCGCTGCAATCCGGCATTGGACTGGTCCCCGCGCCAATATGCTGCAGACGAGCGCGTCAGTGCGAAAGCGGGAATGTATTTGGTGGTCGGAACATGAGGACCGCGGCACAAGTCGTACCATTCAACTTCACCCGTTCGCGGGTTGAGGTTGTAGTACCCGGTGAGCTCCCCGGCGCCGACCTCCGTTGCCTCGTCAGAATTGGGATCGACGTTACCTTTATCTTCAATGAGCTCCAGCTTGTAGGGCTCGTGTTTGAAGGCTTCCCATGCTTCTTCTTGGGAGGCGTAGACGCGACGCTCGAATTTTTGACCTTGTTTGATGATCTTCTTCATGCGCTTTTCGATGCGCTTGAGATCTTCAGGCGTGAAGGGCTCCGCGGCGTCAAAATCGTAGTAGAAACCGTTGTCGATCGCGGGACCGATGCCTAGGGTCGTTCCCGGGAACTCAGCTTGGACAGCCTGTGCCAGCACGTGAGTACACGAGTGACGGATGACAGCTCTGCCAGCTTCGGTGTTCGCAGGCACCGGGTAGAACACTGTGTCGGAATCAGGCACAAACGAAAGGTCCTTGAGGGTGCCGTCTTGCGTTTGCGCGCACACAATGGCCTCCGGCCCCTTGTTGGGCAGTTCCAACTCGCGCATCGCTGCACCGATGGCGGTACCTGCTGGAACAGTGAAGGGGGACAAATGGGCACTCGAGCTGTCAGTGATACACACGTTGGGTGTGCTCCTTCTATAAATTCAGGCGTGCCCGGCATACCTGGCCGGAACACGCGACGATAGTCCCCCATATCCTAGCGCGTCGCACACCGCTAGCTACATCCAACCGCGCCTTGGTGGCCAGTCTGCGCTAGCCCAGCAATTCCTGCCCCCAGTATTTCCCCTGCTGCGTGCCTGGTGGGCAGAAATATAAAGCGGAACCAATGTGAGTAATCCACTGATTAATCCGGTCGCCTTCATCTAGGCGCTGCTGGATCGGGCTGAATTGCTTTCGGTGATCTTTTTGAAAGCAGATGAACACGAGCCCGGAATTAGAGGTTTGTCCTCCCGCTAACGTCTGGCTCGTCGGTGGCAGGTCGTAATTGTAGGCACGCCTCCGAATTTGCTGCTCGGGTTTCCCGCGTGGAATGGTGGCGCGAGCCATGTGGCTCATAGGGTCTATTACCGGCAATCCCGTACCATCGGTAGCTCGGAAATCCGGGGCGTCGAATTCTTCCGTGCCAGACAACGGCGCACCCGTATCTAACGCTCGACCAAAGGCTGTCTCGCGGCTAGTTCGGTCAAGCTGCTCCCACGTGTCGAGGTTCATCGCAATACGCCTAACAACCATGACGGTCCCACCCCGCTGCCACTGTGGTCCTTGACCAATCCATACGACGTCGTCGTAGTCCCGCTGATCACGGGGGTTCACCGTGCCATCTTTTAGGCCGAAAAGATTCCGGGGGGTGCCCCGTTCGGCAGGCTCATTAAAGCCTTGTTGAATCCACTCGACTGCGACATATTCCACAGCGGAGCGAATCATGTGCCGGGTGGCGTGCGCGACCGTCACAGCATCATCCCCACAGATTTGCAGTGCAAGATCGGTCTGTCCCCACGCTGGGTCCAACTGATCTTTGCTAAACGAGGGAATAGGGCTGAGGATCTCTGGAATGTCGCGACCGAGAATTTCGAATAGCCGCGGACCGAAACCACAGGTAATAGTCATATTAGCTGGGTTTTCACTGAGTTCCGGCTCCAAGGAGCCCACCGGGTTGCGTCCGCTACATAGTGCGCGCGCGTCTTCGGTCCACAGGCGTAGCAGGTTGCGAATCGACGTGGGGTCGGTTTGAGCAAGGACATTAAAACCGACCAGATTCAATGTCGTTTGCGCCTCGGTGGAGATGCCTGCCTGATGGGGCCCATCAAAGCCGACTAACTGTGCTTTTTCCTGCGCTCCATCGCCTGTGGTGTGCTCAGGCTGGTTGTCACAAGCGGACAATGCGGCGCCCGCTGCACTAGCTGCGCCGAGGGCGAAACCGCCCTTTAGAAAAGCCCTGCGTGATACGCCCATGGCAGTAGTCTCATCTCCTTTGGCAGATGCCAGCCGCCCATTGGGGTTACGGCTGGCTCGTGCCGGTCATCCGCTAAGTGTAGCGCGACGACTAGTGGTTGTGACCGGCGTGCTCTGCGTGGTCGCCGTGTCCCTCATGACCTTCGTGGCCTGCTTGGTCGCCGTAGCTTTCCTCACCAGCTCCGAGGGTGCGCACCGGAAGGTTGTCGATGTGAGCGTGGGATCCATCCTCGAAGTTGAGGGTGAGGTCGACGTTAGAACCAGCAGGAACTTCTTCAGAGATACCCATGATCATCAGGTGATCATGACCTGGCTCGAGTACGTAGGTGCCATTGGCGGGGATCACGATGCCGTCAGCCTTTTGCTGCATTTTGCCGTCGACTACTTCGTGAATCTCGTAAGAGTAATCCCCAAGGTTGGTGCTGAAACCGGTGACGTGCTGGGGCGTGTCGCTTTCATTGACGAGCGTTCCGAAGATAGCCGTCATCTTTTTGTCTGCCCCCTTGGCTTTAACGTAACCATCAGTCATCGTGACGGGAGCATGGGAGTGCTTGTGCTCGTCCTTAGCCTCACTGGAGGACTCCGCGCTGGGCGAGGTGCTCTCAACAGAAGTAGCGGTGTCAACCTTGGTGTCGCTGGCGGTCTCGCTGTTGGAACACGCACTCAGGCCGAGCAGCGCAATGGTTGCTAGTGCTGCGATTGTGCGGGTGGTTTTCATAAGTTTTCTCCTTGGTTGGACGTTGGTTATTTATCGTTTCTTGGCACGGATGGCAATCGCTGCAACAGCAGTGGCGCCCAGCGCGATCGCAACGATGATGATCAATGGTAGGGGTACGCCGCTATTGTTGCCTGCATCGGCTTGATCCGGCGAAGATGCAGTTTGCTGTTGACTGCCGGAAGAGGATGAAACCGCAGCATCAGAGCCAGACACGGTAAACCGTAATTTGCCACGAGTGGCGTGGCCATCCGAGGACGTAATCTGGAAACCGATGATGTACTCCCCTGCTTCAGGCTGCACATCAGCTGGGGTTTCGAAACGCACGAACTGCTGATCGAGGGTCGGTTCGACAGTGAACAACACTTCCCCAGACTGAGCGTCACTCACAGCAACCGTGTTGAAGCTCTGCTGGGGGATGCCAGAGAACTCGAGTTCAAACTCTCGTGGAAAGCTCGCAACAACAGCCCCATCTGCGGGCGTCGATGCGACGACAGCGTCATGCGCCTGAGCCTGCGGCAGAGCACCGAAAACAATAGCGACGAAGGTGATAACGCTCCAGAGAATCTGCAGCGACCTACGACGCGAGGTGCCGGCGGATCTACTCGAGCCCTGTAACGACTGCCGAAGCCCAAGCCGCGGCGAGGTACTGCGCATCAACATCTGAGGCCCTTTTCTGTGAATGTGCGGGTGTGTGCCCTACTTGCACACACCAACAGTAGTCGGATCAACGGTCGGTTTAGTTCCCGCAATCGGAGTAATCACTACCGAGCCGCGCACCGGACAACCCAGATATAGCGTCGAAAGAATGAAAAAGGGCGCCGATTGGCGCCCTCTAGACTGGTGGTCCTAGCTGGGATCGAACCAGCGACCTTTCCGGTGTGAACGGAACGCTCTTCCACTGAGCCATAGGACCGAAGCTTTTAAAACATGCACGCACCGCGCAGTGCCTTAAGCCGTAAGAGAATCTAACACGCCGACATGCAAATTGAAAAACCACCATCGAGCTTTAGCCCCCATCGACTCGAAGCATCCGCGCTCGACTGGCATCTGGCACAGCTGGCGCCGCTCGGAGAGCGATAACAGAAGCGCTTGCGCCAGAGTTTAGGCCAGTAGTTTGGGCACTAAATTAGCGCCCGTTTTCGCCGGTAACAACGCACCCTTGTCGCAGATTTTGCTTTTTGCACCCTTGACGGTTAATGTTTCTTAGCGCACAAAGTGAGCAACTACTGAAGCGCAGCTACGCTGCTGCGAATGTTTTGTTTAATAGTGCATGCGGATGTAGCGCAGTTGGTAGCGCATCACCTTGCCAAGGTGAGGGTCGCGAGTTCGAGTCTCGTCATCCGCTCTGGATATACGCCATGTATGTCTAGTGAGCGCGTTTAGCTCAGCGGGAGAGCGCTTCCCTGACACGGAAGAGGTCACTGGTTCAATCCCAGTATCGCGCACCAGAGTCACGAACAGACTCTTTAAATAAAAGTTCGTGCGGATGTAGCGCAGTTGGTAGCGCATCACCTTGCCAAGGTGAGGGTCGCGAGTTCGAGTCTCGTCATCCGCTCTGGTAGTCAAGTGGCTAAGGCCGCGACTTACCCGAGGCGGCAACGCCACGGTGGAATGGCCGAGTGGTGAGGCAACGGTCTGCAAAACCGTGCACACGGGTTCGATTCCCGTTTCCACCTCGCAAAACCGGTTTACTGGTTTTCTAGCGCGTTTAGCTCAGCGGGAGAGCGCTTCCCTGACACGGAAGAGGTCACTGGTTCAATCCCAGTATCGCGCACCAGAGTCACGAACAGACTCTTTAAATAAAAGTTCGTGCGGATGTAGCGCAGTTGGTAGCGCATCACCTTGCCAAGGTGAGGGTCGCGAGTTCGAGTCTCGTCATCCGCTCCACTCAAACCTGCCCCTCGGGGCGGGTTTTTTCATATCCAGCTCAACGCCTCCCCCACCCTCCCGTGCGCCTGCCCCATCGAATCCCTCCCGATCACTACAGTTAGCCTTCGTGAACACTTCCACGACGGACCACAGCCGCCTTGCACCCAGCAGTAAGCTTCAACGGCTTGTAACGACCACCTGGGTGGCCGGCCCCACGCACCCCGCCCGCCGTTCGCACAGCACGCAACAAGACACACGGGCTGAACGTTCCGTGCACACTCCGGATCAGCAGGCTCTCCGTACCCTCGCATTGGCAGCACTGTGGCCTGTTGCTCTAGCACTGTTTGTTCATCGCGTGTTTATCCTCGGTGTCAACGGTGATCTCACCGATGATTTCTCTACGGTGTACTACGCCCTGCGGCGTTTTCACGAAGGCGTCGAGATCTATAACGAAAATTATTCCTTCGTCGACCCGCATTATCTTTACAATCCTGGCGCCACACTCTTACTGTCGCCTCTCGCGCTGACAACCCACATAGGTCTTGCACGCGTAGTGTTCATCGTCGTCAACGCGCTGGTCATTGTTGTGGCTTTGGCCTTGCTGACGCGACTGGCCGGCGCGAGCCTCCGGGGGCCTGTCTTCCCTGGCGTGATAGCTGCAGCATTTTTAACTGAGTCTGTCCGCAACACGCTCATTTTTTCTAACATCAATGGGCTCTTGCTTTTGGCTTTAAGCCTGTTTTTGTATCTATTGCTTCATGAGCGTGTTCTGCTGGCCGGGGTTGTGTTGGGTTTGGCGATTCTGGTCAAGCCCCTGTTTTTGCCACTAATTTTCCTTCCTTTGTTGAAGCTTCAGTGGCGTGCTGTGGCTGGAGCGATTGCAGTTCCAGCGTTGCTTAATGTGGTGGCGTGGCCTTTTGTTCCCGGCGCTTCCGATTATATTTTTCGGACCATGCCTTATCTGTCGTTGGTTCGCGACTATGCAAACAGTTCTTTGCCTGGAATGGCTGTGTATTTTGGCATGCCTGAGTGGCAGCAGAAGGTCTGGTTTGTAGTATTTGCCGTAGTTGTTGTGGTTGCGATCATTTTTGTGGCGAGGATTCGTTATGTGGATCCTTTTACGTGGGCTACTACTACCAGCGCTATCTTGCTGTGTGGGGTCTTCTTCTTGTCTTCGTTGGGGCAGATGTATTATTCGATGCTTTTGTTCCCTGTGTTTTTCACTGCGTTGCGGACTATGTCGGTCGTTCGTAATCCTGTGGTCTGGGCGGCTGCGTACTGCTTCTACACGACTGATGAGTTTGTCCCTTCGCGTTTCCCTAGCCAAGGCGAGTGGTTGACCGCCTTGTTGCCGACGGTTGGATGGGCTGCCTTTTTGCTTGCCTGCGCGGTGATCGCGCTATCGTGGTGGTATGACGAACGACGATCAGCATCCACGGCGGCCTAATTTTAGGGACATGTCGGAGGCTCAGTGGCGGGAGTTTTTGGGCGCTGCGGAGTTTGCGGTGTTGCGTCAGGCTGCGACTGAGCCTCCAGGCACGAACGAGTTTTTGGGTGATGACGCCGTGGGGGTTTATCACTGCGCTGGCTGCGGGTTGGAACTATTCCGCTCGGAGACGAAGTTCCACTCGGGTTGTGGTTGGCCTGCGTTTTATGCCCCGCAGGATAGTGATGCGGTGGTTTTGCGGCCGGATGATTCTTTAGGGCGCCGTCGCACGGAAGTTTTGTGTGCCGGCTGCGGCGGTCATCTGGGCCATTTGTTTGATGGCGAGGGGTTTAATACCCCCACCGATCAGCGCTTTTGTATCAATTCTGTCGCTTTGCGTTTTTCTGACAGCTAGATAACACAGCAAATAGCCGCCCCTGCAGCAGTCGGGGCGGCTATTTGCTGTGTTTAATGAGTTGGTGTCAGGGTAAGACGTTGATAATTTCTTCAATGTCGTCTACTCGACGGCCACTGTAGAAGGGGGTTTCTTCTCGTACGTGAAGCCGCGCCTCGGTATAGCGCATGCGGTGCATGAGGTCTACCATTCGGTGTAGCTCTGGCCCTTCGAAGGCGAGAATCCATTCGTAGTCTCCGAGTGCGAAGGACGGAACGGTGTTTGTCCGCACGTCCGGGAAATCACGGCCAGAGCGACCGTGCTCAGCGAGGATCCTGCGTCGGTCAGTGTCGTCGAGCAGGTACCAATCGTAAGAGCGGACGAAGGGGTAGACGGTAATCCAGTCGCCTGGCTCCTCCCCCATGATGAAGCTCGGTATGTGTGATTTGTTGAATTCTGCTGGGCGGTGCAGCGCGCTCGCTAACCAGACGTTGTCGGAGCAACGACCGAGGGTGGTGTTTCGGCGGAAGTCGTTGAAGGCTTGTTGAATGTCCCGAATTTCTTCAGCGTGCCACCAGATCATGTAGTCGGCACCTTCGCGTATGCCGGAGACATCGTAGATGCCGCGGGTGACAACGAGGCCTCGGTCCTGGAGCTGCTGGAAGAAGGAGCGCGCCTCTTCGATTGCTTCTTGGCGTGTATCTCCTAGTTCGCCGGGGCGGACACGGAAGACGGCCCATTGGGTGTAGCGCTGCACCTGGTTGAGTGTTGCGTAGTCGATACGTTTGTGGCTGCTAGACGTCATGGTGTGTGTTCCTCTCGGAGCATATGGTGTTGAAACTCGACGGCTGCCTCGACCTCTAAACCAAAAATAAAAGGTTGGCAACTGCCATCAATCTTAAGTTTGATTGCCGCGGCGTGCATCTTCGGGTACCCTAAGCGCCCCGTAGCCAGTGCGGCGCGTAGGTGTCGGCGCGCCTGACAGCCCCGAGGGGGGCCAGGCGCTAGCTTAAAATCTTGTGAGTGAACTTCGCACATCATCCGCCGCCGCTAGCGCTTCCGGCTCCGGCTCCGCTGACGGGCTGCCCAAGCTCTTCGCTGACGCTGTCGAGTCCATGCACAGCGTGTCATTGCGCACGGAAATCACCTTGGGCACTATTCGACCACCACAGCGCCTGGCTCCCTTCAGCCATGCTGTCGGATTGGAAATCGAGCACCCCGAGCTCGATGCTTCTTCATCTATGATCCCTACCCACACCGATGGGGATGCGTTTGGCCGGCTTATTTTGCTCCACGACCCGCAGGGGGAGGAAACGTGGGATGGCGACCTTCGGTTGGTGGCGTACATTCAGGCAGATATGGACGCCTCGGTGGCTGGGGATCCGCTCTTGCCTGAGGTTGCATGGGAGTGGCTCAGCGAAGGCCTCGATACTCATGACGCCGGGTACAACAATCTCGGCGGAACAGTTACTGCTACTGCGTCTTCACGCTTTGGTGACATCGGAGGGCCGCCAAAGGCATACCAGATCGAATTGCGCGCATCGTGGACCGCTGCTGATGAAAACCTTGGGCCCCATGTTGAGGCGTTTGCAGCTGTACTCGCCAATGTCGCCGGACTTCCGCCCGAGGGTGTCGCTACCCTCGGCAACGGGTCTTCTCACGCTTAAGGCCAAGTAGCCTGGTCTACTGTTTTTCCTCAGCCCAGTCGTAAACGGACTGGATGATGCCTTGCGCGTTGATGGAAAATTCCTCCAAAATTTCAGCACGTGACGCGTGCTCGAGGAACTGCTGCGGTACCGCGACATGACGCACCGGAACATCTACATCACTGCCCGACAGCGCGGTGTCAATCGCAGAGCCCACTCCCCCACGCACAACACCGTCTTCAATGACCACCACGACGTCATGCCCCGCAGCCAGCGCCACCAGTGAGGGCTGTACAGGCAATACCCAACGGGGATCCACTACGGTCACCACAAATCCTTCAGCCTCAAGCTGCTGAGCTGCCTCTAGTGCTTCCGCCGCCATGGGCCCGACGCTGACAATCAGCACGTCCACCGCGCGATCACTGCCCGCTTCAGTTGAGACACTGCTGTCCTCATCGGAATCAGCGCTGTAATAGAGAATGTCGACGCCATCAGACAAACGCTCAACAGCCGGTAGCTGCTGCGGCAAGGATCCCTTGGGGAAACGGACAATAGTAGGGCCGTCCTCAATGGAAACCGCCTCGTCCAGCTGTGCGACTAACTCGTCAGCATCGCGCGGAGCTGCAACACGAATGCCCGGGACAATCCCAGCCATCGACAAATCCCATACGCCGTTGTGGCTAGCGCCGTCAGACCCGGTGACACCTGAGCGGTCAAGCACCACGGTCACGGGCAAACTGAGCAGCGCCACGTCCATCAACAACTGGTCAAAGGCTCGGTTAAGGAAGGTCGAATACAAGGCGACCACCGGGTGAAGGCCGCCCAGGGCCATACCCGCAGCGGACGTCAGCGCATGCTGCTCGGCGATACCAACATCGACGAAGCGCTCCGGGAAGCGCTCACCAAAGGCAGCAAGTCCTGTAGGTCCGGCCATAGCTGCAGTAATAGCGACAATATCCTGGCGCTGCTCGCCAAGCTCGAGGAGGTGCTGGGAAAAAACACTTGTCCAGCCGGGCTGCGAGGCCTTGATCGGCGCACCAGTCACGGGATCGATAACGCCGGTGGAATGCATCAGGTCAGCGGCATTATTTTCAGCCGGCGCGTAGCCGCGACCTTTTTCTGTCACCACGTGCACAATCAGCGGACCGTTGTAGTCCTTGGCGTAGCGGAACGCGTGTTCCAACTGCTTGAGATTATGACCGTCCACAGGACCGACGTACTTCATCCCCAGTTCAGGGAACATCGATCCAGGCAGCACTGTGTGCTTCACGCCTTCTTTAAAAGCGTGCATGAGGTCGAACGTACGACGCCCCACCCAACCCATGGAATTCAAGGTGGATTTACCCTGCTCCATCACCTTGTCGTAGAAGGGTTGCATGCGCAGATCGGCGAGGTTCTCGGCGAAGCCACCGATAGTCGGCGAATAGCTTCTACCATTGTCGTTGACGACAATCACCAGGTTACGCTGCCTATCCGCCGCAATATTGTTCAGTGCCTCCCAGCACATCCCTCCGGTGAGTGCGCCATCGCCAACCACTGCCACCACGCAACGGTCTTTCTCCCCTTGAAGAGCGAAGGCTTTCGACAGCCCCTCGGCGTAAGACAACGACGCGGAAGCGTGTGACGATTCCGTCCAGTCGTGTTCGCTTTCGCTTCGGCTGGTGTAGCCAGACAGCCCGCCTTTTTGGCGCAGCGTGTTAAATTGCTGGGCTCGACCCGTCAGGATCTTGTGCACGTAGGACTGGTGGCTGGTGTCGAAGATGATGGGGTCACGGGGTGAGTCAAACACGGTGTGGAGCGCAATGCTGAGCTCAACCACACCAAGGTTTGGGCCCAGGTGCCCACCAGTGGCGGACACCTTGTCCACGAGGAAACTGCGGATTTCAGCAGCCAATTGCTCTAGTTGCTGGGTCGACAGGTCCTTAAGGTCCTGCGGCCCAGAAATAGAGTTGATCAGGGGTGTCTGCTGGCGCTGCTGGCCGTCGTTCGGGGTCTCCGTGGGCTTATTCAAACACTCGACCTTTCCTCGAATCCGGCGGACATGCGTGCTTCTGCTGTGCCCGCTGGGTGGTTCCACCCGGTAGGCGCGTGTGTTTTGTGCACTAGGGCATTAATCCTAGCGCTTGCTAATGCTGACCTCTATTAAGCCTCACCTGTTTAATTATGGGTGTTTTGGCGCGGCCGCAGCAAAGCCAGCGTCTCGAAGTGGTGAGTTCCAGGGAAGGCGTTCACCATGGTGATCTGCGTTGGAACGTAGCCCTGCGTGGACCACAGCCCGATGTCTCTGGAAAAAGCTACCGGGTCGCAGCCGATGTGGATGACTACCTCCGGCTGATGTTTGGCAATTCCCTTGATAACGGAGGCACCCGCACCGGAGCGTGGTGGGTCCGCTACAACTAGTTGCGGCCGCGCCGTGAGCGCTTGTTCGCAGGACACCCATCGCTCGACAGTACTGGTGATGAACTCAACGTTCGGCTGGTTAAAGCTATCAATCACTGGCGCCGACTCCACAGAGTAAATCTGCCCATAGCCGCATTGTTGCAGCACGGGAATAAACAGCCCTACCCCGCCGTAGAGGTCCCACGCGCACAGCTGTGAGCTTTCCGCGGCGTCATTGTTGATGGTTTCAAGCCACTGCCGGATGATTTCGTGATAGGTAGCGGCGGCGTCGCGGTGCGCTTGCCAGAATCCGTCAATGGTGACATCGAAGGTGTGGCCACCCACGACGTAGTGCTGTGTACTGCTCGGCCGACGGTTGTTAACCCGCGAGGAGGCAGCACGTTTGGCACGTTGCGGTTGATGACTCCGCGGGGGGCGCCGCCGGGGCTCGATAAGTTCGGTATGCAGGTTGCCTTGGTCGTCAACAGCACACAATAGTTCTTTTCCTGCATGGTGTGGCTGGGGTGCACGCTGCCAACGCGCGACCTCCGCGCTGAGCACCTCCGGGAACTGCAGGCATTGCTCGGTGATGACCTCATGCGATCGAGGGGCACGTTGCCCAAGGCGACCACTGCTATCAATCCCAAGGCGGAATCGACAGCGCCAGTGCTCACGATCAAGCTCGACGATGTCTATGGGCGCGATGGTCTCTAGCTTCCCCATCCGCTCAAGGTGCGAACGAAGAATTGTTCTTTTTACCTCGAGCTCATAGTCGGGATCGAGATGGGAAAAATCGCAGCATCCCGCACCGTGGGCCGCAGCCGTGCACCGAGGTTCTGTGCGGTGCGGGCTTGGGATATCAACCTTTAGAATCCGCGCCTCCAGGTGGCGCTTGGCCACGCGAGTGACCTCTACCTGGAGGGTGTCGCCGACCACACCACCCGCCACTAACACCACCACACCGGAGGGGGCAAAGCCCACCCCTTTGCCCTGGTGGGCCGGGCGCTGAACTGAAAGCGAGAAGGTGTCGCCGACCTGCTCGTTCGGCTTCTTCCCCACGTTAAGACTCGTTGTTTTCGGGAGCGCGCATCTGATCAAGCGCGGAATCCTCGCTGGTTACCTGAGCTGCCTGTTCGTTTTTTTGGGCCAGACGTTCAGCTTGCTCACGCCGGATGTTCGCCGCGATTTCTTCCCTGTTTTCCATTGCGTAGCGCACCTGCTTGGCCAGGTTGTCCGGCAGAACCACTGGAAGCGAAATGCCGGGAGCCATAGGTTCTTCACCACGCACGACGAAGCTTCGCGCCACAACGTTATGCGCTAACTCACGCAGCTGATCGGCCAAGCCGGAAGGACCGACGCAGGAGACACGAAGCATCCAGCGCGGTCCGTCAACGCCAATCATCCGGAAGGTCGTGTCGTTGACGATGCCGCGGGGCTCGCGACCCCAAGGGCCTGCTTCCATCCGCGCATCCAGGCCATTGTTCGCCATGTCCGCGACGATGTCTTCTGCAGCCTCGCGCCATTGGCCGGGAGACTTTGGAGCGGAGAATGCCACCGGGGTCAGACGCCCATACGGGGTAGTAACGTGCAACGCGACCGGGCCGCTCTCCCCCATTTCCACCTGTACTTCACAGCCCCGAGGCATTGCCAATTGCACCGAACCAAGGTCCAGAATGCCATCGGCGAAGTCAGTAAAATCGAACTCTTCGGGGGTGACGGTATCACCATCGAAGGGGCCACGCGCACCATTGATCGCATCGTGAACAGGATCGGGGCCGGCGATCACGTTGTCGGCAGCGCTACGATCAGCGTCCTGAGCATCCTCCTGCCCTGCTGCGTCAACCGCCCCGCGAACATCATTGTCCGCGACGTCATCCTTTTTAGAAAAAGGCCACAAACCCATCAAAGCTCTCCTCTTAAAAATTGCGTTGCCTGCCGGCGGCGCCAACAAGCAGTCGTCCTTTTCCACCGAATACAAGCAGTGGACGGACGCTTAGCTAGACCCCAGTCGAACCGTATCCAGCGGCACCACGAGACGTACTGCCATCGGCGAAAGAATCGACAAAACGGAAGTCACACAGTTCAACCTTTTGCACCAGTAGCTGCGCGATACGCTCACCTTTGTTGATGCTAATCGGGGTGTCGGGATCCAAGTTAATCAAGCACACCTTCACCTCACCCCTGAAACCAGCGTCAACGGTGCCCGGCGTATTGACGATACTGAGGCCCTGCCGAAGCGCCAGCCCAGATCGAGGATGGATCAGCCCCACGGTGCCAAGCGGCAATTCAAACGCCAATCCAGTAGCAACCAGGACACGCTGACCTGGTTCAATGGTGACGGATTCGACAGCTGTAAGATCAACCCCCGCATCGTCATGGTGGGCGCGCTGCGGAAGCGTCGCGTCAGGATGCAGGCGGACTACGTTAATGGGACCAATATCGCTCACCGCACCGAGAATACCCAACGCGCCCCAAAGCGCGTTAAAGTGGTGCTTTGTGAGCTTCGAGAGCACAGGGCACAATAGCCCAGACGGCAACCCGGCCAACGCTACCGTTTTGTATGAAGAACGGCAGTGGGTCCCCTGGTACTGGTGGATCCTCGCTGCGCTGATCGTGGCGCTAACAACTGCCCAACTGGCACACAACCGCAGCATCGTATGGCTCTACGCGCCGGCCGTGATCCTCAGCGGCGTCGCGATGTGGGTACTGCTGTCGCTTTCGTCCACCAGGGTTCGCGTGGAACAAGACCCTGATGGAACACGGTGGCTGATAGCCGGTAACGCCCAGCTACCCCACACTGCTGTCTCATCGACACTCGCGGTACCCTCGACCGCGCGCCGCAATGCAATGGGACGCCAGCTCGACCCAGCAGCCTATGTTGTCTCCCACGGCTGGGTGCCCGAAATGGCAATGTTTGTTCTTGATGACCCCGAAGACCCAACCCCCTACTGGCTGTTAAGCACCGTCGATCCGCAAGCTCTCATCGCTGCATTCGACAAGCACTAAATTCCGCGGCCCTACCAGCCGCGTCCTGACGCCGCAACGCTGTTCCAGCGTGAAACCTGGACCCGACACGGCGTCACAAATACAAGGGTGTTTAAGCGCAGTCCAGGCAGATGATCGAACCATCGTCCTCAGTGTGGCTGATCCGGTTACGGCGTTGCACGATAAAGCAGCTGCTGCAGGTGAATTCGTCTTCTCGGCGCGGCACGACAGTGACGTTGAGCTCTTCGCCGCTGAGGTCGACATGGGGAAGATCGAAAGACTCGACGATCTCACCGTCGTCATCCATATTGAACTTGGAGGACTCTGCGGCCTTCAGCCCTTCGAGGGAGTCTGTCTCGAGGTCATCTTCGGCGCGACGGCGGGGCGCGTCATAATCGGTAGCCATGGGTGTTTCGGTTCCTTCAGAAACGGGGGTCGAATTGCTGTATCGGGGGCATATCAAGTGATGCACGCTTCAAATGTCATATTGAGGGCGTTCCGCGTGTCGCCCCCGCATTATCTGCCCAGGTTACAGAGCTGGCAACGCGGAACTATACTCGACATATGCACAGCAGCAATTTGGAGCGTTCAGACGAAGCCCACGTCGGTTTCGGAATTGACATCGGAGGTTCAGGAATCAAAGGGGCCAGGGTTGACCTACGCACGGGGGAATTTATTGGAGAGCGAATAAAAGTAGCCACTCCACAACCGGCGACACCCACCGCCGTCGCCGATACCGTGGCCACAATCATCAACCAGGCTCACTGGGCGGGGCCCGTTGGCATCACCGTGCCCAGCGTAGTGAGAAACCAACAAGCCCTTACAGCGGCAAACATCGATCCGGAATGGATAGACTGCGATCTCTCCGACGTTTTCTCCACAGCCGTCGGCGGCCGCGAATGCGCAGTGCTTAATGACGCTGACGCCGCGGGGCTCGCTGAAGTAGCATTCGGCGACCCTCGTGCTCAGCAGGGTGTCGTCATCCTCGCCACCCTCGGGACGGGTATCGGCAGCGCCCTGTTAACCGATGGCACCCTGGTTCCCAATACAGAACTCGGCCATTTAATGATTCAACGCCCTCGCCGTTCCGGAAAGATTACCCTAGTGGAAGCGGAAGCCTACGCGGCGTCATCAGTAAGACAACGGGAAGAACTGAGCTACAAAAAGTGGGCTAAGCGCCTTAGCCACGTACTGAGCGAGTACGAGCGTTTGTTCTGGCCGGACCTATTCATCCTGGGTGGCGGCGTTTCCCGCAAGTTTGACAAGTGGGGTCCGCTGCTGGAAGTAGACACCCAGGTTGTGCCCGCACGGTTACGCAATAGAGCCGGAATAGTTGGGGCGGCGATGGCAGTAAATCGCGGAATCCGGCCCTAAATCCTGCCCGTCGCTGGGCTTTCCTATATACTGGGGGGCCGATTGTTAACCCCGGTTGACTTTCGAGGGACGCAGCGTTGCCAAAAATAGCTGCCATGCACTGTTTTTACCTTTAGGGTGAGCTCCGTGCGGACAACTCAGCACCGCCGGGACCTCCTTCTACGGAGATCCGATGAAGCCACGCTCTGCGCCCCCGAAGGCCTCCCGCAGGTTTTACGATGGCGTGTTCCCACCCGGGTAACACGCATTACTGACCGTTCCACGTGAAAGGGCTTAAGTGGCAGCCACTGAAGCTTCCAAGAAAGCAACTGCTCAACACACAACCGACGATGCGGACACCGCCGCCGGGTCAGCTTCCGCATCTCGGACCGTAGCTAAGAAGACAGCCAAAAAGGCTGTCAAGAAGGCTGCAAAGAAGACGGTCGCTAAAAAGGCAGCTAAAAAGACCGCCAAGAAAGCCACAACCGCAGCCCCCAAGAAGGCTGTGAAGAAAACCGCCAAGAAGGCCAACCAACCGGCTAACTCGTCCATAGAGGCAGCGGACGTCACCGACGCACCTGCTTCCAATGGCGGTGCCGCCACGGACGCTCCGGCAAAGAAGACCGCCAAGAAGGCCACCAAGAAAACAACGTCCGGCACCGGCACCAAAGCAACCAAAAAGACTGCCAAGAAGGCTGCAAAAAAGACCACTGCGAAGTCCGCTGCCGCTGAGGACACCAACGCGACTGCCGTTGTGCGCAAGGCTAAAGGCCTCGTCGACGGAGCAGATGGTGACGACGTCGACAACGACGTTCTAGACCCGGATCTGCAGGACGACACTCTTGATGATGATCTCGATGCGCCCATCGAGGATGATTCTGACGACGAGTATACCGATCTGCCCGCCGACGATGACAACGAAGACACCGACGACTCCGATGACGAAGAGGACGACGGTTCTTCTGTCTGGGACGAGGACGAATCTGCTGCCCTACGGCAGGCTAGAAAAGATGCCGAGCTTACTGCCAGCGCCGACAGCGTCAGGGCGTACCTCAAGCAGATCGGCAAAGTCGCGCTGCTGGATGCGGAGCAAGAGGTATCGCTTGCTAAGCGCATCGAGGCCGGCCTATACGCCACCTACCGCATGGAGCTGATGGAGGATCCCGAGACGCCTACTAAGGAACGCCTCTCCCCCGCCATGAAGCGCGACCTCCGGGCAATCGCCCGGGACGGCCGCAAGGCGAAAAATCACCTCTTGGAGGCGAACTTGCGCCTCGTTGTGAGCCTCGCCAAGCGCTACACAGGCCGTGGTATGGCCTTCCTCGATTTGATCCAGGAGGGCAACCTTGGCTTGATCCGCGCTGTTGAAAAGTTCGACTACACCAAGGGCTACAAGTTCTCTACCTACGCCACCTGGTGGATTCGGCAGGCCATCACTCGAGCCATGGCCGATCAGGCGCGTACCATCCGTATCCCGGTGCATATGGTCGAGGTTATTAACAAGCTTGGCCGTATCCAGCGCGAACTTCTACAGGATCTTGGCCGCGAGCCCACACCACTGGAGCTCGCTAAAGAGATGGACATTACCGAGGACAAGGTCCTTGAAATCCAGCAATATGCACGCGAGCCCATCTCTCTCGACCAGACCATTGGCGACGAGGGCGATAGCCAGCTCGGAGACTTCATCGAAGACTCTGAGGCGGTCGTTGCAGTGGATGCTGTGTCCTTCACCCTCCTGCAGGATCAGCTCCAAGATGTCCTCAAGACATTGTCGGAACGCGAAGCCGGCGTCGTCCGGCTGCGTTTCGGCCTCACCGACGGTATGCCGCGTACTTTAGACGAAATCGGCCAGGTGTACGGCGTCACCCGCGAACGTATTCGCCAGATCGAATCGAAGACTATGTCGAAGCTGCGCCACCCGTCCCGCAGCCAGGTGCTTCGCGATTACTTGGAGTAATCCTCCGCCGTGTAAAGGCTTCTGGTTTTATCTGCATAAGGCGTTGGGGCCAGCACGTCAGGTGACGTGCTGGCCCCAGCGCCTTATCTCACATGCCCCATACTCGGGCTAGCGGCTACCAACGCCGCAAATATGCGATGCGGTCTCTAAGCTGCTCTGCTGTAGCCAAAGCAGTCGGCGGACCACCGCAGGCCTGGCGTGCTTCGGTATGGATAGCTCCGTGCGGCCTGCCTGTGCGTTGCGAAGTGATAGCAACCAGTGCATTGAGTTCTTTGCGCAACTGCGGGATCTCTTGGCTCGCAACGCGTTGTTCCGCAGCCTGTGCTCCGGCACTGCCGGGGCCTGAAGTGCCACTGGCAGTGCCGGAGCAAGCTGAAGCCGCATCCTCCCCTGCTCCAGCCTCTCGTTCACGCGCATCCAATTGCTCAGCCTGCCGTTGCCGAAGCAGCTGACGCATCTGCTCTGCATCGAGCAGTCCCGGTAGGCCAAGATAATCAGCCTCCTCATCGGAGCCTGCGATGGTTGCAGTTCCATAGGTCGAGCCGTCATAGATCAACGAATCAAGCTCAGCTTCCGCACCAAGTGCCTCGTAGGGCTTGATCAGCGCATCCGGTTCGTCTTTCTTCTGGTTAGCCTGCTGCAGTAGCTCGTCATCCCAGCCTTCCTTCACCCGGTCGGGTTTACCCAACACGTGGTCACGTGAGGTTTCCATTTTCGCTGCTAGGTCCAGCAAAACTGGAACGCTAGGGAGGAATACCGAGGCTGTTTCTCCCGGCATGCGCGATCGAACGAAACGACCAATCGCCTGCGCGAAAAACAGAGGCGTACTAGCTGAAGTGGCGTACACGCCCACGGCGAGCCTCGGGACGTCAACGCCTTCACTCACCATGCGGACAGCGACCATCCACTCGTCAGTATTGTGAGAAAACTCTTCGATACGTGCTGACGCTGTGGGATCATCGGACAAAATCACCGACACCCGAGTCGAGCTCAAACCCTGAAGAATTTTGGCGTAGGCCCGGGCCGTCGTTTTGTCCGTAGCGATCACTAGGCCCCCCGCATCAGGCATGTTGGTGCGCAATTGTTTAAGCCGAGTATGTGCGGCCCCAAGGACGGCCGGGATCCAGTCACCTTTTGGATCGAGTGCGGTTTTCCACGCGCGGGCAGTCTGTTCAGCATTGAGAGGCTCTCCAAGGCGGGCGCTGTATTCCTCCCCCGCACTGTCACGCCAACGGGCTTCTCCAGAATAGGCAAGGAATACGACAGGGCGCACCACCCCGTCAGCCAAGGCGTCAGCATAACCATAGGTGTGGTCAGCAGATGACTTTAAATGGCCATCGCCGTCTTCCTCGTAGCGCACAAAGGGAATGGCGGAATCGTCAGAGCGGAAAGGGGTACCTGTGAGGGCAAGGCGTCGCTCCGCATCACAGTAGGCTTGGCGGATTCCATCGCCCCAGCTTTTTGCGTCGCCACCGTGGTGAATCTCGTCCAGAATCACCAGCGTGCGCTTGGCCGTTGCAAGCTGGTAGTGCTTGAACGGATGCATCGCCACCTGTGCGTAAGTAACCACAATTCCGTCGTACTGGGGGTTGATAACACCGCCCGAGTTCGAAAAATGGGGATCCAGGGCAAGCCCGGCACGCTGCGCGGACTCAGCCCATTGCACTTTAAGGTGCTCGGTCGGCACGACCACGATGACTCGATCGACGGTGCGGTTGCCTGTCAATTCTGTTGCGACGCGCAGGGCGAAAGTCGTTTTGCCCGCACCGGGGGTGGCGACCGCGAGAAAGTCCTTGGGTTTGTTGATCAGGTACTTGGTGAGCGCCGCGCGCTGCCAAGCACGAAGTTGACTACCCACTATTTGCGCAGACTCTTGTAGATTTCTTCACATTCGGGGCACACGGGCGAACCTGGGCGGGCCTGTTTGGTGACGGGGAAGGTTTCGCCGCATAGCGCTTGAACCATGTTTCCGCTGATTGCGGAGTCAACGATCTGGTTGCGTTTGACGTAGTGGAAGAACTTTGGGGTGTCGCTGTCCTGTTCTAGTTCTTCGCGGACGTCCGGACGTTCGATGGTCTGGGTTCCTGTGCTCACGTGACCATAATGCCGCACTTGGCCGGGGTCCTCAACAATACGAGATCTGCGGGTGGTTTATGGTGGAGTTGTGCGCGTGGCGCCAGGGCGCTTCCCGCGTGTTGCACCCAATGGTGAATGTCCCTGGGAGGTTGTTGCTGTGTCTGTGTGGAGTCGATTGTTTCATTCGAAGGATGTCGAGCTCATTACTGATGCCCGCCGCTCCCCTTACGACAACTGGTTGCATCGCAAGCGTGTGTACAACATTTTGCAGGGTTTGCGCATTCCTTTCCTGCTGTTGTCCGCCTTGACTTATCTTGTTCTTCATAGCGTGTGGTTGTCCGCCGTTTTGTTTGTGGTGTCTGTTCCTTTGCCGTGGATTGCGGTGGTGATTGCCAATGGAGCTGGCGAACCGCAGGATTCGCGTGCACCGAAGGTATACAAGCCTCAGGTGGCGCGGGAGGCCTGCCAAGGGGGCCTTGCCGTGGATTCGGGCTCGCGCGCCATGGGTGTGTTGGGAACCTCTGTCCAGGCCGGTGGCACGCAGGATGCATCGGCTTCAGTGTGCAATGGTGATGACGCCGCGGGGGACGACGAAGCAATCATTATTGATCATGACGATGACGGTGGACTCGAGGCTGGTTCTTAGTCGTTCATGCTTTAAGGTGTCTCATATGGTTGCACCCAGCGAGCACACTCATATTTCTTCGACTTCTTCTCCGTGCCCGGGGCCGGGGTATCAGCCTCCTCATGATCTGGGCCCTCTTGTTACGCATGCTCGTGTCTTGAGTGAGGCTTTGATCGCTGAGGGCTATTCGACTGCGGGGTTGGCGGATTTCCTCGATAGTCGTATTCCTGGCGCTTATTCGGCTGTTATGGCTGGTAACCCCGGCGTCGCGATTGCCGCCTGCGACGGCGAGAGCGCGTTGGATATTCTGGTCCGTTCTTTGTTGCTTCATGTTCCGGATCCGCGGCTCCGTGGGTGGATGGATGGGAACTGTGGACCACATGTGTATGAGGATTTGCTCCACGGTGGCTTGATCATTGAGCCTTCGCAGGGGGCCTGGTCCTGGGATGGGGCGAATTCTTCCTCCGACCAGGGGGCTGTGCCTTCTTATTGTGCTTTTGATGCACGGCCGTTGGCGGAGGGGCCGTTGGTGTTTTCCGATGTCGATGCCTCTTTTGTTGCGCATGTGCCCGGTTCGGATCATGTGTTGGGGATTGGCGCGGCGTCATTGTCTTTAGCGCAGGCGGTGCCTGATTCTTCTGTTTCTTCCATTCTTGATGTGGGGACGGGTGGGGGTATTCAGTTGTTGGTTCAGGCAGTGCGTCATGCGGCTTCTGCGGACGGGAAGCCTCCGCGCCTGGTGGGAACGGATATTCATCCGCGGGCTTTGGATTTTGCTCGTGCCACTCTGGCTGCGGCTGGGTTGGATGAGGATGTTGATTTGCGCCAGGGCAGTTGGCTAGAGCCTGTGGCTGCGGGTGAGCGTTTTGAGCGCATTATCGCTAATCCGCCGTTTGTGGTGGGCCTTCCCGAAGTCGGCCACGTCTACCGTGATTCTGGGATGAACCTCGATCAGGCCACTGAGATGTTGGTGCGCACGGTGCCTGAGTTTTTGGAATTGGGTGGGATAGCTGTGTTGATGGGGGCGTGGGTTGGGGATGCGGCACGCGTATCTGCGTGGGTTCCCGAGGGCTGTAGTGCGTGGGTGATTGAACGTGATCATGTGAGCGCGGCGGAGTATGTGGCTACGTGGACTGCTGACGAGGGTGTCGATCCGCGTAGCCCCGAGGCCATTGAGCGTACGCGCCGTTGGTTGAAGCACTTTAAGGATCATGACGTCGCGTCGATCGGGTTTGGCTATATCGCTGTGCGTCGCAATGGGCCAGATCAGCAGGATTATGTTGTCGCTGAGCGTATTTCTCAGCCTCATACCGACCCTATTGGTGTTGAGGTTGAGGGCTTCTTTGCGCTGAATGACTGGGCGTTAAACGTTTCCGAGGAGGAGGTGTTGGCTTCGCGTTTTGCAGTTTCTCCTGCGGCTGCGCTTGATGTTGTTTCCCAGGTTGCCCCGGATGCGCAGGGTGGTTTCGAGCATACGGTCACTCGTTTGTCGCGCTTGGATGGTGTGCTGTTTAGCCACGACATCGACCCCGCTTTAGCCACGATTATTGCCGGGTTGCGACCGGACGGATTGTGCTTGGGTGAAGTTATTGACTTGTATGTCTTGTCGACGGCCTTGCAGTCTGGAGAACAGCCCGCGTTGGGCGAAGATGAACAACAGTTCCGTCGTTTTGTTGCTGGGTCGATCGTAGAGCTGGTGCGTCACGGCCTGGTCATCCCTGAGCAGCTCGTGGCTGACACAACGCACGGCTGTCGTTAGCGGACGTTTTTTAGGAAGTTTTTAGGTGGGTTGTTGTGAAAGCTGTTCTTATCCGAGTCAGTGAGGCTTCGGTGACGGTCGACGGTGAGGTTGTCGGCTCTATCTCATGCCCAGACACTGGCGGACTACTCGCCCTTGTTGGTGTTGGGCGGGAGGATTCCGACCAGGCCTGGGAAACAATGGTTCGTAAAATCGCTGAACTCCGCATTCTTGACGGGGAACGAAGCGTTGAAGATGCGGGCGCGCCAGTGTTGTTGGTTAGCCAGTTCACTCTTCACGGGCGCACGGCTAAAGGCCGTCGTCCTGCGTGGTCGGATGCCGCCCCAGGCGACGTTGCCGAGCCGGTCATCGAAAGGATTGCTCAGGGGTTGCGTGAGAGAGGAATCCATGTCGAACAAGGACGCTTCGGAGCGATGATGAGCGTATCCAGTGTCAACGAAGGGCCCTTTACTGTCCTCGTCGAGGCTGATTAGTGCACCGTGGGGGCACCGCTTTCCCTTCAAACGGACACTCCGGGAACTTTTTTCACCCGCGTCGCGTTGGAGGGGGTAGGAGCATCACGCATCCCGCACTACTGACGCATTGGAGGCACTATGTCAGCCGTAGCAACGCAGACCGCCAGCGATACCGAGTCCCTACCCGCTGTGGACGGGACCGAAGAGGTTGACCGAGGCAGTCGGCGCGGCCATACCAATGACAATCCCTCTGCGGATCTCGTCCGCGTCTACTTAAACGGGATCGGCAAAACAGCACTACTGAGCGCAGAGGACGAGGTTGAGCTCGCCCGAACCATCGAGGTCGGCCTCTATGCCGAACATCTTCTGAACAATCCCGGTGACAAGCCCCTCACGCGGGCTAAGCGTCGTGATCTCAACATCATCGCAAAACAAGGCCGTGCGGCGCGCACCCACCTGCTCGAAGCTAACCTACGTTTGGTCGTGTCGCTGGCCAAACGCTACACCGGCCGTGGGATGCCTTTGCTGGATCTCATCCAAGAAGGCAACCTGGGTTTGATCAGGGCCATGGAAAAATTTGATTACACCAAGGGCTTTAAGTTCTCTACCTATGCCACCTGGTGGATCCGTCAAGCTATTACGCGCGGGATGGCTGACCAGTCTCGAACCATCCGCCTGCCCGTGCACTTGGTTGAGCAAGTCAACAAGCTGTCACGTATTCGTCGCGAAATGTATCAGCACTTGGGCCGCGAAGCGACCAACGAAGAACTCGCCGAAGAATCAGGTATCGACGAGTCAAAGATCGAACTGTTACTTCGTCAATCGCGAGATCCAGTGAGCTTGGACATGCCTGTTGGCGCTGATGAAGAAGCACCGCTTGGAGATTTCATCGAGGACTCAGATGCAGCGGATGCTGAATCTGCGGTGGTCGCTTCCCTCCGCCACTCGGATATTCGGGCGGTCATCGATTCCCTTGAGCAGCGCGAACAAGACGTCATCATCATGCGCTACGGACTCGATGATGGAGTTCCACGCACCCTCGACCAGATTGGTCGCCGGTACGGACTATCCAGGGAGCGCGTCCGACAAATTGAGCGCGAAGTGATGGCGAAGCTCCGCGATGGCGAGCGTGCTGACCGCTTACGTGCCTACGCTTTTTAAAAAAAACCCAGGTTAGGGTATGTTAAGCATAGGCAATGCCCGGATGCGCCACGCTAGCGGTGTAGTATTCCGAGCAGCACCCGGCTATTGTAGGTAGTCTTACTATTTAATAGCGCTGCGCCACTCTAGCGAAGCCCCAGCTCTACAGTTAAGGAAGGTTTAGGTCACCGTGAAGGATCTCGTCGATACAACAGAGATGTACTTGCGCACTATTTACGAACTCGAAGAGGAAGGCATCACTCCGCTTCGTGCTCGAATTGCCGAGCGTCTCGAGCAATCCGGCCCCACGGTGAGCCAGACCGTTGCACGTATGGAGCGTGATGGCTTGGTTATCGTCGCCGGTGACCGCAGCCTTAAGATGACCACCGATGGTCGCCGCCTAGCTACCGCCGTGATGCGTAAGCACCGTCTGGCTGAGCGTCTGCTCACCGACATCATTGGGCTTGACATCGCAAAGGTTCACGACGAAGCCTGCCGCTGGGAGCACGTCATGAGCGATGAGGTGGAGCGTCGCCTCGTTGAGGTTCTTCCCTCCTACGACCGCTCCCCCTTCGGCAACCCGATTCCGGGATTGTCGGAGCTCACCCACGATGATGTGGAAGAAGCATCGCCCGGCATCCGTCTCAACGACCTTCCTGATGGCCAGGACTTCCGTGTCCGTATCGTCCAGCTCAACGAGATCCTCCAGGTTGATGATGAGCAGTATCGCGAACTCACCAACGCTGGTATCACAGTAGGCGCCGAGGTTGACGTGCTGTACGCACGCGGTCTGGTCCGTGTCACGACCGACGTGGCCACCATCGATCTTGATGAAGACCTCTCCCACGCTATTCGCGTGGACTTCGTTGACTAGTCGCGATCATTTTCATGGCATAGTAATGCCATGAGGATTTTGGTTACAGGCGGCGCAGGCTACGTTGGTAGTACCTGCGCCGCTGTTTTATGTGAACAAGGGCATGACGTCACCATCATCGACGACTTCAGCACGGGCAATCGTGACGCTGTGTGCCCAGATGCAGCACTGGTTGAAGGTCGTTTAGAAGACGTCATTGACGATGTATTAGGCACTTCCAACTTCGATGCCGTCATGCATTTCGCGGCCCGCTCGCTGGTTGGCGAGTCCATGGACGAACCCGCCACCTATTGGAACGACAATGTTGTCGTCACCCTCAAGCTGCTTGACTCCATGCGCGCACACGGCGTCAACAACCTAGTGTTTTCTTCAACCGCCGCCACCTATGGCGAACCCGAGGTTGTTCCGATCACAGAGGATCTACCCACCCAGCCCACCAACCCCTACGGCGCAACTAAGCTCGCGATTGACTACATTATCACCAGCTATGCATCGGCCTACGGCCTGGGCGCCACCAGCCTGCGCTACTTCAATGTCGCCGGCGCCTACGTTGATTCAGACTATGGCACCATCGGTGAACACCGCGAAGTAGAAACCCACCTAATTCCGCTCGTGCTTCAGGTGGCGTCGGGTGACCGCGAAGAAATCGCCATTTTCGGCGACGATTGGCCTACCGAAGATGGCACTGCAGTACGCGACTACATTCACATTCGCGATCTCGCAGATGCGCACCTCCTCGCATGCCTAAGTAATACTGCGGGCGTTCACCGCATTTTTAACCTTGGCTCCGGGCGTGGCTACTCCGTCAAAGAAGTCGTTGATATGTGTCGAGAAGTCACCGGCCTTCCCATCCCCGCACGTATCGCAGATCGGCGTCCAGGTGACCCCGCAGTCCTCGTGGCATCTTCCGAACGCGCCATTAAGGAACTTGGCTGGTCCCCCTCCCGGACGTCACTGCGAACTATCGTCGAAGACGCGTGGGCTTTCTGGAGTGACTACTCTGGGGCTTCAACATAGGACGCCACTCCCCTGCGTAGTGTGTCCATGAGTTCTTTACTCTTGCCCTGATTCAACGCTGCCAGCATTAGCCTGCTGAGGGTATGTTCAGGGTGGTTGTCATACGCGACGCGCAGCGCCGCTGTGGCAAGCGGAACCAAGCCGTCATGAATGCACACAACAGCGAACACGCACAACGCGTTGCTGCGCGCCGAGCCTCGCGCTATGCGGCTCAGTGCCAGTAGCGCGTCGCGGTAGGGTGCATCCGACACAGGGTCCGCGACGTCATCACCCCATTCGCAAAACAGCTCGTAGAACACCAAATCACGCGAATGATCCGACGCGCACAGTTTCCACAGGCGTTCCCATGAATTCCAATACGCCTGGCAGTGCGTTCCGCTTAGGCGAGCTTCGGTTTGCGCTAGCCCATCGAGGCCATTGACTGCTTCGTGAAACTCCCGCGCCACATCAGGCACAAGCTCCCTCGGGCTCGACGCAGACAACACCGCATCAAGATCCCTACCCGTAGCAAAATCTGCCTCAAGTCTGTCCAACCGCTGCTCATGTTCCAACACCGGCGGCACAATGGCGGCAGCTTCCGGTTCGAAGGAAGCATAAAGATCTTCCCGACTGAGCTCCGGAACCACCCCAGCCGCAGCATAACGATGCAACGCCTTGGTGTGCAGGGTGCCGCCCAAACACCCGCCCCGCCATTGCGCAGGTGTTTGTCGCACA
Organism: Corynebacterium argentoratense DSM 44202; assembly: GCF_000590555.1. Classification (NCBI taxonomy): domain Bacteria; kingdom Bacillati; phylum Actinomycetota; class Actinomycetes; order Mycobacteriales; family Corynebacteriaceae; genus Corynebacterium; species Corynebacterium argentoratense. The sequence continues at coordinate 1,141,868 of NC_022198.1, forward strand.
GCCAGGTTGCGATTCATATGTAACAAGCGATACGTCTGCCCGGGCTCGATGCGCTCAATCGTCCACGCCAGCGCGATCGGCACACCATACAGTCCCTCCAAGGCCTCAACGGCTCTGGCACCCTCACTGTCCCCGAACTCGCTTACCACCACGGCTAGGACGAGGATGCACGGCTGGCTGCTAAAAGCTTCGGCAATCTCCCGCAAACCCGCGGCGTCATCAATGTCTACCCGACCCACGGGCCCAAGCACTGCGGTAGAGGCGGTTCCACCGTACCCATCCGAGTGCCCGGTAGGCGATGATTCAACAAAACCTGCAAGCACCACCGACTCAGCCGGGTAGAAACCAAGCAAGGAAGGGACACTAGAGATGAACTCGTAGGGGTCAAAGCTGTCGCTGATCAGCGGCATTGTCGCAGCTGAAGGATCACCCTGCGCTGAACTTTTATAAAACTGTGCATTTTCCATAGCGCCATTATCAAAAGTGCAGCCTGCATGCACCAGCAGCAACAACATCCTGTGGATAAAACAGCGCATCGCAGCGAATTATCCACAGAACAATCGCAACGCGCTTTTATCTTCTACCGGGGCCGTCTACAATGGTTCGGCTACGCCCGCACACCGCAGCAAGGGCTTCCCCCCCAGGAGGCGCCACCACGGAAACCCAGCACAACCAGGTAGAGTAAAGGCACTATGTACGAGCTCGAATACCCAGCACCAGATGTCCACGACGGGCCAGGCGATCCCACGCTCATCGTCGCACTGCACGGGTATGCGGACGCAGGTAACGCCATCTACGCATCCTCGACGCACCTACTCGACGCCCTCGAACACACCAAACTCGCGACTTTTCACAACGACGAACTCATCGACTACCGGTCCCGTCGCCCCACCGCATTCATCGATGCCAACCAGGTTGTCGACATCGACCCCATGGACATTGGCGTCGACCTCCTCCGCGACATCAACAATCGCCCCTTCCTCCTACTCAGCGGCCCCGAGCCGGACATGCGATGGGAAGCCTTCAGCGACTCAGTGCTCAAACTCGTCAAAGACTTCGACATCAAGCAAACGATCTGCCTCTACTCCGCGCCGATGGCTGTGCCCCACACGCGCCCACTGGTCATCACCGCCCACGGAAACGAACCAGCATTACTGAAGGATTACTACACGCTGGACGCCAAAATTTCCCTCCCCGGCGCCGCCCAGTTGCACATCGAGCACACCCTCAGCACCAATAATCACACTGTCACTGGGCTGACAGCACATGTACCCCATTACGTCGCCAACGCCGACTACCCGCAAGCAACCCTGAGCCTTCTGCAAGCTCTCGAGCGCAGCGCCCAGTTGACGCTACCACTTGGAACGATTGAACAAGACGTCGAAAAAGCCAGCATTCAGCTTGCCGAGCACACTGACACGACACCCGAAGTACAGCACGTGGTGGCCGCATTAGAGCAGCAATATGACGAAGAGATGAGTCGCTACAACGAACGGAAACAAGCTGCTCAAATTGAGGGAGGTCTGCCAGCGAACCCCGAGGATCTCCCCAGTGGCGACGACATAGCAGCTGCCTTCGAAAACTACCTGGAGGATTATCTTCCGGAAGACAGCACCGACCTTCCACCACAGGAAGACACAGAACCTGATGACTAACCCGCGCGAGATCCGCAGCCTGACCTCCCTGCTCCCCGACCTCGATGATGTGCCTGAGTCCCTCATCGACGAAGCAATTTGGGATAGTTTCACCGCCTGGACGCGGTCGAAGAACATCACCCTCTACCCTGCCCAGGAAGAGGCCGCGCTGGCTGCGCTCGCAGGCGACAACGTCATCGTTGCCACCCCCACAGGATCCGGCAAATCAATGGTGGCTATCGCCGCTCACTTTTTCGCACTAGCCCGCGGCCAGCGCTCTTTCTACACCGCACCCATCAAAGCGCTCGTTAGCGAAAAATTCTTCAGCCTCTGTGAATATTTCGGCCCTGAAAATGTTGGCATGATGACAGGAGATGCAAGCGTAAACGCCGGCGCATCGATCATCTGCGCGACTGCTGAAATCGTGGCCAACATCGCCCTCCGAGAAGGCAACCGGGCGCGTATCGATCAGGTGGTGATGGACGAATTCCACTATTACTCAGAACCAGACCGTGGTTGGGCCTGGCAGGTTCCCCTTTTGGAGCTAGACAAAGCTCAGTTCGTGCTGATGTCGGCAACCCTCGGCGACACCTCGTGGCTGGAAGAAGACCTACAGCGCCGCACTGGTCGCACCACAAGCATGATCAGTGGTACCACCCGGCCTGTGCCTCTTGATTTCCACTACGTGTACACCCCTGTCCACGAAACCATCGACAACCTCCTTAAAGACGGCAAGGCTCCCATTTACGTCGTCCATTTTTCCCAACGTGATGCTATCGAGCGTGCCCAATCGCTGACGTCATTGACGATCGTTACACCAGAAGAAAAAGAAGCAATTGTAGAAGCAATCGGGGCCTTCAGTTTCAGCAGTACCTTTGGCAAGACTCTGTCCAAACTTCTGCGGAAAGGCATCGGAGTCCACCACGCGGGGATGCTGCCCAAGTATCGCCGTCTCGTCGAGAAGCTTTCACAGCAGGGCCTCCTAAAGGTTATCTGCGGCACCGACACCCTAGGCGTTGGAATCAACGTGCCCATCCGGACCGTGCTGTTAACCGGTTTGGCGAAATTCGATGGAACCAAACAGCGCCTCCTGAAGTCTCGAGAGTTTCACCAGATAGCGGGCCGCGCTGGCCGCGCCGGTTACGACACCGCCGGGACTGTCATCATTGAAGCCCCCGAACATGAAATAGAAAACTATCGCTTGCGTGCGAGGGCAGGGCAAGACCCCAAGAAGCTAAAAAAGCTCCGTAAGAAATCTGCCCGTCCCGGCGAGGTCGCTTGGACCGAAAAGACCTACGAGCGTCTCACCACTGCGGAACCAGAACAACTGACGAGCCAATTCAAGGTATCCACCTCGATGCTCATCAACGTTTTGACCCGACCCGGTGACGGTTACGAGCATATGAAGCGCCTGCTGCGCGGCAACCACAACACGCGCACCCAACAAAACAGGGACATTCAAACCACCATCGAGCTTTTGCGTGGACTCGTTGCCGCCGGAGTAGCAACGCGGCTTGACACCCCGGACCCCACCGGCCGACGCTACGAACTAACCGAAGACCTGCAACCAGATTTTGCCTTAAACCAACCACTCGCCCCCTTCGCCCTGGCAGCATTGGAGCTGTTAGACAAAGAAGCAGACAGCTACACCCGCGACGTCATTAGTGTGTTTGAGTCTATTTTGGACGATCCACGGCAGGTTCTCATCGCCCAGCAGAAAGCCGAACGGTCAGAAGAGCTAGCCGCGCTGAAAGCAGAGGGCGTTGATTACACCGAGCGGATGACTATCTTGGAAGAGATCACCTGGCCGAAACCGCTCGAGGAATTGCTGGAACAGGCTTACACCACCTATTGCGAGGGGCATCCGTGGGCTAGGGAGTTCAGTATCTCCCCCAAGTCAGTCGTGCGTGACATGATTGAAAAGTCGATGACGTTTTCCGACCTTGTCGCCACCTATGGCTTGGCTCGGTCAGAAGGCGTGGTGCTGCGCTACCTCACCGATGCGTGGCGAACACTGAAGCACTCTGTTCCCACGGAGGCCTACACGGAGGAATTGGATGACGTTATCGAATGGCTTGGGGAGCTCATCCGCCAAGTCGATTCTTCCCTCGTCGACGAGTGGGCACTCATGGCTGATCCCGACGCCCCAATTAGCGAAGAAGCGCTGCAGCAGGAGCTTGCTTTTGGAGTGAAGGATCCCAACGCCCTATCTGCTAACCCGCGGGCTTTCGGGATCATGATCCGAAACTTTATGTTCCGAATTGTTCAACTTTTCGCCTTCGAGAAAGAAGACGAGCTCGCCAATAGCGTAGACTACCTGCGAGATATCGGCGCTACGATTCCTGATTTCGGCGCTGCCTTAGACGCATACTTTGATGATTACGCTGACCTCGACGTTGGGCCAGAGGCTCGTGGCCCCCAATACTTCATGCTCAATAAACATCCTGACGACGCGGAACTCAGGGAGCTGCTGAACGCCCCCGCGCCCGAAGGTTCGCGCTTGTGGTTGGTCCGCCAGGTTGTGAAGGATCCCGAAGACGACTGCGCGTTCTCTTTTGTTGGCCTAGTCGATCTTGATGCCAGCGATAGCGCCGGAGAAGTTCGACTGCGTGCGCTACGAATTGACTACTGACGCAGGTCCCGGCGGTGTGGCCGGGTGTGGTGCAGTGTTGTGCAGTAAAGGGTGAGTAGCAATAGTTAAAGCCCCTGGCTACGTCTTTAGTGACTGTAACCAGGAGCTTTCGCCTAGCTGCGAGCGATCGAACCGCTACAGCTCAGGGGGCTTGTGGCTTAGCGTGCTTCTTCGATCTGCACTGCCTGAGCAACACCCTGCATGGTGGCGGCAATCTTGACTGCCTCGAATACCTGTTCCTTGGTGAGGCCTTCGCCACGAACGGTTTTGTCGTGGGCAGCGGTGCAGTTTTCGCAACCGTTGATGGTGGATACTGCCAGAGCCCACAGCTCGAAGTCAGCCTTTTCCACACCCGGGTTAGCGATGATGTTCATGCGCAGACCCATCTTGACGGGCGTGTAGTCGCTACCGAGGAACTCCTTGGCGCGGTAAGCCACGTTGTTCATAGCCATGATGGTGGCTGCACCAAGGGCTGCGTTGAAAGCTTCGTCGGAGAGGTGCTCCTTGGCTTCGTCAGCGATCTCGGAGAAGACAGCGTCGTTGCGGGTAGCCGCGGCGGTGGCGACGAAGGTGCCCCACAGCTGCTGTTCGCTCAGCTCGGTGCTGCGTGCGAGGGTGCCCAGGTTGAGCTTGAGGTCCTTAGCGTACTCGGGCAGACCGCTCTTGAGGTTATCGATCGACATTTACTTCAGGCCCTCCTGCAGCTGCTCCATCTTGTTGATGTTCTTGGTGGGGTCGTTCTTCTGCCAGTTGCAAGCGCAGACCTCTTCGGACTGAAGAGCGTCAAGAACGCGGAGAACTTCGTCAACGTTGCGGCCGACAGCGTCGGGGGTAACGGAAACGAACTGGATGATGCCGTCGGGATCGATGATGAAGGTCGCACGGTCAGCAACGCCGTCAGCGTTTTCGACACCGAGAGCCTTGATCAGGTCGTGCTTAACATCCGCGAACATCGGGAAGGGAACTTCCTTGAGCTCGGGGTGGGTTGCACGCCAGTTGAAGTGGCAGAACTCGTTATCGATGGAGCCACCGAGAACCTGGGTGTCGCGGTCTTCGAAGTCCTCGTTGAGCTTGCCGAATGCAGCAATCTCAGTGGGGCAGACGAAGGTGAAGTCCTTCGGGTAGAAGAACACGACGAGCCACTTACCGGGGTAAGAGGTGTTGGTGACGGTCTCGAAGTAGTCTTCGGGCTGGGAAGCCTCAATGTTGTGGAGGTCGCCGCCCTTGAGTGCGGTGAGAGTGAACTCTGGGAACTTATCGCCGATGGTTAGCAATGCCATGGAAAATCTCCTCACTCGATGTTTCGAGTCGATTGTTTTTTAGGACGCCTTCCACTATGCCTTGGAATAGCCAAATCGTCAAGAGGTCTTTGTTTCGGGTGTGTTATATAGTGATAAGAATGACTAATAAAGACTACCGCCCGACGCTTGCCCAGCTGCGCACTTTCGTCACGATCGCTGAGAAAAAACACTTCGGAACAGCCGCACAAGCTCTAGGTATCTCGCAGCCTTCTCTTTCGCAGGCCCTCGCCTCCCTTGAAAAAGGGCTTGGAGTGCAGCTCATCGAGCGCTCAACACGGCGGGTTATCGTCACCCCCGCAGGGGTGGAGTTGCTCCCCTTTGCTCAGGCAACCTTGGAGGCTGCAGACGATTTTCTTACCCAAGCACTGGTAGTTGACGACGACCTCGGCGGTCCATTGCGCATTGGGGTTATCCCCACCATCGCCCCCTATCTCCTACCCCAGTTCTTAACTATTGCCCGTCAGGATCTTCCTGCCTTGGAGCCGAGGATTATCGAGGATAAGACCGATGCTTTGATAGCAGCTTTGCGGGATGGACAGCTTGACGTCGCGGTGGTCGCTCTACCCGGCCCTTACGCCAGATTGTCAGCCCTTAAGCTCTACGAAGAGCCCTTTTTAGTGGTCACTCCTGACACGCACCCTCTTGCCGGCGCATCGTCAGTAACCATTGAGGATCTCGACGGAAGTGAGCTGCTTTTGCTAGACGACGGCCACTGTCTGCGCGATCAGGTGGTGTCGCTGTGCAGCACCCACGCGTCTTTAGCTCAAGCCTCTGATAGCCAACACAGCAGCACGCAGCTCCCATCGCAGGATTTGAGCGAGCAAGCAGCAGACGACACGGGCCCCACTACCGCGTCGATTACAGCATCCGCCACGAGAGCTGCCAGCTTGCCGACAATCATGCAATGCGTCGCCGGTGGCCTAGGCATTTCCATGATCCCCTTGTCCGCCCGACAATCAGAGGCCTCGCGCCCGGGTCTGGCTGTAGCCCAGTTTGCCCCAGAGGTTAGTGCCCAGCGAACCATTGGGCTGGTGTACAGAAACTCTTCGGCTCGCGGCAAACACTTCGCCACTCTCGGAGACATCCTGACGCGCGCCTACCACGAGTCTCTTTAATTACAACTTAATTACAACCCGTTTTCGCACCGTGCGCTGCGCGGAAGGCAAAGAAAAGGACGCCCACACTGTCTGTGAGCGTCCTTTTCACCTTTCAGCCCGATAAATGAATGGGCCGCAGGATGCTACTGGATTTGTTCGGGCACTACTGTGGTGCCACCGATGAGGCTGCGCCAGAAGTGAGCCGACGCCAAGACTGCGGCTGGCATGGTGAGAAGCAAACCAAAACCGCAGAGCAGAGCGCCCGCGCTGTTGAGCAGGCCGATGATGACCGTGAAACCGAGGGTCTTGAGGTAGTTGTTCTTGGCAACGTTGAAGCCCCGTTTGAACGCCTGGCCAACACTAAGATTTTCGTCGACCAAGGCGTAGACCATGAGGCTAAACAGTGGCGAGATGAGCAAGTACAAGATAGCCGACACTGCGGCAGCGCCGAAGAAAATGGCGATGCCGGCCAGTGCGCCGTTGGGGTCGTCATCGGCGGTGAAGGCAAGGGGGATGAGGCCGAAGGCCAGCGGAATCATCGCGAGCCCCTGAACCACGGCTACAAGCAGCTGAAGTCCGATGACTCGGCCAAAAGGTACGCCACTGAACATCTCGCCGATGGTGATCTTCCGGCCATTGACCTGCTTGATGGCGCCCAACGCCGCAATGGCGGTAATGACGAAGGTCGCGAGCACCGTGATGACCTGAACAATGGTCCCACCGACGCTCATAGTGTCAGCGACGGTCACCTCAGCGCCAGGCTCCGGGTAGGACCGGGTGAAGCTCTCCACGAAGCCATACACACCATTAGGTATCTGGACGGCGAACATGATCAGGCTGAACAGAATCCAGGGGCCAAAGTTCGCAAAGAAGCTGTTAAAGCCATAGCCAACGGAATCAAAAACCCGAGCACCTGCGGGCGCGGTGTTGTAGTTCGGGTAAACAGGGGCACCATAGGCGGGAATTTCGCCGTATGCTCCTGCTCCCGACTGCTGCGGCGCGGTCGGAGGCGTCACCGAGGCAGGTTGGCCCGGCTGAGGATACGGTGCTGAGTTATTGGATCCTGACTGCTGCGCAGCGTCGCCGGGATAAGCCGGGTAGCTGGGTGTGCTATCGAAACCACCGGCTGGTTCCGAGGGCTGAGGAGCTGATCCCCCCTGAGGCCCTTGAGGCTGTTGTGGCTGCTGTGGATCTTGAGAATTAGTCATGTAGACCACATTAGCTATAGCTATGTTTCTGTGCACACCGTACCCCCATGCGCACTGGCCGGTTGCTTGGGATCGAGTGTCAGCTGAGCACTACACTGGGTGGAATCATGTCGACACAGCCCCATCGCCGAAACAGACGCTCTTCATCTACCAAGAAGTCCTCCCGTAGTTCTCGTAACAGGACAAACCACGTCGCTTCTTTCCGGAAGGAACTCGATCGCCGGCGTACTGCGCGCATGGCGCATGGCTGTCCGCCTCTCACCTTCCCCAAGGCCTTGCCTGTTACCTCGCGCCGTGAGGACATAGCCGATGCCATCCGCGACAACCAAGTGGTGATCATCGCCGGCGAAACCGGGTCCGGTAAAACAACGCAGATCCCGAAGATTTGTTTGGAATTGGGCCGCGGTGTGGACGGGATGATCGGGCATACACAGCCGCGGCGCCTTGCTGCACGGTCAGTTGCTGAGCGTATTGCCGAAGAACTTGGCCAACCTGTTGGCGAATCGGTGGGTTATGCCATTCGTTTCGACGACAAGGTTGCGGCGCATACATCGATCAAGTTGATGACGGACGGTATTTTGCTCGCTGAGCTTCAGCGCGACCGTCTGCTTGAGGCTTATGACACCATCATCATTGATGAAGCCCACGAGCGTAGCCTCAACATCGATTTTTTGCTCGGGTATCTCAAGCGGCTGCTCCCCCGCCGTCCTGACCTCAAGGTCATCGTTACTTCAGCAACTATCGACCCTGAGCGCTTCGCGGAGCATTTCGCGTCGGCGGACGGTGTTCCTGCGCCGATCATTGAGGTATCGGGACGTACATACCCGGTAGATATTCTTTATCGCCCTTTGGAGGTGCCGGATCCTTCGAATCCTGAGCGATCAATCCAGCGGGATCCCCTTGAAGCACTCGGTGACGCGGCGGAAGAGTTGGCCCGCATGGGCGCTGGCGATATCTTGTGCTTTTTCGCAACCGAGCGCGAGATTCGGGATGCTCAGGAAGCTTTGCAGCAGCGCGCGTCTTCTGGCGGCCCTTTGAGGGCAATGGAGTTTGTCCCTCTATTTGGCCGTTTGTCGAATGAGGAGCAGCACCGAGTGTTCTCCCCTGGTTCACGACGCCGCGTTGTGCTGGCCACCAATATTGCGGAAACGTCGCTAACGGTTCCGCGTATTCACTACGTTATTGATACGGGCACTGCGCGTATATCCCGCTATTCGACGCGCACGAAGGTTCAGCGTTTGCCTATCGAACCGATTTCACAGGCGAGTGCTAATCAGCGCAGTGGCCGCTGCGGGCGCTTGGCTGATGGCGTAGCTATCAGGTTGTATTCAGAGCAGGATTTCCTATCACGGCCAGAGTTTAGCGATCCAGAGATTTTGCGTACCAATTTGGCGAGCGTCATCCTTCAGATGGCTTCTTTGCGTTTGGGCGCGGTGGAGGATTTCCCATTTATTGCACCACCTGAGTTTAAGGCTGTGCGCGATGGTCTGCTGCTGTTGCACGAGCTTGGCGCTCTGGATGAGCGCGCGGATCATTCTTCACCGCGGTTGAGTAGGGTCGGCAAATTGTTGTCCCGCATCCCTTTGGATCCGCGTTTGGCTCGGATGATGGTTGCCGCTTCTGATCACGGGGTTCTGCATGAGGTTTTGGTGATTGTTGCGGCGATTACGGTCCAGGATATCCGTGAGCGGCCACAGGATAACGAGGCCCAAGCAAAGCAGTTGCACGCTCGTTTTTCTCACCCCACGAGTGATTTTTTGAGTTATTTAGCGTTGTGGCGCTATCTCAATGAGTTACAGCAGGCTCTGAGCGGCAATGCTTTGCGTAAACGGATGAAGTCCGAGTTTCTGCACTATGTTCGCTTCCGGGAGTGGCGTGATCTTTACCGGCAGCTTGTAGGTATTGCTTCTGATTTGGGTTGGGAAGTTAACCGTGACTCTGGTGTGGGTTCAGCGCTTGCTGAGCTTGAGCAAGCCTCCGCGCCCGGGTCTAGCCCTCGTGCTGGCGTCATTACGGCTGGTGTGACAAGCGATCAAAGCGATCATATTCATCAGAGCGTGCTGAGCGGTTTGCTCTCGCACATCGCAGCCAGAGTATTGGAGTCCAAGGAGTTTCGTGGGGCACGCGGAACGACTGTGATGATTTTCCCGGGTTCTTCTGTTGCTAAGCGGCCTCCGGAGTTCATCATGGCTGCGGAGTTGGTCGATACCAGCCGGTTGTGGGCACGCGAAGTAGCAAAGATCGATCCACGCTGGGCGGAACGTCTGGGGGAACGCCTGCTCAAGCACCAGTATTCCGATCCAGTCTGGTCACGACGTCGCGGGGCTGCTGTCTGCACGCAAAAGTCGACGTTGTTTGGTGTGACGCTTGTTGCAGACCGCACGGTGACTTACGCGACTGTCGACCCCCACGCTGCCCGCCGAGCGTTTATCGAGCATGCACTTATTGGTGGCGAATGGTCGACCAAGCATAGGTTTTTCCATGACAATGTCGACAAGTTGGAACAGGCCTCGACATTGGAGGATAAGGCGCGGCGTCGTGGCATCGTCATTGATGAACAGGTGCTGTTTGATTTCTACGACCGGCGGCTTCCAGAAAGCGTAGTGTCGGCTAAGCATTTCGACGGGTGGTGGAAGAAACAGCGATCTGAGGATCCACATTTTCTTGATTTCGATCCGGAGCGCCTTCTCGCTGAGGATGCCCAGGATGTGTCGGAGGATGCGTTTCCTGATGTATGGAGGCAGGGTAGCTTTGATTTCGAATTGAGCTATCGTTTCGAGCCTGGTGCTGCCGATGATGGTGTGAGCGTACGCATTCCTATCCCCTTACTCGCAGGTGTTCGTGGTGATGGCTTCGATTGGCTGGTTCCTGGTCTGCGCGCCGAATTATTCCAAGAGTTAATCAAGACACTCCCCAAGCCCCTTCGACGCAGCGTGGTGCCGGCACCGAATTTCGCCCAAAAAGCACTTAGCGCGGTTGAGCCGGGCGAGCCCTATCACCGTCCGGTCGTGGAGGTTTTAGCGGAACGCCTGCGCGGACTAGGTGGTTCAGGTATCGATGCGCGAGATTTCCAGCCCAGTAAGTTGCCGCCTCATTTGAGGGTGACATTCGCTGCGGTGGATAAGCGTGGCGAGATTATCGACAGCGACAAAGAGCTATCGCGCCTACAGTCACGCTGTTCGGAAAAGATCAGCGCTGCGCTACGCACGACCTCGGTTCGAGATGCTCGTGAGAGTGGCGCCGCTGCCTCTCTCACTCAGTCAGCCAGCAAACGAACGAAGAAAAAACCAGCTCCTGGCAAGCAACGCTCTGACAGTGATTCTTCTGCGGTCTTTGTGGGGTGGACTCGGGAAGGTCTTGGGGATATTACCCCCGTTGTACAGCGTCATATTGATGGCCGTGACGTGCAGATGTACCAGGCCGCGACTGTTGTACCGCGTCGTGACGGCGACCAAGCTGCTTCCGCGACTGCGCCACTACTGGAGTTAAAAACATATCCCCTCGAACAACAGGCCACGGCGGCTATGTTTTCGACCACGCTGCAACTGGTCCTGAGTGAGGTGAAGGTCAACAGCAAGCAAATGTTTAAGGGATTACCGCTACAGCAACGCGTGGCTGTCGACAACTACCCTCACGGAGGACCAGGCGGTCTCTGTGCTGATGCAACTGCCGCTGCCACACGGGATGCTATCAGTGCCCATGGTGGACCTGCGTACACCTACGATTCTTTCTGTGCTTTATCATCTGCCGTCCGAGCCGAAGTCCCAGGCGCTGTGAGACGAATGCTCGTTGAGGTTATTCCGTCCGTCACGGCTGCGGTGACCTTGCAGGACACCCTCGCCGGTGATACCGGAGATGTAGCAGTAGAGCTAAAAGAACAACTGGATTTTATGTTCCCTCAACACGCCATCACAGTCCACGGCGTTGCACAGCTAAAACATGTGCCACGGTATGTGAAAGCGATGCACATGAGGCTGGAAGCCGCACGCAGGGATCCAGACCGCGACCTAGACTTGTGCCAGCCGATCTACGCGGTGGAAGAACAGTTGGATGCAGTAGTTGCCGCTATGCCAGCCTCGCGACGGTCTTCAAAAGAAGTGCGGGCGATTCGCTGGATGATTGAGGAATTCCGGGTGAGCATTTTTGCCCAGCAACTGGGTACTGCTCACAGTGTCAGCGCCCAGCGTATTTCGAAGGCCATAGCGAAGCTTTAGAGCGACTCAAACTCATCGCGATTAAGGCGCTTCATCCGGCGAATCTCCGCTAGGAAGTCATCGGCGCTATCGAAGCCTCGGTACACCGATGCGAACCGCAGGTAGGCTACCTCATCAAGTTGACGCAAAGGATCCAAGATCGCAAGGCCGATGTCGTTTGCATTCACCTGCGAACGGCCCTGGCTGCGAATGGCTTCTTCTACCTCTTGTGCAAGCCTCTTCAGTGCATCGTCTGATACATCCCGGCCTTGGCAGGCACGCCGCACACCTTGAATAACCTTTTCTCGCGAGAAAGGCTCGGTAATTCCGTTGCGCTTCATAACTAACAGGACAGATTTCTCCATTGTTGTGAAGCGCCGGTCGCACTCGGTGCACACACGCCGCCGTCGAATTGCAGATCCTCCGTCTACCACGCGTGAGTCGATCACCTGGGAATGGGAGTTGTGGCAAAAGGGGCAGTGCATAGGCTCTCACTTTAATGAAAGGACCGGCGGACGCCCCTCAGCCTAGTCGACCGACCTCTAAACCAGTACACCAGCAAGCATGTAGTAGACAGCTCCACCAAATCCGATTGCGCTTAGTAGCAAGCTTGATCGGTCTACTAGGCGTTGAACAAAGCTTCCAGGTGTGGTGAGCATTGCACGCGAAGACTGGGGCGTTTCCGCCATGTCGGAGCGACCCGTGGCGTGATAAAGGGTCCGAACTTCGCGGACAGGCTTGGGGGTCTCTCCCCAATGCTCTGCAGGAAGAACCGTCTTGAGGGCCGTAGCTTGTGTCTGTTTGTTCATCATGGCTGCAACGTTAGAAAGTCGATCGGACAGTACGTGGAATTTTCGCCGATCATTCGTTCTAAAGTGAGTTCACCAAGCACGACTAACTGCTGCATACAGGACAGTTTCGACAAAACATGAAATATCGAACATAATTACACCTGTGGCGCCCCCTGAACCCCATTCGTAATGTAGACTGTCCTCGGGAACACCCCACGAGGTCACACCCGGGGGTGACGCCATGAACGACCTTTTAACAACCGCTTTTTAAAAAGGACTTGAGCGTAATGGGACGACGACCAAAATCTGCAGACGCCCCTCTCACCCCGCGCCAGCGCCGGGTGCTGGAGGTTATCAACGACTCGATTGCCATCACTGGTTATCCACCGAGCATCCGAGAGATCGGCAATGCTACCGGGCTGCAGTCGACGTCCTCGGTCGCATATCAACTCCGAGAACTAGAGAAAAAAGGGTATCTTCGGCGGGATCCACAAAAGCCCCGAGCGCTGGATGTCCATTCGGTACGCCCCGTCCCTAAGGAAACCCGCCCACGGACCTCCGGCATGACAGGCGGAGCGGTCCCCGCCTACGGCTACCAGGAGGGCGCGGACCTCAGCCACCATGTCCCCCCGCACTATATTCCGGTTATTGGGCAAGTTGCTGCGGGCGACCCAATCCTGGCTCATCAAGATATTGAAGAGTTTTTCCCCATGCCGGCGACTGTGCTGGGCGGCGGGGAGTTCTACATGCTCCGAGTTGTTGGCGAGTCGATGCGCGACGCCGGAATTTTACCAGACGACTGGGTTGTCGTTCGCGCTCAAGTTACTGCGGAACCCGGCGATTACGTCATTGCGCTCATCGATGGTGAGGCCACAGTCAAGGAATTCCACCGGGATGACACCGGCATTTGGCTGATCCCACACAACCCAGCGTTTGAGCCGATCCCAGCTATGAATTCGCGAATCCTAGGCAAGGTCGTTTCCGTTTTCAGGAAAATGTAGCAACATTCCCACCGAGAGTCACACCCCCCAGATGTGGGGGTGTGACTCTTTTTTTCAAATGGGCCACCATCGCGCAGCTTTTCCAGCCTCAGCTCTTTGACCCGACGGACGATCCCGATTTAACTGAGCCGCTACTCCGCCACAATTTACCAGGTAAACAACATATTTAAGATTGCTTCTTTGCCGCCGGATACCAATCTCACCCCGTTCCAAAAACAACACAGCAACCACACAATCCACACAAAACCTCAAAAAATAAACATACTCGGGCACGTTTACCCGACATGATGCCCGAAATGGTGAGACACTAGAGTCTAGAAAACGTACATAAAAGTCACATACCGCCGAAGCTAGATGTCCGAGCGGCAGGTGATTCGAAGAAAAGAGGGACCGAACGATGTATGCCGAAGAACGGCGGCGCCAAATCGCCTCACTGACGGCCGTCGAAGGTCGCGTCAACGTCACTTCACTAGCAGCCCGTTTCGACGTCACTGCGGAAACAATCAGGCGTGACCTGGCAGTGCTGGATGCCGAGGGTGTTGTGCATCGAGTCCACGGCGGTGCAGTAGCTAGCCAAAACTTTCAAACAAACGAGCTTACAGTCGATGCACGTTTCCGCTCTGCATCCCACGCTAAACATGCCATCGCAAAAGCAGCCCTAGAATTCTTACCCAGCGCCCAAGGCGGCATTTTTCTTGATGCTGGAACAACCATTTCTGCGCTCGGTGATTTAATTGCGGAACATGCGGTGTCGAAGCACTGGTCCATCGTCACCAATTGCCTACCGACAGCCTTAAACCTAGCAAATGCTGGCCTTGGCCAGGTTCAGCTCCTCGGTGGTAACGTCCGCGCGATCACCCAAGCAGTGGTGGGAGATACCGCCCTGCGCTCACTCGCCCTCATGCGCGCCGATGTAGCTTTCATCGGAACCAACGCTCTGACCCTTGATCACGGGTTGTCCACAGCGGATTCCCAAGAAGCCGCAGTCAAGCGCTCCATGATTATTAACGCCCGCAAAGTGGTCGTGTTGTGTGACGCGTCCAAGATGGGCTGTGACTTCCTAGTCAGTTTTGCGACAATCAGCGATATTGATGTTGTCATCACCGACGTCCAAGCCCCAGAGAGCTTCGTAGAAGCACTTCGTGACCAGGGCGTGGAAGTCATAATCGCCGAATAGGTACCACTATCCGCCATCCTGCATTAACTATTAACGCGTGGGGCTCCACCTTCCTTAAGGTGGAGCCCCACGCGTCTAAGAAACCGTGTTATATAACAGTTCTAAAATTCACAAACCTTGGATGAATTCGCGGACGGCGCTTCGAGCCTCAGTAGCGCCCTCAGAGTCCAAAGCGATCCGTGCAGCCTGCTGGCAATCCTCTAGTGTCAAGGAGGCCAGCTGCGCACCGACACCTGCAATGGCAGTCGACGCAGCGGACAAGGATGTCACGCCGAGGCCTGTGAGCACGCATGCAAGCAGCGGGTCGGCAGCAGCTTCACCACAGACGCCAACGGCAGTGTCGAACTTTTTACCCTGATTGCAGGTGTGCTCGATCAATCGCAACACCGCCGGCTGCCACGGATCTGTGAGATAAGCCAACTGCGGTGACATACGATCGGCAGCCATGGTGTACTGGGTGAGGTCGTTCGTACCGATCGAGACAAAGCGCAGGTGAGGCATGATTTTATCTGCCATCAGGGCTGCCGCCGGGACCTCAATCATTGCACCGGGGATTAGACCGCGCTCTTCACACAAGTCTGCAAACCACCGGGCCTCGCGGGCGGTGGCAACCATCGGGGCCATGACCCACGTCGGCGCATCGTCGCCTCGACCCAGCTCCTGAGTGGCCTTTGCGATGGCGTCAAGTTGTCGAGTCAGCAGTGGCTCATTCGCACGAGCAACGCGCAAACCACGAACACCCAATGCAGGGTTCATCTCGTCAGCCATAGAAGCAAAAGCGACTGGCTTATCAGACCCAGCATCAAGGGAACGTACAACAACCTTGGAGGTCGGGAACTGCTCAAGCACCTTGGCATACACAGCAGCTTGCTGCTCTACCGAGGGCTCCTCGACGGCCGACAGGAAGCACATCTCTGTGCGGAATAAACCAATGCCCTCTGCCTGAGTGGAGGCAGCCACGCGGGCAGCGTTGCCGTCCTGAACGTTGGCAAGAAGCTGAACACGGTGGCCGTCCTTGGTCCGTGCAGGGCCGCGCCACGATGCGACACGTTCAGCAAACAGCTTGTATTCGTGAACTGCTGCGGTGGCCGTATCGGGGTCTGCATCGAGAGTCAAGGTACCCAGAGAACCGTCAACCAAGACCTTGGTCCCGGGCTCAATCTGGTGCAGCTTCTCCCCCACTGCCACGATGCAGGGAACATTAAGCTGGCGAGCGATGATCGCAGTGTGGGAGGTAGGTCCGCCAAGCTCGGTAACCAGAGCGGTAAACAACGACGTATCCAAGGCTGCGGTATCTGCTGGCGACAGGTCGTCGGCGCATAGCACCACAGGGCCGCTGACGGAAGGGAGCCCCGGTTCTTGCTCACCACGAAGTTCAGCGATCACACGGTCTCGAATGTCGCGAAGATCCGTAACACGCTCGGCCATCACGCCGCCTGCCGCTTCGAACATCGAAATGAATTTTGTGGTCGCGGCGACCACAGCATAGTCGGCGGGATGGCCGGAGTTAATGTTCTTTTTTACGGCTTTTCGCCAGCCTCGGTCGCGCACCATTCCTGCGGTCGCGGAGAGGACTTCTTTAGCTGCCCCCTCTGCTGCAGCAGCGCGTTCGTCGAGACGCTCCGCCACCGTATTGGCGGCCTTTTCGAAGCGTTCGAACTCTTCAGCGCGACCTTCCTCTGCGACAACTGCTCCTGCTTGAGGGAGTTCGGGGCGCGGGTGGATCCACACAGCTTCTGCGTAGCTGATGCCGGGGACAACTGCCGTCCCCTTAATAGTCGTGTCTCGTGTCACATTATTCACGAAAGACCACCTGTCTTCACTAGTTGGGTACTGCCTACAAGATACCACTTTTTCGGGCACAAACAGCAATGCTTTTCCCGAAGATGTGCCTAAAACAACACACGATTACTCCACAAACCCGCGCAAAATCCACACAAACGGGCATATGATGGGAGTATCTCTGTGCATCCTTTAGGCACGGCAGCTCACGTTGACAACTAACACGAAGGTACCCACTTCACATGATTCTGACGGTGACCCCCAATCCGAGTATCGATCAGACATTGGTGCTCGGGGAGCGCATCACAAGGGGTACCGTGCAACGTCTCCAATCATTTCACGCTGTCGCAGGCGGAAAAGGGGTTAACGTCAGTGGGGCCTGCGCTCTAGCCGGCCAAGCCACAAGAGCCTTGTTCATCTCTCCCACCACCGACCCATTCGTCCACCTCGTGGCCAACACTGGAATAGACACCCGCTTCGTCCCCACCGAAGATCAGGTTCGTACCAACATCACGATCGTCGAGCCCGGCGGGGAAACATCCAAACTCAATGGAGCGGGGCCACTCATCACTTTGGAAGTGGCCGCTGCGCTTGCAGACACCGTTCTGGAAGAGGCAGAACGACTACCCGATAACAGTTGGATAGTGCTCGCCGGTTCCCTACCGCCCGGATTACCCGAATGGTGGTATGCCGAAATCATCCCCCTGATTCGCCAAGCCGCGCCCACCACCAAAATCGCCGTTGACACCTCCGATGCACCACTCAGGTCTCTAACTGCCCCCATCGCGCCAGACAGGCCGTCGACAACGCTAAGAGGCGAAGCCAAAAACCGACTCCCGGATCTGCTCAAACCCAACGCCTTTGAACTCGCGCAGCTTGTGCAAGGACAACGCGACGCGGCGTCATGGGCCACAAGGTTCGAGCAACAGGCAGAACGCGGCGACTTTAGTGACGTCGTTGCTGCAGCCCGGACGGTAGTGAACAAAGGAATACCCCACGTCCTGGTCACACTGGGGCCATCTGGTGCAGTATTGGCCACAGCCGACGGTGCCTGGATAGCGCAACCGCCACAAACCAACGTCGTATCTACCGTCGGCGCCGGAGACGCAACACTGGCGGGTTTCTTACTCGGCCGACTAGCCAAGCAGAACCTCGAGGACTGCCTGACCCAAGCTGTAGCCTATGGCACAGCCGCAACAACCCTCCAGGGCACACAAATGCCCTCGCCGCACCTTGTCGCTAAGGTACGCTCCAAGGTTATAGGCACAAACATCACGGGGTAAGCGATCAAGGAGTCTGGCATTTGAACATACGTGAATTTTTCACCACGGCAACCGTGCAAAAAATCTTTGCCCGCAGCAACAGGCCAGCCCGCACGAACACCCCACCCAACGAGGAACCTACCGACCGCAGCCCCTACGCAACCGAAGACTTAGTGGTGTTCGACGTCGACGTCGACGACCATCCATACGCCGTACTTGCCTTCCTCAGCGAACTTCTGCACGAACAACAGCGGTGCACCGACCCACAACAACTATTGAGCGAGCTGTGGGACAGAGAGTTAAAAATGGATACCGGGATTCCCCTTGGCATCGCTATACCCCACTGCCGTTCTACTGCCATCACAGAACCCACCGTAGCCATGCTGCGCCTAGCCCAAGGCGTTGACTTCAGCGGCCCGGACGGTCCCTCAGACCTTATTTTCTGCATAGCATGCCCAGCTACTAGCGGACGCGAGCACCTTAAAATATTGTCGCGACTGTCGCGACACCTTGTCGACCAGGCCTTCGTCGCTTCACTTCGCTCAGCATCCAGTCCCGATGCTGTAGCTGCGCGCATCAATCAGGCCGTGACCCACGGGTGAGATGCGAGAAATCTCACCTCTGCCCCTTAAGCAAGTCAGGCCAGCACTCACCTGGGTGTTTGTGGAACCCTGTGGTTTTTGAATGTCCGATTATTTCGTAGTTGCTGCGATTTTGTTGGGATATGTGGATTGACTACAACCCAACTCAACACCAAACGGGTAGGGTGGGAGATGTTCGCTAGACAATTTCGAGAAAGGACCATGTTCAATGGTTTCCAAGACTGTTACCGTCGGCTCTACTGTTGGCCTCCACGCTCGCCCCGCCACCATCATCGCGGAGGCTGCCGGCGAGTACGACGAGGACATTTACCTCGCAATTCTCGGTGAAGAAGACGAAGAAGATCCCACCGAAGCCGCATCCTCCCTCATGATCATGGCGCTGGGCGCAGAGCACGGCGATCAGGTTGTCGTCACCTCCGAGAACGCTGAAGCTGTTGAGGCTATAGCAGCTCTCATCGAAAAGAACCTCGACGAAGAGTAAAAATCTCTCCAACGTCGCAAAAGCGGGGCCCTGCATCAACTGCAGGGCCCCGCTTTTTCGGCCTAAACTGCGGACTTTAGCCTGCTCAGGCTAAAGTGCTGAACTGCCCTTCACCAACTTTTTCGTACAGCACCTTAAGCACGGGGTAGACGATGATGATACCGGCACTGCCCCACGCGATGCCTTGCAGCTCAATCCCACCGACGGTCAAGGTGAGGTTACCAATTCCGGCAATAAGCGCGGTGGCTGCCGCACACAGATTAACGGGATTGCTGAAGTCCACTTTGTGCTCCTGCCAAATTTGTATACCCAGCATGCCGATGAGCCCGTACAGCACAAGAGTCGCGCCTCCCAGAACACCACTAGGAATACTGAATATTAAGGCACCGAACTTTGGAATGAACGCCAGGATAATCGCGGTAAATGCAGCAACCCAGTAAGCTGCGGTCGAATAGACCTTAGTCGCAGCCATAACGCCAATGTTTTCCGCATAGGTTGTGGTACCCGAGCCACCAAACCCACCGGCAAGTGTTGTGGCAATGCCGTCAGCCAGCAGCGCGTCACCCGCAAGATCATCCATTGGCCGACCGGTCATGGACGCCACAGCTTTGACGTGCCCGACGTTTTCGGCAATGAGGACAATCACCACCGGAAGGGAAATCAGTACCGCACTAACAGTGAATTCCGGGGTATGAAAGGTCGGTGCTCCGAACCACCGAGCTTCGCTGATAGCCTGGCGCGCGGCATCGTCGATGCCACCGGATAACCAAGCGAACACCCAGCCGATGATCACGCCGAAGAGGATGCTCAACCGTGACACCATCGCCCTACCGGCTACGTTCAGGATCAGGATCGCTGCCAGGGTGACGGTGGCGATCAGTGGTTGATTCTGGTAGCTCGAGGTTGCTGCAGGGGCGAGGTTAAGCCCGATGAGTGCAACGATGGCGCCGGTCACTGCTGGTGGCATGACCGCATCAATGACGCCGCGCCCCAACACCTTGACAATCACGCCAACGAGGATCAACGCGATGCCGGCTGCGACCACTCCACCCATCTGCAAGGCGATGCCGGACGCTTGGGTTGCAGTAAGGGGCGCGATAAAGGCAAACGAGCTTCCTAGGTAGGAAGGCAGTCGGTTGCGGGTGATCAGCAGGAAGAGAATTGTACCGATACCCGAAAACAGCAGGGTTGTGTTGACCGGGAATCCGGTAAGTGTGGGTACTAGCAATGTAGCCCCGAACATGGCTACGACATGTTGCATGCCGATGCCTATTGTTCGAGGCCAGCTGAGGCGTTGTTCAGGTGCGACAACGGCACCTGGCTCAATAGTCTTGCCGTCGCCGTGGACGGTCCATCCTAGAAATGTAGACACGTCCCGTTAGTGTAGTCGGGGCTGGTGGGACTAGGAAGCCCGCACTGCCTCCGTAGCCGCGGCATAGTTGGGCTCGCTAGTGACCTCTCCAACAAGCTCTGTGTATGTCACGGTGCCGGCCTCGTCCAGCACAACGATAGCGCGAGCCAGCAGGCCAGCTAGGGGCCCGTCGACCATGGTGAGACCGTAGTCCTTGCCGAAGGACGACCGGAAGGTCGAACCCATCAAGACATTGTCCAGTCCTTCAGCTGCGCAGAAGCGGGCACCTGCGAAGGGAAGGTCTGCGGACACACACAGGACCACTGTGTTGGGCAAAGCGCTGGCTTCCTCATTGAATCGGCGGACGCTTTGCGCGCACACCGCGGTATCAACCGAGGGGAAGATATTCAGAACTACCCGCTTGCCATGCAATGAGGCGTCATCGATGCTTGAAAGATCAGCGCCCACGACGTCAAAAGCCGGAGCTTTATCACCAACAGCGGGAAGCTCACCGACCGTGGAAATTGGACTGTTTTTGAAATTAATCGTTGCCATGATTCTGTTCTACACGAAACTCTTCCAACTCTGCCGCCAGAGAGGGAGGCAGCCGCACATCGAGGACCGTTCCGGAACCGTCGTAGGTCTCCGCCAACACGGTCCCTTGCTCGTGAATTCGGGCAACAATATCGCCCCGCGTAAAAGGAATAGACAGGCGCACGTGGGAATCGAGTGAATTAAGGAATAGCTCCACCCGTGCCTCTAATTCATCAATCCCCTCACCTGTGTGGGCAGAAACGAACACACAGTCATCAACTGCATGACGCAGCTCCGCCAGCGTCAATGGATCTGCGGCGTCAATCTTGTTGACCACGACGATTTCTGGGGGTGCTTCAGCGCCTTGCTCGCGAACAATATCAGCGATGACGTCGTTGACGGCGGCGATCTGCTTCAGGGGGAACGGATCTGAACCATCTACTACGTGCAGAACCAAATCTGCCTCGATGACTTCTTCCAGCGTCGACCTAAACGACTCGACCAGTTGAGTCGGCAGGTGGCGGACGAAACCGACAGTGTCGGTGAAAACAACAGCGCGGCCGTCAGCTAATTCAGCCCGACGGGTCGTAGGGTCGAGGGTTGCAAACAGTGCGTCCTCAACCAAAACACCAGCACCTGTCATAGCGTTAATCAGCGACGACTTACCCGCGTTGGTGTAGCCAGCGATCGCGATTTGGGGAATGGTCGACGAACGCCGCTTGGAGCGCTTAATATCGCGCGCAGTCTTCATGCCCGCGAGTTCTTTACGCAACCTCGCCATGTCTTGGCGGAGTCTGCGCCGGTCAGCCTCGATCTTTGTTTCACCAGGACCACGGAGGCCGACGCCCCCGTTGGATCCGGCACGTCCACCTGCCTGGCGGGATAGTGCGCCACCCCAACCACGCACACGGGTAATGAGGTACTCCATCTGTGCGAGCGATACCTGTGCTTTGCCCTCTTTGGACTTCGCGTGTTGGGCGAAGATGTCCAGGATCAACATGGTGCGGTCAATGACCTTGACGTCGAGGGCTTTTTCCAGCGCGATCATCTGGGATGGGGTGAGTTCACCATCACACACCACCGTGTCCACGCCGGTCGCCTGCACGATCTCTTTGAGCTCCTGCACCTTGCCGGAGCCGATGTAGGTGCCTGCGTCGGGTTTGTCGCGTTTTTGATAGAGCATGTCTTGAACATCCGCCCCGGCAGTTTCGGCCAGGGCGGCAAGTTCGGCCATGTTGGCTTCGATCTCACTGATGGTTCCCGTGGTCCACACACCCACGAGGATGACTTTTTCCAGCCTGAGCTTGCGATATTCGACGTCGTAGCCGTCTTGCTGCTCCGTGTCGTGAATGTGGGAGCCGCGAGTGAGACGCCGTAGGCTTGAGCGTGCTTCGAGGTCGAGCTCACCCACAGTGGGGGTAGCGTCCGTGGGAGCTGCCGTGTGCAATGTTTTTTCTTCTTCTAGCATTAGCTGCCATTGTCGCACAGTTTTGTTGCATGTCGTGCCTGCCGGTTTCTCCATCTGATTGGGCGACAACCTAATATGGGGTTATGACGCAAGATCTCAGCAGTATTGGCATGGCTTTTCCACGTTGGCAGGACGCCGTAGAACAGGCCATCAGCAGCAACCGTCTCGGCGTCGTCGGCGAAGTACGGGGTGGCCAACTGGTCGCAGCAGTCGATAGTTCTGGCGCCAGGCTCACTGTGCTTGCTGTGGAACCGTTTGCCACGTTCGCAGGTTTCGACGGTGCAACGGAAGCAACTGCCCATGTCCAGATGCTCAATGACGTGTTAGCACTGTGTGATGTGGTTACCGATGACGGCGATCCCATCGCAACGGTGACGTGCAACTTGGCCCAAGGGCCGCTGATCGTCGACGAGCCCGTATTCAATTTCGAGCGCATCAACCTTTCTGCTTTGGGTGTTGACGTCGCGTTTTTCGACGATACAGACGCCTACACGTCGGCAACCGGTGGCGCGGTAGGGGTATTCGCCAGTGTGGGTGCAGGGGTGGTCACCCGGGGTGATGGTTCCCAAAGCCCTACTGCCGCAGCCAATCTTGTGTTGGAAGTAAAAGATGCCCACTATCGTTTCAACACCATGACTGACCAGCGCTTCGTACACCTGGACGTTGTGGCGCCTTTTCCTTTAGACGTCGTTGTCTCAGATATGGCCGAACTCCCCACGCCAGGATCGATCATCGCGGGCACGTTTACTCTCAGCGGCTCCATCATCGCCCCTGCCGGATGCGGGGACAGCTGCGGTTCTGGCGGGTGCGCCTGTGGCTCTGGGGGATGCAGTAGCCATGGTTGATCATCCTCCGGTGCATCCTGAAGAACCACCGGAGGATTCACCGAGCACATTGTTCGCAGCAGACAAAATTACGCCTGCGGTGATTGTCCTGTGCGCCATCACCCTGGTAGTTCTGCTGAAAACGCCCGGCATAATCTTGTCGATTCTTCTGGTCGGGCTCGGTGCCTTCATTATGCTGTCGCGCCCCAACACTGCGTAAACAAACGCGCTGATCACCTCGTTAGATTTGTCTGCGCAAGACATTCGCGACGTCATCGAGGGACACCAAGTACTCTTGCACGGAACGGACGCGAAATCACTAACCGACCGCACACTGTACAGGCCGGAATTAGCCAACGCAGACTCCGACGTAGAAGAAATATCTGAGTTTTATTACGAGTTGGCCGCAGCAGAACGCTTCGTTTGCAGACTGCCTTCGCGGATTCGTACGCATAGTAGCGTCGCCAGCCTGGAGAAGCTCCTAAGCGTGGCTGATACACGGGCAGCCCAACTACGTGAAAGCTGGCCCAGTACCCGGGCTGCAGCTCGGAGACTCAGCGCCGACGACTAAGACTCCCTCAGGAACAGTCGACCTCTACCGCGCCGGTAGCAACAATCACCGACGGCCCCCGAAGAGTCGAAGTCTCGCCATCGATGACCACCATCACCGTTCCTCCCGGAACCACCACCTCCACACGGCCATCAACACGACCGCGATCAGCAAGCGCCGCCCGAGCAGCAGCGACAGTCCCGGTACCACAGGAACGGGTCTCCCCTGCGCCACGTTCGTGGACACGCATATGCACACGGCCATCCAACGCCTCAGCACCATCGCCAATGTCCTGGAGCTCCGTCAACACTTCAATGTTGGTGCCCTGGGGGAAAAACTCCTCATCCCACCGAGCATCAGCATCAACAGGAAGACCCGCCAGCCCTTGGGCATCCAAACCAGGCACCACGCACGCAATATGCGGGTTACCCATATCGACCGCCAACCCCGCAAAGCTCATGTCACCTAGACGGCAGGTCGACACCCCAAAAACCTCAGCGCAGCCCATCTGAACCTCAACATCAGCGCGCAAAGAATCCGCCTCGTGAACCCGCACCTCACGCGCACCCGCGCGAGTACCCACCACAAACGCGGCGTCATCAACCAAACCACGCGAATAAACCCAGTGGGCAAAAACACGGACACCATTGCCACACATCTCCGCGAGAGAACCATCAGCATTGCGATAATCCATAAACCAATGCTCCGGTTCAACGCCATCGGGCAAACAATCAAGCACTCCCTTGCCCAACAACTCCGCAGCGCGAGCCACACGGATCACACCATCCGCACCCAGGCCTGCCCGACGATTGCACAAAAACCGCACTACATCAGCGGTGAGATCAACATCAACGGCAGCATCTGGAAGCAGTACAAAATCATTCTCCGTGCCATGGGCCTTAGCAAAAGCAATCCTGGTCATGCCGACCAGTCTAACCAGGCATCCACCCACTGCGTACGCGGATCCCGCTTAAACCAACTCCGCTGACGACGCACATAGCGCCGCGTACCCAACACCGTCTGCTCCCGAGCCTCATCAGCGCTGATATTCCCCTCAAGCATCTGCAACACCTGCGCATAGCCAATAGCGCGACCGGCCGTCGACTGAGCAACCAAGCCATGCTCACGCACCAACTGTTGCACCTCATCAACAAAACCGGCCTCAAACATCAACTCAGTGCGTAACTCAATCCGCGGATTGAGCCAATCGGGCGTCGTGCGCAAACCAATGATCACTGTCCCCCACCGGGCAGGCGCATTAATGGGAGGCTGACTGGCCGCGAAAGGACGCCCCGTCAACTCAATAACCTCCAACGCTCGCACCGTACGCCGAGGATCCTTGCGCTCAATAATCGCAGCGGCCTGTGGATCGATAGCGGCCAATCGGTCATGCAAACGCTCAACCCCCACGCGCTCCAACTCCTGCTGCCAGCGCGCACGCACCGCGGCGTCAGTAGGCGGAAACTGCCAATCATCCACCAAAGACTGCACGTATAGCATCGACCCCCCAACCAAAATCGGCCGCTTACCTCTAGAGCGAATATCCTCTACAACAGCCACCGCGTGACGTTGATACTCCGCCACCGACGCAGCGTCCGTCACATCCAAAGCATCCAGCATGTGGTGCGGCACCCCCTGTCGCTCCTGCTCACTGAGCTTGGCCGTGCCGATATCCATACCGCGGTAAAGCTGCATGGAATCCGTATTAACAACCTCACCGTTCAACTCTCTGGCCAGCCACACGCCTAAAGAAGACTTCCCTGAGGCCGTCGGGCCAACGATAGCGAGTGGAACAGCGGGATCCCGCGGCACATCCACCGGCAAACCACGGAAAAAACTATCGGGCACACTCATGGGTAGCCAGTCTATTCCTGCCCCTGGACAACAGCCACACCATGCACCCTGCGCCACCAATGCCCGCTATGATGATGGAGGTAACGTACACGCGTGCTGGGGGCCACATGGCAGCCAGCGCCATTGGCTTTGCGCGGCTATGCGCACGAAGGACGACTCATGAGCACCAACTCCTCTTCCACCACCCCGGCACCCAAGCCCGGGCCCCGACCTGGAGCACACATCCTGCCATCAGCCGTCCCCAAGAAAACACCCGCAGCAGCCCCCGCCCCCTCGACCGCGCGACCCGCCAGCACCCTGGCGCAGATCAAAAAGTTTGGGCGTATCGACGACAACGGTGACGTCTACGTCCGTACCGCCACCGATGAGCGACTCATCGGCTCGTGGCAAGCAGGCAGCGTAGAGGAAGGGCTGCTGCACTACGGCCATCGCTACGACGATCTGGCGACCGAAATCGAGCTCCTCAACGTGCGTCTAGCATCCCATCCTGCTGAAGCAGCAACCCTGCGAGCACAAGCTGAAGCGATCGCAGACACCCTCGGCAGCGCAGCAGTGATCGGCGACATTGCCCTGCTCGAGCGCCAACTCGCCGGCATCATCACCGACTCCTTCACCGCCGAGGAACAAGCTAAAGAAACCAAAGCACAGCAACGGGCCCAAGCCATCGCGCGCAAGGAGCAGTTGGTTGCGGAAGCTGAAGAACTCGCTGCTCACTCCACCGAATGGAAGAAAGCCGGCGACCGCCTCCGCGACATCCTCGAAGAATGGCGCACCATCAAAGGCGTCGATCGAAGCACAGACGATGCTCTCTGGAAGCGCTACTCCGAAGCCCGCGACAGTTTTAACCACCGCCGGGGTGCGCACTTCTCTGAACTAGACAAGACCCGGGCGGCAGCAAAACGTGCAAAAGAAGAACTCGTCGAACGTGCTGAGGCGCTGAAGGATTCCACTGACTGGGCCGAGACAGCACGTGCCTACCGCGACCTCATGAGCGAATGGAAGAAAGCCGGCCGTGCTCACCGCGAGGCGGACGACCGCCTATGGGCACAATTCAAAGCCGCACAAGATCACTTCTTCGGGGCGAGGGACGCAGAGGCCCGTGAGAAAGATGAGAAGTTTGAAGCCAACGCCGCAGCCAAAGACGCCCTCATCGCTGAATACACGCCCCTTATCGACCCCGCGACGGATCTCGAAGGCGCACGCCTGAAGCTGCGGGAACTACAGGACAAGTGGGAAGCCATCGGATATGTTCCCCGCGGCCGAGTAAGCGAATACGAAGACAAAATTGCCGCTCTAGAACGCACCGTTTCTGACTACGCTGACGCTCAGTGGCGACGCACTGACCCGGAGGCGCAGGCACGCGTCAAGCAATTCCAGGACAAAGTCGAAGAACTGCAGGCACAAGTCCAAGCCGCAGAAGCCTCAGGGAAAACTGCACAGGCCGCCGACCTTCGCGCCCAGGCTGAACAATGGTCACAGTGGGCACAGGCCGCAGCCGAAGCACTCGAGCAGCGCTAAAAAACTAACCTTGCTCCCTCTTGCGGCGCTGGGCGGCACGATGTCGTCGATCGTCAACTAGCAAAGGATTGTCCTGGCCTTCATTAATCCGGCGGGCTTCCTGATCGAGAATACTCATCTGCGTCTGAGCAACCTTGTCCTCCGCGCGAGGATTACCCCGGCGCCGCACAGCGTCCAAAGCCTTCTGTAAAGAAGACTTATGGACGATAACAAAACTCCACGACACAGCAGCTACCAGCACGCACACCGCGCCCATAATCAAGCCAAACGACGGGCCCACACCAGGATCCGTCGGCGGGCGGGACTGTCGCATCCACATCGCGAAAATGGAATAAAACAGCGACACGCCACTAAAGAACCACGCGAGATACCCGACGAGGGCCAAACGCGTCACTATCGCGGCGACCGTCAAAGCAACGACCCCGACGACACCCGCCCACACATAAATCCGCTCCGGAAGAGTCGTCAGATAAAAACGGGCAGTCTCAGAGTCGAACAACACGTCAATCCCCAGCACTTCACCTGAGTGCGGGAAAAACAGCGACAATACGAAACCGATCATCGCGATGCCCAAAGGGACCTGCTCGCCTTTAAACGTCAATTCCCGCGCCGCGGATTTCTCGGCTGCAGCAACATCGCCACCGTGGGCAGCGATGTGCTCCTCCACTGTCATCCGGGAACGTACACGCGTCCCACCAGCCGAGGACTTGGGCCGGCTGTCGTCGGCCCCTACAAACTTGGACTCTTTCGGTGCTTGACTCACAACGCTTTAGGCTAGCAGCCGGAGCACCCAGTCGCCTCAACCTGCCTGGGGTTGCCGATAGAAGGCAACCCCAGGCCCACGCCGATCGGGGCCGTTGTGGGCACTTTACCTGCAGCAGACATGTCGCCTGCCTTGGTCGCACGATAGGTCAGCACCCCATCATCGGCAACCAAATAATGCGCGGCAGCGTCGGTAACAACAACCGTCACAATATCTCCGGGACGGATATTTCCCGCGACGTCATCACCCAAGACCGCCACCGAATCCTCAGCAACATCACTAGGCTTCGGGGTGAAGTGAACCAAACGGCCATCGCG
Organism: Corynebacterium argentoratense DSM 44202; assembly: GCF_000590555.1. Classification (NCBI taxonomy): domain Bacteria; kingdom Bacillati; phylum Actinomycetota; class Actinomycetes; order Mycobacteriales; family Corynebacteriaceae; genus Corynebacterium; species Corynebacterium argentoratense. The sequence goes on from NC_022198.1 coordinate 1,170,208, forward strand.
GGCACGGCCTGTCAAACGATGCGTCTCGCTGTTCTTACGACCCCCATCAGCCTGGACCAGAAGCTCCACGGTGGAGCCGATGAGCGCCACATTTTCTTCCTTACTGATGCGCTCTTGAAGCGACATCAGACGCTCGAAGCGCTCCTGGACAATCTCCTTCGGGATCTGATTGTCGTACTCCGCAGCAGGAGTACCCGGGCGAGGACTGTATTGGAAAGTGTAGGCACTGGTAAAACGAGCACGCTCCACCACATCCAGAGTCTGTTGGAAGTCCTCCTCGGTTTCTCCCGGAAAACCCACGATGATATCGGTGGTGATGGCCGCATGGGGCAGCTTCTCACGAACCGAATCCAGAATGGACAGGAACTTCCGAGAGCGATAAGAACGGCGCATCTCCTTCAAAACGCGGTCTGACCCTGACTGCAGAGGCATATGCAACTGCGGACAAATATTAGGAGTCTCAGCCATCGCATCGATGACGTCTTCGGTGAACTCCGCCGGGTGCGGCGAGGTAAAACGAACACGCTCGAGGCCCTCGATATCGCCGCAGGCCCGAAGCAACTTCGAGAAAGCACCCCGGTCCCGTGGTGCGTCAGGATCCGCAAAGTTGACCCCGTAGGCGTTGACGTTTTGGCCCAACAAGGTCACCTCACTGACACCTTGATCCACCAGGGCTTTAACCTCAGCGAGAATGTCGCCTGGTCGACGGTCAAGCTCCTTGCCACGCAGGCTGGGAACAATACAAAAGGTGCACGTGTTATTGCAGCCGACGGAGACACTTACCCAGCCTGCGTAGGCGGACTCACGCTTAGCAGGCAACACCGAGGGGAATTGCTCGAGAGAGTCGACGATTTCGACTTCTGCGCGTTTGTTGTGGCGCGCCCGATCGAGTAGCGCAGGAAGTGAGCCAATGTTGTGCGTACCAAATACCACGTCGACCCATGGGGCTTTGCGGACGACCGTGTCTTTGTCCTTCTGCGCGAGGCACCCCCCAACCGCGATCTGCATACCGGGGTGTTCCCGCTTGGTCGCCCGCAAATTACCGAGTGTGCCGTACAGACGCATATCTGCGTTTTCGCGCACTGCACAGGTGTTAAACACCACTAGATCTGGGGTGTGTCCTTCGGCGACAGGCACGTAGCCGGCTTCTTCCAGCAAGCCAGACAGGCGCTCGGAATCGTGGACATTCATCTGGCAGCCAAAGGTGCGCACCTCGTAGCTGCGTGCGGGAGCATTTTGAATCACGGAGGGTCATTCTAACCACTACGACAGCGTGGTGAAACTTAGAAAGACCTTGGCATTACGAGCAGCCGGGTAAGTTGGCTGCCTTAGAATCTCCGAAGCGGCTCCAGAGCTTCCCGGCACAGGTTCAGCGCCAACGAGGTGCCAAACCCTCGGCGGGCGAGCTTTCCTACCAAGCTGCGTAAAGCTTTGTCATAGTGCCGACGGTCTGCCAACTCCCCCACCTTCGCGACTTCTTTTTCGACGAGCGCGCGTGCGACGTGCAGTTCGTCCTCGTCACTGAGTTGAGACAGCGCGCGCAAGCGAACCTCTTCCGCAACTCCCTTGTGGATGAGTTCCTGGTCAAGCACTCGCCGGGTCTTACCGCGCCGTTGATGCCGCTCCCGCACCCACTGTTCGGCGAAGAGATCATCGTCGATGAGGCCTACGCGTTCGAGGTCGTCAAGCACCTCGTTGATAACGGTGGGGTCAACAAGTGATGACGCCGCGTCTGTAGCGACGTCATCATCGCCGGACTCGGCGGTCTGCTGGCGTTTGTGTTGGCTTTGCGTTGGTGTGCTCAGCCGGTCGAATAATTCTTTACGTGAACGCCGCCTGGAGTTAAGTAGGAGCAGCGCCCGGTGACGGACGGCGGATTTCCTTTCCTCCGCCACCGGGTCGATAATCGTCGGAGAATACTCGCCGGATTCATATTCCTCTATGGCTCGAGCGAGCTGTGCGAGTTTTTCTTCGTGTGGGTTGTGCTTAGGACTCGTCGTCATCGAAATCTACGTTGGGCACCATGTCGACGGGCTCATCGCTTAGGTCGTCCCCGCCTTCGGCAGGCTCAAGCAATCCTACTTTTTCGAAGATCTTCTGCTCGATTTCGTCCGCCAACTCCTTGTTTTCCTTCAGGTAGAGGCGAACCTTTTCCTTACCCTGTCCCAGCTGGTCGCCGTTGTAGGTGAACCAGGAACCGGACTTTTTAATGACGTTGTTGTCTACACCCAGGTCGATGAGGGAGGATTCGCGAGAAATTCCTTCACCGTAGATGATGTCGAACTCGGCAATCTTAAACGGCGGCGACACTTTGTTCTTAACAACTTTAAGCTTGGTGCGGTTGCCGATGGCGTCGGTACCGTCCTTGAGCGTCTGGATGCGGCGCACGTCGCATCGCACGGAAGCGTAGAACTTCAACGCTTTACCACCGGTTGTCGTTTCGGGAGAACCAAACATGACGCCGATTTTCTCGCGCAGCTGGTTGATGAAGATCGCGGTAGTGCCCGAGTTGTAGAGGGCACCGGTCATCTTGCGCAGGGCTTGGCTCATCAAACGGGCTTGCAGACCGACGTGGCTGTCGCCCATTTCGCCTTCAATTTCAGCTTTAGGGGTCAGTGCGGCAACAGAGTCGATGACGATGATGTCGATCGCGCCAGAACGGACCAACATATCGGCGATTTCGAGCGCTTGTTCACCTGTGTCGGGCTGAGATACAAGCAACGCATCAGTGTCGACGCCCAGTTTCCGTGCGTATTCGGGATCTAGTGCATGCTCTGCATCGATGAATGCGGCGATTCCGCCGGCCTGCTGTGCCTGTGCGACGGCATGAAGGGCCACAGTGGTTTTACCGGAAGATTCGGGCCCGTAGATTTCCACGATTCGTCCGCGGGGAAAACCGCCGATACCTAGAGCAATGTCGATTGCAGTGTTGCCAGAGGAAATAACCTGGATTCTGGGGCGGGTTTCATCCCCAAGGCGCATCACGGCACCTTTGCCATAATCCTTCTCGATTTTTGCTAATGCGGCAGCCAGCGCCTGATCGCGATCACCTGCGCCTGCTTGGGCGACCTTCGCACTCTTTTTTGCAGCCATGATGTGGGCCTTTCTGTAGTCTCAATCTTGTTTATGTTTAAAGTTGTTCGGGTTTCAAACTGTGCGGCGGTACCCGTTTGTGGACACTGGGCTACGCGCCAAGTTGTGGGTCTAAATGTCTTCTCCGAGCCAACGCTGCTCGGGTACGTCGAATTCCTTACAGATGTCCAGCCACACGTCACGTAGGTCATCCCCACGCTCGATGGCTTCGCGTGCGCTTATCCCCCGAAACGGCAACACGTGTGAAGACAGAATCCAATCGCCATATGAGCGTCCGAATTCACCTTCGATCAAAGCATAAAATTGCGCTAGGCGCACGGTTCCTCCGTTGCCACGGCGTGAAAGCCGAGCGTTGTAACTGGTACACCCCACCCAACCGTGCGGTCACAACAACCGAGGGGGTGGGGTGGGGTGCGATTTTAGCCCTGCTCGCGTAGCTCGCGAAGGCGGCGCTCAACCGGGTCTTCTACCGGCTGTTGAGTACCCTGGATGGCTTGCTGCTCGGGAGCTTTGCCGACGGCGGGGGTGCTAGAGCCACTGTTCATCTCAGCGCGAATCTGCTCAAGACGGGAGTGACCGGCGAGTTCTACGCCAGCTGCTTCAATTTCCGCCATGCGACCCTGAACAGAACTTTCAGCAAGTTCGGCCTGCCCAAGAGCGTTAGCATAGCGGCGTTCGATCTTTTCGCGAACTTGGTCAAGGTTCGGGGTATCGCCGCTTGCAGTCAAGGCATCCATGCTCTTGAGGGAGTCTGCAACCTTTTCCTGCATCTTGGCTTGCTCCAGCTGGCTGAGCAGCTTCGTGCGCTCAGCTACCTTCTGCTGTAGTGCCATGGAGTTACGCTCGACGGCCTTCTTAGCAGACTGAGCCTGCTGGAGAGCTTGGTCGTGCAGCTGTTTGGTATCTTCAACAGATTGTTCTGCGGTCACTAGCTGTGCCGCGAAGGCCTCTGCTGCATTGGTGTATTCGACTGCTTTGGCTTCGTTGCCGTCAGCGCGGGCTTTGTCTGCCAATTGAATAGCCTGGCGGGTGTTGCCCTTGAGCTTTTCGATCTCGGTAAGTTGGCGGTTGAGCTGCATCTCAAGCTGACGCTGGTTACCAATGACAGCTGCGGCCTGGCGGGTGAGCTCTTGATGCTGCTTCTGCTCAGCCTCAATGGCTTGTTGGATTTGGATCTTGGGGTCAGCGTTCTCTTCGATCTTGGAATCGAACAGTGCTAGGAAATACTTCCATGCTTTGCTAAAAGGGTTAGCCATGAGTGTGTGCAGAACCTTTCTCTACATCAGGTTGTCTCGGTACACCCGTCCACTGCGCCGAGTATGTTCTACGTCGGACGAACGCTCTGTCAAGTGTAGTTCGGTTTAGCGTGTCAGTGCTAGATCTGCGTCTATGGACGTGGCGGCCATGGAACCAGCTGCTTCAATGAGTACGTCGGCGACGGAAGTTTCTAGCGCATGGCACACGGAGGCCAAAACCTCAGAGGAGACTTCTTTTCGTCCCCGTTCCAGTTCCGAGAGGTACCCTGGGGAGACGCTGGATAGCTCAGCAAGCTCACGGAGGGTGACGCCGCGATCCGAACGGAAGGCACGTAGTGCAGTGCCTAAAGCCTCCCGGAGCAATGGCTCCTTGTGCGTTGTTGCCAACGCGGAAAGCTTCTGCGATGCGGATTGAGACTTGGGGTTTACGGGCGCATGCGGTGTATGACGCGCGTGGGCATGTTGGCGGCTGGCTACACCGGAGGAAAGCCGGTGCGGCCGCTCGAGCACAGCAGTGTTAGTTACCATCACTTATCCCAACGTTTCACTGCTTGTTTTTGTTCCCATGCAAGCAAGTCAGTTACGGCGATTCGCCCTGAAAGGTGTGGCGGGCAGTTTCGCCACATGTTCTGCCAGTCTAGCTAAAACTAACTCGACGGTGCGCCGACGGATTGACTCGCGGTTTCCTGAAAGCACCCGCGGTGCTTTCTCTAGACCCATTGAGCTTTCAGTCACTTGCCAATAATGCTCTATATCGTTGGGGCCTACGATTGCTGCCCAGACCTCACCCACTGGGTGATTGTCCTGGCGATCTGGACCCGCAACCCCAGTAAAGGCCACGGCCCAGTCGGCATCGAGGCGGCGCTGGGCACCGCGAGCCATTTCAAGTGCGCAGTAGCCACTGATAACCCCATGGGTTTCGATGGTGGTCGGATCAACCCCAGCAAGATGCACCTTGACATCAGTGGCGTAGGTAACCAACCCGCCTCTAAGAACCGCAGATGCGCCAGGCACACCTGCGATCGTTGCGGCAGCTAATCCCGCAGTCAAGGACTCACAGGTAGCCACGGTCTGATTACGCTCGCACAGCAACTCCACCAGATGCGCTGCGACATCCATCATTACGCCTTAGCCGCCGGGGAGACACGGAAGGAGTCGACTAGATACATCACACCAGTCACCACTGTCACCACAACCGCAGCCAGCATCAGGCCAACAGCAATGTTATGAACGACCGGGCCCAAGGGAAGGAAATAAGCAGCGACGGCTGCAGCCTGGAGAGTGGTTTTGATCTTGCCGCCCTTGGATGCTGGCACCACCACTCCCCTGCGCAGCTGAACCATGCGCCACAGAGTAATGCCGAGCTCACGGGCGATGATCACGACTGTTATCCACCACGGAAGCCCGCACCACAGGTTGAGGCACACCAATGCGGAAATCATCAGAGCTTTGTCTGCGATCGGGTCGGCAATCTTACCGAAGTCAGTCACTATCCCACGGGCGCGGGCAATGTCCCCATCGAGCTTGTCGGTAATCATCATTGCAATGAACAAAGCGACGGTAACCCACATCCACGCGATACTTCCGCGGGCAGCACCCGACGCGACGTCATCACGCGAAAAAATAACACCGGCACCACCACCGGCATAGGCCGCGAATACGAATACCGGAATCAACACAATCCGGATACCAGTCAGCACATTCGGCAGGTTCACATTGCTCGGCTTTACAGGTTCAGACACAAGACACAGCCTAGTTCAGCGCCGCACGGCGAGCATCGGAGCGGCTCTTTAGCAGGCTAAGTATCGCGGTCACAGCCAATATCGCGACGATAATCAACAAAGACAGCACCGTCGGGAACTCGTAAACATGCAGCGGCTGCCCACCGTTGATAAACGGAACGTGGTTTTCATGCAGTGCATGCAACAACAGCTTCACACCGATAAAAGCAAGGATCACGCCCAACCCGTAAGACAAGAACACCAAGCGCTCCAACAGAGCATCCAATAGGAAGTACATCTGCCGAAGCCCCATCAACGCAAACGCGTTAGCGGTAAACACAATGTAGGCCTCTTGTGTCAAACCAAAAATAGCCGGAATGGAGTCGAAAGCGAACATCACGTCAATAAAGCCGATAGACAACAAGCAAATAAACAGCGGTGTCAACATCAGCCGACCATTCAAGCGAGTCAACAAACGATCACCATCGAAAGTGCTCGACACCGGGAACGCTCGGCGAACAAGCTTGACCACAGCCATGTCATCCACATGGGTTTCCTCTGCCCCGCGGACCTCGTCCACGACGAGTTTGATAGCGGTGTAGAGAAGAAAAGCGCCAAAAATGTAGAACACGAAGGCAGCCTTGGAAATGACCACCGCGCCCAGCGCAATAAAAATGCCACGGAACACCAGAGCCAATGCAATGCCAATAAGAAGAACCTTTTGCTGGTAAGCGCGTGGGACTTTAAAGCTTCCGATGATCAGAGCAAAGATGAACAGATTGTCGATGCTCAAGCTGAGCTCGGTGATGTAGCCGGCAAAGAATTCGATAGCGTGATCATGCTGTCCCTCTGACCCGCCCCAGGTGAACCAGAGAAACATGCCGAACGCTGCAGCGAGCGCCATGTAGAAAAGCATCCACCCCGTGGCCTCCCGCATTGAGGGCTCGTGCGCACTACGCACATGCGAGACAAAATCGAAAGCCAGCAGGCCTAGTACGACGATGACGGTAATAGTCCACGTCAATGCATTAACTTCCACAAAAACCTCCGGTGAAAAACTACAACAACCGGAGGTCTCCCCCACCACTAATGGTGGCCAGCGCGACCGGGGTGGGTGTCCACGCCGTGTTGACGATCAACGCTGTAGGTCGGGGTACTCCCCTCCAATGACACCCCACTGTAGCCTACTGGACCCGCCTGTGGCGACTAGAACACGCCGCCTGTCGGGTTTGCGTCAACGATGTGTGTATCTTGGTCATCGTTATCCCGGGGGGCATCTTCTGGGTTAGCACCTCGGAGCATCCACAGGGTGGTTTCGAGCTCGTCTTCGCGCACGAGGACTTCGCGGGGTTTTGAGCCTTCGGACGGCCCGACGACGTCGCGGGACTCAAGCAAGTCCATGAGGCGACCTGCTTTCGCGAAGCCAATGCGCAGCTTTCGCTGCAGCATGGATGTCGATCCCAGTTGGGAAGTGATGACTAGTGTCGCGGCTTCGATCAAGTCATCGAGGTCGTCGCCGATGTCAGAGTCGATATGCTTCTTTTCGACCTTTTCTTCGGTGACGTTTTCCTCGTAGTGCGGTGCGCCTTGTTCCTTCGCCTTTTCAACCACTGCGTGGATTTCTTCGTCGGAGACGTAAGCGCCTTGGATACGCAGTGCGTTGCCACCCTGCGGGATGAACAGCCCGTCACCCATGCCGATGAGCTTTTCGGCTCCGGGTTGGTCGAGAATGACTCGGGAGTCAGTCTGACTTGAGGTTGCGAAAGATAGTCGAGAGGGAACGTTGGTCTTGATCAAACCGGTCACGACGTTAACAGAGGGGCGCTGGGTCGCAAGCACAAGATGAATACCTGCGGCGCGTGCTTTTTGGGTGATGCGCACGATGGAGTCTTCAATTTCCTTGGGCGCAGTCATCATCAGGTCAGCGAGCTCGTCGACTACGCAAATAATCAGCGGATAGGGTTTAAGTTCCCGCTTGCTGTCCGGCGGCAGTTCGACTTTACCGGCGCGGATTTTCGCGTTGTAGTCCTTGACATGACGCACCCCTGCCTGGCGCATGTCCATGTAGCGCTGTTCCATCTCCTCAACAAGCCAGTTGAGCGCCGCGGCGGCCTTCTTGGGTTGGGTGATGATCGGGGTGATCAGGTGTGGAATGCCCTCGTAGGGGGTTAGCTCCACCATCTTTGGGTCGACGAGGATCAAGCGGACTTCCTCTGGGGTTGCCCGAGTGAGAAGCGACACCAGCATGGCGTTAACGAACGCTGATTTACCCGAGCCGGTGGCACCAGCTACAAGCAAGTGTGGCATCGCGGCGAGGGAGTGCGCGATGTACTCGCCTTCAACGTCTTTGCCGATGCCGATGAGAACCGGGTTGTCATCGTTGGCGACGGCGGGTGCGTTGAGCACGTCGCCGAGACGGACCATTTCGCGGTCTGTGTTCGGCACCTCGATGCCCACGGCTTGTTTTCCGGGAATCGGGCTGAGGATACGCACATTTTCGTTGGCTACGGCGTAAGCCAGGTTCGCCTGCAGGTTGGTAATTTTGCTGACTTTGACGCCGCGTCCAAGTTCCACTTCGTAGCGGGTCACTGTCGGTCCTCGGGAGAAGCCGGTGACGATCGCATCGATGTTGAATTCTTGGAACACGCCGTTGATCTGCTCGATCGTCCTGTCGTTGGCCTCAGACCTGGTGATCGCCGGAGCTCCGGGGGTCAGCAAGTGCGGTGAGGGCACTTCGTAGGGATCATCCGAAGGTGCGGCACTCAAGTCTGTTGAATGCGCAACGGAATCATCTGTGCCTGCAACCGCCTTGGCGGCCCTGCTTGCCGCTACTACTGCAGCGGCGGGTGCTGCTGCTTGGGCTGCGGCAGATTCCGTGGCCTTGGCGGCAGCGCTGCCTGCGGCTGCTGCGACCGTGTCCAATCTGCTTGCGGCAGCTTCAACCGCATCACGGGCAGCAGAGGTGTCCGGGCGCAGGGTGCGTGCCGAGGTGCTCGGCTCCTGATCGAATGTCAGCATGGGTTCGGAGGCTTCGTCGTAGAGATTGTCCTCCCTGCGTGACTTCTTTCTAGGCGACGGAAGCGTGACGGTAGGTTCATCGCTGTGGCTATCCAACGGATAGTTTTCCGCCGGGGTCAACCCTCGCGCGCCTGTATTCGAGCGGGTTGCGCGAGCCGAGGACGGCGGCCGCGTGCTCGATGGAATATCTGCACGGTAGTCGTCGATGTGAAGCTCGTCGTCATCCTCATCTGCGACATCATCCCACTGCTGCTGTTCATAGCGGCCGTCGGCACCGCGAACAATGTCACTGATGTAGGTGACGAACTCTCGGACCGTTACGTCGGTGAGCTTCAGCGCGCCGTAGACAATGACCAGAATGAGGATCGGTATGGCGATGTAGCTGGTGAGACCCGCTGCGAGCGGACCACCAACAATAGTCCCTAGGAAACCTCCGGCTGTTTTGCGGCCTGCCCATTCTGAGGGCAGGCCGGCAAAAATATGGATTAAGCCGAGCATTGGGAGTGCCAGCAACACGAAGCCCAGGGCGCCACGCTGCTTGGCCTGTGCACCGGGTAGATAGCCGAGCATCAGAGCTACAGCGGCGGCGGCGAGAATAATGGGCAGGACTACAGCCCCTGCGCCAATCGAGTAGTAAGCACCGTCGGCGATGACCCGGCCCACGGGGCCCGCGACATCAACCCATACGCACGCGCCAAGAATAACCGCGATACCAATGAGGGCGAGCCCGATACCATCGTGTCCCCCATCGTTAGCAACAACACCCGGCTGGGGCTGCTTCAACGCGGGGACGTCACTCTTTTTGCTGGCACGTGTGCGATGTCCGCGGCGGCTAGAAGAAGGAGAATCAAGCACGACGGTCGCATCGTCATCGACAGTCGACTCACTATCGGATTCAAGGGCGTCGTCGTCATGGTCATAGCGGTGTCCGCGACCGCGTCCCCCCAGGGAGCGAGTCAGGACACCGAGCCCGTGGGCGGTGCCGCGGAAGGCTGCACCTAGTCCCGCACCCACACCACGAAAGGCGCTGCCAGTTCGCTCTTCAGCTGTTTCTGATGCACGCTGAGCTACGGGCACTACCCTACCTTGACCGCTCTGGGAGCGGCTGCGCCGGTTGCTTGCCGAGGCTTTGGCGGGGGCGGACTTTTTCCGCGGTCCGTTGTGACTGTTCGAAGCAGACTTCGCCCTCGAGCGTGTTGAAGCAGGCATGGGCTGAAGTTTATCCCTCTTTTCCACACCAGTCACAACAGACACACCGGCCACACACTAAACATTGACCGGCATCGGTATAGCTATCGACCACTACCCCGGCTAAATCAGCTCTACATCACACCGAAGAGGCTACAATTTGCGAAGGCGGAGACCGTGCACGTTCCCTTCAAGGTCAAGCCCTTGCGATTGACGGCCGAAGAGATGAAGGAGAATTTCCCCAACATTTCCACGAATCCTCACAACATCATCGCCGGCTCGGGCTACGCCCCTCTGGTCATGCAACACCACACGCGGAAGGCCCGATGGGTAAGCAATAACAGGCGCGGTGCTGGGAGAGACCAACATTGCACCGATCGTCTTCAAGGGGGTGAGCAATGCTTGCTGGGCATCCTCTGGTAGGGCGCGTGGCTGCCATCCGTGTTGTGCGCGGCGGACATCTTCGTGGTGAATGAAGTTTTCGGCGGTGTTCATCCGTGCGTCTACGGGCTTGAGCAGCTTTGGAGGGCCAGCCGCCCATGCTTCCACCACGCCTTCAAAGCCGAGGTCAGCTGAAACTCGTCGAGCAGTCCTCTCAGTGTGGCGAGCGAAAGGTGTGAGGAACATTCCGAGAGCCGCGTCGGGACGATGTTCTCTGAGGTAGAGGTGGACTGCGAGATCTTGTACCGACCAGCCTTCGAGGCTCGTAGGTGCCTCCGGCCCCAATTCCAGCATGAGCTTTGCTAGGTCTGCGCGTTCGCGTTGATGAAACTTCACACAATAAACAATAGCGGGGTGTGGGCAGCTACATTATGCAGCGTGCCCACACCCCGCGGGTGACAACTCGATCTAGAGGCTCTGGCGCGCAGCAGCGATGTCTTCGTCGCTGACGTGAACCTCGCCCGCAGTCGGAACAACAGTCGGGATGATCATAGGCTTGCGGCGCCACTTTTGCTCGACGTAGCGGGAGACGGTCCGGCGCAGCTTTTGCACCATTCGGTACACCTCGTTTTCGCCCTCACCAGCAAGGTCAAGCATAGTGTTTTCAACGAGGTCGGTAACCTCTGGCATCATCGCGAGGTGGTCCTCTGAGAAGCCCTTGGCCTGAACCGTCGGGCGCTCCAGAGGACGCCCGGTACGGTTGTCGATGACGACGGTAATGGAGATCAGGCCGCCTTCACCCATGGAGGTGCGGTCTGCGAGCACTTCTTCATCGATGTCACCCATGGTGACGCCGTCGACGTAGAGGTTACCGACGTCGCGCTGACCAACGACGCGAGCGTTGCCATCGACCAAGTCAACGAACACGCCATTTTGAGCGAGGACAACATTGTCACGGTTGACACCCGTGGAGATAGCGAGCTCTTTGTTCGCTCGCAGGTGGCGCCATTCGCCGTGGACCGGCATAGCATTAGTTGGGCGAACCGCGTTGTACAGGAAGAGCAGCTCACCGGAATAGCCGTGGCCGGAGGTGTGAACCTTAGCGTCACGGCCGGTGATCACGGTTGCGCCGATCTGGGCCAGCATGTTGATGACGCCAAAAACGGCTTCCTCATTACCGGGCACCAGCGAAGAGGAAAGTATGATCAGGTCGCCATCACGTACGGTGATCTGGCGGTGTTCGCGACGCGCCATGCGTGACAGGGCTGCCATGGGCTCACCCTGGGTACCTGTCGTGATCAGAACAACGCGATGGGGTGCCATTTTGGCGGCTTCGTCCATGGTGATGATGGTTCCGCGAGGTGCCTTGAGGTAACCCATCTTTTCCGCGATTTCCATATTGCGGATCATCGAACGACCGTTGAAAGCCACCTTGCGACCTGCGGCGACCGCTGCGTCAACAGCGGATTGGACACGGTATACGTTGGAGGCGAAGGAAGCAAGGATCACACGCTGCTTTGCCTCGCCGATGAGTCGCTTCAGAGTGGGAGCAATATCAGCCTCTGAACCGGAAACGCCAGGAGTTGTTGCGTTGGTGGAGTCACACAAGAACAGGTCAACGCCTTCGTCACCAAATCGAGACAGCGCCGGAAGGTCAGTCGGTCGACCATCAGTCGGCGTCTGATCCAGCTTGATGTCGCCGGTGTGGACGACGAGCCCAGCGCCGGTCTTGATAGCGATACCCAAGCAATCCGGGATGGAGTGATTAACCGCGAAGAATCGCAAGTTGAACGGGCCCCGGTTGACGTCCGACTGCTCGTTGACCTCGATGAGCTTGGGGCGCTGGCGGTGCTCCTGGCATTTAGCCTGGATGAGCGCGCAGGTGAAGCGCGATGCCAAGATCGGTAGATCCGGGCGCAGCTTAAGCAGCCAAGGAATAGCACCGATGTGATCCTCGTGGCCATGGGTAACCACAAGGGCTTCGATCTTGTCGAGCTTGTCTTCGATGTAAGAGAAATCGGGAAGGATGAGATCCACACCCGGTTCTCCGGAAGACGGGAACAAGACACCACAGTCGACAATCAGCAACCTGCCGCGGTACTCGAAAACGGTCATGTTTCGACCAATTTCGGAAATACCACCGAGGGCGACGATACGAAGACCGTCCTTAGGGGCCTTCGGAGGTTGGGGAAGTCGCTGCGTGAGGTCTGCACCCTGCATGGACTTGACAACATTGCGACGGGGACTGCGATTGCGGTTGCCATTACTGTTGCCACCAGAGTTGGAGGAACCCTTATTGTTGCCGCCGCGAGATTCGCGGTTGCTGGATCCGTTGGAATTGCCACCTCGGCCGCGGGAGCGACGGTTACGGCTGTTCGAAGAGCGTTCGCCGTTGCGGCTCGAGCCACCACGCTGAGCGCCTTTTCGTTCACCGTCGTTCGCACCGGAAGACTGCTTGGCGCCTTCCGAGGAAGAAGCAGAGGAACCGCTGTCCGATCCTTCAGCCGGTGCCGAGGGTGCTTGGAACTCAGGGGTCTCAGGAGGCCCGGCCTTGCGAGTTACTTTGCGGGATCGGGTACGGGGTTCAGTCATGTTATAGGACTCCAGCCTGTGTTAAATCTTCAGTCAGTGGGCCCAAATCGGCTTCACCCGCATGAATCTGCGGGAGCCTGGGCTCTCCGACCTGCATACCCATCAAGTTCAGGGCAGCTTTCGCGAAGCTGACTCCGCCCAAGCGTGCCTGAGCGTTGGTCAGCGGGGTCAAAGTGGCGTTGATCTCCCGCGCACGGGCGAGGTCGCCTTCCTCGAAGCTTTCCAACAGTTGACGCAGCTGCGCTGCTGCAACATGTCCGATCACAGAAATAAAACCAGTGGCACCAATCGACAACCATGGGAGGTTGAGTGAGTCATCGCCGGAATACCAATCCAGTCCAGTGGTGGCAATCAGCGAGGCGGCTGCACCAAGATCGCCTTTCGCGTCCTTGAGCGCCTGAATATTCTTGTGTTCGGCTAGACGCTTAATGGTATCAGAATTAATCCCCACTGCAGAACGCGATGGGATATCATACAGGCAGATCGGCGTGTCGGTCGCATCAGCGACCGTGGTGAAGTGCCGATAGATGCCTTCCTGACTGGGGCGCGAGTAGTAAGGAGTAACGACAAGTAGACCGTCGGCGCCAGCTTCGGTTGCCTGCTTGGCTAGCTCAACGGATTCAGCAGTGTTGTAGGTCCCGACACCTGCCGTCAGCTTGATGTTGGGACCGACAGCTTCGCGCACCGCCTGAATGAGTGCGCGTTTTTCCGCAGGGGTCGTTGTGGGAGATTCTCCGGTAGTTCCGGACAAGACAAGAGCATCGCAGCCTTGTTCCACCAAGTACGAGGAAAGACGAGCGGCAGCATCGAAGTCGACCCCTCCTTCGGCGGTGAAGGGGGTAACCATAGCTACCGAGACGGTACCGAATACGGAAGCGGCGGTGGAGATGGATATGACGTTCGGAGCGTTCATAACTCACTAGAGTACAGGTTTTTATCGACGTTTCGGGCAACACGCACGTCACACCACACAAATAATGAAGCATTGCTTCAGCCACCGCAATTTTAATTAACTGCCAAGTGCGGGCTTAAAAATCGGTTACATACGGGCTGGTAGCCATCAGGGAGCCATCAGGCAGAGAATCGATTTGAAAGTCGCCAAACGCCGTTGGAGCTTGGTCTGACAGCAGTCGGCAAATCTCTACAGCGACTGTGCGAATCTCTACATCCGCATGCTCACTAGCGCGCATTCCTATGAAGTGACGCCACGTCCGGAAGTTGCCGGTGACCACCAAACGGGACTCAGTAGCTCCAGGCAGGATCATCCGAGCAGCCTGCCGCGCCTGCTTCATTCGCAGCAACGCATTGTTTTCCCCGTGCTCGTCCGTCAGGCGCTGTTCCAAAGCACTTAGAAGCTCTTCGTACGCGAATCGGGACTCGTCAGCTGCTCGCTGAAACAGGCTCAATAAAGCGTCATCCGCGGCGACCAAAGGCGGCACAACCACCGGATTGTCATCGTGTACATACCGCTGGGAAAGTTGAGAACAGGAAAAATGCCTGTGGCGCATCAGTTCGGCTGCCGCTACCCGCGAGATACCACGGATGTACACGGTCGCGGTGGCATGCTCGAACAGTGCCATGTGACCGACCTCGAGCACGTGACGGATGTACGCGTCGTAGTCTCTAGTGCGAGGATTGGGCTTATCAAAACTCTCGTAACAAGCACGCCCCGCAAATTCAATCAGCGCTTCCCCACCCTGGGCCTCCGTCGCGAAATCAACCGACGACGGAGGCAGGAAGTTCGAACAACCGACTAACTCGACGCTCAACGATGCTTGATTCACCATAGGACCTAAAGACCCATGAAATGCTCAAGCCCCACCGTCAACCCGGGATGCGCGGCAATGTCACGCACACCAAGCAGCACACCCGGAACAAAGCTTGACCTGGAGTAGGAATCTTGGCAGATTGTCAGGGTTTGACCTTCAGCGCCAAAAATAACCTTTTCGTGGGCAACCATGCCTGTCATGCGGACAGCATGGACGGGGACGCCATCAACATTGGCACCTCGTGCACCGTCGAGAGACATCTCAGTTGCATCGGGCTGCTCGTCCAGACCTGCTTCGGCGCGCGCGCGAGCGATACCGCGGGCTGTGTGCACGGCCGTTCCCGACGGAGCATCGAGCTTGTTCGGGTGGTGCAATTCGATGACCTCAGCGGAATCAAAGAATTGAGCAGCCTGCGCTGCCAATACCATCGTCAACACAGCAGAGATGGCGAAGTTCGGTGCAATGAGTACGCCGACCTTCCCCTTGCCTTCTTCCGCACACCAGCCACGAACAGTAGCCAGGCGTTCATCGTCGAATCCGGTCGTACCGACAACGCAGTGAATACCATGGCTGATGCAGAACTTTAGGTTGTCCATAACGACACCCGGTTGGGTGAAGTCGACGATGACTTCCGCACCGGATTCTACGAGTTGTTCCAGGCTATCGCCGCGATCGATCCGGGCTACTAGCTCGAGATCCTTTGAGGCTTCAACGCCTTCACACACTGCAGAGCCCACTCGGCCTGATGCACCGAGGACACCGACTCTAATGGACCGTTGGGAGCTCATCATTACTCCTTGTCGTCGACAGGGACCAAGGAAATCTTGCCACGGGAATCGATATCAGCGATTTCAACCTGAATTTTGTCCCCAACGTTGACGACATCTTCGACGTTCTCGATGCGCTTACCGCCACCGAGCTTGGAGATGTGCACCAAGCCGTCGCGTCCCGGCAAGAGGCTCACGAAGGCACCAAAGGCAGTCGTCTTCACAACCGTTCCGAGGAAGCGCTCCCCCACCTGCGGAAGCTGGGGATTAGCAATGGCATTGATTTTCTCAATAGCGGCATCTGCTGCCTCACCCGCAGTGGCGGAGATGAATACGGTGCCATCTTCCTCGATGGAAATATTCGCACCGGTTTCCTCGGTGATCTGGTTGATGGTCTTACCCTTCGGGCCGATCACCTCACCAATCTTGGACACCGGCACCTTGATGCTAGTGATACGCGGAGCGAACGAGCTCATCTCATCAGGACCATCGATGACCTCTGCCATCGTTTCCAAAATGGTGTGGCGCGCATCCCGCGCTTGAGACAGCGCATCGGCAAGTACCTTCGAAGGGATACCGTCCAGTTTGGTATCCAGCTGCAACGCAGTGATGAACTCAGCGGTGCCAGCAACCTTGAAGTCCATGTCGCCGAAAGCATCCTCAGCACCCAAGATATCGGTCAGTGCAACATAGCGAGTCTCGCCGTCAACCTCGTCAGAAACCAAGCCCATAGCGATACCGGCGACAGGCGCCTTCAACGGAACACCCGCGTTGTACAACGACAGGGTCGATGCACACACCGAGCCCATCGAAGTAGAACCATTGGAACCGAGGGCCTCTGAAACCTGGCGAATGGCGTAAGGGAACTCCTCACGAGAAGGAATTACGGGGACCAAAGCACGCTCAGCCAGTGCACCGTGGCCGATCTCGCGACGCTTGGGGGATCCAACGCGGCCGGTTTCGCCAGTGGAGTACGGCGGGAAATTGTAGTGGTGGATATAACGCTTATGATCGACTGGGCTCAGCGAGTCAATCTGCTGCTCCATCTTGAGCATGTCCAACGTGGTGACGCCGAGAATCTGTGTCTCACCACGCTCAAACAAGGAAGAACCGTGGGCGCGGGGAATCAGATCAACCTCTACGCCAAGATCACGGATGTCAGTCAGCCCACGACCGTCAATGCGGTATTCCTCGGTCAAAATACGACGGCGAACCACAGCCTTGGTGACAGCACCGTAAGCGGCGCGGATCTCCTTTTCGGCAGCAGCGACCGCCGCGGCGTCATCAAGATCCTCGTAGAAATCAGCAACCTTGTCTACAAGCTGCTCAACAATGGCGTTGGTGTGCTCGACAACAGCCTCATCGCGCTCCTGCTTGCCCTTGATGGACATGAGCTTCTCGATCTTCTTAGCTGCAGCCTTGTCGACCATCGCGTAGGTCTTGTCGCCATAAGGCGGGAACAAGGGGAACTCTTGGGTTTCCTTGGCTGCGCGCTCCGCCAAACCAGCCTGTGCTCGGCACAGAACCTCAATGAAGGGCTTCGCAGCCTCAAGACCCTCGGCAACCACAGACTCGGTAGGAGCGGGTGCACCGTCAGCAATACGTTCCACAACGTTCTCGGTGGCGCCGGCTTCGACCATCATGATCGCGACGTCATTAACCTTCTTGCGTCCCTTGGTACGGGTGACAATTCGGCCAGCGACAACGATCTCGAACAACGCGTCCTTGGACTGGGTATGGGTCGGGAAAGCCACCCACTGGCCCTTGGGATGCTTGTCGTCCGCAATCAAAGCCATGCGGACACCACCGACCGGACCGGACACAGGCAAGCCACTGAGCTGCGTGGCAGCAGAAGAAGCATTGATTGCGACGACGTCATACATGTCCTCGGGATCCATGGACATGACGGTCACAACGACCTGCACCTCATTGCGCAGACCCTTAACGAAAGTGGGGCGCAGAGGGCGGTCGATCAAACGACATGCGAGAATCGCCTCGGTCGACGGGCGACCTTCACGGCGGAAGAAAGAACCGGGGATACGACCCGCGGCATACATGCGTTCCTCAACGTCCACGGTCAGCGGGAAGAAATCAAAACCTTCACGCGGTTTTTTGGACGCTGTGGTAGTGGCAAGCATCATGGTGTCGTCATCCAAATATGCGGTGACGGAGCCGCCGGCCTGGCGGGCTAACTGCCCGGTTTCAAATCGAATGGTGCGGGTGCCAAAATCGCCATTATCGATGGTGGCAATAGCTTCGGTGATTCCGAAGTCGGGGTCATTGGCAAAAGTTACGTCGCTCATGGGCGCGTGTCTCCTCTTTACATCAGTCTGCGCTCGGCGATCATCGGTGTCGCCGAAAAATAATCCTCTTATTCGCAGTTGATGCCTAACACTACCAGACGCTTCCGCCCGAAAGAATAAACAAAAACGCCAACTGCATCACAGCAGTCGGCGTTTATTGCTCCGTTGACGCCTCCCATCCGCGGACGGGAGGGCAACCCACTAGCGGCGCAGGCCCAGGCGGGCGATCAGGTCGCGGTAGCGGTCAACATTGTTGGCAGCGAGGTACTTCAGAAGGCCCTTGCGGCGACCAACGAGAAGCAGCAGACCACGACGAGAGTGGTGATCGTGCTTGTGCTCCTTGAGGTGCTCGGTGAGCTCCTTGATGCGGACGGTCAGCAGTGCAACCTGAGCCTCCGGAGAACCGGTGTCAGTGGGGTGCAGGCCGTACTCTGCAAGGATTTCTTTCTTCTGCTCAGTGCTTAGAGCCATAGTGAGTTCTCCTCGAACATTTTTCAGTCCACATGAATGAATCCACGACAACGCACTCTGCCGACTTGAGCCGGTTTCTGCTGTTTATCGTGGTGCCAAGCAACTGCTGTGGACCGCAGTCACAAAACACTGAGATGTTAGCAGATATCTGACAGTTCTTCTAGCTGTCGGAGTGTTGACGCCGCGTGGGCTCTGATTGGGCAAGTATGGTGCGCGTTTGTTTCACGTCATTGGCCATTGCGTCGAGCAGTTCGTCTACCCCACTGAATTTCTTCATGCTGCGCAGGTGGTCGACGAATTCTACTTCGCACCGGCATCCATAGAGGTCGGCGTCTTGGTCGAGCACGAAGGGCTCGACGCTGCGGCGGTGGTCGCCAAATGTTGGGTTGGTACCGATGGAGATTGCTGCGGGGTAGGCCACCTCTGGCTCCATGGTGCCGCTGATAGTTGTTTTACCCGGCGCCGGGTCGAGTATGCGGAACCAACCACAGTAGACCCCGTCTGCTGGCAGGGCGACGGTGTCCGGAAAATACATGTTCGCTGTGGGGTAGCCGAGTTCACGGCCTCCACGACCTGCCCCATGTTCGACGATGCCGCACACAGTATAGTTTCGCCCCAAAACGTGGGCAGTTCGTTGCACGTCGCCTTCCGCCAGCAGTGAGCGTGCGTAGGACGATGACAGCGCTGTGCCGTCCTCGTCTTCCTCTGTGAGTAGGTCCACGACGTGCGCCTCGAAGCCCCTAGATTCGCCGAGTTCGCGCAGTGTTTCTGTGGTGCCGGATGCCTTGTGCCCGAAGGTGAAGTTTTCTCCAACAAATACCGCGCGCGCATGTAGGCGCCCTACGACGATGGTGTCAATGAAGTCTTGGGGGGATAGTGCGGCGAGATCACGGGAGAATTCGACCGCGAGGAAGTAGTCGACGCCAAGTTCCTGCGCACGCCGCGCGCGTTCGTCGATGTCGCAGAGCAGTGGCGGGACGCGATTGGGGGCGACTACTGCTAGCGGGTGTGGCGCGAAGGTCATCAGTACTGCGGGTACGTCGAGTTCTCGTGCTCGTTGTACCGCTGCGGTTATCAACTGTTGGTGGCCGCGGTGGATCCCGTCGAAAACCCCGATGGCGGTGACGCATTGAGCAAAATCTTCGGGGATGTCGTTCACGCCGTGCCATGTCTTCACCCCTGACACACTACCGCCTACACTGTTGTTCCATGACCTCCCCCTCCCCTATTGATCCGTTGCAGTCTTCTGGTGTGCTGATTGTTGATAAGCCTCAGGGCATGACCTCTCATGATGTGATTAGTCGTGTTCGACGATTGTTTGGCACCCGTAAGGTGGGGCATGCAGGTACGTTGGATCCGATGGCTACTGGTGTACTGGTGCTTGGGTTGGAGCGTGGTACGAAGTTTTTGGCACATGTCGTTGCTGAGACGAAGACCTATGAGGCGACGATTCGTTTGGGTTCGGCGACTCACAGCGATGATGCCGAGGGCGATGCTGTCTTTGTAGCTCCTGAGGGTGCTGTGGATGCGCTCGATGACGCCCCGTTACTCGCTGCTGTAGGTAAGTTTCGGGGCGACATTATGCAGCGCCCGAGCTCTGTGAGTGCGATCAAAATTGATGGTAAGCGTGCTCACCAGCGTGTTCGCGAGGGTGAAGAGGTAAGTATTCCTCCTCGGAAGGTCACTGTGTTTAGTTTTGACGTCGCGGGAATTCGTCGGCTTGTTGCGGACGGCGCGCCCGTGGTTGATGTTGATGTTCGGGTTCATTGTTCTTCTGGGACCTATATTCGTGCGCTGGCGCGGGATCTTGGCGAGTTGCTGGGGGTTGGTGGCCATTTGGTTGCGTTGCGCCGGACGGAGGTGGGGCCTTTTTCTTTGGCTCAAGCTCGGACTCTGGAGCAGTTGGAGCACAGCCCGTCGTTGAGTTTGTCTTTGGATGAGGCTCTGACTGTCTGTTATCCGGTGGTTGAGGTTAGCGCTAAAGAAGCACTGGACTTGTCGATGGGTAAGTGGCTGGAGCCTCGGGGTTTGAAGGGTGTGCATGCCGCGGTCGCACCGAATGGGGCGGCTGTCGCTATGGTTAAGGAGCAGGGCAAGCGTTTGGCTACGGTCTTTGTGGCGCGTCCTAATACTTTGTAGGTGTTTTTCAGCGATGACGCCGCGTTGTGTTGGCGTCGCTCTTAGACTACTGCTGTGGAGGCTAGCACGAGTCCGTCGCGGATGACCCACTGGCCGCTGATGAACGGCACGGGTGTGGGGCGTACTAGCAGATAAGAGATGAAGGTGCCGTCTTCTCGGATGTCTACTTCTGCTTGTTCGAAACCTAGCCATCGGTGGGTCAGGGGGAACCAGGCCTTGTAGGTGGCTTCTTTTGCACAGAACAGGATGGTGTCCGGGCAGTTCACTCCAGCGGCGCGCAGCCTGGACAGTTGGGTGAGTTCGCTGTCGCGGGCGATGGAGCCTAGCACGCCTTCTGGGAGAGCTGTCGCTATTTCTGCGTCGAGTCCCATCGAGCGCACGAGGAGTCGTGGGGCTACGACCGCTGCGCGGAATCCTTCGGTGTGCGTCAGTGACCCGGATACAGAGGCGGGCCACAGTGGCATTCCCTTGTCACCGCGAAGAATGGGCTCTCCCGAGTCTCGCCCTAGTTCTGCGAGGGCCTGGTGCGCGCACCACCTGCCGTCGCCGAATTCAGCTTTGCGCCGGGGTGCAGCGTGGGCGACGAGGGCTTTTTCCGCAGGGTGAAGGGCTTCGAAGTTGGACATGTCCCCTGGGGTTGAGGTCAGGTAGCAATAGCGGGCAGACCCTGGGAACAGGCTTGGATCAAGCATCGCCCACCTCCATTACAGGAAATGGCCATTGCCTGCCTTCTAGGTTTGATTGCCACTCTCGTGGGTATCCCAGTGATACTTCGTGATGTTTGACGCCGTCGACGACTACGGTTCCTGGCATGTGCAAGTGCCCGTAGATGACGCATTGGGCGTTGTATCTAGTGGCCCAGCCTCTTGTGTGCCGACTTCCGCACCATAGGCCAAGCTCTGGGTATGCCATTTTCTGGACGGGCTCTATGACCAGCGGCCAGTGGTTGATGAGGATGGTCGGGCCTTCAACTTTGGATAGGCGCTTAATCGAATAGGCGAGCCGGTCCCAACACCATGCGCGAATGTCGACAAAGGGCGCGATCGCGAATTCATCGGTCATCATCACTTGACGGTCGTGAGCAGCCTGTACGGCGTTTTCGATGCTGTATCCCTGAGGGCGGAAAGAGTAATCGTACAGTGTAAAAAGCAGAGCGATGGTTACTCCGCCAAAAACCGGATAAGGGTCCTCGGGAGTGAGGACATCTATGTCCCGGCATGCTTGTACGAGCGCATCGTATTTCGCCCTACCTTTGTCCACGTCAGTTGCCCGACAGAAGAGCTCGTGGTTTCCTGGCACCCACAACACCCGGGCAAAACGCTGCCGGAGTGTTTTCAACACGTCGACGACCACCGCCGTGCGCTCAGCTACATCGCCGGCGACAATCAGCCAATCGCCTGGGTTGCGAGGATGGATCGCGTCGATAGCATCGGCGTTAGCTTTGACCGCTGCGTGCAGATCGGAGACAGCCCACAGGGTGCGACGCGCACCAGCGACACCCGCGGCGTCATCACTGTTGGTCGGCTTAAGGCTCACCCGAGGCCCTCCTCTCTTTGCACTCGACGGTTGAAAGAAACTAGCTCATGTACGGCTTGCCCTACAGCCAATTTAGCTGACTTTGGCCCATTTCATCGATATAAAACGGGCCCCAATAAACACGCAGCGAAGCAGCATGAACGCAGCAATGCCAAACCAAATTCCCGTCAGGCCGACACCCACCGCCCAAGCAATCCAAACCCCGGGGATAAAACCACAGGCTACGGAAGCTAAGGTGGCATTTCTTAAGTAGGTAGCGTCACCCGCCCCGAGTAACACGCCATCGAGCGCATAGGCACAGCCCCCCAGAATGACCATGCCCGACAAAATCCACCAAGGGGTACCCAATCCGCTCAGCACAGCGGCGTCGCGGGTGAACAAGCCGGGGATCCACCGGCTGCCAGCGACCAAGACAGCCGACATCATCGCGGCCGCTGCAAGCGAAAAGCCAATCACCTTCATGCCAACACCGCGCGCGCGAACGGCACTACCTGCACCCAGCGCGGCACCCACCAAGGCTTGCGCTGCGATTGCAAGCGAGTCCAGCACCAAACTTAAAAAGTTCCACAGTTGCAAAAGGATCTGGTGCCCCGCCAATGCCGCCTCGCCCATACGGGAGGCCACCCCAGCAGCTGATAAGAAGGCAACCTGGAAGGCCAGGGAACGAAGAATCAAATCACGCCCAAGCACCAGCTGAGAGGAGATAACCCCAAAATCAGGGGTGAGCGAACGGCGCCCGGGTTGACGGAAGAGACACACTAGAAACAGGGTCGCGGTGATACTCTCCCCTACCACGTTGGCATAAGCGGAGCCGACAAGCGAAAAACGATCGACGAACACCGGCACGAGAACCGTCGCAGGAACAACCCCGGCAAGAGTGAAATACAGGGGCAAACGGGTGTTTTGGACGCCGCGCAACCAACCATTTCCAGCCATCACTACAAGAGCAGCCGGGATGATGGGTGCGCAAGCTCTCAACCATTGGGCAGCAAGCTCAGCGGGCTGACCTACCCCGAGCAGCCACCGGCATAGTTGTGGGGCACCAATGATCATCCCCAAGCCCAACACCGCGCCGACGGCGAGAGCTACCCAGGTTGCCTGCATGCCTTCTTCGACCGCTGCCTGCCTGCGCCCTGCACCGAACAGTCGAGCTGCGCGAGCGGTCGTTCCAAAAGACAGGAAGGTCAGCTGCGTGGTGACCACCGCCTGTATAGCTACCGCTCCGCCAAGAGCAGCTAATTCGGTGGCCCCAAGACGACCAACCACCGCGGTATCCCACAGCATGTACAGCGGCATCGCCGCGAGGACGCCCAGTGCGGGCAGAGCCAAAGATAGGATCTGGCGTACTGAAACGGACTCGGTTTGTCCTCTTAGATCCCCATCTGTGCCTGGGAGATCTTGAGGAGTCTGGCTGTTTCCGGACTTACTCGTGTTCGTCATCGGCCTTTTTGTAGGGGTCAGCCTCGCCGGCGAGCCGGGCGTTCTCCGCTAGCTTGCGCAACTCTTCGTCACGCTTACGGGCGCGTTCTAGCAGCGCTTCCATGTGCGCACTAGTCTCTGGCACGGTGTCGTGGCTGAAGCTCAACGTTGGCGTGTAACGCACACCGAGCTGCTCACCCATGATCTTTCGCAGTTGACCACGGGCACGCTTCAGTGCTTCAGCCGCGACCGCGACGTCAGGCTCTTCATTGACTGTGCGGCCGCGAACCGTGTAAAACACGGTGGCGTCGTGGAGGTCTCCGGTGACTTTGCAGTCGGTGATTGTCACGAGTTCCAGTCGACTATCTTTAACTTCTAATTCGATGGCATTTGCAACGATCGTCTGGATGCGTTTGGCGAGACGAGCTGCGCGGGCATGATCAACCATAAGTCAACTCCTTGAACAGTGAAAGTTGTTGTTCATTGTATGCTCTCAAGGCCTTTATACAGCCTCGATTGGAAACACCGAGGGCCCGTGGTGCGCGATCTCTTTTATAAGTGCGCACCACGGACCCTCGGCTCAGGCGGTCCCCGGGCGGCGAGTGTTAGCTCGCTGCCCTCAGCCCAGTGCTAGTCGCGGGGAACCTCGACCATTTCGAATACCTCGATGATGTCGCCGACCTGGATATCCGGGTAGGACAGCACCATACCGCACTCGTAACCGGCTGTAACTTCGGTTGCGTCGTCTTTTTCACGGCGCAAGGAGTCAATGGTTGCCTTCTCCGTAACGACGTTGCCGTCGCGGACGAGGCGCACCGATGCATTGCGGCGAACCTTGCCGGATTCCACCATGCAGCCGGCGATGAGGCCGACGGAAGATGCCTTGAACAGCGCGCGGATTTCGGCTCGGCCGATTTCCTTCTCTTCGTAAATCGGCTTGAGCATACCCTTGAGGGCTGCTTCCATTTCTTCGATGGCTCGGTAGATAACGCTGTAGTAGCGGATTTCGACGCCTTCGGCGTTGGCTTCCTCGGTGGCTTTGCCTTCGGAGCGAACATTGAAACCAATGATCACAGCGTTGGATGCTGCCGCGAGTGAGACGTTGGTCTGCGTGACAGCACCGACACCACGGTCGATGATGTTGAGCTGAACTTCGTCGTCGACCTCGATCTTGAGCAGGGCCTCCTCCAGGGCTTCCACCGAACCTGCGTTGTCGCCCTTGAGGATGAGGTTGAGGGTGGAAGTTTCCTTAAGTACGGAATCCAGATCCTCGAGGGAGATACGCTTACGCGCCTTGGCCTGCAGTGCGTTGCGCTTGCGGGCGTTGCGCTGGTTGGCGATCTGGCGGGCAACACGGTCGTCTTCGACAACCAGGAGGTTATCGCCTGCACCGGGCACAGAGTTGAGACCCTGAACCTGAACGGGACGGGACGGACCGGCCTCGTCGACGTCATTGCCGTACTCATCGACCATACGACGGACACGACCGTACGCATCGCCTACGACGATGGAATCGCCCACGCGGAGGGTACCGCGCTGCACGATGACGGTGGCCACTGGACCACGACCGCGGTCAAGGTGGGCTTCGATTGCCACACCCTGGGCGTCCATGTCCGGGTTAGCGCGCAAGTCCAGGGATGCATCTGCAGTCAACAGCACAGCTTCAAGCAAGCCATCGATGTTGATGCCCTGCTTTGCAGAGATGTCGACGAACATCGAATCGCCACCATATTCTTCCGGAATAAGACCGTATTCGGTGAGCTGGCCACGGATTTTCTCCGGGGATGCGCCTTCCTTATCGATCTTGTTCACGGCGACCACGATCGGAACGTCAGCAGCCTTAGCGTGGTTGATTGCTTCAACGGTCTGAGGCATGACGCCGTCGTCAGCAGCGACGACAAGGATCGCGATGTCGGTGGACTTGGCACCACGGGCACGCATAGCGGTGAAGGCTTCGTGACCGGGTGTGTCAAGGAAGGTAACGAGGCGTTGGCGGTCTTCGAAAGCCACCGGAACCTGGTATGCACCGATGCCCTGGGTAATACCACCGGCTTCGCCACCGCCCACATTGGATTTGCGGATGGTGTCGAGCAGGCGGGTCTTACCGTGGTCAACGTGACCCATAACGGTAACAACCGGGGGTCGCTTCGCGAGGTCTTCTTCGTCGCCCTCATCTTCACCGAATTGAAGGTCGAAGCTTTCGAGAAGCTCACGGTCCTCATCTTCGGGCGAGACGACCTCTACCTTGTAGTTCATTTCTTCGCCGAGCAGCATCAGTGTCTCGTCGGAGACCGACGCAGTCGCGGTCACCATTTCACCGAGGTTGAACAATGCCTGGACGAGTGCCGATGCGTCAGCGCCGATCTTGTCAGCGAAGTCAGACAGCGATGCACCGCGAGCCAGTCGCAGCGTGGAGCCGCCGCCATCGGGCAAACGTACGCCGCCGATGACATTGGGTGCCTGCATTGCTTCGTACTCATTGCGTTTCTGCCGCTTCGACTTACGACCGCGACGCGGAGCGCCACCCGGACGTCCGAATGCGCCAGCAGTGCCGCCACGACGTCCGCCGCCACCGCGGGGGCCGCCACCAGGGCGTCCACCGAAGTTTCCGCCGCGTCCGCCGCCACCGTTGTTGCCGTCACGTCCGCCGCCACCGGCAGAAGAACGGGAAGGCATCTGTGCGGGGTTGGGGTGCGAAGGCATCATTGCGGGCGAAGGACGACGTCCTCCACCTTGGCGCTCTCCGCCTTGCTTGTTACCGGCAGCACCGCCTGGGCGGGGGCCACCCTGTCCGGGGCGCTGGCCACCAGACTTCGATGCACCGCCAGGGCGCGGTCCGCCACCGGGGCGAGGTGCCGGGCTGGTTCCGGTCGAGAATGGGTTGTTTGCAACACGGGGAGCACGTGCACCAGGCTTGGGCCCCGGCTTTGCCATGGGCCGCGGCATAGCTGAAGGCGTGGATGCAGAACCAGACGGCTTCGCCGGTGCTGCAGCCTCAGGTTTAGCGGCAGACTTGGCCGCGGGCTTGGCAGGGGTTGCCTTGGCTTTTGCTGCTGACTGTGCAGCAGGCTTCGGTGCAGGCTTAGTGGCCTTAGCCTCAGCCTTGACTTCCGATTGCTTTTTCTCGGCAGCGGCCGGCTTTGCAGCTGGTTTCGCGCCAGGCTTGGGGGCAGCAGATGCGGCAGGCTTCTTAGCCGCCTTCGAATCAGCGGCTTTAGCCGAGGATTGTTGTGCGTCGCCGTCTCCTGCGCCTTCTGCGGCGCGCTTGTCGGCGTAGAACTTCTCCATTTTCTTCACGACCGGCGGCTCGACTGTGCTCGAGGCGGTCTTGACGAATTCACCCTGCTCTTTCAGGGTAGCGAGTAGTTCTTTACTGGTAATTTCCAGCTTCTTTGCGAGTTCGTGTACGCGAAGCTTTCCGGGCACTATGCTCCTCTAATCTTTTTTAGGAAGCCGGTGCCGCCCGGTGCTTCGTGTCTCCTTGGATAAATCCGAGGGGGTGCAAGCGGGGCCTAGGCGCCTACCGGCTTCTAGTTGTTTATGACGTTCATCGCTGATGCTTCATCGTGCGCTCATCAGTGTTCGGTCTCCACATTCTTGGTCTTTGAGGTGTGCTCCTTGATGTAGGAGCACAATCTCTCTGCGTCTACCGGGGCAGACACCTTAAACGCGCGGGCAAACTGCCTACGTGCAATAGCTATCTCCACGGCCTCCTGTGCGGGAGTGATCCACGCGCCACGCCCAGGTAGCTTACGCTGCGGGTCGGGCTGTACGAAGAACTCACCCTGCACTTTGTCTCCAGCAGATCGTCGCCGAAGAACAACCCTCAACAGCTGAGAATCAGGATGCCGTGTTCGTGTGGCAATGCAGGTACGGATGGGGTGACGTCGGGCGTGTCCTACGCTGCTCGCCAACCGTTTCACCGTCCTGAACGTATGCCAATTTTATCCTTACACGCACACACGCATGAGCGCCTGTGCAGGCCCCCTACGCCCACGATCGAATGATCGGGGCCCATTGTCAGCTGGTTGCCGTTATAGCTACCAGCAGGTAAATGGTGACGTGGCAGAAAGCCACACCTATAGGGCCTTGTAGGACTTTACGCGAAAAGTGCCGATATGACAACGATGCAACTCTTTAGTCCACCGTCCGAAGGCGAGCTAGTCGACGTCTTGCTCAGATGCCTGGGCGTGCAAATCGCCGAGTACAGCGTCTGCCGCCTGATTGGCTTCTGCCTCTTCCTCCATGCCCCGAGCGCCGCGCGTGGCCTCATACTCAGAGTTCTGTTCACGGAATTTTTCTCGCAGAGCTGCCAGATCGTCCGCGCCGAAATCTTCGGTGTCAGGGTGGATATCGATCTTCCATCCGGTCAGGCGCGCAGCCAGACGAGCGTTTTGCCCTTCTTTGCCGATCGCCAGCGATAGTTGGTAATCAGGCACGGTAACGCGCGCAAACTGTGATTGTTCGCTAATGACGTCGACTCGGACAATCTTTGATGGAGACAAGGCGTTGCCAACGAATCGCGCACCGTCTTCATCAAAGTCAATGATGTCCAGTTTTTCGCCGGCGAGCTCACGCATAATGTTGCCAACGCGCTGCCCGCGTGGGCCGATGCAGGCACCTTTGGCGTTGAGTCCCTTGACGGTTGAGCGGACCGCAATCTTCGTACGGTTGCCCGCTTCACGAGCGATCGACACGATCTCGACAGCCCCCTGCGCAACCTCGGGGACTTCGAGTTCGAAGAGTTTCCGGATGAGCTCTGGGTGAGTGCGGGATAGGTTGATCGCAAGTCCGCGGTGGGCTCGCCCCACGCTGACAACGTACACCTTGACACGATCGCCGTGCTCGAGCTTTTCGCCTGGGATTTGTTCGGCTGGAAGCAGGAGGCCGTCTTGACCATCGAGCTCTGTTCCAAGGTTGACTACTACGATGCCACGTTCATTGGCGTGGGCGTCACGTTGAACGACACCACTGACGACGGTGCCTTCGTAGCCTGCGTACTCGCCAAGTCGCTGATTGGTTTCGGCTTCGCGGAGGCGCCCCACGATAGCTTCGCGAACGGCCTGGGCACCGACACGGGCGAAGTTGACGGGGGTGTCGTCTTCTTCCGGGCCTGCTACGCCGTCTTCATCGAATTCCTGCACCATGACGGCGACGTCACCAGTGTATTTGTCGATGACCACGCGGGCGCGCGAAGTCTTGGAATCGTCGCGGTCTTCGAGGTAGGCCTGGAGCAGTGCTCGGGAGATAGTGTCGAGAAGCTCTCGTACCGGAATGCCGCGTTCCTTCTCAATTGTTTCTAGTGCGTGGACGTCAATGTTCACTTGTTTTTCCTTATGCAGGTTGTGTAGTTATGTTCCGCAGTGTGGTTCTTTCTTGAGCTGCGGAGGTTGAGCACATTGCGATGAAGGCTCGGGCAGCCACTTTAATCTTCAAACGGCGCTTGTGCCAGTTCTAGTTCTGCGGCCGGTGGTTGTTTAAACTCGACATCCACGGTTGCCCCACTGACCTCTACAAGTGGGCGAGGTGAGCTGGTGAGAGTTTTGCCTTTGGTTTCAATGGCCATCACAGCGTCTTCAGCATCGTTAAGTGCACCGATCCGGAAGCGCTGCTTCTTGCCTTCCACTACGACTACTGCGATGCGTCCCTGGTTGCGGCGCCAGTGGCGGGCAAGGGTCAGGGGCAGGTCCACGCCCGGGGTGGAGACTTCGAGGGCGTATTCCTGGTTGCCGAAGCGTAGTTCCCCGCGGTCTTCCGCTGCGTCAAAAGCTTCGGAGATCTGCTTGGAAACTATCTCTAACAGATCAAGGTCTGGCCGGGTATCTCCGTCAACAGCGATAAGGACCCTGGTTTTTGCTCCGGCGGGTTTGACGGCGAGAGTTTCAACGTCGAGGTGGTGTTGTTCTGCGATTTTTTCAACGATGGGTGCAAGCGTATCTGCTTGTGGAAAAGCCATGGGGTGAATTATTGCACACCCGAGTGCAGTGGGCTGAGGGCTTGTTCGGTTTATGATGGCGTGGTGATAGCTACTCCCCCATCTTTAGCCCAGCGTGTGTCATTTGATCGTCCGGCATGGGGGCTTAAGTCTGCGCGTATCTTGGCTACGGTTGCGGGGGGCCTCATCGTTTTACCTGGATGTT